>CAVYHF010000001.1:0-5829 GCA_963768235.1 uncultured Flavobacteriaceae bacterium
CAACCAATAAGATGGCTAATGTCCAGGTACTCTTATCTAAAAAGTCACCCGTTTTCTTAACACCACCAACTACTTGACTACCGCCACCTCCGAAAGAAGAAGACAATCCGCCGCCTTTAGGGTTTTGAACCATAATCACCAACACTAATAGAAAGCAAACCGCGATGATAAGAATCAAGAATATTGTAAATGTGCTCATTATTACTACGTATTTTCTTGTTGTATTTTTTGTGCCGCTTTTATTCGGTCTGCAAAGAAACCACTTTTTTCCGGATATTTCAAACTTAAAATTTTGTATGCTTGAATGGCTTTTTTATACTTTTTCTGCTCTAAATAAACCTTGGCCAAAGT
The DNA here is from genome assembly GCA_963768235.1 of uncultured Flavobacteriaceae bacterium. GTDB lineage: Bacteria > Bacteroidota > Bacteroidia > Flavobacteriales > Flavobacteriaceae > Maribacter_A. The sequence goes on from CAVYHF010000001.1 coordinate 352, forward strand.
TTCCGTCATCAACTCGTCCTTGTCCAATTTTATAGACTCGGTCATATCAACTTTAGAGGTCGATTTTTTGGTGGGGACTATTTTCGGATTGTTTTCAATAAACTTATCAATAAGTTCAAACTTTTTCTTTTTAAGTACATCTTTTTCCAATGGATAATCAATATCATCTTCAGTTGAATCATTAGTATTCAACTTTTCATGGTCCCGTTCTATCGTTTTCAGAGAGGCTAATTGCAACCATTCGCTGAAAGAATGTTTCTCCTGCTTTGTAAAAGGTAATGGTTTGCCAATCTCAAGTTCTTTTTTAGCTTTTTCTTTTTCTGCCTTTATTGCTTTATCAACCTTTGGATCCTTTGATTTGAATAGTTTTGGGTCTAATATTTGGTCTGCATCATCAACGTCTTGAGGTAATGGTTTGTCTTCTGATTTTTCAATAAGAGGTATCGGCTTCTTAACCTCAACTAATTCTTCCACTTCAGACTTCTGCTTTTCATTCATATCGGTTTTGCCAGAAATTGAATTGGCAATTGAATTCTGCAAGAAATCCTTGGAAGTGATAAAGTCGAACAGAACATCACGATCTGTAGAATAGGCTGCCGTTTTTTTGAGGGCATTGTTATATTTAAAACTGTTGAGATTTTTAAGGCCTTTTAATTGTAGGGCTCTGGCAGCTTGAAAATAGGGATACTCCTCCAATACATCTTCCAATTGTTTGGTTTGTATAGGAGTAACGACCTTGTCAGGGTTTTGTAATAAATATGTAAAATCCTGTACGTTCATAGGGGCTTACCAATCTGCAAGTGATTCGTTAAAAATGTCTTGGGTAATTCTTTCAAAAATAATTTCATGCGCTTCATCTTTTACAGATGACAACTGTGCATTTGCAGGATAATCATAGAAAAAAGAAAAGCGTTTGTCAAAATCAGCATCCTCCTTTGTTTTATTGTAAAAACGGACTTTCACCCCAATTGACAATCTGTTTTGGGCAGCTGTTTGTTGGGCAGTAGCACTCATTGGGGATATACGATATTCAACAATTTCCCCTTCATATAACAAATCTGCATTATTGGTATTTACAAGGTCTAAACTCGTTTGGTTCAATATCCTGTCTTGAAGGGCAAGCGTGAAATCACGATCCATTCCTGGTTCAAATGTTGATCCAGGACTTTGGGTGGCATAGTTTTGAAAATAATTTACTTGAAAGGTCTGGGCAGTTCCCACATCACCACCTGTGAAATTGTAAATACCACAACTGGTAGCTGTGATAAAAATGATGAAAACCAATACTATTCTTATAAAGCCTTTCATTATTAAAGATCGTACTGTTTTATTTTACGGTAAAGGGTGCGCTCAGAAATTCCTAGTTCAGCGGCTGCGGCTTTGCGTTTGCCACGGTTTCTTTCCAAGGATTTTTTGATAAGCTCCACTTCCTTTTCCTGTAAAGATAGGGTTTCTTCTTCTTCAATTTCCTCTGCAAAATGGTACTTGTCTTCCTGGGGCGATTTATAGGTGGTTTGTTCTATTTGCGGTTCGGGAAGCTGCAAAACCTCCATGGTCTCGTTTTCTTCCTCTTGAACTTCCCCCTCATTATTTCCATAGATTTTTTGGATTAAACCTTCGTTTTCTTCCTGTACTTTTTGGGTGTCATTATTCTTTAATAATTCTAAGGTCAATTTTTTCAAATCGGTAAGGTCTCCCTTCATATCGAACAAGACCTTATAAAGTATTTCACGTTCATTACTGAAATCACTTTTGCTTTTACCTCCTTCTATGACGGCAGGTAAATTGGAATCGCCCGCATTCGGCAGATAACTGTTCAATGTGGCCAAAGAAATATTTCGTCCTTCCTCTAAAACCGAAATCTGTTCTGCGATATTCCTGAGCTGTCGGATGTTCCCAGGCCAACGGTATTTAACCAATAATTGAATGGCACCATCCTGCAAACGAATGGTGGGCATTTTGTACTTCTGTCCGAAATCTGATGCAAACTTTCGAAACAACAAATGGATATCTTCTTTACGCTCACGAAGTGGTGGAATATTAATCTCAACGGTGCTTAATCTATAATAGAGATCTTCCCTGAACTTTCCTCTTTTAATGGCCTCAATCATGTTCATATTCGTGGCCGCAACGATACGAACATCAGTCTTTTGGGCATGGGATGATCCTACTTTCAAAAATTCACCATTTTCAAGAACACGTAAAAGACGTACTTGGGTTGTCAAAGGCAATTCGCCAACCTCATCCAAAAATATGGTACCTCCATCGGCAACTTCAAAATACCCACTTCGGGTAGAAGTTGCACCCGTAAAAGCGCCTTTTTCATGACCGAATAACTCACTGTCTATGGTTCCTTCAGGAATGGCTCCACAGTTTACAGCAATATACTTCGCGTGCTTGCGATGTGATAGGGAATGTATTATTTTTGGAATGGACTCTTTACCTACACCACTTTCACCAGTTACCAATACAGAGATATCAGTTGGTGCAACTTGTACGGCTTTTTCCAAAGCTCTATTGAGTTTTGGGTCGTTTCCTATAATTTCAAAACGTTGTTTTATCGATTGTACACCTTCCATTTTGTTCTTGTAACTTCAAGTATCGTTTAATTATTTTTACTATGACCAACAGCTTCACCTATTAAGGTTGCAGAGGTGCAGTCATTCATTTTTACATTCACAAAATCCCCTACGTTGTAATTCTCTTTTGGGAAAACCGCCACAACATTTTGGGAATTTCGTCCTTTCCACATAGTTTCATCTTTTTTTGAGGTTCCCTCAATCAAAATTTCTTGAACCATACCTAAATGTTGTTCAGTTCTAAACTGGCAGTGATCCCTTTGGACGGCTATTATTTCTGATAGTCTTCGTTGTTTAATTTCCTCAGGAATATCATCTTCCATTTTTCTTGCTGCCAGGGTACCAGGACGTTCAGAATATGAGAACATATATCCGTAATCATATTTTATATAATCCAATACGGTCAAAGTATCTTGATGGTCCTCCTCTGTTTCAGTAGGAAATCCAGTAATCATATCATGGGAAATCGCACAATCGGGAATGATTTTTTTAATAGTATCTATGAGTTCAAAATATTCTTCAATAGTGTGTAAACGATTCATCGCTTTTAAAATACGATTGCTACCACTTTGTACCGGTAAATGGATATGGTTACAGATGTTTTCATGTTTTGCCATCATCCTTATTACATCTATACTCATATCCTGAGGATTTGACGTTGAAAATCGAATTCGCATTTTAGGTTGTGCCTTCGCTACCATATCCAATAAATTTGAGAAATCAACGGCAGTAGCAATTTGCATTTCCGAAGCCTTTTCAAAATCTTTTTTCAAGCCGCCACCATACCAAAGGTAACTATCGACGTTTTGTCCGAGTAATGTAATTTCTTTAAAACCTTTATTCCATAAGTCATTGACTTCAATAAGGATAGATTGTGGGTCACGACTGCGTTCCCTGCCCCGCGTAAACGGTACCACACAAAAAGTACACATGTTATCGCAACCTCTTGTAATAGAAACTAAGGCACTGACCCCATTGGTATTTAAACGTACAGGGGAGATATCGCCATAAGTTTCATCTTTTGACAGCACTACATTAACTGCCTCTCGACCTTCATCAATTTCTTGAATTAGATTGGGTAGGTCTTTATAGGCATCTGGACCAACGACCATGTCCACAATTTTTTCCTCTTCGAGCAACTTGTTTTTAAGGCGTTCAGCCATGCATCCTAACACTCCCACTTTCATATGGGGTCTTTTCTTCTTAATGGCATTGTATTTTTCTAAACGCTTGCGAACAGTCAATTCTGCCTTTTCGCGAATTGAGCAAGTGTTTACTAAAACCAAATCGGCATCTTCCAATTCTTGGGTTGTATTGAACCCTTCATTGGCCAAGATTGAAGCCACTATTTCGCTATCGGAAAAATTCATGGCACACCCATAACTCTCAATATAAAGATTGCGGGTATTCTTTTTATTTTTTACTAGTGAAAGGGTTTCACCCTGAATCGATTCGTCAATGATTTTCTCCATATAATAATCCTTTCTTGGGAAAGGGGTCAGCAAAGATAATGCTTAATACAATTTAATGACAATATGACAGTGTATTTTAGTACTATTTTAGGGTTTATGGCGTTACTTTAAACTTAAATGCAGTATATAAGACTATGAATTTTTAGAGATAGCCCATAAAATAGTAGAAAGCGACACCTTGGATTTTGGGTCGGTTTTCAGTAAATCGTTTGAATTGGTTTTATCCTGAAGCATGATTTGTTTCGATTGGTTTTTGTTTTTTTGACGCAACGCCAAGGATGTGATCGCATCTTTACCTTACAACCCCATTAAAAAAAGATTATGAAAAAGAATTTGTTATTGCTCCTATTTGTCGCATCCTTAAGTATGGTGTCCTGTGAAAAGACTGATGATGGTAAGTATGCAGATTATTTAGTGGCCCGACCTTTGACCATTAGTAAGGCCGAGTTTAAGAATAGTGTCGATATTATTTCCCCTTTACCCATTAAGGAATCTGGTAAAATCTATGCCTATCAAGATTACATCTTTGTAAATGACAAATATAGAGGTGTTCATGTTATTGATAATAGTAATCCCAATGCTCCCAGAAAAATCTCATTCATCAAAATTGCAGGAAATGTAGATATCTCTATAAAGGATGATTACCTGTACGCGGATAGTATTATGGATTTGGTCGTTCTCGATATTTCAGATATAAACAATATAAAAATTGTAAATCGGTTGGATAATGTACTTCGCGACAATATAGTGTGGCCAGCCAATGCCGATTTTTACGAGTATGATGGTGTAGATTATGAAAATGACATAGTACTGGGATGGGAAACAGTCACGGAGCGAAGACTCATTTCAGAATTTGAAGAACGGTTCACCCGCGATGGGGAAATATTTGCCCTAGCGGAAGCTGCTAACGATGCACAAGTGGGACAAGGCGGATCTTTGGCCCGTTTTAAGATTGTTGGAGACTTTCTTTATGCCGTCGATAGCCACAATATAAATATCTTCAATATTCAGGATTTGGAAAATCCGCAAGACTTGGATGATGTTTACGCAGGTTTTGATATAGAGACTATTTTCAATAGAGGACAGCATTTATTCTTGGGAAGTATGCGTGGTATGTACATCTATGATATTTCCTCTCCAGCCACTCCCACTTTCATTTCTGAATTTCAACATGGTACCGCCTGTGATCCTGTTGTCGTTGATGGGGATTATGCATATGTAACCCTTCGAGGCGGAAATATGTGTGGTGCTATCGAGAGTGGTTTGTTCATTGTTGATATTTCGGACATATCAAACCCCGAATTAACTATAAGCTACCCAATGGATGGCCCCTATGGTCTTGGCGTAAAAGATGAAAAGTTATTCGTCTGTGATGGGGATTCTGGTTTAAAGGTTTATGATAAATCAGATGTAGAGGATTTAATCGT
>CAVYHF010000002.1:0-22842 GCA_963768235.1 uncultured Flavobacteriaceae bacterium
CCACAAGTGGTACATTCGACTATTGGTGCAAATCCCCTACGGTTTTGAAAAAGAATAACCTGCTCTCCATTATCCAAGGTTTCTGTAATTTCATCCAACAACTTTTCCGAGAAATGCCCTTTCATTCGCCTTTTTCGAGTCTGTTCCTTTAAATCCACCAACTCAATTTCAGGCATTAAAACATCCCCATAACGTCTTTCAATACTTGCATAACCGTATTTACCGGTTTTTGAATTATGGTAACTTTCAATACTTGGCGTGGCAGAACCCAATAGAATATGGGATTGATGCAAGTTTGACAGTACAATGGCAGCGTCCCTGGCGTGATACCTTGGCGCTGGATCAAATTGTTTAAAAGAACCTTCATGTTCTTCATCAACGATAATTAATCCTAAATTGGAATAAGGCAGAAACATAGCCGAACGTGCGCCAATTACAATTTGTGCTTTGGGCTTCCTGGTCAAAACATTGTTCCATACCTCTACTCTTTCATGCACACTATATTTGGAGTGGTACACAGATACCTTTTCCCCAAAATAGTCTTGCAACCGCGAAATCAACTGGGTGGTCAAGGCTATTTCAGGCAGTAAATACAAGGCCTGTCTTCCATTGTTTATGCACTCCTCTATCAACTTTACGTAAACCTCGGTTTTACCTGAGGAAGTAACGCCATGTAATAATGTGACTTTCTTATTTTTAAAATTTTGTTCTATGTTGTCTAAAGCTTTTTGCTGATGTTTATTTAGTGCTTTTAAATCAAAATACTCGGAAGTACCCTCGTAATTTACCCTATCGATTTGAATACGATATTCTTCCAAAATCCCCTTATCTATCAATGCTTTGATCACTGCTTTTGAGCTGCCACTAACACTTTCTAAAGTTGTTACTTTTATCGGTTTTTTGTCTGTGGCCTGTAACTGAAATAATGAGAGTACAACTTGACTCTGTTTTGGAGCTCTTGTCAATGATTCAAGCAATTTCTCCAATTTCTCTTCGGATTTGTATGCAGCCCCAAGCTTTACGTATCGAACTAATTTGGGCTTATATTGCTCGTAAATTTCATCTTTTAGGAGGATGACGTTTTTCGACAATAATCGATTTAATATGGGGAGTACATTTTTTCTATCAACAATGGCGCTTACCTCATGTACTTTGAGCATTGATTGATGCTGTAGTGCCTCAAAAACCAAAAACTCATCATCTTTTAAATCCTTTTCGGCCACCTCTGCCCTCTCATTCCTTAATATCAAGGTCTCACTTTCCAATAAGAAAGCACTGGGTAAGGCACTTCTGAACACTTCGCCAATGGTGCACATATAATAATCCGCTATCCATCGCCAATGTTGCAATTGCAATTGATTTACAATGGGGTGTTCATCCAGTATTTTATGGATTTCTTTAGCTTCATACACATCAGGAGGTGTCGAATGGATTTCGTAGACTAAAGCAGTATAGATTTTGGATTTACCGAAAGGAACAGCAACCCGCATTCCTATCTGTAAATATTCAAATTCAGTTATGGAAACACTGTATGTAAAAAGCTTTTCGAGAGGAATTGGTAATATTACATTGATGAAGTGCTGCATACAATCATTACCTTCTAGCCTTCAACACGCAACCATGTTTGTGTTCTATAAATAAACGCCAAATAGCCCCGAACCTTTAGTTCATCAGAATTTTCAGGATTCAACCAGATTTTACAACGAAAAGTCATAGCCTGTTCAGGATCAAACAAGGTTTTACCTTTCCATTTGCCATCATCATGCTCTATTGCTGCGTCGATAATAGTCATTCCCACTATAGGTTTATCCTTTCGTTCGTCATCACATTTTATACATAATGCTTTTTCCCTTCCCTTTTCTAAAATCTGAACTACATGGCCGTACATTAATCCATCTTTCTTATAGATATCTATAATCGCTTTGGGCTTACCTGTTCGGTCATCAACGGTTTTCCATTTGCCAAATATACTTTGTGATTGTACTGTAAATGAAAACATTACAAATATGCCCAATAAAATAAATTCACTCTTCATTTTCATCCTTATTAATGTTTTTCCGCAACGAATTAAGCGAGGCGTTCAGTTCGAACCCTAGCAACAATATATTGGAATTTAACCAAATGAACACCATCAAAATCAATAATCCTCCTAAAGCCCCATATAATTCGTTATATCGTGCAAACTTCTCAACATATACACCAAATAGATAAGAAGTCAATAAAAATAGGATTGTAGTCATTAATGCTCCAATCGAAAAGAATTTTGCCTGCTTACCCTCGGCAGTGCCAAAATAGTATAAAATGGCCGTTGTAAAGTATGAAAGAATGACAAAAAAGAGTATTTTACCTATCTGAGCCCCTACTATATCATTTTCGGTAAGATCATAACCCCTGGTCTTTGCGGCCCATTCACTTAAATAACCAACTATATAGAATTCAAAATACACATAAGCCGCAGCACCAAATATAAGCAATATTGAGAGAATCAACCCAACCATTAAGGCATAAGCGTATTGTCGCAAAAAATTACGGGTAAGATCAATGTGATACGAATTCTCAAAACCACCGAAAATGGCATTTACCCCATTGGCCATCAGAAATATCGAAATAAAAAAAGCAGAAGACAAAATCCCTCCACTTTTTTGATCTTTTATTTGTTGATAGATATCTCCGAAATACTCACCAGTCGCAGTTGGAAGAAACGATTCTAAAAATAATAGGAATTGAGCATCAAAGTTCTCATTGCCGACACTGGCATATGGCACTATAATGGGCACCAAGGATACCAAAAAAATCAAAAGTGGAAATAAGGCCATGAAAAGACTAAAGGCGATAGAACTGGCCCTCGATGATAATGCGCCTTGTACAATACCCAGAATGTACATTTCAATGAGGTCGTACAATGAAAGGCCTTCAAAAGCAGGTAATTTAACCTTCTTTAGAAAGGTAACCAACCAATTTATAATAGGAATCTTATCAAGTTTAGCCTCTATTTCTACTGACATTTAAACTGCTTTAAGGCTAAGGTCCATATTATAAACCGAATGTGTTAGAGCGCCTGAAGAAATGTAATCAACACCACATTCAGCATATTTTCGAATGGTCTTCTCATTTATCCCCCCTGAGGATTCAGTAAAGCACTTATCCCCAATCATGGCCACAGCCTTGCGAGTATCCTCATAATCGAAATTATCAATTAAAATTCGATAAACTCCTTCAGTTTGAAGAATCTCTTCAATCTCCTTTAAATTTCTTGCTTCAACGATTATTTTCAAGTCTCTTTTGGTTTCTTTCAAATACTGTTGGGTCTTTAAAATAGCTTTAGTAATCCCCCCTGCGAAATCAATGTGGTTATCTTTTAGCATGATCATATCATACAGAGCGAATCTATGATTTTCGCCCCCTCCAATCTTTACAGCCCATTTTTCCAAAGCCCTAATTCCTGGAGTAGTTTTTCGGGTATCCAGAATCTTCGTATTTGTACCTGCTAATAAATTCACAAAAGAATTGGTCTTCGTGGCAATGGCGCTCATACGTTGCATTGCATTCAAAACCAAACGCTCAGCTTTGAGAATACTCTGCGAACTTCCTATAATATAAAAGGCAATATCCCCATATTTTACTTTTGAACCATCTTTGATTAAGGTTTCAACCTGCATTTTGTCATCGACATAAGTAAATACCTGTTTGGCAAATTCAATGCCAGCAATAATACCTTCATCTTTAACTAAGAGTTTGGCCTTACCCTCTGCGGATGCAGGAATACAAGCCAATGAGCTATGATCACCATCACCAATGTCCTCTCGTATGGCATTTGCAATAATTAAATCTATTTCTTGTTGAAATTGTACTTCTGAAATCATCAATAAAATTGGTTTGCGCTAATTTACTAAAAACAAAACCCAATAATGACATCCTATAACTTGAAAGTTTTAAATTTGAAACATGACGATAAAATTGATCGCTATTGGTAAAACTGACAGTGTTTCTTTGCAAGACCTTGTAAAGGTGTATGAAAATAGATTAAAGCACTATGTCAGGTTTGAATTGGATATAATTCCGGATATAAAAAATGTCAAGAACCTATCTGAAACCGAACAAAAAGATAAAGAAGGCGAATTGATTCTAAAAAAATTGAATGCCGCTGATGTTTTGATTCTATTAGACGAAAATGGAAAACAATTCGGTTCAGTTGAATTTGCCGACTTCCTTCAAAAAAAGATGAACTCAGGCATAAAACAATTGGTTCTTGTCATTGGTGGCCCTTATGGTTTCAGTGATGTTGTTTACGCAAAAGCTCAAGCGAAAATTAGTTTGTCCAAAATGACATTCTCGCATCAAATGGTTCGATTGTTTATTGTAGAGCAGTTATACAGAGCATTTACAATTTTAAAGAACGAGCCCTATCATCACAGGTAGGTTTAATATAACACCCTGAACTTGATGGTATTGTCGACCTTACGTAATTCTTTGATTACTTCTTTGTTATATTCCTTATCCAAATCAGAAATAACATAACCCAAATCCATATCTGTTGAAAGGTATTGCCCAATAATGTTCATCTCATATTTGGCCAGAACCTCATTGATTTTAGCCATGATACCAGGTACATTCTTATGAATATGTAAAAAGCGATGCGCATTTACTTGCTTCGGTAATCTGATATTTGGGAAATTCACAGCGTCAACCGTATTCCCTGAATTGATGTAATCCATGATTTTATTAGGAACGAAATCTGCAATATTACGCTGGGCTTCCTCCGTACTACCTCCTACGTGGGGCGTTAAAATAACATTCGTCAACCCTTGAAGCTCGCTAACAAAACTGCCATTGCTTCTTGGTTCTTCTGGATAAACGTCAACAGCCGCACCAGCTAGTTTACCACTTTTCAAAGCATTCACCAATGCGTCGATGTCAACTACAAAACCACGGGATAAGTTAATTAGCATTGCCCCATGCTTCATTTGGTTTATCTCACGTTCCCCAATAAAATTTATGTTGGCCTTATTATCATCAATGTGTAAAGTAACCACATCAGAAACATTCAATAAATCCTCCAAAGTTTCACATCTGATTGCGTTACCAAGTGCAAGTTTGTCCTCTACATCGTAATAATACACACGCATTCCGATGGCCTCTGCAAGCACCGATAGTTGCTTTCCAATGTTACCATAACCTACTATACCCAAATTCTTTCCTCTTACCTCTCTTGAGTTAAAGGCAGATTTATTCCATTGCCCTCCATGGAGCTCTGTACTTCGCGGAAATACATTGCGCATTAGCATAATAATATGACCAATGGCCAATTCCACAACGGAACGGGTATTACTATATGGTGCATTGAAGACGACTACACCTTTTTTCTTGCAATAGTCGAGATCTATCTGCGTGGTACCAATACAAAAAGCACCAACAACCAATAATTTGTTGGCAGCATCCAATACTTTTTGGGTTAGCTGCGTTTTGGAACGAATACCTAGCACATGCACGCCCTTTATCTTCTCGATTAATTGTTCTTCAGACAAACTGGTTTTTACCAATTCTACTGAAAATCCATCTTCTGAAAGGTTATCAAAGGCTGCTGGGTGTACATCTTCCAACAATAATATTTTAATTCTATTCTTTGGATAGGAAATATTTCTAGGCAAATCATTGACGAACAAAAATTCATCAAGGTTAGGTGTTACATGGTCTGCATTATCGGCAGCTTTATCACGATGTACATTCTCTGTATATGCAAAAAACTTGTGGGCAATTCCTGCTTCACGCATTACATAATCGCTATAACCATCACCGATCACTTGGACCTCACCATCCAAATCAAGGTTTTTTAGACATTCTATTTTACCATTGTGCGTGGCAAGAACATTATCCTCATCAAATCCAACGATATTCCCCTCTTCATCAAATTCAAAAGTATTTGCATAAACCCTATCTGAAGGTATGTTATATTCCAAAACAATGGGATCAATAAACTCCTTAAATCCACAAGAAATCACATAAATATCATCTGAGAACTTTTCAAAAAATTCTTTGTTTGATTCTATTGACTTGGATATTTTTTGGCGAAGTTCTTCTACCAATCCATCCAAATCATTCTTATGGGCTTTTAAAAGTTTAATGCGCCGCTCCAAAGATTCGGTAAAAGAAATATCGCCGTCAATTCCTAGATTCGTGATTTTCTGAATTTCATCGATCACCTCTTCCCTATTCGATTTTCCTTGCAAAGTCATTTCAGCCAATACATCCAAAGCCTCAACTCTTGTTAAGGTACTATCAAAATCAAAAACATACTTTCTGCCCACCTGGATTTTCTTTTATGAATATGGGCATAAAAATAATTATAAAAAACGTCCGATATTTATTTTGGGCTTAAATCTGCGAGTGATGTAAGCATTCATTCGTATAATTAGGGAAATGATTTTTTAAAGTACGATTAATTGAATATTTCACATCATAGAAACCTACACAAATTAACTAATACCTGAACGTAAACTCCCTTTTGAACTCCCATCATTCCAAGAAGCGGTAGAAGATCAAAAAGAAGATGTACCTTATGATTCCAAGGACCCATTTTATCCGTTCGGACATGGTTTGACTTATTGAGAATTACCTGTTAATTCTTTAATCAATGCGACCTCATCTTGCGAATAAGGAGTTCCATCTTGTCTTAGAATATCGTGATGCCATATTTTGGGTTCCCCTGTAAAAGTAGAATCCCAACTTATCCATGGATAAATAGTATTGCTCTTTCCTGAAACAAATCCCCAGTTAATGGCTGCAATTTTATCTTCTTTGAGAATGGGCATCACGGTTTCAAACGTGTTACCCCCTCCTCTGGCCACATATTCCGTGCACAAAAGAGGTCTATCATATTTCTTAAGTTCTACAATTTTTTTTCGCACATCATCAATATTACCATCATAGGCATGAAAAGAAATTACATCAGAATTTCCGATCATAAATTTGTCGATTGCGGGGAGACTATCTGGAGTGCCCCAATGGTCAATATTTCCACGCCATATGCCTGTGGTTAAAGGTTGTGACGGATTTACTTCCCTTGACCATTTCATTACCTTTTTCAACAATAACAAGGAGTATTTCTGCTTGTCTTTAACCTCGAGTTCTTTTCGCCCTGGTTGCCCAGCAACATTATCTGGCTCATTATAAACATCCCAAACCAATACGCGTTCATCATTGGCAAAATGACTTGTTACCCCTTTAATATATCCTTCCAATTCGTTATGTCTAGTTGTATCTCCCAAAATCTCGGCACCAGGTGCTTGCACCCAACCGGAATTGTGAACATGTGGAATGGGTTCTGGTTGATTTCCCAATTTTGGAACAGGGTGCCAAACATCATCCAATAAAACAAACATGGTCTTTATTTTATGCTTTTCAGCTAATGACAGATAGGTGTCCAAACGTTTTAAGAAGCCCAAGGAATCTTGTTCCCAAAGCAAATTATGCAAATACACCCTATGAAGATTCATACCCAAATCTGCGGACCAACCCAACTCCCTATCTATGGTTTTGGTGTCGAAAGTAGCTGACTGCCAAAATTCCAATTGGTTGATTGATGTACTCGGATTAAAATTGGTACCCACTAGCCAAGGTTGCTTATCGTACCAGTCCCAGGCTTTTTCTTTAGACCATTGTGTAGCAATTACAGGACTTTCAACTTTTTTCCTACCCTCCTTATTATTGTCCATACAGGCAATACCGAATACAACCAAAACAGCAAGTACCAATTTTTTCATTCTTGTTTTTATTTAAGCTGGGTGTAAATGATTCCGGTGATTATGGCAAGACCAAAACTCAATAATGTTCCAATCAAAATATATTCTGTAAGTTTTCGGTTATTGCTTTGCTTTAGATCATTGAATCTAAACACAGACTTTGCCGTAATCAATAACCCAATAGCTTCCCACCTACCTAAAATTATAAAAACAAGTACAAAAAGACGTTCGATAATGCCAATATATTTTCCCGCATTAGGCAAGGATTTATGATTAAGTGCTATCTGATCAGACATTCCCTCCAATAATTTACCCATTATAATTGCCGATGGAAAGCTTACAAAAACAATAGCGGTGACCAAGAGCCAATCTATCTGTTCCATTAAGAACATTGTCTGCCCAATTAAATTTCCATAGTAAGCACAAGCATATAAGACTATTATGTGTAAAAATTGGTCAATGAAAAATGGGATGCTTTTGCTCTTGAACAATGAGTTGGTGTAAAGTTTGGCTAAATCTATCACATAATGTGACACAACGATGACCATGGCTATTTTCCAATACTCCCAATCCCACAATAGGATCATGGTCACTGCAAAATGAACTAGAACATGGAAGAATAAATACTTGGATGTTATCTTATTGGCCTCTTTATGAACTACCCAAAGGTAGGGCTGCAATAAAAAATCCCCAATAAGATGGGCCAAGAATAGTTTGGTGAATAAGATCATTCCTTGATTGTGTTTATTGATTGTTCATAGTAAGCCAAAAGGTCCTCTACTAGATTCAATCTTGCTCTTTTCTTTCTTTGACTTACCGCTGATTGTTTAATATTAAATTGCTCTGCCAAGTTTTGCTGTGATTCATTGGGACAGCTTAATGAGAGAAATACCATTTCAGCAGAAACAGGGCTCCAATCATCCATGAAATCAGAGGCTAGTTTAAGTATAAGGTTCATTGTTTTATTGTACTCTTCATCTGATGACGTGAACATTAAAGTTACCTTATTTTCTTTTAATTCTTCCAAGGTTCTTCCGGAACGTTGGTAAGCTGTACCATTGGACTCGCTTACCCCAGCACCAATATAGGTTTCACTACCAACACCAATACCCATTCGAATATCCAGGCCTTTTATTGATTTTATCAATGCCTTTAATTGGATGGCAGCAAATAAGGCATCTTTCACCTTGATACGCAGCTGTATTTCATCGCCTCGGTATATTTCCCATGCTGAAGGTGTATCGCCCCATTGAGTCAAGCATGATTTGAGCTTGGCCATCCATTCCATGGAATTATGCCCTCTCGAATTGATGATATCACCTGTAATAATTGCAATCATATTCATAAGTTAAAAGACTAATATCTTTAATTATAAGCTAATATACTAATATTTTTATATATAAGCTAATTAGCTGATAAAAAACAATTTGAAATAAATGCAAAAACTCTAAAACCAGCGCCTTACCTGCGTACAATATTGTTGAAATTCCTTACCAAAAATAGTGGCCAATGCCTCCTCCTCAGGCCTAATTTGAAACTTGTTCATGTATCCCACAAATCCAGCTGCCAATAACGTATTAAAAGCATTGCCCAACCAAAGACCCCAAGCCAATAAAACCAATAAAATTGCCAAATACATAGGATTTCTAGTAAACCTATAGATTCCTCCTGTTACCAATTTCGTAGTCTTAAAAGGTGTTCTTGGGTCAATTATGGTCTTTGAAGTAAAAAACTGAAATAACGAAATTATCGCTATCAACACAGCCATACCCAATAAAAGCAATAGTAGGTAAGCACGTCCAAAAAACTCAAAATCACCAAAAGGCAAAAGCCTTGACAATAAATACATTAACAAAGAAAATATTAGAAAAATAAGTGCTGGCGGCAGTTTTAAGCTCATAATGCAATCAAATATTAGTAAATAAAATTACTACTTTTGATTCAGTATAGTTCTACCAATTCTTTTTAAATATTATTCCATAAAAGACGCTAATGTTCTAAGGTATCTAAGGGTTTTATAAAGAATAGCTGCAACCAAAATAATAACGGACATGAAACTTGTTTTCGCTACACATAATGAAAATAAAGTAAAAGAGGTTCAGGCCATATTACCGCCACACATCTCGCTTTTATCCCTGACTGATATAGGATGTCTAGAAGAAATCCCAGAAACCGGTAAAACCCTGGAAGAAAATGCAATCCTGAAAGCCAATTATATCACCGAAAAATTCAATTACCCCTGCTTTGCTGATGATACCGGCTTAGTGGTAGATGCGTTAGAAGGAGCTCCCGGTGTTTATTCAGCTCGCTATGCCGGTGAAAACAGAGATGCCAATGAAAATATGAATAAGCTTTTAAATGAGCTAAGACACATAAAAGATAGAAAAGCAAAATTCGAAACGGTTATAGCTTTGAACCTCAATAATGAACAATCTATTTTTACAGGAAAGGTTTACGGTCTAATCGTTCATGAAAAAAGGGGTGAAAAAGGTTTTGGCTATGACCCCATCTTTAAACCAAATGGCTATACTAAGACTTTCGCCGAATTGCCCTTGGAGGTAAAAAACAAAATTGGTCATCGTGGTAAGGCCATCCAGAAGTTGATATTGCATCTAAAAAGTTTAGTACATGTCACAGAGTAAGTAAAAAAAGAGCGTTCATAAAGTTAATGGTGGTCTTTGGTGCCAATTGACTTATATATATCAACTTATTAGTGATTATCTGTTACTATAAATCTTCAAAACCTACATATAAATAAATAACAGTACCTTTGCGCCTTTAATAATTGCCGCCGGTATGGCAGGTGTTGCGCTGAGTCTAATGGGTTATAAACGATAATCGCTCTATACAACACACATATTTGCGATTAAGTAAAACACATTATGACAAAATTTAAAGCACTGGGACTGCAGAAGTCCCTATTGGATGCTGTTGCCGATTTGGGGTTTGAAACCCCATCTGAAGTACAGGAAAAAGCTATTCCCATTTTATTGGAAGATGAAACCGATTTGGTTGCCCTTGCGCAGACAGGAACTGGTAAGACCGCTGCCTTTGGTTTTCCATTAATCCAAAAAATAGATGGCGAAAGTAGAACTACCCAAGGATTGATTCTATCCCCCACCCGAGAACTCTGTTTACAAATCACCAATGAACTTAAATTGTACGCCAAGTACGAAAAGAGCATAAATGTTGTTGCCATTTATGGTGGTGCAAGCATTACGGATCAAGCACGTCAGGTTAAAAGGGGCGCACAAATTGTTGTAGCTACACCTGGCCGTATGAAAGATATGATAGGGAGACGTCTAGTTGACATTTCAAAAATAGACTATTGTATTTTGGACGAAGCTGACGAAATGCTCAATATGGGCTTTTTTGAGGATATAAAGGATATTCTTTCAAACACACCAAAAGAAAAATCTACCTGGTTATTTTCGGCAACCATGCCCAAAGAAGTTTCGGTTATCGCCAAAAAATTTATGCATTCACCCCAAGAGATTACTGTTGGCACCAGAAATGCAGGAACTTCAACCGTTCAGCACGAGTATTATGTTGTAGGAGGAAGAGATCGTTATCCTGCCTTAAAAAGATTGGCAGATACAAATCCGGATATATTCTCAGTGATATTCTGTAGAACAAAACGCGATACCCAAAAAGTAGCTGAAAAGTTGATTGAAGATGGTTATAACGCTGGTGCATTGCACGGTGATTTGAGCCAAAACCAAAGGGATTTGGTAATGAATTCCTTTCGTAAAAAACAGATACAGATGTTGGTGGCAACAGATGTGGCAGCACGTGGTATCGATGTTGATGACATTACACACGTGATAAATTACCAATTACCTGACGAAATTGAAACCTACACCCACCGTAGCGGTAGAACTGGTCGTGCAGGTAAATCTGGAATCTCTATGGTGATTGTAACTAGGAGTGAACTTCGAAAAATCAAAGCGATAGAAAATAAAATAAAGCAAAAGTTCATTTCCAAGACTATTCCTACTGGAATGGAAATATGCGAAATTCAGTTGTATCATTTGGCTAACAAAATCAAGGATACTGAAATCAATGAAGAGGTAGAAAATTATTTACCTGCAATCAATGATGTCTTTCAAGGAATTGACCGTGAAGAACTTATCAAAAAGATAGTTTCTGTAGAATTTACTCGATTCTTCAATTATTATAACAAGACTCGCGATTTAAACACAACCGATTCCAGAGAACGTGGTGAACGAAGAGGAGATCACGGAGGGGATGTCCCAACAAGCGGATCTATACGTTATTTTATCAATGTAGGCGAAAAAGATGGCTATGATTGGATGTCATTAAAGGATTTCGTCAGAGATACTGTTGGTCTTGGTAAGGATGATGTTTTTAAAGTTGATGTGAAGGATAGTTTTTCCTTCTTCAATACTGATGCCGAGGCAACCGAAAAAATATTATCAACTTTTACCGAGTTTAAAGTGGATGGTAGGTTTGTAAACGTCGAGGTTTCTAAAAGCCCTGGCGGCGGCGGTGGCCGAGGAAGAAGGGATAGAGGTCGAAGTGGCGGAGCAAGTCGAGATCGTGATCAAAGATCAAGTGGTGGAAGAGGCCGTGAACGTAGTACTTCCAGCAAGAGAAGGGAGAGGAAATCTTCTGGAAACTCAAGTTATTCTGGTAAAAGAAGGGACAAACGTAAAAGCGACTTCTTTTAGTTAATTGTATATTAAAAATACCCTTCGGGGTATTTTTTGTTTTGATTAGAATCTTTTTATTCGGATTTTAGACCAATGGTAAAATATTTTACGCTTCTAATCTTCTTCTTGGGTTTTCTTGGAATTTCCCAAGAAAACTCAAGAAGAAACCCAAATTTTTAGTGCCATTGTCGTCAACGCCCAGTCCGATCGTCCATTGGAAAGCGTGCATATCGTGAACTTAAATAAGGTTCTAGGTACTATTACGAATAATAAGGGCGAGTTTTCAATTTCAGCCTCTGTAAACGACACTATATACTTCTCTTATCTTGGATTTAAATCGCAAAAAATAAGGGTGACCAACGATATGTTCAAATTTATGGACACCAAGGTTGCACTTACTGAATTGGCTTATGCTCTGGAAGAGGTCATAGTAAGGCCTTATCAATTAACAGGCTATCTAGAAATAGATGTCAAGAACATTCCCATTAATACTGCCTATCAATACAGCATTTCGGGATTAAATGTTGGTTATGAAGCAGGCAATAAGAACCCAAGTGCGGTAACCAAAGTTTTAGGGGCAATTTTAAACCCTGCCGATCTATTACGAAATCTCTTTGGAAAGAAGCCAAATCAAATGAGAAAATTGCGACAGGTAAAAGAGGATGACGCCATACGAGATCTTCTAGCTTCTAAATTTGATAGGGAAACGCTTATTGAATTGCTTCAAATTGAAAAAATGGATATTGATGATATTCTAAACAATTGTAACTACTCCAAATCTTTCATCACTACAGCCAACGATCTTCAGATTTTAGATGCAATAAGCAGTTGCTATGAAGAGTTCAAAGTTCTAAATAGAAAGAAATAAATTTTCTAGTTCCCATTGCATTTTATAGCTTTAGCCAAAATAGATAAAAATGAATAAACTATTCTTATTGGTTCTTCTATTGGTCGCAATTGTTTCTTGTAAACAAGAGAAAAAAGAAGCTATTAAACAGCCTGAAATTGCAACCTCTGAAAAAACACAAGAACCAGAAAATACTACGCCATTCGTATGGGAAGGCGCTAATATCTATTTTATGCTTACCGACCGTTTTAATAATGGGAACAAGGAGAATGACATAAATTTTCAAAGAACAAATGAGACCGGTGTTCTAAGAGGGTTTATGGGTGGAGATTTGGAAGGTATTACACAAAAAATTGAAAAAGGCTATTTCACCGAATTAGGCATAAATGCTATTTGGTTTACTCCCGTAGTTGAACAAGTTCATGGTGACACGAATGAATCTACCGGAAATACATATGGCTATCATGGGTATTGGACCAAGGATTGGACTTCTTTGGATCCAAATTTCGGAACAAAGAAAGAATTGGAAAAATTAGTTAAAACTGCTCATAATAAAGGTATCCGAGTTTTGATGGATGTAGTTTTGAACCATACGGGTCCCATAACAAATGAAGATTCCGTTTGGCCAGATGAATGGGTTCGCACGGAGCCTACTTGTGAGTTTACAACGTACGAGAATACCACAGCATGTGCCTTGGTTGATAATCTTCCTGACATTTATACAGAGTCTAATGAAGCCGTTGAGCTACCGGATGCACTTTTAGCCAAATGGAAAGAAGAAGGAAGATTAAGCAACGAGCTAGATGAATTGCAATTGTTTTTTCAACGCACTGGCTATCCTAGAGCCCCTCGCTTCTACATTATGAAATGGCTTACCGATTATGTAAATGATTTGGGGATTGATGGTTTTCGTGTCGACACCGTCAAACATGTAAATGAAAATGCCTGGGCAGAGCTTTTCAAAGAAGCTTCTACAGCCTTCGAAACTTGGAAAAAGAAGCACCCTAATGATGTTTTGGATGATAACCAATTCTTTATGGTGGGTGAAGTTTATAATTATAATATTTCCGGGGGAAGGGAATTTGATTTCGGTGACAAAAAAGTGGATTATTTTAACCATGGTTTTAATAGTCTTATCAATTTTGAACTAAAACGGGATGCTGACAAGGATTATGAATCTATATTTAAAAAATACAGCAAACTGTTACATACCAAACTCAAAGATAAAAGCGTGGTGAACTACCTGACTTCGCATGACGATGGTGAACCCTACGACAAAGAGCGAAAAAAACCCATTAGGTCTGCTAATGTACTTTTACTTACTCCAGGAGCTTCCCAAGTGTATTATGGTGATGAATCCTCACGGGATTTGACCATAGAGGGCACGGAAGGCGATGCCACTTTAAGATCATTTATGAATTGGGAAGATCAGGATAGTTTACCGGGAACCAAAAATATTCTATCGCATTGGCAGAAATTAGGAAAATTCAGAAAAAACCATCCTGCTATTGGTGCTGGAAAACATAAACGGCTTGCTAAAAAACCCTATGTTTTTAGCAGAACCTATGTTAAAGATGATTTCAAGGATAAAGTAGTTGTTGGTCTAGATTTGCCAAAAGGGAAAAAATCACTTTGGGTCAAAGGTTTCTTCGGTGAAGGCACTAAACTTAATGATGCCTATTCAGGCACTTTGGTTGAAGTCAAAAAAGGTAAGGTTGTTTTTGAGAGTGAATTTGATATTGCTCTATTGGAATTGGCCCAATAGTATTAACAAAGGATATTATTTTATAGAGTGTAATGCAATCCTATTTCCTTCAGTATCTTTTAGTAGGGCCATAAAACCGTGACCACCCCCTATTCCAGTCCTAGATTGCATAATCTCACCTCCGGCGGCTTCTACCCGACTCAACTCATTATTAAGATTTGGACATGTAAAATATAGTAAAGGCCCATAAGTTTTACTTGGTTTATACATTTCATGCTTCACCAATGACCCCGAAGCTCCTTTTTTTCCGGATGCATTAGGAAACCACCCCATGATTATTCCACCCAAGTCATGTACACTGATAGTAACATCAAAAACCTTTTCATAGAACGCTTTTGCCCGTTCCATATCTTTCACTGGTATTTCAAACCAGCCTACCATATTAAAGTCCCTAGTTTTCATTTTTCTAAAATTGACTTCAAATCAGAGAGTCCCTCCGCAAAATCTTTTCCAACGGCCTTATCCATATTCATGAAAAGCATCATAATGCTCATAGGAAACTTGTTTCTGCCTGAAAAGCCCCATGTAACTTTAGTTTTACCATCTTTGGTATCATCTACTTGTAAATAGCAGTCAGATGTGGATTTCCATGGTTTTAGAAAACGAAGCTCTCCTTCAACACGTTCTCCATCGATAATTTTAGTGATTTCTTGTTCGCCTTCGCCAACATCCTTATTGCCATTCCAATAATTAATGGCCCCTACCTCACCATCAGTTCCTGTAAATTTCTTTTGCATATCAGGATCCTTTTTGGTCCATGGGGACCACATATCCTGGTTTTTCAAGTATTTCAAATATTCAAAGACTTCATGTTTTGGTCTTGAAATCTCTATAGTTCTAAAAACATCATATGTTTTTGGTGCTATCATCGCCAATATAAAAATCAGCACTGCAAGTCCGATTAGAATGTAAAGTAGTATAGCCATTTGTTTATCAATTAGGTGGTTCTCCTTAAATATAATGAAAATTCATATTCACTCATAATATCTGCTCAATATATCATCCAAGCTTTTGATTGACTTTTTTGTCCAATCCAATCTTTTTTCTAATTTTTCAGAATCAGATAACTGCCATGGTAATTCCTGTTTTTTTAGCTTAGTAGTTAGGTATTGAAGAATAATCGCGGCTGAAACTGATATATTCAAACTTTCAGTAAAACCAACCATGGGTATCTTCAAAAAACCATCAGCTTCTTGCATTACTTCTTCACTTAAACCTTCTTTTTCAGTTCCAAAGAACAAGGCCGATTTTTTGTTTAATTCAAAATCCTCTAGTAAACAAGAATCATTATGTGGTGTAGTGGCAATAATTTGATATCCTTCCCTACGCAAATACGAAATACATGATTTCGTGTCTTCATACCGTGCTACATCTACCCATTGCTGGGCTCCCATAGCGATATTCTTATCCAGCCTTTTACCAAATCGATCTTCAATTACATGGGCGGTTTGAATGCCAAATACCTCACAACTTCGTATTACCGCACTGCTATTGTGTAATTGAAAAACATCCTCTATGGCCACAGTAATAAATTTTGTACGTTCTTCCAAAACCTTAAGAAAACGCTCTTTTCTTTCCTGCGAAATAAATTCTTCCAGATATGTTAAAAGTTGTTGGTCTACCATAAACCGAATATAATAAAAAGTCTATTTTTATGAAATGAAACGGAAGATAGTAGTTCTCACCGGGGCAGGAATAAGTGCGGAAAGCGGTATTAAAACGTTTCGCGATGCTGATGGCTTATGGGAAGGGCATGATGTTATGGAAGTTGCCTCCCCACAAGGTTTTTTTAAAAAGCCCGAATTGGTTTTAGACTTTTATAATCAACGCAGACGGCAATTGCTAGGAGTTTTACCGAACAAGGCCCACGAAGCCCTCGCCTCATTGGAACAAAATTTTGACGTAACTATCATTACCCAAAATGTTGATGACCTTCATGAAAGGGCTGGTAGCACCAATGTATTACATTTGCATGGTGAACTTCTCAAAGTACGCAGTATAGGCAGCGGTAAGCCAATCCCGTGGTCAGAAGATTTAATATTAGGGGATTACTGTGAAAATGGCCATCAACTTAGACCCCATATTGTTTGGTTTGGTGAAGCTGTGCCTATGATGGAAAATGCCATGGAAATAACTTCTCGGGCTGATATTTTATTAATTGTTGGCACATCTATGCAAGTATATCCGGCAGCAAGTTTAATAAATTTTGTTGGTACAGGTACACCAATATATTTTATTGATCCGAAGCCATCAATGAATAGCAATGCACTTAATAACTTGAGGGTAATTCCTGAAAAAGCAACGATAGGAGTGCCTATCGCGATTGCTGATTTAACTGGTACAACGCTCTAGATTGTTTGGCCCATTGAATTATAGCTTCCTTTTGTGCATCTGTCAGTTTAGCTTCCGCATGCGTCCAAGTGTACTCCTTAAGTGGCATTTCACCCTCTTCAATGACCTCCACAACCTCCTCTAGCTTATGGCTTTTCTTTTTGGATGAATAATTCTCCCATCCCGAAAAGTTCAATTCTTCCTTGGCTTGTTTTACATGATCAGCAAGCCAATAAGAAACAGGTGCTATATTATTGTACCAGGGGTACCTTGTATTGTTACTATGACAATCGTAACAGGTGTTTTTCAAAATAAGTTTAACATCTTCAGGCGGATTGGTTTCAGTGATAAAGATGGCGGTATGATCTCCTTGAGCTGTATTTTTTGCTGGACGGTAGAATTGTATGGCAATCAATACCAATAAAAGTACCACTGCCATTTTTTTTATTATTTTCATCTGGGGGAAATTATTGGCGTTAAAAATACAAATTATTGTGACGAAAAAAGAACTGTATCAGTCTTTGGATTATATCAATGCAAGCAGAAGAAAACGAGCGGAAATGGCCACTATAGTGCTATCAAATAAGGATTTGCTGGAACCCCTACTGGAAATCGCATTCGATGTGGACAATCCCATTTCAAGCAAGGCATGTTGGATATTGGAATATGTGGCAAAGGAAAATCTGGACTACATATTACCATTTATTGACATTTTTACCCATAAAATAGGTGGTCTTAAATTGGATTCCTCGGTGAGACCTATGGCCAAGATTTGTGAATATTTGACCAAGGCCTATTTTTCGAAAACCAACAACAAAACTAAAGAAACATTGACGCCCAATCATTTAGAGCTAATGGCCGCAGCTTGTTTTGATTGGCTTATTGGTGAACATAAAGTTGCGGCGAAGGCCTATTCCATGACCTCATTGCTACTTTTGGGTCGAAAATTCGAGTGGATCCACCCAGAATTGAAAATGGTATTGCAACTAAATTATGCATCGGAAAGCGCTGCTTATAAAGCTAGGGCAAAAATGACCCTCGAAAAGCTCAAATAACATAGATAGCCTAAAAAAGAAAAAACAAACTATGCTATTAAACTTTTTAAACTCACTTGTGAATAAGTATCTTTGCAGCTTCAAACAATAACCAATTTCAATGCCCATGTCATTATCCCAATTGAATGCCATTTCGCCCATTGACGGACGATATAGAAATAAAACGGTTACATTATCCCCATATTTTTCTGAAGAAGCATTGATAAAATATCGAGTGCAGGTAGAAATTGAATATTTTGTTGCACTTTGCGAGCTTCCTTTACCTCAACTTGAATCATTTGACAATTCAAAATTCGATATTTTACGGGATATCTATAAGAATTTTGATGCCGGAGATGCGCAACAAATCAAAGAGATTGAAAAAACCACCAACCACGATGTCAAAGCTGTTGAATATTTTATTAAAGGTGCGTTCGATAAATTGGGATTAAACGAGCATAAGGAGTTCATCCACTTTGGATTGACTTCACAGGACATTAACAATACGGCTATTCCCTTATCGATAAAAGATGCGATGAACGATGTTTATGTTCCCCAATATCTTGAAGTATTGGAAAAGCTGAAAGAATTGGTGAAGGAATGGGCTAATGTGCCCCTTTTGGCGAGGACCCATGGACAACCAGCCTCCCCTACCCGTTTGGGTAAGGAAATAGATGTTTATGTTGAACGATTAAAGGAACAATTCAATCTATTGAATGATATTCCCAGTGCCGCTAAATTTGGTGGCGCAACGGGTAATTACAATGCCCATAAAATAGCTTACCCTAAAATTGACTGGAAGGAATTTGGACAAAAGTTCGTACAAGAGAAATTAGGACTGTACCATTCATTCCCAACAACCCAAATTGAACATTATGACCATATGGCTGCCTTGTTCGATACTTTGAAACGCATCAATACAATAATCCTTGATTTGGATAGGGACTTTTGGACCTATGTATCTATGGACTATTTTAAACAAAAAATCAAGAAAGGAGAAGTTGGTTCTTCGGCGATGCCACATAAGGTCAATCCAATAGATTTCGAGAATTCTGAAGGAAATATTGGTATAGCCAATGCCATTTTTGAGCATTTATCCGCAAAATTACCGGTTTCTAGACTTCAGCGTGATTTGACCGATAGTACGGTCTTAAGGAACGTTGGTGTACCATTTGGGCATACCATTATTGCCTTTCAATCTACAATAAAAGGATTGAATAAACTTTTGCTCAACAGGGAGAAAATTAATCAGGATTTGGAGAATAACTGGGCTGTTGTCGCAGAGGCTATTCAAACTATTTTAAGACGTGAGGGCTACCCTAACCCTTATGAAGCATTAAAAGGATTAACCCGTACCAACAAAAAAATAAATCAGCTAACTATTGCTGATTTTATCGATACGTTAGAGGTTTCAGACACCATTAAATCTGAACTTAAAGCTATAACCCCTAGCAATTATACCGGAATTTAGAATCAAGACTAAATAAACAAAAAAGCCACCCTGACAGTATCGTCAGGGTGGCTTTTCCTTATACATTTAAGTTTATGAATTCTTATGTATTTCAACTCTATGTGGGTAAGGTATTTCAATACCAGCTTTATCAAGCGCAAGTTTGCAGTTTTCCAAAGTCGCAAAGTAAACATCCCAATAATGCTCTGGCTTGCTGAATGGACGTACCGCAAAATTCACAGAACTATCTGCCAATTCAGATACATTTACTGATGGTGGAGGATCTTGTAATACTAGAGGGTTAGAAGTCAATACCTCCATTAAAACCTCTTTAGTTTTTTTAATGTCCTCGGAATAACCTACACCAATAGTCATATCCACGCGTATTTTTCCTTCGGCGGTAAAATTGACAATGTTTCCATTGGCCATAGCACCATTGGGTATTATCGCCAATTTATTCCCTGGAGTTACCATTTTGGTGGTGAAAATTTCAATTTCCTTTACGACTCCCAATTCACCTTGTGCCTTTATCAAATCCCCAATTCTATAAGGTTTGAAAATCATTATCAATACGCCCCCAGCAAAATTGGAAAGTGATCCTTGCAATGCCAAGCCTACAGCTAGACCAGCAGCAGCTATAACAGCGGCAAAAGTCGTAACGTTGACGCCAAGTTGTGAAATGACCACCAAAATCAAGAAAATCCTTAACGCCCAAGAAATTAGGTTTAACAAAAAACGTTGTAAGGATTCATCGTATTTGCTTTTGGCCATGCTTTTTCGAGTAACGCCCACTATCTTTTTGATTACCCAAGAGCCAACGATGTAAAGTAATATTGCCGCAATTAGCTTTGGTCCGAATTCCTTTGCCAATTCAATTCCATAATTAAACCATTCTTCTGCTTTTTCCATTTTGTATTCCAATTAATGTTTATATATGTGCGAAGATATGAATTGAGATAAAAAATATCCACATCATGAGAAAAGAATACCAACAATTTTTGCAATAAAAAACCCATCTAAAAGAATTTTGATGGGTTCAAATAATAGCTATGAATTGACTAGCTTTTTATAAAATCTCCTATTTCCCCTAAACCTTCTCCTTTGTAGTCAGATTTTTGAATGGCCTGCATAAACTTCACTAAATTGGCAGGTTTCATATTATTACCCAGAACACGGATCAACATAAAGCCCTTTTCATCATTGTCTCCATATATGATTACCTCATCTATCATTTCATCATTCCCCATATATTTTATAACACCCTTACCATAACTGGTATTGAGTTTCATAAGGTCGATGAATTTTTCGTTCTTCAATATAGCCTTAACAGTTGTTTTTTCAGCTTCAAACTCCACAGAATTTGCATCGGTCTTTTTAAATGCCAATACGTTCATTTTTTTAAGCGAATTCAATGCTTCTCTTTGTTCAGCGTTCAAATCGGCCTTTTCCATATTCAAGAGGCTAACAGGGAGGTCTACAGAAAGAAAATTAGGGTTTTCAGAGTTATCAACATAATACTCCTGAAGGCTTTGAGTAGATGAACAACTGGCCACAACCAGCATCATTACCACCAATAGACTGTTTATTATTTTTTTCATGTGTTCGTATGTTACTATTGTATTGTAAATTACTAAAAATCGGTCACCAATGATATGGCGACCGATTTTGGTTTCATATTAATTTTTCTCTCCTGCGTCGTTTAATTCTTCAGGAAGGTTCATTTTTTTGGTGAGGGCGCCGATTTTGTTCAAATCAATATCTCCGGTCATCGAGACCAAAACGGTTTCGAATTTTCTTCCGTTCACATCTACATCCATATTCTTCATTCCTGATACGAACATCAACAATTCTGTTACATGGTCTTTATTCTTACCATTTTTAATGTAAAACTTTACATTCACATCCTTATCTTTTACTCGCATCAATTCTTCTAAAGAAGACTTCTTAAGATACTTTTTAACAGTGGCCGACATGTCTGCGGCTATGCCTTTATCTTCGGTAATAAATACTTTGATACCATTGATTCCTTTTGCCATTTCAACAAACTCCCTTGCATCTTTGTCATCATCCAGACTTCCGATTGATGAGACTAAATCTATCATTCCCTTGTTTACGATGACGGCTCCTACCTCATCCATGTCCTCATATTTATCAAAGATAGATTGTGAGATTCCTGCTAATGGTAATAATGCGATTGCTAAAATTAAAGTGATTTTTTTCATGATTGTCGTTTTTTGATTGATTGCTTTTAATTATTGAATAAGCGGTTTATTATTCTAAACACATTAAACCGCGATTATCTGATTATTTATTAGTTCTTTTTCTTGCCGGCCTCGTTCAATTCTTCCGGAAGGTTCATTTTATTAGTGAGTGATCCTATTTTTCGCAAGTCGATATCTCCAGTCAACGAAAGTAACACAGTTTCAAACTTTCTGCCATTCACTTCAACATCAACCTTATTCATTCCTGTAACGAACATCAACAACTCGCTTACATGATCTTCGTCCTTACCACTCTTTATATAAAACTTAACATTGGTATCCTTATCTTTTACGCGCATAAGTTCTTCTAACTTTGCACTCTTCAGATATTGGTTCATGGTCTTCATCATATCTGCCGATATACTCTTGTCCTCAGTGATAAATACCTTCAAGTTCTTTAGGCTCTTGGCAATGTCCATGAAATCCTTTGCTTCTGGATCATCTACCTCTACATCTATATTGGCTAACAACCTAAACATACTTTGGTTGACTACTACGGCACTTACATTGTCCAGATCTTCGAATTTATCAAAGGGGGATTGTGAGAACCCTAAGGACGGTAAAACCGCTATTACTAGTATTGTTATAATTTTTTTCATGATTTTAATATTAATTTTTGTTGTAAATTTTTTGTTTCGTGTTTTCAAATTCATTTAAATAGGCCACTTTCTCAGTACCTCGACTAAAATTGTCGGCCAAAAGACTCAATGCTTTTTTCGTTTCATTATAAGCAAATTCGGCC
>CAVYHF010000003.1:0-183491 GCA_963768235.1 uncultured Flavobacteriaceae bacterium
TCCGGCGCCTACGAGGAATGCATTTTTACCTTCCAGGGCCAGGACATAACTACCGCGTTCATCTCTTTTGGTGACAAAATCACCGGGATCGCTGTACCGGTCCTGGTAATTTCTGTCTGAAAGGATTTCGGGCTTTTGCGAAGGATCTGATGGATTAAAGAGATAGGTTTTTGTGTTCCGGGTATTCCACCAATTATCATAGGCAATTGCTATATTGTCATTGCCCCATTCAACACCAGCCATGCGGTTGATGGTTTTCAGGATACTTCTGGCTTCACCATTAAATGGCGCTTCAAGCTGAAAGGCCTCATCGCGGTACTCCACCTCCTTCTCCGGATCGCCACCATCGAGAGCCTCAACATAAACCAGTGATGCCGGTTTATCGCTACGCCACATCATGTTTCTTTTTCCGGGCCTGACAGCCATGAAACCGACAGGAAGATCTTCAATGAGGGGAACCTCCAACACGGTTTCAACCTTCTCTCCATCTTTTGTGAAAATCGTTGTATTTGAAGGAAAACGGTAGTAAGGGACCAGGTAGGAAAATGGTTTCTCAAGCCTGGTAACCATTACATAATTTCCATCCGGTGAGAAGCTGATGCTGCTATACATCGCACCCTCAAGCCATAACTTTTCCGTTCCATCCAGTGAGACTTTATAAATTTCTGAAAGCGCCAGTTGCTCGAAATTGTGTTCATCATTCTGGTTTTTCAAAAGATCCTGGTAGGTTCTGTTCTGCGCTTTTTTCCATCGCTCACTGAAATTGTTGGGCCACCTGGAACGGCTGTTTTAGTATCAATCAGTGCCTGCTTTTCTCCGGATAACATCTTCACCAGCAGTGCCTGGCTATCCTCAAACCAGTTGATTACATCACGCATATTGGCATTAATCCGGGCTTCGGTAAGCCTGGTCGCTTTTGCTTCCTGAATATCAATCATCCACAACTCAACCCCCTCCATTGTGGTATTTGTTAGCGCCATCTTTTTCTGATCCGGTGACCAGCTGAAATTGGCCAGGCGGGGTTTAGACGGAAGACCGGATACTTCCTTTATCTCTGAATCACTGCTTGAGATATCTTTGATTTTTATTGCATTGTAATAAGTAATCCTGCTTCCGATATTGGTTTTTGGATCAATACGCAGTCCTCCCAAACGAAGCTCTTCCTGTGAAAGCTCTTCGATTGTTTTATACGCATCGCGGTAAAGGAGGACCATGGTTTCCTGGTAGGCATCCATTAGAACAGAGGGAGCAAGCGGAACGTCAATCAGGTTTAATATCTCTTCAGAGGGCTTTTGGTAGCCAATGTTTCCTGAGCATAAACATTTGAAATGACAAGTAAAAATAGAATGGGATACAGTAAGTGTTTCATCAGGGCAATGTTTTTTATTTGTATAATGGAATTTATTGATATAGGAATGCTAAGTTATGTAATCTTTCTAAAAAGCTAATATAAGCATATCCTATAATTCAGGGTTCAGGGTGCAGGGTTCAGGGTCTCAAGTGAAAAGTGAAAAGTAAAAAGTAAAAAGGGGAAGGGAATATCGAACACTGATTAACGATTTTCGATTTGAGATTTTAAATTCTCATTGTTGGAAATACCTATAAATAGTGAAGGTGAAAGTTCATGGATCAAAGATCAAGATTCAGAGTTCCGATTCAAGGTTCCCGGAATTTCTGACGAAAAGTTAGCGGTTTTAGGCTTATGAGGGATATTTTCTGAAGTCCATCGGGGAAGGACTTGGACCAACTCGGAAAGGACTTGGACCAACTCGGGAAGGACTCGGACTCCTCGGGAAGGACTTGGACCGGACTCGGAAAGGACTTGGCGCGACTCGGAACGGACTCGGATCCCTCGGGAAGTTGACCTGCATCAATTCAGGAAGGACTCGGACCATCTCGGGAAGGACTTGAGTCCTCTTAAAGGACCGTGCACTTCTCCAGTGACCGGGGGTCTCCCTTAGCGTACGGGAGTCACCTCTTATCGTCCGGGAGTCATCTTTTAGCCACGCGGGAGTCATCTTTACCGTCCGGGGTCTTCTCTCAGTGGTCGGGAGTCCTCTCTCGGTGAGCTGGAGCCTTCTCAGGGTCTGTGGCGGGCGTCTTCGTATCGTCCGAGGCCATATCCTGGTCTTCACGGGACATCTATCAGGCCTCACCGGATATCTGTCAGGCTTCACCGGATATCTGTCAGTCCTCAGTGTAGATCTCAGGATCGACTGATCATTGCTTCTTATCTCCGGGAGACTTCTACATGTCTACTTTTATTCGCTTTAGATCATTATTGCTGAAATCTGAGTTTCCCGGTTTAATGTGCCGTCTGAAAATTTGCCGTGGTGGTGCAGTCTCATCCATTTGGGGGAAGCAAACATTTCTTAGGCATTCTGCGTGTATTTATTTACTTTTAATCAAATAATAATTCAACCAGGTGAAAAGATTTCTGCTGGTATATGTTTTTGTTTTCGGGTGGTCTTTGTCGCTCTTTGCCTCAGATAGTATAGCTGCCGACACAGGTGAAATCTATATTGAAGACCTTACGCACTTGCTTTCGCTTAAACTTTATACGCTTACCAAATCAAACACCCTTGAAATCATCCACCCGGAAAACCGTATGATCATGCGGCCGAATGGAAATACGAATATCGGGGTGGGTTTCAATTATAAATCTATAGGATTGGCCGTATCTATAGGAAGACCTCTTAGCCAGTCAAGCATCCAGAAATATGGTTACACAAGCCGCTTCGATGTGCAGGTTAGTGTTTACGGAAAAAAGATTGGGATGGATGGCTTTCTTCAGGGATATCAGGGTTACTATCTGTCTAACCCCAATGATTTTACAGATTGGGAAGCGTCATATTATCCACAGGTTGGGGATTTAGATGTCTTCTCCCTCGGAGGAAGTGCATTCTACCTTTTCAATAATAAGAAGTTTTCCTATAAGGCTGCCTATACACGAAATGAAGTGCAGAAAAAAAGTGCAGGAAGTTTTTCTGCAGGTTTCTTTTTCTATCATGATCTGGTAAGGTCGAGCAATGGTTTTCTTCCACAGGAGGTTCAGGACAGTCTCTGGGATGATTTTGATCTTAAGGAGTTTGATGCAACTTCCATAGGATTATTAGCCGGATATCAGCATACATTTGTCATCCGGGGAAATTTCTTTATAAGCCTTCAGCTGACACCGGGAATAGGATACAGAAGGTTATCCGGGAAAGCCCTGGATGGCAGCGGCGGTATTGTTAACAAGGCGGCCGGACAGGTTTTTGGTCGTGCAGCCCTGGGATATGAATTCAAACAATTCTATGTCGGGGCAACGGCGTCCACTATATTGCGCAGCTTCAAATACAAAAACTTCGAAGTTGATCTCGGGACGGAACAGTTCCGGGTTACTATCGGAAAACGATTCGATGTAATCGAAAAAACCGTTAATCTCCTTAACTTTTCTTATCCGGGATATTTGAACAGGATGATAAATAGATTGTTAAATATATATATCTGACAATTTTGTCCCTTGTTACAATTAATTCAACTGAGATCATGAAAAAAATCACATCAGCAGATATAAATCAGGAAATGTATGATTTGTATGATGCCTACGCACACAACAAGATTAACAGGAAGCTTTTCCTTGAGAAACTATCCGTTTATGCAGTAGGAGGTATTACGCTTCCTTCATTGATGAGTTTTTTGCTTCCTGATTACCAGAATAAAATCCAGGTTAAGCCAGACGATCCGAGGCTAAATTCGGAATTCGTAAAGTATAACTCTTCCAGGGGAGGAGGGGAAATTCGTGGCTTGCTGTCGAGACCGGTGGATGCTGATGAAAAATTACCGGGAATCATTGTGGTGCATGAAAACCGCGGACTTAATCCGCATATCGAAGATGTGGGACGAAGGGCTGCGCTTCCGGGATTTATCTCCCTGGCCCCCGATGCCCTTACACCCCTTGGCGGATATCCCGGCAATGATGATGATGGAAGAACACTGCAACGACAGCGAGACAGTAATGAAATGCTGGAGGACTTTATTGCAGCCTATGAATATCTGAAAGTACATCCTGAATGCAATGGTAAGGTGGGTGTTGTTGGATTCTGTTTCGGTGGCTGGATCTCAAATATGATGGCGGTACGTATCCCAGATTTGCTGGCAGCAGTTCCCTTTTACGGTGGTCAGCCTGCTGCCGAAGAGGTCCCGGATATCAAAGCATCCCTGCTTTTGCAATATGCCGGCTTAGATAAGCGCGTGAATGAAGGGTGGCCTGCTTATGAAGCAGCACTGAAAGAGAATAATAAAGAATATGTCGCTTATATCTACCCTGATGTAAACCATGGCTTCCATAACGATACAACACCCCGATATAATGAGGAAGCGGCGACACTTGCCTGGCAGCGTACCATAGATTTCTTTAAAGAGAAATTGGTTTAGGGAAGATAAACAAGTGGTGTGATCCGGGATAAATTTCCAGAATCAAATTTTGAGTCAACTTTCGAATCAACTTTCGAATCAATTCCCAAATTTGCCGAAAGCAAAACTCAGGCTGAATGTGAAGCTATCTGCATCTGCTGCACTCATAATCCGGGTGTCAGCTCCCAGCAAACGATATCCGGCATCGAGATGCACCCTCCACCATTTGAGCAGGTTAATACCTAATCCAATATCCGGTGCGATAGAAATAACCGACTCATCATAAATCGTATTGTTAAACAGCCCTAAAAAGGACTTATTTTCAGATAATGTCAAGCCACCTAAAAATCCCGCAGAGACACCTGCCCGCCAGAACAAAACCCGATCCGTTCTGTGCAAGTAGTCGAAGCGCAATCCGGAATGTCTGAAATTTACATACACCAATTCTGTTGAGGAAGGTAGATTATCGAGTTCAACACCGGCCTCCACCCAATCGAAATACTCTTCGGAGAAAAACTCAGGAACACCGATCAGGTTTATATTTGGAGAGTTTGCTGAGAAAAACGATATTGAGAATCTGTCATTCAAAATAAATCCTGCAGAAAACACACTTATACTTGCCATCTGTCCATTCAGCTTAGAAAAACTCGTGCCAGGGGTCATCTCAACAAAAAAGGTGCTGAGTGTCAGCTTGTCTGAATTGAAGAGAAACTTTTTATCAGGATTTTCCTGTGAGAAAAGGGATGCACTTAGAAGAATCAAGCTGAGTGCAAGGGCTGATCCTATTTGCTTTTTGCTTTTCATAGATTATCGATTGAGGTAATAATTAATTACTTGAATAAATAAAATGGTCTTTTTGCCATGATTGTAATCATTTTGTTTTGCCGGTTTCCTTTTTGTCATGGGAATAGGTAAAAAGTGCCTGAATCTTATCCCAGAACTCACCACCCAGCACAAAAAAGCTGAAAAACAACAGCACATCACCTCCTATATGAAAATACATATCAATGGCTTTCAACTGCATGAAATGGTGTGACAGGTAAGGATAAAGTAAGGCCAGCAAAAGGGGTATCGTAAACATCACCAATCCAATCCTATACCGCAATCGGCTCACATTCTGCGGGGGTCCGTGTTTTTTCAGAAAAGCCATTACCTTTCCCTTTAGAAATTGATACCCATCTTTTCCAAGTATGCCCACGGTTATGATCATGAACAGTTCAGGAATACCAAGCATTAGCAGCCCCGAAAGTGTAGTTTTCAATGCTGTGGAAAGATCAGATCTGGTCACAAGGGGAACCAATAGAGGAGCCATGAAGCCAAGGACGAAAACGGTGGCGCCAATAATTAAACGGGATTTGCTTATTTTCCGGACAGGTTGATTGTTCTTTTCCATAAAATGTGAATTATTTTGCCAACTTTTTGTTTCTCATGCGCTTAAGTATCATATTAGTGGGGATCAGAAGCAGCCAGGATGCTTCCCAGAGCCAGGGGCCCATAAAGGCAAATGGTATGGTCATCAGAGCCGTTAGCGGTTCAGCCAGAACGCCATCCAGAATCTTTTTTGCATCAAAATCATTCACATCAGGCTGTATCAAGCGGCGATTTTTAATGCCGTACCTCCAGGCGAATGCACCGGATAAACCTGTTAGGGCAGCGGTACTACTTTCCAGTACGCGTGTAAATGCAGAGCCCCCTAAAACCACACCCAGGTTTAAGGACATCAGAAATAGCAGGAGGGCAAATAATTGAATTATAGTTAGTATGGTATGCTTGCTGTCTGACTTCACCAGGTTTCCCATGAGTTTATTGCTTTGAAGCCAATATATGATGACGAACATTACTCCAATAACAACTGTGATCAGCGTAAAAACATTTTCACCCAGATATTCCGAAAAGGTGTGCCAGGAGCCTTCGGCTGATACTGGTTTAGGGATCAGCATAAAAAGCCGCCATAGTACAATGGCATAGATCACATCTGCAAGACGCTCAAGACGGCTGAGCTGAAGCGTTTGAATTTTTGAAAATTGTTTTATTGTCTCTTTCATGTTATTGCGTATAAATGATAGTTGGCGTTTGAATTCACTTCATGAACAATTTACTAAAACCGACTCCAAACACCCAGGAATTGTAAGTGCTAAATTTCCTGTCAAATTCAAGGGCAAATCCCAGCTCCCAGTTCCCTGGAAGATGAAATCCATATTCCACTCCAAACCTCAAAAGTTGAATATTTTCATGTGTCTCAATCTCTAATCCATAACCGGCAATGAGTGTCAAGGCGGGCATTAGTTTAAATAGTCCGACCGCACACAAAGCGACCGGATTCTCTCTTATAAGTTCCTCGTCCCCGTCGTGCCTTTCAACTTTATACTGTTGCAACACTACATCAGTGTGAACTCCCACTCCCCACTTATGATGAAACAAAACATCATAATTTAATCCATAGGTAGGCACCACCAGGACGCTGTTTGAGCTTTCATCCACCTTGTTTTTCAAAAACGAATTGGCCATTACCAGGGTTATTTTGTGGGTAACTCCATCGTGCTCGTCATGCTGATCATTAGCAACTTCCTCCCCATGCTGGGCCATGGAAAGAGGAATGAACACTATAAGGAAAATGACAATTGTAATAAGGCCTTTCATGATGGCTTCGTTTGTTTAAAAGGATACATCCAGCTGGAATCTGTAGCGCCAACATTCCACGCTTTCTTGTGAAATAAAATCTGAACTCAAGTGGGATGCCTCCCCCGATAGTTTTAAGCTTAAATAAAGTACTTGCCCCGCATTACTTATTACATTGTTGGCGTTTCGTTGCTTATTTTATTAATTCATAGGGATATATGTAGTTTCCAATCCTTTTTCATATCAATAACGGTCCAACCCTTTTCTTTGGCTTCATCTAATCCTTTATCTAATCTGCCAATATGAGATTCCCGGTCATAAGCCCATTCACGATCAGCATCAGTATGATGAAGGTAGAGCATAAAACTTTTATACTTGTTGGAAGCTGTCCATTGCATCATTTGCAGATCACCATCTGAATTTCCAGAAGCAAAAACTGGCTTTTTACCAATAAATTTATGAATCCCAATGGGTTTTCCCGATCCATCATCTATAAAATCCATTTCGGGTAATCTCTTGATTACAGGGTTCCCATTATTATAATCATACTCCGTTTTAATACTACTTCCAACTACCTGATCAGGAGGAATTCCATAAACCTCTTCAACCCATGGACGCATGAATTCTATCCCTCCACCAGAAACAATAAAAGTTTTAAAATCGTTATCTCTTAAAAATTGCAATAACTCAAGCATAGGCTGATACACCAGATCTGTGAAGGGCTTATCAAACCGTCGGATGTTTTGATGTTGCCAACCACTCCTTAACGATCGTTTCAAATTCCGTCTGTGGTCATATCTGCATGAGAAGCCATAACCAGTTCCAGTATGCCATGTACACCGTATTTTCCCAGTTCTTTCATATCATTTTCTAAAACAGCTTTAAATGGTTGTAGTGTTTCCCATTCGGGATGATCCGGAGCCAGGGCTTTAATTCTATCCATGGCAAATAATAATTGGAAATATGCCGGTTGTTCTGACCACAGGTTTCCATCATTATCAAAGGTTGCAATTCGATCAGAAACAGGAATAAAGTTTTCGCTTTCCCGATTGGTAACATCCATAACATAATCTATTATTGCTTGCTTTGTATTTCCATCATTCCAGGATGGGAGGGGATCGGTTTGTATTGTTTCTTGCTGCTCCTGCAGCTGTGTGCAAGAGTATAGAAAAAGAATTGCCAATAATACTGGGATTAACTTTTTCATTTGCTTTATATATTTAATCAAAGCAGGAATCTTAATTAAAGATTCCCGCTTTGAAATTTTTTATTTTGAAAATTATTGTCCGTCGTAACCGCCTTCTAGTTTCTCCATCACCTGATCGAGGCTAAAGCTTGCTGCTTTCTGACGTGGTGGATATTCCTTGAAAGTACTTAAAAAGCTACCGACATAAGTTTGAGCCGGTACCATAAAAAATACATGATCCAACAACCAATCGTAGTAGGTATTGGATGTAATCTGTGCTCTTTCATAGGGATCTCTTCTTAAGTTGAACATAAGAGGTACACGCAAAGGAGTAAATGGATTTGCCCAAACTTCGAAAGTACCCTGAGATCTTTGTTCCATAAAAATGAGTTTCCAGTCGCTATACCTTAATGCAGTTAAATCCCCATCATCCGAAAAATAAAAGATCTCTTCTCTTCCACTTTTTACATTTTTTGGATCCTTAAGATGTTCCGTAATGTCATAACCATCAAGGTGTATTTTATAATCTCTGTTCAATGCACTTGAACTATATCCATCCAAAAGGTCTTCCTTGATGTCGGACTTTCCTGCAATAGACAAGAAAGTAGGTAACCAATCCATGTGATGGACTATTTCGTTACTTATTGAGCCTGCAGGGATTTGACCTGGCCAGCGAACCATTGCAGGTACTCTCCAACCACCTTCCCAATTGGTATTTTTTTCTCCGCGAAATGGAGTAGATGCTGCATCTGGCCATGTATTGTAATGAGGGCCGTTATCAGTAGAATAAAATACAATGGTATTGTCTGCTATTCCCAATTCATCCAGCAATGCTAGAAATTGACCAATGTGCATATCATGTTCAACCATACCATCTGAATACTCATCCTGCCCCGAAATTCCTCTTAGTTCATCTTTAACATGCGTTCTGAAATGCATACGTGTTCCACTCCACCATACAAACCAGGGATTTCCTGCATCCTCTTGTCTTTTGATAAAATCGATGGCCGCAGCTACCGTTTCATCATCAATGGTTTCCATTCTTTTTTTGGTTAAAGGTCCGGTATCTTCAATTTTTCCATCTGCCGATGATTTTATCACGCCTCTTGGGCCATATCTCTCAAGAAATGTAGTTCCATCAGCTGTAATAAAATCACTGGGATAGTCTTCTAACTCTGGCTCCTCTTCGGCATTTAAATGATAAAGATTTCCTAAGAACTCATCAAAACCATTATTGGTAGGTAACATTTCATCACGGTCGCCTAAATGATTTTTTCCAAATTGCCCCGTTGCATAGCCCTGATCCTTCAGCAATCCTGCTATCGTAGGATCTTCTATTCGCATACCAAGGTCAGAACCAGGAAGGCCCACTTTAGACAGACCTGTCCGAAACACACTTTGTCCCATAATGAATGATGAACGTCCAGCTGTACATGACTGCTCACCATAATAATCTGTAAAAATAATTCCTTCATCAGCGATCCTGTCGATGTTGGGGGTTTGATAACCCATCATACCCATCGTATAGGCACTGATATTGGCTTGTCCGATGTCATCACCCCAGATCACCAGGATGTTGGGTTTTTTGTTGCTTTGTGCAAAGACACCCACCGTTAAGAGGAGTGCTATTGCCGCAATTGTAAATCGTGTTCTCATAGTCATAAATTTTAAAAAGGTTACTATATATTAAATTTAAAGTGTAATTCAGTGTTCCTGTAATAGATCTTTATTTTCGATAGCGTTATAGATATGCGATTCTTTGATTTCACCTAAAACCTTGATTGCTCCCATTAGATTGCCATACTCGGCGCTGCTGAGATCTTTTTTCATTACAACTTCATTTTCCCAGTCGCGTAGCATTTCAAAAAGTTTGTAGCCTGTATGTGCCTCATCACTATGAAGTACATATACTGGCCATTTAACAAGTCTGCTCAGTGCTAGGTTAAATTCGTGCATCTTGGTATTTGGAATTTGGAATCGTAAAACAAACAAATACATAGTATTGGTTTTTAGGGGTGTTTACTTGTTCCACTAGCCAAGCATCGTGCCATTAGTTAAGAAAATATTAAAGCAAATTTTAACTATCAGATTATGAGGATTCTACAATCACAAAAAAAGAAGTTGATGGATTTTCGGTAAGGTTTTGGATTCGTCCTATTTCGCGTTTCGCGAAATACCGTGGCTGTATATGGAGAGGTGAGGACGTTCTACGCTATGGTAATACCCAGCTTTTTCATTTTTGAACGCAAGGTACTGGGCGGTAGATCCAATATTTGCGCAGCACCGTCTTTACCAGATATTTTCCAATTGCAATGTTCAAGTGCATGGGTAATAAAGTTTCTTTCGAACATTTCCAAGGTACCAATTTCAGTGATTTCCTTATGAGGTTCGGCATCCATGGATAAGTTGACTTCTGAAGGTAATTCACTAGCCAGTTTTAATACGGATTCACTGGAGGTTATCACGGCGCGTTCAATCACATTGCGGAGTTGCCTGATATTTCCGGGCCATGAATAATCGACCAGATCATCCATCAACGACTTTGAAATATGCTTAATATCCTTTGCGTATTTCTGGCAAAATTCGTCACAAAAGGCTTCCACCAAAAGAGGAATGTCCTCTTTTCTTTTAGACAGTGGGGGCACTGTTATGGGAAAAACATTGATGCGGTAATACAGGTCGGAACGGAACCTTCCCTCTTCCATTTCTTCCCGTAAATTCCTGTTTGTCGCTGCCAGGATCCTGACATTCACTTTAATTATTTTTTCCGCACCGAGGCGTTGGATCTCTCCCTCCTGTAAAGTCCGTAATAATTTAGGCTGTACGGCAAGCGGCAATTCCCCAATTTCATCCAGGAATATGGTTCCGTTATGGGCAAGTTCGAACATTCCCTTTTTCATACGGTCAGCACCTGTGAAGGCCCCTTTTTCAAACCCAAATAATTCGCTTTCGATTAAATCAAAGGGTATGGCAGCACAATTGACTTTTATAAAGGGCTGGTCTCTTCTTTTACTCTTTACGTGGATTGCGTTGGCAATCAATTCCTTGCCCACGCCAGTATCCCCCTCCAACAAGACGGGTACATCAAGGTCTGCAACATCCTCAACCCGATTTAATACGTAATTGAAATTCGGGCTCTTTCCTATTAGATCCCCGTAGTTGCTATTTACCAAGGTATCATTTCGCAGTTGAATGTTTTCTGTTAGTAATTTGTTTTTTAGATCCTTCAGCTGGCCATAGGCCTTTCGAAGTTGCTCCTCAATCTCTATTTGCGCACTGATATCCGTTCCGAAGAGCGTGATGTACTGCTTGGTTTGTAGGGATGGGTTGCCCTCTAATCTCACATAAGACCAGGCTATTGTCCGTATTCCATTGGTTGTGCTGAGCTTGCACACAATATCTCCACTTGAATCTTCGCCTTTAAAAATTTTCTCTTTACAAACGCTTGTTGTTTCTTTTGTGATGAGCTGATAGAAATTCTTACCCAATAAGGGAGCATCAGTTTCAAAGAGTTGCTCAAAATAAGGATTAACAAAAAGGATAGAACCGTTTAGATCTAACGAGATTAC
The DNA here is from genome assembly GCA_963768235.1 of uncultured Flavobacteriaceae bacterium. Lineage (GTDB taxonomy): Bacteria > Bacteroidota > Bacteroidia > Flavobacteriales > Flavobacteriaceae > Maribacter_A. Next base: position 11,773 of record CAVYHF010000003.1, read on the forward strand.
AAATTTCGTAGTTTGATTGAGAATGGTTTTGATATTGTTTTTATAAAAACCCACCTCCTTTTGCAGGGTGGTTTTCATCCAATGATCATAGATCAACAAACTGAGTTTAAAGGCGATGATTGTAATTGGAAACAAATCGAGGTAAGCAAAACTGATCAGTTTTCTCCATGGTAATTGGGCCTCAAAACTGTTGCTCACTACTTCTTCTGCTGTAAAAAGGATATAATACCCGGTAACAAAGATAAAGGGCCAAATCGGTTCGTTTTTACTGTTGAAAATGGATCGTACACTGCCGATACAATAGATGCCTGTTAGTAGATATACGCTATAGCTAAAGAAATACGGGAATTTCGAAATGCCAATAAAGTCGTCCAATAAGACCGAAAGGAAATATGCTGCTCCAAGGGCGGTAATCAACCATAGTAAGGGTTTTTTAATAAAACGCGATTCATAGGCAAGGTACCAGGGAAAGAGAACGAACATGGCTGTCGCAAAAAACGAGGTTATTCCATTTGGAACCGAGTCTATGGATAGCAGGATGTAATAGATTCCAGCACAGCTGGAAAAAAGTCCAAAAAAGAGTTCCTCACGGCTTCCATTTTTGACAAGACTGAAACTAACATAGCTCAAGCCTGTAGTGAGGGCTATTCCTGCAAGAAATATAAATATGAATTCGGGCATTCAACTTTCGGTTAAAAAAAGGTAAATATATATGAATACCTCCAAAAATCGAAATTCCACAGCTCCTTAAAAACAATTGACTTTGGAATGAACAGGTATCATAACCAAATTAAACAAAAGTATTGAATATAAAATAGCAGTCCCATAAAAGATAACCTTAAGTTAAAATCTCTTTTTTAACCCTATACCAAGGGCATAGGAACTGTACTCCTTTTTAAAATCATAGGTAAAACTGGGAAAAAGCCCCCAATCATTTCCCAGTTCAAACGTATATTCGGTACCAAATCTTAAAACGAACAGGTTTTTATTCCTTTCAAATTCTATACCCGGTCCGGCCAGAATAGCCAACCTTGGTAGGACTTCGTACCCGGCCAAGGCCCCGAGGACCAGAGCAATTTCCCTGGAAATCTCGTCATCTTCAAAATCAACTTCGTATTTGCCCAGCTCCATATCGAAGGCGCCACCCACGAACCATTTCTCACTGAATTCATAAAAATAATCAAATCCAATTGTGGCTACAAATACAGCCTCCTCTACCTTACCATCTTTTGTTGCTTCCGGAATATGGGTATAGCCAAACACAAAAGCCAGGCTGTTGCGTTTTTCTTGCTCACTTTCTTCCATTTCCTCCTGTTCTTCCCTTTCCTCCTGGGCTAGCGCCGGAATTATACTTAGAAGGCATATAAAGAAAATGATTCTGGCATGTTTCATAAAATAATATTTAAAAGTGTTTTATTATTAATTTAGCTTACAACCTTCACTATGTGCACCATCCCGGCCTAATCCATACCGATTTTTTTAGCGAATTTGTTATAGGTCCTGTCAATGAAACCAGGTGTGTTAAGGCGATATCCGAAATAAATAAGGCCATATATTTTATCATTCACTACCGCATTTACCTTGTCTTCATTATAACCATTAACATCAAAAGTAAACCCGGCTCCAAAAATAACTTTTTTGGAAGCATATCCAACTTGAAGACCACCTTCCAAAGCATTTGTAAAGGCGGTATTCTTCTCAATTGAACGCATATTAGTATTGGTAAGCGTGCTTTTTGAAAAACGAACCCCCAACGATGGGGAAAGATTGCCTGCAATAAACCAGTTTTCACGAATGACAACGGTATAATAATACGCAAGTGACAGTCGTATAGGAAAAATATCTTCTTTGACTTTCTGATCTGCAAGTGTATAGGAAAATTGATCGTAACTGTAAAAGAGGGAAGGAATAAAGCTACCAGCACTCCTCTTTTGCCATTCTGTATGATATAATAAATTTCTGAACGAGAAATTAGGATTAAAATTATAGGAAGTAGACATACCATATATCTTACTGGTTAGATCTGGAATTTGAAGATATGTATCAACTCCCTCCGTCCATTCAGGTAAAAAATCCCCTGTATTCTCTATATAATAACCTTCAATATTGCTGATCTGAAATCCCTGTATCCATTGCCCTAAAACAGCACGAAATCTAAAATCGCTGAATGACGATTCCCCTTTGAGGTCATCATCATTATTATCAGTAAAAAAAGTAGGTGCAAAACCAACACTTAACCCTAAAAACTGGTAATCCAGAGACACAAACAATCTGTAGTTATTATTTGGAGCAATCGTTAGTTTACTACCATTTTGATTATTTCTTAATGTATAAACATCTGTTTGGGTATCAACATTTATTTTTACCACGAACTTATCTGCATACGATACAATCCTGGTTGAATCTATTTCCTTTGAATTTTGGGCAACGCAAAAAGAGAGCGGGGCAATAAGTAACAGTAAATATTGAATTTTTAACAAAGCGCTTTTTACTATTTAATTTATTTCTATTTTAAAGGTTCAAGCAAGGGTTATCATTTTTTAGAGACATCCGGATGTACAATGGTCCCGGTATATACGGCCTCGCATTTAGAACCTACCACCGAATTCACTAGATTAATAACAGAGCCCAACAGCGTTTTAGCGATTTTTAATTTCCCCATCTGAATGGCACCGAACTTACCGGAAATATCTTGCTGCATAAGGCTGCACCCTTTTTTATCGACCACGTAGACCGTAAAACCGGGAATACTATCGTTCACAAAATCCAGGCTACCTGCAAATGCAAGGCGGTTGACCTTAGTGCTGAAAGCGACGTCGCGAGTCTTCATCAAGCCTTTCTCGATCCTCCAATTTGCAATGGCCTTTGAAACGTGAGTCATGTCCCCAGGTTTCAAATTGGCAGAAATAAGACTGGTAAAATTCGCGCCCTTGGTTACAGCAGCGCCCATCGGCCCTGCTAATACAAAAGCACTCACATCTGCCAGATTGAATTTCTGGCTGCGTTTATATTTTCTTAGGAGATTGTCTAGATCAACGCCATAGAGCATCAGGGAATCCCCGTTGATATTCACATTGCCCTCTAAACTCTCGATAAGATCGTCCAGGTTATCGCCGGTTCCTTTGAATTCCATGGACGCATTTATGCTTCCCTCCATAAGATTTCTGGAAGAATAATCACTCAGGACCGATGCTACATCAATATTTTCCAAGTCGTAGTTTACTTCTAGTTGAAAAGGAGATTTGGATATGTCTAAGAATAAGGAACCTTTGTCCAACATTATGGTGTCCCTCAGGGTAGAAAAGCTGATGTTGAATTGGTCATTATTTGCATTATAGCCAACATCAATAGGGACATCGGTAATACTGGGGGTATTGACAGCATCTATGTGAAGCTCCCCTTTTGCATTATCTATACCTGCAATTTTATTGGAACCTGGTTGATGGGTGAAGTAAAGACCATCTAAATCCAAGTTAAAATTCTGAACTTCATAAACGGAAGAATCTGGTTGTTTCATGCTTATGTTGGCATTCGTAATCCTGGCTTTTTGCAAAGCGAAAGGAACCAGCTCCATAACTCCCGATACGTCAAACTTCCCGTTTATAATTGTCATTTCGTCCCGGCCCATGTTCTTTGCTCCAACGAGCTCGCGATCCTTCATTTCATTGATCAGCTCAAATACATATTCCTGTGGGATATTTTTTATGTCGAGCTCCGCCTTAACGTCCAGGGTGGCAAAATCTTTTGGGATCAGGGCACTCCCGGATACTATACCTTCTCCAAGCGGCAATATGCCGTGAAGCTCATGAAGCTCCAGAATGAGTCCTTTTTCCGATTCATAAAATTCAAAGCTACCCGCTGCTTTCGTTATACCGGGGAGTTTATCCAAATCAAATGACAAATGCGCTATCTCTGCATTGATCTTAGGAAAGTATGAATCGTAAATATTATTGTCCCGCATCGTAATTAGTGCATTCAGGCTGAAATTACTCATCCGATCATTTATTGAGGCTTGTTTTTCCGGATTAGTGATAAAGTGGTCCGTATAAATTTGATTGGAATTCAATTCAAACGCTGCCAATAGATCCTGTTCCTTATTGAAGATAAAATGATACAGGTTCTTGATCTGTCCGTTGATATTTACATAGCTGTTGTCATAATACATGCCGAGGTCCCTGATCTCTACTTGGTTTTGGGATTCAGTGATAGTACCTTTTAGCTTACTTATATATTTATTGGAGGGAAGATATTTAAAGCCAATGTCTTCCATTTTGAGTGACCAACTGCCTATGCTGTCCATCTCATGTTGGTTTTCCAGATTTAGCAAACCATCCATTTCTGAAATAAAATTGATCTTTCCTTGCAGCGAATCCATATTTGCCAAATGAAAGACGTCATCATAACCGTCTAGAACTAAGGAAAGTTCCATATTGCTTTTCACATATGGCTTCTTGAAATTTCTTATATCTACATTACCGGAAATAGAACCACCAGGCGTTTCCCCTTGTAAATTTTGTATTGAGAACTGGGCGCCTGAAAAATCGGCTGCCTCCCCCGTATGCAATTCCCCTTCAAAACCAAAATTGTTGAATTTACCTTTACCTGCCGGAAGTACGATGCTTAAATCATTAACACCAAAATTCACATCCACTATTGGTATCTGATCTTCCATTTTGCCCTTAATTGTACCTTTCAGAATAATTTTTGCCTTTTTTACTGACAAACTGTTCTTGTTCAAAATATCTTCTTGTACTAATTTTGAAAGAAAGGATATATTATTGGAAGAAGCATCGAATGCCATATCCAAATAGTTGCCATTATTATGATCATAGGAGCCAGATACGGCTACATTAAGGTTTTTAAAACCCAAATTGCCTTCACGTATTTCGATTAGTTGAGATGCATCGATAAAGTCCAAATCAAGTGAAAGTGACATGGGGCCCTGCTTTGCAATCGTTGGTAGTTGTGCACTTTTCACTATTTCAAAAGTAGTATCCATATCACAGGATATACCCTGGTTATTCAATACCAATTTCCCCTGGAATTCGGCTAATTCAATCTGGGAAGTATAATTTTCACTTGGGTTATTATACTTTAAAGTGATATTTTTCAGTTGAATATTTTCCAGCTGCACAGAAAGAAGTGGTTGACTGGCGTCTGGTTTCTTTAGGTCTTTATTTGATGTATTCGGTTTTGGTTTAAGCTGTTTTCTTTCCGTCGTATCTTTCAGCTTGGGTTGTTCACTTCGACGCTTCGGTGGGTTAAATGCTCTTTCCAGATTCGTCTTATTATCGTCATACGTTAATAGGTCCAGACTCCCGTTTTCGATACTTAATATAGTAACGATCAAATTTTTATTTCTAATGGCTTCCCATGAATCGAAAGTTAGATTAAGTTGTTCCGCGTGCAAAATGGGGGGGGCATCCGATGATCTAAGTGAGTCTTTCTTCTCATAGAAACGAATCTGGTTTATTTCCACTGTCATATTGGGGAAGTGTTGCAATAAGGAGAGGTCCATTTCCCCGATTTCCAAATCCCCGTACTCCATTTTAACTAAGTAGTTTTGAACTTCTGTGGATATCCAATCTTCAACGTCATCATAGAAAACGAACCCAAGAATAACTCCCAAAAGACCTAGAAGTAATATTCCTATGGAAAGGCGTTTTAATATTTTTTTTATAATAGGTTTCAAATCAAAAAATCAAAATTATCACAACTGATTCCGCGCTAAAGATACGAATTCGCAGTCGTTAATTCTTTGATTCCATGTAGTAAAGTCACCTTGAAGAAGGCATATGCCTTAAGCCGTTTCCTTAACTGAGAAGCGGGTTGTGTCAGGTGCTGTTCTTTCACTCCATACTAATGCACATGTCCGAGGCTAGAGGTCTATTTATAGATTTCCTTTTGATACAGGCAAGCATTACTCATCATTACTATTTTTTACTGTTTTTGATCTTTTTTTGTCTAACCAGCGATGGCTATATGTTACGCCAATGACATCAAAGTCTCCTCCTTGTAAAAACCTTATTCCGGATCCAACGGTAAATTTCAGTATGTTTTTTTGGCTCAACGGCAAGGCATAGGTAAGACCTAATCTCAATTGTGATATGGTGGCGTCTCGTTGAATATTATTGATAAAAGTGCGGGCTCCATATCCGTAGCCCGTTGAAAACGATAACCACATGCCTTTATTTCCGAGATTTCTAGTTATACTACCCTTTAGAACCCATAGCGCTTTTTGTTCTAGTTTATTATCTCCTAAAAAGTTATTGTTTGCGCTAAATAACCAAGTGCCTATATGACCTTCAAACACCCACTTCTCCAAGGTGTGAGATATCCCATAGATAATCCGAACTCCCCAGCGGTTAGAACCCAGATTGGGTAATTGCTCCTTCTTATAACTACCCGTAGGTATTAATACTTGTACACTTAACCCTGAAACGGTCTTCTGCGTATAATCTTTGAATTCACTGGGTTCCAGTGACGGTGCTCCCGTTAAATTTACAGTGGCCCTAACACGTAAATCACCAAATGCTGTATAGGAATCGGTGAAACCCTCACCTTGAAAGCTGCCGGTAAAGTCACCACCGGCAAATGGTAAAATGGCATCGACTTTTCCTGAGGCACCAAAAAAGTTGACACTTTTAACATACGCCATTACAATGGTATTAATGCTACCATTAAAATCTTCAAGGGGTAGTGCAGGGTCCAAAAGTGTATTACCAGAGGCATGTGCATAGCCTATCGCAGCAAAATTCAATCCTTTTGGCAAGTTAGTCAACGCTCTTGGCTCTAGTTCCTGGGCCATAAGTTTCGAAGGACATGCCAGGAAAATAATAGTTATAAAAAATAAGCTTATGTATATGTAATGGTTTCTCATCAAGGATCGCTATTTTATAAATTATAATGAAAGGTTTACATGACTATAGTCAAGTACTATACCAATTGTTAAATAAATCTCAATAAAAACCTTGAGGTGCTGTAAATGAATATTTTATAAATATACAGAACAAAAATCGAATAAACGAAATTTCCCGAATTGCGATATTTCGTCACTATATGTCGTCATTAATCATTTCATTATATGGAAGATAATTTGAGCTTTTTGATTTTGTCACCTAAAATACATTTTGGCCATAGTACCTATCAAAAAGTTTTTGCCTTATTGCCTTTGGGTAGCCTTCAACGCTCGCATAATCACTTGGGACTTTTCAATTTTACCCTGTTCTTTATATATCAAAGCCAATAAATATTTATAGTCCTGATTGCCCGGTTCAATATTTAGGCCTTGCTTGATGTAATTTTCAGCCAGGGCTAGATCTTTATTCTCTTGATAATAAAAGGTAGCCAAATTATACATGGATCTTGTGTCGTAGGGGTTAAGCCGTATAGCTTCCTGGAATTCGGCTACAGCTTCGTCCGTTTTCTGCATTTCAAAATTCAACAAGGCCTTTAAGTAGTGGGGTCTACTCAATTCGGGTTCAAGCAAAATCCATATATCCAAGGTTTTACCTGCATCTTCGTAATTTTTGTTCAAAGAATATGCAACTGACAAATTTGAATATACAGGAGTAAGCAAGCTATCTTTTTGCAATGCCATTTTGTAGTGCATAATCGCACTATTTAAATCATTGTTCTGCAAATAGTAATCGCCTAATTGCATTCTTCCGGTTGAAAAATCAGCATTGCTGAAAAGCATTGTTTCGAGCTCATTGCGAGACGCGATTAGATTCAAATTGTCATTTGAATCAAGCGTATTTTCATCCAAACCAATAACTAACTGGGCGGCACCAATTCTTACCATTTTTGCAGGGTCATTAACGAATTTTAGAGCAATTGATGTTCTGATTTGGGGTGATAGGTCCCTAAATTTCATCAAGGCATGATATCTGATCATTGCAGAAGGGTCGTTAAGAGCCTTAAGTAAAACATTGTATTGATCTTGATTGGTATAGTTTAAATTTTCGATTACCGTTGCCCTGGCAATATTTGGAAATTGTACATCGGAAACAAATTGATCTAACATAGCTCTTTCAGATTGCCCTATTTCAGCATTGCTACTCAGGAGCATGGCGTCTGAAAAATGTTGCCCCCGTTTAGTGCCATACCAATTTTTGATATTGTTTGCGGCCCACTGATCGCTTTTGTCGTCGTGACATTCTGTACAAGCATTGGGCGTCCCGAAGGTAATGGATTGGTCAGGGCGGGGAATTCTAAAACTATGGTCACGACGAAAGTCATTACCCATATATACCTCTCCCGTCATATGGCAACTAATACATAAACTTGCTTCGGTATTTTCTTCATGGAAATGATGTTTTTTAACATCATATTGCGCTGGTAGATGACATTGCAAACACAATTGGTTACCCTCAAACTTTAGTTTTAAAGAATGGGAATCATGGCAGTCAGTACATTTTACACCCAGCGCGTACATTTTACTTTGCCTGAAAGAGCCATATACGTAATCTTCTTCTAGTATTTGTCCATCTCTATGATAAAAATTGGGTGATAAGGTTTGCAACCTATATTGATCCTCAAAAAGTATTCCTGGCTCGAGGTCAGCGGTTAACTTAACGCGCCGTGCATGGCAGGGAGCACAAAGATTAAGTTGCTCTTTTTGATCAATTCCTTTTAAAATATAAGTGTTATCCCCTATTGAATCATTTTCAGCCCATTCAACATGCTCAAAGGCAGGACCGTGACAACTCTCACAGGAAACATTTATCTCGCTATAGGTAGTATTAAAGGCATCATTTTCAACGGTATAATTCTTTTGCAAATTGGTAGAATGACATTCGGCGCACATGGTATTCCAGTTTTGGGCCCCTCGCGACCAATGTAACCAATCAGTAGGCTCAATAGTATCTCCGCTATATTGATGAAACCATCTATTCTTATCGGTATCCCAAGTAACTCTTAATACCTGTTTTCGACCTTTATCAAAATCAACAAGATATTGTTGAAGTGGAACTAGGCCAAAGGTGTATGTGATTTTGTATTCCTTTTCGGAATTGTCTATTTCTTTGATACGAACGAAGAACTCTTTATCTTTTTTAAAAAAGAAATAAGACACGCCATCTATTTCAGTTTTGACGTCATTGAAATCTCCGAGAACGGTAGAATCATTTGCGATTTGCATGGCCAAGTCATGATGGGAACCTTGCCATTTGTCAACTTCCTCGCTATGACAACTTATACAAGCTTTTGCCCCAACATATTTGGAAGTTTCATTTTGATCAATTACACTATAAGCCTTCTCGTATTTATCCGTACCACAAGCACTTAAAACAATAAATAATATGAGGTAAAAACCAGTGCTTTTTAAAAAACCCATCAATCCAATTTAATAAGTTTCAAAAATAACGAAAACCATCCAATCAATACTGCTGAATCAAGGTTTTAAAATTGTGGTAAAATTCTTAAGATCAAACTCCATATAACTGAATAAGGAAATGAAGTATTGAATACCTAATTATTTAAAATGATTGGAATTTTTACTTAGTTTAGCAGACTTATTCTTGGGGTTTCCTTTGAGATAAAGAAATAGTCATGCAGAATAAAAGATAGTATGTACGCAGCAGCCCTCTTTAGAATAGGTAACACAAAAAATTATTGCTTTATGAATACATTAAAATTTGTCTTTCTTCTGTTCGTAGTTATGGCCTTCAACAGTTGTTCTAGCGTTAAGGTCTTGGATTCCTGGATGTCCCCTAGTATTGAAGGATTTCAGGATAATACTATTCTTGTGGTGGCAAGGACGGCAGACCAGGAGGCGCGTGAGGCATTTGAACGTGAAATTACGGATAAGCTCTTGGAAGGTGGGTTTAACGCAACGCCCAGTTACACCAAATTTCCAAAGTTGCTACCTGATGATAAATTGACCGAAGAACGAAAAGAAGAGATTAGGGAATTATTACAAAAGGAAGGGTTTAACGGGGTCGTGTTGAGCGTCCTCAAAGACTATCAGGAAAGAACCCAGACTATTGGGGAGGGAGCGCACGAGGCCTCTGTAAATTATGGCTATACGGATTGGCCTACCTATGTAGGTTATGGGTTTTATACGTATTACGCACACCCATTATCCTATTCTACGGAATATGTAGACGTGGCCGCTGCAGAGGTTACCTTAACTTCGAAGCTTTTTGTGCTAGAAACCGTTATCTATGATTTAGATCAACCAGAAAAAAAACAATTACTGGTATTGATAAACGCAGCTGTTGAGAACCCTGCCACAGCGAAAGAGATGGCACATAATTATGCAGATGCGATAGCCAAGCGGTTAAAGAAAACCAAACCTGAATCATCTATGAACTAATCTTAAAAAGGGTATAATGACGACTATGGAACCCATATTCAAAAGAATTCGTACATGGGTCTTGCTACTTAAAGGTAAGAAAAAAAGGTGACCGAATAGGTCACTTTTTGGCTGTTTTTAAGGCTTATCAAATGAAATAAAAAATAAAATACCCTGCTAATCAATAGATTAGCAGGGTATTAATATCTGCCAAAAGGCGGTTCGTCGCAGTGGTCACGCTTCAGCGTGACGACCTCAATAAAGTCGGGGTAGCAGCAAGCCACGTATCGTTACAAATAATTGATTTTCAGTATTTTAACCGTATCTATCTAAATCAAATCCCTATATGGACACTTGGCTTAAACAGCAGCTTAAGAACGTACTTATTTTGTGTTATTTACATCATAAAATCAAGGAATATTTTCATACAATTTCATTTAACCACATTTAGTTGAAAAAAGCACCGTTTCGTACCTTTAATCAAACAATTTTTTGAAGCCTATATTTCATCTATTCATATTTATTGTTTTTCAAAGGTTAGATGTAATTCACCATTTATTATCTCGGCAAATGTCCAGAATTGTTCTGGCTCATTTCATAAATTGTAACAGAGTAAGGGTAAATTTTCGGGATTTTTGTAACAAAGTCAGGGTAAAATACCATGTTGACGAGAAGCTAGGTAAATAGGAAATTGCATTTGAAGGTTAATATTTTTGCGCCTATTTTTTATATAAAATTAAATATGCGCCTATATTTTATAGATTGCGCTCAATTTTTGTGTAAATTGCGCCTAAAATAATCAAGTTATGCCTAAAAGCACCTATTTTTCTCAAATTGCACCTGTTTTTCATGGAAGAAAGCTCCCTGAAGAAGGTGCCATTGTCGGGTACAGTTCGGTAATCAATACCCTTCAACTTAAAATTCCCATGCTTGACCAAATAGCCTTGGTCTGCCTACAAAACAAGAAATACCAAAACAAAGAATGGAACGTATTCCCTAAAAGCTATCTTCCTGAGGATAACAAGAATCTATCTGAACTAGAAGCACTCTACAAACATTTGGTGTTCGCTCTAAAATATGAAGGGGTAAACCTTTTGTTCTTTAGTTCTTTGACAAAACATTACACAAACGAACAACTAAAGGAATTGGTCAACATTGAACCTACCGGACAATATAGCCGCCGTATTTGGTTTCTAATTGAATGGATTTTACAAAAGCCTTTATCAGGAAAAGAAGATCTTACAAAAAAAAGTTATGTCCCCTTATTAGATGAAAATCTTCAATACACCATTGAAGGGGTTAAATCACCACGTCATTTGGTAATCAACAATTTGCCAGGCACCCCAAATTTTTGTCCACTTATTCACAAGACTGAAAAACTAGAGAATTATATTGCTTCGAAACTTTCAGAACAGAAAAACAATTATTTGAAGGGTATTCACAAGGATATTCTACAACGCGCGTCAGCATTTTTATTATTGAAAGATTCTAAGGCATCCTTTACAATTGAAGGAGAGAGCCCAAGAAGCAAGAGAGCTGCTAGGTGGGGTCAAGCCATAGGTCAAGCGGGGTTTAAAGATCTTAACCAAGAAGAAATTGTACGCCTACAACAAATTGTCATAGAAAATCCCAGATTTATTCATATCGGCCTTCGAGAGAAAGGAGGTTTTGTGGGCGAACATGATCGTATAACGGGAGAGCCTTTACCGGAACACATCTCGGCAAAATGGCAGGATTTGGATAGATTAATGGATGGTTTGATTGCCACTAACCAACTACTATTGGACAGCAAAATAGACGGTGTTCTGGCCGCAACTTCTGTGGCCTTCGGTTTCGTGTTCATACATCCCTTAGAAGATGGCAACGGTAGAATCCATAGATATCTTATCCATCACGTACTGGCAAAAAAACAATTTACCCAACAAGGTATAATATTCCCCGTTTCGGCTTCGATACTAGATCACATCGATGACTACCGAAAGGTATTGGAACACTACTCACATCCTTTATTGGATTTTATTGAATGGAAGGAGACTGCGGACCACAATGTTGATATCACAAATGAGACTATAGAATATTATCGCTATTTTGATGCAACAAAGCAAGCGGAGTTTTTATTCGATTGCGTCAACGACACTATTCAAAACATTATCCCCAAAGAAGTTGCTTATTTGGAACAATATGATACTTTCAAAAGATTCTTGGATGATGAATATGAAATGCCCGATAAAATGATAGCCATTTTGGTTCGCTTTCTGGAACAAAACGATGGAAAGTTATCAAAACGAGCCAAAGAAAAGGAGTTTGCGGAATTAAGGGAAACCGAAATTCAAAATATTGAAAATAAATTTAAGGAAATCTTTGTCTAGCCTCTCCCATTAAAGGTTATTTAACGAGACTATTAAAAGAGACCAAGAATGGGACACTTTACCGAAAAGTTTTGTGCTTCCACAAAAGTGTCTCTTCAAACGGCCTATTTAAAGGACATCATCATAAAGCAACAATCATTTTATTGGAGTTTCCATTTGTGATCCCTTTGGGTAGTTTTATTAATTTACTTTTTTCAGAACTGTTTGCTTATGGACAAACTGTTAATTGTTAAATAGAATATTCCTTACTATCGAACTATCTTATTAAGACAGAAGTTAGTTCTTTAGAATATTTTTCAATTGTTTTAGTGAGAGAACTTGGCTCTTTGACTTGAAATCTTCCTACCCATTGTAAATTGTCATTTTGTTCTATGCTAATGTCATATAGGCAACTTTTATGTTACAACCCGATTAAGATTCGGAGATAATTCCAAGTGAACCTTCTACATATGGTGTTATATAAACTATACTTTATTAGGGTTTGAACATATTCTATTAGGAATAGATCATTTACTTTTTGGATAATTGAAAGAGTGATTGCTTTTTGGAATTAGTCTTAATTTTAAATACGATATTTATGAATTGTTGGAATAGTATTGTATATCTTGAACCAAATATATAGGTGTTGGTGAAGGTGTTGAAGATTTGCAAGTCTTTAATAAATATGAGTTTGTAGATTCATTCTTTAGTATGGCTAATTCAAATATTTAATGTTTATCGGATTCTGGAAAATTAATTAAAAAAACCATAATTTTTGACTAAGACCACATTACATATTTCCTTGTTTTTACTTCTAGTAATATTTCCACTAATGGATTGTGTAGCTCAAAAAACAGACACATTGGTTCATGTAAATGGAAATGTGCTAAAAGGAGATTTCAGACAAATGGAATACGCTGTAGTTACGTGGAAAATGGACGGTATGGGAACAATAAGAGTAGATGTGCCTTATCTGAAAACTTTTAATTCGACGAAGCAATTTGAAATAAAAATGAAAAGCGGTGTCATTTACTTTTCATCATTTGAGGCCTCCAAAGTTGATAGAAAAGTTACGGTTATGAGTAATGGACAAAGAGAGGATGTATTCATTGATGACATTGTTGAAATTCATCCAATAAAGGGAAATTTTTGGAAGAAGTTTAATGGAAACATAAGTCTTGGCGGTAATTATTCAAAAGGAAATAATGCTACCACATTGTCTTTTGCAGGTAATTTGGATTATAGAAATAAGAAGACTTATTTTAATTTACCTTGGAATTATAATCTGAATTATCTAGGGGATAGCATAACAACCAATAATTCGAACGTAGATTTTTCATGGCAACGTTCCTTAAAGAAGAAATGGTCTACTTTGATATCACTGGGTACCAGCCAAAATTTACAATTGGGAGTAAAAAGAAGGTATAATTTAACTTTAGGTATGGTTAAAGATATTAATTATAATATCTGGAATAGGTTATATGTAGGGGGAGGTCTAAGTGGAATTAACGAAGAACCCTATGATAATACAGGGAAAACTTCAGAACTTGCAGGTCTTTTTCGCATCGGTTGGGAAGTGTATAAATTAACAAGTCCAAAAGTATGGCTAAATTCCAATATTACTTATATTCCTTATATCACAGGCGGCTCCCGGGATAGGGTAAACATTAACTTCAATCCAAGTATTAGTATCATAAACAGTAATTTTAAGGTTGGCGTTACTTTTTACTATAGTTTTGATAGTGAACCGCCGCCAGGATCCTTGTCAAACGATGATTATGGATTAAATCTACAACTGTCCTATTTAATTAATAATTGACATAAAAAAGCAACCCATTTCTTGTATCCATCAAATTAGTTAGTGCACTTTGAGCGAAGTAAATGATTCTCCTACGGCTAAATAAGGGAATTAAATAGAGAGTCTTCTTATAAATGAATATAGCTCCATTGCTATATATGGGGCCATAAACCCCTGAAGCTAAGTTGGAAATCAAGTGATTTTTACGACTTTTCATACTTTTTTTCACGAAACAATATCCATTGCTCTCTTTATTAATTTGTGCTATTCATACTTTAATGCTTCAATAGGATTACGTGTAACAACACCCCTACTTTTTCGATTTACCTTACTAGTCTATAGCTGTACACCGCTCTATAGCTGTACACCGCTTTGCAATTTCTTATATACAAGAACAAATGATGCAATTCTTTATCCTAAAAGTTTAAGAAAACATATTCTTAAAATCAAAACTTATCAAATAGTTTACCCGTTCTAGATCAGTACTATAAAACGTTTGTTTTTTGGCACTACCTTTTTCTTCAACTCCAAGTATCATTAGTCCTGGATGTAAAACTTAAATCATTTAGTTATTAGAAAAATAAAAAAAGCCGTCATGGATATAGCTTGGGGTTAAAGTCAAAAACCTAATCTATAGTACCTTCTTATTGAACGACAAGATTTTCCCTTAAATCAAAGGGTTCGGGTACGGGTTGGATTTGTGCTTTAATTCGCATATACTCCTGCCAACGATACGATTCGAGAACATCGATCATTACAGAAGTCTCATGGCTTGATAGGCGCTTCAATAAACCATACTTCGCCTTGGGCGATAAATTAGGGTCCTGCTCAACAGCACGCTTTTTGACCAGATATCTTGCCACCGTTGATTGGAACTCCAAGGCCTGGTCGGCACCCATTACTAGGCGTGGCTGATACTGGGCAGTTATTTCCTTGGCCTCAAGACGGATGTTTCGGTCTATTTTCAAGGCGTACAAGGTTTGTCCCTTTAAGGAAGTAACCGAACATGTAAGTAGCGCGAAAACTAGATATCCAAGCTTTGAAATTGAATCGGTCTTTATCATATTAAATGCTTTATTAGTTTATCTCTTTTTTACAGATTTTAATTAGCTTGCTATGGATTCATGTTAAAGTTTAGGATATGGACAAGTACCAACGAATCATTACTAAAAAAAATACCGCCATGAAAATATGAATGATGATACCATTCATAGGTAATAATGAAAAGACCAGCAGCCAAATAACACTAAACAGCCCAGCGAATATGGCGACCAGTCTTTTCTTGAAAAATACCTTTATTCTAAATCGCATGGCATTCCATTTTGGAATTTCATATAGAACAACCCACTAATCCTGATTTAATGAATCTTCCTCTTTTTGTGGCTCCATCAGGGGTTTGTACCTATCCAAAAATTGTTTTTGCATGGCCTCCATACGTTCGTGCATCTTATCTATATCCATAAAGTCCTTCCCAAACTCATTTCCAAAAAAGTCATTGTTGAAAAACCGTTTCATAAATAGTGAATCCTCCGTGAACAAGTCTCCAAACCCTTCCTTGTCAAAGTCGAATTGAGAGAAGTTTCTGTAAAACCTGGATTGCATCGATTTTAGAGTGCTATCACGGTCAAAAGTTGCCAACTTATCCAGATCATCGCCCGAAGACCATGAATAAATGGAATCGTACCGTATCAAGTTCCCTGCTTCATCGTATTCCCTATTGACCTTCCAACTGCCTTTTGGGGCTTCGGCAACAACTTCTTCCTTCTTATCCGGTTCTTCTTTGTTTTTATTTTCCTGGCTATTGCAGCTTGTAGTTAAAAGTGCCGCCAATAGCAATACTATATATTTTTTCATCTTTTGTAATTTTAGTTTTGTTACTTCATTTTAAATCTTTTTTATACACTACAATTCAACTTACTTCGATAATCCTGTTTTTCTGGTTAGGTGCTTTAGCCTTTCCAACTTTAATATCCAAACGTCCGTTCTTCATCTTGGCCTGGATCTTTTCGGGATCTGCATTGGATGGTAATCGGAAGGCCCTGTAAAACGAATTGCTTACGAACTCTGTGCGTACCCAATTTTTATGTTGCTCCCCGTGATTCTGCTCTTTTTGAGCACTTACAACAAGATAATCGTCCTGTATTTCGATGTTGACATTGTCCTTGTCCAACCCTGGCAAAGCGAAGGAGAGTTCAAAGGTCTTCTGCTCATCGCTAATATTGGTAGAGGGAATGGTTACCAGTTCTTCACTATCCTTATTATTGTTCGGTAAGAGCTTCCCAAAAAAATTATCTATAAATGGGGGAATCTTGATATCCTTTCCTATTTCTTTTCCAAATACTTTCATTTCAGATGCTATTTAAAATTCGTATTCGATTCAATGAGTGGAATTAATTAAAGAAGGCCAGTAGAACCAGCCTTCAATAACCACATTTAAGAAATCTTGATACTTCTGGCAGGTTTTGGGATTGCCTCCTCTTTTTTGGGCATATGGATACTAAGTACGCCATTGGTATATTCTGCCTTGATATCATCTTCTTTTACCGTTTCCGGAAGGGAGAAGGATCGCTTAAAGGAAGAATACCCAAATTCCCTGCGGGTAAAATTAGCTTCTTGCCGTTCGTTGCTTTCCTCCATTTCTGTAGAGATGGAAAGTACTTGATTGTCAAGATCAATATGGAAATCGGACTTTTTAAGACCCGGTACGGCCATATCTACAAAATAGGCATTGTTGCTCTCTCGGATATTTACCTTGGGCAAGGTGATGCCGGTATTAAAATTCGAAGTAAAAACTGAAGGTAGGTCCCGGTTGAACATTTCATCTATCCAAGAGGGCCATGTCGGGAAAGTAGGGCCATTTGAATTTGTGTTTGCCATACTTCCATTTTTTCTTGTTGTTACCAAATTACTCATAACTACAATTTTTTAGGTTAAACATTAATTCAAATAATCTGGAATATAAAAGGACAAATTAAATGCCAAACCGGATATTGGTAATCCACGACAAATCCTTTTAAAAATTCTTTAAGAATTGCGCGTACGATTATTAAAAAAAACTTAAAGAAAATGTCAAATTGACATTTTTAGATTTTATCGAAAATGACATTTTTTCATACGTAAATGCCTGTATGTCATTTCTTTATAAAACAATACCTTAAAAGAATAATTCAGTGAATATTGAGGATAACACGGAAAACAAGTTTAAACCAGGGTATCACCATTGTTGTTTTTAGCACAGCATTTGAAAATTTTGCGATAACGAAGAAATTAGTTTTTTATAGGGTCATCAAAAGAATAGGTCATAACTAAAAAGTGAATAGTCATGAAAAAAAGTAAAAGGAAGAATATTTCATATGAAGCCACAGGTCTTCATGGGCTAGAGGCCCTTTCCTTTGAGCGATTGATTCGTCTAAAGGAAGATTATTAGCAAAGCGAGTTCAATAAGATGATACAGCGCTTATTGCCCGATGTAAACGAATATATTGCACGTCGCCTTAGTGCGGCCGTCAAGAACGGCCATCAACCTTCTGGAAACCGGGACATCAAAATGTCCCGGTTTCTTTAAAGAACGAAATGGAATTGGTCTTGATTCTTGCAAAACAATCAAGATCATAATGAAGTGTTGTATACCTGTTTTTACCAAGATAAAGATCAACATCATTTTAGTAATAAGATGATCGGAAGATACATCGAACGTAATGACAAGTTAAAAACACTTTATAAAAAATGCTGCAAACTGATCTAGGTCATATCACAGGTGATAAGAGCATATTATTTTAGCCGCAACTTTAAAATTAAAATAGTTCTTTGAAAAAATAAAAGTGGGTTTTTAAATCATGGGGATAAAAGAATCCATAATTAAAAAGAAGAGGTTAAAGACATCCTTTAAACCATTTGAATCGTGAAAGGGTTTAATGAATCCCAGTAATGATCAGTGTAAGCGGTCATCGGGTAGAAATAACAACTTCTGGGAAACTGGAACATTTAGGTGCTCCAGTTTCTTTTTTTTAAATTTTAGAACAAATGTTCTAAAATCAAGTTTCCTAAGCAGCAATGCCTTAGGAATCATAAAAAGGTGTTCAAGTCTTTTTTTGAACCTTATCGTTCGTTGTACTTATGTATCGCTAGTATGTTTCTACCTCGAACATTGGTAAGTGTAAAAAAGTTGCTTAACACCTAACATTAAGGACTGTGATACTCAGGTACTGCAGTCCTTTTTAAATTTTGAACACATAACAATAAAGGTCTTCATTGCAATGAAAAGTCGAATACATTCAAATTGGCCTCGTTAAAACTCAATAATGGTACCTCGCCAAATGAGTGCATTTTTTTGACCAAATCGCGGTGGAACCATTTTTTTAGGAAACCGTGTTTTTCACGTTCGAGCATAACCACAAGATCGGCCCCAACCTCTTCGAGGTAGCTCTGAAGCGATTTAAAGATATCTTCCGAGAACAACAGTTTGAATTCAAGATGTTCGTAGGTAACTTTCTCCGCCAATGAATTTTTAAACCACTCCATTTGCATCTCGCTGGCAAATTCTTTTTTAGTGGAGATATGAACCAAGCTTATTTTTGATTCGAAACGTTTGGCCAGTTCAACCGTTTTTCGAATGGCATACACATCTTCTTGCTCAAAATCGGTGGCATAAACAATCGTTTTAGGAGCGGTATAACCTGTCTTGGAAGGAATGGCAAGCACGGGACACGTTGCTTTCGTTATCAATCGCTTGGTGGTGGTGCCCATTAAAACATCTTGAAAGGCACTTTGGCCCTTGGTACCCACAACGATCAGTTCGGCCCGCCAATCGATGGCAATGGCCAGAATACCATCAAGAATAACCAAAGCTTCGACCGGGGCAATCTGTAGATTCATTGTTTTCCATTGGTCTCCCAAATGGTATTGGCAGAAGTACTGCAATTTGTCACGATGCTTTATAAGGGTCTGTTTTCTCATTTTGAGCAAGTTTTCGGTTACCATACCTTCAGTAACGACAGGGTATCCGAATACATGGGTGACCACCAAACGGGCATTTAACATGGTGCTCAGTTTTTGGGCATATTTCAATGCAGCCACTGAATTCTTGGAATAATCGGTGGCGTATAGGATTGTTTTCATGATGATGTTTTCTATTTGATATCAAATTTAAACACCCAACACCATATGTTAAATGACCTAGGTCAGGACGGCGAAACTTATTATGGTGATAACAATTAAATCTATTTAGGGAGCCCAATGTTTTTGTAGGGATACCTTTTTATACTGATTTATGTCATGGTGATTACAGAAAATCCGCCATAATTTTAAACGCTTAAGACATTCAAATGAAACAGCTACAAGGAATCCTAAAAGAAATAACCCAGCTTACTAATACGATTGAATCCAATTATCCTTGGCTTTATCGCACTTTGGACGAAAACCCAATGACCATTCCTGCGACCGAGCATCCACATATAAATAAAGAAGTTATGCAGGAATATTTGGAGAGTTTGAAGCAATTGTTAAAACATCATCTAGAAACACATCAAAAAAAATAATTCATTAGATTATAGATTTTTATGGGAGAAATAGCCACATCAGACAGACAAATTACATTGTACTATAGCTCAAAATCAATAAGGGCAAAACAAACCTTGGCGTATGCTAAAGCTGAAGGATTACCAATTCAAGAAATAGATATATTAAAAACAAAACTGACCGGAACCCAAATTGTGGAACTTGCAGATCGATTGCATATAAATGTCAAAGATCTCGTCAATCAAGAACATCCAGCTTATAAAGCACGTTTCGAGCAGCACGATTTTTCCACCGAAGATTGGATAAAGATGATTCAGCACAATCCTGAAATTATGAAACAGCCGATTGCCTTACGGGGAGATATTACTATTCTAGTGGAAACCCCGACAGATATTATTAAGATATAATAGGCCTCTACACTCAAGTCTCAAATCCCAAGTCTATAGACTATTTATATAATGCTTTTGTAACGGCGTCAAGAATCCAGACCGAAAGCATAGTATTGTTTTCCTGGCGCATCCTCGTATACCCCTTCAAACATAACACCGCCCTTTTTCTTTTCCAAAATCGCCACAAATTCCTTGATATTGGTCACTTTTTTACCATCAATATGAGTGATGATATAACCAGGGCGTATTTGGGTGCTTTGGCGCAGTTTTCCCGGGTATAGGTTTACTACCCTGACACCACCGTCCAGATTCAATTTTTTGGTGGTTTCCTTATCAAGTGTTTCAAAATCGGCGCCCAAATAGTTGAGTATTTCCACATTTTCCTTCTTGGTAATATCCGTAGAACCTTTTACGTTTTCAAGGGTAACCTGAAATTCCCTTTCCTTTCCTTTCCGGTTCACGACAACCGATAACTTGTCGCCCGGTCTATGCTGTGCTATGATTTCCTGTAATCTTGGCGAGGTAGTAACGCTTATTCCGTCCACTTTGATGATAACGTCTCCCGCCTTAATACCTGCCTTTTCAGCTGCACTATCTTCGCCGACGTTTTCGACCCAAACGCCTTTGATGAATTCAACTTTCTTTTCCTTGGCCAAACTGCCGTTCATGGTAATTATGGTCACGCCCAGCATACCGCGCTGTACGCTACCATATTTCAAAAGATCGGCTACCACTTTGGTAACAATGTTACTGGGTATTGCAAAACCATATCCGGTATAACTTCCGGTTCGGGTGGCAATAGCAGTGTTGATGCCAACAATTTTGCCATCAAGGTTAACCAAGGCACCACCACTGTTACCGGGATTGATGGCCGCATCAGTCTGGATAAAGCTCTCAATTGCAAATTTCTCATGGTTGATATTGATGCTACGTGCTTTTGCACTTATGATACCCGCAGTAACCGTGGAATACAAACTATATGGATTTCCAACAGCCAAAACCCATTCTCCAATCTCTACATCATCAGAATTGACAAATAATAGGGATTTCAGGTTATCTCCCTTGATTTGTAACAATGCCAGATCGGTGGCTGGGTCGGCACCGATAACAGTAGCCATATAGGTTTCGTTGTTATGTAGGGTAACCTCCAATTCCGTGGCATTATTGATAACGTGGTTATTGGTCACGATATGGCCCTTTTCGTCAATGATGACACCGGAACCTGAACCATACATTGGTTGTTGGGGCAAATTTTCCGGCATTTGAAACCGATCCCCGAAAAAATCCTTAAAAAAATCCGGCAATTGGCGGGGCAGCACATCCCGATTTCCGCTCTGGGAAGACTGTGTAGAACGAATATGTACCACGGCATCCAAAACTTTTTTGGCGGTCTCCGTAAAATCAACTGGCCCGCCCTTAAATTCTTTGTTGTTCTTTTCTGCGGATTCATCAGTATTCCTGTGCTCCGCATAAAATTGTATACTATCTACATCGGTACTTATTTCACTACCATTGGCATTCTTGCAAGCTATTATTGGGATTGCTATCAAGATTGCAAAAAGTAAGCCGATACTTGTTTTAATTTTTCTCATGGCCTTTGTATTTATGATGTTATCATTTTCTGTACTTCTTCTTGTGGCATTTCAATTGCTTCTAGGGGTATTCCTATTACTTCTACCTCTATTTGCATTGTTTTCTTGATGGTACTGGCGTATGTTATCGCCTCGATACCCTTTTACCCGCTCGTACCTTGAACGCCTCAGGTCCAGATTGCGGTAGCGTGGTGGTAAGACCTTGCGCCTTACCCAAATGCCCCCGTCCAAATAAAGATAAGTACTGGCTGATAGGTCATAATAAAAATGGTGTTCCGGAAAATATACATAACGCACTATTTCCAGACGGTTAGGGTAGAACCAAGGTGGTGGCGGATTACCTGTTCTTGAGGAAATGACAACAGGGCCGCAACTTCCTAAAATCAATAAGGTGATAACCGTCAGAATTAATCGAGACTTTTTATTCTTCTGCATTACTCCAAACTTTAATGACAAAATAAATGAACATCCGAATATTTCGAAATGACCTACATCATTTTAAGAAAGATTTAATTCAAATAATTTTGGGTTTATATGCTACTGAATACAATGGCATTTATATCAATGAGATATCATTCTAATGAATTTAAAAAAACCTGATCCCTCAGATAAAAACAAGCCAAAACTTCCATCAGGGGGTTATGGTGTAAGTTGGACCTATATTTATTTATTCGCATTGCTGATTCTTTTTACAATTTTCCTAAATCCAGGGATCAGTTCTAAGGAAATTGGATGGTTGGCATTTGAGCAGACGATGTTAAGTCAACACGATGTGGAGAAAATTGTTGTGCTGAACAAAGAGGTTGCCAAAATCTATATCAAAAAAGAACGTCTGGAAGACGCCAAATACAGTGATATAACTAATAATATATCCAGCTCAAAGGTCGGACCACATTACAGCATGCAAATTGGGTCGGTAGAAAGTTTTGAGAATAAATTGGAAAAAGCCCAAGAGAGTTTTTCTGTAGAAGATAAAATCGAGGTAACTTATCAAAACAATACCAATTGGATAAATATACTATCCTGGATTGTACCTCTGGGAATTCTAGTTGTATTCTGGATGTTTATGCTAGGGAAAATGGGAAGAGGTAGCTCTATGGGGAGTTCTTTGTTCAATTTCGGGAAATCCACAGCGAAACTAATGGATACCGATTCAAAAAGCACAGTAACCTTTAATGACATTGCTGGCTTAAAAGAAGCCAAGACCGAGGTAATGGAGGTGGTCGATTTTCTAAAGCATCCTGAAACCTATACTAAATTAGGTGCTAAAATTCCCAAAGGAGTTATGTTCGTAGGACCACCGGGTACCGGTAAAACATTAATGGCAAAAGCAGTGGCCGGTGAAGCTGGGGTACCTTTTTTCTCTATGTCGGGATCGGAGTTCGTTGAAATGTTCGTTGGTGTTGGGGCTTCACGTGTACGGGACCTGTTCAAACGTGCCAAGGAAAAAGCGCCAAGTATCATTTTTATCGATGAGATAGATGCCGTAGGGCGCTCACGTGGTAAGGTCAACGCTTTTCAGGCCAATGACGAACGGGAGAGCACCCTAAACCAATTGTTGACAGAATTGGACGGTTTCGGACCAAATGTGGGTGTTATCGTTCTTGCCGCTACCAACAGGCCAGATATTTTGGATAAGGCACTTTTGCGCCCAGGGAGATTTGACCGACACATTTATCTTGAACTACCCGATAAACAGGAGCGAATAGCCATATTCGGCGTTCATATGCGCAGTTTAAAATTGGCGAAGAATGTGGATGTCAAAGTTTTGGCGTCTTTGAGTCCGGGATTTTCAGGGGCCGATATTGCCAACATCTGTAACGAGGCTGCCTTGATAGCTGCCCGTAAAAAAAAGAAAGCGGTGGAGCAAGAAGATTTTATGGAGGCTAGAGATCGCATAGTAGGTGGACTTGAAAGAAAAAGTAAAATCATTTCTCCCAAGGAAAAAGAAATCGTGGCACATCATGAAGCGGGCCATGCCGTTGTTAGTTGGTACCTGAAAAATGTGGATTCGTTGGTTAAAGTATCTATTATCCCTAGGG
The DNA here is from genome assembly GCA_963768235.1 of uncultured Flavobacteriaceae bacterium. Lineage (GTDB taxonomy): Bacteria > Bacteroidota > Bacteroidia > Flavobacteriales > Flavobacteriaceae > Maribacter_A. The sequence continues at coordinate 35,756 of CAVYHF010000003.1, forward strand.
GGAAGTCATTGGGATCAGCTTGGTATCTACCGGAAGAAAGACAAATTGTGACCAAATCGCAGTTCATGGATCAAATCTGCGCATCGCTTGGAGGACGCGCGGCCGAAGAAGTAATATTCAATGAGATTTCCTCTGGTGCGTTGGACGATCTCGAAAAAGTTACCAAACAAGCCTATACCATGGTGGCCTATTATGGATTGGATGAAGAGATTGGCCCTTTAAGTTTTTACGATTCAACTGGTAAGAACGAACGTATGTTGGGTAAACCCTATAGTGAAGATATGGCACAACTTATTGATAAAGAAGTCCGAGATTTGATAACCACGGCCTACGAGCGAACAAAAAACATCTTGTTGGAACATCGAGCAGAATTGGAAAAACTGGCACAACTCCTGCTAAAAAAAGAAGTAGTGGACAAAGAAGACCTAGAGGAAATATTGGGTAAGCGTGAAGTGGAATTGCTGATAGGGGAGGAATGATGGGACTCTGGTTTTTGTTCTTGTCACGACCCTTGTCATTGTGAGCGTAGCAAAGAATCCAACGTAACGAAAATTGGGGGCTACGAAGAAAGAGATTCCTTGTGCCTCGGTATGACAAGTAAAGAGGGAATGGCCAACAAAGTAATATACAAGCAAATAGTACTGATAAATATCATTTCGTTACCTGCAAGGCTTTGATACATTTATTTAACTTTGGTCGAAATCATTTTTAAGGCTACCAAAGAAATACTATGGCAAAACGGAAAACAACGGCAACCAAGATCGGCACCAAAAAAGTGTCCTTAAAAAAGGATACTATTTCGGGGAATGAAGCAAATAAATTCCTGATCGTGGGTATGGGTGCCTCAGCAGGCGGATTGGAAGCTTTCAAGGAATTTTTTAAAGCGATGCCCGATGCCCCGGGAATGGCCTTTGTACTGGTGCAACATTTAGATCCTACACATAAAAGTTTGATGGTCCCTCTATTGAAAAACCATACGAAAATGGCTGTAACACAGGTCAGGGACAATACCAAAGTCGTCCCGAACCATGTATATATCATTCCGCCGAACAAGGACATGGCCATCTTCAACGGTGTACTGCACTTAATGGATCCTACGGCGGCCAGGGGTTTTCGTAAGCCCATCGATTTTTTCCTTCGCTCCTTGGCAGAGGATCAGACCGATAGGGCGGTCGGCATAATTCTATCGGGCACAGGCACGGAAGGCACTTTGAGCTTAAAGGAAATCAAAGGTAAGGGCGGACTCTCCATTGTTCAGGATCCCACCACGGCGAAATATGACGGCATGCCCCGAAGCGCCATTGCAGCGGGAGCGGAAGATTTTATACTTCCTGTGAAGGAAATACCCGATATGCTCCTCAAATATGCGAAAAACCGAAAGTTCAAACCTGAGGAAAAGCCCATTCCCGTTTCAACGCCCAATGAACTATTAGAGAAAATCTTCATCCTATTGCGTAACGAAACGGGTTGCAATTTTAGCGATTATAAGAGCAGTACCGTAATCCGGCGGATAGAAAAACGGATGGCACTAAACCAGGTCGACAAGCTGGAAAACTACATCAAGCATCTTCAAAATAATCAAGAGGAAGTCATAAAACTGTTCAAGGAACTTCTGATTGGGGTTACCAGTTTTTTTAGGGACAAGGAGGCATTTATTGCGGCACGACAAACTGCCATTCCCGAGATTATTGAAAACAAACAAGATGGCGACACTATCCGTATTTGGGTTGCAGGCTGTTCCACGGGCGAAGAGGCCTACTCGCTTGCCATTCTTTTTGACGAGGCCATTCGTAAGCAAAACAAGGCCCTCAAAGTACAGATCTTTGCTTCCGATCTTGATGAAAATGCTATCAATATGGCCCGGCAGGGCGTTTATCCTGAAACGATTTCAGCCGATGTAAGTGCCGAACGCCTCGCCCGTTATTTTCAGGGTGAAACCAATACCTATCGTATAAAAAAGGAAATACGCGACCAGATTATCTTCGCCGAACACAACCTGATCAAAGACCCGCCTTTCTCAAAACTCGATATGGTCAGTTGCCGCAATTTGTTGATTTATTTGAATGTAGAGGCCCAACGAAAGGTCTTTGCCATCTTTCACTATGCGCTGAATCCCAATGGTATCTTGTTTTTAGGCAATTCGGAATCGTTAGGGGAATATGCCAGCCTGTTCGAGGTAATGGACAGAAAGTACAAAATATTCAAATTCAAGGATGTAAAACAGGCCAAAATGCCGGATATCGGCCACCTCTTCCAAGAACCCATCCCCCTAAAAACGGTAAATGCCATTCCGCAAAAACGTGAATGGAAGAGCAGTCTTGCGGGGATTACCGAAAAAATGCTATTGGCCAATTACGCACCAGCCTGCACTATTGTCAACAGTAAAGGAGATGCCGTTTACTTTTCGGGCAACACGGGCAAATACCTGCAACCTTCCCCGGGCGAAGCCAAATTGAACATTATCGATATGGCACGTGAAGGGCTTAAAACCGACCTCCGTAGCCTACTCTCAAAAGGACGAAAAAGTAAAAAGACCGAAACCCGAAAAAATATCAAGGTAAAGACCAACGGTAACGAGCAACTGATAGACCTATCTTTACGGCCCTTGGCGGAAGTGGGACTTGACGACGAATACTGGATGTTCACTTTTGAGGATGTAGCTATGATTTCCGAAAAGGTTGCCGAAACAAAGGCAAAAAAATCCGTAGAGGATACCACGGAACTTCACGCCTTGGAACAAGAACTCGCCGCCACCAAGGAATACTTGCGGTCTACCATCGAACAGTTGGAAATATCGAACGAAGAACTGAAATCCTCGAACGAGGAACTCCAGTCCAGCAACGAGGAATTACAGAGCACCAACGAGGAAATGGAAACCTCAAAGGAAGAATTGCAGAGCGTTAACGAGGAGATCGTTACCGTGAACACAGAGCTACAGGGAAAAATCGATGAGTTGGCACAGACCTATGACGACATGAACAATCTGTTGGCCAGCACCGAGATCGGCACCATTTTTCTCGATTTCGATTTGAAAATAAAAAGGTTTACACCCTCTATGGCCAAGATCATCAATTTAATACAAACAGATGTGGGCAGGCCAATAGAGCACCTATCCTCTAATCTTATTTATGACGGTATCGTACAGGATGTGAAAAACGTACTGAACAAGCTAACCCCGATCCATAAATCCGTGAAAAGCAAGAACGGTGTCTGGTATCAGATGCAGATTATGCCCTATCGCACTTCCGAAAATGTGATCAAAGGTGTGGTCATCACTTTTGTCGATATTACCCAAGAAAGGCAGTTGACGGAGCAATTACAGGATTTCAAGGAAAAATACGAGCATCTGTTGGAAATGACAAAGACCGTGGTCTATACGCAAGACAAGAACCTCACTTATACCAGTATGCCGAATATACATCCCGATTTTCAGTTCAAGAACATGATTGGAAAAACGGATGCCGATTTTTTCAACAAGGAAGATGCCAAAAAGATGGGCGACATTAAGAAAAAAGTACTGAAAACAGGAAAAACCGAAAGACAAACCGTTTCATTAAAAATAGCTGGGGAAGTCCGCTTTTACGACCTTATGGTACGGCCCATACAGGAAGACAACAAGATTACGGCAATCGCTTGCACCTCTATAGATATTACGGAACTGGCAACGGCGGAGCAGCAATTGGAAGATATTAAAAAAGAGGAAAATGGTCAATGATGATCAACTAAAAAAGAAACTACGTTCAAAGGCAGAAGCCAAGGTAGGTAAGATGCCACATTCAAAACTAGATCTTACTATCGAAAAGGCTAAAACCCTCATGCATGAGCTCGAGGTGCACCAGATTGAGCTGGAGATGCAGAACCAAGAACTTCGTGAGACCCAACACCATTTAGAAGATGCCCGTGACCGGTATACCGATCTTTTTGACTTTGCTCCCATTGGCTATTTAGTACTCGATGAAAAAGGGGTGATCGAAAACATTAACCTTACCGCCTGCACAATGATGGAGACTGAACGTTCACTGATTAAGGGCAAACCATTTTCGGCTTATATGTCGGGCAGGGAATCTGGCAAGTTGTTCCTAAAATTAAGGGAAGCCTATAAGAGTGAAGTCCTCAAACCGTTTGATCTTCGAATTAAACGAAACGCCAAGAGTACTTTTATAACACTAGTTCACGGTACTGTTACAAGAAATGAAACAGGAGAAGCCCTTTACCGTATATCCATGCAGGACATAACCGAAATCAGGGAAGCCGAAATACTGCAACAACAACATAAAGACCTTCAAAGCGAAAAAGAAAAAATACAGCGGTATTTGAATCTTGCCCCGGTTATTTTTCTTTTGTTGGACAATGAATACAAAGTGGAAATGATCAATCAGAAAGGCTGTGATCTCCTGGGATACGAAAAACAAATGTTACAGGGTGAGAAATGGTTCGATTATGTTGTACCTAAAAAGTCCGAAAACGAAGCTACGACCAGCCCTCACTATTTCAGGAATAAAAAATTGTTGATGCAGCCTTATTTTGAGAGTAACGTACGCTGTAATAATGGAGACCTTCGACTTATCGGTTGGACGAACACGACCTTAAAGGACAAGTTCGGCAAAACCATTGGCACCCTAAGTGCGGGCGAGGACATTACAGAGCGAAAAAAAATGGAAACCGCCAGACAAAAATATACCGAAAATCTAGAGAAAACGGTAAAAGAACGCACCAAAGAACTGAGTGAGGCCCTAGAAGCCGAAAAGAAGATCAACGAATTAAAAAGTGCCTTTATAACCATTGCCTCGCACGAACTACGAACCCCTATAACCATTATATTGTCATCTATCATATTGATTGAAAGGTATAGCGTAAAGGGAGAGTACCAAAAGCAACAGAAATTTATCGATCGCATAAAATCGGCATCAAACCAATTTAGAGCCATTCTGGATGATTTTCTTTCGTTGGATAAACTGGAAAGAGGTGTTGTACGGGTTGTTAAGGAAAATCTCGACCTTCGGGAATTTGTACTACACCTTATGGATGATATGGAAGGAATACTGCATACCGGACAACAGGTCATTCATACTCATAAAGGAAGTGCGAAGATCGTACAGGACCAAAGAATGTTGCGCCATATCATAGCAAACCTGCTTTCTAATGCCATTAAATATTCCGATGAGGATATTGAAATGGATACATCGGTAGCGAAAGGCAAGCTGACCATAAAGGTCATAGACAAAGGTATCGGCATTCCTGAAGAAGACCATTCACAGCTGTTCAACCGTTTTTTCAGGGCCAAGAACGTAGAACACCTTCAAGGAACCGGCCTCGGTCTCAGTATCGTAGAGCGTTATTTAGATCTTCTTGGTGGTACTATTGAATTTACCAGCACCTTGAGCGAAGGCAGTACGTTCACCATTGTGCTACCTATTAATCAATAACCCTTTCTGTGGCCTTTTGAACACGATGGAATCAATACTTGGAATTCCTTATTCACCAATAAACAATTCGTCGAAATTTACGTCGCTGATTATAAGAATTTTACTATCTTTAATATGCACCAAAATTTAAAACCCACTTCCAATGCCTACCATAGTACTTGTTGAGGATAATCGTACAGTTTGTGAAAACACCACGGAAATTCTAGAAATGGAAGGCTACACCGTTATCACTGCCAGCAATGGTAAAAAGGGTTTCCAAAAAATAATGGAGCTTCTCCCAGATCTTATCATTTGTGATATACTGATGCCTGAAATGGACGGTCTTGAACTCGTTGCAAAATTGGGATTGCATAGTGAACTAAAAACCATTCCAGTGATATTTTATAGTGCCAAGGCAGAAAAAAAAGATATTAAAGGAGCGATGGATCTTGGTGCCTATGATTATATTGTAAAACCCTCAGATCTAAACGATCTTTTGGCATCTATCCGAAAATGCATGGAAAGCACTGAGTTTTCTTGACAATTACCATTTTTTCCATTGGTACAACTTTTGATTTGGAAATCTTGTTCCCTTAATATCTTATGTTGGTCGTCCTGTCCCAAGTAACGGGCTTAAATGGCCTATGCATTAAAAACAAAAATTTCTACCACTTTCGTGATTGGATTTTCTTGGTCGGGGTGGTCACGCCTCAGCGTGACGACCTCCATAAAGTCGGGTTGGCAGGATTGACTTCATTGAACCTTAGTGGGGTCGGTGCTAATAAAAGCTTTCACTCCCTACGGTCGTAGGTTTCTTTTTTATGCAGTTGTTTTTGAGCAAGCTCACATAACTGCATAAAAAAAGCTCTGCAAAAAATTGCAAAGCTTTTATTGTCGGGGTGGCAGGATTCGAACCTGCGACCTCCGCGTCCCAAACGCGGCGCGATAACCGGGCTACGCTACACCCCGAAATGGTTATCTATATATCGTTTTGCTCCTCTTTTCTTTATTTGCCGCTCCAAAACCAATGCTTCGGTTCGCGATAATACTTCAATTTGCAAAACCAATCCCCAAGGAGCCCCACTCTTGGTAGAGGGAACAAATCCAAGGTTATGTCTTTTCAATCTTTTGTCGATATCCGTAGTCTGACCTACATAATATCTTGAACGTTTCTCGCTATATAAAATATAAACGAACATCTAAACACTTTTTGGGTGGTCACGCCTCTAGCGTGACGACCTTCCCGCATTGGCGGGACGCGATAACAATGCCTTTGGCTTTGCAAGCCGGGCTAGACCTGCCACGCCAATGGCGTGGTACACCCCGAAATGGTTATCAATATATCGTTTTGCTCCTCTTTTCTTTATTTGTCGCTCCAAAACCAATGCTTCGGTTCGCGATAATACTTCAATTTGCAAAACCAATCCCCAAGGAGCCCCACTCTTGGTAGAGGGAACAAATCCAAGGTTATGTCTTTTCAATCTTTTGTCGATATCCGTAGTCTGACCTACATAATATCTTGAACGTTTCTCGCTATATAAAATATAAACGAACATCTAAACACTTTTTGGGTGGTCACGCCTCTAGCGTGACGACCTTCCCGCATTGGCGGGACGCGATAACAATGCCTTTGGCTTTGCAAGCCGGGCTAGACCTGCCACGCCAATGGCGTGGTACACCCCGAAATGGTTATCAATATATCGTTTTGCTCCTCTTTTCTTTATTTGTCGCTCCAAAACCAATGCTTCGGTTCGCGATAATACTTCAATTTGCAAAACCAATCCCCAAGGAGCCCCACTCTTGGTAGAGGGAACAAATCCAAGGTTATGTCTTTTCAATCTTTTGTCGATATCCGCAGTCTGACCTACATAATATCTTGAACGTTTCTCGCTATATAAAATATAAACGAACATCTAAACTCTTCTTGGGTGGTCACGCCTCTAGCGTGACGACCTTCGCGCATTGGCGGGACGCGATAACAATTCCTTTGGCTTTGCAAGCCGGGCGAGACCTGCCACGCCAATGGCGTGGTACACCACGAAATGGTTATCAAAATTAAAATTCTGTCTTCTCTCGCAGAATTTAGCGGAGAGACAGGGATTCGAACCCTGGGTACCCTTGTTAGGGTACGACGATTTAGCAAACCGCTCCTTTCGGCCACTCAGGCACCTCTCCAATATTTTTTCAATGAACTAGCATTCTAAAATGCGGTTGCAAATGTACTTTATACTATTTGAGAACGCAACAATTTTTTTGAATTTTTTGAAAATAATACGTGTTAAAATTTAAGCCTGACTCTTTTAATAAACAGGGCCTGAAAATCAACAAACTGGGATTTATTGATTTTCAAAAACAACTTTTACACTTCCAATCTTACCTTTCGCTGTAACAGCACTTGCTTTTAACTCTAACCGATCATACTCAATAGGTGTATTGAAACGAATAGTAGCCTCTCCGTTTTCATCGGTCTTGATCTTGGGGTCCCAAAATAATGTGTGTATTCCGTTCTTATATTTTTTTGGTCTTTTGATCAAATGTTCGACATAGCTGTCAAAAGTGGGCGACTCAAAATAACCTTGAAAATTTAAATGTCCCTCTTTTCTATTCACATAATCCATACCCGCCCCACTTCTTGTGTAAATAACAATTGCGCCTCCTGAGGATCTTGAACCGTAAATAGCCGCCTGTGGTCCAAAGAGAATCTCTATACGTTCTACATCGACATAGCTAATTGAATTTATAATATCGACCAAGCCCGAAGGCTGCATCAGGGGCATACCGTCCAACACCCATAATACCGGACCCATACCTGCTGCTTTAGGAAGAATTAACTGAGGCCTTAAAGTACCCAATCCTATTACCTGTACCCCAGCTATCCCCAATAACAGCTGAGGAATCGTTTGAGGTCTTTTCACATCCTGAAACTTTACCCTTGTGGGCTCAAGACCATAGACTGAAGGCTGGGTCTTCTTTTCTTTAAATTTCCTTTGAACTACTTCTACTTCATCCAATTCAACTACCTTATCTTGATCAATTGGCTTCCATGGCGAGGTATTCACTATTTTTCCCTTCCTATTAGGATTAAAATCCAATTTAGAGGTAGACGTACTCTCAGGTTTAAAATCTTCTTGTAAGGGAACTATTTTTACCAAGCGTGATGCTGGATCGGCACCTACAGTTCTAAATACAAGTTCTGTTTCGCCGACTAATTGTAGATTTTCCAATCGTATTCTTCCAGATGAATCCGTTTTAAATTCTTGTGCAATCACGTCTGCGTTTGAAGCACCCAACATCTGTATTTTGGTATTCTTTAATAGCTTATTGTTCAAATTATAAGCGTATCCGAATAAATCCAATCCTTGCTGAAAAGGATATTTGATTTTGTTCGGTACTGTCTGGGAAATCATGTCGTTATCACTACTTACCCCGGTTATTAGCTCTATATCATTCAAGAACCGTTCTTTTCGCCTAGACTGGCTTGCAAAGCCAAAGGCATTGTTATTGATATCACCATTACTTATTTCATAACTTTCCCAACTAAAGTCAGTTTTATTTCGGGTTTCACGTATACCTGAATTGTTACTAAAATTTACAACACTTAATGAAACTTCAGTGGCAACCGGTTTTCCTTTAGAATCAGTAACCTTGACTTTAAAAGCGCGTTCATCTTTACTAATGTCTTGAACCAGTGGCAGGATTTCTAATCTCAAATCGTTTTTCGCATGAATTGTCACAGGTCTTTTTGCCCAAAGTATACCTTCGGCATCAATTAATGAAACAGTCAATACGCCAAACGGAATGTCTTTCTTTTGCAGATCAACTTCAAGAGATGATTTTTGTAATTCAAGTTCTTTTTTAAAATAGGTAATACCGCCCATTTTACCGCTTATCCAGACTTTCGAGTTCGTAAACCCGGGAGTTGCCTTTACGCGAATTCTTAATAGCGATGGATTTATATTACTGACATTTAACAAATAACCATTGGATAAAGATTTAGGTAAAGGATAAGAAAAGCCATAATTCGTTTTTAGCATATAGCTTTCATCGGGTATTGGCTTAAAAATGGCAGACATTAGGTATGGACCAAAGGGCACCGCTGTAGCTACCACATTTCTTTTACTATCGATGATTTCGCCATGCATATTACCTATTTCTCCTTCCCTTGTATGTATTTTAATCAAAAGCCTATTGCTGAAGTTGGCAATAAGATTTCCCCCTTCTGGATGAAAAGAAACTGAAAAAGGACTGGTTGATTCTTTATCCTTAAACTCTACAGTCTCAGTTGAACCATATTGCAGTTCTTTCATGTAGTAAAATGGTTCACCATAGTTTTGCATCCACCTAGTATAAGCACGCAGCGTGTAAGTACCTTTATCCAATTTTTGAGGAACAGTAAGGGCACCTACGGACATACCATCCTGAATTTTATGATATTGTGAGGCAACTATTTGCTTTTCTTTATTCGTCAATTCTATCTTTAGCACCTTACTCATGGTAGCTCTAACCCTATTGGGGCCAGTTAAAATATATGCCTTGAAAAAAAGCGGAGTGTCTTTTGTTAATACGGATCTATCAACATGTAATATTACGCGCTCTTGCCAAGTAATCAACGAATCCAACGCATCGGTCCGTAATGAAATAGAGTCATCAAGATTAAAGGAGCGCTCTAAATCCACCTGATTTGTACCCCCATATTGCCCAAAGCTTAGTGTGAAAGCTGATAAAAAACCCAAAATTAAAACAAGATGAATCGTCTTTTTTGATTTCATAATAGGCGGCTTTAGTTACATGAATCTAGGTGCTTTAGTATCAAATATTATTCCGTTTTGATATATAATAATAGTATAATTTGCCCTTATTGAAAAGTCCTACTTCCCACAACAATGGATCGTTTTTGGGACTATTCAGGATATTCTACCCGGAGATGATATATGTTCGTAAGCTTTTGCTTGAAAATTTTCTTGATGGTTTCAATCTCTCTAAAGGTAATATTGGCATTCAAGAATTGATTGGCACTCATCTGCCCTCCTATTATCCTATCCACAAATTCATCGATAATCATAAAGGAAGGGTTTTTAAGACTTTTGGAAGCTGCCTCCACAGAATCTGCCATCATTAGAATTGCTGTTTCTTTGGAAAATGGAATTGGGCCTGGATATCTAAATGCTGCCTCATCGAATTCTTCCCCGGATTCTTGCTGTTTTTTGAAGAAATAAAAGACCAAAGTTGTACCATGGTGTGATCTGATAAAATCTATAACTCGATCGGGTAAATTATTTTTCCGGGCTATTTCGATTCCTTCGATAACATGGTTTATGATGATCTTTGCACTATCAATGGGCTTAAGATCATCATGTGGATTAACATTCGTAATCTGGTTTTCTGTAAAATAGTTTGGATTGCCCAATTTACCAATGTCGTGGTATAATGCCCCGACGCGAACCAACATAGCATTCGCCCCTATTTCATTTGCTGCGGCTTCAGCCAAATTCGCTACTTGTAATGAGTGATTAAACGTTCCTGGTGCTTTGTTCGAAAGTTCTTTTAATAATCTGGAGTTTGTATCTGAAAGTTCCAATAAGGAAACATCTGAAACCAGTCCAAAAATCTTTTCATAAACATAAATCAATGGTTGTACAAAAAGTGTAATCATACCATTCAGTAAAAACAACCCTAGAGTCAACCAAACGATATTATCCAAATTTCCCTCATGAATGATATGAAAGGCCAAATAACCTATCAAATAAATCAAAGTAATTTGACCTACTGATATAAACAGATTTGCTCTTTTGTAAAGCTCTGACACGGTAAGAATCGTCACAATACCTGCGATAATCTGTATAAAAATATACTCAAAGCTATTGGGGACTACAAAACCCAATATCAAGACCGTAAGCACATGTACAAATAACCCGAGCCTTGCATCAAAAAAGGTTTTAAGTATTAATGGCAGAATACATAATGGAACAACAAAAACAAAGGCCTCGTTATATTTCACAACTAAGGTGGTTATAAAAACCATTAGTAAAATATTGATGAAAATAAAAGTGACTTTGGTTCCATTTTCAAAAATTTCGGGTCTATACTTTTTAAGGAATAGAAAAAGCATCATAAGTACCAGGGCAACTAAAACTGTATACCCAGACAAAATGAAATAATAATTATTTGAAGCCCAAAGTTCAGATTCAAACTCACTTTTCAAGGATTCCAGAATCTTATAATTTTCCGATTCTACAACCTCGCCTTTGGCAATAATGAGTATGCCTTCGTCAATAGTCCCCCTAGTCAAGGAAATTTTTGAAAGTCCATCATCCAAGGCTTTTTGCGAAAGGTTACTGTCATAGACAACATTTGGCTTGACCAGATTAAAAAACAGCGACTGAAAGGATGTATTGAAATCACTCAAACGTCTTTCTCTTAAAACACTTTCTATAACACTCTCTACATCTTGAATCCTATACAAATCATCAAAACTAATTTGATCTGCTTCATTCTGCTTTATAAGATAGATCTGATTGCCAATTTCATTTTGATTTGATTTAAGTAGAATTCCATTTTGATAAATTCTTTCCAGAATTTCCTGTCCAGCCTTTTTTAATGTAGAATATTGTCGTGTACTTATTTGGTCATTCTTAAATGTATCTGAAAATTTAGTATCGAATTCCTCAAAAACCTCTTTGGTTATATCATTATCATAACGATAATAATTCAACAAGGCTTCAGTGACCTTTTGTCTTTCAGAGGCAATTTCCTCCTCAGACTTCTTTACTGAAAAGTCAAAAGGTGCGTAAAGGTTTTCGTATTGCCATGGCTTCCCTTTTTGAAATTCATACTTGAATTTACCTCCTTTAGGAAAGAAGAAAACGATGCAAAAAATAGATACAGCGTAAAGGAAGTATTTATAAATAAGGGCTTGGTTTTTATATAGCTTTTCCAAAGAGTATGTATCTAATTCATATCTATCTTCAAAAATAGAAAATATAATAGACCTTTTGCCGCAACATTCATTTTGATTGCACTTTAATTTATTAATTTCGCTACATCATAAAAATGTACATATGAAACAGGTTGTTATAGTTTCAGCAGTAAGAACACCCATAGGAAGTTTTATGGGTTCGCTTTCAACAATTCCGGCCCCAAAATTGGGTGCGACTGCTATAAAAGGTGCTCTGGATAAAATTAATCTAGATCCAAAACTTGTAGATGAAGTCTTGATGGGCAATGTTATTCAAGCTGGTACCGGTCAGGCTCCTGCAAGACAGGCTGCCATTTTTGCTGGGATACCCAATACTGTTCCCTGCACCACTGTAAACAAGGTCTGTGCTTCAGGAATGAAAGCCGTTATGCAGGCCGCTCAAGCAATAGCCTTGGGTGATATCTCAATCGCCGTTGCTGGAGGCATGGAAAACATGAGTCTTATTCCTCACTATATGTACATGAGAACAGGACTCAAATTTGGACCTACCTCGTTGATCGACGGTATGCAAAAAGATGGTCTGGTAGATGTTTATGATCAAAATGCGATGGGCGTTTGCGCAGATGCCTGTGCTGTTGAACATAATTTTAGTAGGGAAGATCAAGATAATTTTGCAATACAATCGTACCAAAGATCTGCAGATGCTTGGAGCAAAGGCAAATTTGCCAATGAAATAATCCCTGTAGAAGTTCCACAACGAAGAGGAGAACCAATCATAGTTTCTGAAGATGAGGAGTTCAAGAACGTGAAAATGGAAAAAATACCGGCTTTGCGTCCTGCATTTACCAAAGAGGGAACAGTTACAGCAGCGAATGCCTCAACAATCAATGATGGTGCCGCAGCTTTAATATTGATGAGTGCCGATAAAGCCAAGGAATTGAAGCTTACGCCTCTGGCCACAATTAAAAGTTATGCCGATGCTGCGCACGAACCTGAATGGTTTACCACTGCTCCGGCCAAGGCATTACCTAAAGCGCTTGATAAAGCAGGAATATCGATTAATGATGTGGATTATTTTGAATTTAACGAGGCATTCTCGGTAGTTGGTCTCGCCAACATGAAACTACTTGGATTAAATGACGCTAACGTAAATGTACATGGTGGAGCGGTGTCTTTAGGCCATCCCCTAGGTTGTTCCGGTGCCCGAATAATAATAACCCTGCTGAATGTTTTAGAACAACAAAATGCCAATATTGGTGCGGCAGCAATTTGTAATGGAGGTGGTGGAGCCTCAGCCATTATTTTGGAAAGAAACTAAATTGTACCTGCACTGATCCTATGCAATACGGTATTTGTCATTTAAGCATTGTTCCAATAAGAGCCAACGCAGAAGAAACTGCCGAAATGATCTCTCAATTATTGTATGGGGAACATTTCAAAGTGTTGGAACAACGTAAAAATTGGAGTAAAATCCGGACTGCTTTTGACAAATGTGAAGGTTGGGTGCAAAATCTACAAATCATCTTAATCGATGAAAACGAGTATGCCATATTAAATTCGGATGATTCTCCTGAACATACTGTAGATTTGGTTTCTTTTGTTGAAATGGAGAAAAGCAACCTTTTACCTATAGTACTGGGTTCGGTGTTTCATAAAACATCCAATCATGTACATGAAGGAAATTTAATTTCATCAAAACAGGAAAAGCCCCATTTAATTGATACTGCACTTCTTTATTTAAATACGGCCTATTTATGGGGTGGCAAAACACCTTTTGGTATCGATGCCCCGGGACTTACACAAATGGTATATAGAATAAACGGCTATAAATTACTTAGAAATGCAGCAGAACAGGCAACCCAAGGCACTGCATTAAGTTTTTTGGAAGAATGTGAAGCTGGGGATTTGGCTTTTTTTGACAATAGTGAAGGAATTATTGATCACGTAGGAATTATAATGGATAACAACTACATTATTCATGTTCATGGCAAAGTAAGGATAGACCGTATTGATCATTCCGGCATTTTCAATAATGATACCAGAACCTACACCCATCAACTTCGGGTCATAAAAAAGATCATATAAAAAAGCCCTAACGGTAACATCAGGGCTTTTCTATATTTTGTATTGAAGTTGTTTATTCTCCTAAGAGCTTTTTCAATCTCATAAAGTTCTCATTGTCCCCCATCGCACCATAAATATTTTTCAATTGGGTCAATATACCTTGGTTATCAGGATTGACTTTTAAGGCATCTTCCAAAACCATAGCTCCTTGCTTGAATAAATCATCTTTCTGTTTTTTTAATTCATCATAACGTGCAATATCAGCTCTAGAGTTCCCTAAAGTATTCATCTCATCAATAAGTCCGTTACCTTCATTTACATAAGTTGTAGAAAGATTTAATTGTGCATTGGTATATCCAGGATTAATTTCCAAAACTCTTTTATAAGAGGCTCTTGCTTCTTCAAGATTACCTTGCTCCATATTAATTACACCAATATTGTAATGTAAATCTGGATTATCAGGAGCAACAGTAGCCGCCTCTGCCATTAAAGATTTAAATTTATCCTTATCCCCTAATTTATAATGCAAATTTGCTTCATTTAAAATTAAGTTTACATCATTTGGATCATTGGCTCTAGCTGCGCTATAGGCTTCCAAGGCCTTATCATCCTGACCCAATTGTGTGTATATAAGTGCAATATTCTTAACAATTTCGGCAGATTTGGAAGGTGTTTTGTCATCAAGAGGATCTTTATAGGTTCCTGATTTCACCATTAAGTCTCTTTGGACCTTATCCATAACTTCAACTTCTCCTGTTGCAATATTCGTGGCCTTATACTCCATTCCACCACCATCATAACCTACTTCTTTAAGTTCATTATAGTATTCGAGTGCCTGCTCATACTCCCCACCATTAACAGAACTACTAGCAGCATAATAAAGATAGATAGTATCTTTTGGACTAAGCTTATAACTCATATATAGCTTTTCTCCCGCTTCTTTGAATTTTTTATTTTTATTGTCCTCTACCGCAGAATTCACCAAGTCACCAGCAATTATCACCAAATTATCCTTGATTTCTTTACCATACTTTGCTTTACCACTGGCAACTTCAATTTCATCTGCTTTGTTGAAGGAAGAAATTGCAGTATCAAAAGCACTGTTATCGCCTTTTTTAGCCAAATCGGCATATATTTTTCCGCGTAGGAAATGATATTGGGCCTGAACTTTTACATCGGCCGCATCGATTACACCAGCAGCAGCTTCAAGAGAACTTTTAGCTCCTGCGGCATCACCTCCTTTAAGGGCTTTTTCCGCTGCCTTTATTTCATTTTTTTGAGCAAAGCCAATCATTGAAAAGGACATTGCTGCGAGGATTAGAATTTTAGTTTTCATTTTTAATTAAATTAAATATTAGTGTTTAATGATTATTTTTTTGTTTCGTCCGTACTTCCATTATCAAGAGCCGTGCCATCTTCTGTATCTACCTCAATATCCATGATGTCAACTTCTTCAACCGCATCTTCATCTTTCATCACCTTGGCAACCGCCGCAATGCTATCACTACCTTTGATATTTATCAATTTAACCCCCTGCGTAGCTCTACCCATTACACGTAAATCTTCAACGCTCATGCGAATTGCTATACCTGATTTATTGATTATCATAAGATCATCGGAATCAGATACATTCTTGATAGCTACCAAGCCACCTGTCTTTTCTGTAATGGAAATGGTTTTAACTCCTTTACCTCCTCGATTCGTAATTCTATAGTCATCAATGCTTGAACGCTTACCGAATCCATTTTCTGAGACCACAAGAATTTCTTCATCAAAATCATGTACAGCAACCATTCCAATTACCTCATCATTATCATCTGCCAACCGTATTCCTCGAACCCCTGATGCATTACGTCCCATAGGTCTCGTCTTGCCTTCTTCAAACCTAATGGCCTTTCCTGATTTTAGTCCAAGGAAAATTTGGCTTGTACCCGTAGTTAGTTTTGCTTCCAGTAATTCATCATCTTCACGAATACCAATGGCATTGATACCGTTCTGACGAGGTCTTGAATATTGTTCCAATGAAGTTTTCTTAACAGTACCCTTTTTAGTGGCCATTATCACATAGTGATTATTGACATAGTCCTCATCTTTAAGATCTAGTGTACATATAAATGCCTTGACCTTGTCATCTTGTTCTATATTTATCAGATTCTGTATCGCTCTTCCTTTCGAGGTTCTACTACCCTCAGGTATTTCATAAACACGCATCCAGAAACACTTGCCTTTTTGTGTAAAGAACAACATATATTGATGGTTGGTTCCCACGAATAAATGCTCTAGGAAATCTTCCGTCCTTGTCGATGAAGCTTTCTGGCCAACACCACCCCTATGTTGGGTCTTGTATTCGGTGAGCGGAGTTCTTTTAATATACCCAGCATGTGAAATCGTGATCACTACTTGCTCATCAGGAATCATATCCTCTATACTCAAATCACCACCTGCGAAGTTTATTTCTGAGCGTCTTTCATCACCATATTTATCCTTAACTTCTAAAAGCTCATCCTTTATGATTTGCATTCTGCGATCTTTACGGTCTAAGATGTCTTTTAGATCAGCAATGGTTTTGATAACCTCTTCGTACTCAGAACGTAATTTATCTTGTTCAAGACCGGTAAGTTGACGAAGTCGCATTTCAACAATGGCCTTGGCTTGAATCTCTGTCAATTTAAAGCGTTCCATCAAGTTCTCCCTTGCTTGATCAGCATTTGAAGATGCCCTAATGATAGCGATAACCTCATCTATATTATCCGAGGCAATAATTAAACCTTCAAGGATATGTGCCCTATCCTCTGCCTTTTTAAGATCGAATTTGGTTCTTCTTACTACAACCTCATGTCTATGTTCCACAAAATAATGGATCATCTCCTTAACGTTCAACATTTCCGGCCTACCATTGACCAGAGCAATATTGTTAACACTAAATGATGATTGTAATGCTGTGTATTTATAAAGGGTATTAAGGACAATATTCGGAATGGCATCTCTTTTAAGAATGTAAACGATGCGCATACCTTTTCTATCCGATTCATCGCGAATGGAAGATATGCCTTCAATTTTTTTCTCATTCACAAGGTCGGCGGTCTTTTTGATCATATCCGCCTTATTCACCTGGTAAGGTATCTCAGTGACTATAATACATTCACGTCCCTGTACCTCTTCAAAAGTTGCTTTGGCACGCATTACCACTCTTCCCCTACCGGTATGAAAAGCTTCCTTAACACCATCATACCCATAAATTATACCACCAGTCGGGAAATCCGGAGCCTTAATGTGTGTTATCAGTTCATCAATCCCAATATCATTATTATCAATATAAGCAACCGTCCCATCAACAACTTCAGATAAATTATGTGGTGGCATATTAGTCGCCATACCCACGGCAATTCCCGAGGCACCATTTACCAATAAATTAGGAATTCTTGTTGGGAGTACTGTAGGTTCTTGCAAAGAATCATCAAAGTTCAACTGATGGTCAACTGTATCCTTATCTATATCAGCCAACATATCATCAGCTATCTTGCGCATTCGTGCTTCAGTGTAACGCATAGCCGCTGGGCTATCACCATCAATGGATCCAAAGTTACCCTGCCCATCTACCAACATATATCTCAAACTCCATTCCTGGGCCATACGTACCATGGAATCGTAAACTGAAGTATCGCCATGTGGGTGGTACTTACCTAGAACCTCACCAACAATACGTGCTGATTTTTTATGGGCACTATTCGAACGAACACCCAATTCGTGCATGCCGTAAAGAACCCTTCTGTGTACCGGTTTTAGACCGTCCCTGACATCAGGTAACGCACGTGACACAATGACCGACATTGAATAATCAATGTAGGCAGACTTCATTTCCTTGTCTATGTTAATGGGAATCAATTTTTCTCCTTCTGCCATTCTACAATTTTATCTATTTAATTTGGTTAAAAAAGCAAGGCAATATACGTAAATTCAAAGCTTTCAAAGCACATATCAAATACTTTATAAAAGAATTTATCAACATCTTTTACAGCTATTTTAGTTGATAATTTCCATGTTAATTATTTTGTAATTCGGGGCTTTTTTCGTCATTTAGGACATGTTTATCGATTATAGGTATGGTATTTGATCTAGTTTGGTATAGTTTTACTAATTTTATGGATGAAAGGATAATATATGGATGATAATTTTTCGCCGAGGGTAAAAGATGTAATTGCTTATAGCAAAGAAGAGGCATTACGGTTGGGTCATGATTTTATTGGTACCGAACATTTGATGTTAGGGCTTTTGCGTGATGGAAATGGGAAGGCAATCAGCATTTTGGATGCGTTGGAAGTAGACTTGGACCACTTACGAAGAAAAGTGGAAATTCTAAGCCCTTCTAACCCAAACCCAAGTGGTGTTCAAAAAGATAAAAAGAACCTACATTTAACAAGACAGGCAGAACGCGCATTAAAGACCACGTTTTTAGAGGCAAAACTTTTTCAGAGTTCTTCAATAAATACAGCACATTTGTTGTTATGTATTCTCAGAAATGAAAATGACCCAACTACCAAATTACTTCACAAACTTAAAGTCGATTATGATGGGGTAAAAGAACAATTTAAATTTATGATTACAAGCGATGATGATATCGTAGATTCGCCGACTTCTGAATCTTTCCCAAGTGATTCTGATGATGCCAATGAGGGCAAGGAAAGTACTTTCGGCGCTACATCAAGTCAAAAAGGAAACAAAAAATCCAAGACTCCTGTCTTGGACAATTTTGGCAGGGATCTCACCCAAATGGCCGAAGAAAACAAATTAGACCCTGTTGTAGGTCGAGAAAAGGAAATCGAAAGGGTTTCTCAAATTTTAAGTAGACGAAAAAAGAACAATCCATTATTAATTGGCGAACCTGGTGTTGGTAAAAGTGCCATTGCTGAAGGTTTGGCGTTGCGTATTATAAATAAAAAAGTTTCCAGGATCCTTTATAACAAACGCGTTGTAACCTTGGATTTGGCATCACTTGTTGCTGGGACAAAATATCGCGGACAATTCGAAGAACGCATGAAAGCGGTCATGAACGAATTAGAGAAGAATGATGAAGTAATTCTCTTTATCGATGAAATCCACACCATTGTTGGTGCTGGCGGGGCAACAGGAAGTTTAGATGCATCAAACATGTTCAAACCTGCCTTGGCAAGAGGAGAAATCCAATGTATTGGCGCAACTACTTTAGATGAGTATAGGCAGTATATAGAAAAAGATGGTGCATTGGAGCGAAGGTTCCAGAAGGTTATTGTTGAACCGACTACCGTAACCGAGACTATCGAAATTCTTCAAAATATTAAAGGAAAGTACGAAGACCATCATAATGTTGAGTATACAGATGAAGCTATTGTCGCCTGTGTGAAATTGACCAATAGGTACATGACAGACAGATTTTTGCCGGACAAGGCCATTGATGCCTTGGATGAAGCTGGCTCTAGGGTTCATATTGTTAATATGGATGTACCCAAGCAGATTTTGGAGCTTGAAAAACAGCTAGAGGATGTTCGAGAGCTAAAGAACAGCGTTGTCAAAAAACAAAAGTATGAAGAGGCTGCCAAATTGCGTGATGATGAAAAAAGATTGGAGAAAGAACTAGCTGTTGCCCAAGAAAAATGGGAAGAAGATAGTAGGTTACATAAAGAGGTGGTTTCAGAGGATAATGTTGCCGATGTTGTTTCTATGATGAGTGGCATCCCGGTAAATAGGATAGCTCAAACTGAAAGTAACAAACTGGCAGAATTACCAAATCTCATTAAGGCAAACGTTATTGGGCAGGACGAAGCCGTGGCAAAAGTAGCCAAGGCCATTCAACGTAATCGTGCCGGATTAAAAGATCCGAACAAACCTATAGGTTCATTTATATTCTTAGGTCAGACCGGGGTTGGCAAAACACAACTTGCCAAAGTTTTGGCCAAGGAACTATTTGATTCTGAAGATGCATTGATACGTATTGACATGAGCGAATACATGGAAAAATTCGCCATATCGAGATTGGTTGGGGCACCTCCAGGATATGTAGGTTATGAAGAAGGTGGCCAACTAACTGAAAAAGTGCGTCGCAAACCCTATTCTGTAATACTTTTAGATGAAGTTGAAAAAGCGCATCCAGATGTATTCAATATGATGCTTCAAGTACTTGATGATGGTTTCTTAACTGATAGTCTGGGCAGGAAAATCGATTTTAGAAATACGATTATCATAATGACCTCGAACATTGGGGCAAGACAGGTAAAGGATTTTGGTCAAGGTGTCGGTTTTGGTACCGCTGCAATGAAATCACAAGCAGATAGTCATCAAAAAAGTGTTATTGAAAATGCATTGAAAAAAGCCTTTGCACCAGAATTCTTGAATAGAATTGATGATGTCGTTGTCTTTAATGCATTGGAAAGAGAGGATATTCACAAGATTATTGATATTGAATTGGCCAAGCTCTTTGCACGAATTAAAGATATAGGGTACAACCTAAAATTAACTGACAAAGCGAAGGACTATATTGCTGATAAAGGTTTTGATAGAAAATATGGAGCAAGACCCTTGAAAAGGGCTATCCAAAAATATATAGAAGATGCCCTTGCAGAGGAAATCGTAAACTCTAAACTTGAGGAAGGCGATAGTATTTTTATGGATTTGGATAAAAAGAAAGAAGTCTTGACCATAAAAATCAAAAAGGCTGAAAAGTCATCAAAAACATAAGTGTTCGTAGGAAAATTATGATAAGGGAGTCACAGATAATGGCTCCCTTTTTTTATTGGCTATTTAAGGGAAGTAAGGAATAGAAGACAAAGAATTTATTGCGAACGCAGTATACACGATATTTAAGCCTTTAATCTAATTTTTTATTTATTGGCATCGCTTCACTTTACATTCGTTTCAGACACTATAATATAGACGAAATGAATGTGGGATCAACCAAGAAAACCATTATCGTAAGAGAGTATAATTTAGAGATAGGTACCGTACAAGTCTATAAGGATTACATGGTTGCAACTTTTGAAGAAGGAGCAACTTTGACCTTGGAAAGAGCTTATCAAATTATTGGAATCAGTGAAATACACTTTAGGGACAAACCCTTTGGTTATATTAGTCTTCGCAAGCACTCCTATGCTGTTGACCCTACTATTTACAGTTATCTTAGAGAGCTTGACAATATGAAAGCCTTCGCAATAGTCTCCGTAAAAGAAATAGACATGCACAACTTTAAGATTGAAAAATTGTTCTACAAAAAACCAATGAAGTTTTTTATTGAGTTCGACAATGCCTTAACATGGGTTAAACGAAGAGTAAAGACAAAATAAATCGTTTTCGTGATTTAAATTTCGAAACATTTAAGTATTCTGCCCATTATTCCCTTCTTTAACTTCTTGCTCAGGAGGTTCAGGCATTTTGAACAAATCAATGAAGGCCATTCCTATCGCATCAATTAATTTTGTAGCGGTCAAAGCTTGGTAACCCAGATTTTCTATTGCAATATCACCGGCCCTTCCATGCAAATACACTCCAAAAATAGCGGCATACAATGGTTGGTACCCTTGTGCGATTAAACCAGTTATGATTCCCGTTAGTACATCCCCGCTTCCCGCCGTTGCCATCCCAGGATTACCTGTTGTATTCACATACCCATGATCATTATAAATGGTAATGGTATGTGCCCCTTTGATTACTAATATTATATCCTGTTTTTTTGAAAATGCCTTCGCTTTATTCAATTTATCAAAGTCATCCTTCCATTTACCAACCAATCGCTCCAGTTCCTTGGGATGAGGGGTCAGCACCGTTTTTGATGGCAACTTTTTTAAGAGGTCTTTGTTTTCAGCAAGCAAATTCAATCCGTCAGCATCAATAACCAAGGGCGCTTTTACCTTATCCAAAAATTTAGAAAATGCATTAGCGGTTTTCGTTTCAACACCAAGACCAACACCGATTCCAATGACTGATGGTGTAATCCCAAATTCAATACTACGTATATGATTTTCATCTTGATCGGCTATTACCATCACCTCGGGCAATGAAGTCTGTATGGGCAAATAACCACATTTGGGTACATATGCGGTAACCAACCCACTACCTGCATTCAAGCAAGCATTGGCTGCAAGTGAAACTGCTCCTATCTTACCATAACTACCTCCAATAATCAAAGAATGGCCGTATGTGCCTTTATGGGAGAATTTCTCTCGAGGCATATACATAGGTAGCACTTCATTCTTTCCAATAAGCTCATATTCCGATTTAGTATTCGTCAAAAATTCTGAATCTAAGCCAATATCCAAAACCTCCCATTGATTGCCATAAACACCGGTCTCCGGTAAGAAAAATATCAGTTTTGGTGCTTGAAAGCTCAGCACGTGATTTGCACGCACAACAGCATTTTGGTTTTTAACTGGTTGGTCCATAAAAACTCCAGAAGGCAAATCTACACTAAGAATAAAAGCTTCTGAATTGTTCAAATGCTGCATTAATTTGGCAACCCATTCGTCAGGAGTTCTGTTCAGGCCAATCCCAAAAATCGCATCAACAATTATATCATCACGACCAATCTCAGAAAATACAGAGTCCCTCTCCAGAAAGTGTGGCCAAATTTTTCGGTCCTTTAAACGATCTAAGTTGATTAAAAAATCCTTTGAACGTTTATCACTATAATTGACCACATTCACCTCAATATTGTACCCATGTTCTCTTAAATGCCTTGCCAATGCCATTCCGTCCCCACCATTATTGCCAATGCCACAGAATAAGTGAATCTTGGTTTGTGCGCCCTGCATTCGCAAATGCAGCCAGTTAAATATTTGTACGGCGGCACGTTCCATGAGTTCATTGCTCGAAATTTGCTGTTTTTCAATTGTGAATTTATCAGCAGCGTATATCTGCTCCTTGGTGAAAAATTTCATTCAGTAAGAATTTTTGGTAAATATTGCCGATTCCGTAAAAATCTAGTGAAACGTTTGATTAGCAAGCCAAAAGTACTACTTTTGGTTCTTACAACGAAGTATGCTTTTCAACAAATCGGACATAGCAACCTTATTTTCTCCATTTACCAATGGATGTAATTCTACAATTACCCGTACAACCCCATTGGGGTAAAAAACTACATATAATCCGTACGTATTTGCGATTTTTCGCATCTAATAACTCAGGCTTAGTTAATCAATTTATATAATGAAAGTTTTAAAATTCGGAGGCACCTCAGTTGCCAATGCCCAAAATATAACCTTAGTAAAAGACATTGTTTCCAAAACCGAAAGCGACAAAGCTATTGTTGTTGTTTCAGCGCTGGGAGGAGTAACCGATTTATTGTTGAATACGGCAAGTCTTGCTTCATTACAGGATGGTACCTATAAGTCATTTTTGAAGGAAATTGAGGACAGACACTTAAACACCATAAAAGAATTAATTTCAATCAATGCCCAAAGTAGGGTTCTAAGTAAGGTCAAAAGTGAACTCAATACCTTGGAAACCCTATTGGAAGGTGCTTTTTTAATAGGTGAAATCACTCCTAAACTTTCAGATAAAATAGTTAGCTACGGTGAATTGTTATCGTCATATATCATAAGTGAATTCTTTGCTGAGGCTGGTCTCGATGTTGTTCATAAGGATAGTAGGGAAATTATTAAAACCAATAATGTAAATGGTAAAGCTGCTGTAAACTTTAAGTTGACCAACCAGTTATGTGCGGACTTTATCACAAAAACACCCCATAAAATAATTGTTCTAGCAGGTTTTATTGCATCTACAGAAAATGGGGGTTCGACCACATTAGGGCGCGGTGGTTCTGATTACACTGCGGCAATTGTCGCAGCAGCCATAAATGCCGAATTACTTGAAATATGGACTGATGTTAGTGGTATGTATACCGCAAATCCAAGACTGGTTAAACAGGCAAAGGCAATACCACATATTTCTTATGAAGAAGCAATGGAACTTTCACATTTCGGGGCTAAAGTACTTTATCCGCCAACGATACAACCTGTGCTTTCAAAAGGTATTTCAATCCAAATAAAAAATACTTTTGACCCTGATAATCCGGGAACAATCATAACAAAAAATAAAAATGAAAAAGGAAAAACAGTCCGTGGTATTACCCATGTTGGGAATATAGCCTTGTTATCACTAGAAGGTCCAGGTATGGTAGGTATTCCCGGAATATCCAAACGTTTTTTCGAAGTGCTTTCCCAATCTAGTATTAGCGTGGTACTCATTACCCAGGCTTCTTCTGAACATTCAATATGTGTTGGTATTTCAGCTAATGATGTTGCAGAAGCGGAACAAATCGTTAATGATGCTTTTGCTTATGAAATTGGCAGTGAAAAAATAAATCCTGTCGTCGTTGAGACCGATTTGGCAATTATCGCTTTGGTAGGAGATAACATGAAAAGCCATCAAGGCCTAAGTGGTAAAATGTTCAGCACCCTGGGACGAAACAACGTGAATATCAGAGCCATTGCCCAAGGTGCTTCAGAGCGTAATATTTCAGCAGTTATCACTAAGGAAGATGTAAAGAAAGCCTTGAATTCGCTTCATGAAGAGTTTTTTGAAGAGGATATAAAACAATTGAACCTTTTTGTAATGGGGGTAGGCAATGTTGGCGGTAAATTCCTAAATCAAATAAAGCAACAGCAAAAATTCCTAAAAGAAAATTTAAAAATTAATCCGCGGGTTATCGGCTTATCCAATTCAAGGACCATGATTTTTGATGAAGACGGAATTTCATTGAAAAACTGGGATTCACTTTTGTCCGAAGGGGAAAAAGCTGATAAATCCTTGTTCTTTGAGACAGTCAACAAATTGAATTATCGAAATAGCATTTTTGTAGACAATACGGCCAGTGAAGAAGTTTCCAATACCTACAATTCGTATTTGGAAAATAGTATTTCTGTAGTAACCTGTAATAAAATTGCTTGTTCTTCAGATTATTCAAACTATTTGGAACTTAAAGCGTTAGCAAGGGAGTATAATGCCCCTTTCTTGTTTGAAACCAATGTTGGTGCAGGTTTGCCCATAATTGACACCTTGAAACATTTAATAGCTTCTGGTGATAAGGTGCAAAAAATTCAGGCTGTACTTTCAGGAAGTCTAAATTTTGTCTTCAACAACTTCAACGATAAAACTACATTTCACGATGTGGTAAAACAAGCACAGGAAGAAGGGTACACCGAACCAGACCCAAAAATAGATTTAAGCGGCATCGATGTTATGCGTAAGATTTTGATTCTCGCTAGGGAAAGTGGAAACCAATTGGAAATCGATGATATTGAAAACCAATCGTTCTTACCCCAAGAGAGTTTAGATACCACTAATAATGATGATTTCTTTGCTTCATTGAAAAAACATGAAGCAGCATTCCAGGAATTGTATAAAAAGGCTGTTGAAACTGATAGCAAATTAAAATACGTTGCCCAATTTGAAAAAGGGAAAGCGAGTGTAGGGCTACAACAAATTCCTAAAGGCCACGATTTTTATAACCTTGAAGGAAGTGATAATATCGTATTGTTTTATACAGAACGCTATCCCAATCAGCCTCTGATCATCAAAGGGGCCGGGGCGGGTGCAGATGTAACTGCATCTGGTATTTTTGCTGATATCATAAGAATTGGTAACTTTTAAAGATGGAAGAAATAAAAATTTTCTGCCCAGCCACTATCGCCAATATATCTTGCGGATTTGATGTCCTCGGCGTTGCATTGGATTCCGTAGGTGATGAAATGGTAATTCGTAAAGTACTTGAGAAAGGTATCCGAATCACCAAATTAGTTGGTCAGGACCTGCCCTTGCAAATAGAAAAGAATGTTGCCGGTGTTGCTGGTCTGGCACTTTTAGCAGAAAGCGATTATGAAGGCGGCTTTGAAATTGAGATCTACAAAAAGATTAAAGCTGGCAGTGGAATCGGTAGTAGTGCAGCAAGTTCTACAGGAGCAGTTTGGGGAATGAACCAATTGTTGGGAGAACCTTTTTCAACATCAAAATTGGTAGAATTTGCTATGGAAGGCGAGCGGTTGGCCAGTGGAGTAGCCCATGCCGATAATGTAGCCCCTGCCCTATTTGGTGGATTTACTTTAGTCCGCAGTTATGAACCATTGGATATTATTCCAATCAACAGTCCATCTGAACTTTATGCTACCGTCATCCATCCTCAAATAGAAGTAAAAACCTCCGATTCAAGAAAAATATTGAAAACCAATATTACTTTAAAAGATGGAATAAAGCAATGGGGGAATGTGGGGGGATTGGTTGCTGGCTTGTTTACCGAGGATTATGAATTAATAGGGCGTTCCTTGGTTGACCATATTGTTGAACCTATACGCTCCATTCTAATTCCAGGTTTTGATGATGTTAAGATTAAGTCTTTGGAAGCGGGAGCTTTAGGGTGTGGAATTTCAGGTTCAGGCCCATCAATTTTTGCATTTAGCAAAGGTGGAGACATTGCCCTTGAAGTAGCTCTTGCAATGAAGAACGTATACCAAAATATAGGGATTGATTATGACGTACATGTCTCTAAAATCAATACCCAAGGTATTAAAATCTTAAAGTAATAAATGAACTTTTACAGCTTAAATAAAAAAGCCCCAGATGTATCTTTTAAAGATGCTGTAATTAAAGGAATAGCGCCCGATAAGGGATTGTATTTCCCGGAACGCATTACGCCATTATCAAAAAGTTTTTTTGACAATATTGAGGCGTTATCCAATCACGAAATTGCCTTTGAAGCCATACGACAATTCGTCAGTGATGAAATTCCGGATGTTATTTTAAAAGAAATTCTCGAAGAAGTTTTGGACTTTGATTTTCCCATAGTGGAAATTGAAGAAAATGTCGCCACTTTGGAGCTTTTTCATGGTCCTACAATGGCCTTCAAGGATGTAGGCGCCCGTTTTATGGCACAATGTTTAGGGTATTTTTCCAGTGGCACAGCTAATGAGGTCACTGTAATGGTAGCGACATCGGGTGATACTGGAGGTGCCGTGGCCAATGGTTTTCTTGGGGTTGACGGTGTAAAAGTAGTTATCCTTTATCCTAGTGGAAAAGTAAGCGATATACAAGAAAGACAACTTACAACGCTTGGACAAAATATTACAGCATTGCAAGTGGACGGCACTTTTGATGATTGCCAGAAAATGGTAAAAAGGGCATTTTTAGATGAGGATTTACTTAATAGCATGCAACTTACATCAGCGAATTCAATCAATGTTGCGCGTTGGCTACCACAAATGTTTTATTTTCTATTTGCCTACAAACAACTTAAATCAGTAACGAAAGAATTGATCTTTTCTGTACCTAGTGGCAATTTCGGAAATATATGTGCCGGTCTGGTAGCACAGCGATTGGGTATGCCGGTAAAGCACTTTGTGGCATCAACCAACGTCAATGACACCGTTCCACAATTTATGCAAACTGGGAAATACAATCCAAAACCATCTACTGCAACAATTTCAAATGCCATGGATGTTGGGGATCCGAGTAATTTTATACGTATAAGGCACCTACATAATGACAATATGGATGCTTTGAACGAAAACTTAAGCTCTTACTCCTTTACTGATGAACAGACAAAGAAAGCTATGGTTCAACTTCACAAGCTATCCAATTACATCGCTGATCCTCATGGCGCTGTTGGTTATTTAGGCCTAAAGCAATATCAAAAATCACATACAAATACCTATGGTGTATTTTTGGAAACTGCGCATCCGGTTAAATTTTTAGATGTGGTCGAAGATACCTTAGGAACAACATTGGAGATTCCTTCACAGATACAAAAAGTGATGGGCAAGGAAATGAAGTCCATAAAAATAAATACCTATGGCGAATTGAAAGCATATCTGATAAATCGTCACTAATCATCGTATTACTTTTCAGAACGAAAAACCAAAACATTAGTTAAGAGGGCGTTGTCATCTTCATATTTTGAATAAATTTGCCAACTTAAACCAGTATGCTATGAAAAATACCGCCTTATCTGAAACTCATGAATCCCTTGGAGCTAAAATGGTGCCCTTTGCAGGATACAATATGCCTGTCTCTTATGAAGGGATTAATATTGAACACGAAACCGTTAGAAAAGGGGTTGGTGTTTTTGATGTTTCCCATATGGGAGAGTTCTTGATTGAAGGCCCAAATGCATTGGATTTGATTCAGAAAGTCACTTCCAATGACGCATCCAAACTTACCGTAGGTAAGGCCCAGTATAGCTGCTTACCTAATGAAACAGGTGGTATAGTAGATGATTTGATTGTTTACAGAATTAAGGAAGAAACCTATCTCCTGGTAGTCAACGCATCCAATATTGAAAAGGATTGGAATCATATTGCGAAATACAATGAAACATTCAATGCTGAAATGAAAAACCTTTCAGAAGCATATTCCCTCTTGGCAATTCAAGGCCCAAAAGCAGTTGAAGCCATGCAGAGCATTACTTCCGTGGATTTGAGCGCCATTAAATTCTACAATTTTGTTGTAGGTGACTTTGCAGGTATTGAGCACGTAATTATCTCGGCAACTGGCTATACAGGTTCTGGCGGATTTGAAATTTATTGCAAGAATAGCGAGGTAAAACAAGTTTGGGACCAGGTTATTGAGGCTGGTGCCGACTTTGGAATAAAACCAATTGGTTTGGCC
This sequence comes from uncultured Flavobacteriaceae bacterium, assembly GCA_963768235.1. Taxonomy (GTDB): domain Bacteria; phylum Bacteroidota; class Bacteroidia; order Flavobacteriales; family Flavobacteriaceae; genus Maribacter_A. The sequence goes on from CAVYHF010000003.1 coordinate 64,763, forward strand.
GCAAGGGACACTTTAAGATTGGAAATGGGTTACTGCCTTTACGGTAATGACATAACCGATGAGACGTCACCCTTCGAAGCGGGTCTTGGTTGGATTACAAAATTCACCAAGGATTTTGTAAATAGCGAGGCATTGGCCAGGGAAAAAGAGCATGGGCCAAAGCGCAAACTCATTGCTTTTGAATTGGATGACCGTGGTATTCCGCGTCAAGGATATGACATTGTAGATGGACAAGGAAAAACTATTGGGGAGGTAACCTCAGGGACCATGTCGCCATCACTTGGTCAGGGTATTGGATTGGGTTACGTACCTAACATTTTTTCAGAAGTAGGCAGTAAAATCAATATCCAGATAAGGAAAAATGCAGTACCCGCAACAGTTGTAAAACTGCCCTTTTATAAATTTAAATGATAAACTATCAACATATAATAAATACCATTACCACTAATTTAAAAAGTGTTGATGAAAAAGGTATCGTAGCATCCTATATTCCAGAACTTGCATGTGTTGATGCAAATAAATTTGGTATCCATATTGTAGATGCGGCTTTAAATAGATTTAGCGCTGGCGATGCCAATGAATTATTTTCCATTCAAAGTATTTCCAAGGTTTTGAGTCTTGCCCTATGCATTGGTATTATCGACAATGATTTATGGAAAAGAGTTGGTGTTGAACCTTCAGGGGACCCATTTAATCATTTGTCCCTCTTGGAATTTGAAAATGGTATCCCTAGAAATCCATTCATAAATGCAGGAGCTATTGTGGTCGCTGATATCTTGGTTTCACATCTTAAGGACCCAAAAAAAGATTTTCTTGCCTTTATACATCAACTTTCAAATGATAAATCCATAGCTTATCATGAAAAAGTAGCCAAGTCCGAAAAAGATACTGGTTATAGGAACATGGCGGCTGCCAACCTTCTTAAATCCTACGGAAATTTAATAAATGATGTAGATACTGTACTTGATTTTTATTTTCATCAATGTTCAATTGAAATGAATTGCAAGCAATTAGCGGATGCTTTTTACATTTTCATGAATCATGGAAAATGTCAGAGGGGTAAAACCTATTTAAACATAAATCAAGTAAAACGAATAAATGCATTAATGCTCACTTGTGGTTTTTATGATGAAGCTGGCGAGTTTGCTTTTGAAGTAGGATTACCAGGAAAAAGTGGCGTTGGGGGTGGTATAGCTGCAGTTTTACCTAACGAATTTACTGTAGTCACATGGTCTCCGGGACTAAATCCTAAAGGGAATTCCAAACTTGGCATGCAAGCTTTGGAACAATTGACTACACAAACTTCACAATCAATCTTTTAAGAATTGGACTCAAAAAAAATTCTAATTCTTGGCGCAAGTGGATTCATAGGAAATGCCCTCTATAAAGAGCTCTGTTCCTATTTTGATACTTATGGCACTTATAATTCCGCAAGAAGGTCCTTCGAAGAAAATCAGCAATTTTTTAAATATGATATGGAAGAGGATGATATTTTCCAATTATTGAAAAAAATCCGTCCCCAAATCATAATTTCTTCACTAAGGGGAAACTTTGCTTCGCAAATTCAAGCTCATCAACATCTTGCAGAATACATTTCGGAAAATGATTGCAAACTGTTTTTTATCTCTTCCGCCAATGTTTTTGACGCCTATAGTAAATATCCATCGTATGAAAATGATAAAACCCTCTCCGAAAGCATATATGGCAGACTAAAAATCAAGATTGAGAATATGTTATTACGGCTACCGAAGGAAAAAATAGCAATATTGAGGGTTCCTATGGTATTCGGCAATTCATCACCAAGAATCAGGACCATAAAGAACCTTATTTGGAACAATGAACCTATTGAAGTATTTCCCAACTTGATCATGAATGTTACCCATGCTGATAAATTAACGCAACAAATCCATTATTTGATCAACCAAAACAAAAGCGGCATATTCCATTTAGGAAGTAAGGATTTGGTACATCATGATGAGTTTATAAAGGAGGTAGTTGATCGCATAGGTAAATTCAATCCAATTTTCAAAAGGGTTTACACAACTAATGATGAACGCTATTTGGCCGTACTTGCCAAGACCAATAAACTGCCTAAAAATCTTCAAATGACGTATCAGGAAATCATAGATCATCATATTTTAATCTGATTTAGATTATCACAAGTATTTTGCTTTCATACCTTTGTATAAAACTAGAATCATGACAAAATTAAATGAAGCGGAAATAAGGCTACAATTACAGCATTTAAAAGGTTGGGACTATATTGATGGTGCAATCGAAACTACTTTCGAATTCAAGAATTTCAAAGAAACTTTTTCAATCATGACTCGGATTGCCTTTGAATGTGAAGCACAAAACCACCATCCTGACTGGAGCAATGTGTATAAGACCCTTAATATTCGATTGAATACCCATGATGCAGGGGGTGTTACCGAAAAGGATTTCAAATTGGCCCAGACTATTGAGGAAATAATAGAAAGTGACTGATACTAGTGATTTCCTAACGCTTGCCAAGGGACTAATTTTTATTAAATTTGCCTTCGTTGAAATTAAATACCTAAAGAATGGGAAGAGCTTTTGAATTCAGGAAGGCACGTAAAATGAAAAGATGGTCCGCTATGTCCAAGGCGTTTACACGTATTGGTAAGGACATTGTCATGGCTGTTAAAGAAGGCGGTCCTGATCCAGATTCCAATTCAAGGCTAAGAGCCGTCATACAGAATGCCAAAGCTGTAAACATGCCCAAAGACAATGTTGAGAGGGCTATCAAAAGAGCTACTGACAAAAGTCTGGGTGATTATAAAGAGGTATTGTTCGAAGGCTATGCTCCTCACGGAATTGCGATTCTAGTTGAGACTGCCACCGATAATAATACTAGGACAGTTGCCAATGTGAGAAGTTATTTCAACAAATGCAATGGCAGTTTGGGAACTTCAGGTTCCGTGGAATTTATGTTCGACCACACGTGCAATTTTCGTATCCCCGCAGAAGGCATTGATCCCGAAGAATTGGAACTTGAGATGATCGATTTTGGTGCCGAGGAAGTTTTTGTAGATGAGGACGGTATACTGATCTACGCTCCATTTGAAAGCTTTGGATCTATACAAAAAGAACTGGAAAAGAGGAATATTGAAATCCTCTCCTCAGGCTTTGAAAGAATTCCACAAGTGACTAAAAAGCTTTCTGAAGAAGAAACAGCCGATGTGGAAAAACTACTCGAAAAAATTGAAGAGGATGATGATGTACAGAATGTATATCACACGATGCAGGAATAAACCACTTCCATTTCCTGCGCATCCATTTTCTAAAAAACCTGTAACGAACTAATTGTAAAAACCAAGCTTATTTACCTTGGTATATAGTAGTTACGTTCTACTCCTAATTTATTTGCTTTTAATGATGAAGATCATTGCATAAAATTAACGCGCCATCTAATTTTGATTATAATTCCTTAGCATATTAACAGTATTCTAAAGAATGTTATAAAGTTATTTTTAATGGAGTAATAATCTTTTAAATCGAATATCATGAAAACACTAGGCAAATTATTTTTATTCGCACCCTTATTCGCATTTTTATTGCTTTCCTGTTCAAAAGACGGGGATCCTACAGATGAATTGGTAAAAGAAGGTGATTTTAAAATTAGTGAATTAGCGGGTAATTGGGAAGCTACCTCTGCTAATTTTAATGACGGTGTACAACAGAGTGTAGACGTAGTAGGTGACGGCGGCACAGTAAGCATTAGCGTTCAAAGTAGTGGCAGGTTTACCTTAACTATTGATCCCTTAGATCGTGCGTCATACACCCTAAGTGGAGAAATGTTCTGGGAACAATTTGAAGGAGACTATTATTTCGCTATCGAATGGGCTGATTCTCCCGGAGACTGGGATACTTACGGGGCAACACTTACTGCAACCACATTCACCATAAGTGGAGGGTTTGACTCTGCAGAATATGACTTTGACAATGATGGTATTTTTGAATCTTGCAGTATAGGCATTGGGTTTGTAAGGGTTTAAGTGTATTCCGGGATTTTTCCAATACTCCCTTTAAAGAAATTCTTATAAATCTTAAAGTCTTCCTCTATATCTTCTGTTGGAATATAGGGTTGGGAAAATTTGATTTGTTTATGACCGTAATCAAATGCCACTAGGACAATGGGCACATTGGCGGCTTTGGCAATATAGTAAAATCCTGTTTTCCATTGTTCTACCTTTTTCCGGGTACCTTCAGGGGACAAGGCCAATCTAAATACTTTCTTTTCATCAAAAATTTTGGCTATTGCTGTAACCGTATCACTGCTTTTGCTACGGTCAATGGGCGCACCGCCCATCCACTTAAAATACCAACCAAATGGTCCTTTAAAAAGACTTTTCTTACCAATAAAATTAATATCCTGATTAATAACCCTTCGGATCAATAGTCCCAGAAAAAAATCGACCCAGCTGGTATGTGGCACCACCGCCACGACACATTTATTTAATTTGGGAAACTCCCCAACAGTCTTCCAACCGAGCAACTTGAAATAAATAAATTTTGCAAGTGTTTGCATTTATGGGCTACTAAATTTTCTGATAGATCGATTTTAATTTTTGAGGGGTGATTATCTTTCTCCAGTCCTGTCCTAAAGCGTTCTCCCATAGAGGAACCATACTCATCGATACTGAGATCATGGTATTGAATTCTTCATCAGAAAGATTGGCGCATAGCCCTTCTGGCAAATGTATTTCATGCTTTTCACGCATAATTTTAAATAGTGCCACGCCTTCAGGATAAAACTCCGCCAAATGTTGAAAAACCAAACAATTGCCAATGCCATGTTTAACCCCTAAAAGATAGGAGAGTCCATAGCTCATGGCGTGCGCCACGCCTACTTGGGAATAGGCTATGCTCATGCCGCCATGCCAAGAGGCCATCATTAATTTATCCCTGGATTCACAAGGCGTTAAACCGTCCAGAAAAACTTCCTTACACAGTTCAAAAGCCTTCTCACCATAACTTTGGCTAAAGGCATTCAGAAAAGTACCATTGAGAGATTCAATACAATGAATATAGCAATCCATCCCAGTATAAAACCATTGCTCTTTCGATACACCCTGTGTTAAATCTGGATCCAAAACCACCTGGTCAAAAGTCGTATAGTCCGAATTTATTCCTAATTTCTTTTCAGGGCCCAAAAGTACTGTTGTTCTTGAAACTTCAGCCCCTGTGCCACTTATGGTTGGCACACCAACATGATAGACAGATGGTTTGCCTACCAAATCCCACCCTTGATATACTGAAGAACTACCTTCATTGTTAATCATTATGGCGACAGCCTTGGCCAAATCCATTATGGTTCCGCCACCTATGCCTACAATGCCAGTGACAAGTTCTGGGAAATCATTCCTTATTTTTTGAACCAAGGCATCAACCTGTTCGGTTTTTGGTTCTTCATCGGCCGAAATAAATATGATTTGATCGCAAAATATAGCAGGAATTCTTTTCGCTAATTCAGTTCCTTCAAAAACGTCATCTACTATAAAAATAAAAGGTGAATCGGAATGCTTCCGCTTGGGCATCAAAATTTCTCCCAGTTGATTGAAACTCCCTTTGCCAAAAACTACGCGCGGTACCATAGGGAAGTTCTTGTACTTTCCATTATGACCTGAAATTGTGTTTTTAATTTCTCTTTTATTCTTCAATTCCATAGCATTAATTCAAATAATTCAAAACATCTTTCAAACTATTGATTTTTAAATAATTGTAATCGTGATCTTCAATCGACACATGCTCATGTTGCCATGTGGTATGAAAAGGAACGTGGACCGCTTTGGCCCCAATATTTATAATAGGCAATACATCAGATTTCAGGGAATTTCCGATCATTAAAAACTCATCAACCTCTATTTCAAGATGTTCCAAAAGGTTTTTATAGTTCACTTCTTTTTTATCACTTAACACCTCTACATGGTGAAAATATTTTGACAAGCTCGACCTTTCAAGTTTGCGTTCTTGATCCAATAAATCACCTTTGGTAAGAACAATCAAACGATATTTGTCGCTAAGTTCTTTTAAAACTTCTTTGACCCCATCCAACAATTCAACGGGATGGGCTATCATTCTTTTACCAAGATTCAAGATTTCTTGAATCGTTGCTTGTGATATTTCGTTATTTGATAACTCAAGAGCAGATTCAATCATTGAAAGCATAAACCCTTTAATGCCATAACCATAGAGTTCTAAATTATCCATTTCTTTTTTGAACAACTCCTGGTCAATTTTATTCTTGGTTTCAAATCCCTCAAGCAAATTTGCAAACTGCTCTTCGGTATCCCGAAAGTAGGTCTCGTTCACCCAAAGGGTATCGTCAGCATCAAAGCCAATTACTTTTATTTTACTAAAATCTACTTCCATGCTGCTTGAGCTCTTTTTAAATCTTCTGGGGTATCAATTTCAATTCCACTAACTACGGTCTCAACCATTTTAATTTTTTTCCCATACTCCAAATACCTGATGGCCTCAATCTTTTCCTTAGCCTCCAAAGGCAACATAGGTAACCGTTGAAAATCCATTAAGGCCCGCTTTCTGAAAGCATAAATACCTTTATGTTTATAATAGATATCCTCAATTTTCTTATCCCTAGGATATGGAATCGGAGACCTCGAAAAATAGAGGGCAAAGTTACGGTTATCTATTATTACTTTTACCGTATTGGGATTGTTTATTTCTTCCCAGTCGTTGATTCTCACCATAAGCGAAGCCAAGTCAATTTCCTCAGCATGGTCTTCCTTGAATACCTTTAAAACACTTGCCAAACTCTCACGATCCGTAAAAGGTTCATCACCCTGTACATTTACAATAATATCCACATCCATGTCTGTAACAGCCTCCGCAATACGGTCACTGCCACAGTCATGTTCTTTAATACTCATAATTGCATTACCACCAGCATTTACTATCGCATCAAATATAATATCGCTATCGGTTACCACATAAACTTCATGGAACAATCGCGTATTGATGGCAGCCTCGTATGTCCGAAGAATTACAGGTTTTCCAGATAAATCCTGCATTAGTTTAGCAGGAAATCTAGAAGCCGCATAGCGGGCTGGGATCATGGCAATAATTTTCACTTTTTTTGACTTTATATTAATTACTTATGATTTTGTCCTTGGTCTTAGTCTTCGATAAATCATAAATACAAAGACTAATATAATAATGACTAAAAAAGCCGCAAATATAGGTGCAAAAATCGAGGCAGTTGCAACCACCACAGCAGTTCCTGTTTCCACTGTTGAAACCAACGGATTTGCCACGCCACCAGTTGTTACCGTGGAGGCTAAACGCGTTGAGGCCCCAGCCCCCTTAATGGCAGTAGCCGTACCTCCACCAGCAATAATGGCCAATGACCAAGTAACTACAGGATCTAGATTAGCTACTGTGGATACCATCACAGCCGTACCTGCAATTGCTGCCAACGGAATCGCAAGACTATCCAAAAGATTATCGACCCAAGGAATAAAATAAGCGAATATTTCAGCTAATAGTAGCAACGCCGAGCGTTATGAGTGCCGCAATACTTCCTATCCATTGCCAACTTTCATTAAGTTCCCAAACTCCAAAATAAGAGGCAAGACTCAAAGCGAACAAGGGCAGAAAAACACGGAAACCAACAGAAGCAGCCAATCCAACACCCAAGAATATACTTATTATGGTCTCAGAGTTCATTTTTAATACTTTATACTAAAATAGGTTATTCCGTTTCAAGAAAAAAATCAGATTTAAAACCTATGAGATACAATTGTTTCTTAGCCCTGGTAACTGCCGTATATAACCAACGAAGGTATTCTTTATCAATGCCATTGGGCAAATAAGGCTGTTCCACAAAAACTGTATTCCATTGTCCACCTTGGGATTTATGGCAAGTAATGGCATAGGAGAACTTTACCTGCAAGGCATTAAAATACTTGTTGTTCTTAACGCCTAGGAACTTCTTGTATTTTGATTTTTCATGGGCATAGTCCTTCATGACTTCCTGATAAAGTTTGTTCCCATCTTCATAGGATAAAGAAGGGGTTACTGCCTGAATGGTATCTAATAATAAGACGGTTTCGAAGGGTTGTTGATTGGGATAATCGACCATTTTCACCTTCACCTCGGCGAATTTGAATCCGTATAAATCTTTTATCGCGAATATTTCCAAAACCTCAATGATATCGCCATTAGCTATAAACCCGGCTTCGGAAGTGGGTTTTAACCAAAAATAATTGTTCTTTACCACCATCATATAATCGCCAACAGCCAAGTCATTTTCCAAATAAAGAATACGACTACGTATGTTTTCGTTATAAAGATTTGCCCTTTTGTTGGAACGCACGATTATAGTTGTTTCTTCTTTCCCATTTTCAGAATATGATGCATCTATGGCTTCTTGTATTTCATACCCATCAACCAACCTTACAATGTCTGAATATGGGTTCACATCAAACTTAAAGTCATCAAAAAAGCTACCTTGCAATTGTTCCCTCAATATAGTGGCATTAACCAATATTCCTGAATGCTCAGATTGCCGAACGACTTCATCCAACTCCAATCTTGTCACTTCCTTATTATAGTTGAGCGATAATTTCCCTTCATCCAAAGCAGGACTTAAATCAAGATGTACTGGAGGAAGTTGAGCAGTGTCACCTATTAAAATCAATTTACAATTGTGGCCTGAATAGGCAAACATTAAGAGGTCGTCTAAAAGAGAGCCATTTTCAAAAAGTTTGGAATCTGCGGGTGTATCAGGTATCATTGAAGCTTCATCGACGATAAAAATAGTATTTCGGTGCTTATTTGGTGCCAAAACAAACTGAACACCTCCTCCCGTTTGCTTTTTTGGGAAAATAGATTTTTCTATGAATTGTAAAGGCCTGGGTTTTTGAATAATTGGACATCACCTTGGCCGCCCTGCCTGTTGGTGCCATGAGCACGGCTTTCATTGAGGTATTCCATAAATTATTTACCAAAGTCCCTACAATGGTCGTTTTACCTGTACCAGCGAATCCTTTTAACAAAAACAATCTTTCCTTTTCCTTGGAAAGAACATAGCTCGATAATAGCTGCAAAGCAACCGACTGCTTTGATGTAGGGTCATGTGGGAATTTTTCCTTTAGGATTGTAAAAAAAGAAGAGTCGGTAAGCACATTCATAGTCCCCAAATATAAACATGATTATTGGTCAAGTGTATCATATCATCAATATTCCATCAAAATACAAGTTTTTAGTTCATTAAAACTGCAAAAGATGATAATATGCAACAGACCAGACCTTGGTATCTTCTTACAAACCTGTTCCAAGCGGCTTATTTAACAATATGCATAATATGCATAAATCCTACTATAAAATATTAGGCGGTTTGCAAAAAAATTGTAGATTTGTGTTAACCACTATATTAAAATTAACACTTACAAAATGAAGACCATAATACAAATTGTACTTTGGATTGCATGTATCGGATTCGGATACCTTATTTATCAATCTGTTACAGGACCTATGGAGTTTAAAAAAGTAAAAGAAGAGCGCTTTTCAAAGGTTATTTCTAAATTAAAGGATATTAGAAATTCGCAAGAGGCTTATAAAACTGTAAATGGCAAATATGCTAATGATTTCAAAAGCCTTATAAGTTTTGTTGAAAACGGCAAGTACACGATAACCCAGCAAAGAGATTCATCTTATATGGAGATGGATAAAACTTATGGTATTGAACTTTTAAAAGAAGTTAAAATAATTGACACTTTAGGATTTGTTTCAGTTAAAGGATTCATTGTTTAAAGATGATGATCGTTATAAAAGCTATAATGAACGTTCCTGGAGCCCAGGGTGGTGAGAAATTTGAAATGAAATCTGACGATTATTGATAAAGGTGGTTATAAAGCCCCTGTTTTCGAGGCTAAAGTTAAAAAAGATGTTGTTTTAGGCGACCAACCTAAAGACCTATTGGATCAGTGAAAATGCGCAGATTAGTGTCGAGGAAGTAAATGGTGACGTAATTAAAGTAGGTTCTTTGGAGCAAGTTAGTACAAGTGGTAACTGGCCACCTATTTATGACAAAAAAGAAGATCAATAATACTGAGGATAACCCTTTGGAAAATTTTAATAAATTGTCCATTCAAGTTAGCTTGAATGGACTTTCTTTTTGTATTCTGGACACCATCGGAAATACTATTCTTAAGTCTGAACCGATTGGTTTTCGAAAAGAACCTATCCCCTTATGAGCTTCAAAAGAATTTAGAGCAACTGTTCAGAGAACCACAATTTGGGCTCCAGCCAATTTTCTGAAGTTGTTGTTATGCACAGTAACAATCTATTTAGTTTTGTTCCTAAATCATTGTTTGATGAGAACGAATTAGCCAACTATCTAAAATTCAATACCAAAATTCTTGCTAATGATCATATTGCCTATGATGAGATTAGACAATTATGACATGGTTAATGTTTATTTACCTTTTGTAAATATCAACAATTATATTTATGATCTTTTCGGGGAATTTGAATTCAAACACAATGGCACAGTTATGGTTCAGGCTTTATTGAAAATTCTGCAGCCAACAAAGAACCCATTTGTTATGTACATATTGCGGATCAACAAATGGATATTACCATTATAGCACAGAAAAAATTATTGTTTTTAATAGTTTTCAATTTACATCCAAAGAAGATTTTATTTACTATTTGCTCTTTACCTTGGAACAATTGAAATTGGATACGGAAACAACAAAACTGAGACTTTTTGGTTCAATTGAATGAAGGAGATGAACTATATAATATTGCTTACAAATATATTAAAGACATATTTCAATATTTATTCCATCAGTAGCGACATTTACCCTATGGCTAAAGTTGATGAAAGAATCTATTAGATTTTACTGTTTTAAATGCTCTTTAATGCGAATTATTTCAGGTAAACATAAAAGCCGAAGAATATATTGCTCCCAAAAAAGTTACCCGTGCGACCAACCACCGATATGGCTAAGGAAGCGTTATTCAATATTTTAAACAACAACTATTATTTTGAGGATATTTCCGTTTTGGACTTATTTGCCGGTACTGGTAATATAAGTTATGAATTTGCATCACAGAGGCACCAAAAATATTGTCGCAGTCGATGCGGATTATAGATGTATAAAATTTATTGATAAAATGGTTCAATGGAAATGGACTTCAATATTTCAGCCATAAAAAGTGATGTATTTAGTTTCTTGGAAAAGTCCACGCTGAAAGTTGATATCATTTTTGCCGATCCACCTTATGATTTTTCTGTTGAGGATTTTGCAAGAATTCCTGAATTGATTTTTAAAAACAATATCTAAAAGAAAATGGGGTATTGATTATAGAACATTCCAAACACACTGATCTATCCCATTTGGAACATTTTACCAACCAACGCAGGTACGGTGGAAGTGTTTTTAGTTTTTTCGAATAATGTAAGATTCAAAGATTCCCTGTCATTGCCCAATGTTATCTTGACAAATCATTGATAAATTAAAAAGCTATCTTATAAAAAGCAGGTCATAAGCCGGATTCTGTGAGGCCTAAAAGACCTCCTTATCATTTATCTAGACCTTTGGTTACCCAAAGGTTCTAACCGCCTACCCTTCAGCTCGAGCGTGCAGCCCTCAAACACTGATTTACATGACGTTTCACCGCATAGAGTTTACCTGGTTTCACTACAGCATTACCTGTACATACTTTCTGTTGCACTTGTCCGTCCCGCTAAAAGCGGGAGACGGGTGTTACCCGCTATGCTGCACTATGGTGTCCGGACTTTCCTACCTGACGGTTACCGTCAGATCGATAAGGTGACCTGCTCGCTGCAAATTTACTTCAATTGTTGATAAAAAAGTGTTTAATCCATCTTAAATAAAGAGAAGAATACATCGCTATTTTTATATTTGTAAAGAAGCATTGGCATTACTTAAAATGCCTCCTAAAGTAATACGCATTGGAACCATTCATTGTATCAGCACGAAAGTACAGACCCCAGACGTTCAAAGATGTTGTGGGGCAACAGGCTATTACCAATACATTGCTCAATGCTATAGAGAATAACCATTTGGCACAAGCCTTATTGTTCTGTGGTCCAAGAGGTGTGGGCAAGACTACATGTGCCCGAATTTTAGCCAAACAGATTAACCAAGACGGCGACCAACGCGAAGATGAGGATTTTGCTTTTAATATTTTTGAATTGGATGCTGCTTCGAACAATTCGGTCGACGATATCAGGAATTTAATAGACCAAGTCCGTATTCCGCCACAGGTAGGAAAGTACAAAGTCTATATTATCGATGAGGTACATATGCTTTCACAATCGGCCTTTAATGCTTTTTTAAAGACCTTGGAAGAGCCACCAAAACATGCCATTTTTATTTTGGCAACTACCGAAAAGCATAAAATAATACCTACAATACTTTCTCGCTGTCAAATATTTGATTTTAAACGCATTACCGTAAAAGACGCAGCCGAGTATTTAAAATATATTGCTGAGAACCAAGGCATAGAAGCTGATGATGACGCTCTACATATCATTGCCCAAAAGGCTGATGGTGCCATGCGCGATGCACTATCGATTTTTGATAGGGTTGTAAGTTTCTCTGGTAAAAACCTTACTAGAAAAGCCGTTACAGAAAATCTGAACGTTCTTGATTACGATACCTATTTTTCGGCCACCGATCTTATCTTAAAACATGACATTCCAGGATTGTTGCTTTTATTCAATAAAACATTGGCTTTAGGTTTTGATGGACATCATTTCATAAGCGGACTTGCATCCCACTTTAGGGATTTAATGGTATGTAAACATCAAGAGACCATTGAATTATTGGAAGTTGGGGAATCTGCTAAAAAGAATTATTTGGAGCAGTCCAAACAAACCTCAAATTCATTCTTATTGCATGCCCTGGATATCGCCAATGATTGTGACTTAAAATACAAAACCAGCAAAAACCAAAGACTTTTGGTTGAGCTTTCCCTCATGAAATTAGCTTCCATTGATTTTGGGGCTGAAAAAAAAAATCCTGAATCCATAGCTTTAGAGCATAATACTATTGAATTCATTGCTCCGGCAGCTTTTTACAAACAAACACCTTTAACTTCACCAATAATACTTTCAAAAGACGAACCTATATTCATTGACACCATTGCTGGTCGAGTGACTTCAACGCCTATACAAAAAGAGATAACTCCAATCGCAGAAGGAAATGGCGACACTACTGTGGTGCTTTCAGAACCTGCAACCGAAGTGGTTGCACAAACTGCGGTTGAAGAGAATGTAATTACAAAACCAATCAGCATTCACAAGACAGCAAAGAGGGTTTCTGGCTTATCTATATCGAGCTTAAAAGCAAAGAAACAACATCAAATCAATAAAATAGAAGTCGTTATTGATGAAAGAAAGCTGCCCAAAGAAGCTTTCACTGAGGAGGATCTGCAAAAACATTGGGATGATTTTGTGAAAAAAATCGATGCCAATGGAAGAAAGATATTGGCCTCTAATCTAAGTTCAGATATCCCCAAACTCAAGGATGAAACAACAATTTGGATTGAACTGCCCAACGGTACCATGAAAAAAGAGATTGAACGGGAAAAGTATGATCTTATGGAACATTTGAGAACGAAGCTCAATAACCATTTTATTAAGCTTAAAATTACGGTCAATGAAGAAGTAGCCAAAAAATTTGCTTTCACTCCTGAAGAAAAATATCAAAAACTAAGGGAGAAAAACCCAGCCATTGATATTCTTCGGAAAACTTTTGACTTAGATCTTTGATTTATTCTTAAAACGAATTCTCAAGGCAAAAACAAACATTACAATTGCAATAATCAATATTCCAAAAGCTTCTCTTGCTTCTTCGATATTCTTTATATCTCCTTTACCGATAGCAAAACCTTCAAATTTTTCGGGAAATATTAAAAAAAACCCAATAACACCTAGGAGGCCAACAAGCGCAGGAACCCATGAAGAAACTCTATTAAACACAAATCCAAGAGCGACGAAAGTTGCCATCCCGTAAATTGCAATCCAAAGCAAAGCATCAGGATCATTATATTGTAATACTGCTGAAATCAAAAATAAAATTGCAAAAACCCCTCCTAAAAACTTAAAAAAATGTTCCATATGACAAATATAAGGTTCAGATTTTGATTCAATTTGTAATCATATTACTTTTGATATATAAATGAAAAGAAATGCTCGGCCTTAAATTACCAACAGATCCCAGATGGGTCAATATCGTTGAAAAGAACATCGATGAAATTCTTACTGATCATGCCTATTGTGAGCAAAAAGCGGCAAGTACGGCAATTTCATTAATTGTGTCTTTTCCTGAATATACAGAACTCACACAAGAGATGGTTGCACTTTCACGGGAAGAAATGGGGCATTTTAAAATGGTACATGACCACATAATCGCAAGGGGACAAACTTTGGGTCGCGATAGAAAAGATGCTTATGTGGTTGCGTTGATGAAATTCTTCCCAAAAGGAGGGAGTCGAACCAACCAATTGGTTCATCGTCTTTTGTATGCTGCGCTAATTGAAGCCCGTAGTTGTGAACGTTTTCGGTTATTATCCGAACAGTTAAAAGACAAGGAATTAGCCGAATTCTACCATAAACTTATGATTAGCGAAGCTAGTCACTATACCATGTTCTTAAAATTTGCACGCCAATACGGTGATTTGGATGAGGTTAATCAAAAATGGCAAGACCTGCTGGATTACGAAGCCGAAATCATGAAAAACTTAGGAACAAAGGAAACTATTCACGGTTAATAATTAAGACTTCAACTTATTTAAGTAATAATCATACATCGCAAATTGAGAACGTACTTTTGGTTTGTTGTTTTTTCTATAAGCATTGTCTTGTTTATCTGAAAAAATACGGGCTTTAACATTATCACTCCAGGAGATTTCAAAAGTATCAATCATTTCCTGTTTAATATCGTCATCATAAATCTGACAACCTACCTCTACCCTATTATCCAGATTACGGGTCATCCAATCAGCTGAAGAAATATAAACCTTAGGATTATCATCATTACCAAAAATAAAAACTCTGGGGTGTTCTAAAAACTTATCAACCACACTGATTGCCTCTATATTATCACTCATACCTTTTACTCCAGGTATGAGACAGCATATGCCCCGTATTATCAACTGAATTTCAACCCCTGCATCACTTGCTTCATACAATTTGTCGACCATCTTGTAAGATGTGAAGCTATTCATTTTAATTTTTATATATGCCTTTTTACCATCCTTCGCATTCTCTATCTCCTGATCAATCAAGTCCAGAAAATAGTTCTTGGTATAATGTGGCGAAACCACCAAATGCTTGTATTTGTTTATTTTATAAGTGGTGGTGAAAAACTCAAACACTTTGTTGATTTCTTTTAAAATGGGTTCGTGTGCAGTAAATAATGTATAGTCTGTATAAATACGTGCGGTGGATTCATTAAAATTACCAGTACTGATAAAACCATAACGCTTTATTTTGTCACCTTCCTCGCGCTCAATAACACATATTTTGCTATGCACCTTTAAACCGGGTACACCAAAAATCAGTTTTACACCCTCCGCTTGAAGTTGTTCGGCATACCCAATATTGGCCTGTTCATCAAAACGGGCCCTTAACTCAATCTGCATAGTGACTTGTTTGCCGTTTTTAACTGCATTGATCAATGAAGCAGCTACCTGGGAGTTACTCGCGAGGCGGTAAACCGTAATCTTAATACTTCTGACCTTTGGATCCAAAGCGGCCTCTTTTAAAAATTTTATTACATAAGAAAAAGTGTGATAGGGCGTATATTGTAAATAATCTTTTTCGGCTATTTTTTCTAACAGACTCCCCTCTAAACTTAAGCCCTTAATGGGTAGCGGTATTATTTTGTCATACATCAAATCTTGTCTTCCCAAGCTAGGAAATCCCATATAATCCCGTCGATTGTGGTAACGTCCACCAGGAATTACACTATCGGTATCCCCAACGTCCATTTTCTCTTTAAGAAATTGCAAGGTGTCTTTTCCTATACTTTTGTCGTAAACAAAACGAACGGGATCACTAATTTTTCTACCCTCAACGCTAGAAGAAATCTTCTCGATAAAACTCTTACTAAGATCACTATCAATATCGAGCTCCGCATCACGGGTAATTTTTATCATATGTGCCGTAATGGATTCATAAGAAAACATATTGAAAATGTTCCTTAATGAATACCGAATCAAATCATCCAGAATAATAATATAATCCTTATCATCAATTTTCGGCAAAACGACAAACCTATCTATGCCTTTGGGAATTTCGATAAGGGCATATCGTATATCTTTTTCTCTTTTATTTGCAACCCCTTCTTCGGGCATAAGAACCATTTTTACGGCAAGATATGCAGCGGTATCGTTTAGGGTAGGGAATTCAGTTAAATCATTCAGAATAATGGTCATAAGAACAGGGCTCACATTCTGGATAAAGTATGTTTTTATAAATTCTTTGTGGGATTCTTTTATTTGGGTTTCATCAATTAGGAAGATATTTTGGGTCTCTAGCTCCTGTTTAATTTGCCTCAAAATAGTTAAGCTTTTTGCCTGTTGCTTTATAACGATATTCGTAATCTCAGCCAAAAGGTTTTTGGCAGTCTCACCACCCAACTCACTCTTCCCTTTTTTTCCAGCCTCAACAATGCGCTTCACCGTTGCATATCGCACCTTGAAGAATTCATCGAGGTTATTGGAGAATATTCCCAAAAATCGAAGTCTTTCAATAAGTGGCACATTTTTATCCGCACTTTCCTGTAAAACACGCTCATTGAAACTAAGCCAGCTTATCTCTCGATTGATATATTGATTTTTGGCTTTTATCATTATTTCAAGTGTTTAGGAAAAATAGTATTAATTGTGATACCCCTTTCTAAAGTGCTCCAATTATTTGTATCAAAAGTCAAATAAACCAATCCGCTGGTAGGAACATTTTCTATATATTTATTCCCAAGAGCATTGGCAAGATGGGTAAAAGCGTGGTTATGCCCAAATATCATTACGGTGTCCAGTGAATCATCCAAATTTTTCACAAACTGTAGCACATCATCCCCCGAAAAATCATAAAGCTCATTGGTAATTTCAAATTGACCATATGGAAAATGAAGTTGTCGTAAGAAAATCAAACATGTATGCATGGCCCGGGTAGCTGGACTAGCAAATATCGCATCAACATTAACGTCTTTTTGCTTGAATGACTCGACCACCAAATGACCATCATTTATTCCTCTTTGCAATAAGGGCCTATCCTTATCATTTACCGAATATTCCCAAGACGATTTGCCATGCCGAACCAGAATCAAATTTTTCATAATAGGTTGTTTTTAAGGAGCTAAACGCTCAATTTTCCAATTAAAGTCTTCCTGTAAAGTGTAACGAATCCTGTCGTGCAATCGATTTGGTCGGCCTTGCCAAAACTCAATGGAAACGGGTCTTACCAAATACCCTCCCCAATAATTAGGACGGGGTATTTCCTTTCCTTCATATTCTTTCTCCAAAGCTTTTAACTTGTCCTCCAAAACTACTCTTGAAGCTATAACCTCACTTTGATCAGAAACAATTGCCCCTAGCTTACTACCATCGGGTCTAGACTCAAAATAACCATCTGATAGATTTTCAGCTATCTTTTCAGCGGTACCTTTAATGATAATCTGTCGTTCCATGGAATGCCAAAAGAACGAAAGACAAACATTTGGGTTTACATCAATTGACCTGCCTTTTTCACTTTCATAATTGGTATAAAAAATAAAACCCTCATAGGTATATCTTTTTAGAAGCACCACTCTCGTCTTAGGATAGCCATCTAGACCAATGGTAGCAATAGCCATGGTATTGGTTTCATCAACAGTATCGGAAGCCTCAACTTCATAAAACCACTTTTGAAACAACTCCATGGGATTATCTGAAATTGCATCCTCAGTCAAGGCACTTTTTTCGTATGATTTTCTATAGCTGCCTAGGTCTTTTTCCATTTTATGAAATCTTAAAACAAGATAAACAAAGTTCTACAAAAGATAGGAAAAAGGGAAGTTATTAAATGTTTTTATTTACTTTTCAAAAGGGTTATATACTTGGGAATACTAAAGTTCAAATACCTTTCCATCATCCGCTAATTGAACATTTGGGAATATTTCCTCAGCTTCCTCTTTGAAAAGTGCTATTGTTTTATAACGCGTGGAATAATGACCAAGAATCAATGTGCCAACTTCAGCCATTTTTGCAATAGTTGCCGCCTCTTTTGCAGTTGCGTGCTTGGTTTTGGTAGATAGATGTGCTTCGGATTCCAAAAAAGTGGATTCATGATAAAGTATCCCAACCTTTTTGATTTGCGCTATTATTTCAGGATAGTACCCTGTATCACTACAATAGGCATAACTCTTAGGTTTGGGTGGGTCAAAAGTAAGCTTGCTATTTGACACTATTGTACCATCATTCAAAGTAATGTCCTTGCCATTTTTGATATTCTGGAAGTAGCATTTATCAATCTTAAATTTTGCCACTGCTTCAATATTCAATTTGCGCTCACCCAATTTTTCCCTGAATAGAAAACCGTTGGTATACACACGATGATTTAAGGGAATCGTTTCAACTGTAACCTTATCATCCTCAAAGATCACCTCTGACTCTTTAGAGGTGAGTTCGTGGAACCTTAAATCGTAATTGGTCCATGAATCCCCTAATTTTAAAAGTAGCGTTATAGCTTCTTTAATACCCTTAGGGCCGTAAATATGCATCTCCTTATCCCTTCCTAATAATCGAAAAGTTGATATTAAACCCGGTAATCCAAAGAAATGGTCACCATGCAAATGCGAAATAAAAATATGATTGATTCTTGAAAACTTTATCTTGTTTTTGCGAAGTTGCACTTGTGTCCCCTCTCCACAGTCTATTAAAAACAGATGGTTTTTAATCTCCAATACTTGGGAAGTAGGATTTGTGAGCGTTCTTGGTGTTGCCGCGTAACAACCTAAAACATTTAATTTCAAAGGTCTAGGTCCCTTTCTATTTCTTCCATCTCAATAATATCCTTAGCCTCCTGAATAGTTGGCACCACACATATTTCTTCGGGAACTTCCTCAATGGAAACCTTGTTGGTAACCAAAACGAAGGATTTTTTATCACCACGGTGTTTGTTGGAAATTGGAAGGAATTCCAAAATATCCCCAGCAGTAAGCTTCGAAAACGAGAAAAGATTTACAATGATATTGTCATTACTGACCTTTGAATAGTCCTTATTAAGGTTCTTCAGAAATTCCTGAATCGAAATATTTTCCTGGAAAATTATGGTCGTTGTGCCATCCTTATCAAATATCATAATGCCTTATTTTATTTTTGAAGCTAATAGGTAAATCACAGCCATACGAATGGCGACCCCATTTTCTACCTGATTCAAAATAATGGACTGTTTTGAGTCTGCAACATCACTTGTAATTTCAACACCCCTATTTATTGGTCCTGGGTGCATTATCACTATTTCTTTGTCCAAAGAATCCAAAAGTGCCTTGTTCACACCAAATTGTTGTGTGTACTCTCTGGTGGTAGGAAAATAACTAATGTCTAAACGCTCATTCTGAATACGCAACATATTGGCTACATCGCACCAATTCAAGGCTTTTTTCAAATTTGTTTCAACCTCAATACCCAATGAATCAATATGCTTGGGAATCAATGTTTTTGGACCACATACCTTCACTTGCGCCCCTTGAAGTTTCAAAGCGAAAATATTTGATAAAGCCACTCTTGAATGTAATATATCTCCAACAATAACGACTTTCTTACCTGCGACATCACCCAATTTTTCACGAATGGAAAATGAATCCAGTAAGGCTTGCGTAGGGTGTTCGTGGGCACCATCGCCGGCATTGACAATAGATGCGCTTACATGTTTTGATAGAAATATACCTGCCCCTGGATTGGGATGACGCATCACCACCATATCCACTTTCATAGAGAGTATGTTATTTACGGTATCAATTAAAGTTTCTCCTTTCTTAACCGATGATTGGCCAGCAGAGAAATTGATAACATCGGCCGATAGTCTTTTCTCAGCGAGTTCGAAAGATAATTTTGTTCTTGTACTGTCTTCAAAAAATATGTTGGCAATAGTTATATCACGCAAAGATGGAACCTTTTTTATGGAGCGATTAATAACTTCCTTAAAATGATCGGCAGTTTCAAAAATGAGCTGAATATCTTTTTCATTCAGATATTTTATTCCCAATAAGTGTTTTACACTCAGTTCGCTCATTGCTTATTTATTTATCAAATAAATTACATCTTTACCGTCATTTTCTTCCCACATCACTTTTACCTTTTCCTCGTTTATAGCATCAACCTGTCGCCCTCTGTAATTAGGCTGAATGGGTAAGTGTCGGCTAAATCGCCTATCTATCAAAGTCAATAATTCTATTTCCGAAGGCCTTCCAAAAGATTGGATCGCGGTCAATGCGGCCCTAATACTCCTTCCTGTATACAATACGTCATCGATCAGGACTACTTTTTTGTCCTCTACCAAAAAATCGATTTTGGTTTGGGTCGCTTCAAGGGTCTTCTCACCCCTTCTAAAGTCATCCCTATAAAATGTAATATCCAAGAAACCAACATCAATATGTTTTACCCCATATTCTTCTTGGAGAATTTTTCTAAGCCTTTCAGCAACAAAAGTTCCTCGTGGTTGAATACCAATCAACACCGTATCTGAGAAATCGAGATGATTTTCAAGAAGTTGACAAGCCAATCGATGAAGAATGATATTTATTTCTTTTGAGGAGAGTAGTACTTTTTGACTCATAGTAGGCCAGCAACACTTTTGAATAGCAAAAATAGGGAATTCTGGCAAATATTCAACCAGTCTGAAACAAACAAAAAAAAGCCCTGACAAAATTGTCAAGGCTTTTATAATCCTACCTACGTAGGAATAACAATGATTATGAAGCTTATTTCTTTTTAGAACTAGCTTCCATTTTATCCTTCAACGCCTGTAAGGCTTCATTGGCATCACCTAAAGTAGGTTTAGCTTCTTCAGCACTGGCAGCTTGTCTTTTAACAGCTGCTTTTACATTACGTTTCTCCTCTTCTCTAAAGATAGCGGTATGACTCGCAACTACACGCTTAAAGTCCTTATTGAATTCGATGATCTTAAACTCTGCTTCTTCTCCTTTGGTTAATTTCTTCCCGTCTTCTTTTTCTAAATGACGTTGTGGAACAAATGCAGTGATATCATCATTAAAGTCAATAGTCGCACCTTTATCAACTATTTCAGCAATAGTTGCTTTGTGAATTGTATCCAAGGCAAATTCGCTTTCGTACTTGTCCCATGGGTTTTCTGTAGTCTGCTTATGACCTAAACTTAATTTACGTCCTTCAACATCCAACTCTAAAACTTCTACTTCCAAAGTATCACCAACAGTTACAAATTCTGATGGGTGTTTGATTTTCTTAGTCCAAGAAAGGTCAGAGATATATATCAAACCGTCGATACCCTCTTCCAATTCCAAGAATACGCCGAAATTGGTAAAGTTTCTTACGATACCTTTATGTTTAGAACCTACAGGATATTTAGTTGTAATATCTGTCCATGGGTCTGGAGTCAATTGCTTAATACCTAATGACATTTTGCGATCCTCCCTGTCCAGGGTCAAGACAACAGCTTCTACCTCATCACCAACTTTAACAAAGTCCTGTGCTGAGCGTAAATGTGTTGACCATGACATTTCAGAAACGTGGATCAAACCTTCAACACCTTCAACAACTTCGATAAATGCACCGTAGTCGGCTATAACAACTACTTTGCCTTTAACCTTGTCACCAATTTTGATGTCTTCGCTCAAAGCCTCCCAAGGATGTTTCTCTAATTGTTTCAATCCTAATTGGATTCTTGATTTGTTTTCATCAAAATCGAGGATTACAACATTCAATTTCTGATCCAAATCAACAACCTCATTCGGGTGATTGATTCTACTCCATGAAAGGTCTGTAATATGAACTAAACCATCAACACCACCTAGGTCAATAAACACGCCGTAAGAAGTAATGTTTTTCACGACACCTTCTAACACCTGTCCTTTTTCCAATTGGCTTATGATCTCTTTTTTCTGTTCTTCAATATCAGCTTCTATAAGAGCCTTATGTGAAACAACTACATTCTTGAATTCGTGATTGATCTTTACCACTTTGAATTCCATGGTCTTATTGACATATTGATCGTAATCCCTTATTGGTTTTACATCAATTTGAGAACCTGGTAAGAAAGCTTCGATTCCGAAAACATCGACAATCATACCACCTTTGGTTCTGCATTTTACAAAACCACTTACAATTTCTTCTTTATCGTGGGCAGCGTTAACCCTGTCCCATGCCATTATTGTTCTGGCCTTTCTGTGAGAAAGGACCAATTGGCCACTTTTATCCTCACGGATGTCGATCAATACCTCTACTTTATCACCAACCTTTAAATCCGGATTGTAACGAAATTCGTTTAAGGAGATAACACCTTCAGATTTTGCGTTTATATCGATAATCGCTTCACGGTCTGTCAAATAAACAACAGTTCCAGTAACTACTTCTTCATCTGCAGTATCTACGAAATTTTCAGATACAAGTTTTTCAAACTCTTCCAATTTAGAGTCATCAACTTTCTCAATACCTTGTTCGTATTTCTCCCAATTGAAGTTTTCCAAAAATTCTTGGGGGTCTTGGGCGGGAGCCTCCTCTTTTACCTCTTTCACTGCCTCAGCAGTTGCTTCTACTTGTACTTCGGTAGTTTCTTCTACCTCCACTTTTGCTTTTTCTTCAGCCATTATATAGCTTTAAAATTTGTATCCTACGATTTTACAAGAGCCAAACAATTATCGCAGAAGGAGTTATTTGTTTTTTACTTCTTTCCCTTTTCCTCTTGATTCTTTGCAAAAAAGGAGTGCAAAAATACTATTTTAATATCTATTTACAAACAAGTATTACGGTTAGATGTGTGTTACGGCAGTATTTTATCATTTTTTCGTTAAATAGTGCATTAATTATTATCTTCACGGTCATAATATTAACCATAAATAAATTACAAACATGAGCGTAAAAGCAAAGTATCAGGCAGTTTTAGACCTTGGTGAACAATTAGGTATAAAAGATGGCAAAGTCACCGAAGAAAATGGAGTTTTAAAAATCAAAGGTCAGGCCAATACACAATATGAAAAAAACTTATTGTGGGATAAAATTAAGGAATTAGGTGGGGAGCAACCACATGATTTGAAAGCGAACATATCAGTGGAGGACGATTCTGTTTTCCACAGACATATTGTCAAAAGTGGTGAATCCTTAAGTAAAATTGCAAAACACTACTATGGTGATCCAATGAAATACAAGCAAATTTTTGCTGCTAATACCAATATTCTTAAAAATCCGGATGTGATTCATCCTGAGCAGGTTTTGGTAATTCCAAACCCTTAGGAATAAACAATAATCAAATTAAATAAAAAAGGCGTTCAATGAACGTCTTTTTTTTGTTTGTCAATTACTCTTTTTGAGTAACCAAGAACCCTGGTAAATTGTTCTTCGAGCCCCATATCACTATTATCAAAGTTGATAGCATCTTCCGCTTTCCTTAACGGGGATATATCTCTGTGGGCATCGATATAATCCCGATGCTCTACATTCTTCAAGACTTCTTCATAGTTCACATTCCCACCCTTATTCAACAACTCCTTATAGCGTCGGGTAGCTCTTTTTTCCGGTGAAGCTGTCATGAATATTTTTAACTCGGCATTTGGGAACACAACGGTACCAATATCCCTACCATCCATGACTATTCCTTTCTCCTGACCCATTGCCTTTTGAATAAGCACCAATTTTTTTCGAACTTCCGCTATTGTGGATACTTTACTTACCAGTTTGGAGACTTCCAGGGTTCTAATCTCCTGCTCAACGTTTTCTTCATTCAAATACATTTCGGCGAATCCCACTGCATCATTGTGAACAAACTTCAAATTAATGTCCTGTAAAGAATTCACCAATCCCTCTATATCAATCTTATCTTCAGTAACAAAACCATTGCGCATGGCATAAAGGGTTACAGCCCTATACATGGCACCAGTATCAACATATATATAGCCCAAAGCTTTTGCCAATTGTTTGGCAATTGTACTTTTTCCGGTTGATGAATATCCATCAATGGCAATGGTTATTTTATCCATACATCAAAAATAGAGAGAAAAAAGGAGTCTTACTGCTTTAAAGCTTTTTTGCATTCTTTACGTCCTGATCTGTAATTGCCAGGTCGATAACCTCGCTCATTTCTGAGACATAATGAAACGAAAGCCCTTTTAAATAGTCTTCTTTAATCTCAAGAATGTCTTTTCTGTTTTCTTCGCTTAGAATAATTTCCTTGATTTTAGCCCTCTTGGCAGCAAGAATTTTTTCTTTTATGCCGCCTACTGGCAATACCTTGCCCCGCAAGGTAATTTCGCCAGTCATAGCCAAACTCTTTTTTACTTTCTTCTGTGTAAACAAGGATACCAATGATGTCAGCATTGTAATTCCAGCACTAGGTCCATCCTTGGGCGTTGCACCTTCAGGTACATGAATATGTACATTATACCTATCAAAAACCGCAGAATTAATTCCAAAACTTTTAGCGTTGGATTTTATGTACTCCATGGCAATCGTGGCCGATTCTTTCATGACCTTGCCCAAATTTCCTGTAATATTCAGTGTTCCTTTCCCCTTAGATAGGATAGATTCAATAAATAGAATATCACCGCCAACACTTGTCCACGCAAGACCTGTAACTACCCCAGCAACATCATTGTTCTCATATTTATCCCTTTCCATTCGGGCAGGCCCTAATATTTTCTCAACATCCTCATTGCTGATTTTAATGTTGTATTCCTCTTCAATAGCAATTGATTTTGCCGCATAACGAACTACTTTGGCTATTTGTTTTTCCAAATTACGAACTCCTGATTCCCTGGTATAACCTTCTACGATTTTTTCCAATTGAGGTTTTCCAATCCTAAGATCTTTTGATTTAAGCCCGTGTTCTTTCAACTGTTTGGGCAGTAAGTGCCTTTTGGCAATCTCTACCTTCTCCTCAATAGTATATCCGGTAACATTAATAATTTCCATTCTATCCCTTAAAGCAGGCTGAATGGTAGCCAAGCTGTTGGCTGTGGCTATGAACATTACTTTGGAAAGGTCATAGCCCATTTCCAAGAAATTGTCGTGAAATTCACTGTTCTGCTCAGGATCCAAGACCTCTAACATGGCAGAGGATGGGTCACCTTGATGGCTACTTGCCAGCTTGTCTATTTCGTCGAGAATAAATACCGGATTAGAGGTGCCCGCCTTTTTTAAACTTTGGACAATTCTACCTGGCATTGCCCCAATATAGGTTTTCCGGTGTCCACGAATCTCAGCTTCATCACGTAACCCTCCTAAAGACATTCTAACATATTCCCGTCCCAAGGCCTCTGCAACTGATTTACCCAATGACGTTTTACCTGTCCCCGGGGGCCCATATAAGCAAAGAATAGGGGATTTCATATCGTTACGCAGTTTTAAAACTGCCAAATACTCGATAATTCGCCTTTTCACATCCTCGAGGCCGTAATGGTCGCGATCCAATATCTTTTGCGCTCTTTTTAAATCGAACTTATCTTCAGAAAATTCATTCCAAGGTAAATCAAGGAATAGATCCAAATAATTTCTTTGAATGGAATATTCCGCTACCTGCGGATTCATACGTTGTAATTTTGCCAACTCCTTTTCAAAATGCTCAGCGACTTTGGCATCCCATTTTTTATCCTTGGCCTTTAAGCGCATCTCAGTAATTTCCTCATCATAAGATACACCACCCAATTCTTCCTGAATGGTCTTCATTTGTTGGTGCAGAAAATATTCGCGCTGCTGTTGGTCCATATCACTGCGAACCTTGGATTGAATCACATTTTTAAGCTCTAACTTTTGCAACTCAACATTCATATACTTCAAGGTAGCCAAAGCTCTTTCTTGAAGATTCCCTATCTCCAATAATTCCTGTTTTTCCTTAACATCCAAATTCAAATTGGAAGAAACAAAATTGATAAGGAAAGAATTACTCTGTATATTCTTAATAGCGAAAGATGCCTCACTTGGAATGTTCGGGTTATCCCGAATGATCTTTAAAGCCAAGTCTTTGATAGATTCTATTATGGCCAAGAACTCCTGTCCATCCTTAGCTGGTCTTTCCTCCAATGTTTCCCTTACAGTTGCTGTTATATAGGGTTTCTCTGTAAGAATTTCTGCAACTTCGAAACGTTTTTTGCCCTGTATGATAACGGTGGTATTGCCGTCAGGCATTTGCAGCACCCTCAA
Source organism: uncultured Flavobacteriaceae bacterium (assembly GCA_963768235.1). GTDB lineage: Bacteria > Bacteroidota > Bacteroidia > Flavobacteriales > Flavobacteriaceae > Maribacter_A. The sequence continues at coordinate 91,157 of CAVYHF010000003.1, forward strand.
TATTCGGGCAACCGTACCTAAAGTATGAATATCATTAACACCAGGATTTTCGGTTTCTTCATCTTTCTGCGCAACAACACCAATAACTTTTGAACCATTATTCGCATCTTTTATCAATTTTATTGATTTATCCCTGCCTGCAGTAATAGGAATAACCACACCAGGAAACAACACCGTATTTCGCAAAGGTAAAATAGGCAGCGTTTCAGGCAGCCCCTCATTGTTCATCTCTTCTTCATCCTCGGGGGTCAACAAGGGTATTAACTCAGCATCCTGGTCAATACTTTGTAAGGACATATTGTCAAAATTTGAAAATTTAGAATCTCCCATATTATTATTTCAGCCATTCTGTCATATATCTAACAGCAATGGTTAGTTTTTAGTATTTTTTTAAAAGCTTCGCATCGTCCTACCCCCTTTAATTTTGGGTCTTGGAACACATCATAATCAACCATATTTGGCAATTGTTGTGCCAATAGGGGTAAATATTTCCAAGAAACTGTAACAATAGCTAAATTGGGTCATCTATTAAATAAATCAATCACTTTTTGAGCCACGAAAGAGAACATACTGATGATTTAATACAATTGTGTCTTGAAGGGAGACAGAGCGCACAAATGGAAATATACAATCGCTATTACAAAGCCATGTACAACACGTCTTTGCGAATTGTAAAAAACAGTGCCGAAGCCGAAGATGTAATGCAAGAATCGTTTTTAAATGCGTTTACGAAACTGCATACATTCAAAGGTGAAGTAACCTTCGGATCCTGGTTAAAACGAATTGTTATAAACAACAGTATCTATCATTACCGAAAGCAACGTAAAAAAAATGAGGTTGCACTGGATGACATATTGTACAAGGTCGAAGATAATGATGGGGTTGCTTCGGATCATGTGTTTACCGAACTGAAGGCTCAAAAAGTGATGGAAACCATGAAACGGTTAAAAGATAATTACAGAATTTCTTTGACCTTACATTTAATAGAAGGGTATGATTACGAAGAAATCAGTACCATAATGAACATTAGCTATGCCAATTGCCGCACAACGATTTCAAGGGCAAAGGAAAGTCTACGTAATAAAATGATAAATGCTTACTAATGGAAAAGGATGATTTAAAGGATGTATTCAAAGGACTGAAAGGTACTTTTGATTATGAGGAGCCAAAAGCTGGGCATAGCGAACGGTTTTTAGAAAAACTGAACAATGCCAATCAGGTGGTGACATTGAAAAAAAAGAGAAAGAATTGGTGGAGACCATTATCTATCGCCGCTTCGGTAGCTGTACTATGCCTTATCGCAATTGGCGTTTATAATTCAAACCCAACAGTAGATCAGCAGGTGGCGAATATTTCGCCTGAAGTAAGCAATTCACAAGTTTATTTTGCCAGTCTTATTGAAGACCAGGTTAAACTACTTGAAAATGAAAGTTTCCCCGAAGCACAAAAAATAATTAGTGATACCATGATCCAACTGAAAAAGTTGGAAACCAATTACAAACAATTGGAGACCGATTTGATCAATGGTGGTAATGACAAATTGATCTTAAGTGCCATGATAACGAACTTTCAAACAAGAATAGACCTCCTACAGGACGTCATCAATCAAATTGAAACAATCAAGAATTTAAAAAATTACAATGATGAAAACTTTACTATTTAAATACGCTGCAGTACTACTTTTAGTAGCACCTATGATCCTATCTGCCCATGATGGGAAACTAAAGGGTAAGTACACCAAGGAAAAAACCATAAAAAAGGAATACAACGTTAATTCCGATGCTCTTTTAAAGGTGAATAACAGTTATGGAAATTTAAACATTACTTCATGGAATGAAGATAGAGTTCTTATCGAGGTCCATATCAAGACCAGCGGCAACAATGAGGACAAGGTCCAAAAGAAATTAGATGATATTACCGTGGATTTTGAAGCTACTAGCTCAATGGTATCCGCCAAGACCATATTCAATAAAAACAAAAGTAGTTGGGGTTGGAACAGGGGTAATAATAATGTGAATATGCAGATCAATTACACCATTAAATTGCCCATAAAAAATAGTGTTCACTTAAACAATGATTATGGTAATATCATTTTGGATAGGGTTGATGGCCATGCTAAAATTAACTGTGATTATGGCCGATTGGAGATTGGCGAACTTAGGGGCAGAAACAATTATCTGAATTTTGATTACACCTCAAAGTCAAGTATAGGGTATATAAACAGTGGTGAAATAAAAGCGGATTACTCCGGTTTTACCATTGAAAAAGCAGGAGATTTAAAAATAAATGCTGACTATACAAATTCCACTATCAACCAAATGGAAAACCTTCAATATTCCTGTGATTATGGTAATATTGAAGTGGGAGAAGCAAACAGTGTTGAAGGAAATGGGGACTATATTAATGTCAAGTTAGGGACAATCCATGGCAATGTAGATGTAAATTCCGATTATGGATCCCTTAGAATAAAGGAAATGGCTGAAGATGCTGGTAACTTGCGTGTCAGTTCTGACTATACTGGTATTAAAATCGGCTATTCCCCAGATTACTATTTTGATTTTGAGATTAGAACAGAATATGCGGGCGTAAGTGGTAAGGATGAGTTTGAAATAAATATCAGTACCGAAAAATCCAATAACAGATACTACAAAGGGTATCACGGTAAACCCAATAGTGGTAACTCAGTATCTATAGACAGTGAATATGGGGGAATATCGTTTACTAAAAATCAATAATCAAATATCGCAATCATTAATAACACTATCATGAAGAAATTAGCAACACTAAGTTTAGTCGTATTATTCACAGTCTCTTGCTCAGCCCAATGGGGCAAGAAAGTTAACGGAAATGGAAAAGTGGTCACCATTGAAAGATCAACGGGAGATTATGAAGCCGTAGCTGTTTCCGGATGGTTTGATGTTGACCTTGTTGAGGGGAAAGAAGGAGACATATCCTTGAAAGGTGAGGAAAACCTTTTGGAGCACATAATAACCGAAGTTAAAGATGGAAAATTGGTGATCAAGGTTGAAAAAGGAATGAACCTAAAGCCCTCTTCTTGGAAAGATGGAATTCATGTTACTGTACCTATAGAGAGCATCAATGCTGTTTCGCTTTCAGGTTCTGGGGATATTGTTGGCAAGACGACAATTAAGGCTGGAAACTTTAATACCTCAATGTCAGGTTCTGGGGACATTACCTTGGATATAGATGCCAGTTCAATCGCTGCATCCATGTCAGGTTCCGGTGATATTAATTTAAGTGGTTCTACCACTGATTTTGATGTAACCATTTCGGGAAGTGGCGATATCAAAGCCTACGAATTAGAGGCCGATAATGTTGATGCCACTGTTTCCGGTTCTGCCGATATCAAGGTTACTGCAAACCAAAGATTAAAAGCAAGGGTATCTGGATCCGGTGATATACACTATAAAGGAAATCCTGAAAAAGTAGATACCAAAACCTCTGGTTCTGGAGATATTACAAAGGCATAACCTGCCTGGCGGTAGGCAATTCAAAAAGCGAACAACAATCAAGCAAAAGTCCCGACGATACTGTCGGGACTTTTTTTATGCTTTTTTTCTATTTACTCGCGTCAACAGGAACATTCCCACAAGAAAGAACAAGCCAAGGAAAATTATGGCATTCCGCATACTTCCCGAATATTGGGCAACAAATCCATATAAAAATGTACCTATTACGATGCCTATTTTTTCGGCGACATCATAAAAACTAAAAAATGATGCCGTATCAGTGGTCTTAGGAATAAATTTGGAATAGGTAGATCTTGATAATGCCTGTATTCCACCCATCACAATACCAACACAACCGGCGGCTATGTAAAAATCAACAGGCGTAATCACAAAATAGGCATAGATACAGATAAAAAGCCAGAGAATATTTACAACAATAAGTGTTTGGATATTGCCAAATTTCTTGGAAGCTAAGGCGGTAACAGTGGCACCGAAAATCGCGACAATCTGAATGACCAAAATACTAATAATAAGTCCGGTGGTCCGTTCTGAATCCGAGCCCCATTGTATTTCTTCTTCCCCAAAGTAGGTTGCAATCAGCATAACGGTCTGTACTGCCATGCTATAGACAAAGAAAGCTGCTAAATAACGCTTTAATCTAATTTCATCACCCAATTGATGCCATACCATTTTTAACTCCTTAAAACCGTTTAAAATGATGTGATCTCGCTTACCCTGCTTTTTAAATCCCTTTGGCAAGTGATAAAATGTATACTGACTAAAAACCATCCACCAGATACCAACAGTGAGGAATGAATATTTCATGGCCTTGATTTCGGCAGCTTCTGTCACATCACTTTCAATACCGAAAAAATCAGGTTTCATGACCATGGCCAAATTGAACAAAAGAAGAATCACACTCCCCGTGTATCCCATTGAAAAACCTTTGGCACTTATACCGTCTTGTTGTTCCGGGAATGCTACATCGGGCAAATAGGAGTTGTTAATGGCAAAACTTATCCAAAAACCTACCAATCCGAAAAAATAACAGGTCAATCCCAGGTAAATATTTTCCAATGAAAACCAGTATAATCCAATACAGGAAATCCCACCCAAATAACAGAAAATTTTAAGAAAGAGTCTTTTATTCCCTAGATAATCGGAAATCCCTGCAATCAATGGTGTTACAATTGCAATAAAAACAAAGGCCAATGAAGTAACATAACTTATAAGTGGGGCCCTCGCTATTTCACCCCCAAAAATGGTCACCTTTTCAATATTGGCAACCCTAAAGAGTGCACCATAAAATATGGGGAAAATGGCCGAAGAAATAACCAAACTATATACTGAATTTGCCCAATCGTAAAATGCCCAAGCATTCAATAGTTTTCTACTGCCTTTAATGGCCAACGCTCTAGTCATATAAAATCGTCAAAAGTCCAATCATAAAAAAAGCCGCTCTTTTTCAGAACAGCTTTCAATATACAATTATTACGGAAATATTGTTCTACTCGAACATTACCTAAAAGTGGTTACACCAAATTTCATGGCTTCCTGTCTGGCCAATGGCGCCCATTGGGTTAAATTGGCAATTCTTGTATCATTTGATGGATGTGTACTTAAAAACTCTGGCGGCGCCTGATTGCTGCTATTGGCTTTCATTCTTTTCCAAAGTTCAGCAGCTTCGCTCGGGTCGTAACCCGCGATGGCCATAATCTGCAAGCCTATTCTATCGGCTTCAGTTTCATGGCTTCTACTAAAAGGAAGCATTAAGCCGACAGTCGAACCAAGACCATAAGCCTGATTGAACATATTCCTCGTTTGTTCATCCTTTATGGCAACATTTCCAGCGATTGCACCTACCTGCTGCAACGTCCCAGCGCTCATACGCTGTGCACCATGATCGGCAAGCGCATGGGCTACTTCATGGCCCATTACTACAGCAACCCCTCTTTCTGTTTGGGTAATTGGTAATATGCCGGTATAGAAGACTATTTTTCCTCCAGGCATACACCAGGCATTCACTGTTTCATCGTTTACCAAATTATACTCCCATTTATAATCATTGAGATACCCCGGATATCCATTGGCTGCCAACCATCGTTCTGCAGCAGAGGAAATGCGTTGACCCACGTTGGTAATCATACGTGCTTCAGCCGTATTTTCTACCACATTGTTATCCGTAAGAAATTGATCATACTGGGCGAAGGCCATGGGGAAAATTTGACTGTTCGGATAAAAGTTCAAGACTTTTTTACCTGTAAAAGGATTTACCTTACAGGCTGCCACACCCATGAATATGGCAATTATCAGTACTAATTTTTTCATTTTATTATAGTGTTTAGTTTTGTTAAAATACGAAAAAATTATTTTCCTTTTATAAGCAATTGAGTGAAATCCTTGCTCACTTCTATCACATTGTTTCCATTAGGTTTTAGCTGTTTCAAGGGCACCTTCTCATTATCTACTTCTATTGCTTTTATTTCAAATGGAAGTCCGTGCAAATTGATTCTAAAAGTATCATAAGAGGTAATAAAAGTACCATCCTTGAACTGCTGGATTACGAGACTTTTCTCCTTTCCATTCAATTTAAAGTTCCTTAAGCTGTATTGTCCTTTTTTATAATCATACCCATCCTGTTCGTCCTCATAAAGTGTTGAGGTCTCAGCGCCTATTCTAAAGTACACCTCCAAATCAAGCTCTTTAATCTCCAATTCTCCAACATATTGTTGTACAGGAAACTTGGGAATTATTGCCCCTTCTTTCACAAACAAAGGAATAATATCAATATCAGCATCAACCCATTGTTCCTTTCCTCCGTCAACAACCTCATCTTTCCAATAATTGTACCATTTTCCCCTAGGGATGTACATTCGTCTTCCTTGTGCGTTTGGTTCTTGTACCGGACATACCAATATATGCTCCCCAAAGATGAACTCATCTGTCCTAAAATGGGTCTGTGGATCTTCTTGGTCAAAATAGACCAATGGTTTTACCATTGGTTCCCCATTTTTTGAATATTTCCAGAACATTGTATACAAATAAGGCAATAGCTGGTATCGTAACTCAATGAATTTCCTTACGATATCAGTAATATCATCATCAAAAGACCAAGGTTCTTGATCCCCATGATCCCCGCTCGAATGCACCCGGCAGAAAGGATGAAAAATTCCCAATTGGATCCAACGGGCAAATAATTCGCCATTGGGCTGTTCTGCAAAACCACCAATATCGGATCCTACGAAAGACATACCACTCATACACATACGCTGCACCTGTACATTGGCTAACCATAAATGTTCCCATGTGGCCACATTATCCCCAGTCCAAGTTGAGGAATAACGTTGTGTACCGGCATAGGCAGCTCTAGTAATCACAAAAGGTCTTTTGGGGTACACATATTTCTTAATCCCTTCATATGTTGCCCTTACCATTTGCATACCATAAATATTATGTGCCTGACGGTGGGTACAAGGGTAACCATCATAATTGTGTCGTGTATCCAATGGCGCCGTTTTAGAAGGCACCTCCATCATTGCAGGCTCATTCATATCATTCCAAACGGCATGCACGCCCAATTCTGACATGAATTCCTTATAAAGCTCTGCCCACCATTCCCGCACTTTGGGATTTGTAAAGTCGGGAAAATGACAATCACCAGGCCAAACTTTTCCTCTCATATATGGACCATCACCACGCTTACAGAAATAATCATTTTCCATTGCTTCTTGGTAAACCCAGTAATCCTTATCAATCTTAATTCCTGGATCGATCATTACCACCGTTTTGAATCCGTCTTCATTCAATTCTGCAATCATTCGCTTGGGATCAGGAAATTTTTTCTTGTCCCAAGTAAAACAACGAAAACCGTCCATATAATCAATATCCAAATACAGCGCGTCACAAGGAATTTTCAAGTCCCGGAACTGCTTGGCCAATGCCTTTACATTGCTTTCTGGAAAATAACTCCATTTAGACTGGTGGTACCCCATAGCCCACATCGGTGGCAGTTCAGGCGTTCCGGTTAAATTGGTATAGGCTTTAATAACCTTGGACATTTCTGGCCCATAGAAAAAATAATAGTTCATCTCACCTCCATCGGCCCAAAAACTGGTTACATGTCTGCGTTCGTGGGCAAAATCAAAATGCGTTTTGAATGTATTGTCAAAGAAAATACCATATGCGATGTTCTTATGGAGGCCACAGTAAAAAGGAACGGCTTTATACAAGGGATCCTGATCCTTACCATAGGCGTACTGGTCGGTACACCAATTATTGACCCTCTTTCCCTTTAAATTGGAGTGGGTTGCCTTATCACCCATACCGTAATAGCTTTCGGCATTTTGGGTAATTTTACTCATTTTTACGGTATTACCGCCATATTCATAATTTTCTTCCCAATGAAAACCAATTTCATCTTCATTAATGATATTACCCTCTAAATCAGAAATTTGGATCCGTAGGGATTTTTTATCGACCAAAACCTTGATCTTGGAAGTTTCAATTAAATACTCGGTCTTGGTTTCACTTACTTCCAGGTGATTATATCCCCTACTGGCATTTTCACTAATAGCATAGGAGAAATCTGGCTGAAAGACCTCTTCGGTGGCGTATCTAAATCGCAATGCACTGTTTCGTAAGACAGTAATCTGCAAGATAACCCCATTTTCAGTAGTGAAATAGAACTTATCTACATCTTGCTTAAAGTTTATTATTTGGTTGGGATAAAGGTTCCCTTTATATTCTAATTCTGTATTGGTAATCATAGTTGGTTAAAATTTAAAGCACAGCAAAATAAGTGCTTTAGCATGTAATTGTAAAATGAATGGCGACCAATTGTCAACAATTGCGATATAATTGATTAGATTATTGAAAAATGACAATTCCCAAGGCTGGAACCGTGATTTCAATTGATTCATCAAAACTATGCCATGGTTTTTTTTCTGTTTTCACAGCGGAATTCTTTGATCCCGATCCGCCATATTTTTTGGCATCACTATTGAATATTTCTTTCAACGAGCCGGTTTTTGGAATGCCGATGCGATAATTTTCTCTAGGAACAGGGGTGAAATTGGCAGCCATAATAAGATCGTTTTTCTCATCATTTCCTTTTCGAATGTAGGTCAAAACCGAGTTCTCGGCATCACCATAATCAATCCATTGAAATCCTTCCGGACTGAATTGTTTCTCATAAAGGGCAGGATATGTTTTATAAATTTTATTTAGATCCTTTATCAACTTCTGAATACCAGAATGAAAATCATACTGAGTCAAATGCCAATCCAAACTCTGGTTAAAATTCCATTCAGAGGATTGTCCAAACTCACCTCCCATGAATATTAGATTAGCCCCGGGATGCGTGAACATATAACCATATAGCAATCGTAAATTGGCAAATTGTTGCCATTCATCGCCTGGCATTCTATATAAAAGTGACTTCTTACCATATACTACTTCGTCATGCGAGAACGGAAGCATAAAATTCTCCGTAAAAGCGTAGGTCATACTAAAGGTAATGTCGTTTAGATGATGTCTTCTATAAATAGGCTCTTTATTAAAGAACTCCAAGGTATCATGCATCCAACCCATCATCCATTTCATTCCAAAGCCAAGACCGCCTAAATTAACGGGTTTTGATACCCCAGAGAATGCAGTCGATTCCTCAGCTATCATTTGTACCCCCGAAAAACTGCCATATACTGATTCATTTAATTCCCTAATAAACGAGATAGCTTCCAAATTTTCATTATTGCCATACATATTGGGTTCCCACTCGCCTTCTTCACGTGAATAATCCAAATACAACATTGAAGCTACCGCGTCCACTCTAAGCCCATCCACATGGTACTGATCTAACCAGAAAAGGGCATTACTGATTAAAAAGGCACGAACCTCATTTCTTCCGTAATTGAAAATAAGACTTTTCCAATCAGGATGATATCCTCTTCTCCGATCTGGGTGTTCATAAAGGTGAGAACCATCAAAAAATCCTAACCCGTGCGCATCTTCAGGAAAATGTGACGGTACCCAATCAAGGATAACACCAATTCCACTCTGATGTAATTTATCAACCAACAGTTTAAATTCCTCTGGATTGCCAAAACGAGATGTTGGTGCAAAGTATCCTGTAAGCTGATACCCCCAAGATGGATCATACGGAAATTCCATGATCGGCATAAACTCCACATGGGTAAAACCCATATCCTTTACATATTTTACCAAATCTTCGGCAAGTTCCTTATAGGAAAGAAAATCATTGTTTTCATTTCGCTTCCATGAACCTAAATGCACTTCATAGACAGAATAGGGCTTGTCCAAACCATTCTTGGTTTCCCTTGTATCCATCCATTTTTTATCTTTCCAAGTATAATCGGCTTCCCATACGACCGAAGCGGTTTTAGGTGGATGCTCACAAAATTTCGCAAAAGGATCGGCCTTTTCTGTGACGACACCAAAATTATTTGAATGTATATTGTATTTATAAAGTGTTCCCTTTTCTATTCCAGGTATAAACCCCTCCCAAATGCCACTTTCGTCCCATCGAACATTGAGTTGGTGATCTTGACTTTGCCAATTATTAAAATCCCCTACCACAGAGACAGACTTGGCCGTTGGAGCCCAAACTGCGAAATAGGTTCCTTTTTCCCCTTTGACCTCAATAAGATGGGACCCAAGTTTCTCATATAATTTAAAGTGTTTGCCTGATTTGAATAAATTAATATCGAATTCAGAAAAAAGAGAGTGTGCAATAACTTTGGACATACTACTGTTATATTTTTGGGCAAAACTAATCAACTTTACCTAAAAGGCATGATAATTAAGTGTTTACTTTACCTCACAAAGGTTTTCTATTCATAAAAATGGGTAGTTGATAAAAAGTGGAACGCTTTTTGAAACAATCTTTAAATATAAAACAAACGAACAATTAAAACCACAGTTATGAGAAAAATTAGCATTGTACTCGGAGCACTTTTATCCATATTTATAATATCCTGTGAAGGCCCTATTGGCCCTCCAGGTTATGATGGATTGGATGGAAGGGATGGACAGGACGGAATCAACATTTTAGGAACAGTCATTGACATTGAAGGTGACTTCGTCGCTGACGACTATAGCATCTTTTATGAATTTCCACAAACAGTCGAAGTTTTTGAGAGCGATGTTGTTCTTGTTTATTTACTTTGGGATCAAACCGAAGATGGCAATGGTGACCCTGTAGATATCTGGAGATTATTACCACAAACCCGTCTTTTGGACCAAGGAATATTACAATACAATTACGATTACACCTTTTTTGATGTAAGTATCTTTTTAGAAGCTGATTTTGATATAAGTATATTACCGGCTGGCGATACAGACAACCAAGTATTTAGAATCGCAATATTACCTGCTGAACTGGCTGCTGGATCAAGATTGGATAGATCAAATATAAATGCTGTAATGAATACACTTGGTGTAACAGAGAAAGATGTACAAAAAGTAAAACTGAACTAATCCATTCTTTGTCATTTATATGCCCCGCTTTAATAGAGCGGGGTTTTTTATTTTCAAAATTAAACTTTCTTGATTAACAAAATCTTAGTGTTTTGCAACGCTTAAGTGTTATATATTTGAAAGGATTATTTAGACCCGCCGTCTAATATTTAAAAGAAAAAACTATGATAAAGAAGATAATTTTCATCGTATGCATTGTCCTTGTTGGATGTAAAGGAAATTCACAGGAAAAAGCTGAATCAAAAAGCAAAACTGACCAAAAGGAAGTTGCATACAAAGTGGTTAAAACCGATGCCGAATGGCGTAAGGAACTTACAGACCTGCAATACTATGTTTTAAGGAAAGCCGGAACTGAAACTGCCGGTACAAGTGCGCTTTTAGATAACAAAAACAAGGGCGTATATGTCTGTGCCGCATGTAAGACCGAGCTTTTCAAAAGTGAACATAAATATGATTCTGGCTCGGGTTGGCCCAGTTTTGATCGGGAAATTGTTGGTAATGTAGCTTATGATGTTGATTACGATATAGGATACAAACGTACCGAGGAGCATTGTGCCACCTGTGGCGGCCATTTAGGCCATGTTTTTGGGGATGGGCCCAGTGAAACAACAGGTAAAAGACATTGCGTTAATGGTGCGGCCTTACAATTTGTTCCCGCTGAAAATCAATAAATTTTGATGGACTTTGCCAAGAATTATTTGAATAGTGCGCTATTCGAATTCCGTCGTTATAAAACCATGGGCGACAAGACATTCGCCCAATTGGGTGAATCTGATATTCTTTGGAAATATCGAGAAGAAGACAATAGTATTTCACAAATCGTAAAGCATATAGCCGGGAATATGCAGAGCAGGTGGACTAACTTCCTAATCGAGGATGGTGAAAAACCATGGCGGCATAGAGATACCGAATTTGAAAAACCGTTCACTACAAAAACTGAAATGATCGCCGCTTGGGAAAAAGGCTGGCAATGCCTTTTTGATGCCATTGCTTCCATAAATTCGGATAATTTCAATAGCCTTGTAAAAATACGTAACGAAGAACATACTATTGTAGAAGCGGTTAACCGTCAATTGGCCCATTACGCTACTCATGTTGGGCAAATAGTGCTTTTGGGCAAAATGATCAAAGGTGATAACTGGGTTTCTTTATCAATACCAAAAGGCGAATCAGAAGTGTTTAACAAGGAAAAATTCAATACATAACTTCTTTTATTGAATTGGTTATTTTAAAATGCAATTTTTAAATACTACCATTTGGTTTTGTATTTTTGCACCTCAAATTTGAAAATCAAAGAATAAAAATATGAGCAATTTTGATGTTATAGTTTTGGGGAGTGGTCCAGGAGGATATGTTACAGCAATCCGTGCGTCTCAACTTGGGTTAAAAACTGCAATTGTTGAAAAAGAGAATCTAGGTGGCGTTTGTCTAAATTGGGGTTGCATACCTACCAAAGCATTATTGAAATCTGCTCAGGTTTTTGAATACTTACAACATGCCGGGGATTATGGACTTAAAGCTGAGAGCGTTGATAAGGATTTTGACGCTGTTGTCAAAAGAAGCCGCAATGTGGCTGATGGCATGAGCAAAGGTGTTCAATTCTTGATGAAAAAAAATAAGATTGAAGTCATTAACGGTTTTGGAACCTTGAAATCAGGTAAAAAACTTTCTGTAAAAGATGTTGAAGGCAAAGAAACAGAGTACAGCGCCAATCACATAATTATTGCAACTGGTGCCCGTAGTAGGGAATTGCCAAGTTTACCCCAAGATGGTAAAAAAATTATTGGTTACCGTGAGGCAATGACCTTGGATCATCAACCAAAAAAGATGATCGTGGTAGGTAGTGGTGCCATAGGTATTGAATTTGCCTATTTCTATAAAGCTATGGGTACCGAAGTTACTGTGGTAGAATATTTGCCAAATGTAGTTCCTGTTGAGGATGTTGACGTTTCGAAACAGTTGGAACGTAGTCTCAAGAAAATGGGTGTCAAAATAATGACTTCTGCAGAAGTCACATCAGTAGATACTTCTGGTGAAGGCGTTAGGGCAACGGTGAAAACCGCCAAAGGAGAAGAAATATTGGAAGCTGATATTGTGCTTTCCGCAGTGGGAATAAAAACGAACATCGAGAACATAGGGCTTGAAAATGTAGGTATTGCCACGGATCGCGACAAAATTTTGGTGAATGACTATTACCAAACCAATATCCCAGGGTATTATGCCATTGGTGATGTAACTCCAGGACAGGCTTTGGCGCATGTAGCTTCGGCCGAAGGTATTCTTTGTGTAGAAAAAATAGCAGGAATGCATGTTGAGCCATTGGATTATGGTAATATCCCAGGCTGTACGTATTGCTCCCCTGAAATTGCCTCTGTAGGACTTACTGAACAACAGGCCAAGGACGCAGGTCGTGATATCAAGGTGGGCAAATTTCCTTTTTCCGCTAGTGGAAAAGCCAAAGCATCGGGAAATTCAGACGGATTCGTAAAAGTGATTTTCGATGCGAAATATGGTGAGTGGTTAGGTTGCCATATGATTGGAGCCGGAGTTACCGATATGATTGCGGAAGCTGTTGTTGCCCGTAAATTGGAAACTACAGGGCACGAAATCCTAAAAGCTGTGCACCCACACCCAACCATGAGCGAAGCCGTCATGGAAGCCGTCGCTGATGCCTATGACGAAGTGATCCATTTATAGTTTCAAACAATAATATGAACCGTGAGACCGAGCCTGCCTAATCGGCAGACAGAGTCGAGACCTTAAAATGGAATACCAAAACATGCTCAAAACTTTTCGATATACGGCCATCATAGAAGGCATCTCTTATTTAATGCTTTTTGCTATTAGTATGCCATTGAAATACTTGGCAGACCTTGGACAACCCAATAAGTATATTGGTTATGCCCATGGTTTTCTATTCATTCTATATCTGGTTTTAGCGGTTGTTTTGACCCTAGAACGTAATTGGGGCATGAAGCGGTTTATGGCCTTGTTTATGGCCTCCCTCCTGCCTTTTGGTACCTTTTATATTGATAAGAAGTATTTGAGGGATTGAACGGTAGTGTATGAATCGTTTTAAGGACCTAAATGTTTTACAACCCACCTCTAATTTCATAAATAACATACCACAAATATTACGAGTCTTGCTTTCAGGCAAAAGTCGTAAGCTGATTCTTCCAAAATGAGGATTTACAGGATTTAACTTTTTGGGTGAAAGTTCGTCATATATTAAGATTGAGTACGCTTCAAACCCTGATGCTAATCATTGCGCCTCAATTTCATTCCTCCTAAATTGAGATAGATTTAGTTTAGCATAAATCAGACCTTCAAAACTTCCCAATCCCAGACAGGGTATGTAATCTTTTGTCGAACGTATTAATTTATGATGTCATGAAAAAACAACTTTCTATCTACTTTATTTTATTGCTTATAGTTCCCCTCATCTATTTAGGGTGTTCCAAGGACGACGACCCCGTACAATTCAGCCTTACCATTACCGTAGCTCCTTTAAACAGTGGTACGGTGAGGCCTTCTTCCGGAATCTTTGATGACGGAAAGAAAATTTCAATTTCCGCTATTCCCGCCGAAGGATATGGCTTCCTAAAATGGAGTGGAGATGTGATAGGGGATGACAATCCCTTGGTATTGACCATTACCTCTGATACCAAAATTACTGCTGAATTTGCCCTACAGGATGCCGATGGGGATGGTGTAAGCGACGGTCTGGACCAATGTCCCAATACCCCTGAAGGGGAAATGGTAGATGCCACCGGTTGTGCCTCTTCGGAGGTGGATTCCGATGCGGATGGGGTGACCGATGATTTGGATCTTTGTGCTGATACCCCGGCCAATGTCGAAGTAGATGAAGATGGATGTGCCGATTCCCAAAAGGACACGGATGAGGATGGTGTGACCGATGATTTGGATCTTTGTCCTGATACTCCGGCCAATGAGGTAGTGGATGATGAAGGATGTGCAGATTCCCAAAAGGAGGACACGGATGGGGATGGTGTTCCCGATGACCGAGATCTTTGTGCTGATACACCGGCCAATATGGAGGTGGATGAAGATGGATGCGCTGATTCCCAAAAGGACACCGATGGGGATGGTGTGACCGATGACCTAGACCGATGCCCTGAAACCCCCTCAGGAACATCCATTGATGCTTTTGGTTGTCCCGCGGGCAGTGCCTATACCTATATACCGGATGATGCATTTGAGCAAACACTCATCGATCAAGGTTATGACCACGTTTTAGATGACTACGTATTAACAACGACCATTAGTTCAGTGACCGAGATATGGCTTCCTACCATACCAACTTTCACTTGGGAATATTCTATAAAAAACTTTGCTGGTATCGAGGCATTTACTGCTCTTGAACGACTTACCATTGTTGGTGCGAATTTCACAGGAGCTGCCCTAGACCTGTCCCAAAATTCGAATTTGACCGAATTAAACATAAAGTGCAGTTTTGTTGCCGATCTTGATCTAAGTGGAACAAATATCGAAGTGCTTAGTATTGGGGGTAATTTATTCTTCGGACCATGTGATAACAGTATGAGCAATTTAGACCTCTCTGGAGTTACAACGCTAAAAACCTTGAACCTCTTTCATGCGGAATTCGATGATTTGAATGCAACCCTTAATTCGGCAACCTCATTAGAGCAAGTGCAAATCTCTAGTCCACAAAGCAGCAGTGGCCCGCTGGATTATTTGGATTTATCGGCAAATAGCAAGCTCACTTCCATAAGCATTTCGACAGGTTTCACAGTTGGTCCGGGTATCATTAACTTAAAAAATGGTGCGAATCAACAGTTAGTTGAATTAAGCCTAGGAATTTCCCCCTTATTTTTTAATCCAGAAGTTCTGAATTGGAAAACCTGTATTGAGGCGGATGATCCAGTCTATATTGAAAGTATCATAACAATTTTTGGAATTGCTCCCTCATATTCGATCAGCACTGATTGTAGTAATTAGGAACATCAAAATTCAATATCAAAGAAGGGTTGCCAGTTGGCAACCCTTTTTAAGTTTTTATTTGGAGCTTTGTCGAATTCCCTTAGCATCGCCTGTAAAATATTTGAAGATATCCTATGACTACCTGATTGGGTTTTCTACGGTGGCAATATTCTTTTTCAAGTCTTTTTAGGCCTAGTTCCTACCCTTTGGCACCTTTTGTATTGATAAGAAGTATTTGAGGGATTAATGGATAACTGGTTATTGAAGATAATTTTTGTTTTTTTAGGCTCTATTTTCCTGATATGAGGCAGATTGCTTGAATTCATCTACCTCTGGAATTTGAGTCAATTTTAATGAAGTTTGGCAATACTATGAATAGTTGGTGCGATAATAGGTCAATCTTTAGAAAAATAAAAAGGTTTTAAGAAGGGTCTTAAAACCTTTTTCTATGAATAAATTGAATTAAAGAAACTAAAACCTAAAGCCAATATTAACATAGCCCTGACTTGGATTAGACTTTATACTTTCATTCGCTATATCATTTATGATATTACTAAAGCCGTAATTAAAACCTGCTTCAATAAAAAAGAAAGCAATATCAATTCCAACGCCTCCCTGACCATAAAACATAAAGTTGGTAATGTCATCTTTATCTAGACCAAGTTCATCAACATCTTTACCTAAAGAAAAAGAAGGAACAGCACTTAGAAAAACTCTAACACCAACCAACCTATCTGCAAAAGATGTTATGTTAATACCCCCAGTTAAGGGTATGTCTATGGCAGATACTGAAAATGAACTATCTGTTTGATTGGCCTCATTTGGATCTGAAACATCCGTGACCTCAAAAGGCTTGTTGTTATATCTTGCACCAACTTCATAGTATAAAAAACGACCTCGTTTATAGGATAATCCAAGATTATAACCGCTTGCTACGTTAGACTTAACTTCATCAGCAGAATCAAGGCTTAAATTATTAAAATTGACACCAGCAGACACCTTAAAAGAATTTCTTGCCTTTTTCTCTTTCTTTTGTTTTGTAGCATCATCTTGAACGGTGCTATCATCTTGAGCAAAAATTACGGTAGAAAAAGAAAAGGTTAAAACGAGGATAAAAACTTGCTTTAATAAGGATGGTTTGTTAAGGGTTGTCATAAGTTAGTGTTTTTGATTTAATCAATTTTAAAACATGGTACAAGAAAAACATAAGAGATGCATAAAATAGGTTCTTTAGTAAAAACCCACAACTAACAATATCGACTATGTTTTTGTTGGGAAAAACAGGTAACGGTTTTTCGTGCTAAAGAATGAAAGATAGCAAAAGGTCAGGAAAATTCCAACGCAATGAATTATATTAATTGTTGTGTGCAGTCTTTACTTAAATTCTCCAATCTTTATTTGTTTAATATCTCCTAACGTACTACTTAATGATTTTTTATTATCAAATATAGATTCAAAGTAACTTAGAATAATCCTCCTACTTATTTCTAATCCTAATTGCGAATCAATTTCATATTTAAAACTTTCAGGGTAAATAAATGGGTTGTCAGTTACTGAATTATGCCCAAAAGTTTCTAATTCGATCATATGAACAGGTTTACTTCGATTGTCGATTAAACTAAAATAGTTCTCTTTGGCATATGGCCAGGTACCACTGCTGCATAGCAAAGCTATTGGGATATCAATTTTCCCGTTATATCTTATGTCTCTTGGAGGAATTCCTTCCATAGATATATAGGCTTTGACATTTTGGTTTTTAACGGTAAACTCACCTGCAATTCTTCCGCCAAGTGAATGACCGAAGATTCCGACATTCTCGTAGTCAATTTTATTTGTAAATCTGCTATTTGGGTCAGCCTTACAAAGTTCTATAATTTTATTGTACGCAAATTCTAGATCCTGATATCCCAATTTTGTAGGTTCTTCAAAAAATTCATCTACTTTCCCATATGGGCCTCCCATCATACCTTGCGGTGGTTT
Organism: uncultured Flavobacteriaceae bacterium; assembly: GCA_963768235.1. Classification (GTDB taxonomy): domain Bacteria; phylum Bacteroidota; class Bacteroidia; order Flavobacteriales; family Flavobacteriaceae; genus Maribacter_A. Next base: position 109,063 of record CAVYHF010000003.1, read on the forward strand.
GAACTTTAAAGATGGATTAATAATAAAACCATCTTTATAAATAACATAACCTATCTCAGGCATATCGACTGAAGCGACCACATAACCATTGCTAACTAGCTCTTCAATAATTGTTGTGTATAGAAATCTCTCTGTCCCTCTTCCTGGTGAAATAAATATCAAATTTGATTTCTTTAAGCTTTTATTGAATGTTGGACGTAAATAGCTGTTCGTGATTACTTTTCGATAGTCTTTTGATAGAGATGAATAGGGTGCACGAATTGCAGTACTATCAATCATTGAAGGATACCAAATTTGAACAATAATTGTTCTTTTATCTCCTTTGTGGGATGTATATTCAAAATTTCGTGTATTGTCAGTCCATTCATAGGTGATAGTACCAACGTCATATTCCCCTGTAGGTTTAATTAGTTGAATTGAATCTTGTTGGCCAGTTATTGAATTTGAGAAGCAAAAAAGTAAGATAATTAAGACTTTCTTCATTTGTTCGTTTTTTGATTGTACACGTTTTTAGCGGAAATTATTTTTTAAGTCCTTCGAAACTATTTCCATCGTTATTCGTCCAAACCATTTTGGTTATTTCTCTCCGATCATTTTCTGAGAACTCAATATATGAGTAAAGCGTTCTACTAAAAAACCTCCCATCCTCTAATAACACTAATTCGGAATATCCTCCTTCGTTTGCCCTTGCTTGAATACTACCTTCAATTTTCTCAATGTATACTTTAAAACTAGGACCGAATGCATAGGTCCCTAATATCTTCTCGTCATCAGGATAGGCATTTTCTCCAGGCGGAATCGTTTTGGCTCTGCTTTCATACTCTTTATTGAAAACTATTGCAGCAATGTCCCTTCTAAAAAAGTCTGCAATACCGGTTTGTAAATTGCCAAGAATGATTACAGAAATATCCGGCTCTTCATAGTGTAGGTAATCTGCAATATATCCATTGACTCTGCCATCATGACCAAAGACCTTTTTATCAAATGATTTATATACTGATATGCCAAATCCATAATTATGATCGTAGTTAGTGAGTAGTTTCTCATAGGAACTTCCCGAAAGTAAGGATTTGTTTTTTATTGAATTTATCCAAATCTGGAGATCTTTGACCGTACTGTATAGAGACCCTGAACCCTTCAACAATTCAGGATCAAGGAAGTCGGTAATCTTAACATCACTATATCCTGAAGGGTCGTAACCTACTGCAAGGTTTAGAATTATATCATTACCCTTATTATGTCCAGTCGCATTCATTTTAAGTGGTTTGAAAATATTTTCTGTCAAATACTCTTGGTAAGTCATTCCACTGACGGTCTCTATTATCTGGGCAAGAAGTGCATACCCTCCATTGGAGTATTGGTATTGTGAACCCGGCTCGAAATCAAGCTCAGCCTCTAAAACCAACTTTGACAAGTCCGATATCTTTTTCTTTTGACAGGAAAGTTTATTAAAATCAGGAACATTATAGATATCTGTGATTCCTGAAGTATGAGTTAGAAGTTGGTGGATTGTAATCTTTTCTGCATTGTTGCTATTTGGCAAGAATTTAGACAATGTATCTGAGGTATTAAGTAGGCCTTCTTGTTCCAAAATCAAAATTGCTGCTGCTGTGAACTGTTTGGAGACAGACCCAATCTTGAATTTCGTCTGTTTATCATTTGGAACTGTGAAGGAATGGTTAGCATAACCAAAACAATTTTCATAAATGATTTTACCTTTTTCAGTTATAAGAACACATCCACTAAAATCACCAGTCTTAACATATGAATTTGCATACTCATCTATCATTTTCGAAGTCTCCTGACTTTGAATGAACCCAAAATTAAATAATAGGATAATTAATATGACGCATTTCATTTGTAAATTTTTTATTTATTGCTACCTACATCTTCGTGTATGATTTGGCAAGATTCTAGGTCAGTTTCACGCTCCCGAGTACTTTGGACGGGAGCTAAGTGTACTTGTTTAGGTATGTAGTGCGCGGTTGGCGAGCAAAACTAGCCTTGTCAAATCAGTTTCAGGTTATCCTGAAGTTTAAATGTAGTAAAAATTGTGAAGCTACTGATTCCGCTTACTGAATTATACGAATTGTTCGTTTATAGTGCTGCATTTTCTATCTTATAATTCATCCCGTTTTCCAAGGCAAAATTCAACTAATTAGCAATGACTCCCAACATCAAAACTAACGTTCTTGCATATGAAAAGCAGCAGATTTTATAGCACTAACTTTTCGGATTATTACGGACCTTTATTTTTTGTTTAAGCGCTTAAACCACTATTTTTTATATAAGGTGTAGGCAAAGGTTATATTTATTAAGATACTCACTGGTAAAAAAAAGCAATATTATTAACTACTTGTAAGGTATAAGAAGTCTATACTAATCTTGTTTTCTTTGAGATAAAAACACCTAAAAGAATTCCTAGAATTCCTCCAATTGGAATGCTAAAAACCATCACAAAAAAAATTCCAATAGAACTGCCGCCAGTAAACCCTAGCATATGACCAATAGGAGCTCCAGCATCAAACCCAGCCAAAATACCAGTGAATACAAACCCAATCATTGCCAGGACATTGAATATTTTTATCCACCAAACAGTTGGGGCGTCTACTTTTGGTTCGATACTTGATTTTTTATACTTAAAATACTTATAGAATCTGTGAAATGACCATAAAATACTTAGGAACATCATAAAAATAAATACATTGTACAAACTGTTAAAAAATTTCTTGGGAGAAAATGCTTTATCCAGTCTCTCTTTAGATTGAAGACTTTTGTAGTAGCTCATTCCATGAAACGGATTTAATCCATTACCAATAAAATAGTTTTCTAGAGTCTCATTAAACATGATGTTTTCATACTGAGAGCGTTTTTTAGATTTTTTCGTAGGTAAGATGCTAGAAAGGTCATCTTTTATATTTTCATACATCTCATAGTTAAACTTGGGAAGTTTTGAAAAATTTTCAAAATCTAATTGATTATACAATGAATAGTAATAAAAATTTCTGCTATTGACTACAAAAGCTTCTTTGTCTGTGCTTTTTATCGTATCTAACTGAGATATAAGCTGGTTGTACAGTTCTTTATTTGTAGACTTCGCATAACTGCACGCCAATAGCGTTTCATTGGAAGTTTTTAGAAGGTATTCAAATAATTTTTAGCATCTTCTAAAAGATAAAGAGTAGTATTAGAGGTAAGATTAGTGCTTGCTATTGGGTGATAAACCTCTCGTTGTTTACCTATACTAACATAGCCTTTTCGATCTTTATAAGAAAAAATAATACTGTCTTTTTGTATTGAAAAAACTCTGTCTATAGAAATTTCACAGGCAATGTTTTCTAATTTCTTATCTAGAAGCGCCTCATCATGACAAAGGTAAACTACGTCAAAATAAATTTTTTTTCTACCGGTAGTTTTTCTTGAGCAAAAGAACTACTTGAGAATAGCAGAAGTAAAAGGCTCACTAGAAATATTGTTTTTCTATTTTTTATAAAATAAGTAAGTAATTTCACGGTTAAACACTAATGTTTGCAAACGGTTTTGTATATAAGCCGTTTTAATGGCCTATATACGTCTTAAGTGTACTCTACTTAACTGTTGGTATAAAGAACAAAAGAGGGGATTAAGATTATTATACACGTGGAAGCCTAGACTTCGTCAACATTGATGATCCCCTCTCTTTTCCTACTTTAATCATACTATTATTATTGAATAAAAAACACCTTTTTAATCTTATTATTTTCAATATGATAAATGGCAACAGCTTCAATGATTCTATCTCCAAAAAGAACTCGTTCTTTGTCTATAACAATATTTCCTTGAACAATTCTATCCACCAGTTCACAATGTAAATTGGGAGTATTTTCAAACATTTTTGAATATACAGTTCTCATGGTTTCTTTTCCTTTAGATTGTAATTGGTCTGGATAATTGTAAATCTCAACATCTTCTGCATATGGCTCTAGAAAGGCTTCTATATTTCTTAAGTTATAGGCATTTAATTGTCGTTGTGCTAAATCTGCAGGTGTGTCTTTAAGTAATTCACTTGGCCTGTATACAACACCTTTATTAATAACAGTATTTATTTTTACAAGATTCTCTATTTTATCAATTGGATTGGCATCTAATAGTATGAGATTAGCCTTTTTACCGATTCCAACTGTTCCAAATTCATTTTCTTTATTAAATATTTTTGCACCATTTATGGTTGACGCTTGAATTATTTGCCAATTATTCATTCCACTTTTATGCATTGCTTGTAATTCTGCTAAATATGATGAAGCATGCAAAGTGCCAATATTACCAGCATCAGTACCTGTGGTAATTAAAACTCCAGCGTCTGACAATATTTTGAGATTTGCCATGCTAATAGAGTCAGCTTTTTTTAAATCTGAAATACTTTTTTGAGAGTTTGCATAATTTTTGTAATTATCAACAAGCAAAGTGTCAGATAAGTGTTTTAAATCCAATAAAGAGCCTAATTGATATGGATCTGCTTTTTGTAATTCATAATTACTAATTTTTATTTTTTGACCAAACGTATTTACATATCCACCATGCACTATTAATGTCGGAGAAAGAATGGTTTTGTTTTTCTTCATTAATTGTACAAAATCGTCCTTTAAAATTTCATCGTCTACACTGTGAACCAAATAATCTGCTCCATTTTCAACAGCCAATTGTGCAGTAATTCGTTGGGTTGCATGTACAGCGATTTTTAAATTGTTTTTATGAGCTTCATCTATTATTGCTTTTACTATGGGCAGGTTTTTTCGAGCACTTTCCTTTACACTTAAACCGTCTGCTCCTGCGATGTACCAGATTTTGATAAAATCGGGATTATATTGCAATTGTTTTTTTACTCCATCAATACCATCTTCAATAGTTTTTGTTAATGTAAAAGGCTCATCTTCTCCTAAATTTTCATAGACTTCGGGTTCATAAGTGGTCAATAAAGGACCGGTTATAAAAATTGTGGGTGAAAAATTTTTATCTGTAAAATCTTTACGCTGTTTAAGGAAATGATAATTAGCACCCACATCAATCACTGTAGTAATTCCGTTTTGTAGGTATCTTCTTAATTTATTCTCCATGTCAGTTTTTGCTAACGCAATTTCTTGGTCATAATTCCTTTCTTTTCGTAAATCAATAGCATCCGGACGAGTATATAACCCTCCATTTTGGAAGAAATGTATATGTGCATCGACTAAACCAGGGACAAGATATTTTTCTGTTCCATCTATTATAGTAGCATTTTTAGGAATCTTTAGTTTATTACTTTTATAAATGTTAGAAATCAAATCATTAGTAATTACAACAGTTTGATTAGGTACTAATTTTTGTTTTTCTACATCTGTAATAGTTACATTGATAATATAGGTTTGGGCAAAAAGGGAAAAAGAAGAAATTAGTAACACGAAAACTAAAAGATATTTATTTGTCATTTTGGATTTGTTTGATTTGTTCTATTCTTATATAATCACTGAATATAACTATATTGGTTTTGCTTGCACCTAACGGTCTCGGCTATGAGTAGTTGCGCCTGCCTACCGGTGGGTAGGTGGGTTAGCACTTAACTTTGCAAGTACACACCAAACTGACCCCGAAGCCTTGGGGCCGAAGGAATTTTCAGAGTTGGCGAGAGCGAGCAACCCGCCAGAACGACACTGTCGGGCTGGTTAATTATAGACATTGTTGTTGTTTAGTTTTTTATTTTTGTCGCCGGATATGCATTTTCACCCATTATCCACTCTAATGTTTTAAATGATTCTTTATCCGCATTTTTAAACTCAAGTAAGACCCAACTTTGAATATAGAAAAACTTATTTTCATCGATAGGAATCAAAATATCATATGTTTTCCTTCCTGGTCCTAAATAGCCTAAATTATTGTCTATGACTTTTACTTTTCCTATTGGACCAAATCCAAAATCATAAGTTCCTTCATAACTAATAAGTTCTGTTGGGTCAACATCAATTTTTTGAGATAAATAATTTATCGGTATTTTATATTCTTTATTTGTGTATACATGATATATATCTTGTGAAATGAGTAGTGCCAAATTAGAATAATGATTACCAAGAATAATAATTGTTAAATCTTCTTCGACCCTGTGTGTAATTTGGTGACAAAAACCCTGTACTCGTCCATTAGCAGTTAAAACTTTTTCTCCGTCGATGCTTCCAAAATTCGGTAATTCCTCTATAGTGGATTCAATTAGCTTTCCTTTGATAAGGCTTTGGACAAATTTATTTAAATCATCTGCTGTTGAATACAATGAACCTCCACCAATTTTTATGCTCATATTTACATACTCGGCATTGATAAGTTCTCCATTTTCATCAAACATATATCCTTGTGCTCGATTCTTCAATATTTTAGCATCATTGTCCACTCCCGTGTTTCTCAAGCCAATCTTGTTGTAGATATGTAGTTGTAAAAATTCGTCGTAAGAAAGGCCACTTACCTTTTCGATAATAGCGACCAGTAAAATATACCCTGAATTACTATAACTATAACGTTCGCCAGGTTCAAAATCAAGAGGTTTATGCTTGAATAGTTCAATGATTTCCTCTAAATCATATGCTAATTTATTCAGTTCATTATAATTTGGGAAACTATTCAAATGTGGTATCCCAGAGCGATGGGTTAATAATTGTCTAATACTAATTTCATTTCCTCTAGGGTAGTCGGGAATAAATTGAGACAGTGGGTCATCGAGTGAAATTTTGCCAGCTTCAACTAGATGAAGAACGGCTACTTCAGTGAAAACTTTGGATATTGAGGCAATTCTAAATTTGGTTTCAGAGGAATTTTTTATCTCCCATTCTTTGTTGGCATAACCATAACCTTTCTGAAAAATTGGTTTGCCATCTTGGTAAATATTGATTAGCCCACTCCAAGCATTCATTTCAAGATAAGGCTTGATATAACTATCAATTTTGGTTTCTAGTTCTTTCAACTCCTGTCCGAACGAATTATGTGATAAAAATCCAATAAAAATTATGACAATCGTTTGCGTGAGTAATTTCATTAGTTTTTTATAATTAAACACAACTTGTGTATACAACTGTAAAATACGTCTTTATACCACCATATTGTTATAAAACTGATTGAAAGACCTGTTCTTTATTTTAAATCTCAAAGAAAACTCTGAACAGCCAAATCATAGCTTGAGAGTCCAAAGCCTAAAATAACCCCTTTCGCTGCTGGTGAAATATGGGAAACATGCCTAAAATCCTCTCTATTGAAGGTATTTGAAATGTGCACTTCCACAACAGGGGTTTCAATAGCCTTGATGGCATCACCTATCCCAATAGAAGTATGGGTATAGGCACCGGCATTTATTATAATACCGTCGTATGAAAAACCAACTTCCTGAATTTTATCTATGAGTTCTCCTTCGATATTCGATTGATAATATTCCAATTGAATTGTATCGAACTTGTTTTGTAGTTGCCCAAAATAGTCCTCAAAAGTAGTACTCCCGTATACTTCAGGTTCCCGTTTACCTAGAAGATTGAGATTGGGTCCGTTGATAATCATAATTTTCATAGGATAAAAGTATTGAATTATGTGGCATAAAAAAAGGGAAGCTCAATCGCTTCCCTTTTTTATAATTTAATGCGTGAGGTTAAAAGAAAAATCCAACATACGCCTGGATAACACTATTTTTAAAAGCAGAATCGGCCTGAGAGTCAGGATCGTCATTCAAATCGGACAAACCTAAATTATAACGAGCTCCAAAATTTAAGCCACTTTCGAGTTTATAACCTACTCCAAAGTTAAGGCCAAAGTCAATTCCTTTGGTTATATCTTTCCAGTCGTCTTCACCATCGTCGTATACATCTTTTGCTGATAATAAAAACCCTACCTGAGGGCCTGCCTCTAAGCTAAAGCCTTCAGCTACATAAAATTTAGCCATCAAAGGTAAATTTAAATAGTCTACCTTAAGGGAACCTTCAAAACTATCCTCGCTGTAATCAGATCCTTGAGCCGAATACAATAATTCAGGTTGAAACGAAAATGTCTCGGTAATACCAATTTCAGCAACAAAACCTAGATGGAAAGCTGTTCTGGAACTAAAACTATCAAGGTCATCACCTGTTATAGTTGCAAAGTTGACACCTGCTTTCGCTCCAAAATTTATATCCTGGGCACTTACATATGTAAACCCAAATAAAACAATTGCCGTAAAAAATAGTAGTTTTTTCATAATTCTATTGATTTAAACTGGTTAATAGAATTATAAAATTATTAATGTAGGTTAATTGACACAATGATTATCATCATGTGCGATATTTCGTAAATGTGTTAACCTTTTACTCAATTAGAATGGAAAAAATAGGTTCCGATTCCTTTTAGATTGCACCGGAAACGGCTTAGGTATATTGTAATGGTTTAAATTTGCAGGCTACAACCTGTTAGGGCCTATCTGTATGGTGTGCAATATGCCTACGTTTACCGTAGCAGGTTTAAATTGGGTCCGTTGATAATCATAATTTTCATAGAATAAAAGTATTGAATTATGTGGCATAAAAAAAGGGAAGCTCAATCGCTTCCCAGATGGTTGTAACAATATACTTTAACTGTGCTATAATCTTTTCTTATTTGGAATGGTAAAAAGCAATCCAAAATTTACCGAATTCCACGAAAGGTCATTATCCATATTGATTGTAGTAAATGATAAGTTCACTTCGGTAAAAGCACCCATAAGATAACCGAAGATCGGTCTGTAGTATAATCCTCCATCATTACCTTCATTAATTCCAAAGGCCTGACCTACATCAACACCAAAAGAAATAGAATTAGAAGGCCATATACGTACTGAGGCCGCTAAAGGCACAAATTGCATATTAGGCAGATCGGCCACCAATACCTGTGAATCAAAGGTCTCTGCAAAACCATGGATAAAACCTGTACTTACGCCAAGGTCAACAACTTCACCCAGAGCGAACATATAACCCGTATCCAAAGCAAGGCTCAAACTTACGGCATCGTTGAAATCATCAATAGGCAAGCCCCCATGAAATCCAATTTTAAATCCATCCTGGGCGTACATTCCCAATCCTATAAAAGAAAAAACTAGTGCTATAAAGGTATTTTTCATTGGTTTAGGTTTTATTTGGTTGATGCACAAAACTAAAATCTTCAATGAAATCACAACCATTTTTGTTGTAAAACGGGTAAAATTGGTTGTAGCGCGTCGTTTTTATGGTTTTTTCAGCAACATGTGCTGCTATATAGTCAAAAAAAACAGCCCTTTAATAGACTGTTTTATATTTATAGTATATCAACTTTTAAAACATATAAGCGACTCCTACCAGAAAAGAATCATTTTTAATATCCAATACACCCGCTGCCGGGCCAGAATACATATCTGTCAATCCAAAAGAATACCTTGCGCGTATCGTTAGATTGTCAGAAACATCAAAGCCAGCACCAAAACTTAAATCAACTCCAAACGTGTTTAATACATCATCAACATTGCCACTTGTCCCTAGAAGTTCTTCTGTATCACGTATTACTTTTTTAATATCGTCAATATTTGAGGAGAAAGTCAGTTGTGGACCAGCCTGTAGATGAAATTTGTCTGCCACATAATATTTAGCCATTACAGGTAAATAAAAAAAAGAAAGGTCCTTTGCGCTACCGTACAAAAGTTCTGGTTGAATATGGAAATTGCCTACTACCCCGATATCGACCAATCCCCCAATATAAAAACCGGTACTGTTGATTTTTGCAAAATTATTGACTCCAATAAGATTTAATAAAGAGTTGCCCGTTTTAAAATCAACATTAGTATTCAATAATCCGCCCGTTAATCCAAACTTCGGCAAAGCTTGGGCTTGGGAAAGGTTCAATGCAAATAGTGCAATTAGTGAGAGTGAAAGTAATTTTTTCATAATAGTGTTTAGTTTAATTTATCAAATATATAAAACTTTATAAGCGTAAAACAATCACCATGCCATTCTCAAATGACCATCACAGTAGAACCATAAATGTAATAGCATACACATGTAAAAGTTCAATAAATTAAATGCTTAGCTTATATTTATTCCATGAAATGGAAGCAGGCACTCCAAGATTATAATCACTACCTCAAAATTGAACGTGGATTATCTGAAAATTCAATTAAAAATTACATCTGGGATGTTGAAAAATTGATTGCCTTCCTCATCGAAAATGACATTTCAATAAGTCCCATCGCCATTGGCAAAGAAACAGTCCAACGTTTTGTTTATGATATCGCAAAAACGGTTAGCCCAAGATCTCAGGCACGCATAATTTCAGGGCTAAAGAGTTTCTTCAATTACCTGAACTTTGAGGATTATCGCAAGGACAATCCTATGGATTTATTGGAATCGCCCAAAATTGGAAGAAAACTACCAGATACCTTATCAGAGGATGAAATCAACCAGCTCATCGGTGCTATCGACCTTTCAAAACCTGAAGGGGAGCGTAACCGAGCCATGTTAGAGACACTATATGGTTGTGGTTTACGTGTGTCAGAGCTGATCAACTTAAAGATATCGGACCTTTTTTTTGAGGAAGATTTTATCAAGGTAACAGGGAAAGGTGATAAGCAGCGTTTTGTGCCTATCAGTGATTTCAATAAAAAATACATCAACATCTATCGGAAAGAAATCCGTATTCACCAAAGTATACAAAAAGGATTTGATGATGTTCTTTTTTTAAACAGACGCGGCAAGCAGCTGACTCGTGCTATGGTCTTTACCATTATCAAACAACTCGCGATAATAATAGACCTGGGTAAAAACATTAGTCCGCATACATTTAGACATTCGTTTGCCACACATTTATTAAAGAATGGTGCCGACCTTAGGGCCATTCAACAAATGCTGGGTCATGAAAGTATTACCACTACTGAAGTGTATATGCATGTAGACCGTTCACATTTGGCCGAGGTAATGAATAAATATCATCCCCGTAAATAGTGATTTTTATTGACTGATTTATGTATATTTAAATTTCTCATTGGAATACTATTCGTAACATTAACAAAATCTAAAAATAACAATGTCAAACTTAAAAAAATCAATGCTATTGGGTACTCTTGCCATCTTTATGTCAACTGCCATAAACGCTCAAAAGAAATTGGATGATGTTCTTAAAACCCTAGACGCCAAAAGTGAGTCTTACGGCGATATTGCACAAACCATTTGGCACTTGGCCGAAATGGGCTACCAAGAAGAAAAAAGTGCTGCCCTGCTACAAAAAACATTGGCTGATGCGGGTTTCACCATCAAGAAAGGAGTTGCTGGCATTCCTACCGCTTTTACCGCTGAATATGGGGAAGGGGCACCAATAATAGGTATCATGGGCGAATATGATGCCCTGCCCGGTCTTTCACAAGAGGCAATTCCAGAGAAAAAATCAGCAGGAAAGGCTGCAGGTCACGCTTGCGGGCATCACTTGTTTGGAACAGCTTCAACCGCAGCTGCTATAGCAGTGAAGGATTGGATGATAGCAAGTAAAACCCAAGGAACTATTCGTTTTTATGGCACTCCCGCCGAAGAAGGTGGTGGTGCAAAAGTTTATATGTCACGAGAAGGACTCTTTGATGATGTTGATGTTGCCTTGCATTGGCATCCCAGCTCGCAGAACGCAGCCAGTGCTGCCGCGGCCTTGTCAAATATTTCAGCAAAGTTTCGTTTTTACGGAGTTTCAGCACATGCTGCCGGTGCTCCTGAAAGAGGACGTTCTTCATTAGATGGTGTTGAAGCAATGAACAATATGGTCAATTTAATGCGGGAGCATATTCCCCAAGAAACACGTATTCACTACGTAATCACAGATGGCGGAAAGGCACCAAACGTTGTTCCTGATTTTGCAGAAGTCTACTATTATGCCCGCCATAACCGTCGAGATGTAGTGAAAAGTATATTTGACCGTATCGTTAAAGCTGCAGAAGGTGCAGCTCTGGGTACTGGAACTACAATGGACTATGAAATCGTAAATGGCGTACACGAACTTCTACCAAATCTAACCTTACAAAAAGTTGTTCACGACAATTTAACAAAAGTTGGCGGAGTCGAATATACGGTAGAAGAAAAGGCCTTTGCAGACAAAATTGCAATTAGCTTAGGTCAAGAGAGCGCAGACTTGGCTAAGGCAAAAAATGTACAACCTTATAAAGAAACTGCAAGAGCTTATGGTTCAACGGACGTTGGTGATGTTAGTTTTGTGGTTCCTACCGTCGGTTTTGGAACAGCTACATGGGTTCCTGGAACTTCTGCACATAGCTGGCAAGCGGTTGCCGCAGGGGGTACTTCAATTGGCAATAAGGGAATGATGATCGCTGCCAAAACCTTGGCACTTACGGCAATTAATCTTTTTCAAGACAATAGCTTAATAATCAAGGCCAAAGAAGAGTTCTTAGAGCGCAGAGGGGCTGATTTCAAATACATTCCCCTACTGGGCGGGAGAGCACCTGCCCTTGACTACAGGAATTAAAATCTGCTAGATTTATACGGTTTAGGTTTAAAATTTCAGATTATTAAATTTGGACTTTAAACCTTTTTTTCCTTTTATGTAACAATAGTATTGTATCTACTACTAATCCATTAACAACCCACCAACCGAAGCGTGAACAATAAGCTGGAGCATCAATTTGTGACCGAACTTGAGAACAATCAGAATATTGTTCATAAGGTCTGTACGTTGTACACCAATGACAGGGATTCCCATAAAGACCTGTTCCAGGAAATAACCATACAGCTATGGAAGGCATACCCAAAATTCCGGGGAGATTCAAAATTCAGTACTTGGATGTACAGGGTAGCCCTAAATACAGCTATTACGCTCTATCGAAAATCGAAAAAAAGAATTCAAACACAGGATTATGAATCGGTTATTTTTAAAATAACAGCAAATGAATACGACCCACAGGAAGAACAACAATTACAACTCATGTATGGAGCCGTAAAGCAATTGGGCGACATTGAAAAGGCGTTGGTTTTCCTCTATCTAGAAGATAAAGACTATCGAGAAATCTCAGAAACCTTGGGTATTACTGAAGTAAATGCCCGAGTTAAAATGAACCGGATAAAGAATAAATTAAGAACCATATTGAACCCTTGACGATATGACTGATGGACTGGAATTATTAAAAAAGGAATGGCAAAAAAAGGAGGAACACCTTCCTAAATTGACCTACGACGAAATTCATAATATGATTTGGAAGAAATCTTCATCAATCGTTAAATGGATATTGATTATAAGTATTTTGGAATTTACGCTTCCACATTTACTATATCTCGTACCCTCATTTCAAGATAACATGGATATCTATGATAAACTGGGATTACATAATTATATCATTGGATTGACCATTTTCAGCTACTGTGTTGTTTTTTATTTTATACTACAATTTTATCGCAGATATAAAGAAATATCGGTTTTGGATAGCTCCAAGAATTTAATGCGTAGAATAATCAGGACAAGAACAACCGTTAAGCATTATATAATCTATTCCTTATCAATGATTATGGTAATAATGATTATGATGATTATCGGAGTCTATTTCGATGATGATATCTTCGCCACTTTTAGCGAACTCCAAAATAAGGCCCAAAATATTTCCGTTGAAAAAATTAAAATAGGCCTAATGATAGGTATGGGTGTAATGGGAATACTACTTACTGCCGTTATGGGTGGAATTTACTTTTTGCTCTACGGATTGTTGCTCAGAAAATTGAAAAGAAATTACAATGACCTTAAACAATTGGAAGTTTAGGCTTTTTTAGTTTTTTTTGCTTTTTTTTCTTTCTTCCATTTTCGAAGTTTGTTCTCTTCTTCGTAGGCCAACAAATCTTCTTTTGATATTACCTTTAAAAAAGATGGATGCTGCTCAATGGCATATTCCAGTTTTTCTATAATCGATTCGAAGGATTCATTTTCATAGTCGATATCCAACGGCTCTTTGATGTTCAAATGCTGCAGAATGCCTTTTTTCTTGATACGAAGTCCTTTTTTATCGAACGAACGTCTAAATCCATCAATAACCACGGGCACGACAATAGGCCTATATTTTTTAATGATATGGGCGGTGCCCTTGCGTAAAGGCTTCCATGGCGTAGTTGTGCCTTGCGGGAAGGTAATCACCCAACCGTCATTCAGTGCTTTGCCAATGTTGGAAATATCGCTCATCTTCACTTGCCTATTTACATCATGTCCCTCTGCCCTCCAAGTACGTTCCACACTTATAGAACCTGCATAAGCAAAAATCTTCGTCAAAAGACTTTTCTTCATGGTCTCGGCAGCAGCGACATAATACACATTCAATTTGGGATTCCATAAATACCCTACATTTTTAATTGAATCATCCCTACCGCTTAAGCTGGCATTGAAAACGTGGAACATGGCCACAACATCGGCAAAATAAGTTTGGTGATTGCTTACAAAAAGTACATTGTTTTCAGGTAAGTTTCTGATGACATCAGACCCTTCAATTTCCAAAGTATTGAAACCTTTATACCGCTGATGGGTCATGAAACCCAAAATACGGATGAGCCACTTTTTTAGAAAAAGAATATGCCCGAATGGATTTTTCTTAAATATGCCCATATGGGCAAATCTACAAAATAAGCTTTGAACTCGTTTATACTTTTTACGTTGAAGTGAAAATTAGGGATTTTGGCCCTGGATGAAGACTTTTTGAGATTCATAGCTGGGGTACGGAGTAAGAAAAAGGCATAATACAGGGGTAAAATATCAATTTTTTAGCCCATGATATAAATAATAAACGAGTTCATTATAAAACCTGTCTCAAGAGCTCCTTGATTTCGCTGAGCATCATGGCCGTAGCACCCCAAACCGTGTAACCGTTTAGTTTAAAGGCCGGTACATCTATATTCTTTGCATAGGATGTGGATAATTTTTGGGTGAAAACTTTTGCATCATCCATAAAATCACTTAAGGACACCTCAACCAGCGATTCTACTTCGGATTCTTGCAACACAAAAGGTTTGGGATTTTCATATAGGCCTATAAAAGGTTGTACTTCAAAATTACTTGGTGGAATATATATCTCACTCAATGATTTTATGATGGAGACCTGCTGAGGCGGTACCCCTACCTCTTCTTGGGTTTCACGCAGCGCGGTATGCATAATATCCAGGTCCTCTTCTTCTAATTTACCTCCTGGAAAACCAATCTGATTGGAATGTACACCTTGATAGGTCTTTCGCAATATTAAAAGCAAGTTGGTAGATTGCCTTTTATTCGGATAAAAAAGGGCCAATACTCCTGCTTTTTTGGGATTCTTTTTTTTGATATATCCGGCCTCAAGCTCTTTAATTCGAATTAAAGGTGCCATTTTATAATGGGAAGCTGATCCAGGTAAGGGCAGATTTTTTATTTTTGAACTCCGTATGGTAAAATCATCAAAATTCATGGCATTCAAAAGATTCGCTTATAGCACAATATTACTACTATTATTTTTAGTGGCCTGCAAGGGTGACCCCAAACAATTGGATACAACCGAACAAAACACTACCGTGCAAAAAGATACCGTACAAGAGCAAGTAGCTGTGGTCCAGCAAGAAGAGGAACCTTTTTTATTATCTGAGGATAATGCAATAGATTTCTTCTTTACTTATAAAAAAACCTTGAAGGATGATACGGTCAAAATAACTACAACGTTGGGCAGTTTCACCGTACAGCTATTTGATAATGTACCCTATCATAAGGCCAATTTTATTTACTTAACCTCAAAAGGATATTTTGACAACACCCAATTTCATCGCGTGGTCAAGAATTTTATTATCCAAGGCGGAAATTCGGATGATAAGGCCACTGCCAATAAGCGTAGGGCTATTGGAAGATATCTCTTACCTCCTGATGCCAAAAAAGGGTATAAACATCATCGAGGAACCATTTCTATGCCCAGTAGCGAAGTGAACAATCCACATATGTTGGCATCGCCTTATGAATTTTTTATCGTTGTCACTAAACCAGGCTCTTATCATTTGGACGGTGAATATACGCCTTTTGGAAAAGTAATAGAAGGTATGGATGTGGTTGATAAAATCAATGCGCAACCCGTTGGCAAAGGCGACTGGCCTTCACAGAACATTTACATCCTCAAAGCAGAAATACTAAAATAGAAATCAATTCTCAGGGCATAGTAGTCCGTTCGAAAGAATCAAAGTCCGGTTTTTGATCTTAATTTCGCAATCGAAACTTGCACTTGAACTTGACTCTTTATTTTCCTTGCGACCTGTAGATACTTGGCAAGGCAATATGAAACCTCACAGCCAATATTCTAACCAAGATAATGATCAGTATCGCTGCGATATAGGCATAGGCACCATCAATCGGTAATTGAATCAAGAGGAAATAAGAAGCTCCTCCCAAAATACAGGCCGTGGCATAGATTTCTTTATGGAATATCACTGGTATCTCATTACATAGAATATCTCGAATTACACCTCCGAATGAAGCTGTAATCGTTCCCAAGATTATGCACATTATAGGCATTAATTCAGCAGAAAGTCCTTTCTCAATACCCACCATAGTGAATAACCCAATGCCTATTGTATCGAACAGGAATAAAGTCTTTCGCAAATATTTTAGTTGCTTCACAAACAAGATGGCGAAGACCACCGTTCCCAATATGGTGAATATATAAACCGATTCACGCATCCAGATCACAGGGGTATTTCCTATGAGCATATCACGTAAGGTTCCTCCGCCAACAGCGGTCACGAAAGCTATAATTAGTACCCCAAACAAATCGAGTTTCTTTTCCATCGCAACCAGAACCCCAGAAATGGCAAAGGCAATGGTTCCTAAAATATCTATGGCAAAATAGAACATCTGCTAAAGTTGTTGGGTGTAATAATTATAATCCTTGATAATGCTGTCAACGAATTCAATTGGTTTTATCCATGGAAATTTGCGTCACTTCCATAATTCCATTGCTCAAAGAAACGATAATTTGATGATCTTTTTCCGTTCGTTATCACCCGTATTCCGATTTTTGGTAACTTAACAGAATCATCAATCATAAACAATTAGGTAATGCAAACAATATTGGGATCAGGAGGAATCATCTCGACAGAATTGGCAAAATCGCTCACCGAATTTACAACTGATATACGATTGGTAAGTCGCCATCCAAAAAAAGTGAATGCTACTAATGCAATACTTTCGGCGGACCTTTTAAATGATGAAGAAGTCTACCATGCGGTACATGGATCTTCCGTGGTGTATGTGACCATTGGTTTTGCTTACAGTGCCAAAACTTGGCAAAAGACTTGGCCAAAATTCATGCAAAATGTAATTTCTGCCTGTAAGGAACATAATTCCAAGTTGGTATTTTTTGACAATATCTATATGTACGATGCGAATCATTTAGATGGTATGACCGAGGATACTCCTATTAATCCTCCCAGTAAAAAAGGCAAGGTCAGGGCGCAGCTCGTACAAATGATTATGGATGAAGTGAAAAGTGGTGATCTTACTGCACTCATAGCCCGTTGCGCGGACTATTATGGCCCAGGAATTGAGCGAAATGGCATGTTGCGCGAGACGGTCTTTAAAAATCTCGCTAATGGTAAAAAGGCTAATTGGCTGGGAGCAATCAATTGCAAACATTCATTCACCTATACCCGCGATGCCGGTAAGGCAACAGCTTTACTCGGAAATACGAACGATGCTTATAACCAAACTTGGCATTTGCCAACAGCGGCCAACCCTTTATCCGGTAAGGAATGGATAACAACAATAGCACAGGAAATGGGAGTCGCGCCCAAATATCAGGTGGCCCCAAAATTTCTAGTACGAATTCTTGGATTATTTATGCCCATCATGAAAGAAATGGTTGAAATGCTCTATCAATATGACCGTGACTATGAGTTTAATAGTGATAAATTTTACGAGCGTTTCAAAATCGAACCTACTCCCTATTTGGCTGGGATACGTGAAATCATTAAAACCGATTACAGCCAATTGGGGAATTAAAATAGACTGGATCCAAAATTGAGACCCGTATGAAAACAATATTTCACAGAGCCGAAACAAGGGGTTATGCCAACCATGGTTGGTTGAACTCCCATCATTCCTTTAGCTTTGCCAACTATCAGAATCCCGAGCGCATGAACTTTGGGGTATTACGGGTACTCAATGACGATGTGGTTTCCGAGGCCAAGGGTTTCGGTACCCATCCACATCGAAATATGGAAATCATTTCCATACCCCTTGAAGGCGATCTGCAACATATGGATAGCATGGGCAACACCACAATTATAAAACAAGGCGATGTGCAGGTCATGAGTGCAGGTACGGGTATTCAACATAGCGAGTATAACAAAAACAAAGATAGACCCGTAAAATTTTTACAGATCTGGATTATTCCGAACAAAAAAGATGTGGCACCAAGATACGATCAAATTTCATTGCGTGATATTGAAAAGAAAAACACATTTTACCTGATTTTATCACCTGACCCAGAAGATCAGGGGGTATGGATACACCAAGATGCCTGGTTCCATATAGGCGATTTTGAAACTGGAAACAAAGCGGCTTATACACTAAAGAAAAAAGGCAATGGTGTCTATGTTTTTGTCCTGGAAGGTGAGGTCAAAATCAACGATCAGCTTTTAAGTAAAAGGGATGGTTACGGTATTTGGGATGTGGACCAATTTAAATTTAAATCTGTGGGTCAATCCAAGGTATTGCTTATGGAAGTTCCTATGGGGATTTAGTTATCCTTTTCCCCTTTCACCTTTTTTTACCCCTAAACAATTCCAAAGTCGCTTCTATAGCGATTCTTACAAAACAGTTTTAACAGCATGGCATTCAGACCATCCTTACCAAACCAGATCAGCTTTGAATCAATTCCATCAACATGTACTTGGAAATCAATGCAAGGGGACTACATTGATGATTATCAACTAGGGCATTTCAAGAATACGTTGTGCCTGTAAAGTTGCTTTTATATCATGGGATTTATAACTGGCAATATTCAGAACCTCATTACTTTTTATAAGGCCTTGATTTAGGATATCGCCATTATAGGTTACCCTTATACGCCCTCTTACCTTCTTTTTGATCAGTAATTCAAGTGCCAATCCGGAAACTATACCTCCTATTACAGTATAAAGAACATCATTGTTATCCCAAACACCATAATCTGCCTTATCTATAGCTTCTTTCGTAAGGCCGGCAGCAAGACTACTTCCCACAGCACCGGCCCAAGTCCAATACTGGTTACCTTTAAAAATTTTATTGGCAGCGTACCCGCCTATACCACCGATAACAACACCTGCAGCAAAATGTTTGGGTTTATCCTCTGATATGGTTATTTGCGCTTTGGAAATTGTGCAAATACATAACATTAGAACGAAGAAAACTTTCTTTTTCATAATATAGGTTCCCACTGTTCAAAAGATTCTGTCCTGTCTTGATCCAGTGTATACGAATTTACCTGTTTTCAGTTGTTTCAACCTATTTTGAATCAACTTTTCGATGTGGCGTGCAATAATTGGATTCATTGACCAGGAAATCTATAATGGAATCGAAGATTCCATAATCCCCAAAGTGCAAAGTAGATGACAAAAGCTCCGAAAGACAGGAGAACTTGTTCGACGCGGAGTTTTGGAATCAGTTTTCCGTCAAAGGCGGAAAAATTCCTCGCGTTGGGTGTCCTTTCTTTTGGTTCATTTACTTTGGACAAGCAAAGAAAATGAACATAAAACCACCCCGGCCTTCGGCCACCCCTCCTTCCAGTAAGGAGAGGTCCCCATAATCTAAAAACATGACTAAGTGAAGTCCGCCCCTTAACAAGGGGAGGTGCCGATAGGCGGAGGGGTCGATTCTGCCCAAGGCGGCAGGAGGAGGAGGGGTCAGCAAAAAATAAAATCCCTATCTTCATCACCCAACAAAAAACATCAACCAACAACTGCATGAATTCTAATCTATCTTACCTTCTCTTTCTCCTAATTGCAATATTCACTTTACATATCAACGCTCAAACCTATGCCAAAAACGGCATGGTGGCCTCCTCCAATAGCCTATCCTCCGAAACAGGGATAACCATATTAAAAAAAGGGGGTAACGCAGTGGATGCCGCTATTGCAACTGCCTTTTCCTTAGCCGTGACCCTCCCTTCCGCGGGAAATATCGGCGGTGGCGGATTCATTGTTTTTATGAATGCCGACGGAGAGGCAACGACCATCGATTTTCGTGAAAAAGCCCCGCTAGCCGCAACCAATGATATGTATCTTGATACCAACGGAGAACTAATTCCCGATAGCCACCATAAAAGCATAAAAGCAATCGGGGTCCCTGGTACCGTAGCCGGACTCTATAAGGCACATCAACAATATGGAAAACTCCCTTGGGCCGATTTGGTGCAACCTGCCATTGATCAAGCCAAAAACGGATTTCCATTGAACTGGTCCCTCTACGCTGCTGCTGGCCATTTTACAAAAACGGGGAATGAAAATCACTTTATGGACGCCTATTTCCGAAATGGGACTGGTAATGTGGTACAGCCCGATGAACTCTGGAAACAACCCCAGTTGGCAGCTACCTTAACATTGATTCGTGATAAAGGTAAAGACGGATTCTATAAAGGGGAAGTCGCGAAAAAAATTGCCACATGGATGAAAGTAAATGGAGGTATCATCACTAAAAAGGACCTGAAAAAATACGAGGCTATTGAGCGAAAGCCCATTAAAGGCACCTATAAGGATTTCGATATCTATTCCATGCCACCACCAAGTTCTGGGGGCGTTGCCCTCGTTGAAATGATGAATTTGATGGAACAGGCCGATTTTAAGGAAATAGAGTTCAACTCCACCGCATATGTACATCTCGTGGCTGAGGCCATGCGCAGGGCATTTTCGGACCGCGCCGAGCACTTGGGAGACCCTGATTTCAATCTCAATATGCCCCTGGAAAAATTGACCTCAAAGGCATTCGCGAAAAAACGTTTTGAAGCGATTGACATGACCCGAGCTTCGGTAAGCGATTCCACCAAATTTGGGCAGTTGTACGATGGGGATAGTACTACCCACTTATCGGTGATGGACAAGGATGGAAATGCCGTTTCTCTTACCTATACCTTGGAATATAGCTATGGGTCACGCATGGGCTCGCCAGAATTGGGTTTCATTTTCAATAACGAAATGGGCGACTTTAATCCACAACCCGGGATTACCAAAAGTAACGGACAAATAGGTACAGCTCCCAATTTGGTGGCCTCCGAAAAAAGAATGCTATCGAGCATGACCCCAACCATCGTGGGCAAAAATGGCAAACCTTATTTAGTCGTTGGCAGCCCTGGCGGAAGAACCATCATCAATACGGTTTTTCAAACAGTGTTGAATGTATTGGAATATAATATGCGTGTAGACAAGGCCATCGAAGCCTTAAAAATACACCACCAATGGTTACCAGACCGTATCATCTACGAGCAACATCTGTTATCTCCGGATACTCGCAAAGCCCTTGAAGCAATGGGGCATACCATGCAAGAATACAGTAATTTGGGAGCCTTAATGGGTATTACTTATGACCCCATAAAAAAAGTGTTCACTGGAGCTGCCGATTCCTCAAGTCCCGATGGCGGGGCTGTGGGATATTAACCGTAAATTCTAGGCGTTGTGAAAAGTCATTTTGAGCTAAACGATACACAATTTGAACAACAGTTCAATTCCTGCAAGCTTGACCCTACCCTTTTTAGTCACGAGGCCCATTTACGCCTGGCCTACATCCATATTGGGAAATACGGACATGATCAGGCCATAATGAATGTATGCGATCAATTGGCGGCCTTCGTCACCCACTTAGGGGCCACCGATAAATACAACACTACCTTGACCGTTGCCGCAGTGAAAGCAGTGTATCATTTTATGCAAAAAAGCAAGGCCAATGATTTTAAAGGATTCATTACTGAATTCCCACAATTGAAATACGAATTCAAAAGATTGATGCAATGCCATTATGATTTTGATATTTTCAATTCGAAAAAAGCCAAAAAAACATTTTTAGAACCAAATTTGCTTCCTTTTGACTAAAACAAGATCATGAAATCCATAGTGCTACTTCTTTTTAGTTCATTAACAATACTCGGACTGAACTTTAATGCCTGTGCCCCATCCCGTGATCTCAGTACCAATGACAAAACCTACCAGATGGTGTTTGAAGGTCGAGAACGTAACTATATTGTGCATTTACCCCCGGAAGCCAAAATGCAAAAGCCGATTCCGCTACTTTTTAATCTACACGGTGGAGGTGGCACCGCCAAGGGCACACCCGGCCTCACTTTTGGGCGATTCAATACATTGGCGGATCGTGACGGCTTTATTGTGGTATACCCCAATGCCATAAAAAAAAATTGGAACGATGGCCGAAAATTAGAGGATGTATTGGCATGGAAAGAAGACATAGACGATGTGGGCTTTATCACGGCCATTGTTGATGAACTCAAACAAAAACACAGGATAGATGCCACGCGAATATTCACAACAGGAATGTCAAATGGTGGATTCATGTCCTCTCGTTTGTTATGCGATCGTGCCGATATTTTTAGGGGTGGGGCCATTCTCACCGCTTCCCTCTCCAAGGATTATCTACCCAAGTGTAGCCCGGAAAAACCAGTGGCGGTCATGGTTATGAACGGTACCGATGATCCCTTGGTGCCTTACGATGGTGGCCCAGTAAAGGTGTTTCGGAAAACGAGAGGTGAAATTGTCTCTACGGATGAAATTGTGGATTTCTGGAAAACTGTAAATGGTTGTGAGGTGAAACAAGATAAAATTGACCTCCCCAATACCGTTGATGATGGCACTACGGTAAACGTTACCAAATACACCAATTGCAAAGAACAGGGAGCTTTGGTCTTGTACACCGTAAATGGTGGCGGACATACGTGGCCTGGGGGGAAACAATATTTAGGAGAACGCTGGATTGGCAAGACCAATCGCGATATCGTTGCCTGTGATGTTATATGGGATTTTTTTAAATCCCTGCCAGATACTGAGTAGTTCCTCCTGCATATAACTTCCTTTTTTACCACTTTCATCTACTTATCTAAAGTAAACTTGCTAACTTTAACAAACCTGCAACCAAATAAACAGTTATGCAAAAAATCAATGTAAAAGAAGGTGCCAAAATCGAGGATTACAAAGCGTATGGCAGCCTAAAAAATTTAGTGGATGAATTTTTGGAAACCACAAAAAAATCCGTTGCCGACCTTAAAGGGTGTACCATATGGATGATCAATTCAACAGCAACTGGTGGTGGAGTCGCAGAGATGCTTCCCAGTCAAATGCGGATCATGCGCTCCCTTGGTGTAAAGATTGAGTGGATGGTCATAGAGGCAAGCGACCAAGCTTTTTTCAACCTTACCAAAAGAATCCACAATGCCATTCATGGCAGTGGCAACGGTATTTTCACTGATGAAGATCGCGCCATTTTTGAAAAAGTAAATGCCCAAAATGCAGATAAGGCAATAGCTGCAATACAGGATGGTGATCTAGTAGTAATCCATGATCCACAACCCATGCCTCTAGCTGCCATGATCAATAAGAAGAGAAATGTGAAAACAATTTGGCGATGTCATATTGGTTTAGAGGAGCAAAATGAAACTACCAAAGGGGTATGGTCTTTTCTGTCGACCTATTATGATTCGTACGATCACTTCGTTTTTAGCCTACCCTCTTATGTTCCAAAAGAATTGAAGAACACAACTTCCATTATACCGCCTGCAATCGATCCCTTGAGCCATAAAAACAGGGCCTTACATACAGACAAATGCATCAGTATATTGTTACAAGGAGGAATTATCAATGGCCGTGAACCCTTGCTCTATGGATTCTACGAACATCAGGCGCGCCGTGTAATGCCTGATGGCAGCTTTAACACTGTAAACCATAATAGTAATTTGGATATTATCTATAGACCCACCATTACCGAAATCTCCCGTTGGGACAGGCTAAAAGGCTTTAAGGAACTGATGGATGCCTTTATTATGATGAAAATAGAGAATAAAGCATCGCAAGATACCTCCAGTGTTTCTTTTAAAAGAATCGATGCTACCCGATTGATCTTGGGCGGACCCGATCCTGCATATGTATCTGATGATCCAGAAGGTGAGGAAGTGTTGAACGAGTTGATCGCACAGTACAAAAGCATTGATCCCAAACTACAGGATGATATTGCTATACTACTGTTACCATTAGAGAATCCCAAAGAAAATGCATTGATTGTAAATGCCCTTCAGCGCTTTTCGAATATCGTTGTCCAAAATTCTATTCAAGAAGGTTTTGGGCTAACGGCCACCGAAGCCATGTGGAAACAGCGACCGGTCTTGGTTTCGGGTGCGGCAGGTTTGCGGTTTCAGGTACAACACGATATCAACGGAAAAATAAATGAGGACCCCACCGATATTCCCCGTTTGGCAAACACACTAAAAACTATGCTCAACAATCCAAAGGAAAGGGATAAATGGGGGTTTAACGGGCAAATGCGGGTCATCGAAAATTTTACACTGTTTAGTCAAATTCGATCATGGTTAGCTACACTGGCAAAAGTTAGGTAATCGTTGTGCCCACGAAATACGACCCAATAACCGCAAAACACTACGCCGCTTATCGGCCGTCGTTACATTTGCCCATTCTAAAAAAGGTCTTGGGCAATGCCCATTTTACATTGGGACTGGATGTTGGTTGTGGTACGGGACAATCGGCATTGGCGCTTACCCATTTTTGTGATAAAGTGATTGCGATAGATCCCAGTGCCTCCATGCTGCAGCATGCCATGCCGCAGGATCAAATTGAATACCAACATTGCAACGGACAGGATCTTGAATTTGATGCGAGCACATTTGATATCATCAGCTTTGCAGGCTCACTCTATTATGCCAAATCGCAGCATTTGATTAACGAAGTTTTGAAAGTTGCCAAACCCGCTGGAAATATCATTATTTATGATTTTGAGATTTTGTTGCATGAAACTTTGAATCAACTAGGGGTTACCCCTCCTACAAAACAAGAGTTGGACTATGACCATGAGGTGGACTTCTCCGATTTGGATATACAAAACTTGCATTTGAAAAACAAGGTCAAGACTCGAATAGCCTTTGGGGTTAATTCAGTCAACTTAGGGCATTTGTTATTGGCTGATAGCGACCATTATGCACTACTTACGGGCAAGTTTGGCAAGACCAATGTATATGCCAAACTATTGGCACAGTTAAAAAATTTAGTTGAAGAAGTAGATCATCAGATTGATGCCCACATCTTTTACACCCTGTATTCCAGGAAATAATGAAATAGGCTGACCAGTTCTAGATTTTGACTTGAACTTTTTATCCTCCCTGTAATTTATCCACACCATCCAAAAAACCTATCAATTCCTGAGGGTTATGAATTAAAACAGGCATATGTTGCGGGCAGATATAAAACTCACTTTCCTGATAATAAAATTTAGTCACTGGTGTTTCACTTGAAGATTTTTTACAAACCAAACACGCCTTATCATTGCTCATATTCCATTTTTTAAATTGAGACAAAATTATCCTTTATTCCTAAAATAAAAACTAACATTTATCATGCTTTTATATTTATATTATTAGTGTAAGACAAGTACCTACGCAATATAGGCTACTAATTACTGCCCACTGTTCACTGAATACCCTAAACACAAAACCCCAAAATTGGCATTTTGAATTTGGAATTAGGATTTTGAATTTCTCTCCGTATATTCACGTTCATAACAAAAAACAGTATGAAAAAAATTATCGTGGTAGTATGTTTGACATTGATTTTCTCCTGCAGGACAAAAAATGAGGAAGCCATGGTTGCGGATGCGAGAATAACAGCCATCACAGATTCCCTGTCCAAAACAATAGACAAGATATACCAACAAGGACATGTCAACGGATTCTCAGTGGCCATCGTCAATGATTCGGCCATCTTGTACAACAAAGGTTTTGGCCAAGCCGATATCGTTGCCCAAAAACCCTATACCAAAAATACGGTACAGAACATCGCCTCTATCTCAAAGACTTTTATTGGCGTTTCCTTGCTCAAAGCGCAGGAATTAGGGAAGTTAAAATTGGATGACCCCATCAATAATTATTTGTCCTATGAGGTTATAAATCCGCACTATCCTGAAGTACCGATTACCATACGCCATTTGGCGACTCACACGTCTTCAATTCTGGATACCGATTATTACGGAATGTCCTATGTGATGAAAGACCCTTTAAAAGCAATAGACACTACAGCTGTGCACATACCCGACTATTTCAACGGACCAGAGACCCGGATTCCCTTGCCAGACTTCCTGGAAAAGATACTTTCTGACAAAGGCGCATGGTATCAAAAAGAAGGTTTTTTGAATAATCCCCCAGGGGCACATTATGAATATTCAAATGTAGCTGCTACCCTTGCTGCACAAGTATTGGAGGAAGCTACAGGAGTTTCTTTTCCCAAATTCAGCCAGACCCATATTTTAGACCCATTGGGTATGACCGGCTCTGGTTGGTCTTTTGATGCGATACATATGGAAGACCATTCCCGGTTGTATGCAGACACCAAAACACCCCTCCCCTTTTATTCGCTGATCACCTATCCTGATGGGGGTTTTACCACCTCGAGCAGCGATTTGGCCAAATATCTTCTTGAATTGATCAAAGGACAATCTGGGCAAGGCACTTTGCTACAAGCCGCGAGTTATGCTGAACTTTTTAAAAAACAGTTAAACGCTTCGCACTATAGTAGTGTCGAAGGGGAAAAACCTTCTGGCGATGAACATAATGCCGGAATTTTTATGGGCTTTATGGAAGACGGACAAATGGGGCATTCTGGTGGTGATCCCGGAATTTCTTCGTTCATGTTCTTTGATCCCAAAACCCAATTGGGGCGTATTTTAGTGGTGAATACCGATCTTAATGAAGAAGGATATAAAGCATTCTTGGGCCTCTGGGAAACCTTGGCCGAATACGGGGGTAAACTCAATCAATAAGAGCATCAAACAGAAAACCATCTACACACTGAAAACTGAATACTGAATACCGATTACTGATTACTCCCTACTCAATACTACATTTTCTGTGACTTTTGTTACTTAATAATTGTGTTTTTGAGCGTATCTTGCAGACTCGTTTTCCATGACTATGGCGACGGATCATACAGCAAACAAAATACCCAATACTATGGAACCACATTATTATAATGTAGATGTAAACTGGAACCAAGACCGCAAGGGGATTATGTGTTCCCCAGAACTGAACCGCGATGCAAATACATGCATTGAAATTGCCACCCCGCCGGAGTTTCCGAAGGGCATGCCGGGTATTTGGTCCCCGGAACATTTGTTCACTGCGGCGGTGAGTAGTTGTTTGATGACCACTTTTTTGGCCATAGCGGAAAATTCAAAACTGGAGTTTTCAAATTTCAGTTGCAGCTCCAAAGGCAAATTGGAACAAGTGGATGGTAAATTTCTAATGACCGAGATTCTTCTGGAACCCTCGGTAACGATCCATGACGAGAAATACCGTGGGCGGGCAGAACGGGTCTTGCAAAAATCAGAACGGGCCTGTTTAATTTCCAACTCCATAAAATCCAAGATCACCATGGTTCCAACCATCAACGTGCTGCAGTAGTTGGGCATTGTTTTGAACCTGTATTGAATATGCAACAATCACAATACTTATGAAATATACCTTGCCCCTAGTGGCCACTGGTTTTTTGATGCTGCTATTTTCCTGCAAACCCATTGAAACAGATCCAAACGCCACTATTGAAGTGTTGGAAACCTTTTCAGAGCTTCAGGCGATGATCAATGACGAGAACCACGAGCTAACGGTAATCAACTTTTGGTCAACTACCTGCGCCCCCTGCCTCAAGGAAATGCCCCATTTCAACGAATTGGAAACAGCCTACCCGGATAAAAAAGTAAAGATTATTTTGGTGAGTCTGGAAAAAGCAAAACGATTGGACACCTATATTTATCCCTTTGTAAAGAAATTGGGAATCATCCCGGAAGTCGTAGTACTTACCGACCCCAACTATAACGTTTGGACGGACCATATTGATAAAAATTGGTACGGCGCCCTTCCGGCAACCTTGATCCTCAACGGGGACCAACGAAATTTCAGGTTTGGCAGTTATAAAACCTATGAAGAACTAAAGGCCGATGTTGAGAAAGTCTTGACGAATTAAAGTTTTAAGTTGTTAGTTATTGCCCGTGCTTTACGCGGTACGCTTGGCGCCGAGCACAACTTGTAACCAGAAAATAAAACTTCTGACTACTGAACACTGCATACCGAAAACTGCCTACTGCCACTGAGTACTAATTACTGACCACGGCATACTGACTAGAAACGAACAACCAACTGACTTCTGACTTCCAACTTCATACTTCATACTTCATACTTCATACCTCGTACCTTGTACTTCTACAAGCTACCAACTCTTAACTAACTTCTCAATACTCGATACTCACTCCTCAAAACTAACTATTTCATGATAATTTTAAGTAATCCTGCATTATTTAATAATACCTTGCTATTCCTATTGTTCTTCACACTTTTACTACCCAGATTTGGTGTATAAAAGAATAATTTAACATTTAAAAGAAAATACGATGTCAAATGAATTTGAGAAAGGAAAAATATTCTCCTATAATAAGAGTATTACCTATGCAGAAAAAGCGGTTGTTAGTAAACACATCCTAAAAAAAGAAACAGGAAACATCTCATTATTTGCTTTTGATAAAGACGAAGGATTGAGTGAACATACTACACCTTTTGATGCATTAGCTTTTATAGTTGATGGTAAAGCGGATATTAAAATAGATGGCGTTTCCAATATTCTTGCAGCAGGCGAAAGCATAATAATGCCGGCAAATGTTCCTCACGCACTAATGGCGGTCGAGAAATTTAAAATGGTATTAACCATGTTAAAGAACAAATAATAAAATTGCTTAGCCGTATAAAGAAGATATAAACTGTTTGTGATCACTGATATCTGGTTACCACAAACTAAATACTGACCACTGATTCCATAATTTTTCCAGCCTGGCTTTGTGCCAAAAGTAAATAGCAAATATCATGGGGATCATGATTCTTAGCCTCCCCTCCCCAAACCCAAAAATTCTTATCTTTAAAAAAAGATTCGGTGATTATTGATGTAAGTCTGTTTTGACCTGTCCGTAAATAACCATACAGCTATTGGCAGTACCAAGTAATGAAGCAAGATGCTATTCATATATCGCAAATAATCGGTGAAACGACGCTAAAACCAAACAGCGATGATTTTGCTGTTTGTTGGATTAAAAATGAGGTCAATGGCATTGAAATTGATGGCATACGCTATGAAAATGTCTCGAACTCCATTTTTTTCCTAGACCCTAAATTTCAATGGAAGATATTCAAAAAAGAGCGTACAGCATCTTCAGGATATATTTTGTATTTGGCCAAAGAAGTCTTGAACGATCCGTTCCTGAGTAAGCTCCACATCAATAAGGTAAGGCTTTTCAATTCTGGCGAAATCCCATTATTCAAGTTAAGCCCAGGAATAGAAAAAAGAACCCAGGCTATCCTGGAAATGATCGATGAGCTTTTAGGGTCAGAGCTTAACCATAAAGATGATGCCATTCTTTCGCTCTTGAACACGTTTTTTGTGTACTGCGATGGCCAATGCAACATTAAATCAATAATTTCCAACACGAATTCAAAAACGAACATCGTCTATAAATTCAAAAAACTGGTAGACAGACACATATTTGAATATCATGACGTTACCTATTATGCCAAGCTTCTTCATATTACCCCAAAATACCTCAATGAATGTGTGAAAGAAGTCTTGTCTGTAAGTTCAAAACACATAATTGTTGAGCAGTTACTTATGAGATCAAGGCACGCATTAAAATTTTCTGAAAAGACCATAAAAGAAATCAGTTTTGAATTGGGCTTTACTTCACCTGAATATTTCAGTTACTTTTTCAAAAACCATACAGGAATCACACCTTCAACCTTGAGAAAAAGTTGACAGTTCCCATATTCTATGGTTTTACCGTGTTTTTCACATTCCCTCCCTATTGTTAATGTTTAGTTTTATATGTGATAAAATTTAATTATGGACAGAAAAAAATTTATACAGACATCGGGATTTGGGTTAGGTCTTGCATTGGTTCCCGGAATGCTTCAAGGCCAAACTTCAAAAGTGAATAAGCATCCTTTAAATACTCTTGAACCCAAAATTATCAAGGATGCGGATGGTAATATCCTCAATGTAATCGGAGATATACAAACCCATAAATTGGTAGGTAGAGAAACAGGAAATCAAATCGTTGAATGGGTCGATAATGTAGAACCAGGTGTGGGCATCCCACCCCATGTACATACCAAGGAAGATGAAATATTCAGGGTCATTAAAGGCCAGATTGAAATTATGGTAAATGGGGAAACCACCATTTTAAATGAGGGGGATGTTGCTTTTGCCCCTAAAAACCTACCCCACTCATGGAAAGTTGTAGGTACTGAAAAGGCTAAAATGATAACCTCTGCTTTTCCGGCTGGCATAGAACATATGTTCATGGCATTGGCAGAATTGCCTGCTGGCCCTCCGGATTTTGAAAAAGTAGCTGAAGTTTGCGGTAAACATGGTATTCGCTTTATTTAAATACCAAGGCCCATAGGGTGTAATAACAATATCCTATAATTTTTCCAGCTTGGCTTTCCGCCAAAAGTAAATGGCAAAAACCGTGGTAACAATAGGGATTATGAGCCCGTATTCATCGAGCCAAAAAATGGATTGCTCATTAGTGATCGTCAAAGGTGTAAAGATCTTTTGAATATAGATATTATGCACCGAATGGTATAGGGCCGCTGGCCATAAACTGTTCGATTTAAACGTATAATATGCCAAGATAACCGACATTCCCAAGATCATAAGGGTAAAGGCTCCTAAATGGAACAGTAGGTTACCCCCTCCGTTATACATGAGCCAGATGATAGGCCAATGCCATATGGCCCAAACCAGTCCGCTTACGATAGCAACACCTTTAAAGGAAAATACTTTTCGAAGTTCAAAAATAAAGAACCCACGCCACCCAATTTCCTCCCCCAAAGTGGAACCGAGATTTTTAACGACCCCGACCGTGGCCAACAAAAAGACCATGACCCCAATGACCAAGGTTGTACTGCTATGCTCCAAGCCCAAGGTGGCTGCCCATTCCTTAAGGGTAGACTCATTGAACAGGGTACCAAAACCGAATGCCCAAATTAGGCCATAGGCCAAAGCAATATAAATTACAGGGACAAAATAGGATAACCGCAGGTATTTTAGCTTTTTCAAACCCAAAGGAAGACTCGATAACGCCCTGCCCTTGATTTTTAAGGTAACAAAAGCGGCCAATGCCGGTGATAGCATAAGCGCACCCACATATATGCTTGTAGGGTTTAATTTAAAAATGGCATAATACCAAATGGTACTGAATACCCCTATAAAAAATAGAAATAGCACTAGGGTCTTATAGACCGCTTTAGTATTCGTTTGGCTAATAGTTGGCATTTGGTGGTAATGGCTTTGGCTAATATCATGAAGACGGTAAAAATAGCCTTTTGTTACAAGGCTTCACCGATTCACTGATATATTGTTCGCTATTCGTAATACACTATATGCCATGCGCTAAACGCTTTGCGCTGACCTCAACTACGGTCAACTTAAAACAATCAACCAGCAACCAGCACCTCTAAACCAATATCTCAATACTAATATCTCACTACTCAAAACTGACTTCTAATTACTGACTTCTCAATACTCACTACTTAACCAAACAACGCTTAACTCCATACTAAAGAAAAATGCTATCTTGATCTAATGAACATCGTGTTTATAGTCAACAACAAAAACAACCGCTTGGCAAAAGTGCTCCCACAGCTTGACCACTACTGTCAACAAGCCAATCTGGGCGCTGTGCAGTTCCTTTCCACGCTATGGGAAAAACACGCCATCGCACTGGCAAAACAGGCCACTGAAAAGGGCTGCGATTATCTGGTTGCCGTTGGGGGTGATGGCACCCTGCATGAGGTTGTCAATGGCATGATGCAAACAAAAATACCAACCAATTATTACCCAGTAATTGGCCTGCTCCCCTATGGTTCGGCCAATGATTTTGCGAGAACGGCGGGCATCTCCAACTCCATTGAAGACTTGTTTGCCCTGATCCAATCCAAAACCAGCCAAAAGTTGGACCTTGGGAAAATAGTGTTACAACAGCCCCAAGAAATCCGCTATTTTATCAATATAGCAGGGGTTGGACTTGGCGCGGAAGTGGCACAAAGTCTAGCACGATCATCAAGTGGGTTGGGCCCTAGGTTCAATTACTACAAGCATATCCTAAAAGGGTTTCTCAGCTATGAGAAAAAAGAGGTGCGTTGTACAAGCGGCACATGGGAGTGGCAGGGCAAGTTGTTGTTAATGGCGGTGGCCAAGGGCCGTTACTTTGGCAATGCCATCTGTATCGCCCCCGATGCCCAACTTACCGATGGGCAGTTTCAGGTGGCTATTTTTGGGGATTTAAGCCTGTGGGACTATCTAAAAAACTTGGGTAAGTTAAAAAAAGGAGTACGGATCAATCATCCAGAAGTGAGCTACTACAAGGCCAATGAAGTGTTGTTGGAAAGTAAGGAAGCTTGTGGTATTGAGGCTGATGGCGAGTATGTGGGCCTTGCCCCAGCTACTATAAGCATAGTGCCGAAAGTAATCCGCTTTGTAATGCCTCCAGCTGTACGCTAATCGCCTTTCGCCGTACGCAATGCGCCGAGCGCTAAGCGCTAACGGCCAAAAGCCAATAGCCAACATCTCAATACTGACACTCAACCATCAACGAACAACCAACTTCTGCCCACTGCCCACTGATTACTGTTCACTGTTTATTGTTTACTGTTTACTGTTTACTGACTACTGTTTACTGAAAACTGACTAATGATCACTGACCACCAACTAACAACTATCAACCCACTGCTTACTGCCCACTGATTACAGTTCACTGCTTACAGACTACTGCTCACTGACTACTGCCAACTAGCCAAAAACCTTTACTTTTTCGCATAAAATTTAACATTTGTTCTTACCTTTAGTATTTGCTTTCTCCTACAAAGTAAATAATGGGGGGGAAACCAAAAAACGAGAACAAAATGTCCTGTTATCCCGATATTTTTAGGGGATATATGGGAATATTGTTCTCGATATAACAAGTTGGCAAACATTTGAATGAAAAGGAAAAACTTCTTATTAATGATCTTCGTTCTGACTTCAATTTCAACTTTTGCGCAGTTTAGCAAACAAAACATTGCGACTGATTCATCAAACATTGAAATCATTAGAAATTCCGTTTATCATATTTACGAAGAGACATATAAGAACAAGGATTCTGTTTGGTACAGCGTCCATTTCATTAAAGACACTACTCGACTAAAAACAGAAGGGTGGCGAATAAAAAACGGAAGAAGACTTGGAATTTGGAAAGAATATAACTTCGACAAACAATTATTATTTACTCGTGATTATGACAATGCAATTTGCGAAGTGAACAGAAAATTATTTCCACATCACGAAATACTTGAGCGAATGAAAAAAAAAGCTGACAGCTTAATTATTTCTAACTATAGTCAAGAGTTTTTCGATAGCCAAGTTCGTTTCAATTTTAATTGTTACGCTTATGACAAAGATGGTTATGTTGGTAGTTGGACTGAATCAATGAAAAGAATACCAACTGAATTCCTTTTTCGATATCAAGTACGACTTAAAAACTCGGATTGGCAAAGTGAAATGATTGGAATCAAACTTGATGAAAATGGAAATTACATTCCAAGTCACGATAGATTTAACAACAACGGATTTGAAAAATTAAACTCTAATAACAGAACGTTTGAAATTGACAAAACAAAAGCTATTTTAATTGCAAAAGAACACGGACTTAAAAGAGAAAATGTATCGGAATTTTTAAAATGGGAAAGGTTCAATAAAGCGACTTTTTATGACGGACGGTTTAAATACTATATTGCGGAATTAACCGACCAAATAGATGAAATTAAAAAAGAGGGGCGTTCAAGAATTACCTATAAGTTCAATGTCTATTCATTTAATCCTTGGACTGGCGAATTTTTGGAAAAGAAGAAAATGAAACAAATAAAAGAATGGGGGAAAATAAGTGGTTTTACCTCTGACCTATTACCCGATGAATAAAAACCGTTTGCCAACAATACCTATAATCCATTGCGGCTTTTTAACAAAAATGAAAAACACTAACTTTAAAACGGCCCGATTCCTAAACGGACAATTTCCATTGGAAATGTCCGCAACGAGATCATAGCCTAACCGTTGTGCGAAATTTAAATAATAAATGAAGTTTTCTCAAAGATTAGGCAAAACGCCAGCAAAAAAGGATATTCAAATTGAAAGTCTTGATGATGACCTACTTAATGGTATTTGGAATATATTTAAAATGGTCTTCTTGGATAAATTAGATAAAGGTTATCTACCTCATGGATCAGAGTTTAATGAATTCACTAATATACTTTGGCATAAGTTTTACAAATTACCATTTGATAAGATTCCCTATGACCAATTTGATGCTGAACAAATAATTAGAAAAAAATTCTTCAACTCTGAATGGTACGAAATTTATGATTTTATCGAATTCATAATAGAAATTCAAAACAACGAAATTGACAAAAACAATATGGTTAATGCAATGAATGTTCTTTTCGAAAGAGAGTTTTCTGGATATAGACTTATTGAAGATAAAATTGCACCAATTTCTAATCAAACTGAATTTAACGAAGTATCGGATGCTTTAGAAAAAACCAAATACTTAACTGCTTTAAAAGGAGCAAATATTCACTTAACTCATGCTATCGAATTTATTTCGGATAAGAAAAATCCGAATTTTAGAAATTCTATCAAAGAATCTATTTCCGCAGTTGAATCAACTTGTAGAATAATTACAGGTGAAAACACATTAGGAAAAGCATTAAAGAAAATGGAGTCAAAAGGTTTGAATATAAATAATCTATTAAAAGCAGGTTTTGACAAAATTTATGCTTATACAAATGACAAAGAAAATGGAATAAGACATGCAATTGTAATCCAACCTATGGAACCAGATTTTGCAGATGCAAAATACATGCTTATATCATGTAGTGCTTTTATTAATTATCTTGTATATAAAGCTGAAAAAATTGGATTAAAATTAAATTAAAAACCTTGTACAACAATGGTTATAATTCAGCGGGGCTGAAGTGCATACCATTTTTCACAACATTCAGGAGTACTGACCCAACATACTGATCTGTGTCATTGCCAACAGCAGTAAATCGCAATACATTTATGGGTGTAATCAGCAGGGGGTATGCGCCCTGCTTCCAAAATGTATCGCTATGAAAACGTTCACCTATATCTTTTTGACCGCGTTGATTTCCCTGACGTTCTCCTGTAATAAGGATGATGATCCCGAAGACGTACTAACCAAAGACGGTCGGTTCCCAATCAGCGAACTCGCCGGTACCTGGGAAGCCACCAAAGCCCAATTTAGTGTAAACACCGTCTCTGTAGACGTGGTCGAGGACGGGGGAACAGCCCAAATGTCCGTGCAATCCAATGGCCGCTTTACCATGACACTGGATCCGATAGACCGGAATGCGTATACCGTAAGTGGAGAAATGTTCTGGGAAGAGTGGCAGAACACCTTCTACTTTGCAATTACCTGGGATGATTACCCTGATGATTGGGATACCTACGGTGAAACCTTTGACGGGACAACCCTAACTTTTAATGGGGGCGCCGATACCGGGGAATACGACTTTAACAATGACGGGGATATGGAAGCCTGTTCGGTACATTTCATCTTTGTTCGTTCCTGAAGGCTTTGGGCGTTTTCACCGGCAAAATGAATTGGTACCCATGCACCACCTAGATGCCTAGCGGCTTTGCATGTCAGTAGATTGGTGATCGTGTATACTGCGATGGTCTTTTTTTTAAGGCACTTTCCTTTTACTGTTGGTTATAGTATCTTAGTCTATCTAAAAAAATATAGGGGCAATATCCAGATGCACTGGTTGTGGCAAATGAGTGAACTATGAAAGCATATACGATAAAAAACTACGGAGTACCAGACAAAGTGCTAAGGCTTTTGGAAGCCGAAAAACCTGAACCTGCAACTACCGAGGTGCTGGTTAAGGTTTGTGCAACAACAATCAATGATTACGATTGGTGCCTCGCCACTGGAAAGCCTTTTGCATATCGCCTGATCTTTGGCATATTCAGTCCCAGGAAAAAATTAAGGATACCAGGAATGGAGGTAGCAGGTATTGTGGAGCAGGTCGGAAATAAGGCTACAAAATTTAAAGTCGGTGATGCTGTCTACGGTGACATCTCAAACTTCGGATTTGGCAGCTTTGCTGAGTTTCTTTGTATCGATGAGAAAGCACTTGCGCTAAAGCCAGAGCGTATGGGTTTTGAAGAGGCAACGAGTATTCCACACGCAGCAATGCTTGCTCTACAAGGGCTGCGCGATGTGGGCCAGCTTAAAGATGGCCAGAAAATCTTGATCAATGGCGGTGGTGGCGGTGTTGGTGCCTTTGGTATTCAAATTGCAAAATTGCACAACGCAACGGTTACAGGGGTCGATACGGGTGAAAAATTAAAAGCGATGAAAACCCAAGGGTTTGACCATGTCATCGACTATAAAAAAGAGGACTTTACCAAAAGTGATCAGCAATATGATCTCATCCTTGATTGCAAGACCAATCGATCGCTCTGGAAATTTTTAAGGGTGCTTAAACCGGAAGGAAAATACGTTTCAATAGGTGGAAAGTCCGGCAAGCTGTTGCAAATGCTTTATATGGGTCCGTTACTAAAGCTATTTAGCAAGAAACGTTTGCACATGGTCATGCTAAAAGCAAATCTGGACTTGGCGTACATTAATCAGCTCTATGAGGACAACAAGATACATTGTGTTATTGATGGTCCTTATTCTTTTGACAAAATACCTTGGGCGGTGCAACGCTTTGGCGATGGACTGCACCATGGTAAAATTGTGATATCAGTAAGCTAACTGTGCCATAACAATAGTTATAATTCCACGCTATATGAAAAAAATAGGCATGATTGGTGCATCAGTTAAGGTGATAAAGCGATGAAAAAAAACCAAAAGCTGCTCGCCATAAAGTTGCTACACACCTTGATTTGGGCATTTTTTGTTGTAGTGATTTTCTTTGTACTATATTCCGGAATTTATGATAAAATAACTACTCTTACTTGGATCGGCATAGGATTGGTCCTCCTGGAGGGATTGGTGTTATTGGTTTTCAAAATGTTCTGCCCTTTGACCCTGGTAGCCCGGAAATATTCAGATTCCGAAAAAGACAATTTCGATATTTTTCTTCCGAATTGGTTGGCAAAGCACAACAAGCTGATCTTTACCACCATCTATGTCCTTGCCCTGCTCCTGGTTTTAATACGGACTTTTTTTTAAGACTATCCCATATGTAAATAACAATTAACAGGGTCCTCCCCTTAAATAAGGGGCGACGCAGCGATAGCTGTGGGCGAGCTGGAACTGGGGCATAGGCGGAGGTGTCCTTTTTAATCGTATTGCAGAATCCCCTTGATTAAGACACGAAAAACAGTTAACTTAGATAGTCCTAATTCATAATGCCAAAACAGGAAAATCATGGGGAAAGAAAATAAAAACAATGGATTAAAACGACGCGATTTTTTACAGGGCGGGGCAGTGTTAACCGCTTCGGCTTTACTATCACCTTTTGGGGGTTATACCGTTTTCGGCGCTCCCAACCCTACCCTTGCGGAAAGTGTAGTTCCTTCCGTTACCCTAAACAACGGCTTGGCCATGCCCATGCTCGGTTTTGGAACGAGTGGCCTAAATGGCCCTACAGCGACACGATGTGTAGCTGAAGCCATTTCAGTGGGTAATCGCCTTATTGATACCGCCACCATATACGGCAACGAGGAAGCTGTTGGGGCAGGGATCAAAAAAAGTGGCATTGATAGGAAAGAACTCTTTATAACCTCAAAACTTTGGGCCAGCGATATGGGCTATGAAAGTACCAAGAAAGCTTTTCAGACCTCCTTGGATAAATTGGACGTAGCGAATTTGGATCTATACCTGATCCATCGGCCTAGAGGCGATGTAAAAGGTTCCTGGAAGGCCATGGAAGAACTTTACAAGGCAGGTAAGATCAAGGCCATAGGGCTGAGTAATTTTCTAGAGGATCATTTGGTAGATCTGTTGGCCTATGCCAAGGTTAAACCTACCGTCAATCAAATAGAAACCCATGTTTTCTTTCAGCAGTACAAGGCACAAAAGGTTTTGAAGCAACATGATGTGCAAATGGAAGCCTGGTCACCATTTGCTAGGGGCCGCAATAATATCTTCACTAACGCTACGGTTGCCACTATTGGCGCAACGTATAACAAGAGCAATGCCCAGGTATGCTTACGATGGCTCTACCAAAGGGGTATTGTTGCCATCCCAAGAAGTTCCCAAAAAGCACATATGATCGAGAATCTGGACATTTTCGATTTTGAGCTCAATGCATCCGATATGCAGGCAATAGCCACACTGGATTTGAATACCACCCAATTTCCGGAGTGGGGATGAAAAACAGGATAGGGCTAGTTGCTTGCTTAGGTCCTTTTAGTGCGCTAACGTGACGTTTTTTGGCTTAACTTTCAACCCAAATAAGGCGCTATGAAAAAAATCGGAATGATCGGGGGTATCAGTTGGGAGTCTACCCAGGTGTACTACCAAATCCTTAATAAAAAAGTCAACGAGGCCTTGGGCGGGTTTCATTCGGCCAAGATTATTTTGGAATCCGTTGATTTTGCTGCAATTGAAAAACTGCAAAAGGCAGATGATTGGGAGGCCTTGGACCACCTCATGGTAACAGCGGCCCAAAACTTGGAGAACGCCAAAGCAGAGATCCTCCTCATTTGCGCCAATACCATGCATTTATGTAGTGATGCGATTCTGAAAAACACCAACATTCCGTTGATACATATTGCCCGGGAAACAGGGAAAACCATAAAAGCCTCGGGCCTGCGAAAAATAGTGCTATTGGGCACCAAGTTCACCATGGAGAAGGCCTTTTTTAAGGACATCCTAACCAACGAATTTGGTCTAGAAGTCATGATCCCCAATGCTGAAGATAGGTCCATAGTGCACCAAGTAATCTATCAAGAATTGGTACGTGGGCAACTCTTGCCTGCCTCAAAGACAGCCTACCAAAATATCATAGCAAAAGCCGCCAACATCGGAGCCGAGGGCGTTATTTTGGGCTGTACCGAAATTCCCTTATTGATCAATGCTTCCGATGTGGAAATTCCCATTTTTGATACCACATTGATCCACGCCGAAGCCGCGGTGCAATTTGCTTTGGCATAATCCTACAAATACAATCCTTTTTCTATGACTTATATCATTGTCCGGCGATACCCACCATGCTACCTTAGCCCTGTTTTTTAATAGCATAAAGGATAATAATACGATGGCAAGAATCGAAATAATGGGCTCCCCAGAGGAGTTGGAACGGATTGCAAAATTCCTAAAGGACAACAACATACAATTTCATATTTCACCTGATTTTGGAAATCATTCCAAAGAAGACTTGGAAAAGTACGAGGTGCTTATGCAACAAGATAACACAGAAGAACAACTGAATGGTATAGGGCATGACTAAGCAAGGGGTTGCTACTTCACAACGGAAGGTGGTGAAAATCGCCGGCTTTATGTTCCTTTTTGCCTTTATCATCCCTACCCTAAATTGGGCCTTGGTACTTTCCAAATTCAATATCGCCGGGGATGCTCTGGCAACGGCCAAAAACATCATGGCCAATACCTTTTTATTTCGATTGGGGATCAGTGTTGAACTATTGATGGCGGTTGGCCTGATAGTATTGGGCCTCGCGCTTTATGTATTGCTAAAATCCGTTAACAAGTATCTTGCCCTCCTGGCCTTGGTATTGAAATTGGTAGAGGCGACGCTTATGGCGGTTACCGTATTGTTGCCCTTTATCGCCTTGGAATTTACACATGCAGATGCAGCATCAACCGCACTTACCCAAGAACAATTGAAAATGCCCTTAGGCTTGCTTTTCAATGCCCATACCGCCATTACTGCGGTACCTATGGTATTTCTTGGCTTGGATATGATGTTGTTCTGTTATCTATTCCTGAAATCGAAATTTATACCCCGGCTATTGGCAGGCTTTGGCATACTGTCCTTCTTCCTGATTTTAGTGCAATCGCTATTGTTCATCCTTGCCCCAGAATATGCAACGATGCCCATAAACCAAATCATTTTTTGGGCTCCGAGCGGCCTTTTTGAAATCGTGATTGGGCTATGGTTTTTGATTAAAGGAATTAATACCCAACAGCTGCCTGAGCCGAAAACTCCTTAATTAGACTATAAAAACAAGATAAAATCAGTAACTTAATTCTTATGTTTTTCAGACGAGTATTGCTATTCATATTCATCCCTCTTATGTTTGGATGCCAGCACAATCCAAAACAAAAATCTTACCCTGGTACAGCGAAAAAGGCAATGCCTGAAAACACTCCCTATCAGATCCATTACGAGGCATTGGATGAACAACAGGCCAAACAAATAGCACGTTGGCTGGATCAGGGGCAAAAAGAAATCAACAAATTTTTCGATGGCGAGTTTAAGAAGAAGTTTGAAGTGTTCATTTTTAGCGAAAGGGATAGTTTGGACCAACAGTGGCAAAAAGATTGGAAGATGCCCGACTTTAAATCCCAGTGCTGGATGGTGGCCAGTGGTATTGCACACCGTCTGGACATTCTTTCTCCAAGAATATGGGAGACACAAGCCTGTGAACATAATAACAAGGATACCCTCGCTACAAAAAAACTGATCGTCCACGAATTGGTCCATGTTTTTCACGGACAGCACAATCCTTCACCCACTTTCGAGAACGTTGAGAATATAGATTGGTTGGTTGAGGGGTTAGCGGTCTATGCTTCAGGGCAATTGGACAAGGAACGGTACCAAAGGGCAAAGAACTATGTGCTAGCGGAAGAAGGGCCCAACAGCTTGGCCGATATTTGGAAAGGGGAACATAAATATGGCTTGGCAGGTTCTATGGTAAAATTCATTAATGATACTTATGGCAGAAAAACAGTAGTGCAGCTCATGGGTTTTACCAAATTGAATGAAGTATTGGGCGCCTTGCAAATCTCAGAAGATGAACTGATCAGGCAATGGAAACTAGCATTCAATTCAAAAAATTCAGCATAAAACAATAGCTTTGCTGATCACAGCCAGATAACAGGCAAACTTTACAAAAATGAAGAATTCATTCAGCTATTTGGTGTTCCCCTATCTAGTAATGCTCTTGGTTGTTTTTATACTGCCATTTTATAGTGTGGAATCCTATTCCATCTTACAAAATACCACCAGTCATTTGGGAGCACAGCATGCGCCATATGCCTGGGTGATGAACACCACCTTTGTTTTATTGGGCCTAGGGAGTGTGCTTAGCGGTTGGCCGTATCTAAAAGGGTATGGTTTCCATAAGCTGGCATTACTCATTTTCGGGTTTTCGCTTATTGGTGCAGCCATATACCAACATGCCCCAATTGTTGAGAGTGTTGCGTTTGACGTGGAGGAAGATCGCATGCATTCCATTTTTTCCTCTTTGACCGGGGCTTCCTTTACCGTGTTTGCTATGAGTGCTGCCTTTATTCTCAGGCACAGGACTGCAAAAATTTCGGCCCTGACTGTAGGGGTATTGGCTGTACTACTTTCGGTTCTTATTTTCACGGTTCCCGAATATAGGGGCATCTGGCAACGTGCGCTATTTATAGTGGCCTTTGGTTGGCTGATCGTATTTTTTAGTGGGCAGGAAAAAGGGTACACCATTCCCAAATAATATTCCGGATATTTCCTTAACTTAACAAAACTATAGTTGATCATTATGATCTAAACAAGTCAAATAATCACCATTATGTTCACTGATTTTACAGGGTACATCTCATTTTTAAAAAGACAATCAAAGGCTGTACTTCTTTTCTTGGCATGTTTCTTTTTTTTGGGCAATGTTATGGGCCAAGCATCCAATCTTTTTGATGATGATGAAGTATTGGAGTTGACCTTGCGTGGCGATTTGAAAACAGTATTTAAGGATCGTGGTGATGAATCCCAATACCACCCAGCAACTATCCGTTATAAGGCAAACCGGAATGAGATCAATATCCCCATTGAAATTAAAACCCGAGGACATTTTCGTAAGCTTTCTTCCAATTGTAAGTACCCTCCCATATTTCTGAATTTTACAAAACACACTACCCCACAAAACACTGTCTTTTATGGCCAGAAAAAAGTGAAGTTAGTGACACCTTGCCAAGATGATCAGTACGTTATCAATGAATACTTAGTTTACAAATTGTATAATCTTATCACTCCAAAGAGTTTTAAGGCCAAGCTCGTAAAAGTCATCTATCAGGACACTGTAAAAAACAAAAGTTCAGATCCCTATTACGGCATTCTACTTGAGGAAGAAAAGCAGATGGCCATGCGAAACCAATGCCTCTCTTTGAAGAAAATGGGCCTGCGGCCCGAGATCATTCTAAAGGATGATTTTTTGAAAATGGCCGTTTTCGAGTATATGATCGGGAATACTGACTGGTCCGTTCAGTACCTGCAAAATATTAAGTTGATCACTACTGATTCTTTGAGTATACCCACGGCAATACCTTATGATTTTGATCATGCCGGAATTGTAAGGGCACCTTATGCAAAGCCTGCACCGGAACTTCAAATGAGCTCTACTTCAATGAGAAGATACAGGGGCTACTGTATGCCGGAAATGGATCAATTCACAGAAGTATTTGAAACCTTTAACAAGCTTAAGGATGATTTTTATGCAATCTACGATGGCAACCCATTATTAAATAGTAAATACCAAAATCAAACACTAAAATATCTTGACCAGTTCTATGAAACCATTAACGATCCAAAAAAAGCGCAGAAGGCTTTTAGTTATCCCTGTAAAAAATCCGGCACTGGGAATATTGTGATCAAAGGATTGAAAAAAAATGAATAGGAAAATTTTCCAATTGTTACTTCAAATCGAAGTATGTTCCAAGGATCTTAGCCAAGATATTTCACTGCAAACCCAAGATCAATTTAAACCAAAAATTAAATGACAAAAAGAACTTTTATCCTTGGGCTGGCTATAATTTTAAGTACACTAGTCGTATCATCTTGTAAGACTAGCACAAATGTTATTGGGTCGACCACAACAATCAATTCAAAAACCTCACTTAAAAAACCCTATTTGATATTGATTTCCCTAGACGGCTTTCGTTGGGATTATGTGGAGCGATTCAACCCCCCACATTTAAGTGGTTTTATTAACAATGGTGTAAAAGCCGAGTCGCTGATCCCTTCATTCCCTTCCAAAACATTTCCCAACCATTATACAATTGCAACAGGCATGTATCCTGATAAGCATGGCATATTGGGAAATTCGTTTTATAGCAGTGCTAAGGATGTAACTTATAGTATCGGGAACCGTGAAATGGTTGAGGATGGTACCTTTTATAAAGGATCACCTATTTGGGTACAGGCAGATAAAGCAGCTATGGTCTCTGCCAGTTATTTTTTTGTGGGCTCGGAAGCTAATATTCAGGGGATAAGACCTACCTATTTTCATACCTATGACGGTCAAATAAAAAATGATGTTCGGGTTGCAGAAGTTTTAAAATGGTTGGCGTTGCCTGCGAAAGAACGACCGCATATGATTACCCTGTATTTTTCCGATATGGATAATGTTGGACATAGCTATGGACCAAATAATGATGAAGTATTAAAAAAAGCATTGTTCAATTTAGATGGGCATTTGGGTAGTTTGTTTAAAGGTGTTGAAGCAACGGGGCTACCTGTAAACATTATAATAGTTTCCGATCATGGTATGGCAGAACTATCAACCACGAAATTCATCCCCTTGGAGGTCATAAAAAATGACACCTTATTTTCGGTAATAGACAATGGTGCCATTGTAAATGTTCACCCAAAAAACGACGATCAAATCGACTCCATATTCCAGTATTTAAAACCAAAGGAAAATAATTTCAAAGTTTATAAAACGGCGAACACGCCAGGTTTTGAATATAGCCCCAAAAACAAGGACTGGGGTGCCATCCAAATTATTCCGGATGTTGGATATTATTTTTTACCCAGCCAAAAGATAGCAGCTAGAAAGAAAAATCCCAACACCGTAATTGGGGTACATGGCTATGATCCTAAATATAAAGACATGCATGGTATATTTTATGCCAATGGCCCTGCTTTTAAAAAAGGATACGTACTGCCTTCTCTAATGAATATTCATATCTATCCATTAATGTGCAAGATATTAGGGCTGGAGATTCCTGATACTATTGATGGAAAACTAAAAGAAGTTGAAAGTGTCCTAAAAAACTAGGGGTGATAGTATTGGTGTATGCCATGAAAGCCATTGTCGAATCCTAAGTTGTCATATTTCACAAAAAACCACTTTTGCCCTCCAAAATACACGCAGATATCATTGCCTTTCGAACGCTATTTCACTAACTTGCAACGTCTTTTTTTGGGACTACAACTGGTTAAAAATTAAACTAATAAACCTATGAAGCGTAAAAATCAATCGTTTACAAAAAAAACCTGCGTGATGGCAATCACAGCAGTCTTTCTTTTCTCCACCAATATTGGATGTAAAGATTCCGATAAGAAAGCAGCC
This sequence comes from uncultured Flavobacteriaceae bacterium, assembly GCA_963768235.1. Lineage (GTDB taxonomy): Bacteria > Bacteroidota > Bacteroidia > Flavobacteriales > Flavobacteriaceae > Maribacter_A. Next base: position 153,873 of record CAVYHF010000003.1, read on the forward strand.
GAAGCTGAGGAAACAGTAGCTACAACGGAAACCGTCCCTGATTTTCAGATCTCACTGGCCCAATGGTCGTTACACAAAACCTTTTTCGGAGTTGAAACCATGGACTGGGGCAATTTTACCAAAACCCTGACCGAATCTCCCGATGATGTATTAAAGGGCAGAGATCCCATGGATTTTCCTGCAATGGCTGCTGATTATGGAATAAACACCATAGAATTGGTCAATACCTTTTACTTTAGTAAAGCGGATGATATGGACTATTGGACAGCTTTTAAAAAGAAATGTGATGAAGCCGGTGTATCTGTTGGATTGATCATGTGTGATGCCTTAGGGAACTTAGGAGACGCTGATCCCGACAAACAATTGGAAGCGGTTGAAAACCATTATAAATGGGTGGATATTGCCAAATTCCTGGGAGCACATTCCATTCGCGTGAATGCTGCTGGTGAAGGCACTGCAGATGAGGTGGCAAAAAATGCCACAGTCGGACTTTCAAGCTTAGGAAAATATGCTGCGGCCAAAGGCATCAATATTATTGTTGAAAATCACGGTGGACATTCTTCCAATGGTGCATGGTTAAGCGGCATGATGGGACAAATTGATATGGACAATGTGGGCACACTTCCCGATTTTGGGAATTTCTGCATAGAGCGCGGTCCTGATGGTTGCCTAAACGAGTATGACCGCTATAAAGGTATTGCTGAACTAATGCCTTATGCCAAAGGGGTTAGTGCAAAATCACATGAATTTGATGAAGCTGGGAATGAAGTGAATTCCGATTTTCTTAGAATCATGAAGATCGTAAAGGAATCAGGGTTCAAAGGCTACGTTGGCATTGAATATGAAGGCACACAACTTTCGGAGGATGAAGGTATCAAAGCCACAAAAGCACTGCTTGACAAAGTGATTGCGCAGTTGTAGATAGCGTTACGAATAAAAAATAAGAAGCCCCCTTGTCATTCTGAGCGTGTCATGCTGAGAATGACTGGGGAGCTTTTAGGGTAAATCACATACAACATTTTAAAATACTTCAGGAATATTTCGAGGACCGTAAATTCAATATTCAGCAGCATTTTAGGGATTGTCCTTATGATATATAATCTTGATGTTTGGCATGGCCTTGCTTTTAAATTCTTGGTAAGCCAATCCTAGATTTACAGAAAGTATAGCGGAAGCATTTAACAAGCTTAACATGTCGAAACAATGTGAAATATAAAATTACTTGTTTCAATAATGTGCATAGAATACCATCCACATACTGTTACTAAAATTCAAGCTAAGGATCTAATAATATTAATAATCCCTCTGATTTTATTGGATAATTAAGGCAACCTAATGCATTACAGCCCATCTTATAGACAAAAATTATCATTTGTTTTGGTCTTAATACTGTTTTAGAGCATAAGATGGATTTGGGCTTTTCTCTAAAACACAAAGTGAATTTTTGCGACATTAATATTAAAACCCTAATTTCTTGCATATTATGAAGAATCCAATTTTATGGCTTGTCTATACCTTAGTCCCTTCATCCAAAAGCATTTTGTTATTGGCTGCTACGGTTATTATAATTCCTATTAGTAGCTGTAATCAAAATGACGAGATTTTGGAACAAGGCCTTTTAACAGGAACAATAACCATAGGTCCTCTTTGCCCTGTAGAAATGTTTCCTCCGGATCCGAATTGCCAACCAACGGAAGCAGTCTATAAGGCATGGCCAATCGGAGTCTGGACAGTAGATGAAAAATCAAAGCTCGGGATATTGGAGCCTAATTTGGATGGCACCTACACTTTTGAACTTCCCGAAGGCAACTATTTTGTTGATCTTGAAATACAGCATATTTTCGGTACCACTTTACCCGAAACAATTAAAATTGAGCCTAACGAAACTGTCTTTCTTGATATTGTAATAGATACGGGAATTCGATAAACTTAAACCCCTTTTCGGACGCAAAACAAGGATATTCGGACAGGTAAAAGCCTACTAGAAAGCAAGTGCATACCGTATTCCACACACCCAACGGAAATGATTATGGGAAAGATTTATTGCGGCAGCAATTGGAATAACATTGGCAATAAGTTGATAATCCCACAAATGACACTAAATTAATTCCGGCATTGTATCTTTGGGGTTAATTAAACAATCTTATGAACAAGGCCCTCGAAATTTTTAAATTACAAATTGGCAAGGACGCATCCCACTCCCCTAGCCCATTAATGCAATGGTTGAACCCCATAATGCTGAGTGCTGAAGCTGGTGAACTGGAATTTTCCTATGTAGTACGCGAAGAAATGACCAACCCCTTAGGGATCATTCATGGTGGTACTACGGCAGCCATCATTGATGATGCCATTGGGGCAGCGGTTTTCTCCTTGGGTGTTTCGCATGTATTTACCACAGTAAGCCTTTCTGTAGATTATTTTAGCCGTGCCCGGACGGGGGAAACCATCATTGCACAGACCAAAGTCATTAAAAAGGGCAGGCAGATCATCAATGGCGAATGTGAGGTTTGGAATGCCGATAAAACACGATTGATCGCCAAAGGCCACTCCAACCTTATTCAAACTAAAATAGAACTTTAGTCCTTATTTTTTATCCCCTTTCAAGGATTGACCCCCTTGGTTTAAGGTAAGGTTAACCACCTCACCAGTATCATTTCTCCCAAAGACCAATTGTGCGGCCACCACCTTTAAAAAGAAGGTGTCTTCAGCTTCCGCGAACATCTCAAATTCAGGCTGACCTGTGGCTTGACCAAAAATTTTACCTTCTTTGGTGGTAACTTCAATTATAAATCCAGGTTGTAATTCATAACTACCCAAATATTCATTCAATGTATTAGCGGCTATGGTTACAACTTCCTTTTCTGTTGCCGGTTTACGAGTAGTCTCCACCCCTTTGCTTTTAGCTATTCGGGCCGCAAAATTCGCAACTTTCTTTCCACTTTCCATAGTGAACTCATAGGTGGTCAATCCGCCTTCAAAATGAAACTTCGTGGCAGAATCGGCATAAATTTTTAATTTATCACTTCCCTCCCGTTGGCTATAAAGTTGTCCGTCTTCCAAAGTAATGGTCCGCAAAACCTCATTATCAAACTCATAATTACCGACCCATTTGTTCATCTCTTCCGTAGAAAGGGAAACACTCACATCTTTTGTTGCATAGGGTTTTCCTATGGCCAAAGCGGCCATTTTTACAGCAGGGTCTTGGGGCGAAATACCATTGGTATTGGTAAGCAGAATTACATATACATTTTCAGATGGTACATAGACCCCTTGGGTAACATAACCGAAAATTCCGCCGCCATGCTCTATACTTTCTGTACCATTTATTTCGCTCACCTGCCAGCCGTACCCATAATGGGTCGGTTTACCATTGTTCAAGCTACCACCAGTGAATGCCTGTGCCTTGCTTTCAGCTGAAATCAGCGTATTGTTATGCACCGCTTTATGCCACAACAACATATCATCAACACAGGACATTAAAGAACCAGCTGCATAAGGTAGCGTCATACTCAGGTAATCGGCATTTTTGTATCCTCCCTCAATGGGCATATAACCACTGGCGCGTTTTTTAATTAAATTGGATTGACTCCCGTAGTATGAATTATTCATTTTTAGGGGAACAAAAATGTTATCGGAAATAAAATCAGCATACGATTTTCCTGAAACTTTCTCAATGATGTAACCTAAAACTATATATCCGGAGTTGTTATAGTACCATTTCTCCCCTGGATCAAAATCCATGGGTTCATCTTTAAATATGTCTATGATTTCTTTTGGGCTTTTATCGGTTCTTGCCGTTGCCCTAAAGTTAGGTAAGTCGGTATAACTCTTGATACCTGAAGTATGGTTCAATAAATTATGAATAGTGATCTTTTTGCCCTTTGTAGGATACTCGGGCAAGTATTTAGTGATTTCATCATCCAAACTCAATTTGCCCTGTTCCATCAACATTAGTATGGAGACTGATGTAAATTGTTTGGTAATAGACCCCAATTCAAAAACATTTTCTGGTTTCATAGGAACATCAAGTTCCAGATTCGCCATCCCAAAGGCCTTACGGTACAATATTTCTCCGTCTTTGTAAACCAAAGCGGTGACGCCTGGCTTGCCCACGGTGTAATTGTCTTGCAATAACGCATCAAATTGTTTATCTAAATTTTGTGCATAAACCACGGAACAGGAATAAACCGCAGCGATAAAAAATAATAAAGTGAATTTTTTCATAATAGTGTATTTGTCTTTTGATTGCCGATTATAGTATAGGACGAACATAGTATCTCTAATGTTACAACTTGCATACAATTATTTGAATTTTAAATGAATGGCAGCCTGCATCTGGTTTTACGACCCAATTAATGAATATACTCTTGAAATTCTATGATAAACTACGTTAGATTTAACAAGAACTGAAATACTATCGCCTTAAAATGGTCGTTCTAGTACGAAGTAATCCTATTCTTACATATTTTATAGCAATAAAAAACAATAAATTGATGATAGCACCTAAAGACCATAGTAACGAAAAAGAACGATTGGCAGCTTTGGACTCATATTCTATAATGGACACGCTTCCTGAAGAAGATTATGATAACCTTACTGCAATAGCTGCAGAAATTTGTGGCACACCCATTAGCTTGGTAAGTCTATTGGATGATGAACGGCAATGGTTCAAATCACATCATGGCTTAGGTGCTACCGAAACGCCTAAGGAATTTGCTTTTTGTGCCCACGCCATTAACGATGCTGATGATATTTTAATAGTACAGGATTCTAGAACTGATGAGCGATTTCATGATAATCCTTTGGTTATTGGAGAGCCAAAGGTCATCTTCTATGCCGGTGTTCCTCTCACTACCGAGGAGGGATTGCCCTTGGGTACATTATGCGTTATCGACCACAAACCAAAATTGCTAAGTCAAGGTCAACTGAATTCTTTAAAAGCGCTTTCAGTGCAGGTAATGAATTTGCTTCAACTGCGGAAAAGTAATATGATGCTTGAAAAGTCGGTTGAAAACCTAAAAGAAAAAAATGAGGAGTTGGAACGGTTTGCCTACATCGCTGCGCATGACTTAAAATCACCATTGAACACCATTAATACAACGGCCGAGCTATTCACTGAATGTTATGCTTCAAAATTCGATGAGGAAGGAAAAAACATGCTCGGATTTATTCAAAAAGCTTCGATTAAATTAACAGGGCTTATTGATGGGTTATTAAGCTATAGTAAAAGTGATTCCGTTTTAAAAGAAGGAGGATCTAATATTGATTTACGAATACTACGAAATGATATAAGTGGTCTTTTTTCATATGATAATTCTTTGGTATTGGAAGTGAGTTCCAAATTAAAGAGTATTGACAGCAACAAGGCCGCTATACATCAAATTTTAATTAATCTGGTGTCAAATGCCATAAAATATAATGATAAGGACGAAGTTGAAATCCAAATTGAAATATGTGAGAACGAGGATTATTATGAATTTTGTGTGCGGGATAATGGTCCTGGAATAGCCTTGGAAGAACAAGGCAAAATATTTCAGATATTCAAGATTTTGACGCCCACCGATAAGTTTGGACAGCCGGGAAATGGTATTGGCCTTGCCACAGTGAAAAAAATAATCGAAAAAATGGGTGGCACCATAAACTTGGAATCTGCTAAAGGCAAAGGCTGTCAGTTTAAATTCAACATTAAAAAAATAGAGTGCATTACAAAGACCGCGCAAGTCGCCTAGTATTTTAAGTACTTAGTTATGCGCAAAACGCATATCAATTCAAACGCATAGCTGCATAAATCATTCATTTCCATAACAGCTCCTGTTATGGATTTTTTCTTTTCCTCCCTATTTTAACTGCATCCGATTTCATTGATTCGGTTTGTGGATTATATATAAAATACATTTGAAAAATCAAAAATAATGGTATCTTCAAAAGATAAAATAAGATACCATGATTCGCTATTTTTTTACCCTATTATTCGCTGTTATTACTTGCTCGGTTGCAGCCCAATCCAATATTACCGGATTTACAGCTGAGAACAGCAAAAAGCAACAACAATTAGAAGCCGATTTTGAAGCCAAACTCAATGCGGATAATTTAGATAAATGGATGCAAAGAATGTCGGCCCAACCCCATTGGGTAGGTACCGAATATGGGCGTAAGAATGCAGAGTGGATCCAAAAACAGTTCAAATCCTGGGGTTATGATACTAAGATCGAAACCTATCATGTGCTTTTTCCCTATCCGAAAGTCAGAGTAGTCGAACTTACGGCACCCACAACCTATAAAGCAAAATTGACCGCCGTACCAGTTGATGGCGATGAATTCACAGCACAAGGCGATGCCTTGCTTCCAAGCTACAATGCTTTTTCTACCGATGGGGATGTTGAGGCCGAACTCGTTTTTGTGAATTATGGAATTCCTGCGGATTATGAGGAATTGGAAAAATTGGGAATCTCTGTAAAAGGAAAAATAGTAATTGCCAAATATGCGGGATCTTGGAGAGGGATAAAGCCTAAATTGGCCGCAGAAAATGGTGCCATTGGTTGCTTGATCTATTCCGACCCCCAAGATGATGGTTATGTACAGGGTGACGTATATCCCAAAGGGGCCTTTAAAAATAAAACAGGCGTACAACGCGGTTCGGTGATGGATATGCCCACTTACCCTGGCGATGTTTTAACTCCCGGTTATGGCGCTACCAAGGATGCCAAACGGTTGGACCGAAAAGATGCCCCCACGATTACCAAAATTCCCGTATTGCCTATTTCCTACGAAGATGCACAACCCTTACTGGAGGCCTTGGATGGTGTTGTTGCCCCCAAAGCATGGAAAGGCGGATTACCCATTACCTATCATATTGGCCCTGGCCCTGCCAAAGTACATTTGAAATTGGAATTTGACTGGCAATTAAAACCTGCCCATAATGTTATTGCTACAATGCAGGGAACTGATTTTCCAGATCAATGGGTCATGCGCGGCAACCATCATGATGCATGGGTACATGGTGCCAACGATCCCATTAGTGGAATGGTGGCCCTTATGGAAGAAGCCCGTGCCGTTGGCGAATTGGCTAAAAAAGGCAATAAACCCAAACGTACTTTAGTGTATTGTGCCTGGGATGCCGAAGAACCTGGACTGATTGGTTCCACAGAATGGGTTGAAGACCATAAAAAAGAATTGCAACAAAAGGTGGTTGCCTACATAAATACTGATGGCAATGGCCGTGGATTCTTGGGAGCCGGTGGTTCCCATTCACTTCAGGCTATGGTAGGTGAAGTGGCAGGGACTGTTATGGATCCCCAAAGAGGGGTTTCTATCAAAGAAAGGCGAAGTGCCGTGAACTTGGTCAATGGGGGTAAGGAAGATTTTAGTCTTTATGCCTTGGGTTCCGGTTCAGATTACACCCCATTTATTCAACATGCAGGAATACCAGCTTTGAATTTGGGATTCGGTGGTGAAAATGCGGGCGGCGAGTACCATACCATCTATGATACCTATCCACATTACAAAAGGTTCAAAGATCCTGAATTTGCTTACGGCGTGGCACTTGCCAATACAGCGGGTAGAATTAGCCTCCGATTGGCCAATGCCGATGTACTGCCTTTCGAATTCAAACAATGGCACAGTACGGTTTCCACATATTTGGAGGAAGTCATGAATACCTGTGACACCATGCGTAAGGAGGTTGAAAAACATAACAGCATGGTAGACAAGAATGTATTTGAATTAGCAGCAGACCCAAGAAAACCCTTTAAAAAACCGGTAAAAAAAGAAGAAATCCCTTATTTGGATTTTGCCCCTTTGCAGAATGCCATGGCAGCGCTAAAATCGAGTATTGCGACTTTTTCTGATATTGATATTGCTAAGCTATCCGCGTCGGAACGTAATAGCATGAACAAAAAACTGATGCTTGCAGAGCATGTACTTACTTCAGAAACCGGATTACCCAGAAGGGGTTGGTATAAACACCAGATTTACGCCCCGGGCTTCTATACGGGTTATGGGGTAAAAACCTTACCAGGGGTTCGTGAGGCCATTGAACAAAAAGATTGGAAAGAAGCACAGGAACAAATTATGAAACTATCGATCACCTTTAAAAATTTCAATATTCATATTCAAGAACTAGGCGCAATGCATTAATTGCTAAAGCTATAAATCCAAAAAGCCATCCCCTTACGATAGCTATCTGGATCAAGGGGCGACACAGTTATAGCTGTGGGCGAGCTGAAGCTAGGCATAGGCAGAGGGGTCAACTCAAAATAAAATCAGTGGACAAAAACCACCCCGGCCTTTGGCCTCCCCTCCATGCAAAAAGCAAGGGACACCATAATCTAAAATCATGACCAAATAAAGTCCTCCCCTGCTAAGGGGAGGTGCCGATAGGCGGAGGGGTCATTAGGAGGACACCGTTAATTACCACACTTACTTTCATTCCAGAACTATGGGATATGAATTCACAAAACGTATCTATCTTCTTCGAGATTATACGTATCTTTAATAGTATAAAATTATTGGCCATGACTTCAAACTATAAAAAGATATTTACCGGAGAATCAATTGTAGCAAAACAAATAGCAAGCAGACTTCATGAAATTGGTATTGAAGCGGTGGTCAAAGACGAAGCGGAATCAGCGCGATTGGCCGGTTTTGCATCTTCAATGTTGGGGCAAGTCGATATTTTCGTTCATAAAGATGAGTTTGAAAAGGCGCTAACGGTTATAAACAAAAAATAATCAGATAAAAGTGTAATTATCTACCACCTTTATTCTTACCATCTACACATCATTACTAGGTAATGAAGGTGAATATTGGTCGCTCTATACAGATTTGACACCCTAATCATTTTTGATTCCTTATCTTAGGTAATGTGATTTTAGGGGTGTATAAAAGGTGACCTCCTTTTAAGATTGATTCGATTATTTTAGTATCCATTTAAATCTATGCATAAGCGGAAAAAGAATACATCTGGATCAATTGTACTATTATTTGACCTAAAACTGACATTGGATCAAGATTTAATGGTCCAAATTTGTAAATAAGGATTTATTACGGTTCCCTCCCAAAAACTTTTGTTTAACTAAAACCAATAGTATGTCAACTGCAGTAGAAAATTTAGAAGATTCTAAAATTGAAGAATTTGCTTCACAATTAAGGGGAGAAATAGTTATGCCCTCAAATGCTAACTATAACGAAACACGAAAAGTGTATAACGGAATGATCGATAAATATCCAGCATTATTTGCTATGTGCGTGGATGTTGCAGATGTTATGGCAGCTGTGAAGTTTGGAAGGGATAATAATTTATTAATTGCTGTTCGCGGAGGTGGTCATAATGGTGGAGGCTTAGGTATCTGTGATAATGGCTTGGTCATTGACCTATCCGGCATAAAATTTATTCGTGTTGATACTTCAGATAACACCGTAAGAGTAGGTGGTGGCAATCTTTGGGGGGAAGTGGATCATGCAACACATCCTTTTGGGTTGGCGGTGCCCGCTGGTATAATTTCTTCAACTGGGGTTGGTGGTCTTACCTTAGGTGGTGGCGTAGGTCATTTATCCAGAAAGTACGGATTGACCATTGACAATCTTTTGGAAGCCGATATGGTTTTGGCAGATGGAAGTTTTGTTACTGTTAATGCTGAACAAAATACAGATCTGTTTTGGGCCATTCGCGGTGGTGGCGGAAACTTTGGAATTGTTACCTCCTTTAAATTTCAAGCACATCCTGTAAAAACGGTTTACGGCGGACCAACGTTGTGGCCTGTTGAACAAACCGAGGAAATCATGGAGTGGTATCATGAATTTATAAATAATGCGCCCGATGAACTGAACGGCTTTATAGCAACCATGGTAATTCCAGGGGCACCATTTCCTGAGGAACTGCACAACAAAAAGTTCTGCGGTATAGTCTGGTGTTATGTTGGGGATCCAAAAAAATTCGATGAATTATTTAAACCCGTATTGGCAAAAAACCCATTATTCGCACATGTTGGCGAAATGCCATATCCTGCTATTCAAACCCTATTTGATGGTTTGTTACCTCATGGTTTGCAATGGTATTGGAGAGCTGATTTTTTTAATGAACTCGGACCTGAAATAAGAGCTGGACATTTAAAATTTGGTTCCACGATACCCACACCACTTTCGCAAATGCATTTGTACCCAATCAGTGGAGCTGCAAGTAGGGTCAGTAATGAGGCTACCCCTTGGGCTTATCGCGATGCCAAATATGCGGGTGTTATTGTTGGCGTTTCCCCTAACCCTGAAGATGCTGACAAAATCACCAACTGGTGTAAGGATTATTGGGAAGCATTGCACCCCTATTCTTCTGGTGGCGCTTATTCCAATTTTATGATGAATGAAGGGCAAGACCGGGTAAAAGCCAGTTACAAGAATAATTATGTGCGGTTGACCAAAATCAAAAAGAAATACGATCCGAATAATTTATTCCGTGTAAATCAAAATATTCAACCGGAAAATTGAAATCCAAAAGTCATCCGTCTAGTCGTCAACATTATGCAGCTAGATTGGATTACTCCATAAAGGACAAAGCGGAACCTTCTTGATTAATGGATTCCGGTTTACCTTTTTTCGGCCACTAGGTTGTTTTGTACATCAAGATAGGCTAGATAGAGGATGAAATTTGATAAGGCCTCGTAGGAAACCATCGAGATTAATTATTTGTCTGTCATTTTGCCATTTATACAGGATGGTCATCGAATTAAACCTATTTTATCCCGGAACATACAGTTTAATTTGGCATCGACAACTTCAATTTTATATTCGCTAACTTTAGAGGCAGCCAATTAAATAGTTTCCTATTTCAATTGCCAGCATTAATCCCCCTTTTTTAAATGGATTGGCGTCCATTGCAATTTGTGATGCATCCCAAAGTCTTATATGCGTTTCATTCTATTCAAAGAAATTTGAATCATTTAAAAGATAATAGATCACCAATGAACAAATACAGAACTACGCCAATTGATATTGGTAAGTCCGACTTCAAAAAAATCGGATATCAACTAATCGATACTATTGCAAATTTCTTCGATACTATTGAAGACTATCCCGTTACACGAGGGGAGTCGCCCATGCAATTACAAAAAATATTGGGTAATTCAGGTTTGCCAAAAAAAGGAAAATCTTCCGAAGAAATATTGGAAAGATCTACTAAGCTACTTCTTGACCATTCCCTTTTTAACGGCCACCCAAAATTTATGGGATACATTACCTCCTCGCCTGCCCCGATTGGGGTTCTTTCAGATATGCTGGCTGCGGCGGTGAATCAAAACGCAGGTGCACAGATTTTAAGCCCCATGGCCACCGAAATTGAAAAGCAAACCATTAAATGGCTCACCGAATTCATTGGGGTATCCCCTACCTATGGGGGTATTTTGGTAAGTGGTGGCAATATGGCCAACTTTACCGCATTTTTAGCCGCAAGAACGGCCAAGGGTTCTCAAAACATTAAAGATTACGGGCTCTTCGCTAATCAATCCAAATTGATTGCCTATTGTTCTAAAACTACCCATACTTGGGTCGAAAAAGCTGCCATTTTATTTGGCCATGGATCAAAATCAGTTCGATGGATCCCAACCAATACCGAAAATAAAATGGACAATGAAATTTTAAGCCAAACTATAAAAGATGATTTGGCAAATGGTTATCAACCTTTTATGGTTATTGGTACGGCTGGGGATGTAAGTACAGGAGTTGTTGATGATTTGGATAAAATTGCCTCAATCTGTAAAACGTACGATCTGTGGTTTCATATTGATGGTGCCTATGGCGCTCCGGCAGCGATTATTCCAGAATTGAAAGGCATGTTCGAGGGTATTAAAGAGGCAGATTCCATTGCATTAGACCCACATAAATGGTTATATGCTCCGTTGGAAGCAGGCTGCACTTTGGTCAGGAATCCGAAACATCTAACAGACACCTATAGTTCACATCCTGAATACTACAATTTCAGTAAAAATGAGGAAAGTCAATCCCTGAATTTTTATGAATACGGACTACAAAACTCAAGAGGTTTTAGGGCCTTAAAGGTTTGGATGGCTTTGCAGCAAATTGGTAGGCAAGGTTATGAAAAATTGATAGGTGAAGATATCGCATTATCAGAATTGTTATTTGAATTGGCAAAAAGTCATCCTGAATTGGAAGCCATGACACAGAATCTAAGTATTACCACTTTTAGATTTATTCCTACCCAAGGTCTTCCTGATAATGATAAGGAGCGGGAATCCTATCTAAATACCTTGAACGAAAAATTACTGGATAAACTACAACAAGGTGGGGAGGTCTTTTTATCGAATGCCATCATTAATGAACACTATTGTTTACGTGGATGTATTGTGAACTTTAGGACCTCAAAAAAAGATATTGAGGAGATAGTCGAAATTGTTGTTAGAGAAGGTATTAAAACCCACCATGAGCTTCAAAAAGAAGTTCAAATGAACGTCAAATGAGGACATTAAAACAAAACCCATGATATCAATTTCAAGAATTATACTACCATTAATACTTTTAACATTATTGGGCTGTAAAAACAATAAACCTAACCCTGCCTTGGCTACCATAGCCTTTCAAAGAGGTAATCTACTTTTGTGTGGAGATGGTCAGTTTGGAGAACTCAAATTCTCGCTTTCCTGTAGTTATGAAACAAGAGCTGATTTTGATCTAGCGGTAACATTGTTACATTCTTTTCAATACAATGAAGCTGAAAAGGCATTTGTCAAAGTACTTGATGCCGACCCTAGTTGCCCAATGGCCTATTGGGGTGTTGCCATGAGCATTTACCATGCAGCTTGGTTTCCTCCTACAGATAAAGATTTAATGAAGGGCTTTGAAGTATTGAAAATAGCCAAAGAATTAACTATGGACGAGAAACAAAGGGATTATATAAATGCGATTGATGCCTTTTATACCGACTGGGAAACCTTAGACCATAAAACAAGAGCTAAGAGGTTTGAAAATAGGATGGAGCAGATATATCTAAATTATCCTGAAGATATAGAAGCTGCTATTTTTTATTCCTTGGCTTTGTTTTCTACAAGGGATAGAGTTGGTAAAGATTATTTGAATGAAAGAAAAGCAGGGGAAATTCTCGAAGAACTGTTTATTTCCAACCCCAATCATCCAGGTATTGCACATTATATTATTCATAATTACGACAATCCCGCATTAGCCCAAAAAGGTTTAGAGACTGCAAGACGCTATGCAGATATCGCTCCCTCCTCTGCCCATGCACAACATATGCCATCGCATATTTTTACAAGATTAGGAATTTGGCAGGAATCTATCGATGCCAATATATTATCAACCGAAAGCGCTAGATGTTATGCAGATGCGGCGGCCTTGGTGGGTTCTTATTTTGAAGAATTACACGGTATTGATTATCTGGTCTATGCTTATCTTCAAAAAGGGGATAATGCAAATGCAGAACAACAGTATAATCTAATTAAAGACCGTAAAACATTCTTTCCCACCACCATTACGGCTGCTATCTATCCCATATCGGCAGTACCTGCAAGATTGGCGCTTGAAAATAGAAATTGGAAACAAGCTGCAGAGTTAGAGTTACAAGAAATCGATTTAGAATGGGAGGTGTTTCCTTGGCAAAAAGCAATACATCATTTTGCCAGGGCTTTAGGGGCATCACATACAAGAGATTTTAATGCTGCGGATCAAGAAATTGAAGTTCTAAAACAATTGCATCAAGATTTAATTGCTCAAAACGACCCAACAAAGTCCATTCAAATTAAACAGGTCGAAATTCAAATTAAAACATCACAGGCATGGTTGGACTTTCGAAAGAACAATGTAAAGAATGGACTAGTTCTTATGAAAGAAGCGGTAGAAATTGAGCGAAACACAAGCAAACACCCTGTTACCCCAGGTGATGTTTTACCAGCCATAGAATTATTAGGGGATATGTTTTTGGAATTGAACAAACCGACAGAGGCATTGGAAGCTTATGAAGAAAATCTAAAAGGGCACCCGAATAGGTTTAATGGCGTTTACGGAGCTGCTGTTGCCGCCATGCAATCAGGGAACCAAGAAAAAGCAGATCAATATTTTAAACAACTTATTGAACTGACCAAAAATTCGAATAGTACTCGACCAGAAATCGAGGAGGCGAAAAAATATATGCAACAATCTTAAAACAAACATCATGCGAACAAAAATCAGTTTAGGACTATTACTTGTATCACTATTGATACTGGTCCTCTTTATTAATGAAAATTCAGAAGGAAGTAAAACGAACAATTATCAAAAAGCATCCTTTAGTTTTACTAAGTGTACCCCAACCAAATTTATGTTGGATGCTGTGGATACCACACAACAAATTGCTCCGCTTTTCAACAATCTGGGAAACCTCCATTTTGCAATAGCCACAAAAAATGAAAGAGCACAAGCATTTTTTAATCAAGGGGTAAAATTATCCTATGCCTTTAACCATGCCGAAGGGCACCGGTCGTTTATGGAAGCAGCGCGTTTAGATCCTAATTCAGCAATGTCCTTTTGGGGGCAGGCCTTTGCTTTGGGACCAAACATCAACGACCCTCTACCACTAGATGAACGTAAAATCAAAATCAATGAAGCAATGGTAAGAGCCAAACAATTGGCATCAAAGGCAACACCAAAGGAAAAAGCGCTAATTGAGGCCTTATCAGCAAGATACAGTGAAGATCTGACTAAAGATGTGGCAGAACTCAATATGGCCTACATGATTGCTATGGAAAAAGTAGTGAGTATATATCCTGAAGATGCCAATGTCCAGATTTTATATGCAGCATCAGTTATGAATACGGTTCCCTGGAACTATTGGGATAAGGACGGAAAACCGTCTCCAAATATCAAAGAAGCTAAAGCTGCTCTTGAAAAGGCAATGAAAATTGAACCTGAGAACCCTGGAGGACATCACTATTATATCCACATGGTAGAACTACCTTATCCAGATCTTGGGGTACCCAGTGCGGATCAATTGGCATCTTTAATGCCTGGAGCAGGACACATTGTACATATGCCATCGCACATCTATATCCGAGTAGGCCGTTATTTAGACGCGGTTAAAGTAAATCAGGTCGCTATTTTGGCCGATGAGGATTACATCGCCCAATGTTTCTCACAAGGACTTTATCCACTTGCTTATTACCCACATAATATTCATTTTTTATGGTCATCAGCCAGTTTATTGGGTGATAGCAAAATTGCCATTGACGCTGCCAAGAAAACTGCAGAAAAAGTACCAACGGGGGAATTGGAAACACTCACCTTTTTGCAGGATTTTGCCGCAACACCTATGTTGGCATATACACGGTTCGGAAAATGGAATGAAATTCTAACTATACCGGCACCGAGTCCAGAAATCAAACACCTTAATTTGATAAGACATTATGCAAGGGGTATTGCTTTTATTAGAAAAGGAAACATTAAAGAGGCCCAGGAAGAATTGGATGCCATCGCCACGCTCAAAAAAGATCCCGAATTGGAAACTCTGGTAGCCACTGCAAACAATGCTTCCATTCATTCGGCCAACATAGCCTATGAAGTAGTGGCTGGGGAATTGGCAGCATTAAAAGGTGATATTTCAAATGCTATTGAACACCTTGAAAATGCAGTGCTATTTGAAGACGGTTTAACCTATACAGAGCCTGCTGCTTGGCATATACCTACACGACAGAATTTAGGAGCTATCTTAATGAATGCCAATAAATATAAAGAGGCGGAAAAAATATTCAAGGAAGATTTAGATATTCTACGTCAAAATGGTTGGTCTTTGATGGGACTGTACAACAGTTTAAAAGCCCAAGGTAAAATGCAAGAAGCCGAGGCTATAAAACAAGAATTTGAAAAGGCCTGGGAACATGCCGATATCACGATTGATACTTCTGTCTTATAATCGAACACCTAATGGACCTATTCAAAAAATCAAAATATTCCTATATGCTAATGGCATTTTTAGCCATTAGTATATTTACGTTGATGTACGCCATTGTTTTCGAAGAAGATTACTTGCCAGTTTATAATCCAACAGATTTTAACCCCGAATTAGTTGACGCAAGTTTGCGCAACACAGAATCACAACATACCGTTGCTGCCTTTAAATTGGTCAACCACAATGGAAAAACAATAACCGAAAAGGACTACGAAAATAAGATTTATGTGACCGATTTCTTTTTTACCCGTTGTCCAAGTATCTGCCCTATCATGTCAAATAATATGGAGAAACTACAGCAAACTTTCTTGGAAGACAAAGAGGTGATGTTTTTATCAATGTCTGTTACCCCGATTATGGATAGTATTCCTATACTAAAGAAATATGCTGAAAAACATGGGGTTGTTGATAGCAAATGGCATATTGCCACCGGAGACAAAAAACACATTTATAACCTTGCCCGTAAGAGTTATTTTGCTGTCGTAGATCAAGGGGATGGGGGACTGCAAGATTTCATTCATACCCCTAACTTTATTTTGGTAGATAAGGAAAAACGAATACGCGGAGTCTATGACGGAACAATGGATGATGAAATTGAAAGAATCATCCAAGATATTGCGCTCTTACAAAAAGAATAGACGCTGTAGAGTTTTTAAAATATTAGCCTTGTGCGCTAAATATGATGAGCCTGTTTCCCTTGCTAGGTATATTTTACTATTTTTAAAAAGTACAATCTTACTTTTAAGAATTTCCAATGCACAATAGACTATTATCCTACTTATCCATTTTGGCTATCTCCTTGTTATTATTTCAATCCTGTGGCAAAAAATCAAATAAACCAATCGAAACACCCTTGACCATTTATGAAGATTCCTTAACCGGTGTGGCAAAGGCCAAGGAAGCTAGGGAAAATATTGCCGCCCAATTGGCAGACGGACTACAATTGAGTTTATGGGCTTCCGATTCTTTGGCCCCAGATCCCATCGCCATGGATATTGATGACGAAGGTAAAATTTATTTAACCCGTACCAACCGTCAAAAAAACTCGGAGTTCGATATTCGCGGTTTTCGCGATTGGATGACCCCTTCAATTGCATTACAATCCGTGGAAGATCGACGGGCTTTTCTAAGAAGCACTTTTGCACCTGAAAAAAGTGAAGAGAATGAATGGCTAAAAGATTTAAACAACGATAGTATCCACGACTGGAAAGATCTTACTGTAGAAAAGGATGAAGTATGGATGTTGGAAGACAAAACCGGGAACGGCATAGCAGATGTATCCACCCGTATTTTAGAAGATTTCAATGAGGAAATTACTGATGTCGCAGGAGCATTACTAGTGCGTGATGATGACGTGTTTGTTGGCGTTGGTCCTGACTTTTGGCGTTTATGGGATACCAATGACGATGGCGTCTTGGATGAAAAAACCTCGTTGGCCCATGGTTTTGCGGTGCATATTGGTTTTGGTGGTCACGGTATGTCAGGAGCCATAGAAGGTCCAGATGGTAAAATATATTGGGGTATTGGTGATATTGGCGCCAGCCTAACTACGGTTAATGGCGAGAAACATCATTATCCCAACCAAGGGGTTATTGTTCGGTGTAACCCAGATGGCAGCGATTTTGAAGTGTTCGCCCGGGGACTTAGAAATACCCATGAATTTGTTTTTGATGCCTATGGGAATATAATATCGTCAGACAATGATGGTGACCATCGTGGTGAAAGTGAACGCTTGGTCCATATTGTTGAAGGCTCCGACGCGGGATGGCGCGCCAATTGGCAATATGGGAAATACACCGACCCAAAGAACAATGGGTACAAGGTTTGGATGGATGAAAGACTCTTTGTTCCACGTTGGGAAGGGCAAGCTGCATACATAATCCCGCCTATAGTTAATTTTCATAACGGTCCCACGGGAATGGCATACAATCCAGGAACTGCTTTGGGAAAGGATTGGTTGAACAAGTTTTTTTTGGTGGAGTTTGTTGGCGACCCAGGCCGGTCGCACATATGGTCTTTTGACTTAATACCGAAAGGCGCATCTTTTGATTTAGGCATGGATCAAGATATTATGAGTGGCGTACTACCAACGGGACTTCGTTTTGGGCCTGATGGTGCCCTTTATTTTTCAGATTGGATAACAGGATGGAATACTAAAAACTATGGCCGGGTATGGAAGTTGGATGTGACCCAAGATAAAAATGACCTTGAGGCTGAACGAAAGGAAACCCAACGCCTGATGACGCTCGATTATGAAAATGAATCGACTACCGATTTGGTAACGTTTTTAAAATATCCCGATATGCGTATTCGTAAAAAAGCGCAGTTTGTCTTGGCCACTCGTACTTTTTGGGGCTATAGGGCCTTGAAAAAAGTAATCACAGAAGAACAGGATCAATTTGCCCGGATTCATGCCATATGGGGTATAGGGCAAATTGCGGGGGAAAATAAAGATAAAGCAGCGCCCTTATTAACATTGTTGACTGATAATGATCCAGAAATAGTGGCACAAGCTGCAAAAGTATTGGGCGATGTAAAATACGCCAAGGCAGCTAAAAACTTAATTCCGCTTTTACAAAATGAAAATGCAAGGGTACAGTTCTTTGCTGCCCAAGCCTTGGGAAGAATACAATATGAAGAGGCCATTCAACCTCTATTAAGTTTAATCGAAAGAAATGCGGACAAAGACGTTTACATAAGACATGCTGCGGTTCTTGCCTTGTATAGAATAGGTAAGGTTGATCCTATCGTGGACTTGGTCAATAATCCAAATAGAAGTTTGCGAATAGCAGCCGTTTTGGTGTTGCGCAGATTACAGCACGAAAAAGTTGCAAATTTTTTAAATGATAAAGACGAATATATAGTTGCGGAAGCAGCCCGTGCGATAAACGACGATTGGTCCATTGAAAAGGCACTTCCTGCCTTGGCCAACACGCTGACCGAAAAAAGATTCACTTCGGAACCCCTATTTCGAAGAGCTATAAATGCTGCCCTTCGTGTGGGTGGAGAAAAGGAGTTGGATAACCTCATTGCCTTTGCCATGCGTACCAATGTTGCCAGTAATCTGCGGGGGGAGGCCTTGGCAGCCTTAGGAACTTGGGGAGAGCCATCGGTTTTGGATAGGGTCGATGGTCGCTATCGTGGTGAAATTAAAAGAGATCCAAGTAGGGTCAAATCGAAAATTGAAAAAGAAATTCCAGGTTTCTTAAAAGATAATGACCCTGAAATCCTAATTGGGGTAACCAAAATTTTGAGTTCTTTAAAAATAGATTCCCACAATACCGAATTGTTCAAAATAATGAGCGAGCATAAGTCGGCAAATGTAAAAGCTGCAGCTCTAGATGCCTTGGGCAATCTAAATGCTGACAATATAGAATCGGCCATAAAACTGGGGATGCGTGATAAGGATCAAAATGTACGAGCAGTAGCGGTGGGTCTAATAAGCAAAATGGATGTTTCCAAGGATAAATTACCAGCTATTGTTGGTCCTATCTTCAGATCTGGCTCAATCCGAGAACAGCAAAAAATGTTGGGAGTATTAGGAGAACTTCCATTAGAAAAAAGTGAAAGCACCTTACAAAATTTAATACAGCAAGCAAACAATAAACAATTGGACCAAGGTGTAATCCTAGATTTGATTGAGGCCGTTGAGGCAACAAAATCAGTATCATTAATTGCTAAAATAGCTAAATTGAAAAGTGGTGGCCACACGGTTGATTCCTATAATGAAACCTTATACGGTGGCGAATGGTGGCCTGGACGTACAGTTTTCAATAGTAACCCCACCGCACAATGCGTTCGCTGCCATGCAGTTGATGGTGCCGGTGGAAAGGTAGGTCCGGCATTGGATAATATTGCCAATGTGCTCACACGGGAACAAATTCTGGAATCGCTTATTGAACCCAGCGCAAGGTTAGCTCCTGGTTATGGCACGGTAACAATAACCTTAAAAGACGGCCAAGTGGTTACCGGAATATTGGAGGAAGAATCTAAAGAGGAAATTATTCTCAGAACATCGGATGCAGAGCCAATGGAAATAGCCGTTTCACGCATTGAAAAACGCGAAAATGGCCTATCGGCAATGCCGGCAATGGGCCGCTTAATTACCAAAAGAGAACTTCGTAATCTTATAGAATACCTATCTAGTTTAAGAAAAGAATAAATTACCAAATTTTAAATAATTCATCGAATAAAGGATATTAAAAGTGTCAATTATGCCTTAACTTCACAATATGAAATAGCATTGTAAAACACCTTTCGTTTACTATTAAAACCACTCCTGGTATGAAGAACAGAGAACAGCGACTTATAGCACTTGAGCAGAAGTTGAATCGTATTATGGAGAAAGCCAAACAGATGGAAATCCAATACGCAGAGGAACTACGTCTAGTACATCCCATCTATAAAAAAAGTGCCCAGAATTTAATCCATTTTTTAGCCCTTCGAAGTTTTGAGGTAGATATATTGGAAAAGGAATTGCAATTCTTGGGTTTTGCTTCTCTCGCCAATTCTGAAAGCCATATAATGAGGGATATCCTCAATTTAAAACAACTGATTCATATTTTGCTGTACAGGGAAGAACCACTTCCCCTAAGTGGAATACTCTCAATTGAAAAGGGGGACAAATTATTAAAAAAGAATACTAAATTACTTTTTGGGTACAAATCAAAGAAACGATTTACCCGAATCATGGTGACACTGCCTAATACCGCGGCCGAGAATGAGAAATTCGTAAGAAAATTATTGGCCAATGGAATGAACTGTGCACGGATCAATTGCGCACACGATACTCCGGAAGTTTGGCTTAAAATGATAGAAAATATAAAATCGGCCAGTGAAAAACAGCGTAAAAAATGTAGAATCACCATGGATCTCGCTGGGCCCAAACTCAGAACAGGTCCAATGATCGAAGGGCCAAAGGTGGTGCACATTAAACCTAAAAGAGATGATTTGGGTAGAGTATTGAGTCCTTCTAAAATTTGGATAGCAGCGCCTGATGTTCCTCCCCCTCCCCATACGGATTATCAAGCCCATATTCCGGTTGACCCAAAGTTATTTTCAAAAATCAATAGAGGAGATACCCTGAGATTCACTGATTCCAGAGGTAAAAATTGTAAAATCAAGATTAAAGGTATAGATGGAAAAGCGAAAATTGGAAAATGTTCAAATTCGGTTTATCTCGAGACCGGAACCGAATTGGCTTTACATAAAGAAAAAGACAAGAAAGATCAAAAGTCTTATCGAGTAGGTGAGCTTTTACCTAAGGAACAGTTTATTATACTGCACTCTGGCGATCAATTAAGGCTCCATAAGGAATCGACTCCAGGAGAATCAGCTGTCTACAATGATGATGGCACATTGCGTAAGATGGCCCATCTTTCATGTACACTTCCCCAAGTTTTTGAAGACACCAAAGTGGGAGATCCCATATATTTTGATGATGGAAAAATTGAAGGTATAATCCAGGAAATCTCACCTTCTGAAATAATCATTAAAATCACACAAGCCAAAGGCAAGGGTAGCAAGCTAAAGTCCGACAAAGGAATCAACCTGCCCCAAAGTAAGCTGGGTATTAGTGGCTTAACAGAAAAAGACAAGAAAGACCTCATATTCGTCGCCCAGCATGCAGATGCTGTTAACCTTTCATTTGTGAATTCAAAGGAAGATATTTTGGAATTCTATTCCGAATTGGAAAAACACGATACCAAAATTGGAGTAATCCTTAAAATTGAAACCCAAAAAGGCTTTTCAAATTTACCTTCAATTTTATTGACAGCCATGCGGAAGTACCCCATTGGGGTTATGACTGCTCGTGGAGACCTTGCCATTGAAACAGGTTGGAAGAATTTCGCTACTATTCAGCAGGAAATAATGCGAATCTGTGCCGCTGCCCATATCCCGAATATTTGGGCAACCCAAGTACTAGAGAATCTTGCTAAAAAGGGTACTCCTTCACGTGCTGAAATTACGGATGCCGCATTGGCAGAACAAGCGGAGTGTGTTATGTTGAATAAAGGGTACTATATTCTAAGGGCAGTGAAAATGTTGGATAAAATACTGCGAAGAATGCAGCGTTTTCAAAGAAAAAGCCTAAAAATGTTACCACGATTGGAAAATGCCGATAAACTCCTTGTATCGCATGAGATGTATGATGTTTGAGTTTTATTGTGATTGCAGTTAAAGTGCTGTTATACCTGCTTTGGCTTCTTCAAATTCCTGAATCATCTCAGATATTATCTGTGAGGCCGGTTGTATATCATGTATGATTGCAGATACTTGGCCAATTTCTAATTCCCCTTCCTCCATATCGCCTTCGAACATACCACGTTTGGCCCGTGAACGACCCAATAGTGCTTTCAATTGTTCCACCGATGCCCCATTTTCATAAGCCCTTTGAATATCATGGTAAAATTTGTTCTTTATCAACCGAACAGGAGCCAATTCTTTTAAGGTCAATTGGGTATCCCCTTCTCCGGCTTCTACTACCTTTTGTTTGAACAACATATGTGATGATGCCTCATCACTTGCCACAAAACGACTACCTACCTGCACACCATCTGCACCTAAGACCATGACGGCCAACATAGACCTCCCGGTCGCAATGCCACCTGCCGCGATCAAGGGAATACTTATCTTTTCTTTAACGGATGGAATCAATGTTAAAGTTGTGGTTTCATCCCTTCCATTATGACCGCCCGCTTCAAAGCCTTCTGCTACAATGGCATCAACACCGGCTTCTTGTGCTTTAAGGGCAAATTTTACGCTGCTTACTACATGAACAACAGTAATTCCGTTTTCTTTTAAATATGCTGTCCAAGTTTTGGGATTTCCTGCCGAAGTGAACACTATTTTGACCCCTAATTCAATAATGATCTCCATTATTTTATCTAGATCGGGATACAGCATAGGTACGTTGACCCCAAACGGTTTGTCCGTTGTAGCCTTACATTTATGGATGTGTTCTCGAAGCACTTCAGGATACATGCTTCCGGCACCAATTAGCCCTAATCCACCAGCATTGGAAACCGCAGATGCCAAACGCCAACCACTGGCCCAAACCATTCCTGCTTGGATAATGGGGTATTTAATTCCGAAAAGTTCTGTGATTCTGTTTTGCATTGATTCTGTCTGTTCGAGCCTCTCGACTACGCTCGAGATAAACTCCGTTGATAACTATTAGTCCATATGTGATGACCTCTCGACTGCGCCTGTCTGCCGAACAGGCAGGCTCGAGGGGACAGATTTAATTATGAAATAACCCCAGACCCTAATAGTTCTTCCCCAACGTACCAAGCAACGAATTGACCCTCCGTAATTGCGGATTGTTTTTCTTCAAAATCAACATAAAGACCGCTGTCAATTTTGTACAAGGTTGCTTTTTGTAAGGATTGGCGATAACGAATTCTCGCCATAACCTCCATAGATCCATCAATCTTAAGGGCTAAATCCGTTCGTATCCAGTGTAATTCCTCATTGGTAACAAATAAAGTTCTTCGATATAACCCTGGGTGCGCTTTGCCTTGACCCGTATAAATTACATTCTCATCCACATCAGTATCAATAACAAACAAAGGCTCTTTCGTACCACCAACAGCCAATCCTTTTCGTTGCCCCTTTGTAAAATAATGTGCTCCTTGATGTTCACCCACAACTTTACCGTCCTCTAGGGCGTAATGCGGCTTTTCTGCAAAATATACCAATTCTTCTTCTTTATCTTTAAAAATGGGTAATTCCCGTTGATATTGTTCAATGTTGGATGGCACTTCTATAATAACCCCTTTTTTAGGCTTGAGTTTTTGTTGAAGAAATTCCGGCAAACGCACCTTACCAATAAAACAAAGTCCTTGCGAATCTTTTTTGTCTGCTGTAATCAAATCATTATCGGACGCAATTTGGCGAACCTCAGGTTTTGTCAATTCCCCAATAGGAAAAAGCGTTTTTGACAATTGCTCTTGCGAGAGTTGACAGAGAAAATAGGATTGATCTTTATTGCCATCAAGGCCAGATAAGAGTTGAAAGGTTTCATCACCATCTTTGTTTACAATAGTGCCTTTTCGACAATAATGCCCTGTAGCCACATAATCAGCACCCAATTGCAATGCTATTTTCATGAAAACATCAAACTTTATTTCGCGATTGCAAAGTACATCTGGATTAGGCGTTCTTCCTCTTTCATATTCATTGAACATATAGTCAACAATGCGCTCCTTATACTCCACACTTAAATCAACCGTCTGAAAGGGAATACCCAATTTTTCTGCAACTATCAAGGCATCGTTACTATCTTCTAACCAAGGACATTCTTCAGAGATGGTTACCGAATCATCGTGCCAGTTCTTCATAAAAAGCCCAATCACATCATACCCTTGCTTTTTTAAGAGATACGCTGCCACACTTGAATCGACACCACCAGAAAGACCAATAACTACTTTTTTCATTGTTTTTTAAACAGTCCACAAAAATACAAAATTAGGCTTTGGGATTCTAAAATCTATTATGGGCAAAAATTAATAAGTAAATTATTTTGTTAAACTTTTTATAATTATCATTAAACAAAACGCAACCTTTTGTAATATTGTTCATCTTTTAATCGTAAATAGTAAACAACATAATAATAACCTTTAAATTTTTCTAACAATGAAAACAAAAACAAAAATTTTTAATCGATTTATTTTATTACTCTTAACAACTTTTGTACTCTCATGTTCAAGTGATGATGATAACGGGCCTGACCAAATGGAAGCAGATCCAGGAATGGTTGATGAATTAAATATTGTAGAGGCTGCCCAAGCCACTGGTGATCTTAGTAGTTTGGTAGCTGCATTGGCAAAAGCAGATGAAAGTGCAAACAATGACCTGATCGCGACTCTAAGTGATGAAGCTGGAACATTTCACAGTATTGGCCCCAACAAATGATGCCTTTGCTGATCTTTTGGCTAGATTAGATGGCTATGATTCCCTTGACGATTTTAACACCGAACAATTACAGGATTTATTAGCCAGTATTTTGGCTTATCATGTTGTTTCTGGAGCTTCGGTAACTTCAGGTGACCTTACAGAAGGGCAGGTAATTACAACTGTTCAAGGTGAAACACTAACTGTTAGTCTAACTGGAGGTGCCTCTTTTATTGATGCTGCTGGAGAATCAGCTGCGGTTACTACAGCCGATGTTGCAACTAGCAATGGAACCGTACATTTAATTGACAAAGTACTTTTACCACAAGCTGCCTTAGATGCTTTAAGTGATGTTCTTTTGGTTTCAATTACTGATTTGGCAATTGCTACCCCTGGCTTAGAAAGTTTGGTAGCCGCTCTAGTTGCTGCCGATGGTGATCTACCAACCGTTTTAGCAGGTGACGGACCTTTTACAGTATTTGCACCAACAAATGATGCATTTGCTACATTCTTGGCTGATAACAATTTTGCTGATTTAGCTGCCGTTCCTGTTGATGTATTAACTCAAGTTTTATTAAACCATGTTGTAAGTGGTACTAACTTATCTACTGATTTGGCTACAGGTTATGTATCTACACTATCTACCGCAGGAGCAGGAGGAAACAACTTAAGCATGCTAGTAGATCTTTCAAATGGAGTAACCTTAAATGGCGTTTCTGATGTTACAGCCGCGGATAATAAAGCAATTAACGGAGTTGTGCATATTGTTGATGCTGTTATAGGATTACCTAACATTGTAGACCATGCTGTGGCAAATAGTGACTTAACAGAATTGGTTGGAGCTTTAACAACTGGAGGCAATACAACATTCACTGATTTACTTTCAGATGACACAACAGACTTTACTGTTTTTGCACCAGTAAATGCTGCCTTTACTGCATTTACGAATCCGAATTCCAATGATTTGAACGCTATATTGTCTAATCATGTGATTGTTGGAGCTGCTGCTTTTGCTGCTGGTTTAACCAATTCATATGTAACCACGGCAGCCGCTAATGTAGATGGAGATAATTTAAGCATGTACATAAACACTGATGATGGAGTTTCTTTAAACGGTACAAGTAATGTTGCAGCAGCCGATATCGTAGCCACTAACGGAGTAATCCATGCTGTTGATGCAGTGATCGATCTACCAACAGTTGTAACTTTTGCCGTTGCAGATGCAACTTTCAGTCCACTTGGTTGCTGCATTGACCGAGGGAACACCAGATACTGATTTTGTTTCAGTTCTTAATGGAAATGGACCCTTCACAGTTTTTGCACCAACCGATACTGCTTTTCAAGCATTATTGGATAGTAATATGGATTGGACCAGTGTTACCGATATAGACGAAGCGTTATTGACTTCAGTTCTGTACCATCATGTGGTTAGTGGAAATGTACGCTCAGGTGATTTAACAGATGGTATTGCTCCTGCTACTTTAGAAGGTGATGCTATTACAATCAATCTTCCAGGTACTGGTGATAATATCGCCGATATAACTGATGGAGCAGGCAATACCGGGTATCGGAGTTGTTGTTGTAGACGTTCAAGCTAACAATGGTGTAATTCATGTATGTGAATCAAGTTATGATTCCAGACACTACGAACTAAGCATTCCTAATTTATTGATATAGAAAAGCCGCAAATTGCGGCTTTTTTTTTACTCAAATCTTTGGCGAAGCTAATAGTTTAAACTATTTTGTTAAACTTTTTGTAATTATTTTAAACAAAACGTAACCTTTTGTATTATTGTTTATCTATTCATTATATAACATTAAACAATTTAATTACTAAAAACACCCACTATGAAAAATGTAAATACAACTTAGAAAATTATCTTTTCTTGATGTTAATATCATTGTTCGTCATATCCTGTGACAAGGACGAAATGATGACACAAGGTCGAAAACGATAACCAATTGAACATCGTTGAAACAGCCATAGGCGAAGATGCACTTAAGCTCTTTAGTTGCTGCTTTGTCCAAAGCAGATGAAAAAGAAGGTACTAATTTAATACCAACACTTAGTGGCGACGGACCGTTTACAGTATTTGCCCCTACGAACGAAGCATTCACAGCCCTTCTGGGATCTTTGGATGGATTTGATTCTCTTGAAGATTTTGATACAGATGAAGAGAAAGACCTATTGGCCACAATTCTTACGTATCATGTTGTTGCTGGCACCGCTGCCAAATCCACAGATTTAAGCAATGGTCAAAAAATAGAAACTTTCCAAGGTGAAGAGGTTACCATTAATTTGGATGGTGGTGTGTTTATTCAAGATGCAACTGATACCGATGCAACTGTTGTGATTGCAGATGTAATGGCAAGCAATGGTGTTGTGCATGTCATAAACAAGGTTTTATTACCTCAGGCAATTATCGATGCCTTAAATGATGAGGAAGAAGAAGAACTAGGTTCATTGGTCGACATTGTAGTTGAAGCTGAAGGTCTTTCTATTTTGGAAGCTGCCGTACTTAAAGCCAACTTAGCGGAAACGCTAAGTAGTGAAGGTCCTTTCACTGTATTTGCCCCTACTGATGATGCGTTCGTGGCACTTTTGGATGTTCTAGGAGATGATTATAATAGTTTGGATGACTTTGATACTGATGAAGAAATGATGTTATTGAAAGATATTCTTCTTTATCATGTTTTGGCCGCAGAGGTAAAAGCTGCCGATCTATCTGAAGGTTCAGTAGCAACTGCATTAGCAGAAAATTCGATTCATGTAATTGCCTCAGGGGATACTTTTGTAATAGGGGATGCGTCCGGCACAGATGCAAATATTACAGGAACCGATATCATGGCTTCCAATGGTGTTGCCCATACTATTGATAAAGTATTATTACCACAATCAGCAATAGATTTTGTTACTTCTTTAAGTTTGAAGACTATTGTTGAAATCGCAGTTGAAACCGATGACTTAAGTTTATTGGTTGGTGCATTGCAGCAAGCCAATGCTGGATTGGTTGAAACTTTGGGCACTGAAGGGCCTTTTACAGTCTTCGCCCCAACCAATGAAGCTTTTGTTGCTTTACTAGGAGCCTTAGGTAACGATTATCATAGCCTGGCCGATTTTGATACCCAAGATGAAAAAGATCTTTTGGTCAAAGTATTGACTTATCATGTTGTTGCAGGTACTGCAGCTTTTTCAACTGATTTAAGTGATGGTCAGATGATTGAAACCTTTCAAGGGGAAAATGTAGGTGTGAATATTAAGGATGGTATAGTTCATATAGTAGATGCCACTGACACAAACGCAACAGTTGTCCTTGCAGATGTTGCTGCAAGCAATGGCGTTGTCCATGTGATCAACAAGGTATTATTACCACAAGAAGTGTTGGATATTTTGGCAGCATCCAATTTGAAAACTATTGTTGAAATCGCCGTTGAAACAGATGATTTAAGTCTTTTGGTTGGTGCTTTACAACAAGCTAATGCGGGATTGGTTGAAACTTTGGGCGGTGACGGACCTTTTACAGTCTTCGCCCCAACGAATCAGGCTTTCGTGGACTTACTTGGAGCCTTAGGAGATGATTATCATAGCTTGGCCGATTTTGATACCCAAGATGAAAAAGACCTTTTGGTCAAAGTATTGACTTATCATGTTGTTGCAGGTACTGCAGCTTTCTCAACAGATCTTGAGTTCTGGTCAGATGATCGAAACCTTTCAAGGGGAAAGTGTAGGTATAAATATTAGCGGTAGCACAGTTCATGTAATAGATGCTACCGATGCAAACGCAACAGTTGTCCTTGCCGATGTCGCAGCTAGCAATGGCGTTGTACACGTAATCAACAAGGTATTACTACCTCAAGAAGTATTGGACTTATTGACTCCTCCCACACCTAATATTGTGGAGACTGCACAATCGGTTGATGATTTGAGCCTACTGGTTGATGCCTTGATACAAGCTGATGCCGGATTGGTGGAAGTATTGAGTGGTGAAGGACCATTTACGGTATTTGCACCTACCAATGCTGCTTTTGCAGATTTATTAGATGCCCTTGGTAATAACTACCACAGTTTAGCTGATTTTGATACAGCGGACGAAAAGGCAATATTGGCAAAAATACTTACTTACCATGTAGTTGCCGGTGCAGCTGTGGCCTCTGGAGACCTTAGCAATCATCAAGAAATCGTAACAGTACAGGGCGAATCTGTTTTTGCAATTTTAGGACACGGAGTCGCAATTCGCGATAAAACCCATGTAGATGCCAATGTAGTTGCAGCCGATGTTGTTACCAGCAATGGTATTGTACATGTTATTGATAAAGTCTTATTATCCCAAGAAGTACTAGACCTTTTGGGTCACTAGTCAGGTATATTTGTTAGTTAGTTTGTGATTATTGGTTGTTAGAAAGCTCCCTTGTATAATAATAATTGAACAAGATTCAATTTTATACTTGGGAGTTTTTTAATGGTATAAAACCAATATTAGTATAAGAGCAAATCACCATACAACACTACAACATATTTTAGCATACAAAAATGAACACTTGACAACTTTTTATTTAATAAACACTTTATTAGTTACATCTTTGACTTCCCAAATCTTACCAAACTAAACCTAATTAATGCTAAAAGCCCCGACCTAAAGTCAGGGCTTTTTGGTTTTAAGACCTATTGCATATAAAATCCTGTTTATCCTTCTTGTAACTGAGCAAAGTTTCACCTAAAAAAAGCTTATCACTTGGTGAAACGCTGCCGATAAATACTTTTACCTAGCGTTTGCCCGTTTTTTTCT
>CAVYHF010000004.1:0-9862 GCA_963768235.1 uncultured Flavobacteriaceae bacterium
CTCAAAAGAACTAACTTTTGCCTTAATTAACAAAAGCACCCCCCCAATATCGAAAGTAATATTGAAATTCGTAGAACTTGTGTTATGGAAGATTCGTTATTCGTAGCTTAGATCATTCTAAACTTTTCATAATTTTATCAGCGTATTCCTTCTGCTGTTTTATAGGCTTTACTAGGGTCATCAACGCTCGTCGTTGTAATAGCAACTAATTGATTTTCTGAGGGTTCATCTAAATTGTAGGCTACTGTTTCCAGGACATAATCGGTAACCGTTCTCGTTGATGTCGACATAGGAATGTACCCACCAAATGAATTATAATAAGAGCCATGTGCATATGGATAGGCGTAGTAATTATTAAAACCGCCGTAGTATCCTGGGTAACCCCCGTAGGATGCTCCTACATACATACCACTGCTAGAGGTCTCTATAGACTGTTGTTTGTCTTTTATCACAGTGAGTACGACCCCTGTAAACCCTTCGCTTTCCAACATGCTTGTAACCATGGCCACACGCTCCTCGGTAATTTCTTTGTTTGGATAGATCTTCGGGAATTTTTTAAAGCTTTCGGTAGCTTCGATTCCCCTCGCCTTAAGTTGTAATGTTATGGCTTCTTCGAAAGCGATACGGGCATGATCATTGGCCGTTCGTGCAATGACCATAATTTTCTTTTCCCTGAATCTGTCAATATTCTCCTGTTCGCCCTTCCAAGCGCTTAGCACTTTAATACCCGAACAGGATTGAAGAAAAAATACAAATATCAGTAGCAATACAATTGGCTTAATTTTAAACATCATGTTTATTTAAATAATTAATTATTAATGGCTTTAACCTTACTATTCCTTCCTCGATTTTTAATTTGAATTTATAAAAATTCCAAAAAAAATAAATGGTCAATCTAGCCTAAGTAGCGCCTTATCTTGTTGCCGATTCGGCTTTGGTCTTTTTTAACCGTTTGGCTATGGCATCCCCATAATTATCGGCCAACTCTTTCATTGTAGCTGGGTTTTCAACAGCTGCATTTATCAATGCTACCAATTGTTTTTTTTCCGGTTGCTCTAAATCATAGACCACGGTTTCAAGGACATAGAGCTTAGAAGTTAAAGTGACCTCTGCGGCAGCTACCTCAACATATTCGGTAGAATAGGACAAGGGGTGGGCGTAATAGGTATAAAACCCATAACCTACGTAGGTAGGCCAATCGGTATAGCCATAATTAACCCCAGCTTCATGCGCCCCTTCGCCAATGGTCCTTGTTCTTTCCTGATAGTCTTTTAGGACGCTTAATACAACGCCGTTAAACCCTTCGCTTTGTAATAAATTCTTAATCTCTTCTTTTCGTTCTTCGGTCAATTTAACATTAGGCCTCAAGGAAGGAAACTTGACATAGCTAGGCACTGCGTTAAAACCTCTTTCCAACAACTTGTCCGTTATTTTACGTTCAAAAGCCTTCCGCACTTCCTGGTTTGCAGTTCGTGCCACTACGAGTATGCTATTATCTTTAAACCCTTCAATATTTGTTGACTTCCAAGCATCGACAACCTTAACACTTGAACAACTGTTGAAGGCCATAACTACGAACAGAAGAAAGACAAATTTTAATGTATTCATAAAGCAATAATTTTTTGTGTTACCTATTCTAAAGAGGGCTGCTGCGTACATACTATCTTTTATGCTGCATGACTATTTCTATAATCGCAAAGGAACCCCCAAGAATAAGTCTGCTAAACTAAGTAAAAATTCCAATCATTTTAAATAATTAGGTATGCAATACTTCATTTCCTTATTCAGTTATATGGAGATTTACCTTAAAAATTTTACCATAATTTTAAAACCTTGATTCAGCAGTATTGATTGGATGGTTTTAGTTATTTTTGAATTTCATAAAATTGCTTTGATGGGGATTTTGAAAAACCTTGGTTTTTACTTCATATTGTTTATTGTTTTAAATGCGTGCGGTTCCGATAAATACGAGAAGGCTTATACGGTCATTGATCAAAATGATACTTCCAAATATGTTGGGGCGAAAGCCTGTATAAGTTGTCATAGCGAGGAGGTGGTTAAATGGCAAGGATCCCACCATGACTTGGCCATGCAAATCGCAAATGATTCCACGGTACTCGGTGATTTCAATGATGTCAAAACTGAAATTGATGGGGTGTCGTATTTCTTTTTCAAAAAAAACAAGGAATTCTTCGTTCGCATCAAAGAAATAGACGATTCCGTAAAGGAATACAAAATTACATACACCTTTGGCCTGGTTCCGTTGCAACAATATCTTGTTGATTTTGATAGGGGTCGGAAACAGGTATTAAGAGTTACTTGGGATACCGATAAGAATAAATGGTATCATCAATATAAGGGAGACACTATTGAGCCCACTGATTGGTTACATTGGTCCCGTGGGGCCCAAAACTGGAACACCATGTGTGCCGAATGCCATTCTACCAATTTGGAAAAGAAGTATACCATTGAAAACGATGCCTTTAATACTACCTATAGCGAGATAAATGTTTCCTGTGAAAGTTGTCACGGTCCTGCCTATAAGCATGTTGATTGGGCTGAGAATAATCCAACGGGTGAAAACTCTTATATTTTAAAAGGAATTGATCAAAAAGAGCAAATTAATCTTTGTGCTCCCTGCCATGCACGGCGGGTAAAATTAACCGAGAACCTTGAGCCGGGAATCCCTTTTGAGGATCAATACAGGTTGCAATCCTTATCGCCCAATTTTTACCATGGCGATGGACAAATACAAGAAGAAGATTATGTTTATGGCTCTTTCAGGCAGAGTAAAATGTACGCGCTGGGTGTAAAATGTACTGATTGCCATGATTCCCATTCATTAAAACTCAAGTTTGAAGGAAACCAGTTGTGTTTGCAATGTCACCTTCCCGAGCAATACAATTCCGACAAACATCATTTTCACAAAGCAAATACCGAAGCAAGTCTATGTATTAATTGCCATATGACGGGTGAGGTGTATATGGGCAACGACTTTCGTCGTGACCATAGTTTTAGAATTCCGCGCCCCGATCAGTCCATTGAATATGGTACACCCAACGCATGTACCCAATGTCACAAGGATAAGAGCAACGAGTGGGCCGCAAATACGATCAAAAAATGGTATGGTACTAAACGGGGAAAACATTTTTCAGATGCCTTGCTCGTAAGCAGTAGTCCCGACATAAGACCATCTGAAAGAGCTATGCTAGATCAATTTGTTTCCGATTTGCAATTTCCTACTATTGCCAGGGCAACGGTAATTGAAAATTTAAGTTACACCAATCAAGACCAGTACAATGTCTTGCTAAAGGCCCTTAATGACTCTTCTCCAATGATCAGATATCACGCCTTGATGAAATTTAGGGAATTATCTCCCCAAAATAGAACATCGATTGCTTTGAAGTTCGTTAAGGATCCTGCAAAAATGGTAAGAATAGGAGCTGCCCAGTTGGTCATTGGGATAGACGGGAATACCCTTGGTGCAACAGATCAATTGAATGTATCCTCGGCCCGCAAAGAACTTGAAACCATGCTTTTCAGTAACGCTGATTTTTCAACCGGAAGAATGCAATTGGGCGATTACTATTTACAGAATAATGATATTAATAGTGCGATTAAGCATTATAAAATGGCATTGCAAAAAGACAGCTTGCTTACGCCTGTTTATTCAAATTTGTCCGTAGCCTATTCCATGAATAAAAATTATGAAAACGCTGGCGAAACCTTGGATCTTTGGATATTGCTTGAACCCGAATTAAGCAGACCCCACTACTTAAAGGCCTTGTTGAATTTTGAAATGCAGAAAACAGACGAAGCTGTAGCCGAATTCCAGGAAGCTATTAGGCTTAATCCCTACGATACAAGATCCATGTATAATTTGGCTACCTTTTATTATCAAGAGAATAAAGATCTGCCTCTAGCTGAAAATTACATCAAGCAAGGCCTAAATATTGAACCGGGCAATCAGGACTATAAATATTTATTGGCTTTAATATATAAAGAACAGGGACAAATTCAAAAGTCACAAGCGATTATGAAAGATTTAAGGGCTATTCCAAGGCAATAGCACATTTTAGTAATGCGCACCGGGGTCAAATTTTATCAAACTTATTTTTCAACTTCGGATGTTGTACAGCAATTTTGCATTAAGCACAATAATAAATATTCTATATTTGACAGAAAGAACTAATATTTATCGCCATCAAATTCTGAATATTATCTACCCCGTTGGTTTTCCGGTGGGTTTCACCTTTTGGGGTTCAATCAGGAAAAACGCTTGAATCGTAGACGATTTTACTGATACGTTTAGGTGCATAATTGGTGGATAACATTTTTAATTACTATCGGCTATGAAATTGAAAAAAATAATAGTACTTGCCTTTATTTTATCTGTCCAGTATTCAAATGCCCAAGCCGCACTTTTTGCCTTGATTTTTGGGGATAAAGTTGCAACCGAAAATTTTAATGTAGGATTGGAATTTGGGGTTCCATTTACTTCTATTTCAAGTACGGCCGGTACAAGTTCAAAAACCGGAATCACTTTCGGCATTGCCGGAAACATTAAGCTCAATAACAATTGGTCAGTGCATCCGTCGGCTTACTTTCTGAGTAAGCGAGGAGGTAAATTCGATCAACTTTCACTCATTTCGGACGATTTGGAATTAAACGGCAAGTTTCAAAATGTGCCGACCGAATTGACCCTGAATTATATAGATGTTCCGGTCTTCCTTAATTACCGATTTACGGACAGCAACTTTAAGCTGGGAATAGCCCCACAAATATCATTTAACACGGGCAGTGATGCTGTTTTCACCAACGCCCAGGGCAATTTTGGCTATTCGGCCCAAGATGTGACCAATTCAATGGATTTTGGCCTGATATTTCAAGTGGGTTACGTTTTTTTCAGTAACAAATTTGATAAGGAAATACATATGCAATTACGGTATTTTCAAGGGTTCAATGATGTTTATGATGATATTTTCGTGTCTGGAACCAATAAAAGTAGCTATATCGGGTTGGCATTCAGTTTCCCCTTCATTGCAAAAACTGAAAATGAATAAACCCAAAGTTTTTCACTAAGAATGGTGTGATTCTTTTGGCACCCTAATGATTTAAATTTTGTTGTATCCAAAAATCTTAAACGTATAAAAAATGAAGCTTGCAAAGACTATTATTGTTACTTTTTCATTGAAATTAGTGTTGGTCCTAATACTTTTTCCACAGGGCTTTTATGCACAGGAAAATAATCTTAACGATTGGCCTAAGAATATTGAATCAGGGGATTATACCATATCGTTATACCAACCGGAAAACGCCAGTTATGTTGATAATCAGTTAAAATCCAATCTGGCATTCGCCGTTAAGAAACCAGGCCAAGATCCTGTTTTTGGCATGCTTTGGACTACTTCTTTGCTCGATGTTGACCGAGATAGCAGACAAGCCATGTTGGCATCTGTAAAGGTAGATGAAGTTCGGATTTCAGATGAGGTTACCGATACACAGAAACAAAAACTCCAAGAGCTGATCAATAAGGAAATCCCAAATTGGAATATAGAATTTTCCTTGGATGAGCTATTGGCCAGTGTTGAAGAGGTTAGTGTAATTCCAGCTGATTTAAAAAACGATCCCCCCAAAATACTTTTCGCCAATGAACCCACTGCCCTTATTATGATTGATGGTGAACCCGTCCTCAAAGAGGCCGAAAAAGGGTATGAACTAGTAGAAAATACGGGCGCCTTGATTATTAAGGAATCTAAGAAAAACACCTATTATTTAAAAGGGGGTGCATTCTGGTACCAGTCCAATGCCGCTAAGGGTCCGTGGGAAAATGCTAAAAAAGTACCTTCCAAAGTTCGTGCCATCGCCAAGAAGGCCGAACCTGAAAACAAAGAAGAAAAAGAAGGAGCAGAAACTGAGGATTATGACGGCAAGGCACCAAAAATAAAAATGGCCACCGAACCTACCGAACTCATCGTTTTTGAAGGTGAGCCCAAGTATAGTCCATTGCAGAATACCAACCTTCTTTTCGTGGAGAATACCAAAAGTGACATTTTTATGAATGTGAATACCCAAACCTATTATCTTCTTGTTTCGGGCCGTTGGTTCGCCACAAAAGATGTAAAGGCTAATTGGGAATATATCGCTTCAGAAGATTTGCCCGAGGATTTCAAAAAAATTCCGGTAGACAGTAAAAAAGCGAGTGTTTTGAGCAATATAGCGGGGACACCTGAAGCAAAAAGTGCAGTTTATGACGCGCAGATTCCCCAGACTGCTGCGGTTAAAAGGGACACCAAAGCTGCCACTGTGGAATATAACGGTAATCCGGAATTCAAAAATGTGAAAGGGTTGAAATTACAATACGCAGTGAATACCGAAAGTGCGGTATTCAAAGACGAAAAACACCTATTTCCTCTGCGACAATGCGGTTTGGTTCAAAGCGACTACGCCAAACGGGCCATGGCAAGTAGCCGATGAGCGACCTGAAGAGATAGGGAAAATACCTGCGGAAAACCCACAATACAATACTAAATATGTATATATCTACGAGACCTCGCCTACGGTGGTCTATTGTTGGTTATACTCCAGGTTATTATGGTTCTTACGTGTATGGCCCAACGGTAATTTATGGTAAGGTTACTACTACAATCCGTGGTATGGGGGGCATTATTTCCATCGTCACTACACCTACGGGTTTTCAATACGCTACAACCCGTGGTACGGATGGAGCGTAGGTTTTGGTTTTGGCTCGCCCTATGGCTGGTATGGCCATGCTTATTGGGGCCATGGTTATCACCATTGGGGCCCTCCTTATTATCGCCCACCCTACTATTATCGTAACCGTTACCGCAGGCCAACGCACCCTATCTATAATGGTAGAAGGGGGATTAGCCATTACAGCAGACCGGTAACAAGACCAACAACAAGACCGGCGAACAGACCTGCAACCAGGCCCGAACCAGGCCTGCGAACCAACCCACAACAAGACCTGGAAACAGGCCCGCTACCCAACCGGCAACTCGAACAAGCACAAGGTCTACAAGCAGGCCCAACACCAGACCTACAACGAGGCCCAGTACGCCTACGAGTAGGCCGACCGCTCGCCCTACCAATAGACCAACGGCACGACCGGCAGTAAGGTCTGGTGGTGTAAGGAGAAGAAATTAAATAATGGGTAGAGAGTAGAACAGCTAAAAATTAATTCAAACGTTTAAAACACTTATTAATGAAGTCAAAACTTAAAGGAGTACTATTGATCGCGTTACTATTCGCATATTTCAATGGTCAATCACAAACCGTGGAAATCATTCCCAGTTATGGGTACCAATTCGGTTCCAAACTAAAATATGGTAGCAATTACCTTAAAGCAAAGGATAGTGACCAATATGGGATTTCAGTGGGATATGGGATGGATGAAAACCTAATGATTGGGCTTTCCTATACGCGTATGAGTACCGAATTGAGGATAAGGGATCGTATCGTTAGCCCAGCAGAAGACCGGCTATCAGATTTGGGATTCGACTGGTTTATGCTAGGTGCGACACGGTATTTCCAGCCTGGAAATGTTCGACCTTTCGCAGGTGGCGGTCTGGGATTAGTGGTTATTAGCCCAAAAGATGTGAATACAACGATTGCTACAAGAGGCTTGGATTCAACCACACGTCTCGCATTTAACTTTAAAGCCGGTGTCAATCTCATGTTCAGCGACCGCGTAGGGTTCAATATACAAGGCAATTTATTCCTCCCCGTACAATGGGGTGGGGTATATATAGCAGGGGGATCTGGTGGTGTTTCGAGCGGGGTAAGTGCAGGCGTGACCACGATCATGGGTAGTTTAAGCGGTGGCCTTGTTTTTATGCTCGGAGATTAAAAATTATTGGTGGTCTACATCATTTATTAGGGTATATACAATAAGGTAGAGAAAAGAATTCGCTTGGGGCGCAGTTCAAAATATATCAATGAACGTATTGTTATTACAACTAGAGAATCAAGGTTAAAACTAGCCAATCCTTTTCCTCTTAAAACGCAACTAAAACGTATAATGCGGAATCAACTGCTAGTATCTAAGATCGGTTCCCTTAAAGCATTTTAACGAAATCATATAACTACTATATTTAAAAGTATTGTATGGGAAAATAGTCGGCAACTGTGGTGCGTCTGAAATTTTCAATTTACCTCCTAGCACCTTAAGCGCGAAAATCAAAAAGCTCAAAATATCTTCCATATAAAGAAATGATTAATGACGACATAAAGTGCCGAAATATCGTGATTAGGGATATATCGTTTATTTGAATTTTGTTCTGTATATTTATAAAATATTCATTAACAGCACCTCAAGGTTTTTATTGAGATTTATTTAACAATTGGTATAGTACTTGACTATAGTTATATAAACCTTTCATTATAAATTATAAAATAGCGTTCCTTGATGAGAAACCATTACATATACATAACCTTATTTTTTATAACTATTATTTTTCTGGTATGTCCTTCGAAACTTATGGCCCAGGAACTAGAGCCAAGAGCGTTGACTAATTTACCAAGAGGATTGAATTTTGCAGCAATAGGCTATGCACATGCCTCTGGTAATACACTTTTGGACCCTGCACTACCCCTTGAAGATTTTAATGGTAGCATTAATACCATTGTTATGGCGTATGTTAAAAGTGTCAACTTTTTTGGTGCCTCAGGAAAAGTTGATGTCATTTTACCTTTTGCCGGTGGTGACTTTACTGGCGTCTTTGAAGGTGAGGGTTTTACCGATTCCTATACAGGT
The DNA here is from genome assembly GCA_963768235.1 of uncultured Flavobacteriaceae bacterium. Classification (GTDB taxonomy): domain Bacteria; phylum Bacteroidota; class Bacteroidia; order Flavobacteriales; family Flavobacteriaceae; genus Maribacter_A. The sequence continues at coordinate 8,777 of CAVYHF010000004.1, forward strand.
TTTGGTGATTTACGCGTGAGGGCCACTGTCAATTTAACGGGAGCACCGTCACTGGAACCCAGTGAATTTAAAGATTATACGCAGAAGACCGTTTCAGGGTTAAGTGTACAAGTATTAATACCTACGGGTAGTTACAAGAAGGAGCAATTACCCAATCTGGGTTCTAACCGCTGGGGAGTTCGGATTAATTATGGCATATCACAAACCTTTGAGAAGTGGGTGTTGGAAGGTCATGTAGGCACTTGGTTATTTAGCGCAAACAACAACTTTTTGGGCGATAATAAACTAGAACAAAAAGCGCTATGGATTCTAAAGGGAAATATGATTAGAAATCTGGGAAATAAAGGTATGTGGTTGGCATTTTCAACGGGCTACGGTTATGGAGCCCAGACTTCTATCAACAATGTTCAACGAGATGCCACCATATCACAATTGAGATTAGGTCTTACCTATGCCTTGCCGTTGGACCCGAAAAACGCCCTGAAATTTACGATTGGATCGGGAATACGGTTTAAGCAAGGGAGTGATTTTGATGTCTTTGGCGTAACATACAGCCATCGCTGGTTAGACAAAAAAAAATTAAAAACACTAAAAAATAGTACTGATGAATAATGCTTCCCTGTATTAAAAGGTAATCTATAAATAGGCCCCTGGCCTCGGACATATGCCATTTTATTTAGTGAAAGAATAGCACCTGATATAACCCGTTTCTTAGTTAAGGAAACGGCTTAAGGCATATGCCTTCTTCAAGGTGACTTTACTACATCGAATCAAAGAATTAACGACTGGGAATTCGTATCTTTATCTAGGAATCAGTTATGATAATTTTGATTTGAAACCTATTATAAAAAAAATATTAAAACGCCTTACCATAGGAACATTACTTCTCGGATTTTTGGGAGTTATTCTTGGGTTCGTTTTCTATGATGACATTGAAGATTGGATTACCACAGAAGTTCAAAATTACTTAGTTGAAATGGAGTACGGGGATTTGGAAATCGGGGAAATGGACCTCTCCTTATTGCAACACTTTCCCAATATGACGGTGGAAATAAACCAGATTCGTTTTTATGAGAAGAAAGACTC
>CAVYHF010000005.1:0-392425 GCA_963768235.1 uncultured Flavobacteriaceae bacterium
TAAAATTTTGATCATACCTACCAATGAAGAACTTGAAATAGCGAAACAGGCAATTCAATTGCTCAACAATTAATATACCTGTACAGAAATATTGAAATAGGTTTATTCTTTTTTATCCATTAGTCCTGGATGATGTTTTCTTAAAAAGGCATTACGAACCGAATCCATTTTTTTCATCATGTTCTCAATATCAGAATGATGTTCTTGCCAATTGTTTAAAAAGTAATCTTCCTTGAAAAAATCCTTCATAAAGAGGGAGTCCGTTTTTGGGAAATAGGAAAAATCCCTTTTCCAATCAAAGGGCACTTTATCTTCGAAGTATCCTCTAAATGAATCCATAATGCTATCCAAGTTTATCTTTATTGAATCACCTTCATTATTTGAATAAGCGTAAGTATATATTGAATCATATTTGATCAGATTTCCAAGATCATCATATTCCTTGTGCACTTCCCATTGTCCTTTGGGTTCTTCGGATATTTCTTGTTTTTCATCCTTGGAGACTTCTTCTTTCTCTTTTTCCTGACCCTTACATCCAATCATTGCCAGTATTAAAAAAATAGCGATTACATTTTTCATTAGTACAAAATTTACTATATACAAATTAAGTTAATTAACTACTTCTCTTTTTGGTATTTAAATTACTGCGCCCTCGATTTGCATTATGTTCATCATGGTATCTTCTTATATTGTCGTCACTATAGTTTCTAATTCGCTCATATCTTGAACGATTTAAATCATAATTTTGGAAACGTGAAGGCAATACTTTTCGTCTTACCCAAATACCTCCATCTAAATAAAGATAAGTGCGTGCCGTTAAATCATAGTAAATACTGATCTCAGGAAAATAAACGTACCGAACTACCTCCAATCGGTTGGGATAGAACCAGGGTGGTGGCGGATTGTGCGGTCTGGAAGATATGATTACCGGTCCACAGCTCGCAAATGCCAATAAGGTAATATATGTTATGAATAGCAATAGGGTCTTTAACAATTGTCTTTCCATCACTTTATATTTTATCGACAAAATAAATGTAGCCCGGTTGAACCTGAAATGATCTAAATCATTTTAGGAAAGATTCAATTCCAATATTTTTGAATTTGAATTTGAATAACAGAATAATTAGATATATAAATTTTAGCATAAGATCATGGAAAAAGAAATAATTTACAATTCAAACCTACATTTTGAGCATGAACAATGGCGGCGTGAACTGTTCTTTTGGGAAGATGAACTAAAAACCTTTAAAAACAGATTAAGTGAATTGGTAGTGCGATACACTTCTAAAGAGGTTTTGGTCCAATTGGAACATTATCAAAACCAATTTGTTCTCCACGGAGGTGTAATAGATGATCTTCTGGAAGATATTGAGGTTCATGAAACCCAAATTGCAGGTCAAAGTATGCAAGGCAAAGACGTGCTTGATACGGTATTGGTAAAGAAACATTTAGAATTTAGAAACCGCATGGAAACCCAAAGGCAGATATATGCTGATCTTAAGAAGGATTTCTTCCGCTTTCTTTCTAAATATATGTAGCTGACTTTTTGCTAGGGATTGCAGAAACTTGAATATGGATAATGACTATCTTTATTTGGATAATTAAAGATAGTTATGAATATTATTTCATGGAACGTTAATGGCATACGCGCAATTGTTAAAAAGGAATTTTTTGAATCCATTAAAAGCTTAGATCCTGATATACTCTGTTTGCAAGAAACAAAGGCTCAAGATCAAGAGGTTGAAAAAGCACTATCCCAACTTAGTACGTATCACAATCATTTTAACTCCGCGGATAAGAAGGGCTATTCGGGTACCGCATTGTTAAGTAAAACCAGGCCTATTGCTTTGACCGATGATATGAACGTTGCCGAACATGATTCGGAGGGTAGGGTTCAATGTGCCGAATACCCAGATTTTTATTTGGTCAATGTTTATGTTCCCAACTCGGGGCAGCAATTAGACCGATTGGACTACCGAAAGAAATGGGATGCAGATTTCCTTAACTATCTGAAAAACCTCGAGAAAGCAAAACCGGTCATTGTTTGTGGGGATTTAAATGTGGCCCATACACCGATAGATCTAAAAAACGATAAGGCGAATTATAACAAGACGGCAGGATATACCCAAATTGAAATTGACGGTATGGATAATTTTATCAATGCGGGGTTTGTTGATTCTTTTAGATACCTGCACCCAGATGAGGTGGCCTACACCTATTGGAGTTATCGCTTCAAGGCACGGGAACGCAATACGGGTTGGCGCATCGATTACTTTTTGGTCAGTTCTCAATTGGTCGATAAAATCAAATCGGTCAAAATATTCCCAGATGTTTATGGCTCTGACCATTGCCCATTAGGCCTAGAAATAGACCTATAACAATAATTGGTGTTTTAATGTTTCAATCAGGAAGTTTGTCCGTGGATTTTTCTCTCCTTTATCCCTAAAATATTTTCCAAAATATCCAAATCATCATCATAACCTCTAACGATTAACAAATACCCACCATTTTTTAATGCTTTAATATGGGCAGTTGCCTCCTTTGGTGAGATTCCCAAACCTCTTAAAATACCATAAGGACCGGCTGAAATGGCTCCTAAGGTTTTTCCTTCTAAATCATTAAGAAATATTGAGGATAAAGGACCTGTTATAAAAATATATCCTATTTCAGGATTGTAAAAATAATCGTATTCCATAACCACTTTTGTTATTTTACTTAAGTGGTCTTTAATTGCTATCCCAGTATTTATTTGCCCCTTGTTCTGGGCTGAATTCAAAATATTTGTTTTGCCAAGAATTGATAATTCATAATCCGCAGATGCATTGTTGATGATTTCTGCGGCCTCTAGGACATGGAAAGAATCAAAGTATATTTTTGAATAAACATGCTTATGGGCCGATTTGTTAACCTGGGCCTTCATTTTATTATAATTTATTAGTTGTCCTAAGATAGCTAAGCAAACTTGCCAAGTAAATGATTTAAGTCATTCAACGAAAAAGTGCTAAGACTGATCTTGGTCATATCAAATAGTAATAAGTTCATATACTTTAGTAATGAAATTTAATTATTCACTTAAAACGTATAATCATGTCAACCGAGAGTAGTAATGTTATGTTGGCCTTATTGACAGGAGCTGCAATAGGAGCTGGGTTTGGAATACTTTATGCACCTGAGAAGGGCACCAAAACCCGAAAAAAGATTAAAGCAAAAGTATTGGAGACTAAACACGAAATTTCTGAACGTGTTTCACATGCCAAAGAAGAACTTACAAAGACCGCAAATGAGAAGAAGGTGGAGTTTGAACAAAAATTGGATGATACCATATCTAATATGAGCTACAAAGCAGATGATATTATCGCAACAATGGAGCGCAAATTAGAAGATTTAAAAAAGAAAAACGCCCAACTACAGAAATAACAACTGATGGCTTTGAAAGAATTAAAAAGGGATCTGACTGAGGCCGATGTCGATGTTAGATCCTATCTCGAAAATAGCGAGGAATATTTTAAGCTTAAAATATTCAAGGCATTAATGCGAGCGGTAACCGCTTTTTCCCATGTGATGCTTATTGGGGCAATAGGGCTTCTCGCACTGTTCTTATTGTCGCTCGCTGCTTCATATGCAATAGGTAATGCGATGGACAATACTTATCAAGGATTTATTGTGGTAGGATTGATTTATGTTGTGATTGCATTGTTATGCTATTTTTTCAGGGATATACTCGATCGGCCACTGTTACGGAAATTTTCTAAATATTATTTTGATTAATGATGAAAAACTATAGCTCTTTTACGGAAATTGACCATAGGTTAAAGATTTTAAGCTTACAAAGAGAAATTGATAAAGAAAGTTTAAAACTAAATCTTCGCAGATTGAAAATAGATTTATATCCTTCTCATTTTATGGTCGGGATTAAGGAAATTATTCAAAAATCCCTGATTTCCTTGGTTGTTACAAAACTCTTAAAGAGACATGGTTAATATCAAATTAAACAGCAATTAGGTTTAATACGCCGGGTAAACCATTATAACAACGAAAGAATCCAGTGCTCAAAAACCCCTTTCCTTTTCTAGGATTGGGGTTTTTATCATCATTTTTTATAGCAACAATTTTTTTAATTGAAATTATTTTATGCTATTGGTATTTCGACAATAAAAGTAGCGCCCTTGTTCAATTCACTTTTAAAACTAACATGGCCTCCCATTAACTCAGCATATTGTTTAACGATATGTAATCCCAATCCCGTACCTTGAATAATAGTGCTGTTATCTGCCCTGAAGAATCGTTGGAATAGATTGGATTGTTCTTCTTTTGGAATACCTATTCCTTGGTCAACAACCTTTATTACAACGTTCTTTTGATTCTTGTCAAGAATCAAATCAATGTCCTTATTTTCTTGGGAATATTTTATGGCATTTGAAAGTAGATTTGTAAGAATATGTCTGGTTAATTTTGGATCTAGAAGCACATTAATTGTTGGCTTCTTATGTTTTACTGCTATTTTCTGCCCATACTTTTTACTTGAATCGATTTCTTCGACCAAAGATTTTGAAAATTGTACGATATCGAATTTTTCTTTATGTACAGCTACTTTGCCCTCTTCCAATTTGCTCAAGGAGAGGAAATCGTTTAAGATTACCACTAGGTTCCTAACATTGGTCTTAATTTGCCCTATGTATTTTTCTCTCTTGAGTTCCTTCCCGGGTTCATTTTGTTTTTCGATTAATATTGCTGAGGAAAGTATGGCACTTAAGGGTGTTCTAAATTCGTGGGAGGCCATTGAAATAAACCGTGATTTTAGTTCATTTAGTTCTTGCTCCCTTACTAAGGCAGATCTAATGTTCCTTTCTGCTTGTTTTTGTTTAGTAATGTCGTTATACACGAACAAGGTCCATTTTATTTTATTGTTATCATCATATAAGGGCGATGTGTTTACAGAATAACTTCTTCTCCGAAATTGTATTTCAAAGGATAATTGCTCACCATCCATTGTTTTTTTTATGTTTTCTTTTATCTGTTCTATTCTCTGTTTAGAGAATATACTGGTATCATCTACATTAATTCCTTCAAATTCGGTCTTGTTCAACCCCATGCGATGTAGCTCACCTCCATCAATATAAACGATATCATTATCGGTATTGAACACTATTATTACACCTTTGGGGAAGTTTTTGGCAATTGCAGTAAACATGACTTGACTCGCCATGGCCCTATTTTCAGCAGCTTTAGTATCCAATACTTGATCTTCCAGATTTAGATTGGTCTCTACCAATTTTTGTACCGTTGCCTTTAACTCATTGGTACGTTCTTCAACCTTCTCTTCCAGTTCTTGAGCATAGGCTGCTAATTGTTTTCGATTATCCCGTAAACTGACTCTTGAATTGTGCTGTTCTATGGCTACACTAGACAAAAAGTTGATGTCCTCGATCATATCCCTTTGGGATTTCCCCGGTTTTGTAGGATGTTCATAATAGAGTGCTAATACTCCAAGAACCTCCTGGCTAGAAGATAGTATTGGTAGGGACCAACAGGATTTTAAATTTTGCTCCATTAACAAATTCCTATGGCCCTTCCATAAAGGATCCTTGGTCATGTCTGTAGTAAAGATCTCTTTTTTTAGATGTACTGCCGTACTACAGGAACAAATATTAGGGCCTATCTTCATGCCATCCAAGTCTTGTGTTAGTGATTTGGGTACATTGGGTGCTGAGAGGGTGTGCAAAGTCCCCTTTTCCTGATCTAATAATAAAATAGAGGCATAACAATTTTCTATATGCTGCTCAACGGTTTCAACAATGGCATTACCAATAAAATCCAAGGGCCAGTGTTGGGCGATCATTTCCAGGATCTTTCGTACTTGATCCTTTAAAAATATCGCTTGTTTTTGTTGGGTCACATCGCTTTGTACACCGATAAAATGCGTCAATAATCCCTGATCATTATATAATGGGGTGATGGTCAAATCGTTCCAAAATAAGGTGCCGTCTTTTTTGTAATTGCGCAACACTTCATGGCAGGGTCGCCCGGCTTTAATTGCCTTACGAATAACTCCAATTTCTTTTTGATCCCGATCACCATTTTGTAAAAAACGGCAGTTTTTACCTAGAACCTCACTTTTCCCATAGCCGGTTATTTGTGAAAATGCAACATTGGTATAAATAATAGGGTTATCTGGAACCTTTGCATCTGCGATAATGATACCATTCCCCGCTGCCTCCAAAGCCCTGTTGCGGACAAACAGAATATCCTCTACTGCTTTTGACTTGGTAATATCACGAACAACTACGAGCAATTTGTCATCTTCAAAAGGTGTGACTCGTCCTTCCAAGTCGATTATTCTATCCTTTCCTGGTACTGCTATTTTTAAAACCTGCAACGATTTGGTCTTGTGGGCTTTTGCCAATATATTGATCATCTCTGCACTCACGTCAGACGGGAAAATGTTCTTGAGATTTTTTCCGATGACTTCCTCTTTAAGAAATAATGAAGAGGGTTCTGCTGCCAGTATATCCAAGAAATCACCTTCCTTATCATGTATTATAATAGTATCTGGGAGCGCGTTAATAATTGCACTAGTTTTCGCCTCACTTTCCATTAGTTCATCGTCAACTCTTTTTTGCGCAGTAATATCCCTTATAATAGTCAATAAACTATGATTGTTGAGGCAAACCGTACGCGCTTCATAGTCCACATTTCCATCAGCACCGTTCAAGGAGTATTCCCTAATTTGGAGCTGTTTGGTTTTAATGGCTTCATTGTGGGCTTTTAATATGGCTTTGGCCATTGTTGGCGGGACTAATTCCCTGATGTTTTTTCCTATGAACCCTTCCTTAGGTAGTTGTAATCCTAAATGATCTGGTGCATAGAAATCGATAACATCCCCCTGATAATTTTGAATGATCATCATATCGGGAATAGCGTCCAAGAGCGCTTTGTCTTTGGCTTCTTTTGCCTTTAATTCTTGGGTTACTTCCTTAAATTCCGTGGCGTCTGAAACAAATGCAATGGTAATTGATTTGCCATTGATTGTTGTCGGGCTTAGACTTACTTTTACAGGGAATTTGGAACCGTTCTTTTTTAAGCCAAAAAGGTCTAGATTTTCACCCATAGGACGTGCTGTGGGGTTTTTAACGAATTTTTGCCTCTGTTTTAAATGGTTTTTTCTCAGCTTTTCAGGAATGAGAATTTCCAGATGCTTGTTGATAAGCTCCCCTGGGCCATAGCCGAACATGTGCTCTACCGCAGGATTCGCACTTAATAATCTCCCATCTGTATCCACAACAAGAATACCTTCAACAGAAGATTCGAAAATACTTTGAAAGATATCTTTTTCTTTAAGCTCAACGGCCATAATCGGTAGCATTTTTATAAAAATATGGGTCTCTTGAAATCATAACTTGGTACACCAATAAATAGTACTTTACGTTCGTACTCCATATGTTTATTGCCCATAATTACCCTATGATTAAGTTATAAAAAAAAAATCATTCAATACTTTTTAAAAGTAGACTGTTTTGTGATATTTAATTATGACAAAAATCATATACTTATTTTTAACGGCTAATTATGACATCCATCATAAATATTGAAGGTCTAAACCAATAGCTTTGAATTAAATAAACTTAAATGAATATAGGACTGGTTCTATCAGGTGGCGGAGTGCGTGGAGTCGCCCATATTGGGGTAATAAAGGCGCTTATAGATTACAGTATATTTCCTACCCATATTGCCGGTACTAGTGCTGGAGCCATTGTGGGTGCCTTGTATGCAAATGGCAATACTTGGCAAGAAATCCTTGAATTTTTTAAGACCGTACCTATTTTTAGGATTAATAAGTTCGCAATGAACAAACCTGGATTTATTGATACGGAGAAGCTTTACGATAGTCTTAGGACCCTTTTGAAAGATGATGATTTCAAAACCTTGAAAAAACCCTTGTCGATTACGGCGACTAATATTTTAGATGGTACTTTAAAGATTTTTAAGGAGGGAGAACTAATTCGTCCAATTCTGGCGTCGGCGGCATTTCCTGGGGTTTTTACACCCATCAAAATAGGAGAGGAGTATTTTGTGGATGGTGGTACTTTGAACAATTTCCCGGTGGATTTGATTGCACCACAGTGCGATAAGATTATTGGGGTTTATGTGAATCCTTTCGAAAAGTTGAATATAAATGATTTAAAATATTCCTATAACGTATTGGAACGCGCCTATAGAATAAAGACTGCGCATGATTCCATAACCAAATTCAAGGACTGTGATATTCTTATTTGTCCAAAAGAACTTAAGAAAATTGGAACTTTTTCAATGAGGGATTTTGATGCGGTATTTGAGTTGGGTTATGAAGCTGCCATTGCTGAGTTGAGTAAGGTCAATATCTCTGACCTACGGGATAGATAAATTTAAGGCTTACAATAACGTCTAGAGCAACACCAATGTAAAATAAAAGGGTGATTATAGTTGAAATGCCCCCAATCCTAACCCCAACAATACATGGACGCTTTTAGATTGGGAAAGAGGGCATTCCTGAAAAAACGAGATTTATGAAATCTCAATTTTTTTGGGCTTTAGTTTTTTTACGGGCTCTTTTTTGGCCAATTTAAAACTAAGTATACCATCGTTGTATTTAGCTTTTAATTCTTCTTCTTTAACATTTTCTGGTAATTGTAAAGATCTTTCAAATGAGTTGTAGCTAAATTCCCTGCGGGTATAATTCTCTTCTTTCTCCTCTTCAGAGGTAGATTTTTCTGCCTTAATATTTAAGCATCCTTCATCAATGGTAACTTCAAAATCTTTTTTAGCGAAGCCAGGGGCTGCTAATTCAATTTCAAAATTATCATCAGTTTCCTTAATATTAAGTGCTGGTTCCCCTTTTCTTCCGTTCCAGAAACGGTCGCTCATCAATCCTTCGTTCCAAAATCGGTTATCAAAGAAATCCTCCATATCAAAAAAATCGGAAGTAACAAGATTACCGAATGGTCTTCTTTTTCTAAATTTTACTAGTGACATAATATATTTTTTTAGGTTAAACATTCATTTGATCGCAAAATTAAACGGGAACATTCTTATTTGAAATGATATAGGTCAGTCCGCTATTTATTCTAAAAGAAGATTTATTTGGTTTAAAGACCAAGGTTTTTGCCAGGACTGATAATTATCATATTAATTGGGCGGATATGGTGCTAGATTTAAATTATTGCAGAAAGTAGATTTAAACATAATCCTAAAACATAAAGATCATGTTAGTTAAACAGTTATACAGGCATAAGGAAGAGAACGATTTTGAACAGTTTTATAATAAGATATCCTCATTGGTGCCGGATTTAAAAAAATTCACGGCTAGAAGTCTTAAAGCAGCTGAAAGTCAAAGTGCAATTGACAGAGGCTTTTATAATGCTGAAGGAATTTTGGATGAGATATATCTTGAGATTTTTAAAGATTTCATTGAAATTATCGATGAAGAAAAACTAAAGACCATCTTATTTTCGAAAGCCGTTCAAAAAATCGAGGAAAAAAAGATAATTGAACAGGAAACCCCGGATTATTTACCTACCGAGGAAATGTTGAAACAGGAGCTGGATGCTTTGGACGAAAAATTTACCACTCAGGCCGATGGGGATTTGATTTTAAATACCGAGTTGGATGATATTTCATATAAGCAGCATACAGAAAGACCTTCGAATGTAATACTGGAAGAAACTTTAGAACAGCAATTGATTAAAAAATTGGATATGAATGATACCTTGTTACCTTCTTTGGAGCGTAGAACCATATTTGGGGCATTATATAATAACATACCACCAAGAAGTAAATTAGTTTTAGAGCTTTTTGCCTTTGGAAATAGGAGCATGCACGAAATTTCAGAAATATTGGAGGTTCCTGAAGAGGTCGTTGATAGAACTATGCATAAATTAAAGGAAAGGTTTCGGTTGCTCAAATAGAAACCATTAAAAAAATCCAGAAGGCTTACTGTTTTTTGGGTTTTTTTTGACCTAATCTAGCATTCGAGGCCTAGGTCTTATTTACAAAGCCTATTGGGATTAATTGAATGGCGAATAGTTATGCGTTAGTGTATTTAAAGAAAAATAATCTCCTTTGTCCGGATGGCATTCTCTAGATCAACTAAATATCTGGTCTTCCCTACCTTAAAAATGACCGTGGCCCCTGTTAGGCCACCGATAGGATTCTTTAATTCGCGAAGTAATTCCACTTTAAATTTTCTACCTTCCTTGCCCTGCTTCATTGGAAAGGCCGCAGGAGCGGAAATATCCGGCTTCATTGTAATATAGAGGTATGTTTCCTCTTGCCCACTTCCAAGGCCAAGCTCAAATACATCCCCTGTGGAAATTGTTTTTCCGTCACTTGCCGCGTACGTATCTACCTTTTTGAATTGTCCGTAGGTGCTTATAGTAAAAACTAGGACTAGGGATAAGACCATTGATTTCATAATCAAGCCAATATTAGAATTATAATACCTTAAACGCAGTTTTTATTAAATTATCATTTAAATAGTCAAATTTCTACCTAATTAATTTAAGAATAGCTGTTAGTTTTTAAAGGAAAATAGTGTCATTACGATTTTGGCAGGACTTAACGACTACTAATACATTCCCTTCATACGGAATGTATTTCAAGTCATCCTTATCAATTCGATAGCCTAATTGAAAGAAATAATTCCAAAAGTAAGCTCTGAAGTCAACATTATCCACGCCATGTACATAGGCACCCTAGCGTTTAGTTAGCACAGCACAACAGCATAGCTAAGAAACGTCTAAAGTCAGCTTCATATAATGGAGCTGTTGGGAGTATAAATTTGGAGTACGCAATACACCGCTATGCCTTCTTATGCCCTGGAATCTTAAGAAAGTAAGTTAGTACCATGGCTATTAAGCAAGCTACAGCAGCAGACATAAACGGAATAAGCCAAAAATCAATTCCGTTTGTGCTTCCTGTGTCTTTTACCCAACCTGCTAAAAGGGGCCCGAATATTCCGGCAAAACCATAGGCGAGAAAAACCCAACCGTAATTTTCCCCGATATTCTTCTTACCAAAATATACCGCGGTAGCTGCAGCGAAAAGTGCGAAGTTTCCTCCGAAATTCAATCCAATAATACCTGCACCGATTATTAAACCAAGTGACGATTGTCCCAGCCAGAAAAAGGCAGCCATCATAATAGCTTGTGAAAACAACATTATTCGCAGTGTCTTTTTCCTTCCTAAGGCATCTGACAAACGCCCATACATTATCCTTCCCAAGCCATTCAATATGGCATAGACCGCCATGGCTGTTCCCGCAGTAACTGAGGCCTCTGCCGCACTTTTTGCAGAAAGGGCATCAATGCCAAATAACTTAATACAATAAATTACCATAAGCCCAGCGAAAGCCGACAGCAAGAACATAGTGAACAATAATCTGAATTGTGGTGAACGAAGCATTTCTGAACTGTGAACATCAATGGACTCAAACTCGGGATCCAGAGCATCCGTCTTTGGATTCCATCCATCTGGAACGTAATCATCAGGAGGTAATTTCATAACGGTAGCACCTAGAACCACCAATACTATTAGAATTAATCCATATAGTACAAAGGTACTTTCCAGTCCGGGTAAATCAAAAATCGAAAAATTTTGTAAAAGTCCGCCACCAAACCAGGCTCCTGCAGCTTTGATCCAAAACGTGGCACCAAATCCGAAGCCGGCAACGGCTAATCCCGAAACCAGTCCTACCTTGTCTGGATACCAACTAATTCCTATTTTCAAGGGAACGGCATAAGCCAAACCAATACCCGCGCCACCCAAAATTCCTAGGGTGAGAAGAAGACTTATGAAACTACCCCCGGAATATCCTGCCAAAATATATCCGAGTCCTAGTAATAAACCACCAATTGCCGTAAGCTGCTTGTTTGGGAATCGCCGTTTCATTAGTCTTCCCGATACAATCATAAATACGGAAAATGTAAATAGCCCTACAGAAAATATCCAGGCCGACTGCGATGCAGTAAAGCCTTTACCGCCTTCTTCCAAGGCTTTGGTCAAAGGAATGGTAAACACGGACCAAGCGTAAATAATACCTAAACACAGTTGGATTAATATTCCCCCAACAATTACCAGCCATCGATTTTTAAATGTGATTTTCATAAGAAATATTGATTATTTAAATAAAATGAATTGTAATTCCAAAGATGATAACAAAGGTAATCCGATCGCATTATATTAGGTATAAAATTTGGCTATTTGTTCACTGAAAAGTATTAACCGAATGACGTTAAAAAATCCATTATTCGGTTATTTTTTTACCATACAAAACTTTAATACAGAGGTAATTTTTTTATGAGCTGAGGCCTGCGCTAAAGTTGGATGACTTCTTACCGTATAAGTTTAAAGATGTACAGGAAATATGATTCCTTGGGCTACAGTTGTAGCACACAACCAGTAGTCATATCCTAAATAGCATATATTACCCCCTTCTATTCTTAAAATCTCTTAAAAAAGGTAAAACAGCATAGAAATTGGAAAATATCCTTGTTTTTCACGAACCACATATAATGGACTTTTGCCCTGTATAGTAAAAAATACTATTATGAACAAAATGACATATTATCCAACAATGTTCCACACAAATCCCTTCGCGTTCAATATGATGGAGTTCTGGGATCATAGCGGAAGCAATGCAAAGGATTTGATTCTAAGTAATAGTCAGGCAACAGCGCTTGGTATTTCGAAAATGATGCTCAATGTCGTTAGGATCTCTGTATTCAATGAAGATGGCCATGAATATGACCTGAAGGATATTCCAAATGAGGTAGAAATGGATTCGATGGGGATGCATACGGAATTTTTTATTGGAATTAAGAGTGTGCTTAACGTCGATAATGGAAACTACAGAACTTTTCGGTTTTATTTGGCGAATTCCGGTAACAGGTTTATTTACAGCAATCGAAGCATTGAGGCGCTTTCAGATGTAGATTATATCGATTTTGAAATAAAAAATGGACTTCAGATTATTCGTGATGAAGATCAGCAGGTTGTGTTGCGTTTCGCTTTTAAACCCTATACTTTTGGCAGTTCGTTAAAATTCATACAAAAACTATTTAAGTGGTCCAGACCATTTACTGGCAAATTGGCCGGTAGTGCAGGTGCTTAATACCATGTTACTGGAATTTCCCCAAAAACAAAACCCATCTCAAAAGAGGTGGGTTTTATGCTTGTTAGTCACTTGGCTGGGGATTTACACTAATGCCCTAGAAGTAAAACAAAAGGCATCCTTTTGAATGCCTTTTTAGTTCCTAGTTTCGTAATAATAAATTATTCGGTTTCCTTCGATTGACCTTAATCATCACATAATCCGTAAGAGGTAATTTTACCAATTGCGTTGTGAAACGCACCTGTTTCGTTGTAAACACCATTTTTAATTCTAAAACTACCTGTTGCATTTAAAAATCTACCAGTACCTCCAGTAACTATAAAATTAGAAGTATAGGTGCCTTCTGTTGCTGAACTAGGTACAATTAAAACCACCGAACTGGTATATAGTTCATCCTCTCCTTCAGCAATGACAATGTCATCACTAGTTTGTGTCAACGTTCCATCTTCATTTTCCATAAAATTTGTGATAACGCTACTTCCGGTATATTCGCCTACAGGGTATCCCCAAGTACCAGAGAAAGTATTGTTTTCTCCCCCAACATATGAATTTCTTGACGGCCTCGCTTTAGAGACATCACAATTACCCTTCCTTTTACCTTTTAAAGTAACGGGATTTAAATCTTCGGTACTGTCTGTAACCGGTTCTACAGAACATGAAATGGCAACTAATAAAATTGGAATAACTAGCAGTTTAAAAATTGTTTTCATAATTTTTAGTTTAAAGTTTATAAATATGATTGAATTATTCAGGACTACATGCCTGTTACTTAAAGTATTATCACAAGAATCTATAGGCCTATTCAAAAATATATTTAATTAGTAAGGAAGAATGAAAATTGAGGACGAAACAAGTCAAATAATGTCCTAGGGGGGTATTTTTATGTCCCAACGATTAATCCATCAACAACACAGTTGGTTTGGAGTTGCCATCCATGCAGACTGGGTACTAACCTTAAACCAAGCGCTATCGGCCTGCAAATGCCTTTTGGACGGGGAGTTAACTTCACTTTGTTCGTTGGACCCAGCAATCCCGTTCTGCAAATGCAAAATCTTATTACGAACTGAAACTGCAAAATACAAAAACCTCCTGTAGACTTAAAAATGACTGGGGTTGGCTCCTTTTACTCGCCCGACCCAGCGACCCCGTTCTGCGAATCCAAAATCACCGTAACAAGGAGTTCCGGTGATCTTCTGTCTTTTCGAGATTTTCTAGCAAGCTCGAAATCTCTCATAAATAGAAAATCCACCAATTTTTGGTGGATTTTGCGCTTGTTAGTGACCTGGCTGCCCTAATGGCCAATATTGTTCGGACAGGGGCTTCCTTCGAATTCTTCACTGTTTAATTCTGGGGCTTCGGATTTTTCATGCTTATTTTACCTTGAATGTCCGCGAGGTTTACTCAGAGGATTAATTGCTCAATTAAAGATCAGATCAGTATAATTGCAAGTGACACTTCGAAATCAGGATTGATAATTTTTTCGATAGGACTTATACATTTCCCCAGCCCATAAAACCGAGGAGGCAAGGAGAAATAATACCATAAAATCAAGGAACCGAAGCGATTGAAAATGAAAAATAGAAGTAAGAAAAGGAACTTCAGTAACGAGTATTAACAATAAAATAGAAATGCCTACAGCGAGATTAATATACTTATTTGAAAATAAGCCAATTGCAAATATTGATTTGTTGATAGATCTAAGGTTATATACATTAAACAATTGCGTGAATGCCATAACTATAAACAAACCTGTGCGGGCCTTTTCTACATTTTCATCCATGTAATAGAAAAAGGTTGTTAATGAAAGTCCGACCATCAAGAAAACATTGATGAATAAAAATGGTAATACGTCCCTGTTTAAAATATTCTCATTTTTCAGCATTGGTTTAGTTTTCATAATCTCTCCATGTCCGCGTTCAGTGGCCAATGCAATATCGGTGACGCCATCAGTTACCAGATTAAGCCAAAGAATTTGTGTTGCCGTTAAAGGCAATGGCAAACCTAATATAATAGAAACGAGAAGTGTAACACTCTCCGCGATATTAGTCGTTACCAGAAAAAAACTTGTTTTTCTAGAATTCGCAAACACAATCCTACCTTGTTCCACGGCATTCACAACAGTAGCAAAATTATCATCGGCGAGTACCAGATCAGAACTATCCCGGGCAACATCCGTTCCCATAATCCCCATAGAAATTCCGACATCTGCTTTTTTTAAGGCAGGAGCATCATTAACTCCATCACCCGTCATTGCGATCAGGTGCCCCATGGCTTGTAACCGTTCTGCAATTTTTAGTTTCATTATTGGCGTAAGGCGGGCAAAAACGGAAATACTCTTAATAGCATCGTCAAATTCTTTTTCATCCAATTGAAGCAATTGCTGTTCGGTCAGTGCTATAACCCCGCTTTGATTTTCATCTTTAATGATACTGCTTTCTTTTGCAATTGCCACTGCCGTATTTACATGATCGCCCGTTACCATGATAACACGAATTCCTGCCTGTTTGCATTTTTCAACGGCCTCTTTTGAATCTGTTCTCGGAGGATCGATCATTCCCACTATCCCTACAAGGACCAAGTTGTCAATAGCTTCTGCGTCAATCTTTTTGGCACGCTGTTTCTTATAAGCGATTGCAATTACACGCATAGCCTGATTTGTCCATTCGGATATTTTACCTTGGATTTCAATTTTTTGTTTTTGGGTCATTTTTAATTCCCCATCCGGAGTTAACAGGGATACCGAGATTTTTAATAATTTTTCGGGAGCACCCGTTACATAAAGTTCCTTATGATTTTCTTCTTTTATTAAAGTTGCTCTTAGCTTTATATTCGAATCAAAAGGGAGGTCATCTATCTTTTGTTTTTGAAAGTATTTAGCTTGTATACCTCCTTTTCTTGCCAATACTGATAATGCTCCTTCAGTAGGGTCGCCAATCAACTCATAGATGTTGGCGTCTTTATCATGGCGGAGTTCGGAATTATTGGAAATGGCGGCTATTTTCAATAGTTTTTGTAGCACACCATTTTCCTTTGCATCAATAATAGTATTTTCTTTCATGAAATTACCTACAGGAAACCATCCTTCGCCTGTAACGGTATAATCAGTTTCTCCCGGAATGAATACTTTTCTGCTAGTCAGCGAATTTTGTGTAAGGGTTCCTGTTTTGTCCGTTAATATGGCGGTAACGGCACCTAAGGTTTCTGTTGCCGTGAACTCCCGGACAATGGCATTTCGTTTTGCCATTCGATGTGCTCCAATAGCCAAAACAATAGAAATTACCGCAGGTAATCCTTCTGGTATTGCAGCTACCAATAATGCAATAGAAGTAAGGAGTATTTCTTCTATTTCAAAATCCCGATAAAAATACCCGACCAAAAACATTAGAACAGCACTGCTAATTGCAATAACTGACATTTGTTTTGCCAAAACATCGGTCTTCTTATTAAAGGAAGTTCGTTTCTCTTCTATATGACTTAGTGTTTCAGAAATGCTGCCAATGGCAGTATTCATACCCGTTCCAGTAACAATTGCCTTGGCATAACCACGTGCTACAAAAGTGCCCTTCCAAACCATATTTTTTTGGTCGGCCATAGGCGTTTCTATGGGATGTTTTACTTTTTTCTTGGAAACGGGAAGAGATTCACCAGTCAATGAGGCTTCAATAGTTCTGAGATTTTTAGATTGAATAATTCTAGCATCAGCAGAAATACTATCTCCATCTTCCAATACAATTACATCCCCCAAAACAAGCTGGGAAGATGGTAAGGTAAATAATTCACCATCACGTAACACTTTAGCAGTTTTCACTATCAATTTTTTCAAGGAAGTAATGGCTTTTTCTGCGCGATATTCCTGGGAAAATCCAATTCCTGCATTTATGAGAATAACTATTATTATAACCCAAGTATCTACTATGTGCCCAGTTAGCCAAGAGATAGCAGCCGCAAAAATTAATATGATGACCAACCAGTTTTTAAATTGTTTTAGCAATAGAAGAAAAGGGGAAATGGATTTACTTTCAGGTAATTCATTTGGGCCATAAATTTTTAGCCGATCTTGCGCCTCTTTATTGGAAAGCCCATAGTAGTTACTGTCTAACCCATTTACCACTTCTTTCGCGGATAGTACATGAGGATTTTCAATTGTTTTAGCCATACTCCAACAAATTATTGTTTTATATCCTCGAGTTCCATTTTTAGAATTTCTTCCATAATGTCTTCTAATGTAACGATTCCTAGAAAGTTGTTGATTTCATCAATTACCAATGCCATATGTATTTTTCTATAAACCATTAAGTTCAGTAAGTTGTCCAGTTTCATAGACTTTTTGACCTCAAGCAGGCTGTCTTTACTACACAAATCTTCAATCGTTGTTTCATCTGTTTCAGGGACCCCAATTAAATCTTTAGCGTATAAAATTCCTTTGATTCTGTGTTGATTGTGGTCATATACCGGAACACGGCTAAATCCTTTTTGCCTTATATCGCCAAGTACTTCCTTATTAATAGTAACATGCGGTTCTTGAAAGAACACATCTTTGAGGGGAATCATAATATCTGCTACTTTCAGTTCGGAAAATGAGAGGGCTCCAAGAATAATACGTTCTTCATCTTTATCAATAATTCCATCTCCTACATCTTCATGATATTTTATAATTTCGCCCAATTCCTTTTTGTTCCATAAAACAGGGGGTTCTTTTCCTATTAATTTATCCAAAATCCATGCAATAGGAGCGGCAATGGGATAAAAAAGGATTAATGATATCCAGACTAACCAGGATAAATTTGCCCCCATTTGAAGGGCATACCTGGAAAAAATAGCTTGAGGTAAAATTTCTCCAAAAATAAAAATAAGTGCTGTGGCGATACTGGCGGCAACCACACCTGAAGTAATGCTTCCTAAAAATACCGCCATAATAGTATAGGAAGCAACGTTTCCAAGTAATAACGTACACAACAAAAGGTTGCTGTTTTTTCTGAATTTATAAACCTTGAGGGCACGTGGATCTCCAAGCCGTATTTTTCGTTCCAGTGTGGTTAGTTTGATACTGAACAATGCGAGTGTGAGTCCGGCAAATGTTCCGGACAGGATCACTAGTAGTACTACAATGAATAGATTAAACCCCATTTAAATTTCGAGATGGTACAATATGTTTTCAAAAGTAAGACACTCGTTGAATAATTATAATGACCAATATCATCGCTATCAAAGATTTGGTTCGATGATTTATGGTTTTAAATAGTTAAATTTAGGAATACGAAAATTGCCGTTTTTCTATGTTGGAATTATTTTTTTTGATGCTCGGATTAATAGGTCTGTGGTTAGGTACTGAACTAGTAATTAAGGGAGCAGTGAACATTGCAAACTATTATGAATTATCCCAAGTTTTTGTTGGTGTAGCAATTTTAGCTATCGGTACAGATTTGCCCGAAATGGTCATTGCCATAAATGCCTCTATTCAAAATGTATTACATGGTGTAGATACCTCAGGAATAATTATTGGAAACGCTATTGGGAGTAGTTTTAGTCAAATTAGTCTGGTACTGGGATTGGCAGGCTTACTAGGTTATCTTACCCTTAGCAAACGACATCTTTATGAAGATGGGATTGTGCTATTAGGCGCTGTTCTATTCCTTATTTTGTTAGGCTTTGATGGACAAATTACCAGAATAGAAGGCATCGTATTAATTGTGATTTACATTATGTATTATTCCAGATTAATACATCAAGAACGTTTTGGTCAAAAAATAAGGAAAAAGTTTCATAAGGGGATTAGAAGGGATTTTTTACTTCTCATTTTAGGAATGGCTATCGTTATTTTCGCCTCAGAAATTGTAGTTGATAACGCTGTGGGGTTTTCAGAAAAACTTGGAATTAGACAGTCATTTGTCGGAATTATCCTTATCGGATTAGGGACCAGTTTACCGGAACTTGCCCTTTCTCTAAATGCTGTGAGAAAAAAAGCAATTGGATTATCGGTTGGTAACCTAATAGGCAGTAATATTTTTGATTTATTGATTCCGGTCGGGTTGGGAGCTACTATATCAGAACTTAAATTTGAAAGGAGCTTGATATGGTTTGATTTTCCTTTTTTACTATTATTATCATTTGTTGTACTTTTTTTCTTCAAGAAAAAGAAAGGTTTACAAAAAATTGAGGCCGTTATTTTAATTGGAATATTTACACTTTATGCGGCTTTAAAAGTGGTTGGTGTGTAAATGTTTTTTGCTTTCTCTGGTGACCTGGCTGCCCGCCCGGCCAATGCCGTTCGGACGGGGGGTTGATTCGTTTCACACGCCTGACCCAGCCTTCCCAAGGTCAAAAAGCAAAACCACGCAAGCTGTTGCTTGCCGTTTTTTATTTCTCTGGTGACCTATCTGCCCGCCCGGCCTATGCCGTTCGGACGGGGGGGTGAACCACTTACGTAATCATCTGATATTCAAAAAGTTAAAATCTGTATTTTCAAAGTACGCACCGAATAGCGCACCGGTTTGTACTTATATTTTAAATGAACTTGTTTGTAGGTAATTGATACTATCCTACATGACATACTATAAATATAGCCTCTTCTTTAATTGTTTTCCAAGACTTCCATCAATCGGTAATTGAGGTACAATTTCTCTTTCCCAACCTTTACTGATTTTAGGAAACCTGCTTGTTCAAGATCTCTTAAATAATTACCTACAGTTTTAGGCGTTCCAAGTTTGGCATCGACTAAATGTTGTCTTTTCGTATAAGGCAATCGGAACAGGATTTCTATCAACTCCTTGGAATAGGCTTTAGGCAATTTATCCTTTATTTCTGTTGACATATGCTCCATTAAGGCAAGAATACCTTCTAGACGGAGCAATCCTTTTTCTGATGTTGTTTCTATCATATCGAGCATATACAATATCCAACTTTCCCAATCTCCTTTTTCTGTGACCAGCCTCAGTTTTTTATAGTAGGCCGCTTTATTATCGATGATGTATTTACTAAGATAGATAGCAGGTATGTCCAGCAATTTTTCCAACTTTAGATAGAGTAGGAGTAGAATACGTCCCGTCCTTCCATTTCCATCGGAGAAGGGATGTATGGCTTCAAATTGATAATGCATCAATGCCATTTTTATAAGTGGATCCAATTTACTGGGTTCATTGATAAATTTTTCAAGATTGGCCAATTTTTCTCTAATGATGGTTTCTCCTGTCGGTGGTGTATAAATTGTTTCTCCTTTGGAATTGGATAGCGTAGTGCCGGGAGTTGTTCTAATTCCCGAGGTATTTTGTTTTATCCGCTGCACAATGTCAAAACATAGATTTGTGGTTATAAACGGTTTTTTTTTCAGTTGATCCAATCCGTGCCATAGTGCCTCTTTATAACTTATTACTTCTTTGGCTGCAGGGTTGTCAAATTTTTTATCGGCTACAATGGCTTGATATAGATCATCATTGGTGGTAATGATATTTTCTATTTCAGAACTTGCTTTTGCTTCTTGTAAATGAATGGTGTCTAGAAAAAGTCTTGGATTGGGCAGATTGGTAATCGCTCCATTTAATTTGGATAAGGCTCTACTGGCCGTTATGGTTTTTCGTAAAACAGCGGTAGTTTCCAATGTTCCCTTGGGAGGGAGTAATGGCAGGTCGTTATAGGGAGTATCCTTTTTAAATGTGGCCACTTGTTGAGGGTTGAATTTACTCTCGTATTAAATACAAGGGTAAATATACTAAAAAATTACCCTTGATCGATTAATGAGCGTAATAATTACCTTCGTTAGTTTTATTTTGGTGCCAGTTTTATTCCATAAAAAAATCCTGACAGAATCGGCAGGATTTCTATATCACTTTGTGACCTGGCTGGGGCTCGAACCCAGGACCCTCTCCTTAAAAGGGAGATGCTCTACCAACTGAGCTACCAGGTCAAAATGTAATTAAAGACTAAGGAAGTTTCCACCTTAGCGGCTGCAAATATAAGATCATTAATTTATTTAACAAGTCTATTTTTATAGAATTTTTGGTTTTCTTTGAATTCCAATTATAATTAATTCATATTTACAAAAATAAAGCGAGGTGAAAATAGTTTTGGTCGGTTATATGGGCAGCGGAAAATCTACAATCGGTAAATTACTTGCCGGTAACTTAGACTATGAGTTCATTGATCTTGATGATTATATTGCGTCCTCCGAGAAAATGGAAATCCCCGAGATTTTTAAATCTAAAGGTGAAATATATTTTCGAAAAAAAGAATTTGAATACCTAAATAAGATCTTGAAAACAAAAGATAATTTTGTGTTATCAACAGGTGGGGGTACACCTTGCTATGGCGAGAATATGCATGCTATTCTGGAAGCGACCTCAAACGTTTTTTATTTGAAAGTATCAATTGCAGGATTAATCAATAGGTTGATTTCAGAGAAAGAACATCGTCCCCTAATTTCAAGCATTCCCAATGAGGAATTACCAGAGTTTATCGGGAAGCATTTGTTTGAAAGAAGTTATTTCTATTCCCAAGCGAATCACAATCTAGTATGTGATGAAAATAGTACGGAAGAACTGGTTTTAGAAATTGAAAGCTTATTAGTCTAAATAGACCATATCGTTCTTGGCTTGAAATTGTACATGTACATGTTCTTGCAGTGAAGTTGATAGTGATATACCTTTGTAATCTGCCTTTACAGGATACTTCTTATGGTTTCTATTCACTAAAACAGCAGTTTTCAATTGTTTTAACGGGGTCCTTAAAAAATGGTGAACACCATAAATCAAGGTTGTCCCGGAATTAAGAACGTCATCTACTAAAACCACGGACTTGTTTTTGTATTCCTCAACTGGGATAGAAGTCTTTACTTCACTCTCCAGCGGATTACTTTTGTTCATACTAACTTTACAAAGCGCAATTTCGGCATTGGTAATACTTCTTAAAACGCCTTGGATTTTTTTTGCAAATTTTAATCCACCACCTTCAATTCCGGCAATGACAATTTCCTTTTCTGCTACATTGGCTTCATAAATCTGATAAGCTATGCGACGAATTTTATGTTGTATTTCTATATGTGATAATATTTTGTTCTGCATTGTCGTATGAATTACTTTTCAAAGATAAAGAACAGTTCATTACCATTTCTAGGTTTGATTGAATTATATGCCCTTTCCAATGTTTTTATTTTAAAATGTTGAAAGAACAATTTTTTATATTCATTGATGTCGCCACCAAAGGGTGGCCCCTTCCCAGTTAGGGGGAAATCAAATAACAAACCTGCTAATTTCCCTTTTTCCCGGAGCAAATTGTTCATTTTAATAGCATAAGGTTCTCGTAAGCCAGGATCTAGAGCACAAAAAAAAGTTTGTTCAAGTATTAAGTCAAAATTAGACTCCTGTAGGTCAAAAAAGTCGATATGGATTAGTCGATCTTCAGGAAAATTTGGAATTCTATTTTGTAGATTTTCCAAAGGTTGTTGTGCAATATCCACTACATATATATTGTTAAAACCCCTATTGAAAAGATATTCTACCTCATAACCATTACCCGCACCAGGAATTAGGATTTTCAGGTTTTTATTTGCTAATTGATCTATATAGTTTTTTATGGGAGTTGAGATATAACCAATATCCCATCCTAATTTTTCATTGTTATATTTGTTGTCCCAAAACGCTTTATTCAGCTTCATCATCTATAAAATCATCAATTTCCCTGCGGTCTTTTTTAGTGGGTCTGCCCATGCCCTTTTTGCGATAGTACGACTTGGAGTATTTCAATAATTCTTCATTCTCGAAGGCCTCTATAGGAGTTGTATCTTTCCGGTAGATATTGACCAATTTAGCTCCAACTCGGTTTTTTGGTATATCTAAAACAATCAATTCGTAGTTTATCTGGTTCTTACGAAGGTTTATTGTATCCATCGGATAAACTTCCCTCGACGGTTTCACAACCTGTCCGTTTATTTTAACTTGCCCTTTTTTACAGGCTGATGAAGAAATATTTCGTGTCTTAAAATAACGGGTATGCCATAAGTATTTATCAATACGCATAAACAATCAAAAATCTTTGTTAAGGAGCTCTGCAAAAATACGGAAAATTGTATCTTGCGCCCTGATATTATAATTGATGAAAATGAAAAATATTTTAATGCTGGTTCTTTGTATTGCAACTGTGTGGTCTTGTAAGAAAGATGATGAAGAAGAAAACTTTATTGTAGTGCCACCACAATCATTATCGGAGACTGCTATCGAAGATGATGCCAAAATACAGGAGTTTTTACAAACACATTTCTATAATTATGAAGAATTTGACTCCCCACCAGCCGATTTTGACTACAGGATTAAGCTGGATACGATTGCGGGGGATAACGCGAATAAAACTCCGCTAATTGATCAAATGGCCTGGAAGGAAGTATCGGTGTCCTCTGATGTTTTTGGATTGGATGAATCTGAAACTGTTAAACATAAATATTACTATTTGGAGGCTGAAGAGGGTAGCGGGCCTAGTCCTTCGGTTGCCGATTCAACTTACGTTAGATATGAAGGTTCCTTGTTAAATGGTGTCATTTTCGATGGCTCAATTAATTCACCAGTATGGTTTGATTTAGCGCAAATTCAAGGGCCAGGAGCGGCAAGAGGGTTCGCTGAGGCAACAGCAAACTTTAAGACCGGCGGCGAAATAGTCGTTAATGCAGATGGTACTTTCAATGTTGAGGATTACGGGGTGGGATTAATGGTAATGCCTTCGGGATTAGCATATTTTAATGTCTCTCGTGGAAGTATTCCCGTTTATGCTCCTTTGATTTTTAAGATTGATTTATTTGCCATGAATGATACGGACCATGACAGGGACGGTATACCATCTTTTATGGAAGATGAAGATAAGGATGGTTATTTATATAATGATAACACCGACGAAGAGCAGGAGAAGGAGTTTTTAGGAACTTTATTCGCAAATTTCTTAGATGCGGATGATGATGGCGATGGTACTGATACAATTGATGAAATTGATATTGACGAAGAAGGCAACGTAACTTTCAGGGATACTGATGGTGATGGTATTAAAGACCATTTAGATAGCGATAGTTAATCTCCTTCATTGAAGATGATATAATTAAAAGGCCCATACGATACCGTATGGGCCTTTTAATTTGGTATTGATGACAATCATAAATTCAATGAAAGCCCAAAAATGATTTGCGAAGGTCTTGAATCAACCCTACCGGAAATGTCGGTGATATTATCCCCTATAAACTCCGCTTCATTTTTAGAGAATCCTCTTTCGTAGCGCACGTCTAATCCTATGTTCCCCAAGGTTACACCAACACCAAAATGGGCGCCAACTGTAAAATCATTCTTTAGATTATCGAGCTCCACATCCTCCAAATCATTGCTCAGGATGTATTGAAAAGCCGGTCCTGCGAATATGTGCAGTGGGCCAATTAATTTATAACCCAAAAGAACTGGGAGATCTATTTTCGAAATGTCGTAGTTGTTAGTTCCACCATCAACCTCATAACTACTTTTTGTTTTAGTATAAATTAATTCAGGTCTTATATAGATTTTCGGCATATCAAATTTTCCATAAAAGCCAACATGATAACCCACCTTACCATCTGAACCAGCGATTAAATCCTCACCAGCAGATTGTACTTGTTTAAAACTCAAGTCACCATTTTGATTGTAGTTTAGTCCGGCTTTGATACCGAATCCAGAATCTTTCTGTGCAAATGCAGTAAAGCCAATTAAGGCAAAAGCTGCCAATAAAAGTGATTTTCTCATAATGTGTCTGTTTTTATTAGTCGTTAGGTATCAAAAACGATACCATTTTATTATCGACTCACTACCCAAAGAACGATGACCGAATGACTTTATTGTCTGTCTTTGATAATTGAACTTCAATTTATTTTTTTTACAAATTCACTGAGGTTTATGAATAAATTATGCATTTAGCTTTCCATCATGAATGACTGTGGAATCCTAAACTTTATTTTTTTGTTAAGGACTTTATGCAGGGCAGTTGTTTATATTTGCGACTTTAATCTAAGATTTGCAATTTACTTTAGAACATACAGACTCCCAAAGCAAAGCCCGTGCAGGTAAAATGATCACTGATCACGGGGTTATTGAAACCCCTATTTTTATGCCTGTTGGTACTGTGGCATCCGTTAAGGGAGTTCATCAAAAAGAGTTAAAGGAGGAGATAAATCCAGATATAATTCTTGGTAATACCTATCATTTATTCCTAAGGCCAAAAACCCATATTTTACAGCAAGCAGGGGGTTTGCATAAATTTATGGGATGGGATCGGAATATACTGACGGATAGTGGTGGTTATCAGGTATATTCGCTTTCAGCCAATAGAAAAATAAAGGAAGAAGGAGTAAAGTTCAAATCCCATATAGATGGGTCTATGCACATGTTCACCCCTGAAAATGTTATGGAAATCCAACGTGTTATCGGAGGAGACATAATCATGGCATTTGATGAATGTACGCCTTATCCCTGCGATTATAATTATGCCAAGCGCTCTATGCATATGACGCATAGATGGCTGGACCGTTGTATTTCACATCTTGAAAAAACACCTTTTACCTACGATTATTCCCAAGCTTTTTTTCCAATAGTCCAGGGTTCCACTTACAAAGACCTTCGTAAACAATCGGCTGAGTATATTGCCAATGCAGGAGCGGAAGGCAATGCGATTGGGGGCCTTTCAGTAGGGGAGCCTGCAGAGGAAATGTATGCTATGACAGAAGTAGTTTGTGATATTTTACCTGAGGATAAGCCTAGATATTTAATGGGTGTAGGGACGCCTATTAATATCTTGGAAAATATAGCTTTAGGGATAGATATGTTCGACTGTGTTATGCCTACTCGAAATGCAAGAAACGGAATGCTCTTTACAGCCCATGGCACCATAAATATCAAAAATAAAAAGTGGGAAGATGATTTTTCGCCAATTGATGAACAGGGAACTACTTTTGTGGATTGGGAATATTCGAAGGCCTATCTGCGGCACTTGTTTGCTGCTAATGAGTATTTAGGTAAGCAAATTGCTACAATTCATAATTTAGGCTTTTATATATGGTTGGTTCGCGAAGCCAGAAAGCGTATTATAGAGGGGGATTTTGCCCAATGGAAAAATTCTATGGTTAAACAAATGGATAAAAGGTTATAGCATTGAGTATAATTGACAAATACATCCTAAAAAGGTATTTGGTCACTTTTGCAGTGATGCTCTTGCTATTCATCCCTATTGGGATAATGGCCAATCTAGCCGAACAAATTGGCAAGATGATTGACAACGATGCGCCAACCAATGAAATAATTACCTACTACATTAACTTTACTATTTATATTGGCAGTCTTCTATTTCCGATATTTCTGTTTTTATCGGTTATTTTTTTCACTTCGAAATTGGCAAGTAATACTGAGATTGTTGCTATATTAAGTTCTGGAGTATCTTATAATCGTTTTCTAAGACCCTACATTATTGGAGCAACCATTGTTGCATTAACTATGTTGGTAATGGCAATGTTTATAGTGCCCAATGCCAGTAAAGGATATAATGAGTTTAAATTCAAATATTTAAAAAAAGGAAAGCAGGATAGGATTACGAGTAATATTTTTAATCAGCTCAACGAAAACGACTTTATTTATGTGAGTAGTTTTGATCCAGCAAGACAAAATGCAAATAAATTCACATTTGAAAGATTCAATGATGACAACACCTTGGATTTTAAAATCTCGGCCAATAGTATACGTTGGGTCGAAAAAGATAGTATTTATAGGCTTATTAAGTATAAAAAGCGAAAGATTATTGGGGATTCTGCAATTATTGAAACAAAGAATAGGTTAGATACTTTATTCACATTTAAGATTGACGATCTTACTCCGGTATCTTATATCGCAGAGACCAAAAATCTTTACGAGCTGAATAAATTCATTGCTGACCAAAGAAGAAAAGGTGCTTCTAACATCAAAAGCTATGTTCTTGTAAAATATAGAAGATGGGCCTTACCACTTACGGCATTTATTCTAACTATTATTGCTGTTGCAGTATCCTCGGTCAAAAGACGAGGTGGTATGGGAATAAATCTAGCTTTTGGTATTGGGGTTGCGTTTATCTACATCTTTTTTGATAAGGTATTTGGCACTTTGGCAGAGCAAGCGGGCTTTTCACCACTTTTGGCTGTAATCATCCCTAACATCGTTTTTGGTATTTTAGCATTTTACTTGTTACAGAATGCCAAGCGTTAAACTAAAAAATTACTTACAGCTACACTTAATTGTTTTTTTCTGGGGCTTTACTATTTATCATAACTGTTATCGCCAATGGGGTATTGAAACAAATGGGTGCTAAAAAGAATGTGTAGTGAATAGGGTTCCCTTATATTATTTTATATTTGTCCAATCAAACTAACAAAACCTACCCATCTCATGGAATATTTAGATTTTGAACTGCCCATTAAGGAGCTTGAGGACCAGCTCGACAAATGTATGATCATCGGAGAGGAAAGCGATGTTGATGTTAGCGAAACATGTAAGCAGATTGAAAAAAAGTTAGCTGAAACACGAAAGGATATTTATAAAAACCTTTCGGCTTGGCAACGTGTCCAGCTTTCAAGACATCCTAATAGACCTTATACATTGGATTATATCAATGCCATTTGCGGTGATACCTTCTTGGAATTGCATGGTGATCGTAATGTAAAGGATGACAAGGCAATGATAGGTGGTTTGGGTAAAATCGGAGACCAAAGCTATATGTTCATTGGTCAACAGAAAGGATATAATACCAAAACGCGACAGTATCGAAATTTCGGAATGGCCAACCCTGAGGGATATAGAAAGGCGTTACGTCTTATGAAATCTGCAGAGAAATTCGGGATACCGGTTGTCTGTTTGATTGATACTCCTGGTGCTTATCCTGGCATTGAAGCTGAAGAACGTGGCCAAGGTGAGGCCATTGCTAGGAATATATTGGAAATGACCCGACTTAAGGTTCCCATTATCGTTACTATTATCGGTGAAGGAGCTTCAGGTGGTGCTTTGGGGATTGGTGTTGGTGATCGAGTATTGATGTTGGAAAACACCTGGTACTCGGTAATTTCACCTGAATCATGCTCTTCAATCTTATGGAGAAGTTGGGAATATAAAGAGCAGGCTGCCGAATCACTTAAACTTACTGCTCCTGATATGAAAAAGTTAAAACTAATAGACGAAATTGTTCGTGAACCTGTCGGCGGTGCACATAGTAATCGTGAGAAGACTTTTGAAATTGTGAAGAACAAAATTGCTGCCCATTATCAGGTATTGGAAAAGTTATCACCAAAAGAACTGGTAGATTTACGCATGGATAAATATGCAAGCATGGGAGTATTTAATGGCTAACCGTCGTTATTGTCAAGGTTGTTAAAATTTAATTAATCCATTCCTCATTTTTTTTCTGTTATCAACAGATTTTGTAACTTATCAACAGGTGAATTGTTAATCAACCGTTAATATCGTTAGTTGTAAAACCATGTTAACTTAAGGTTAATTGCATATTTTCGTACTCATGGAAAAACCTAAGCCACTTATTGGTCGTAAGATCGACAAATCCACTATAATCAACCTTGAGAGAGGTAAAATACCTCCGCAAGCAGTTGATTTAGAGGAAGTTGTGCTTGGGGCAATGATGATTGACAAGAAAGGTGTTGATGAAGTAATAGATATCTTACATCCTAATGTTTTTTATAAAGATGCCCATCGTTTTATTTATGAGGCAATTTTTAAATTGTTCGAAACCTCTGAACCGGTCGATTTATTAACCGTTTCTTCCCAATTAAAGAAGGATGGCCGACTTGAATCGGTTGGTGGGGATTTTTACCTCATTAAATTGACGCAGAAAGTGGCATCTTCGGCGCATATTGAGTTTCATGCCAGAATTATTCTTCAAAAATTTATACAGCGTAGTCTTATTAAAATTTCGAATGAAATAATCGAGGATGCTTATGATGATGGTACCGATGTTTTTGATTTGTTGGATACGGCCGAATCCAAACTCTATGATGTTACCCAAGGTAACTTAAAACGATCTGCCGAAACGGCTCAGAATTTGGTAATCCAGGCCAAAAAAAGAATTGAGGAAATTGCCAATAAAGAGGGTTTAAGCGGAATTCCATCAGGCTTTGATAAATTAGATAAACTTACTTCTGGTTGGCAACCAAGTGATTTGGTCATTGTTGCAGCCCGTCCTGGTATGGGTAAAACAGCCTTGACCTTATCCATGGCAAGAAATATTGCAGTGAATTCAAATATTCCTGTTGCATTCTTTTCGTTGGAAATGTCCTCAGTACAGTTGATTACAAGATTAATATCTTCTGAAACAGGGCTATCTTCTGAAAAGTTGAGAACAGGTAGGTTAGAAAAACATGAATGGGAGCAGCTTAATGTAAAAGTGAAGACACTTGAAAAAGCGCCTTTGTTTATTGATGACTCGCCATCCTTGTCCATTTTTGATTTAAGGGCAAAAGCAAGACGATTGGCATCACAGCATGGTATTAAAATGGTCATAATTGATTACTTGCAATTGATGACAGCAGGGGGTAGTCAAAAAGGGGGTAACCGTGAACAGGAAATTTCCACAATCTCAAGAAACCTAAAAGCCTTGGCCAAAGAATTGAATGTTCCAGTAATCGCACTATCACAATTATCCAGGGCTGTTGAAACGCGTGGAGGTAGTAAGCGACCTATTCTCTCTGACCTTAGGGAGTCTGGAGCCATTGAGCAAGATGCAGATATAGTTTCCTTTATCTATAGGCCCGAATATTATAAAATTGATGAATGGGACGATGAAGAACGAACTCCTACGCAGGGCCAGGCAGAATTCATTGTTGCTAAACACAGAAATGGCGGTTTGGATACAATTAGGTTAAAGTTCATTGGACAACTGGGTAAATTTGATAATTTAGATGACTTTGATTCTCCTTTCGAGTTTCAATCAAAGATGAATGCAGATGATGAGAATCCCTTTTTGACCAAAAATCTACCCGATGCCAATGAGGCTTTTGGTAGTTCAATGAATGATGACCTTAACCCGGATGATAGCGACGTACCTTTTTAGAATAATTTTTCAACCGTTCTCTCGAGTCCGCCTGTTCGGAAGACGGGCGCATTCAATAGGACTTTTGTCCACAATATTTTTTGTTTTATTTTCCCTTCAACTTTCAGCCTCTTCCATACTTATACCAATGGATGCCGAGAGTCAAAAAAATCATCTTAAAGCCTATGGTATTACCTTTTGGGTGCTTACCAAGCAGCAAAAAGTGCAATGGTTGTTAAATTATAGAGGTGGTTCTTTCTTACTTCCAGATGGGGAAAGCATTAGAAAGGAATGTCAAATTAGAGGCGTTTCTTTTGAGATTCTTTCTGATGGTCAGGCGCAACGTATTCTAGATGATATAAGTAGTCCGTCTCAAAACCAAGAAGCTGTTATACTTGAAAAAGCACCAAAAATAGCGGTGTACACACCAAAAACCAATCAACCTTGGGATGATGCAGTGACTATGGTTTTGACCTATGCTGAAATTCCCTATATAACGGTTTATGATGAAGATGTATTGGATAATAAACTGGTTTTATATGACTGGTTGCATTTACATCACGAGGATTTTACGGGGCAATATGGTAAGTTCTATGGTGCCTACAGAGCCACGCCCTGGTATATTGATGGTAAAAAGGAGGCTGAAGCACTAGCATCCAAATTAGGGTATGATAAAGTATCGGAAGAAAAAAGGGATGTTGCCTTAAAAATCAGAAACTACGTGATTGGTGGTGGTTTTATGTTCGCCATGTGTTCCGCTACCGATAGTTTTGATATAGCTCTTGCTGCTGACGGTGTTGATATATGTGAGCCTATGTTCGATTATGATCCATCGGATGCTAATTATCAGAGTAAACTGGATTATAATAAAACTTTTGCTTTCACCAATTTCACATTAGAAAGGAATCCTTTACGTTATGAGTTTTCTTCAATTGACATGACGAACAAAAGGGGAGAGGTGCCAAAAGAATCAGATTATTTTTCTTTGATGGATTTTTCAGCAAAATGGGACCCTGTACCAACAATGTTATGCCAAAATCATACGGCATTGGTAAAAGGTTTTATGGGGCAAACTACGTCTTTTACTAGAAACGAAATAAAGCCAACGGTATTGATTTTAGGTGAGAACAAAATCAATGGTGAGGCGCGATATATTCATGGTATTAAGGGAAAAGGATTTTTTACTTTTTATGGTGGTCATGACCCTGAGGACTATCAGCATAGGGTAGGAGATCCGAAAACAGAATTAGAACTGCACCCAACTTCTCCCGGATATCGTCTTATTTTGAATAATGTCTTATTTCCTGCTGCTAGGAAAAAGAAGCAAAAGACGTAATGGGTTACTGCAGTAGCAGTTTTTCCAAGATACGTTCTACACCAAGATTGTCATTACTCTTTGTTAAATAATTCGCAACTTTCTTAACATTCGGATGGGCATTTTCCATAGCAAAACTGTACTCCGCCAGGGCAAGCATTTCAAGGTCATTATTATAATCTCCAAAGACCATGGTTTCCTCTGGTGTGATGTTATATTTCTTTTGAATCAAGTCGAGAGCGTAACCCTTATTTGCATTGGGGCTTGAGATGTCTACCCAATTTGCGCCTGACACCTTTACTTTTAAGTCGCCTTCCAAATGTTCTACAACAGGATAGATGTATTTTTCAGAACTTTCAAAATGGTATATTGCTATTTTTATGATTTCGCCCTCATGGGCTTTCAAATTATCCAATAGGGTAAATTCGGTATAATACTCTTTCAATTTGTCCATAAACGCTGTTGAAGTTTTAGTCAGAAAAGCATTATCCTTGCTGCATAATACCGGATGAACGTTAGCAACATTCTCCAGCACATTGAGTATAGTATTCTTCGCTTGATGGGGCAGAGGAGTCAATACTAATTCAGAATCATTTTGCTTGACAAAGCCCCCATTTTCGGCAATAACAATAATTTCATTTTTAATGGGTTCCAACTTATCGACAATACTATTGTATTGTCTGCCGCTTGCGGCAACGAACAAAATACCCCGCTGTTTTAACTCTTCATATAGCTCAAAGAACCGATTGCTGACCTCATGGTTTGAATTCAATAAGGTACCATCCATATCGGTCACCACCATTTTTACTCTAGAAAGGTCCATATACTCTAATTTGAAGTTGCAAAGGTATTTGTTAGGGTTAAATAATAAGACTTATAATCATAAAGTTTATATTAACATCAGCTAATATTTCAATAAAGACCAATGAAGTTTTATCAAAAGGAAATTCGACTCAAACCATTTTCAAGAGGTTTTCATTTAGTTACCAGGGAAGTTTTGGATAATATTCCAGAAATAAGTACAATTAATATGGGAATGCTACAGGTTTTTATTAAACATACATCGGCAAGTCTTACTATTAATGAAAACGCTGATCCTACCGTTCGTGATGATTTTGAAAGTCATATGAATAAGATGGTTCCTGAAAACGCACCTTATTACATGCATACCTATGAAGGTCCTGATGATATGCCAGCTCATATTAAAGCTTCATTAATGGGTTCATCCATACAAATACCCATTACAAAAGGAAAATTGAATTTAGGGATTTGGCAAGGGATATATTTATGCGAGCATAGAAACAATGCTTCGGGAAGAAACTTGGTGATTACGGCATTTGGAAATTAGAATACTATTTAAACTCAGTCTAATCCAATCTTTTTAAAATATTTTTTGAAACTTTCTTGGCCCAGGTCTTGTACATTTTTTTTGACGGATGCAATCCGTCTGAAGCAATGAGGGTTTTATCCACAATAGCCTGGCGTGATAATTTGGTAATATCAATATATAGAACATTTCGTTTTGCAACTTCCTCTTTGATTATTGCATTGTATTTTCCAATTTCCCGAGTTATTTTTTTCGGATCTCTAAGCGCTGCGAAAGGCATTACACCCCAATCGGGAATTGATAATACAAAAACTTTTGAAGTATCATTCCCGGCAAGGGATATACTTTTTTCTAGAAGTGATAAAAATTGTTTTCTGAATTGGGTTATATCCAACCCCCTGTACTGATTGTTAACACCTATGAGCAGTGAAACCAGATCGTATTCAGTATTTAAATTGGAAGATTGGACTTCTGATATTAATTTTTCCGTGGTCCAACCTGCACCAGCAATTATTTTGGGTTCTTTTACTAATTTACCTTTATTGCGCAATGTTTTAACCAACTGTTGTGGCCAACTATTCTCTGGCCTTTCACTGGTGCCAATCGTGTAACTATCTCCCAATGCCAAATATGATAGACTATCCTTTTGGGAGAAAGTTTCACTGCAATAAAAGATTAAAATGACAAATAAAATTAAACTTGTTTTACGCTGAATCATCCTAAGTTTCATTTGGCTTTAAGATACAAAAAATCCGATTCGTTGGAATCGGATTTTTTTTAGTGAGATATGTTTTTAAATCTATTTTACTTTATCTACAATTGCTTTAAAAGCATCTGGGTGGTTCATGGCCAAATCTGCTAAAACCTTGCGGTTTAGTTCAATGTTATTGGCTTTTACTTTTCCCATAAATTGCGAATATGACATTCCGTGTAATCTTGCTCCTGCATTAATACGGGTAATCCAAAGGGCGCGGAACGTTCTTTTTTTGTTTCTACGATCTCTATAAGCATATAACATTGCTTTTTCAACCGCGTTTTTGGCTACTGTCCAGACATTTTTACGTCTTCCAAAGTAACCTTTGGCCTGCTTCATCACTTTTTTTCTTCGTGCTCTTGAAGCAACTGCATTTACTGATCTTGGCATAATTTTAATTGTTTTTGTAGTAGGCGTCCTGAACTTGTTTCAGAATCTTTTTTGGCCTAACTCCAGGGTTAATGATTAATTACCGTAAAGGACAATTATTTTAAACGTAATTGTTCTTTAATACTGTTAACATCTGCATCGTGTACCAATCCAGAGTGTGTTAACGCAAGCTTACGCTTTTTAGACTTCTTCGTAAGAATGTGGCTCTTAAAAGCGTGCTTTCTTTTGATTTTACCTGTACCAGTAAGCTTAAAGCGTTTTTTGGCACTGGATTTTGTTTTTTGTTTAGGCATTTTTTCCTATTTATGTTTATCTCACTTTATGCTGAAACTGCCTGCAAAGCAGGCAGCGTTCAGTATCTTTTCAAGCCGATTGAATTCAGCTCATTAATTCTATTTCTTTGTCTTTGGCGCAATGAACATAGTCATACGCTTACCTTCCAATTTTGGCATTTGTTCAACTTTGCCCAATTCTTCCAATTCAGAGGCAAGTCTTAACAACAATATTTCACCTTGATCTTTATATACTATTGAGCGTCCTTTAAAGAATACATAGGCCTTTAATTTAGCCCCGTCTTTTAAAAACTTCTCAGCATGTTTCTTTTTAAACTCGTAATCATGGTCGTCTGTATTCGGACCAAATCTAATCTCTTTGACCACAACTTTGGAAGCTTTCGCTTTCATTATTTTCTCACGTTTCTTCTGCTCGTAGAGAAATTTCTTGTAATCAATGACTTTACATACTGGAGGGTCTGCTTTTGGCGAAATCTCTACCAAATCCAAACCTAACTCCTCTGCTTTCTCCATTGCCTGCGGCAATGTATAAACACCAACTTCAATATTATCACCGACCAACCTCACATTAGGTGAGACAATCCTTTCATTGATTTTATGGGGATTCTTGTTTTCCCTTCTAGGTTGGGGCCTAAATCTTTTTCGTATTGCTATGACCTATTTTTTTAAATTAAACTTCAATTTTTTATTAAAACGACTTTAAGGTACTGTTTATTTCCTTAGTGACCAAGTCAACGAAATCCTGCACACTTATAGCTCCTAAATCATCACCTCCATGTTTACGGACAGATATTGTATTGTTCTTTTCGTCACTTTCTCCAACGATAAGCATAAACGGTGTTTTACTCATTTCCGCTTCTCGGATTTTCTTCCCAACAGTTTCATTTCTGTTATCAATGAGGGCGCGAATTTCGTTATTTTCCAGTGAATGTAAAACTTTTTCGGCATATATTTCATGTTTCTCACTAACTGGGAGTATAATAGCTTGTTCTGGGATCAACCATAATGGAAAGTTTCCGCCGGTATGTTCTAATAAAAGAGCGATAAATCGTTCCATGCTGCCAAAGGGTGCACGGTGTATCATTACAGGCCTATGTAGCTCATTGTCACTCCCTTTATAGGTGAGGTCAAAACGCTCAGGCAAGTTATAATCAACCTGTATGGTACCTAATTGCCAGTTTCTTCCAAGGGCATCTTTTACCATGAAATCAAGTTTTGGTCCATAGAATGCCGCTTCACCACTTTCAATCACAAAATCCAGTCCTTTTTCTTTTGCAGCGTTGATTATGGCGTTTTCCGCTTTTTCCCAATTTTCAACAGATCCAATATATTTTTCAGGAGTATCTAGGTCTCTTATTGATACTTGTGCTTTAAAATTTTCAAAACCTAGAGAACCTAGGACATATAATGATAGGTCAATTACATTTTTAAACTCTTGGTCAAGTTGTTCTGGAGTACAGAATATGTGTGCATCATCTTGGGTAAATCCGCGAACACGTGTCAATCCATGAAGCTCACCACTTTGCTCATACCTATAAACAGTCCCGAATTCAGCATAACGTACGGGGAGTTCCCTATAACTAAAAGGTCTATGGTTATAAATTTCACAATGGTGGGGGCAGTTCATGGGTTTTAATAAAAACTCCTCATCATCCTTTGGTGTGTGAATGGGTTGAAAGCTATCTTCCCCATATTTGGCATAATGGCCAGAAGTAACATAGAGTTCTTTTTGACCTATATGTGGGGTAACCACCATTTCGTATCCTGCTTTCTTTTGGGCCTTTTTCAAGAACTCCTCCAAACGTTCTCGTAAGGCAGCACCTTTAGGTAACCACAGGGGAAGGCCCTGACCAACTTTTTGTGAAAAGGTAAAAAGCTCAAGCTCTTTGCCTAATTTGCGATGATCTCTTTTCTTCGCTTCTTCTAAAAGCTGTAGATACTCAGTTAATTCTTTTTGTTTAGGAAATGAAATACCATAAACTCTTGTAAGTTGTTTGTTTTTTTCATCACCTCGCCAGTAGGCACCGGCAACACTCAATATTTTAATTGCTTTTACAACACCGGTATTGGGAATATGTCCGCCACGGCACAAATCGGTAAACGTATCATGGTCGCAAAACGTAATGGTACCATCTTCAAGATTCTCGATGAGTTCAACCTTGTATTCATTCCCCTGCGATTTGTATTTTTCCAATGCATCGGCTTTGGCCACCGAGTGCATTTTAAAATCATGCTTGCCACGGGCTATTTCCAAAGCCCTTTTTTCGATAGTTGGAAAATCTTTTTCCGACACGGTGTGTTCACCAAAATCGACGTCATAATAGAATCCGTTTTCAATAGCAGGACCTATTGTTAATTTAGCTCCAGGATATAATTCTTCCAAGGCTTGCGCCACAATATGCGAAGAAGAATGCCAGAAAGCCTTTTTGCCTTCATCATTGTTCCACGTATATAAGGTTAAGGAACCATCTTGATTTAATGGGGTAATGGTTTCAACGATTGTATCATTGTATTTGGCCGAAATAACGTTCCGTGCCAAGCCCTCACTTATGCTCTTGGCAATATCCATGGCAGTACTGCCTTTGCTGTACTCCTTAATGGTTCCGTCTGGTAAAGTAATCTTGATCATGTTTCTATTATGACAATAAGTTCGCAAAGATACTATCTTGTATTCATGCGGGCAATATATATAGGTATGTTTTTAGGGCGTTACCCAGCTCCTTAAAATGCTGGGTCGGGCCATACATTATATCCCTTACTTCGTGTGGGGATGCCATTACTGTCCCTAACGCGAAAAAAATACTTCAAAAATTCTTGTATAAATCAATGAAATGTATTAAATTTAATACCCTTTTTTAAAATTTATTTACCCGTAAGACCTTATAGAATAAGGGTTTGTGTAATTGGTGTAAAAAAAAGTTTAAAAAAGTCCACAATTATATTTTTAATTTAAAAAACCATCTTATATTTGCACCCGCTTTGGGGCTGAGGCTTTGGGGTTAGATTAATGGGGCGGATTTTGTTTCGTTATGTTGAAGTTCATTGGAATATTGTAAAGACAGCGTATAAGGTGCATTTGGTTGCACTTTTATATATAAGAATTTGAATCGAGAGACGGGGCCGGGATTGATTTTTCAGGGAGTTGGTCGAAATTATTTAAGAATCAACGATGAAGAGTTTGATCCTGGCTCAGGATGAACGCTAGCGGCAGGCCTAACACATGCAAGTCGAGGGGTAACAGGGAGTGCTTGCACTTCGCTGACGACCGGCGCACGGGTGCGCACCGCGTATGGAACCTACCTTTTGCAGGGGAATAGCCCAGGGAAACTTGGATTAATGCCCCGTAGTATCATTTTGCAGCATTGCATTTTGATTAAAGCCTTCGGGCGGCAAGAGATGGCCATGCGTCCCATTAGTTTGATGGTAAGGTAACGGCTTACCATGACTACGATGGGTAGGGGCCCTGAGAGGGGGATCCCCCACACTGGTACTGAGACACGGACCAGACTCCTACGGGAGGCAGCAGTGAGGAATATTGGACAATGGAGGAGACTCTGATCCAGCCATGCCGCGTGCAGGAAGACGGCCCTATGGGTTGTAAACTGCTTTTATACGGGAAGAAAAACAGCTACGTGTAGTTGACTGACGGTACCGTAAGAATAAGGACCGGCTAACTCCGTGCCAGCAGCCGCGGTAATACGGAGGGTCCGAGCGTTATCCGGAATTATTGGGTTTAAAGGGTCCGTAGGCGGGCCATTAAGTCAGGGGTGAAAGTCTGCGGCTCAACCGTAGAATTGCCTTTGATACTGGTGGTCTTGAGTTATGGTGAAGTGGCTGGAATATGTAGTGTAGCGGTGAAATGCATAGATATTACATAGAACACCGATTGCGAAGGCAGGTCACTAACCATATACTGACGCTGATGGACGAAAGCGTGGGGAGCGAACAGGATTAGATACCCTGGTAGTCCACGCCGTAAACGATGGATACTAGCTGTCCGGGTCCTTGAGACCTGGGCGGCCAAGCGAAAGTGATAAGTATCCCACCTGGGGAGTACGTTCGCAAGAATGAAACTCAAAGGAATTGACGGGGGCCCGCACAAGCGGTGGAGCATGTGGTTTAATTCGATGATACGCGAGGAACCTTACCAGGGCTTAAATGCATATTGACAGGGGTAGAGATACCTTTTCCTTCGGGCAATTTGCAAGGTGCTGCATGGTTGTCGTCAGCTCGTGCCGTGAGGTGTCAGGTTAAGTCCTATAACGAGCGCAACCCCTACCGTTAGTTGCCAGCGAGTCATGTCGGGGACTCTAACGGGACTGCCGGTGCAAACCGTGAGGAAGGTGGGGATGACGTCAAATCATCACGGCCCTTACGTCCTGGGCCACACACGTGCTACAATGGCCGGTACAGAGAGCAGCCATCTGGCAACAGAGAGCGAATCTACAAAACCGGTCACAGTTCGGATCGGGGTCTGCAACTCGACCCCGTGAAGCTGGAATCGCTAGTAATCGGATATCAGCCATGATCCGGTGAATACGTTCCCGGGCCTTGTACACACCGCCCGTCAAGCCATGGAAGCCGGGAGTGCCTGAAGTCCGTCACCGTAAGGAGCGGCCTAGGGCAAGATCGGTAACTAGGGCTAAGTCGTAACAAGGTAGCCGTACCGGAAGGTGCGGCTGGAACACCTCCTTTCTAGAGTACCGACGACCGAGAAGGTCTTGACCGGTCCCGTTTTTTCGATTTAATTTAAGTTCAAGCACTGTCTTTATGATACTACTATATAAGTAAATGCCGTTTCGGGCCATGTGGCCGGTTGTGGTAGGGACAGTCCCATAGCTCAGCTGGTTAGAGCGCTACACTGATAATGTAGAGGTCGGCAGTTCGAGTCTGCCTGGGACTACTGTGTCCGGGCATCTCGTTACGGGGTGTTGGGATGACGTTCATTGATTGGAGTACTGGAAATTTTAGAAGTTGAGAGGGGGGTTTTGTTTGCTCATGACTCACCACTAATGACTCATCACTAAAAAAATGGGGGATTAGCTCAGCTGGCTAGAGCGCCTGCCTTGCACGCAGGAGGTCATCGGTTCGACTCCGATATTCTCCACGATGGATGCTTTAAAAAGCAGGATCGGAATGATAGAAACAGGAAAAGCTTGCTTTTCATGGTTTCTAAAATGAGATTCTTTTAATGCATTCTCAAAATGGGATTTTGAGGAGGCCCGTAAGGGACCCCGACAAACCATCATTTTGACAAAGTTCATTGACATATTGGGACAGGGCATATATTCTTTAGGGGATGTGTGCACTGAAGAGAAAACACGAATTTTTTAAGTAAAGAAGTACGAATTAGAATTAATTGACCCTGAACTTGTTTCAGGGTAAAAAGGTCTGGCGACAAGCTAGATAAGGGCGTATGGGGAATGCCTAGGCTCTCAGAGGCGATGAAGGACGTGATAAGCTGCGAAAAGTCGCGGGGATCGGCACACACGATATGATCCGCGAATATCCGAATGGGGCAACCCGGCATGTTGAAGACATGTCATCTCGTAAGAGAAGCAAACCCGGTGAACTGAAACATCTAAGTAGCCGGAGGAGGAGAAAACAAAAGTGATTCCGATAGTAGCGGCGAGCGAAATCGGATTAGTCCAAACCAATGTTGTTTCGGCAATATTGGGGTTGTAGGACCACGGGATTCGACGTGCGATGAATTAGAACGCTTTGGAAAGAGCGACCATAGAGGGTGACAGTCCCGTATAAGCAAAGAACATTGTCGATAGTGGTATCCTGAGTAGTGCGGGGCACGTGAAACCCTGTATGAATCCGGCGGGACCATCCGCCAAGACTAAATACTCCTGAGAGACCGATAGTGAACCAGTACCGTGAGGGAAAGGTGAAAAGAACCGTGAATAACGGAGTGAAAAAGATCCTGAAACCATACGCTTACAAGCGGTCGGAGCCGCGTTTCGGCGCGGTGACGGCGTGCCTTTTGCATAATGAGCCTACGAGTTACTTTTACTGGCAAGGTTAAGTCCTTTAGGGACGGAGCCGTAGCGAAAGCGAGTCTGAATAGGGCGCCATAGTCAGTAGTAGTAGACGCGAAACCGTGCGATCTACCCATGGGCAGGTTGAAGCTGTGGTAACACACAGTGGAGGACCGAACCCGTTGACGTTGAAAAGTCTTGGGATGACCTGTGGGTAGGGGTGAAAGGCCAATCAAGCTCGGAAATAGCTCGTAC
Source organism: uncultured Flavobacteriaceae bacterium (assembly GCA_963768235.1). GTDB lineage: Bacteria > Bacteroidota > Bacteroidia > Flavobacteriales > Flavobacteriaceae > Maribacter_A. Next base: position 40,509 of record CAVYHF010000005.1, read on the forward strand.
TCCCCGAAATGCATTTAGGTGCAGCGTGTAGATAGTTTTATAGAGGTAGAGCTACTGATTGGATGCGGGGGCTTCACCGCCTACCAATTCCTGACAAACTCCGAATGCTATAAAATGTTTCTGCGCAGTGAGGGCATGGGTGCTAAGGTCCATGTCCGAGAGGGAAAGAACCCGGACCATCAGCTAAGGTCCCAAAGTGTGTGCTAAGTTGACAAAACGCGGTGGAACTGCATTGACAGCCAGGATGTTGGCTTGGAAGCAGCCATTCATTTAAAGAGTGCGTAACAGCTCACTGGTCGAGCGGTTCCGCATGGATAATGATCGGGCATAAGCACACCACCGAAGCTATGGCTTCTATTTATAGAGGGGTAGGGGAGCATTGTAGTGCCGCTGAAGGTGTACCTGCGAGGGATGCTGGAGGAGCTACAAACGAAAATGTAGGCATAAGTAACGATAATGTGGGCGAGAAACCCACACGCCGAAAGACTAAGGTTTCCCCAGCTATGCTAATCAGCTGGGGGTCAGTCGGGACCTAACGCAGACCCGAAGGGGGAAGTGGATGGACAACAGATTAATATTTCTGTACCTGCTCGCATTGAAAGCGACGGAGGCGAGGAGTTGGTGCGTGCAGACGGAATTGCACGTTGAAGCGAGTGGTAACACCGCGATAGTACACCGAGGCTACGGCCAAGGTGATAATCCAGCATATCGACTTCCAAGAAAAGCAAGCGAAGCAGCCCGTACCCTAAACCGACACAGGTAGTTGGGATGAGAATTCTAAGGCGCTCGAGAGATTCATGGCTAAGGAACTAGGCAAAATAGACCCGTAACTTCGGGAGAAGGGTCGCCCTGACGTAAAAGTCAGGGCCGCAGTGAAGAGGTCCAGGCGACTGTTTATCAAAAACACAGGGCTCTGCTAAATCGAGAGATGAAGTATAGGGCCTGACACCTGCCCGGTGCTGGAAGGTTAAGAGGAGATGTCATCTTCGGAGAAGCATTGAATTGAAGCCCCAGTAAACGGCGGCCGTAACTATAACGGTCCTAAGGTAGCGAAATTCCTTGTCGGGTAAGTTCCGACCTGCACGAATGGTGCAACGATCTGGACACTGTCTCGGCCATGAGCTCGGTGAAATTGTAGTATCGGTGAAGATGCCGGTTACCCGCAGTGGGACGAAAAGACCCCGTGCACCTTTACTATAGCTTCGTATTGACCTTGGTCAAGCAATGTGTAGGATAGCTGGGAGGCTTTGAAGCTGCGTCGCCAGGCGTGGTGGAGCCGTTGTTGAAATACCAGCCTTTGCTTGTCCGGGGCCTAACCCTCTTTAGAGGGAACAGTGCGTGGTGGGTAGTTTGACTGGGGTGGTCGCCTCCAAAAGAGTAACGGAGGCTTCTAAAGGTGCCCTCAATACGGTTGGCAATCGTGTGTAGAGTGCAATGGCACAAGGGCGCTTGACTGAGAGACATACAGGTCGATCAGGTTGGAAACAAGAGCATAGTGATCCGGTGGTTCCGTATGGAAGGGCCATCGCTCAAAGGATAAAAGGTACGCCGGGGATAACAGGCTGATCTCCCCCAAGAGCTCATATCGACGGGGGGGTTTGGCACCTCGATGTCGGCTCGTCACATCCTGGGGCTGGAGAAGGTCCCAAGGGTTGGGCTGTTCGCCCATTAAAGTGGCACGCGAGCTGGGTTCAGAACGTCGTGAGACAGTTCGGTCTCTATCTACTGCGGGCGTTAGAAATCTGCGTGGATCTGACCCTAGTACGAGAGGACCGGGTCGGACTGACCGCTGGTGCACCAGTTGTTCCGCCAGGAGCATCGCTGGGTAGCTATGTCGGGATTGGATAAGCGCTGAAAGCATATAAGCGCGAAACCAGCCACAAGATGAGATTTCTTTAAAGGGCCGTGGGAGATGACCACGTTGATAGGCCATAGGTGTAGGGGCAGTAATGTCCATAGCCGAGTGGTACTAATTGCCCGTTGAGCTTGCGCATATAAGTCCCCTACTTCCGTTGATCGGAACGTAGGGGCGACAACCTTTTTAAAGCTCGAAACGTACCATTTACTCAAAGAACACGTATTACCCTCTTCAACTGTCCCTTTATTATGTCATGCTTCCGATCAAGGAAGTATCAAAATATAGATGCTGGACCAAGTCCAGTATAAAATTTAGGTGGCCATGGCGACGGGGCCCACCCCTTACCATTCCGAACAGGGAAGTTAAGCCCGTCTGCGCCGATGGTACTGCCACACCAGGTGGGAGAGTAGGCCGCCGCCTTCTTCGAGGATCCCGATCATTCATTTGGTCGGGATCCTTTTTTTTATCGCATTGTGGGAGAGCCGCTGACTTTTTGTCCACGGCAAAAGTCAGGGTCGTGACAGGCACAAAAGCATGGCTTTTGGCTTCGTCATCGATAGGCCGCCGCCTTCTTCGAGGATCCCGATCATTCATTTGGTCGGGATCCTTTTTTTTATCGCATAGTGGGAGAGCCGCTGACTTTTTGCCCACGGCAAAAGTCAGGGTCGTGACAGGCACAAAAGCATGGCTTTTGGCTTCGTCATCGATAGGCCGCCGCCTTCTTCGAGGATCCCGATCATTCATTTGGTCGGGATCCTTTTTTTTTAAAAGAACCAGGAGTGTAGACCCACGCCTTTGGCGTGGTTCCATTCCTGCAGCTGCTTATCCTCCGCTGCGATTGGATTCACAGACAGTCATTGAATAGGCCGCCGCCTTGCTCCCACGCTTTGCGTGGTCTTGAAACGCCTTACAAAGTTGTAAGGGTATTTTTGTTTTTAACCTAAGTCTGTTGTTCGTATTCATGAACTTTAAAACATATGTTTTTACTATATTTAGTGAAAATTGATATTATGTTAAGAATACTGCTTTCCGCAATTTTCACCCTATCCATACTTCTACTTAACTCCCAGGAAACAAAAATAAAAGCTTTGGTTGGAGGTACGCTAATTGATGGCTTTGGTTCAACTCCAATTAAGAATAGCGTAATCATTATTGATGGGGAAAAGATTAAAACAGTTGGTACTATTTCTGATACTCCAATACCGTCTAATGCCGAAATAATTTCCACAGAAGGACAAACTGTTCTCCCTGGTTTGTGGGATATGCACGTGCATACCATGATCAACGGACATTCTGACTACACCTATTGGGACAAAACCTATCCACCATTGTTCAAAGATGTTATAATGCCCGCTTCTGCTTATCAATTATTAATGGCCGGAGTTACTAGTGCTCGGGATTTGGGAGCACCTTTAGAAGAAAGTATTGCCGTTCGTGATGCCATCAACAACGGCGAGATTCCAGGGGCAACACTTTATGTATCGGGACCGTTTATACAACACAAACCATATCCTGGGACAGAAGATTTTCGATGGGGGGTAAACGGTGCTGAAGACGGAAGAAAGAAAATTAGAAAATTGGCCAATGCCGGTGTTGACTGTATAAAAATTGTAGATCAAGATCAAATGACCAAAGAAGAATTCAAGGCAGTAGTCGATGAAGCACATAAACACAATTTAAAGGTGGTGGCACACAGTCATAGACCAGAGGAAATACGAAGGGGACTTCAAGTCGGTGTAGATTGTTTTGAACATACTGGGCTATCCTCAGCCCCAAAATATCCAGATGATATTATGGCAATGATAAAAGAACGAACTGCACAAATGAACCTGGGCCCTCTATTTTGGTGCCCTACCGTTGAAGGACTCTATAATTACGAATATATGAGGGATAATCCTGAAAAGTTGGACAGCGATTCATGGCACTTAGGACTTCCTGATAGCGTGATCGTTGACATTAAGAAAAGTATAGAACACCCAGATCGTATGCCTTATTTTCAGCTAACTCCTTCCCGAAGGCCTACCTTGGAAACTAAAATAAAACAATTACTGGATGCTGGAGTTGTATTAATGATAGGTACAGATAGTGGTATTCCCATGAAATTCCATAGCCAGTCTACTTGGAATGAGCTCGATGTTTGGGTAAATGAATTTGGAATAGATCCTATGTATGCCATTCGCTCGGCTACTTACTGGCCTGCACTCTGGATGGGCGTGGCAGATGAAGTCGGGACCATTACTCCGGGTAAATATGCCGATATTATTGCTGTTGATGGAGATGTTTTGCGGTATATAAGCCTATTGCAGGATGTTGACATGGTGATTAAACATGGTAAACGATACAAATAACCCAATTATAAGATGATGAATGAAAAACTGTCTTATAAAACAGAAGAAAAACTTAATGCAGTTTCACACGGACTTGGAATTATTTTAGGCATTTTTGGTCTTTTTTTCCTTTTAATCCAGAATACACAAAAGACCACTTATGCCACTCTAAGTATTCTTATTTACAGTTTTTGCTTCATTGTTTTATTTACAGCATCAACACTATATCATTCTGTTTCAAATTTTAATTTGAAACAGAAATTCCGTGTTATAGACCATATCAGTATATACCTGCTTATCGCTGGGACCTATACTCCTGTTGCTTTAATAAATCTGGAAGCCAGTAATGGCTGGCTAATTTTCTATATTGTCTGGGCATTTGCTGGGATAGGAACCATTCTTAAAATATTTTTCACAGGAAAGTTCGAAGTAATATCATTACTACTCTATCTGGCAATGGGATGGCTCATTGTATTGGATTTTCAAAACTTGCTGGATAATACTTCCACTATGGGTGCTCAATTACTTTTTTTGGGCGGCGCATTTTATACTTTGGGTATTATTTTCTATGCTTGGAAACGAATACCCTATAATCATTTTATTTGGCACCTTTTTGTATTAGGTGGAGCTATTAGCCACTGGCTTTTTATTTTTTATGATGTAGTTTGATTAAATCAAATTCTTATTCATGGGATAAAGGTGAATCATCACATTTCAAATCACCGACAGCATACCGCAGTCGGTCATACTTGGGATTTATATGATTATGGAGTAAGGATGTCCTTATAGTCCTTAAAAAAGGCTTCAAACTGAAGCATTGTTTCGTTAAGAAATTCCATCGTTTCACGCCATGTGTTTTTGTTATGGATTGATACGCCTTCTTTTTCTACATAGACCCTTGATATTTCTTTTTGGTTTACCAAAATGAAAGAATCAATGAACTGGACTTCCGAAATAAAATCATCCTTTAAAATAGACTGTAAGGAAAGTAATTTATCCCATAAAATTATTCTAGTTTCCAAATCATGATGTTCAATATCCAGAGAAACCATGGCGTATTTTAAATCAAAATGAAACTTTAGCGCTAACCCTTTGATTTTTGTATCATAAAGGATCCACTTTCTTGGATACGATTTGCCAAAGGCTATCCAAAAATCTTGTCGTAACCTCTTGGATGCTGACTTACTGAACATTTAAAGAACATATGCGATTATGATGCCGAGAAAAATAACGACCAGTTTTCTCAAATTGAACTTATGGTCTTTGGAACTTTCGAATAAAATAACGGTGGAAATATGTAAAAACACCCCAATGACCAAAGCGGTGATCGGCGCGTAATATTCGATTGCGAATTCAAAATTGGAAGCAATGTAACTGCCTATTGGTGACATTAAAGAAAACAAAACAATAAAGAATAAGGCATTGACCAATTTTATCTTAGAATTCAATAAAAAGATGCTCAAAATAATGGCAATGGGAATTTTATGAATTAATATACCGTAGATGATTGTATCGTGTTTTTCGATGGGGAAGCCTTCCAATAAAGAATGTATAGAAAGACTAATAAATAATAACCAGGGAAAATTGGTTTTTTCACTGTCTAAATGAACGTGACCATGTTCGGCACCCTTGGAAAAGAATTCCAAGAATATCTGTAATAATATTCCCAGCATTATAAAGACTCCAATGGTCTTGGAATCTGACTTTTCATAGACTGATGGGAAAAGTTCAAAAATGGTCAACGCTAGCAAAAAAGCTCCACTGAAAGCCAATATAAGCTTGAAGTTCTCTTTGTTTTTTGGTTTTACGATGTATACGAATGCAAAACTTAACAAAACCCCGAGAATGAGCAATAAATAGGTCATTAATGCTGGTTTAGGTACAGGTACTATTTAGTTCCACATACTGTGGATGGCGCAAAAATACTGTATTTTTGTCGCAATCTTTATAAAGCATATGAACAATAATTTTAGAATGGTTGCCAAGACTTTATTTGGTTTTGAGGAGCTTTTAGCGAAGGAATTACGGAATCTTGGTGCAGCTAATGTTAAGGAAGGTGTGCGCAGTGTTTCATTCGATGGTGATACCGGATTTATGTATAAGGCGAACCTATGTTTACGAACGGCTATCAAGATTATAAAGCCTATTCATTCCTTCTCCGTTCAAAACGAGAATGAGCTTTATAAAAAGATTTATAATTTGGATTGGACTGAAGTACTTTCAGCCGATTCAACTTTTGCGATAGACACCACCTTATTTTCTGACGTTTTCACCCATTCACTTTATGTTTCCCAAAAAATCAAGGATGCCATTGTGGATAAATTTAGGGATACTGAAGGGCAAAGACCTAGTGTGGATGTTAAGTTTCCTGATATTCGCATTAATATTCATATTCATAAAGAACATTGTAATGTGTCCTTGGATAGTTCGGGTAGATCATTGCATCATAGAGGGTATAGGACTGCTACCAATATAGCACCGATTAATGAAGTTTTGGCATCCGGTCTATTATTATTGAGTGGTTGGGACGGACAATCGGATTTTCTAGATCCGATGTGTGGGAGTGGTACCTTTTTGACGGAGGCTGCCATGATTGCATGTAATATCCCGGCAAACATCAATAGAAAGGAATTTGCCTTTGAAAAGTGGGAAGATTATGATGATGAACTTTTTCAAAAAATAATTGATAGTAGTTTGAATAAAACCCGGGAGTTTCATCATAAAATTGTGGGTTATGACAAAGCCCCATCTGCTGTTAGAAAGTCTATTGATAATATTGCAAACGCCAATCTGTCTGAATACATCACCGTTGAGCGCAAGAGCTTTTTCGATTCAACCAAGTTTACCGATAATCATTTACATATGGTATTCAATCCGCCGTATGGTGAACGCTTAGACCTTGACATGGAAGATTTTTATGCTTCTATTGGTGATACGCTTAAGCAGGAATACCCTGGAACTGACGCTTGGTTCATAACTTCGAATTTAGAAGCCCTCAAATTTGTTGGATTAAGACCATCTAGAAAAATAAAGGTATTCAATAGCCAATTGGAATCACGCTTGGTAAAATATGTTATGTACGAGGGGAGCAAAAAAGCCAAATTTCAAAATAAAAATTAAAAGATGATTCCAAAAACCAAAGCTGTGCTACTCAACTTTTTGGGGTTTGCAATTTTGTTCCTTCTTGCAAGAATTGCCTTTGGGTATCTTTTAACCATAGACCGTTTGTACATGGCATTGGGAGCAGCTATTATTGCAAGCATTTTAGCTCCAAAGTTTGCGGCAGTTGAAGAAGATGGTAGTAGCAAGATCTTAATGAAATGGATTTTCAGTAAAGGATTTCGGGAAATCTAGCTATTGTTCATTTTCGATTTCTTCTTCTTTTTTCTTATTGGCTTTTTTATACAAAGGAATCATATAAGTGAGCGAATAATTGTAGCCTATACCAAATTTACTATCATCAGTAACCTTATTAAAACCGGGAACAAAAAGGTTTGGAAATTCTTCCGCCTCTTTATTATTTACCAAAAAACCAATTCGAACACTTCCACCAAGATAAAGATTGGTAAATAACTCAGCTTTCAACCCAAATACAAATTCCAGCCAGGAGGCAGCCAATCCATCAAATTCAACAGCTTCAGTAGAACCATTTGGAAATGTATCGGGATTCCAGTATCTATTGGAGTCAAAATATTGAAAGTTGTTTAGTGTTTGGTTAAAACTACTAATGGCGTATCTACCTCCAATGAAAATTGAATTATTCATTCCATACCAATTCTCATAGGTATTATAATCTATGCCCAACTTTGCATAGCTTCCAGAAGTAGTGAAATTATAAAGATCTTCCTGTTTGGTTTTTTTTTCGTTTCCCAATTCAACGGCTATATAGAGTTTTTGTTTCAAACGATAGTCCCCTACAATCTCAAGACCTGTGTAACCCTCGCTGGATTGCGAAATTATAAGACGACTAAGGTCGACCCCGACTCTTAGCCCATAAGTTTGTTTGTGAACAATCGAATCCTGGGGATTAAGATTAATTGTGTCATCCTGCGCCCATCCATTAAAGAAGCACAATAGAAATAGTATGCTAATGGTATATTTTAACATGGGCTGATTCTGAGTTTTCAACGGTTGACGATATAACTTCAATATTTTTAATCCAATTATCAGTATCGGTATCAAGGCTCGGTGTTAGATTTTCATAATTAGCGATAAATCCACAGGCCCTTGAAACAAATACCTCTTTGGTTTCATGATTTATGGTTAAGATATCCGTATTTCCAATTTCAACTTCATCCTCATCTGCTGAATTGGCAATGAGTAAGTATGTGGTACTTGTAGTACTTGGCCTTAGAGGAACTGCCAAGGAATCGGCCGAAGATCTGTCACTAAAAGTATTTACTGTTGTAGTTTGGTCCAAACCAACCACTCTTAAATTTGTAACGTTTTTAGTGTTTGTAGTGTCGGTTTCATCATAAAACCGAATCACTAAAAGAGGTGTATCGCCAGCAACACAGATGTCATCTTTCTCACATGCTGAGAAAAAAATGATGCCTAGTAAAATAATAAATGCGATTTTTAATTTATTCATGTAGCTATAACTTTTCCAAAAGTACAACATTTTCTACGTGATGTGTTTGCGGAAACATATCAACCGCTTGTACTTTGGTTACCTTATATAAGTGTTTCATCAATTCCAAATCCCGAGCCTGGGTTGCGCTATTACAACTTACATAAACTACCTTATTTGGGGCTATATTCAATATTTGTTGAACCACATCCTTATGCATACCATCACGAGGTGGGTCGGTTATGATTATGTCGGGAGTGCCATGTGTTTCGATGAAATCATTGTTGAATACGTTTTTCATATCGCCCACAAAAAAATCAACATTTTCAATCTTGTTGTTTTTTGCATTTGATTTGGCGTCTTCAATGGCTTCCGGCACCGATTCGATCCCGATAACTTTTTTCGCATTTTTAGAAACAAATTGTGCAATGGTTCCAGTACCCGTATAGAGGTCATAAACCAGCTCCTTTCCTGTAAGGCCGGCAAATTCTCGAGCAACTTTGTAAAGCTCATAAGCTTGCTCAGAATTTGTTTGGTAAAAAGATTTGGCATTGATTTTAAATTGCAGTTCCTCCATTTCTTCTATGATATGGTCGCGTCCAGCAAAACAGATTATCTCTTGGTCATAAATGGTATCGTTTTGTTTTGTATTGACAACAAATTGCAAAGAGGTAATCTCGGGAAAACTTTCTGTCAGATGATTCAACAAAAGCTCTCTTTTTTCCTTGTCTTCCTCAAAAAATTGGATCAATACCATAATCTCCCCCTTAGACGTTGTTCGTATCATTAGTGTACGAAGCATCCCGTATTGGTTGCGGGGATTAAAGAAAGAAATGTTGTTTTTTACAGCAAAATCTTTGACTTCCAAACGAATGGCATTTGATGGGTCTGCTTGGAGATGGCATTTTTTTATGTCCAATATCTTGTCCCACATTCCTGGAATATGAAATCCCAATGCATTTTTTTCCTTTATTTCGATTTCAGATTGTATTTCTTCCAATGTTAACCATCGGCTATCAGAAAATGAGAATTCCATTTTATTTCTATAGAAGTATTGCTCCTTGGAACCTAAGATAGGACTTGACTCCGGTAGGTCTAGATGTCCTATGCGACGCAGGTTGTTTTCAACTTCTTTTTGTTTATAGAACAATTGATGTTCATAACCCATATGTTGCCATTTACAACCACCACAAACCCCAAAATGTTCACATCTTGGTTCTACGCGTTTATCTGAATACGAATGGAAATTTATGGCGTTACCTTCAAAATAAGCTTTTCGCTTTTTGGTGGTTTGTACATCTACAACATCACCGGGGACGGTGTTGGTCATAAATATCACCCGACCGTCAGGGGCTTTGCCAACAGTTTTGCCTTTTGCCCCGGCATCGATCACTTCAATCTTTTCGAATACTTGCCTTTTGTTCTTTTTACGCATGGCGTAAAAATACTAATAGGTTTGCATTTAATAGAGCTATCTTTAGAAGGAATAGTATAAAAAATTCCCAAAAATTGAACCTTTTAAGAACTTAACCGTCTTTAGCATAGAACAGGCAATTAATGATCCCTAATAAAATTTTTGATGCATTATTGGTGTTGCAATATCAAGCTGGAGATAAGAAGGCCTTGGGAATGCTGGTTAAACGACATCATAATAGATTCTGTAGTCACGCCAATTGGTACCTAAGTGATTTGGATGCATCCAAAGATGTGGTGCAGGATTGTTGGGGTATTGTCATGAATAAGCTTAGTAATTTAAGCGATCCCAATAGCTTTTCTAGTTGGGCTATGCGCATAGTAACAAGAAAAACAATCGATATTTTAAGGCAAAATAAAACGAAACGCGAAAAATTAAAGCAATACCAGTATACCAATTTGGAGGGCACAAATAATGATGAAAAAAATATTGAAATCATAAAATTGCAGGAAGCAATTAAGAGCTTACCAAATAACCAACAAATTGTATTGCGATTATTTTATACACAGGAATATTCTTTACTTGAAATTGGTAACATATTGGATATTTCCATTGGGACGGTTAAATCAAGATTGTTTCATGCCAGGGAAAAATTAAAAACAATTTTAAAGACATAGATCATGAATAAAGAAAGAGAAAAAATCGATGAACTTATCAAAGAAACCTTAAATCAGGAAGAAGCAAAGTTTTACGACGAATTGGAAGAACAGAACTTAATTGGAAAACTGGGAGAAGTCTTTAAGAGTAAAATGGGATGGCTTGCAATAATAATGAATGTGGTTCATTTGGTGATTTTCGGATTGCTTATATATTGTATCGTCCAGTTTTTTGGTACTAATGAGACGAACGAGCTTATTAAATGGGCATCGGCAGGGTTTTTATGTATGATAGTCATGGGCATGTTGAAACTTTATATTTGGATGCAAATGGACAAAAATGATATTCTACGTGAAATGAAAAGATTGGAACTTCAAATAGCCACGCTCTTTAGTAAGCTTGATAACTAAGTTATGTGCACAAGGAACAGATTGTTTTAGCAATGTCAGAACATTTCGTATTTTAGCGTTTCTGCATAGGATGATTTCTCTCCCAAAGAAGGAATTGCTAAAGTTTTATTTAAATTATCAAGTAGCATGTCAGTTTTAGAAAAAATGAGCTCTAAAGAGGCTATTGCTTTGGAAGAAAAGTACGGAGCGCAAAATTACCATCCATTACCAGTGGTTTTGAGTAAAGGGGAAGGGGTACATGTTTGGGATGTTGAAGGAAATAAATATTACGATTTCCTTTCAGCCTATTCTGCAGTAAACCAAGGCCATTGTCATCCAAAAATCATTAACGCATTAAAATCACAAGCAGAAAATTTAACCTTGACCTCGCGTGCCTTTTATAATGATATGCTCGGTAAGTATGAAAAATATATTGCGGAGTATTTTGGTTTTGATAAGGTTTTACCTATGAATACAGGTGCTGAAGCTGTTGAAACAGCTATTAAATTAGCACGAAAATGGGGTTATGAGAAAAAAGGTATTCCTGCCAACCAAGCTAAAATAGTTGTTTGTCAGAACAATTTCCATGGGAGAACGATTACTATCATTTCAGCATCGAACGATCCTGTAGCCACTGAAAATTTCGGTCCATTTACACCGGGAATGGTTTCTATTCGTTACAATGATATTTATGCATTACAAGAAGTACTACAGGATGAAAACGTTGCTGCTTTTTTGGTTGAACCCATACAAGGTGAAGCAGGGGTTTATGTACCAGACGAAGGGTATTTAAAACAAGCTTTTGATTTATGTAAGTCACAAAACGTTCTTTTTATCGCAGATGAAGTGCAAACAGGAATTGCAAGGACTGGAAGACTGCTGGCAAGCTGTGGTAATTGTTCTTGTTCCGATAAAAGCTGTAGTGGAACACCTGAGGTTAAACCTGATATCCTGATATTAGGAAAAGCAATTTCCGGAGGTGTTTTTCCGGTCTCTGCGGTACTTGCAAATAAAGAGGTCATGGAGGTAATTCGTCCAGGAAACCATGGGTCTACATTTGGAGGAAACCCATTGGCTTGTGCCGTAGCCATTGCGGCTTTGGAAGTTGTTAAAGAAGAAAAGCTTGCCGAAAATGCTTTTAAAATGGGTGAGCTTTTTAGAAACGAAATGGAAAAACTAATTGATCAGACCGATTTGGTAAGATTGGTTCGTGGCAAAGGCCTATTAAACGCTATTGTAATCAATGATACCGAAGACAGCTCTACAGCTTGGGATATTTGTATGGCTTTGAAAGAAAATGGTCTTTTGGCCAAACCCACTCATGGCAATATTATTAGGTTCGCTCCGCCACTGGTGATTACCAAAGATGAGTTATTGGATTGTGTTTCAATTATATCCAAAACAATAAAACAGTATAAAAAATAAAAAAATCCCCTGAAGTACTTCAGGGGATTTTTTCAAAGTATGCTTAATGTATTAAAAAGCCCCTTCTGAAGCCGCTCCTGCAATGATTGCCGCAATGGCACCAAAGTAAATAATGGTGAACACCAATAATATTGCTGCCAAAGCCAAACCAATATAAGACAACACTCTACCTGTCTTTACATTTTCATAGCCAGAATATCGCTCGGGTTCCGCATTAAACAAACGTTCGGCATTATTGGCATTTGAAAGCCCGATAATACTAAATATTGCGCCAAATGGCCCACAACAAACCAAGGTGAGGATTATTGATAAGATGCCGAAAGTCAAAGCATTGCTTGCGCCTGGTAAGGTTTCTCTATTCATAATTTATTCTTCTATTCCGTATTGTTCCAAAATTTCCCTGGATTGCTCCATTAATGCATCCCAATCTCCTGTAGTAATAACATAAATCCATCTGATAAGTACTAAACCACTAAGGATCATTGCTATTAAAGCAACGATTTTACCTGTTTTGATCAGTTTAATATTATCATAAAGGTCTGGGTTCTCACCAAATATTTTTTCTGATTTAATGGCCAAGTAATAAGCAATAGCCGACGGTATAACACCTAGGCCGGCAAAGCAACAGCAGAGGTATCCGAATATACCTAACACTATTATTAGTGTTGAATTAGGTAATTTTTGTTGTTCCATGATTTAAAGTGGTTTAGTTATAAAAATTTTAAAATATAGTTTCCCAGAATCAATACAACGCTTGACACTATTAAAGTAATAATGATTTTGTTGGCGTATTTAATACTGAAAAAATTATCGGCCAATAATAAGCCTAGTAACGGAATAATTGTAAAAGTAGCAGGATATATTTGAAAGGCTTCAACAAATTCACCTTGGAACAAAAGTGAAATAGACCTTTGTGCCCCACAACCTGGGCACTCAATTCCAAATAACTTTTTATTTAGGCACGGAAGCATATAGCCTTCCAAATAAAATAATAAAGCAGCCAGTTGCATTTTTACTTTAATTCTAATTCTTTGGGGAAAATAACCATTATTTTTGGGGTATAAAACAAATTTATGGGGCTTTTTCAGATTGGTGATAGCGTAGAAGTACTTGATGAAAAGTTAAGTGGAGAAGTGGTTGCAGTATCCAATTCTGAAATTACGATTGAATCTGAGGATGGCTTCATGATGAAATACGCCCCGAATGAATTGGTTAAGATTTCAGAATCCAATACCATTCGAGTTACCAATTTTGAGGTAGCCCAGATAAAGGCTGAAAAAGAAAATACCAAGAGAAAGAACAAACTGATTGTGAAACCTAAAGAGCGTAATGCTCCAAAAATGGAAGTTGATTTGCACATCAATCAACTTGTAAAATCCCCTAAAGGCATGAGCAATCACGAAATCCTCAATTTACAAATGGAGACCGCCAAACGGCAATTGGAATTCGCCATGCGAAAGAGGATCCAAAAAGTTGTTTTTATTCATGGGGTAGGGGAAGGTGTTTTGAAGGAGGAATTGAACTTTCTTTTTGGAAGGTATGATAATCTCAAGTACTATGATGCCGACTATCAGAAATACGGAACTGGTGCCACTGAAATTTATATTTACTTAAGCAAATAATCTGGGATTTATAAAGCTATTCAGATGTTGTTACAGTGCCAAACTCATTGATTCGTAAATCTGTAATCCTTTGGTTTGTCGAAGAAATAAAGGTAATTTCACTCAATTGTATTGAATGTTCAAAGGTATCTGCTGTGCCTTCCGCCAAGGTTGTGGTTATACGAACTTCGCCATTCTCTGATTCAATTTCTTCTATAACTGTTGGTGTGGTTGTAGGTACTGCATCGCAGAAATAATTACTGGTGACATTCTCTGAAAAAACACGATACGTTAGTTTTGATTGGCTTGGAACCAAACTGGTTATGACCCCGTCAGAAGTCTCATTTTTCAATATGCCTGATTGTAATTCGAGAATCAAGGCTTCTTTATTGTTTATTTTAAAAAAAATAGTACTTGATGTGGTTACAGTTGATTCACAATTGCTTATTCCAACACTATCAAAATCAATGGTTTCTATTTGTAAATCGCCGTCATTACAGGAAACAAGCAAGGCTATAATGCATAAAACAAAAATGTTCTTCATGCTTCAAATTTAAAAGAAATATACTACAAGTTTATCTTCTTTGTGATAGATTTTACATTTAATTCGGTTATTTTTGGCTTCGATTTGTTTGAAAATGGAGTCATGGAAAACATATATTTAGACAATGCCGCAACTACCCAAATTAGGGAAGAAGTTATTAAAAGGATGCAAGATGCATTGTCCGGTTATTATGGGAATCCATCTTCTACCCATGCTTTTGGTCGTACTGCTAAAACTGCAGTTGAAAGTGCACGTAAAACCATTGCCAATAGAATAAATGCCCACCCTTCTGAGATAATTTTCACTTCTGGAGGTACTGAGGCCGATAACATGATTTTACGAAGTGCTGTGCGTGATTTGGGTGTTAAAACAATTATTACTTCTAAAATTGAGCATCATGCGGTGCTTCACACTTCAGAAGATTTGGTCAATGAATGTGGAATAGTGTTGAAGTTTGTAGATCTGGATGCTCATGGCAATCCTAACCTATTACATCTAGAGCAATTATTACAAAAAGATGATACTAAAAAATTGGTGACCTTAATGCATGTAAATAATGAGATTGGTAATTTGCTGCCTATTGATGAGGTAGCAAAAATATGTAAGGAAAATGGCGCCTTATTTCATTCAGATACGGTTCAATCTATAGGACATTTTGAATGGGATGTACAAAAAACAGCAATTGATTTCATGGTCGCCTCAGCACATAAATTCCATGGCCCAAAAGGAGTGGGTTTTGCTTTCATTAGAAAGAATTCAGGTTTAAAACCTTTAATTTCAGGAGGTTCACAGGAACGGGGTTATAGGGCAGGTACTGAATCTGTGCACAATATAGTTGGTTTGGAAGAGGCCTTTACATTGGCCTACAAAAACCTAAAAGATGAAAAGGAGCACATTGTGGGCTTAAAAAAATACTTTATCGACAACATCACTAAAAATATACCAGGTGTAACTTTCAATGGACTTTCCGGAGATTTGAATAAAAGTACATACACTTTGGTAAACCTTTGTTTGCCTATAAGCCAAGAAAGAGCTTTGATATTATTATTTCATCTGGATATTAAAGGAATCGCCTGTTCCAAAGGAAGTGCATGTCAGTCAGGGAGTGATGCAGGTTCACATGTGCTAAATGAGGTCTTGAGTGAAGAGGACCTTAAAAAACCTTCATTGCGATTTTCTTTTTCCCAATATAATACAACAACGGAGTTGGATTATGTCATTGGGGTTTTAAAGGAATTTGTGGAAAGCTAAATCCTTGTTTTGTTCCTATCTTTTTTCTTTTCCCTATCATACGGAAACTTTCGGGTAGCCAATTTCATCATTCTATCAATAAGGTCGTTGGTGTTCTTACCGGTTTTTTTATTGATTTTTTTCTCATACTTCCATAGCAATTTACCGGATGTCCCATCACTGATTTTTATTCCGATTCTACCATACTTGGAATCACCTGAAAAGTAGTCCAAAAAGCTAAACTCCGTGGGGACCCCTTTAGAAAGAAGTATGTTGAGGTCCATATTCCCACTGATGATTCCATCAACCTGTAAAATCTCGCTTAGCTGTTTAATGGTATAAACATCAATATTTTTATAAGTGATATTGTTTTGTGCGAGTATGGCATTGGTATTCTGGGTATTCTGAAATTCTACCGAAAACTTTTTCTTTCTTTTTCTCTTTGAGAAGTAGGTTTCCAATGCATTTTGAACTGCATAACCTTCTTTTTCTTCCAATTGTTTCAATTCACTTTTTGAGATTCCATCTTTCAAATCCAGATTGGTCAAAAAAGGTATTATCGCCAGTACTTGGTGATTTTCACTTAAATCATCAAAATTTTTACTCTCGTATATATTCTTTTGGGCACTTACGGATATGCTTATCAATAGTAATAAGAACAATAATCTTTTTTTCATTAAATTCTATTTTGGCGGTTAATCGTTAAATTTAAAACCGCATTTTAAGCCGAAGGTTCAAAATCCGACTTGTCATAAAATTAGGTATCGCAAATTCATTTTTGCTGTCAACATCCCTGACCCAAGTATTGGTAATCGAATTTTGGTTGTTGAATAAATTAAAAACCTCAAAACCTACACTTAGTTCATTGAATTTATGCAACCAATGATTTTCAGGGTAGCTTTTGTCTGCATCTACAAAAATATGGGAAATTCCTAAATCGGCACGTTTATAATCCTTTAATCTGCTCTGAAAAATATAGGGATCGGCATAACTAGGAGATCCTCCGGGCACACCGGTATTATAAACCAAGTTCAGATACATTTTTAAATTCGGAATATCTGGCACATAGTCCTGAAAAAGAATACCCAATTTTAGTCGTTGGTCTGTAGGTCGAGAAATATATCCTCTATTGTTGATATTCTCTTCGGTCTTTAAGTATCCTAGACTTACCCAAGAATCCGTCCCAGGCACGAACGCACCATTAAGTCGTACTTCGGCACCATAAACATAGGCTTTTGCGTTGTTGTTGGCCGCATATCGAATACGTACGTCATTTAAGGTATACGGGTTTACATTGTTCAATTTTTTATAATATACTTCACTGATTAAAGTAAAAGGTCTTTCCCAAAGTAGAAAACTGTATTCGTTGCCCAGCACGTAGTGTATTGATTTTTGGGCTTTTACATTAGGCTGAATTGTTCCTGTTGAATCCCGAAGTTCCCTGTAAAAAGGAGGTTGCTGGTACATGCCTATAGAGGCTCTAAAAAGCATATCCTTTTTCCATCTGGGTTTTATCGCGAATTGTGCTCTTGGACTAAATATTAGATTTGAGGTCTTTTTAATGCCTTGGCCGCTAATACGCCAATACTGTGTTCTTATACCCAGATTGTAATATATGTCGCTACTTTTTAAAGTTTTGTGTTCACTGAATTGAGTGTAAGCCGAATATCTATTGGTCTTTACGAAGTTTTTTGCTGAAACGCCTTTATAGGGCACAAGAGGTGAATTGAAAGGTACTTCAGGTTGGTTGTTTACAAATCCCGATAATGGGGGCCTTATTGAAAAACCAGCTGAATCTATGAATTCTGATTCCCTCAATTGATCGCGAATATCTTCATGCGTATATTTTACGCCCCACTCTAAATTATGGTTCGCTTTGGAATAGCTTCCTTTTTGTTCTAAATTGAAAATCAGGGCATCCAAATCGTTTCTGGCCCTTGTGAATTGGCCGCCAACACCTCTTGCAGTAGTAACCTCGCCTAAAGTCTCACTGCCTAAATCAGTATCAATTTCGCCCAATTCATATCTGGCGACGACATCAGAGTATTCTTCCTCAGTAGTATGATATATTGAAGTTATCAGTTTTAAAGTTACTTCTTCATTCAACAAATAATTTGCCTTGATAGCCCCTAATGCCGTAGCGTATTTGTTGTTTTCCTTCCCGCCATACTGCACTAAAAGTGCTTTTGGTTCTGACAAGGTTCCAAAATTCGTTTGCCTATTCAGAGGTTGGTTTTGATAATCATTGATTGATAGATTTCCCAATATATTTAACTGTAGTTTGTCTGATATCCGATATGTGAAATAGCTTTGAATATCTGCAAACACTGGGTTGAAATTTGAATTTGTCTCTTGGCTGTTCACCAAAAGACTATTGTTTCGATATCGTATTCCGGTTACATTGGAGAGTTTTTTGTTTTTTGATAGGGTTTCCAAGGCGAAACTTGCGCCAAGCAAACTTAAATCCAATTGGGCACCAAAGGCCGTTGGATTTTTATAAGTGATGTCTAATACCGATGAAAGTTTATCTCCGTATTTTGCTTGGAAGCCTCCTGAAGAAAATGCTACTTTTTGCACTAGGTCACTGTTCACAAAGCTCAATCCTTCCTGTTGTCCAGAACGTATTAAAAAAGGGCGATACACTTCAATTTCGTTTACGTATACCAAATTCTCATCATAGTTGCCGCCACGTACAGAATACTGTGTGCTTAATTCGTTGTTGGATGAGACCCCAGGAAGAAGTTTCAATATATTTTCAACTCCGGCATTCGCACCAGGAATTTGTCGAACCATTTTAGGTGAAATAGTGCTAATTCCATCAACAGTTTTTTCTCCTGTTGCCAAAACTGTAATTCCATCAATTTGGGTAATTTTGGTATTCAGTACTGGATTGAACTCGTATGTTTCATTCGTATTGAGAATCAATCCTTCCAAAATAACATCTTTATGACCAATATGGGAATACGTTATGCGGTTTTCTTGCTCGGCAACCACTTTCAAAATATAGAACCCTGAGATATCTGTAGTAGTGCCATTAGTTGAAGAACTGATATTAACCTGTGGCAGTGGATTGTTATTCTCGTCTAAGACTATTCCTGTAATTGTTGCCGTTTGTGCCTGTAGTTGAATAACAAGGCACAGAAGTAGTAAAAGGATAACGGGTTTTAAACACTTCAAAGTTTTTATTTTCGATAAAAGGAAACCTCGTAATTACTTGTGTTCCCTACATTATCTTTAACGACAACTTTGAGTTCACATTGTTTTTTGTCCAAAATCTTATCATCAAAGTTATAGGTTAAAGTTTTTGTTTTGGGCTCGTATTCCATTAAAATCCACTCTCCATTCAAGGTTGCAGCATATGTGTCGACCCCACTAAGATCATCTGAAATCAACAAACTCAAATACCTGTAATTGGTAAGCCATTGTTTATGCTTGAAATTTTTGGTCCTTATTTTAGGGGGAATAGTATCCTTGACCAAGGTGTATGTTCCCAAATTTCGTGTTCTTGTAGTGAACGTATTTCCCCTTTTATAGGTTGATGCGTAATTTGGTTTGAGTTTTTTATCCAAACGGGCGATAAAAAGTTGCTTTCGTTCTGCTTCGGTATATTTGGAAGTATCGAAAGTTATGGTGAAATTTCTGTGGGCAGGAACCCTATTGTTGTGAATAGTTACTGTATCATGTCCTTTTTTCAATTCAATATGAAAATTCTCGTAAAATGTGTTCGCAGGAAAATATACTTTAGCCAATCCTAAATCATAGTTATTGGGCCTTTTAGCGATCACATAATTTTCTGTTTTGGATTTTTCTTTGACCATTTTCACAGTTTGCCGTTTGCCTTCCACCGGGATGACCACCTTCGTCAAATTACCTTCCAAGTCGTGGATAAGCAATTCAACCTTATAAGATAAGCCTTCTTTCACGACAACTTTACCATCATTAACCAACTTATTATAAATACTCAATCGGTTTCCAGGAGACTTGAAAGTCTTTTGAATACGCTGTCTATATTTACCTAAGTGGTCATAATCAATGAAAGTATTAATATAACGGGTCTCGGTAAATGAGAAAGACTCAAAATCATAGTCCGTATATACTTTGCCGTTTACCACTTGCCTTACTGAATAAACCCCGTTTTTATTTGCGGCAAGGTCTTGACGGTCAAAACCTATAAAACCAAAGCCTATGGTCCCTAAGGCAGTAACTTTATCAGCTAGAAATGTGCCGTCTTTTTGTTTCGTAAAGTTTATTTGTGACTTTGTGGTGCTCTGATTTAATTGCGCATTTTCAGAAATTGGATAGCCATAAAGGCCGACCAAGGTTGGATTGGTGGCATCGAGAACTTCAAGGCCATACAATAACGGATTAGTTGGTTTTTCAGAAATACTGCTTCTGATTTCAAAATGAAGATGTGGCCCAGAAGAACCTCCAGAGTTGCCACTAAAAGCGATTATCTTATCTTTTTCTACCTTGACCTCTCCATATTCTGGAAAGACCTCTACTTCATAGGATTTCTTTTCATATTGTATCTTTTTGATGTACGCTTCAATTTCGGGAGAGAATTTTTGCAAATGTCCATAGACCGAAGTGTACCCATTAGGGTGCGCCACATATAGGGCCTTACCATATCCCCAAAGTGAAATTTTTATTCTGGTTACCGTACCATCTCCAATAGCATAAATTGGCAGACCCTGCCGCTGTTGCGTTTTAATATCAATACCCGAATGAAAGTGGTTAGATCTCAGTTCACCAAAAGTGCCGGCCAGTACCAAAGGTATATCCAAAGGCGATCTAAAAGCATCTTTAGGGTAACTATCCTGGGCAGACAGACCCAAGGAGAAAATAAAAAGAAAAATAAAAATTGTTTTGCCCATATTTTTGTTTCGTTGGAATTGTTTTAACCAATTATCATGCCTTGATTTTTACATTAACCGCATTGGAAAATAGCCTTTGACCTTGAAATAAGGGATAAATTTAAACAGATGAATATAATTATAAGCCTCGAAATTTAAAAAACTACTATTATTTATCAGTGTCATATCTACAATACGGCGTAATATCAGAGAATAAAGTATTACTTCAAGAATATTTTAAAAAAGTATTGGTCAGTCGATGGATGTATGTTAACTTTGTGTAATTCGCATTGAGTATTGCATATGAGTGAATTGGTTAAAATTGTTGATTCCTTAGAAAACAAGTTAAGCAAGTTGTTACACAAATTAGAATTGTTACAACAAGCTAATCAAAAGTTGGAAGCGGAATTGGTGTCAACGAGAAACGACAAAGATGTAACCACAAAAACTGTTTCTGAATGGGAGCAGAAATACAATTCACTGAAACTTGCAAATTCGATGCTAGGCAGTAATACAAATAAAACAGAAGCTAAGCTTAAAATAAATACATTGATTAGGGAGTTGGATCATTGCATTACCCAACTCGCCGAATAATGTTCAGAATAGTATGTCAGAAAAGCTCAAAATAAAGCTTTCCATCGCAGATAGGGTTTACCCTTTGACGATTGATCCCAGCCAAGAGGAAGGGTTAAGGAAAGCTGCTAAAAATATAGAGCAATTGGCAAAGAAATTTGAACAGAATTATGCCGTTAGGGACAAGCAAGATGTGCTCGCTATGTGCGCACTGCAGTTTGCCTCTAAAATTGAGCAAAGAGGCATTGATCAATCTGAAGGAACCCACGAAGCCACTGAACGATTAAGGGCATTGGACGAGCTGGTAAATTCAAAGCTTAGTATTAAATAAGTTCTTTTAAATAACAATAAGTTACTGCCCACATTGGTATTATCTTTTGACGAACTCAACATTAATTTGTTTAAAAAGGGTGAGTTTAGATTGTAAAAGCAGGCCTTACTCGCATAAGGATCCTTGATCAGTCTGGTAGCCCTAAACCTGTTTTCTGGAGTTTGTACAAAACTTCTCCAATGTGGGCTTTTTTTATATTAAATATTCAAATTATGGACAGTACCACACTCATATTAGTCGGAATCGCAGGTCTTGTAGTAGGATTTGTTATTGCGAAATTCATGGAAAAGGGCAAGGCATCAAAAACCATTTCCAATGCCAAAAAAGATGCGAATTCCATTTTAAAGGAAGCGAAAATTGAAGGGGAAAGCCTTAAGAAAGATAAAATATTCCAGGCCAAAGAAAAGTTCTTGGAATTAAAGGCAGAACATGAAAAGGTTATCATCAACAAGGATAAAAAAATAGCTGAGGCAGAAAAACGTACAAGGGATAAAGAATCACAAATCAGCAACGAACTTGCCAGGGGTAAAAAGTTGAATGAGCAATTGGAAAGTAAGATAAAGGACGTTGCCCATAAAGAGGATTACTATAATAAGAAGCATACCGAACTTGAAAAACTTCATAAAAATCAAGTACAGCAATTAGAGGTTATTTCTGGACTTTCAGCTGAAGATGCTAAAAGTCAGTTGATGGAATCGCTTAAGGAAACTGCTAAATCGGATGCTATGGCGTATTTACAGACGACCATGGAGGAAGCTAAGTTAACAGCTGAGCAAGAAGCACGTAAAATCGTAATCAATACCATTCAACGTATAGGGACAGAAGAAGCAGTTGAGAATTGTGTTTCTGTTTTTAATTTGGAATCTGATGATGTAAAAGGAAGGATCATTGGTCGTGAAGGTAGAAATATCCGTGCTATTGAAGCAGCAACAGGAGTAGAGATCATCGTTGATGATACACCAGAAGCAATCATATTATCCTGTTTTGATTCTGTACGACGTGAAATTGCCCGTTTGTCTTTGCATAAATTAGTTACAGACGGAAGGATACACCCAGCACGTATTGAGGAAATAGTACGTAAGACTGAAAAACAAATTGAACAGGAAATTGTTGAAATTGGGAAACGTACCGTTATTGATTTGGGTATTCATGGTTTACACCCCGAATTGATCAAAGCTGTGGGTAGAATGAAATATCGTTCATCCTACGGTCAAAATCTATTACAACACTCCAGGGAAGTTGCCAAACTTTGTGGTGTTATGGCAGCAGAATTAGGATTGAACCCTAAATTGGCCAAACGTGCCGGTCTTTTGCATGATATTGGTAAAGTACCAAATACGGAGGCTGAGGTCGAAACACCACATGCTATTTTAGGTATGCAATGGGCGGAGAAGTTCGGTGAAAAACCAGACGTATGCAATGCTATTGGGGCTCACCATGATGAGATTGAGATGAAAACATTGATTTCGCCAATAATACAAGTTTGCGATGCTATTAGTGGTGCTAGACCAGGTGCAAGAAGGCAGGTATTGGATTCTTATATACAGCGTCTTAAGGATTTGGAAGATATTGCTTTCGCCTTCGGAGGTGTTCAAAAAGCATATGCCATACAAGCAGGGAGAGAGCTTAGGGTAATTGTTGAAAGTGAAAAGGTAAGTGATGATAAGGCCGCTCAGTTGTCCTTTGAAATATCACAAAAAATACAGACTGATATGACCTATCCCGGACAGGTAAAGGTTACCGTGATTCGAGAGACTCGTTCAGTGAATGTGGCAAAATAAGTTCACTAAATGATTTATATAAAGGGGCTATTTGGCCCCTTTTTTTGGATTTGATTTATAATGAAGTCGATGAATTCTATAAAAAGTCAAAAATCACCACGACCTTATGTGAACTGCGAAATATGATCAATATTGCCTACTTGATTATTGGTCAATCGATTGAAAGAAAAGAAAATAGAGAAGGGCATTTCAATTCGGATAATCTTAATTAGATCAATAGTCAACTTAGCTGTTGCTTTCATTGGTATAAAGCTCACTCATCACCAGTTTAGGTGTTCTATCTACTTTGAATAACCCCCAGTGTTTTTCAGGTTCTAGAGCTTCCTCAGACCCTTTCCATGGTTCATCAAAAGCTTCAAAAACAAAGGTAAGAATGTCTGCTTCTTCGCACCAATTGATCAGATCATTGTAATAAATACTTTGGTGTTCCTCACTAACATTACTAGGGCAGATACCTCTTCCATTGGAAAAAGTGGTCCATCCAGCTTCAGTTATTACCACAGGTTTATTTGGATAGGTATCAGCAACAGCGTAATAATTTTGTTTAGTATACTCCAAAGCCTCATGAATGTTCTTATACTCCCACACAGGATAGGTATGGATAGATATAAAATCAACTTCTTCAACCAGTTTTTTTAACTTATCAAGCCATGGAAGGTAGTTTTCGCAAAAGGTAACAGGTTGTTGGGCTCCTTTTTTAATCATCTTTACATACTTGATAACACTATCAACAGGAACGTAATGATCAGTCCAATCAACACAAGCCTCATTTCCCGCAGATAACGAGAAAATGATTTCTGGGTATTGGTTTGCCAATTGAATCAATTTATTGATCTGGCCCAAATTGATCTCTTTGTTTATTATCAACTGCTCTTCTGAATAGGAGCCGCCCCAGGGACAACCATAATTATTGGCCTCAGCAACAATATAGGCACCCAGCATTACCTTGAAATTTAGTCGCTCTTTTTCGATTACTTCCAAAACAACTTCAGTATGCCTATCGCAGTCATATAAACGAAGGTATTTCCAATGATTATGAAGCATTAAAAGATCCTCTTTTATCTCTTCATAACTTGGATAAATGCCTCCGGGACTTTGCCCTTCCCTAAATCCAGAATAGCAAATTGCCTTTCCAGATTCAATATTTAGTGCTTTTATATAATTCATTCAATACTATTCTATCTCAAGTTGATGATTTTTTGGGCTTACTTTTATTTAAAATTTAAGTTTCTCATCTTTATCCCAAAGTCCCCAATAGGCACCAACATCACCTTCTGATCCCACTTTCCATGACTCATCAAAGGATGAGAAATAAAACATTTCTATATCTTCTTCCTCAGACCACTTTTGAGAATTAATAAAATATTTAATATAGTTTTCGTATGACGGAAATGCGCCTTCAAGACTAGTACCTTTGCTAGGCCATCCAGTCTCAGTAATAATGACCTTCTTACCATTACCAGCGCTTAGTGCCCTGTGATACATATCTTTCATGTAAAGTAAGGAGTAGTCCATGTCACAGCCCTCCCAAAAGGGGTAACAGTTGGCCAAAATGACATCACATGCTTCGGTTATGCTTGGGCGATCAGCAAACTCATAATAGGCATCAACATAACCAACCGGTATGTTTGGTAATGCTTCTTTAACCTGATAAATAAACTCCAACAGCTCATCCTCTGTCAAATCCCCCCTATACATGACTTCATTGCCAACGGCAGCAATATCAACATAGCCTTCTTCGGCCAATTTAATTAGGTTCGCAATTTCTTGTTCATTAATTTTTGGATCGTCACCCAACCACGCACCTACAAGTGTCTTGATGCCATATTCATGAGCAATTCTAGGAATGGCTTCATTCCCGTCAGTACAGGAAAAGGAACGTATCCATTTTGTATATGGCTTTATAATCTCCATACGCCTACGAATCTGTGCTTCCGATATATGATCCCCAGGCTTTTGACCTTCTTCATATGGACTAAAACAAAGTCCGTGCATTCCATTCTCTAGAACCTCGTTACATAAGCTTTTTAGCTCTTCTGTTGTTTTATCGGCATAATCAAGGGCTGCCAATGCCAATTTCTTTTCTCTTCTTATTGACGACATAATCTGCTTTTTAAAATTTTAATTTTGTTTTTCTTTCCAGTTATAATTCTCCTCTTCTTTCTACCAATTGTTTCTTTATATCCCTTGCACGTTCTTCTGTTAGACTATACTTCCACATTACCCATACAGCGAGTGCTGCAGTTAATGATGGAATTACGATATCTGCGATTCTAAGATTATTCATAGTTTCTATCGTTTGTTCGGTAACATTAGGGTCAAAACCAACAATCTTTAAGATTAATCCGCCTAAAACAAGAGCAATAGCCTGACCTAGTTTAACCATCCACCAATAGATGGCACCAAAAGTACCTTCCTTTCTAGGCATACCATTTTCCAATTCATCCAAATCACATACATCGGCAGTCATAGACATCATCAAGGTGAACAATCCTCCCATTCCGAAAGCAAATAATGGGATTGGCACAAATATGAGCCATGGTATTGGATTACCAGGATCGATACTGAACCATGACATTCCAATATTGTCAAGTGTAGGGTTTAATGATTCGAAAATGTAGCCTACGCCTGAATTTAAACTTTCACCTAAAGCAGTTTCATTGAATTTATTGTTTAATTCTTTATCAAAACCCCACCATTTTAAGAGGTAGCCTACAATGGATAAGATAGTGGAGATTATAAAGGCCCGCTTTTTCCCCCATTTATCAGACATTTTTGAAATAATGGGGATTACAATAAATGCAGTGATTATCGCATTAATGGTATTAAACCAAGCTGGCCAAGTACCCGCCATTTCATAACTACCATTATATATATAAAACACAATGATGAATACCCCGAAAGCAGCAACAAGTTGAAACCCATTAAATACCAAAAACGTAGCTCCACATAACTTCATAAAAGGTTTGTTTTTGGAAACCTGAACAATACCCTTAAATAATTCTTTCATATTGGAAGCAAGTGTCTTGAAATTGATTTTTTTTCGGCCCTCCATTTGAGACGAATCAATACCCTTGCAGAATAAGGCTGGGAGGATTCCAAAAACCACGCACATTGCCCCAACAATAAGGGCCATTGTGCGAACACCTTCTGTTTGGGTATTAAATGTATTTGAGTCTGGAATAATTACATATAACCAGGGAACAATCATCCATGCAATTTGACCCATAGTGTTTGCGAATGCCATTAATCGTGTGCGTTCATTATAATCAGGAGTCATTTCATAGCCAAGACCAACCAATGGTGTTGCAAACATAGTATTACCAACAAGGAATAGAATTTGAATGATCATTACATGCCAGATGATATATGTCTGTGAAGCATTATCATCGATCTGCCACATCAAAAAGAAGAGAATTCCACTAATTATTGCACCCAGAAAAATGTAGGGTCTTCTTCGTCCCCATTTAGAGGTTGTATTGTCAGAAATGAAACCCATGATAGGGTCGGTTATAGCGTCGAATATTCTTGGCAGACCTCCCAAGAGACCAGCCCATAAGGGATCGACTCCCCAAGCTGTCAGCAAGAAGAATTGAATAAAAACACCTAGTGTTCCAGGTAAAATGTTTAATATAAAATGACCTGCACCAAAGGCAGCTTTTTGCCCAATAGGGACTTTGTCTTTTGCGGCGGTTT
Source organism: uncultured Flavobacteriaceae bacterium (assembly GCA_963768235.1). Lineage (GTDB taxonomy): Bacteria > Bacteroidota > Bacteroidia > Flavobacteriales > Flavobacteriaceae > Maribacter_A. The sequence continues at coordinate 67,758 of CAVYHF010000005.1, forward strand.
TAATGTATGACATATATTGTTGAATTTTGATTATTATTGGTTATTTAGGTTTGTTTCAGTTTGTAATATCTTTCATTCACAACTACTAATTATTCTTGGATATAGCTGTGTATTTTTCTTTTACTACACTAAATGTTTCTTTTTTATTTCTATCAATATCCACTATTCCCCAATATTCCTCATTTGGAGTGCCGTCATAGGGAACACCAGTACTATTTGGAGCCCATCCTCCTGGATCTTGTGTTTTAGGATTTCCTGCTTTCCACCATCCATCAGTGAAGGAGAACATGGCCACTCCAGAACATATGTCAGGAGCGTTGAAGACCGAGTTTAAAATTTTCTTGTTGGCAACTGCTTGTGCATTTTCGTTATTTCCTTGCTCGTGGCCGTCTTTTGTGATGGTCATATAACTATCGCCACCTGCTTCGGACAAATACATGGGTTTTGAACTAACTGTGCTCCACTGCGAAAATATGGTCGTGGGATCATCCCAGCGATATACATTCATTCCCCAAACATCAATGTTTTTAGCTAGTGAAAGAGCCAATGAATCAGGCAATTCACCGTGTGCAGTTGTAACCGGATGTGAAGGGTCATTTTCATGAATACGTTGAGCAGCATTATTCATAGCAGTATACCAATTTTTTAAATCTCCCTCGAACCATTCGGGGTGATAATTATACTCATTGCCAAGTTCCCATAATAATATGGCATCATGGTCTTTATAAGTGTTTACATAATCGATAAACGTTCCAGAGCGTATGTCGTTTTTTCCTCCTTGATTATATCCAAATCCTAGAATTACTTTGAGGCCAGCTGCCTGAATCTGGTCAAGGACAGCTTTGTCGGTGATTGGTTCATAAACACGGATTGTGTTTATGCCTGCTTCTACCATTAAAGACAAATCTTGGGTTAAATTACCAAAGTCTCTTTCCGCACTCCCTTTAGGTACTGGATGATAACAGATACCCTTAATCATGTAAGGAGCATCATTTACCAATATCTGCCGTCCTGAAATTGTAACAATATCGGTTTTAGAAGTATTTGTGCATGAAACGAGAATGCCGGTTATGAGCATTAAAATAATCCTTAAATTTTTTGATTCTATTTTTTTAATCATTCCAAACTTTTATAATTGAAAGCTTTTTTCAACATGACCCGCTCCACATAGGTCAAAACTATTCAGGAGTTTTCGTTTCACTGGCTAATGGCGGTATCGATACATCTTGCATCAGCGCATTTTTATCCCCATTATAGGTTTTTGTAATGGGTTTGCCATCCCGGGTCAACCCATCAAACGTACCATCATCCACTAAATTCCAAATGGGATATTTAGCTTGACTTTTTAAATTGATCAATCCGAAATGATTCTCTGAACCTTTTGCATTTTTAGCATCCTTCCATTGTTCATCAAAACCTTCAAAATAAAAACACGAAATACCCGCTGCATTGGTCCAATCGCGCATGTGCTTGTAGTACAATGCTTCTTTATACTCATCGGTTGCTCTTGAACCTTTAGGACCATAATGACCATTGGACGTTGTTGCCCAACCAGTTTCGCCAATATGGATTGGTTTGTCAACACCTATACTTTTCATATAGCCTGAAACACTGTCGAATTGGGACATTGCAAACTTTTTGGCACGAAGCATTGCTGCGTCAATTTTTTCTATTTCTGAAAGCTTTTCTTCTTCTTCTTCTTCTGGAACTCCCCAAAATTTAGGATTATAATGCGTGTTATGATAGGGGTAGGTATGCATAGAGACATAATCTACAGCATGATATAATTTTTCAAGATCTTCGGTATGGTATTCGGCACCACCGCCTCCCCAGGATGAAAAATCATCGGAGCTCGTTATCCACAAATCTTTAGGCAGATTACCTTCTTTTTTCAAATCTTGAAGGTGGGTTACCCATTTCAATATCACACTCGGTTGCACATAATAACTGGCTGCCCATTTTACCATTGCCTCGTTACCTACGGCGATTACCTTTACAATATCCGGATATTTATTTGCCAGTCTAACCGTCTCTTCAATTTCAGTTGCATTTTCATCACTTTCTATTTCGTGATCTGGCACTTCATCTGTGAATGCATTTTTACAATTGATCCATGCACCCAACATGACATACATTTCAAAACTGGGATCTTCCTTTTTTAATTCACTAATAGCTTTTAATAGGTTAGACGCTTGAGGCAGATGCACTTTATAGGTCCGCACAATTTTGACGCCCATAGCGGATAATAATTTCATATCTTCCTTGAGTTCATCCAATGTTGGTTCAATATCATGATCAACATGTCTGTACCCTCCATATGACATTGCTAAATAATCTGGGTTGCCTAGAATGTCATTTGCGCTTAAACTTGTTACTTCCTTCACAGCAATTAGTATTATTTTCTTTTTTAGTATTGTCTTTGCAAGAAAAAACGATCATCACTAATAGAAAGTAAATGGTTGTATTCATATGTTTTTTCATGTCTCTAAATTTATTTTTTAATGGTTACCATAATTTGCTTGACTTCCCCAGTGCGTTCAAAAACTTTTTTGCTTGTTGCCACATCAAGATTTAAGTGGTCATATTCAAGAACTGAACCTTCATGGAATAGAATTTTCAAACCTTCTTTCTCTGCCAATTTGTAAATGATAGGAATCTGGCAATACGTAAAACAAAGGGAATCCTTTTCCAATTCAATTTGTCTAACTTTCTTACGTATATCTATATAAGTAAATATTTTAGGCTCCTTCAAAAACTCCCCATCCCTTAACAAACGCGGGTTAAATAATAATTTCCCTTCTTTTACAAATACGCCCAATTCCCCAAATCGGCTTAAAATATCCTCTTTTACTTGTCCTGTCATACCAGGTTGTTGGGCTCCTTTTCCTGCTGGCGTATGGGAGTAAGGGTCTGTTGGGAATGCCCCATATAATTCAGGGGATTTGTGAACTCCTATGCCTTCATTAATTTCGTAATAGTGATCTAGTAACTTTCCTATAATTACTTCACTTTCCTTATTTGTCTACGGCTAACAAACAAGTTTCTTGAACGCTTAACAACAATTTGGAAACCATGTGCCAATAGATAGATCCCAAACCTTCATAACCAAAGAAGGTTCCTGATCGTCCAGTAAAGGATTTATGATCGAATATCTCTTCGAAAGTTTCCAATAGTAAATCTTTATCTTCTTCAACCAGTGCTCCATATTGTTCTCCTGGAAGCTGTGACAATGCTTCATTTAGGCTATTTGCATTGTTGAAGTTTCCATTAAAATGATAGTTTCCTTGTACATCCTTTAAAACAATCTGCTTGTTTCCATCTTTTAAAAGTTGTCTTTAACAAGGTTGATGCTTCAACTTTTTCTGAAGGGATATTATTCTTTACATCAAATCTTGGCAATTCTTTGTCAGGATACAATATATAACTGTATTGATCTGGTCTAAACAAGGCACTACTTTTTAAAGCATCCAACAATTCCAGCGAGGCTTCTCCAGAGATGTATCCAGAACTTAATACGGCTACTTGACCTTCCAACATTTCTGGTAAATAGGAGATAGAAACTTCTGAATCATTCTCAATCGTCATTAAATTGTAGGCATGGAATAAGTTGTCATCTCTTTTATTGGCATCTATGGAATGATCTAAGTACTTTTTGGAGATTTCCAAAAAGCGTAACAAATCATTTTTCGTAATGGTATCCTTATCACTTGAAAAACCATTTTCATAAATACCCGTTCTATAATCACTTCCTGCATTTCCAAGTCCGTCTAATACTGTCTTTCTATTTTTATCTGAAACTTTCCCAGAAAGGATCGGTTCATTTTCAATTAAAGTAAAGAGTACTTTGTTAAAAAATTCGACTAATTCTTTAGAAACTTCATTGTTTTCATCAGACATATTTTTTACAATTCCTTCGAAGAAATTCAAAAATCGTCTTAAATAATACAAAGTCACCATCGATACACCATTTCCTACCAGGGCATTGTTTGCGTCGTTCCATTCTGGTCTTTGTGTATTCATCCAGATGCCACCTTCCGGAATAAAATTCGATATTTTTGCCAGCACCGTTGCCAATAATTTTTCAACAAGATTTACCTTATAGATAAAATAATTTTTATCCCTCAGTAAGGCGCCATCAGCTCCTAATTCAGTTCTTTTTTGAGCAATCCTTTCATCTGATTCTTGATCAAATTCGATAGTGTCTTTAGGATTGATTAAGATATCTGCGTAGCTTTTTATTTTGTAAGGCACATTGGCATATACAAAAATATCTTGTTTAAAGTATGTTGCTAATTGATTAGGGTAATGGTGTTCTATAAACTCTAAAAACTTCAATAGATAGATAATTTGATGATCTCCCCAATACCCAATGTATGACCATGGATCATCTGGCTCTATGGTTTCCCAATCAAATCCGTCTTTCGTTACTCGGTAAGGGTTGTAGCCATCGAATGTAGTTGCATTCAAAAACTTATGGATCATACTTTCGATAAACTCTGGATACGAATGCGCTAATGCTTCCCAGTTTTGAAAAATATCCCGCCAGTTACCTTCGTAATCCAATATTTTTGAGCCATCTAATTCATTGGTGGTGTTGATGGAAAACCTGTTCCAAGGTCTACTTGGGTCCCCATGTCTTCTACTAAATTTAAGAGGCATGTATTCAATAGCAAGCCTTTTAAAGTTTTTATCCTCATCATTTTTAGCCAATGATTTCAAATGACCAAGGGTAAATACTTCTGGAAGATTTTTTAAGAGGCCTTGTTTTTTCTTAAATACTTTTTTGTTGGCGTTTTCAATATATTTTACATAATCCCATTTTTCAATTTGATAGCCATCATCAAAAATGCCACCACGCATAATATTAAAAAGGGTGTTGGAAAAATGTCTGGTATTTCTCAATTTATCGGCTGTCAGCTGCATTCCGTCTGAAGCTCCATTCAACTCCAATAAATGTTTGGATCCTAATTCAATATCTTCCTGAATTATAGCAATAACGTCTGTTTGCTTATTGATTAATTCAGAAATTTCACTGATGTTAACCATTGATTGGTTTACATTGGCAATTATCATCCAAGTTTTATCCGAATTAGGCTCCAAGGATATTTCTGAGCAAAGAAAATAAGCTCCTTTTTCAGCTTTTATGTCAACTTCCTGTTCAATTTCTTTTCCTCTTCTGAACGAATCAAGTTGTGTGGAAGAAACCAAATATTTTGCATTTTCAATTCCGGTAGACCAGGCAATGGTCGCTTTTAAGGCTTCACTGGGTTCCGCTTTATCAACAATTATAGCACTCAGTGCAAATATGCCAATGCCAACTTCTGCTTCAAGTTCATTTTTTTTGTAGGCATCGACCAGGTTACTTTGTCTATTCTGCAAGTCGGATGATACTCCGAAAGGAACGATATTTTGAATACCGTCCAATATTGTTACTTGTTTCTCATTGCCAGTATCGTTGATTAAGGTAGATTTTTTTACAAATCCGTATTCATTGCTCGAGCTCCATTGGTATCTGAAAGTAAGGCCTAAATCTTCGTTGATTTCCTCAAAAACAACCTTGTTTCCATAAGTGTTTTTATATAGATTTCTTTGGGTCTTATATATTCCGGCATATCTAGCGGAAAATGGTTCCCATAAATGGGTTTTGCCATCAGCATGTATTTGAAGAATGGTTTTACTTCCCGTAATTTCTGCTGATTCAGTAATTTTATCATCTGTATAATAAGGGAATAATGAGGATTCACTGTCTTTTCTTCCGGCAGTCAAGCCGCCATTGCTCGAAATAAACATCCAGTGGTTTGAATCACTTACGATGCTCATAAAGAAAGGTCTCATAGCATCACTATTGGAAATCTTAAAATAACTTTCGTTATCAAAATCCACCAATTGCCCTTTTATTTCATTTGCTTCAAAAGAAAGTTTATTGGCTCCTAAAAAAACTTGGTTCGCTGTCATTCTAATTTTTTTATGTAAAAATCCCTTTAAAAATTAGTTTTAAAGAAACTTGTTATTACCATTCAAATTAAGCCCCATTTTTGGTTATTGATAAATTTTAAATCAATCTTTTTCTGGACGTTCATCTGCATTGTTATCTCTTATGTAACTATTATTTTCTAATTAATAATTCTTCAACTTCTTCCAACGTTTTGCCCTTGGTTTCTATAACAAACTTATAGACAAAGAAAATTGCACAAAGCGAAAGCAAGGCGTATATAGCAAAAGTGACTGTTGGTCCAAGATTTGATAATTCCCAAGGGAAAACCTGTGTTACCGAAAAGCTTATCAGCGAATTGAAAAAACCGACAACCGATATGGCTATTCCTTTTATTTTACTTGGAAATACTTCGGAAATCAATGTCCACATGACTGGACCCAAGGAAATAGCAAAAGAGGCCACATAAAGTAAAATTGCAATTAATACCAATGTTGCGTTGATCTGTATGAAATTAGTAATCTGGTTTCTCTTAAAATCCAAAAATTGATCTTCATCCAATTTAGTTTCAACTTGCTCAAAAAGTGCTGCCTGTCCGTCAAAGGATTTGCCCTTCAAGTCTGCCAATGCAGTTTTGATTTCGGTGTTGCTAATCTTATTCAATGTAGTTTCATTAAAGTCGTAAGTCGCATTATTAAAGGCAAAAGCAGCCATCAACAAGGCAATAGTCATGAATGTAGTGCCTATAAGCAATAAAGGCTTTCTACCCAATTTATCTATTAACCAAATGGCGACCAAAGTGAAAACCAAATTTGTAAGACCTACTACGATGGCCTGTAAAAAGGAAGAATCAGTACTTCCCCCTGCTTGTTCAAATATGGTTGGAGCATAATAGAAGATTGCATTGATACCCGTGATTTGTTGAAAGAATGCGATGCCTAAAGCTATGATCATAATAGTCGCATACTTATTTTGGAATAAATCGGAAAATTTACCTTTTTCCTCTTTTTTGGCCAGTCCTCTTTGAATTTCTGCTATAGTGATTTCGGCATATTCTTCCCCTCCGATTTTCTCCAATATTTTTCGGGCTAATTTTACCTTGTTCAATTTTAAGATCAACCATCTTGGACTTCTAGGCACTGTCCAAAGGGCTAAAAAATATATGACCGCAGGAATCGCTTCCACACCTAACATCCATCTCCAACTTTCCCCTTCCATGTTGACTAAAAAGTAATTTGAAAAGTAAGCAACGGAAATACCTATAACTATATTCAATTGATTAAAGGATACCAAACTACCCCTTAGTTTTGGAGGAGCTATTTCGGCAATATAAATAGGGGCAATCAAAATAGCCCCGCCTATACCTATACCTCCAATAATCCTTGCGATGATAAATTCGGTATATCCAGTTGCAAGAGCTGACCAACTAGCGGATATTGCAAAAAGTGCTGCAACGATTATCAGAACTCTTTTTCTTCCGAATCTATCAGCCATGGGTCCGGCCAATAAATTACCCGCCATAGCACCAAAAATGACACATCCTACTGCGAAACCTAACATAGAATCAGTCATTTCGAAATATATTGTAACTCCTTTTACAGCTCCTGAAATTACGGCACTATCAAAACCCAACAAAAACCCTCCTAAAGCAACGATTAAGCTGATAAGAATGGTATAGGATTTATTCATTTTTATTATTGAATCTGGTTTTTGCATCTTGGTTAGAGATTAGTTGGTTAGTGACGTTCTATTGTTCTGGTCTTTGATTTTATTCTTTATCCATTTTTACATGGATAATACTATCGACTGAATGGCGTGACCAGGAATGCTAACATTAGCGGTATTTGTTTCAACGGTCACACTGTAGTCCAGAGCCTGATCACTTTGATTCATTGCTACAATGACAATACTACCATCCTCATTTAAGAACGCCGTCGACAATACACTATTTGCACTGGAAACACTACTAATTCTCTTAGCACCTGGTCGAATAAATTTAGAGAAGTGACCAATATAATAATAGGAATTCGTAAGCGTGAGTTCTCCTGTTTTAGTATCTCCATGCGCTGGAGCAAAACATAGATTACCTACATGGTTTGGGCCACCAGTCTCATCTAAAAGAATATTCCAATCGGTCCAGGCCACAGTGCCATTGTTAAAATCATTGATCATTGATTTTCCATAACGTTCTGCAAGTCTAACTTCTTCTATTTTATCAATGTCATACCCTTCATTACACCCTTCGGTAAAAATCAGGTTTTTATCAGGAAATACCTCATTTACATTCTGTACATTGTCGAACATGGGTATGCCGTCTTTCCAATCTTCATACCAATGAAAACCAGTTCCCCATACGTATTTTGCTGCGTCAGGATCATTTAGGATTACACTTGCCCTTTGAAAAAGTAAGTCCCTGTTATGATCCCATACAATGATATTTTTGTCTCCCATACCTGCTTGTTCCAAGGTAGGGCCGAGATAATTCTTCAAAAAGTCGCGTTCTTCCTCTGCCGAATATATACAGGATTCCCAACGTTGCACCGCCATGGGTTCATTTTGAATAGTTAGCCCCCAAATAGGAATGCCCTCTGCTTCATAGGCTTCAATAAATTTCACATAATAATTGGCCCAAGGCTGAAAAAATTCTGGTTTCAGTTTTCCGCCTTGCAACATATTATTGTTGGTTTTCATGAAGGCCGGTGGACTCCAGGGACTGGCATACATGGTTAACTTACCTCCTGCGGCTGCAATGGCCTTTTTGGTAAAAGGTAATCGATATTGCCGATCATGATCTATATTAAACGTTTTTAATTCGGCGTCACCTTCTTCTACATAGGTATAACTGCCGGTGGAAAAATCGCAACTGTGTATAATAGTTCTGCCTAAAGTGTAACCAATACCTTTTTCCTGGTCGAAATATGCTTCTAAAAATTTTTCCTGGTTTTCGTCTGATAGTTTATAAAAGGTTTCGGCAGCGGCATCGGTTAATGCGGCCCCTATGCCCATTAAGGTTTGAAACTGCTTGTTTGGATCTACAAGTACATCAATTTCAGTTTCTAAAGGTTGTTTGAATTCACCGAATGCCAATGCTCCTGTCTTGGCAAGTTTTAGATCGGTTTTATGGGCGGTGGTATATATGTTACCCTTCATTTCCGTTACGGATATCTTTTTTGGTTCTTTCGCAGTTGTTACGCTTTCTGAATTTTCTTTTGTCTTGTTAGTACAACTTACGAATAACAAAGCTAAAATAAGCAATGCTGTTATTCTTGATAAAAAGTGTCTCTTTTTTATGCGTCCCATAATAGTGACATTAAGATTTAATTTTAACAAAACAATAAAAAACTGGTACCATTAACCTAGTTATTCACAAAAAACTTATTTAAAGTTCTTTTTTTTCATTCCTAGAAGTAAAGTACCCCCAATTATGGGCGTCTTCTAAGGCTGGTCAATTTAGGCAAAAAAAGATTAGATGATAACATGCTAAACTTTTTTCTAACTCATCAAAACACAACTAATTGTTATTGATACACCCTTATATAATCAATCTCCATAGTATCTTCTGTAAATGCAGGGTCTATTGTCCCGCCTAAAGAACCGCCCATGGCAACATTCATTATAAAAAAGAAATCATTGTTGAAGGGAGTATTCGTGTTATTTACAAATGTGTTATGCACTGGATTATCGTCAACCCAAAATTCAATTGAATCGGCAGTCCATTCCATGGTGTAATTATGAAAATCTGAAGTTGCCGTTGCAATTTCAATGGAGCCAGTGGGTCCGCCACCTCCTGAATTACCGGTATAGTGTAAGGTGCTCAACACTGTATTTGGATTATTTCCTACATGCTCCATGATGTCCATTTCACCACAAGCTGGCCAACCTACGATATCAAAATTTGCACCTAGGGTCCATATTGCTGGCCAAGTACCACCTACTGAAGGAAGTTTGGCACGAACTTCAACACGGCCATATGTGAATTCCTGTAAATTTTCCGATTTGATTCTAGCTGAAGTATAACCACCAGCTCCATCGGTTTTAGCAGTTATTTTAAGGAATCCATCTTCAACTATGACATTTTCTGCATCATTGGTATAGGTTTGTGCTTCACCATTTCCCCAACCGCCATCACCAAGATCGTATGTCCAATTTGTTGGATCGGGAGCGCCATTGATCTCAAACTCATCTGACCATGCTAGTTTCCGATCTCGGCCAGGCTCATTCGTATATTCATTTTGGCTTGATGTAGTGTTCTTAACTTTCTTCAGATCATCCGTGCTATTTCTCTTTTCTTTGTCAATACAAGAAAGTAATGCTAATGACATCATTGAGACAATCACAAAACCTGAAAGTAATCTTTTCATTTCATCTAGTTTATTTGAAAATAATTTCTGAACCATCGATACATTGTAAGATGCTTTTTTGAATTTATCCTGGGCTTCAGTTATTGGTATACCCTCACATAATCAATTTCAAGGATGTCTTGGGTAAAGCTTTCTGGAACATCTCCGCCTAAAGTTCCGCCAATAGCGAGGTTCATCAATAAATAATGCAGATCGTTATAGGGCTTGTTTGAAGAATTAGGCAACTCATAGATCAACTCGTTGTCCACAAATACTTTTATGTTACTGCTGTCCCATTCCATAGAATAAATGTGAAATACACTTGAAACATCAGAAATTGCAGTTGTACCACCTGAGTTCATATATTCACCTGTGTTCATGTCTCCCCAATGAAAATGGGCTATAACACTATCTTTATTCCATCCATTTTGTTCCATAATATCAATTTCTCCACAAGCTGGCCAACCCACGCTGCCATATTGGTCACCAAAATAGTTACCTGTTTCATTGATGTTCGCTCCAAGAGTCCAAAATGCAGGCCATGTACCTGCTTCAATAGGAAGTTTGGCGCGAAACTCAACACGTCCATAGGTAAAGACAAATTTTGAATTTAATCTTGCTGAAGTAAATGATTTGGTGGAACTGTTTGTAGTGTATTGTTCTTTTAGGCCCACAATTTTTAGGGTACCGTCACTTACAAATGAATTGTCGGCTCTGTCCGTGTAATGCTGCAGCTCATCATTATACCAGCTTCCATTATTTGGGGGGATGACTTGATGGTGCCACTTTTCAGGATCAGCACTTCCTTCATATTCAAATTCATCTGAGAAGACCAAGGTGGTAAAAGCTTCATCGGACTTGAAAACTTCCACGGTTACAGTTTCTTTGATAAACTCCCCTGTTTCTGAATAGGCCCAAGCCGTAACAGTATATGAATGCGTACCATCTAGGGTGAAGACATGCTCCATTGAGCCAGATGGGCTGTCTTGCAAATCCCCATTTTCAAATCTAAATGCGTATCTGACAGCGTTTTTGGCCGATGCGGAAACCTGTACCACTCCCGAACCATCCCCGTTTGGATTTGAGTCGTCCGAGCCAACAATGGTTATGTTCAACACAAGATTGGATGGCATGTTGTTGGGCTCCGAATCTCCCGCACTACATGAGAGTACAAGAAATAGAATTATCAGGCCCATGTTCAAATAGTTCACTTTAGATAATTGGTAAATGTGATTTTTATTTATGGGTTTCATAGCATATTTTTTCTCTTATGCAGTACAATTTCTTGATAAGCCCCTATTTTTTGATAGGGGCTTATCTGTTAACTAGACTAACTCAAACTAAATCTAATTGCACTGCTGTATGCTTTTTCTTTTTATAGCATTATAGGGCTATTGAAAGAAATGGATATTATCTAATTATAAAAATATAGGTTATCTATATAAACAGTGATGCTTGCATCACCAGCTACTAAATTGTCAATTAATATTTGAGTAACTTGAGATCTATCCATTGCAAAATCGTCTAATGGAATATCTACACTAACCCATTGACCTTGTGTTACTGTACCAAAAGATTCCAAGTCTTCTTGTGCTGGGTCCACTGCTGTATTTACAAGTTTAATTCCTAGCTCTGTTCCATCAGCTGTCCAATAATCAAGATGTACATGGGTCATAGCTGTCAAATCAGTAGGATTTCCATAATCTGTTACAATTCCTGTAAAATCGAGATCAAAATACTTAATGGTATTGTTTCCTTCTAATTGGATTTCTTCAAAACCAGAACCAGACCATTCCGTTGGTAATTCACTGACAGTAATCGGCGTATATGCGTCACTATATATAGAGATGACATTAGCGGCATCAACTGTTGGTGTAGGTGCGGCAGCACTAGGTTCTGTAGGAGGTGCACTATAGAAAAATAAATTATCCATATAAAGATTTGCCGTATTGCCTAGAGCATCAAATAAAATTTGAGTAATTTGAGAACGGTCAATAGCATAATCATCTAATGGAATATCTACACTAACCCAAGTTCCTAATTCTATGGTCTCGGGAGATTCAATATCTTCTTGTACTGGATCAACAGCAGTATTCACTAATTTGAGACCTAGTGTTGAAACATCTGGAGACCAATAATCAAAATGAACAAAATCCATTCCTGTTAAATCTGTTGGATTTCCATAATCTGTAACAATACCTGTAAATTCTAAATCAAAATAATTGATTGTATTGTTTCCTTCAATCTGAATTTCTTCAAAACCAGAGCCAGACCATTCCGTTGGTAATTCACTAACCGTAGTTGGTGTATATGCGTCACTATAAATTGAGATTACATTGGCAGCATCAATTGTTGGTGTTGGTGCGGCAACTAGTGGCATAGTAGGTTGTCCATCATGGAAATAAAGGTTATCTATATAAAGCGTAATTTTTTCTGGTACTAAGTTGTCAAATAATATTTGAGTGACTCCAGATCTATCCATTGCAAAATCATCTAATGGAATATCAACACTTACCCACTCACCTTGTGTTACTGTTCCAACAGACTCTATGTCTTCTTGAGCTGGGTCAAAAGTTGTGTTTACAAGTTTAATTCCTATATCTGTTCCGTCTGCTGTCCAATAATCAAAATGTACATAGGACTTAGCTGTCAAATCTGTAGGATTCCCATAATCTGTTACGATTCCTGTGAAATCAAGATCAAAATACTTAATGGTATTGTTTCCTTCTATTTGGATTTCTTCAAAACCAGAGCCAGACCATTCCGTTGGTAATTCACTAACGGTGATTGGCGTATAAGCGTCACTATAAATTGAGATTACCTCTGATTCTGCTAATATTGGAACTGGTGCTGCGGTTGCAGGTTCTTCAGCTTCAACTGGTGGGGGAGTTTCACCTGCCTCACCCAATATGATGTCATCAAAGTAATGTGTGGTAGGAGCATCCTTATCACCATTGAAATTAAAAAAGAGCACTAACCTATCGTATTTGTCCGAATCACTTGTGGAGAAAGCAAAAGACAATTCCTCCCATTCATTGGCAACAGTAGTGATGCTCTGAGCTTCTTTATTCATATCAGCATCAGCGCTGTCCTCCAATTTTAGAAGTATAATCTGATCGGCAGCTGGTGAATACACCTTAAGTTTAATAGCCTGATTTTCAGAAAAATCTACCTTACCGGACAAATCGAAAAAGAAACCAGCCCAAGGTTCTATACCTGCAGTCTGTACATATTCAACTACCTTCTCTGAAGTGTTTATTCCAGAAGCATCTGGGTTTTCAATAATTTCCAGCGTAAGAGTGCCGTCTTTTTCTCCAAAAAAAGAAGACTCAGGTCCCCCACATTCAAAATCCAATCCGATATTAATGTCATTCACTACAGGATCCTCTGGACAACCTTCAACAACCGGTAAAGGTTCTGGTGCGACAAAAGCTGAAGGTGGCGGGGTGTCATCTTCTATTTCGCAAGAAATTATGACGCCCAAGATCCCCAATCCAAAAATTAATGCTAAAAAGGGTAAACGTGTACTTATTTTTTTTTGAGTGTTTCTATTCTTCTTCATTTCTCAATTTTTTAGTTAATCTAACTTATTGGTCATTAGTTATATCCATCGTTTTGAGGATAGCTTGTCCCCAATAGATCCATTTGTTGCTGAGGTATTGGCCAATTTTGCATATACTCCCGTAGAATTACCTTTGGATTTCCTTCAGGGTACGACTCATTCATATTATCGTTGTTCATATGATCTAACAGAAACTCATACAATTTGCCGGTTCTTTTAAGGGTATACCAACGTTGCCCTTCAAATGCCAGTTCGCGAGCCCTCTCGTCCAAAATTGCCTGCATATCAATGGTCGCTATGGATGCTGCATTGGCCCTGTTTCTGACAATATTAATGTATTCTAAAGCTTTGGAATTATTGTTCAACATCAGCTGCGCTTCTGCGCCGATTAAATAGGTTTCGGCTAATCTGTAGATCATAATATTTTTATAGTGATTTCTATCTGTCGGCTCCACAGTTTCGTCAAAGAATTTCAGCACGCCGGGGTTTTGTCTCCTATAGTAGAGCATAAATTCATTTTGATCGGTTTCACTATTTTCATAAAGATCCAATGGATCGCCCAATTGTTTGCCCGCAGGAAGAGAGGGTTCATCATTATAGAAGTACTTGAAAATATAATAGGTATTGTTTTTTCTGTCGTCATTTGGGTCTTCATTCAGCAAATTGATGGTATAATCATTCAATGATAGGAAGCCTACTCCGGCCCCTCCATTCTCAACAGACTGTATAAGACCAGGAGCATCCGCATAGGAGGATACCACATTCCAGTTCATGAAATGTTGACCGCCTCCACCAATTGTCTCATTTTCAAAATTTAGGGCAAACAAAGTTTCTGTATGATCTAATTCTCCTGCAAAAACTTCAGCAGTTGTAGGTGTTAGGCTATGGTTACCACTGTTTATAACAGCATCTGTCTGTGCGGCGGCTTCCCCCCAATCATTTTCCCACATGGCCACCTTGGCCCTTAAATGCCTTGCCGCACCTTGGCTCCATCTGCCAAACTGCACTGGGCTGTATACCAAGTTGTCAATGGCAAAATCCAAATCTGCCCTCAAGAGCGAAAGGATTTCCTCTTCGGAGGATTTGTTCTGCGGTACATCGAATGCATTTTCCGGAGTGGTGGGCTCAGTAGTGACAAAAATATTATTGAAGAGCCTGTAAAGAATAAAATAAGAATTTGCCCGCATGCACTTGGCTTCGGCCAAGATTTGATTTTTTCTACTTTCATCAATACCCTGTAAATTCTCTGCACTTTTTATAATGGCATTAGACCTATCCACTATTTTGTAATAGTTCACCCAATAGGCATTAATTCCCGAGGTGGTTCCAAAATCGCCCAAACTGGCCCCCCAAAGTAATCTACTGTAAAGTGAAACTTCACCCGTTATTCCCACTCCAAGGTCACTCTTGGCTTGTAGAATAAGTGGGATTGTGCCGTTTAAGCTTTGGTCTTGGAAAATATTTCTATTCAAGGAATACAATCCTACCACTGCAGATTCAAGACCTTCAGGTGTTGTATACAGGAATTCAACAGAAGTGTTTGAGAGAAGCTTATCTTCTAATAAATCCTTTTGGCAGGAAGTGAAAAGCAAAAGGCAACCTAGTATTGTATAAAAGCTTTTTGATAACATATTATTATTTATATTTTTCATAACATTTTTTTAAAAACCTACTTTGACCCCAAGCGTTATATTTCTGGTTTCTGGAAATGCGGTTCCACCATTGCTGTTGAGCGGATTTTGTTCTGGACTATATGATCTAAAATCCGTAAAAGTGAACAAATTGCTACCCGTTACATATAATCTGGCATTTTGAAATCCCATTTTTGAAATTGTCTCATTTGGAAAATTATAACCTAATGACAATGTTCTCAATCGCACATATGATGCGTCCCTTACCGCAAATGGGAAAAGGTGTAAATGGGTATCAGGTTTCGGTCTGGGATAGTTCGTCGATGGAAATTCTGGAGTATAGTACTTTGTCCGAATTCCATTGATTGCCCCTTTCCATAACTCCCCATTGGCGAGAATGGGATTTAATCTTGTTGCTCCTTCTACGATGTAGATGTCGGCAAACAGGTCAAAATTCTTGTATGAAATGGTATTGGTGATCGAACCATACCAATTAGGATCTGTATTTGTAAATACATTGTCCCTATTATCAATCTGTCCATTCCCATCTTGATCTATTACCCTAACATCACCTGGTTGTGCCAAAGGATTACCTGAACCTGCAATGTCATCACCTTCTTGATAGATTCCATCGTATTTAGGCAACCAAATGTTATTGATAGATTGACCTACCGATAATCGTCTTCCTGAAGCAATGTCCGTGATATCAATTTCATTGCCATTTTCATCAAGTTCTCCTGTAAGCGAGAGCACCTCGGTCCTGTTCCTTGAGAATAACAATCCCAACGACCATCGAAAGTTTTCATTTCGTATAATACTAGAGGTTAAAGATGCTTCAATACCGCGGTTCTCAAGTTCACCTAGGTTAGAGCGGATTACGTTAAACCCAGTAGTACCGGCAATTGACCTATCCAATAATAAATCAGTGGTGTTTGCTTTATAGTATTCAAAAGTACCCTCAATGCGGTTTTTGAACAATTTAAAATCAATACCAGTGTTCAAGGTAGTAGTGGTTTCCCACCTCAAGTCTGGATTGGGCAAACGTGAAGAGGCGGTTGCCCCTGCCACGGTTTGATCACCAAATACATAAGGTGTGTCATCGGCCACACCCAAGGACTCCAACGGATTGATTCCTTGATTTCCCGTGGCCCCATAACTGACCCGCAATTTCATTTCGTTTATGGCATCCACACTTTGTAAAAAAGGCTCGTTCTGCATTTTCCAGGCCACAGAAACTGCGGGGAAGAATCCCCATTTATTATTCTTTGCAAATACAGAGGCACCATCGGCACGGGCCGTTGCTTCCAATAAATAACGATCTAGATATCCGTATCGCACCCTGCCCAAAAATGAAAGCAATCTGCGTTGTGTTACGTCTCTAACGCTATTGAGTAGTACAGTTGCATTTCCATTAAATCCAAGGGCATCATTTGTAAAGCCCGATTTGTCAATTTGGTTGTATTCATCCCGCTGTTCGTCAAAGGCTTGAACGGCTGTAATGTCTAGACTATGGTCCACATTGATTTGTGGTGTATAATTGAAGATGTTTTCCACCAATACCTGCTTAAATAGCCTGTTGGATATAACCCCTAGGCCATCTACCCCTTCATCCCCTGCCGAATGTAAGGATGTTCTGTAAATACCCCTATTGGTATTTCTGTTCCTCAAAAATGTCTTTAGGGTGTAGCTAAAATTGGGCGTAAAGTTGTACACCAAACTGAGGTTGACGTCAGTGAGGTTTGTTTTGGTCTCGTCGACTGATTCCCTTTGATCCCATAAGGGGTTTACCGCGGTGTTTGATGGACCTAAATAAAATTTAAGTAACTCACCTTCATCGTCAAATGGTTTGGCCAAAGGCGTTATTGTGGTAAAGTTAATGTCCCCTGTTTCTTGATCCTGTTTGGAATTTTGATAGTTGATAATTCCCCTGAACAAAAGTTTATCGGTTAATTGCTGCTCTAAGTTCAGTTTGAAAGTACCCCTGTCAAAACCAGAGTTTGGGATAATACCTTCTTGGGAAAAATAATTGAAACTTGAGAAAACCTTGGTCTTCTCAGAACCAGCTGAAAAGCTCAAAGCATGGCTTTGTGTCACGGCGTCCCGTAATACCAAATCTTCCCAATTTACAAAGTTACGATTGTTTATGGCATCAATTTCAAAAGGAGTAAATATGTTTTCATCCCTCAAGTATTCTCCTGTAAATCTATTTCGGTTGGCTTCTCTTTTTAAATCAATGTATTGCGGACCAGTATATTGATTGAAATTTTTTGTCAATGTTTGTATAGAGCTATAGCCGTGGTAGTTAATAGATACTTTACCAGTCTTTCCCGTTTTAGTAGTAACCAGAATAACACCATTTGATGCCCTTGAACCATAAATGGCAGTTGCTGAGGCATCTTTAAGGATTTCAATATTGGCTATATCGTCTGGTGATACGTCATTTAAACTGTCAAATGGTAAGCCATCTACTATTATTAACGGAGAGTTTCCATTAGGGGCGACAGAAACATTACCCCGAATGACTATATTGGATGACCCGCCAGGTCTTGCATCGGCTAGATTAACCTGAACTCCTGCCGCTCTTCCCTGTAACATTCCCGATACGTTTGTGGTAGGTACAATAGTGGCCTCCTCAATATCCACACTAGCAACAGAACCAACTATGTTGCTCTTCTTTTGTGTACCATAACCCACTACAACAACTTCTTCCAAGGCACTTACATCTTCCTGAAGATTTATTGTAATAGGATTGGAGTTACTTACCGCAAATTCTTGGGATACAAATCCCAAATATGAAAAAACCAGGATATCTCCCTCCGTCATTTCGGTCATTGTAAAGTTTCCATCAAAATCAGTTGTGGTTCCTTTAACGGTATTTTTTATAATTATACTTACACCAGGCAGTGGCTCATTGAAACTCGCATCCAAAACAATTCCACTTATTGTCAAGTCCTGACCCAATAGCGTTGGTATGCAACAAATAATAGTAAGAAATAAAAAAATGCGCTTCATGTGTTGTGTATTTTGAAGTCACAATGTATTTCATAATAAAAAGGAATCCTTAAATACTACCACTACAAAAAACATACATAGCAATAAAAATGTAAGAAAATTGCATAATTGATAGTTTATCCCTTAAGATATGGGGATTCCGGTAATCCTTAAATTACGATGAAAATTAACAATTATTTAAGACAACCCCTTTTGTAT
Source organism: uncultured Flavobacteriaceae bacterium (assembly GCA_963768235.1). Lineage (GTDB taxonomy): Bacteria > Bacteroidota > Bacteroidia > Flavobacteriales > Flavobacteriaceae > Maribacter_A. The sequence goes on from CAVYHF010000005.1 coordinate 86,433, forward strand.
AGGTGATGTTGTGGTCGAATTGACTTTTGTAGTATGGCCTACAGGTTTAAAATGTAGTCGGTAAGGCTGTTTTCGTGCGGAAGCGCCATTTTTTTACGAAGACGATAGCGTTTTACCTCTACGCTGCGGACCGAAATGTTGAGTAATGGTGCTATTTCTTTTGAAGTTAAATTCAACCTAAGATAAGCACATAATCTTAAATCGTTGGGTGTTAATTCTTGGTGATGCGATTTGATTTTCTTCAAAAAATCTTTATCGGCATTGTTGAATGCTTCTTCAAAGAATTGCCAGTCATCAGTATTGTTTATATTTCGGTTTATCGTCTTTATTACCAATTTTACTTTTGGAGTATTTTCTACTTCTTTTAATTGATCTTTAATGCTATTTAGGAATTCATTCTTTTTTATAATACTCATTGTAGCGATGGCCAACTCTCGATTTTTACTTGCTATGTCCATCTCTAATTTTTCGTTCTTGATTTGTACGATTTCTTTCTGGGCCTTTAGTTTCTTTTGTTTAAGCTTTTTCAAATTTTCTTTTATCAACAATGCTTGTTGCTTTTTGTAATATGATTTATATAGTTTATGAATTATAAAAATTAATATGCATATACTTAGAATATAACAAAGTAGTGCCCAATTGGAATAGTACCAGGGCCTTTTTATTCTGAATGTAAAGGAATCTATGTTTTTTGATAATTGATTTCCAACTAATGCCCTAACTTTAAATGTATACTCACCGAATCGTAAATTTTTGAATGATACATAGGGACTATCGAACCAATCGCTCCATTGGTCATCCAACCCTTCTAATCGGTATTGATAATTAACCTCTGCGTATTTATCAAATTCTGGAACACTAAAAGAGAACTTGAAATTATTTTCATGGGATGGGAATTCTGGATTATTCCCTAATGAAACTTTAACTTCCGGAGCATGCAGGTATTCTTTATACATTGAATTAATCTTTACTGTAGATTCCTTGGATTTTATTTTATCCACATTCAAAATGGTGTAACCATCCGAGGCACCGATCAAAAAACGGTTGTCTTCCACATGGGTCAAGAATTCAAACCCTGAAATTCCTAAGCTTCTTCTGAAAGTACTAGGGATCGGAATTTTAAAAGATTCAGGAGTATTGGTGAAATTACTAGGGGTTACAGCTATTATATTTTTATTGGAAAAACCCCATAGCTTGTTTGTTTTCTGATCCGGAATCAATATTCCTAAAATATCTTCATCTGCATTATAAAACAAGTTGGTCAATAATGAGTCAGCTTCAAACTTTTGTTTATCTACATTGAATTTTAGTATTCTTTTATCAGAATTTGAAGTATATAGCAGATTATCATGATAACGAATTAAACTCGACCCATAGCCCTTAGCTGGTTCATTCTCAATGTTCAATACCTTATTGAAGTCTGAATCCAACTTTAGTTTAAAGATACCCTTATACTCATTGTTAACGATTATTTGATTGTCTTTCGTGAATTCAAAAAATCTACTTGAAAAATCAAACCCTTCCAATCTATTTCTAAATTGCCATTGGTCCTTCATTTTTTCAAGTACACTCAAACCTTCATAATTTCCTTGTAGTAACAGATTTTCGTGCCCTCTTATTCCTTTAATATTCCAGGTGCCAGGATAATCTGATATCAATTTTGCATTATCTTTATCTATGGTGTAAGTCCCATTATTATGCCCACAAAATAAGGTGTTTTCCAAAACCAAAAGACACCACACCTGACCTTGTGTTTTTTCGATTAATTGAAACTCATTTTGGGTATTGGCTTTTTTATAAAATAGGCCTTGATTTGTTCCTATATAAAGATGTTCATTGAAAACTTGCGCAGCGTAAACATTACCGACTTCCCCTTTTAGATCTTTAAATTCAGTAAAAGGTGAATTTAAATTTATAACACTTATCCCATTGTCCAAGCCTAACCAGAGATTCTCATCCTGGTCTTGAAACATTGATAATACAGTATTATTATATAGGCCTTTTTCTTTATTAATCTTATTGATTAGATTGCCGTATGGATCAATATGGTATATACCATTCGATATGGTCCCTAACACAAAACTACCATCATTCAATTGAATACTGCTGTAAATATTAAGTAAGGATAATTCTTCATCTGCCTCAATATCCCACTTGCTAAGACCAGTATCATTCAAAAAGTAAAACCCACCATTTTCACTAAGAAACAGGATTTCCTTTTTAATTTGAAAAGCCCCTACCAATACATAATCTTTAAAAACAGGGTCACTTGATACTAAAATAGGTTCACCATTTTCAATTTTATAAATTCCCTCATTAAGTTTTTGAAATAATACACTTTTACCAACATTGAAAATTTTTGCTCTTCTAGTTTCAGAATTAATGATCTTGATAGATTCATCAACTGAATTGTAAATGTAGATACGGTCCAAAGATTGAAATAATACCCAATCATCAACTTTAAGTATGTTCCAAAATTGTTCATCATCGATTAAGGAGCTTTTAAGTTTAGGAACCAATGAATTATATTGTAAACCACCGAATTCATCTTTTTCCCAATATCCAAACTCCATATAGCACCCAGTATATACAAGTTCATCAATAACTTTTACCGATCTTACGACAGAACCGTTCGGAGACCCATATAACTGCCACTTGGCCCCGTCAAATTTTAATAGGCCGGCATTATTGGCAACAAAAATATGCTTGTTGTAATCTTGGGAAACCATCCAGTTCTGGTTATCAGCTTGATATACTTCGGGTGGAAAAGTAGTTATTGGAGGAAATTCCTGCCCATGGATATGGATGCACAAAAAAAGAAAAATAATATGGAGGGAATTTATTTTCATTTAAACCTAATGTCTATTTAGTTTATACAATACCTATAAATAGAATTGCAATATAACTTAAATATCGTTGTGGATTCTTTTTACAGCTTTAAGCAGACCTAGTCAATTATGAATACGATTGTTTAAACAGGATCAATATTTGTTATCCGAAAACTTTTTTATTTTTTAGTTCCCCATAAGTTTTAGAAGCATTGAGAAACCTTACTTTTAGATTCTATATAAATTTGTATAAAATAGAATACTCTAGGATTTATTTTTAAACGAAATAGTGCGGAATATTATTTTACAGGTATGGCAAAAGTAAGGATTAGATATACCCTGACACATGACTTTTATCATACTTTTCGGAAGTATATCTAATTATTTTTAATACAGAATTTAAAATCGGCGGACATGAAAAGAGGAACTCCAATATCAGCAATAATGACTAAAAACGTCATTAGCTTAAAGACAACCGATAATTTAGAAACGGCGGAAAGTTTATTCAAAAAGCATCATATAAGACACATTCCAGTTTGTTCTGGGAATAAAATAATTGGGATGTTGAGTTATACTGATTTGCTACGTATAAGTTTTGCAGATGCCGTTTATGAAGATGAGGAATCGGTGGATACCATGGTATATAATATGTTCAGTATAGAACAAGTCATGGCCAAAAACCTGATAAGTGTATCATCAACCACCTTTATCAAAGATGTAGCTGAGATTCTTTCAAAAAGAGAATTCCATGCGATACCAGTCGTAGATAAAGGAAAGTTAGTTGGCATGGTGACCACAACTGACTTAATCAACTTTCTAATACAACAATTCGAAGATTAGGTTAAAAGTCTAATGTAGTTGAATCAATTTTAAGGCCGTTATTCTTCTTCGGAAGAATCGGCCTTTGTTTCTTCTGGAATCCCTTCAACTACTTTATGTAGATTATGTTGCAAAACATTCAACTTTTTCAACTTGGCTTGCCAAGTTTCCAAAGCCTCTTTGTGCTTCTCCACTTTTTTTACCACATCTTTTACCAAAGGGTTGTCTTCTGAGGCATTCGAGAAAAATAAGAGGTTGTTCTCTAACTGACGAATCTCATTCTTACTTTCATCGATTTTCTTGCGAATAAATGACCGTTCATTGGCAATTGCCCTGTCATTATCTCCGCCTGCCAATTGCTGAATTTTATTCCCATATTTCAAAAGTTCTGATTCTTGTCTGCTAACATCCAATTTCTTGAAAATAGCATCAAGTATTTTATTGAACTTTTGATTGATGTTCTTTTTATTGTAGGGCACGTGGCCATACTTCTTCCACTCTTCAATAAATGATTTTATTGTGGTAAGGTCTTGGTCCCTTTTGCCAGATAATTCAAAAGCCTTTAAGCGTTCGAGGCAGGCATTCTTTTTATCGAAATTTTCTGACTCGTCCTTATGGGCCTCATTTTTTGACGCATGAAAACGGTCAAAATAATGATTGCATGCATCTTTGAAGTCTTTCCAGATTTTATCGGAATACTTCCTAGGCACATGACCTATTTTCTTCCATTCATTTTGAATTCGCTTCATTTCTGAAGTGGTCGAATCCCATTCCTCACTATCCTTTAAAGAAATGGCTAGATTCAATAAGTCACGTTTTTTGTCAAGATTCTCTTGTTGACCTTTTTTTAGGTTCTTGTAATAGGCATTTTTATTTCTATTGAAATTTCTAACGGCATCCTTGAAGTTGGCCCAAGTTTGCTCGTTTACCTTTTGAGGAACCTTTCCAGCTTTAAAGAAGGCATCGCGTAATTCCTCAATTTGTTTTATTTGTTGTTGAAGCGATCTATGATTATCAGCGACCGTTGTTGAGATCGTTTTAATAGCTTCAATAATCTCGTTCTTTTTCTCAAGGTTTTGTTCATGGATTTTGTCCAAATCCTTATAATAGTCCTGTCTTCGATGGTGCAACACCTTAGTAGCGTTGCTAAAGCGTTCCCAGATTTCTTCCCTATGCTCTTTATCCACAGGACCAATATCCTCTTTCCAGATTTTATGTAAGGTCTGTAATTCACGAAAAGCCTTGTTTAGATCTTCTTCTTTTTCCAAAGCTTCTGCACGTTCAACCAATTTTAATTTTTCCTCTAGATTGTGTTTAAAATCAAGATCTCGCAATTCTCTATTAATATGTAGAAAATCGTAGAATATTTCAATATGATGGTGATAGGTACGCCAAACATCATTGTAGTTGTTTCTGGGTACTGGACCTGCATGACGCCAGCTTTCCTGAACATCTTTAAAATGTTTGTAGGTAGTATTGATATCTTCCTCAACATTTACCAAGCTTTTGAGTTCTTCAATAATGGCCAAACGGTTTGCTAAATTCTCCTTTAGACTATTCTCAAGATTCTTATAATACTGATTGCGTTTTTCACGGTATTCTGAATACACCTCATTGAATTGCCTTTTAGTGACCGAGTTGTATCTAAAATCTATCTCATTGCCACCATTGTTGACGAAATCCTCTTTTTTATGCTCAATGAAGTCCTGAAATTTGAGGTCAAATTCATGTTTAATACCATCAACATGCTTTTTGATGGCTTGAATTTTTTCATTTTTGACCAATTTTTGGAATTCCCCTACCAAATTCTCCATAGACATGGCATGGTAATCCAAAATGGGAATATGGTGTCTGTGGTGATTGTCTTTGTCCTCGGCATCCTCAGCATTCGATTCTTCAATCTCATTTAAGACAGCTGCCTTTGATCCATCAGGCTCTTTCTTAGAGGTTGGTTCTGCCATTTCTTTGGCAGGCTCGTCCGGTTCTTTTTCTGAGGTTGGTTCTGCTATTTCTTTGGCAGGCTCATCCGGTTCTATTTCTGAGGTTGGTTCTACAATTTCTTTGGCAGGCGCATCCGATTCTTTTTCTGAGGTCGGTTCTGTTATTTCTTTGCCCGTTTTAGCTGTCTCTTTTTCTGAAGTTGATTCAGATGGTTCTTTGGCACGCTCAACCGTTTCCGATTCAGAAATGTTTTCTGATTTAACTTCCTCCTTGACTATTTCAGTACTTTCCTCCGATACCTCTTGACTTGTTTCGGTAGATTCTGAATTATTCTCCTCACCTACAGTTTCCTGTAGTTCTTGATCTTTCTCTTCTTGCATCGTAATTTGAGTTAGTTATGCGTAAGATTTCTATTGTAATATACTAACAACATAAGGAATACCCAAGATATTGGAAGTTCTTTTTTAAGGGGATATTATGAATTCCAAATTTCCCAAGACTTCTCGGCCTGTAACTCTAGCATCCTAAGTCCGTTACAGATATATGCTCCTCGTTTCTCGCCTTCCAGTAAAAAAGCAGTTTTTTCAGGATTGTAGATTAAATCGAAAAGCAAATGTTTTTTGGTAATAAATTGATAGGGGATATCTGGTTTATCCGCAATATTTGGAAAAGTACCTTGAGGAGTACAATTGACCATAATAGTGTATTCCTTGAAAAGTTTCTCATTCAAATCTGAATAACCTAATTGGCTTTTTTTTGGATTTCTTGAAACATATTTGAATTTTATCCCGATTTCGTCAAATACAAAAGCCACTGCTTTTGATGCCCCGCCAGTTCCTAGTAGCAAGGCTTTCTTATGATGTTTATTTAAAAAAGGTTTTATTGATTCTTTAAAACCATAAATATCCGTATTAAAACCTTTAAGGCCTTTTTTTGTGAACTTGATCGTGTTAACAGCGCCAATTTTTTCAGCTTTCGGATTTAGCTCGTCCAAATAGGGGATTACGACTTCTTTATAGGGAATGGTAACATTCAATCCTTTCAGGTTTTTGTTTTGCTTGATTAGGTTTTGAAAATCGTCAATTGAGGCTAGATCAAAGTTTTCATAGAAATGATGGTCTAATCCCAAATCCTTGAATTTTTGGATAAAATATCCTTTGGAAAAAGAGTAGGAAATATTCTTCCCTACTAACCCGAATCTACTTTTTTCTGTATTCTCCATACCATTCTAACCCTAATAAAATAAATATCCCCAAGATTACGAAGAAAATAGCCCACCATGTTTCGTAGTTCCCAAAATCAGGAAAATACCGTTCGTAATTCAGGATTATTTCTTTGCCGTTTGAGTCTAAAAATACCTGTCCTGTTGCATCTGTTTTGAAAATTGTACGTTTCCAAGGCCATACTACACCAAGTGAACCTGTAATGAAACCAATTATTACCGCTGTGGTAATATGCTTAAAATGCTTTAATACATACGTTAATATATGGGATAAGGTAACCAAACCTGCTGCTGAACCCAATGTAAATACAGTTAAAATTTTCAATGTATTCAGGCGTTCATTGTTCTTTATAAAGCTAAAATCACCTCGCAATATTTCGGAGAATGTATCGTAAAGAGCATTTACAGAGTCAACCAAAAGCAAAACATAATTACCTAATAGAATTAATACAAATGAACCCGAAAGTCCTGGAAGGGTCATCCCCGAGACACTGATTATTCCACAAATAAAAATAAACCAGAGATTGTCATTTTCTCTAGCGGGGCTTAAAAAACTTATGGAAATACCCACAATAAAGCCTAATAAACCAGCTATAACCGTATTTCTATTCCAATGTTTGAAATCTTTTGAAATGTAATAAATAGACCCTAAAATCATTCCGAAAAATGCAGCCCATACGAAAAGCTCCTTACGTTCCAGAAAATAATCGAGAAGTTTGGAAACGCTAAAATAACTGACTAGCATCCCAAAAATAAGGAGGGTTAAGAATTGGCCGTTAACATAGCGATAGAAACTCTTGAACCTTCCGTTGAATAAAAGTTTAATGGCTTTTAGATTTATTTTTTGAAGCGAATAGATGAATTCTTCATAGAACCCACCAACAAATGCCACAATACCGCCAGAGACCCCAGGGACCTTGTTAGCCGCACCCATTGCAAGCCCTTTAAGGACCAAAAACAATTTGTCTAAAAATGTTCTAGGTTCGTACATATGAAGAAATGACTATTTTTTTGAGGCTACTTTTTCAAGTATAAAAATAAGTGAAAAACCAATGATCGCAGCGATAATGGCAAACATAAATTGAGGATCACCTTCGAAGTTGGAAGGGAATACATTTTGTTCCTTTAGGGGAATAATTTTATCGCCTATGATTTTGGTATCCAGTACTAGTTTCCATGGCCATATCTTATTCAATGAACCTAAAATGAATCCCGTTAAGAGCGCCAAGGTGAGGTTTTTATAATGACTGAACATCCATTTTAGGAGTTTGGCAAAACTCAATAGACCAAAAATTGCGCCTATGGCCACGGTTAAGACAACTTGAACGTTTCTCTCGTGAACTGCATCCAATATAGTTTTGTAAGATCCTAACAATACCAAGATAAAAGCACCCGAGATGCCGGGTAAAATCATTGCACAAACGGCTAAAGCCCCGGATATAAAAAGGTAGGGGAGACTTGTTGCATTTTCAGATGCGGGTAAGGTCGTTATGAAATATGCTATTGCAGCTCCTAGAATCAGGATGGTGATCGTACCCATATTCCATCGGGTTATTTCTTTTCCTACAAAAAATATGCTGGCTGCTACTAATCCGAAAAAGAAGGACCAAAGTAGAACAGGTTCATTTTCGAGCAACCAACTTACCAATGTGGCAAGTGAAAAAAGACTGATAAATATCCCAAGGAACAAGGCCACTAGAAAATTACCATTCAGTTTATTCCAAAAACCATTGAATCCCTCATTTTTCCAAATCTTGATCAACGAAAGATTTATATTGTTTATAGAGGTGATAAGCTCCTCGTAAATACCTGATATAAAGGCTATTGTGCCTCCGGAAACTCCAGGAACCACATCTGCTGCACCCATCGCGATTCCCTTTAGGGTAATAAAAATATACTGGAGCAAGTTTCGATCTTTCATAAACAAAAAAGCAAAAGTAGTTTATTTAGCTAGAAGCTCTTTTGTTGTTTGCTATAATGTTTTTGAACCATTCTGTTTCGCAATGCTGTGGAAACTCTTTTTGGAACATTTGAAGCTTTTCTGAATTGTTTTTCAAGGCGTCTATTAATCGTATCCGAGCATTTATTTTATCATTGGCCAATAAATGAAAACCTGCGGTTTTATATAATATTTCTGCACTTTCAGGATAAAATTCCTGCCCTTGGGCTAAAATATGCAGTCCGGCATCGTAGTCCTTAATTTCTTTGGCAACGCTCGCCCAACCCAACCAAGTGTCTAATTCATAATTACCTAAGTCGACTGCCTGTTTAAAAGAAAAATCGGCCTGATCATACTTCTTGAGCGCGGTATTTATTCTAGCGCATTTCTTCCAATAAGTAGGATTCTCACCATCAATATTCAATGCCTTATTGATATAGTAAAGCGCTTTTTCGTAATTACCTTTATTGAAATAGAAATCGGTTATGGCCAACCAACCTTTATCCAGTAAAGGGTCTTCATGAACCGTTTGATAGTAGTAATATTTGGCCATTTCATCATTACATAACCGTTCGTAACACTTTCCAATTCTTAGAAATGCATGTGATGTTGGGTCTTCAATCTTTATGGTCGTTTCATAATTCTCAATGGCTTCATTGAACTTACCCAATTTTTCAAGCACTTTACCTTTTTCAAAATAGGCACCAATAAAGGTGTCATCAGAAATAATGGCAAAGTCGAAAGCTGTTAATGCTTCATTGAACATTCTTTTGGAAAAGTACTGTTTGCCCAATTGATGCCAGGCTACTTCGCTATATGGGTTACGTTCTAGATAGTCGTTGAGATAAACAATAGCACCTTCATAATCCTCCAGAAATTCAAAACAATAAATGACATTGTATAGCGATGAATAATCCTGTTCATCGAATTCCACGCATTTCATAAAGCTTTTCCTGGCAAGTTTAAAGTCATCCATGAAAAGATATTCCATACCCAATAACGAATGAATGTCGTAACTATCCTCTGCAAGTTCAAGTGCCTTTTGCAGTAAAGTAACCGCGGCTTCATGATTGTCTTTTTTTGAATAGATATTCGCTCTTTGCACGTATATCTCCTCATTGGCACTATCAATTATTTGAAGTTTGTCCAAAAGTTGCTCTGCCTTGTCAAGATTATTCTCGAAAACAAGCACTTCAACATCCAATAGTTTTAGTTCTATGGTGTCTGGATGTTGCTTTAAACTAATCTTAATGGCTTTCTTTGCCAGTGCAATTTTACCATGATTAAGATAGTGATGAATAATATCTTCAAAGTCTTCAGCGTCAAAGAAGTAGACATCATCTGTCTTAAGCATTGATTCAAACTTGGCAATCGGCTGGTTTGGCCTTTCGTTGGCATTTAACGCCATAGGAACTATTTGGTTAAACTATGGAATTAAAAATAGTCTTTTGGATCTACCTTTGATTCCTGACTTGGGCTATATTATTAACAAATTAGTTAACAAATTATTGTTTAAAATCATTCAATACTTCAAGAATGGTTTGACAGCCTTTCTCAATTTCTTTAACGGATATTGTGAGCGGAGGCGATATTCTAACGGCCCTTTTTTCAAATAAAAGCCAGAATAAAATGAGGTGCTTTTTAGCTGCAGATAATATAAGATAATCTGCAATTTCAGGGCTTTCCATAATCAAAGCCAACATGAGTCCCTTACCTCTAATTTCCTTGATAAACTTATGTTTTAGTGACTTTCGTATTACTATTTCCTTGGCCAAAGATTCTGCGATAAGATTACTTTCTGTAATTTCTTTTAATGTAGCCAAGCAAGCCGATGCAATTACCGGATTACCTCCAAAAGTGGTTATATGACCTAGTTTAGGGTTATCTAGTAATGTAGACATCATCATGTTTGAAGCGGTAAAGGCTCCTACTGGAAGTCCAGAGGCCATGCCCTTACCCATTACCAAAATGTCAGGGATACAGTCATAATGTTCAAAGGCGAATAAACTTCCAGTACGGCCAAAACCTGGTTGAATTTCATCCAAAATCAATAAAGCCCCAACTTCAGAACATCGTCTTCTGACCTTTGCCAAATACCCATTTTGTGGTTCAATAAAGCCGGCTCCCCCTTGTATTGTTTCCAACACAACCGCCGCAGTCTTATTAGTTATCTTTTGGATATCCGATTGGGAGTTAAAATCGATAAAAAAAATATCGGGAATTAAAGGCCTAAAGGCAGCTTTGCGCTCCTCAAATCCCATAATACTTAAACTTCCCATGGTATTACCATGATATCCTTTATTTGCTGAAATTATTTCAGATCTACCGGTATATCTTCGGGCTAACTTTAGGGCACCTTCAATAGCTTCGGTCCCAGAATTAACCAAATAGGTAGTATCCAAAGGGGCGGGGAGAAGTGATGCCAAAAGTTTGGTATATGCCACAGCAGGTTCTTGAATAAATTCGCCATACACCATCACATGCATGTATTTGTCAAGCTGATTTTTTACAGCCTTAATGACTTTGGGATGGCAATGCCCTAAACTGCAGGCTGAGACGCCTGCAACAAAGTCAAGATTTGCATTTCCTTGCATATCATAAATAAAACTGCCCTTGGCATGCGATACCTGCAAGGCCATTGGGTGGAGCGTCGTTTGGGCCTGATATTTTAGAAAGTCTTCCTTCATAAGGTTCATCAATTATCCAAAACCCTAAAAATCCATGTTGTATCCTGATATTGTCCACTAAACCGGCTATCGCGTGCTTTTTTGGCATCATCAAGTGAATCATAACGATCCAAATACACATAAAAAAACTCGTTAAAGCTACGGTAAAAGTGATTGGGTTGTAACCCTTTTGATTTTAGGCTCCTAATGAACTTTTTATAATTAACCTTGTCTTTATAAACTTTGGCAATTAGATAATATCCTGACCTAAGGTCATCTTCGATGGGTATCTCCTCATAAAGTTCCTTGGTTTCGGTATCATTAGGTGATTTGACTTTTTCTTGCTGCGCAATTTTATCCACTCTTGATTCTTTTTTGGAATCTGGAATACTTTTCTCTTTTTCGGTAGTGGAGGTATCAGCTTCAATATCGATAGGATTTGTGAGTCCACGAATTATCGGTAAGACAATATTGTTGTCGTCTTCATCAAAGATGTCATCTTTCGTGAGAATTCGCTCATCGCCCCTCCAAATAAAACCCTTTAATATTCTACTGTTTTCAGGAAGTTCTGTTTCGGGAAAAATATCACCGTCAGGATTGGTAAAAAAGGTAAGGTCTTCAATATCATTATTAGCCATGGTTATGCGAATAGCACTGCAGATAGTCTTGTCAATGCCAATGAGTTCATCATCATCGTTGTACATATAATAAATAACCTCGGTATTTTTAATTAAATCAATGACCTTGAGCTGGTTATCCTTGAATTTACCAAACAAATCCTTGCCTTTTGCTTGATTGTATCCCTCCATACTTACACTGTCCAGTGAAATGATAAAGGCATTGTTCAAGACTTTAAGGGAATCCATTTTTTCTGTCTTTAAATCAGATTTTAGATGGATGCTGTCACCCGTCATTTGGTTAGGACCGTTCCAGAGAATAGGATTCTTTATTAGTTGTGTAATTCCCGTTTTTTGATCAGCATGAATAGAGTCACACTTACCACTTAAATCGGTCTTAAAAAATTTGGCATTCCTAAAGGCTTTAAGTATCCTACGGTCGGGTTTCCCCGTTACCATTAGGGTGTCACCATGCATATATAAAGAATCTTGCTCCATTAAAGAAATCGAAACCGCTCGTTTTGTGGCAAAGACAGAGTCTTTTGCTTTAAAAACCTCAGCATAATGCGCCCTGATTACACCGTTATTGACGGTGTCTGTGACTGTTATATTATTCGTTGCAGAGGCAAACTCCCTCGCTTTATTAAAATAAACACTATCCCCTTTGATTATCCGATTGTTATAGTCAATTCTGGTGTTTTTAATGAAGTAGCCACTTTCCACATTGGTATCGTAAAAACCACGCTCACAGTAAATTTTATAGGTATTACCTGTAATTGTAGAAGGACCATATAGATAGGCATTCTTGGATGTTTCATAATAATCCAGCTGTTCAGAATCCAAAATATAATCAGGGTTTTTCAAATGAACACTATCCAAGAATTGCAATTTTTTTGTTTCAAGGAAATACCTGCCAATCTCACTGGTCAATGTGTTTACCGAATCGACTACCGTGCCGAAATCCTGATAATAGGCCTGTTGTTGCTCTCTGTTGAAGCGTAACGTATCTGTGGTCAGGGTCATTTGGGATTTACTCGTTAGCACAACATTTTCCCAGGCCTTTGCCAGGTTTTCATTGCCATTATAATCAATTTTCCCACTCGTCATCTTAATGGAATCACCCTGTTGTAATAGTATATTGCCAATTGCCTTTAATTTATTATCTTTTTGATAGTAAATAGCGATATCACAGAATAGATCAGCACCTTCATGTTCGAACTGTATTTGCTTCTCATCTTTACTGAATATGGAGGCACCAGGGAATTGTTTCTCATCCTTAGTGAAATTTGCCCCGTAAACAATGTTTATTTGTTTTGCCTTCTCTTCTACCGGTTCTTGCGCGAAGGCTGGTATAGTAATCAAGAAAATAAGTATGAATCGAAATATGCTTTGCAATGCATTATATTTTGTCCAAAAATAGGATTTTTTGGGGGAGTGAAATAATCATTGGGATAGATTTAGGAATTGTAACTAATTCATCATTTCAGCCACGATGGGTTTGAGCCCACTAAAGAAGAATTCCACGGCGATTACCATAACAATTAATCCCATTAAACGCATCATTACGTTGTTTCCGGTTTCTCCCAATACCTTTATTATTTTAGTGGAACTGAATAAAATCAAGTAGGTCAATAACATTACGACAAAGATTGATGCCACCAATACCACTTTCTTTTCGAATGTATCGGCATCTTCCATCATTACGATGGAATTGGTCAAGGCCCCTGGGCCACAAATCATTGGTATTGCCAATGGGGTGATAGAGATATCATTCACGTATGCATGTACTTCTGATTCCTTGACTTTTACTTTCCCTAATCTTGCTTGAAGCATATCCATACCCATTAAAAAAAAGATGACCCCACCCACTATCCGAAAACTGTGCACTGAGATACCGAAAAAGTTGAATAGCAGCTGTCCGGAGAACGCAAAAATCACAATGGTTATAAAGGCCGCAATAGATGCCTTTTTAGCCGTATGGTTTCTATGTTGTTTGTCCAAATCGGCCGTCATGGTCATAAAAATAGGCATTGTGCCCAGTGGGTTTATCAGGGTAAAAAAAGATGTAAATGATAATAGCCCAAACGTAATTAAATCGCTCATTATAAATTGTTTAAGTTGAAAGGAGTTCAGGCCTTAAAAGCCGAAAACATAATTCAGCCGGCAAATGTATCTTTATTTATGAAGGTATTTTCAAAATCAAGAAAAAAATTTGTCAAAGGCCTTACCGAACTTAAAATAAGTTGCTAGTAAAGGGCTATTTTAGTAATATGGAGTTTCATGAAAAACCAATAAATTATAAGCAATCTCTATTAGTGCGAATAGATAAAAATAAAGTGTTCAAAGCATTGACCAAAGAAATTCCAGATTGGTGGAGTACTATTGAAGGGTCTTCCGATAAAATTAATGCTGAGTTCAGGGTATCATTTGGCTCTGAGTCGTATTGGAAATTTAAAGTGCTATCGTTAAATAAACCCAATGAAGTGGTTTGGAAATGTATAGAATCCCATCAAGATCATAATCTAATTGGCATCGATGAGGAGTGGACCAATACCAAACTTTATTGGTTAATTTCAAAATCTGGGGATAAAACAAAAATCGACTTTTTACACGAAGGCTTATTGTCAACTGGCGTATGCTACGAAGTCTGTTCCAATGGGTGGGATTTTTATATTTTGGATAGTTTAAAGCACTTTCTTGAAAGTGGCGTAGGTAAACCGTCTGGAAAATAATTCCAAACCAAGAAAAGGCCGTTCTTCACAACAGCCTTTTTTTAAGTTCAGATAGTATTAAAAATCCCTATAAGGAGCTTCTAAATATTGATTGGCTTCTTCTTCTGCGAATTTTGCAGTAGTATTATCCCAGTGTAAGGTCTTGTTAGGGAAACGACCTGCAATCACTCCTAAAAGAATAGTTTCAGTTAATCTGGATGCATAAGAAAAAGGAGCAGTGCATTCTCCTCGTCCTAAACATGCTTCAACAAATTGGTGGTAGTGTTTAGGTCCCTCAGAGGCATAATTACGAATAGGTTTGCCCATATTATTGGCTTTCTCTACTTCAGCAATTTCTGGGGATATGTCAACATATTTCCCATCCACGATTTTCTTCGGCAATTCCATAAAGTGTGGTAACAATAAACGCCCTTTTTCGCCCACGAACATGGCGCCTTGATCGGGTAATACCCCAGCGCTCGTTGTTTTGGTTTCAAGTGACATTTTTTCTTGTACCGTCTTCTCCTTGTTTTGGTCCTTACTTGTTTCGGACATTTTGACTATACTTTTGGGCAATTCAAGGTCTTTGTGCTTTTGCGGTGCTCCCGGGCCATCATACCAAACCCATTTCAAACTTTCTCCTGTATGCTTGGTTCCAGGGAATTCATAGGTAACCACATTATTTTCTGGAAAGCCAAAACCTGTTGGTTTTCTGCATTCATTTTTAATGGTACGGGGCACATCTAATTCCAAGGCGTTATATGGAGTATCAAAAATATGTACGCCCATGTCACCAAGTGTACCACAACCAAAATCCATAAGTTTTCTCCAATTCCCTGGATGGTAAACATCTTTCTTATATGGTCTTTCGGCAGATGTACCCAGCCAAAGGTTCCAATCCAAGGTATCAGGAATTGGATCGCTACCTTCAGGTGCTGCTCCATCATAACCCCAATTCTTAGGCGACCATGCATGTACTGTATGTACTTTACCTATAATGCCAGATTGAATTAATAAAGTGGCCAATTTATAATCATAGAAAGAATGTACTTGAATTCCCATTTGGGTCACCAAATTTTTATCTGCAGCCAACTTTTTCATGGCTCTGGCCTCAGAAACATGATGTGTGAGCGGTTTTTGACAATAAACTGGTTTGTTCATATTCATTGCCATCATAGAAGCTGGTGCATGCGTATGATCCGGTGTGGAAACTATTACTGCATCAATCTCATTCTCCAATTCTTTGAGCATAACTCTATAGTCAGAATACACTTTCGCATTCGGATGCATTTTTTTGGCGGCAGCAAGGTTGTTGGTATCAACATCGCATAAGGCCGTAACATCAACCAACGAATGCGAGGATATAGCTTCGAGATCTGCACCTCCCATGTTGCCAACTCCAATATGAGCTGTTCTAAGTCGATTATGTGGTCCCATTTTTCCAATGAAAGATGGTGCTAAGGCCAAGCCTAGAATTCCTAAGCTACTTTTTTTTACAAAATCCCTGCGCTCTTTATTATGTGTACTCATATTGTTGTGTTTTAACTGCTTTTTTATTATAAATCTTTTAATCTAATATTTCTAAACCTAACTGCATCTCCGTGCCCTAAAAAACCTATGTGGCCCCTTGTTCGCTCTAGCCCTGGATGTTCTTTATTATCCATGGTGCCATTTTTACTTGCTTCCACAAAATCCCCATCAACAATAGTGGTTCCATTTAAAATGATTTTGATTTTTGAACCTTTGACAATCACCTCTTGTTTATTCCATTCCCCAACTTGATTCAAAAATCCACGTTTCGCTGGAATAATTCCGTAAACTGAACCGTGATATTGATATGGCTGTAAATTAGCATATTTTTCAGCGGTATTGTCCAATATCTGCAATTCCTTGCCAACATAAGCCGCATCGCCTTCAAGTGGTGCATGAATACCAAGTCCATTGTTCCCACCAGGAGTCAGTTGAAATTCAAATCTCAATACAAAATCACTATATTGGTCTATAGTAAAAAGATTTCCTCCGCTGCCACCACCATTTGGGTCAACGACAATCATACCATCAATAGCTTTGTATGAGTCTTTATTACCGACCCACCCATCAAGGTTTTTACCATTGAAAAGTTCCTTGAATCCTGCGTCTTCCTTCATTTGATGTGAGCCACAGGAAGAGACAAAAATTGCCAAAACTAAAATCAAAAAGTAATATCTACATTTTGATATAGGTGTATTCGATATAAATTTCATGGGTTAATTATGAAATAATTCCTAATGGATTCGTTTCCTTCCAATTTCCTCTTGTAAAATCAGGGAAATTCTGTGGTGCACCACCACTGGCTACTGAACGTTCACTTAAAGGTGCAACCGCACTCCAGAAACAACCTTCATATAAATTTTGATCTAAAGGAAGTCCATTTTGTAAGCACTCTACGATACGATACATCATCATACCATCCATACCACCATGCCCTGTATCTTTGGTAGCCTGATTCAATCTTTTATAAAGGGGGTGATCATATTTCTCATAAATAGCGGCCAATTGTTCGCCTTGTGCCCACGAGTGATGATTTTCGGTAGCTCCTTCGACTCCGCCCTCAAGTGCTATCCTCGTTGGAAAGCCTGCCAATGCCCCTTTTGTACCCTGGATCAAGTTATGTCTTGAATAAGGCCGGGGGCTTGTTTCGTCCCATTGCACCATTATAGTTCGGCCTAAAGTTGTCTTAATTATCGATGTATTCAAATCCCCTCCTTTGTAATCCAGTTTGTTCCATTTGTGATTGGCCGGATAATTTTTTTCCGCGTATAATTTCCGTCCTAATGACGGTGTCGAAAATGAAACCAAACTACCAAAGTTATCTTCTTTACGAGCCAAATTCATGTATTGGGCAACAGGACCCAATCCATGGGTCGGATAAAGGTTCCCATTTCTTTTGGCATAGTGGTATGTTCTCCAAGAACCTGTTCCTCGTTCCTGTTCTTCCATTTGACCTCTCAATTCATGAATATAAGCAGCTTCTGCATGAAGGGGCTCTCCGATAACTCCTTGCCTGCACATATTAAGATACATGAGTTCTTCTCGTGCATAATTGACATTTTCCATCATCATACAATGCTTCTGGGTCTGCTCAGACGTATTTATAATCTCCCACATCTCCTCAAGAGTAACAGCTATTGGTACTTCAACAAACGCATGGGCACCTTTTTTCATGGCTTCTATTGCCATTGGTGCATGGTTATTCCAGTTTGTGGCAATGAAAACCACATCAGGTTTAACCTCATCCAGCATTTTTCGCCAGTTGTTTTCATCACCATGATACTGGGCAATTTTTTTATGTCTTTTACCTCCACCTATTTCTGCAGCAACCTTACTCCATTTTTGAACATAATCCTCATAAAGATCACATATAGCAACGACCTCGGTGCCAGGTAGGGAAGCGAAAAATTTCAAATGTCCCGGACCTCTTGCACCCACGCCGATGAAGGCCGCACGTACAGTTTCCAACTTTTGGGCAGCAAAATCACCCATATATTTAGCGTCAAAAGGTCTTTCAGGTAGTGTATAAGCTCCATTAGCAATTGTTGGAGCCATCGCAATGGCTGCTCCTGCCAAGGACGTTTTACGAATAAAGTTTCTTCTGTTGATATTTTTCATGTCCTACTTTTTAGTGATTATGGCAGAGTACCCTCCTCCGCTAGATAGATTTATTTTAAGTTTAGTGCTTTGATTTACGGGATTCGAGGTCATCTTATAATCTTGGGCATTTCTTGAAGCATTAATTCCATCCTTATAGGATTGCATTTCATATTCACCTTCTCCCAAAAAAGAGAAATCCAATTCAAAATCACGAGCCGTCCAATCGGTCATAGCACCAAGATACCAATTACCCCCTTTTCTTCTGGCAACTATAATATAATCTGAAACAGCGCCTTCCAAGACGATGGTTTCATCCCAGATAGTTGGTATTTGGGTTATGAAATCAACCGTTTCCTGCTCTTTGTAATAAATAGTTGGCGATTCACATAACATTTGTACTGGAGCTTCAAACACCACATACATCGCTACTTGGTGTGCCCTAGTTCCATAGGCCATTGGTCTTGTGAACAATGGCGCATAATTGGCAGCCCCAGTTTCGTAGTCAACTTTGTTCATATTGATCATGGCACCGGGAGTAAAATCCAAAGGGCCAGCTGCCATACGTACGAAGGGAAGCGTAACATTATGTTCCGGTGTTATTGCCGAGCTCCATTTATTGTTCTCATTGCCCTTAACGCCTTCATAATTAATGATATTGGGCCACATACGCTCAACGCCAGCTGGTTTAAAAGCGCCATGGTAGTCTACCAATAGTTTGTACTTGGCAGCGATTTCAGCAATTTTCTCATAAGATTCCACTACATATTGATCACTACGTTGCATGAAATCTGTTTTGATACCTACAGCGCCCCAACTACTATACAATTCAAGTATTTTTTCTGGATTTTCATACAAAGGTTTCCAAAGAACCCATAGTATAATTTCCACATTTTTGGATTTGGCATATTTTATAAGCTCGGGTACATCAATATGCTCATTATCTTCGAGTATTTCTGTTGTGGACTTTGTCCATCCTTCATCGAGCATTACATATTCTATACCATTTGTTGAAGCAAAATCAATAAAATATTTATAGGTTTCGTCATTTACGCCAGCCTCGAAATCAACCCCATAAATATTATTGGCATTATACCAATCCCAAGCCACTTGGCCAGGTTTGATCCAATCGGCATTTGGAATTTTAGAGGGTTTGGCAAGTTGTGTTACCAGATTACTTTCAACGAAAGTTCTATCATCATCACTAATAATAAACACGCGCCATGGATATGAACGTTTACCATTGATTTTTGCAATAAAATCTGCCTCCTCTGTAATTATTTGATTCCTATCTGGGCTAGAGGCTTCATTTGGTATTGCATTGAGTACATACTTCGGAAAAGTTGCATTCATTGTAGTATTATCACTTATTTCAAGAAACATCCCAGGATAATTGTGCAATGAGGATTCTGTAAATAAAACTTTAGCTTTTTTAGTATCAAACATTACCGGGAGACTACAAAAATCACCAGTTGCAAATTCAGACATTCCTTTATTTATATAGTCACGTTCATTATGTGAATACATTGATTCTTCCTGAGGAAAAAAGGAAGAGGATCCCTCCGGAAGGGTAAAAGTCAGTTCTTCATTCACAACTTTCTTTGTTTTGGAGCTTTTATCCATAAATTGATAGGCAATACCATCATTGAATGCCCTGAATACAAGTTGATATCCTCCTTTGAAATTGAGGGCTAACTCATTATAATTATTTTGAATGATAGCATCCTTATTAGGTATCTGCACAGATAAGGTCTCTCTTACACTTTCAGTACTCTTGCTTCTTAATTTTGGTGAAGCCCCTAGGACTCTGTTATCTCCCATATTCATCGAAATGATGGCTTTTTCGATAATTACATTGCCATCTAAAACAATATTCCAGTTTATGGTTTCAGATAGCGCTATCTTTAAGTGGAGTTTTCCATCAGGTGATTTGATCGATAAGTCCTGTGCGGTTATATTGCCTAATGAAAATAGAAAGACCATTAGGATCCCTGAAAATCTAGTAATTGATTTCATATATTCAATAATAAGTTATTAGGTAGGTTGAATTGAACAAGTTACAATAAAACCTATCAAAATTGAAATCATTTCGACGGGATATTGTTATGATCAAAACATTCGTAAAAACGTTCTAATTGATTTTTACTGGAGCCATAACAAGCAGTTTCCGTATTTATAAGCTACTTAATAAATATCATGACTTGGAATTTGAAGAAGGTATCCATCTCGGTTTTAAGTTTGGTTCTTTCATATCAAGATCCAATGGAAACATAGGTCTTATTATTCTCTTATAACCCAAACGCTCCAGGTCCTGATCTACACCACCTGGTGTTAAAGCCATTACCCAACCTTTACGCATGTTATACAATTCTGGAACAAGATATCCAATTTTGACCACGATTATATTAGATTGTCTAGGTGTTAACCCCAAACTTGTAAAATCTGATTCTTTATGGTATGGTTTACGTTTTTTAGTAACAATAATGCGCATACTTCCTACTTTTACAACAACTTCAGTTTCGGCATGCTTATCGCCATGTTCAATACTTTCAATAACCCCTGATAATAAAATAGGAGGAGAAAAGCGGCTGTCAATTTCCGCCCCTACTAAGGCACTTATTTTACTTCCCAAACCTACTTCGATCGCTTTTTCCACAAATTTAGGTCCTGGGATGGATGCGTAGATAAGAGATGGTCCAGTGTCAGATTTGAACTCTGGTCGTGCTAATATTTCTTTTAAAGTCCATGTAACATCTCCGGCCCCTCCTGCAGTAGGATTATCACCCATATCACTTATTATGAAAGGATGTTCTTTACTGGTCAATGCCAAGTCTAAACTTTCCTCTAAGGTTGCGACAGGGGCAACAAACTCAAATTCTTCTCTGGCATCCCAAAAACTTTTGGCCAGTTTTTCAGCCCCTTGAGCTACCTTTTCCTTATCATCGCCAGTTACCATGACAACAGCATGATTTCGGGGTTCATCGGCCCACGCATAGCCAATCCAAATTGCTGCATCAATAATCCCTTCTTCTTTAGTAATAGGGTCTACTTTTGCGTATAGACTTTTACCAGGTTCAATTCTGGTACTGGTTTTTTCACCCGGCAATAAAATGGGTACAGGAATCCAAGCTTTATAAGCCGGTTTTCCCTTTCCGTTTTCTAATCTTTCCAAAAGATTATCAACCGCTCTCTTTTTTGATTCAAGTGCATCTTCATGTGGGGCCATACGATAGCAAGTAATTAAATCGGTATTTTGGGCCAAACGCTGGGAAACGTTTCCATGAAGATCCATTGAAGTTGAAATTAAAGGCTCATTGCCAATTACTTCCCTAATTCGTATAATGAAATCCCCTTCTGGGTCATCAAGTCCTACAACACTCATTGCTCCATGTATATCAAAAAACAAGCCGTCGTAGGGCCCATTTTCTTTTAACATTTCCAATGTTTTGGTCACAAGAGATTCATAAGCTTCTCTAGTGACTGTACCTCCCGGTAAGGCATGACCACGAATTGTGGGTATCCAATGCGCTCTTTGTTTATTGATCGAATCCGGAGACAGGAAGGGATAAAACGAAAAAACAGCGTCTTTTTCCCTGGCATGAAATGCATCTTCATGGGTAAGTGCCGGTGAGAAGGTGCTTGATTCTATGGCTAATCCCGCAATGGCAATACGCGGCAATTTTTTTATGTTGCCTTCCTTATTCTTATCATGGTTTTTACAGCCCAAGAGAAGTGTTATTGCGAAAATGATGGAAAGTATTTTCTGCATTTGATTCACGATTTATGGTGTTGATTATTGAACTAAAACTTAATTAGGAATCAGCTTAAATTTAAGGTAATTTATTAAGACTTTTGTCGAATTAAAGAAGCTTTAAGTTAACTTTTCCAAGTTTATTCAAATTTTTTAAAAAGTTTCCATCCTTCAACCCAAAAAATTTCTGAGTTGTAAAACAAAATGGCTTCCTTGATGTCTTTTTTTGAGAGGTTTCTAGGTGATTTTTTAATGATTCTTGCTTTGGTATTAGTGAAATTCAAAGTATAGGTTTCATCTAAATCATTTTCTGAACTGGTATAGAAGTAAATAAGGTTGTTCTTTTCAACTTTCCATTTTCCTTGGCCATATTTATTTTCTTTAGGTTGTGACGGATCTATATTTCGATAAGAATGGAATATAAAGGTTCCATCTGGTTTCAAGGAGAGGTTGTACTCCAATACCCCTGCATTAAGGAGTTCATGTTTAATTCCGTATTCTCCAACATATTCATCTGTTTGAGCTAGTAGTGCAGTGTTTGCTAATATCAATACCAATAAGAATATATATCTCAAAGCTCTTTTAAGTTAAGGTTAAAAAAAACAGTTCAACAATTGTGCCATTTACCTCAATTATCTACCGCTTACAAATTCATCCAATCTTTCAAATGTTGAGCCCCATCCGTTATAAAAGCCCATTTGCTCTTGTTGTTTGCAATACGCTGCCGTCTCATGAACTACCTTGAATGTAAACTTGGTTTGTGTTCCTGATTCCTCAAAATGAACATGTAATTCCACTCCCTCAGTCATTGGTTTGAAATCAGCAGAAGAAACGATTTTTTCATATTCAATTATTTCTGAATAGATTCCTTCAGTGATGAATTCCCCACCATTGGGCATTTGCATTACATATTTCCAATGTCCCCCTACTTTGAATTCATGTACAACCACTTTTGTTTCCATTCCTTTCGGCCCCCACCATTGCCCAATGTGTTCCGGTTGTGACCAAGCTTCCCAGACCAATTTAAGAGGGGCATTAAAAGTTTTTTCTATGGTTAAAGTGCGATTGTTCAGGTCGTTCATGATTTATCTGTTTTAGATTGTAGTTTATTCAAGTATTGCTCAAAGGAATCTAGTTTATCTTCCCATAGTGATTTGTATTGTTCTATCCATAAAAATGCTGGAATTAGATTTTTAGGCTGAATTTGGCAATAACGTTCACGACCTTTTTGGTTGATTTCTATAATACCACATTCATTGAGAATACGCAGGTGCTTGGAGATAGCTGGCCTGCTGACATCAAATTTATCTGCTACAGCATTCACAGTAAGGACTTCTTCCGCCAAAAGTTTAATGATATCCCTGCGGACTGGGTCGGCAATGGCCTGAAAAACATCTCTACGCATTTATTAAGTAACTAATTGGTTACGAATATAAACGTAATCATTCGGTTACGCAAATAAAAATGATTGAAATCACGGGATTTTAATGAAATTGATTGATGCTGAGGGTGCGTGGGGACCTATAAACCAGGAAAAAATCCTATTCGAGTAGAATAGGATTTTTAGACATATAATACTATTAATAAGTGTTGTTACCTATGGATCGTTTGGGTTCTATCTGGTCCAACTGAAACTATTTTAATTGGTACCTCAAGTTCTTTTTCCAAGAAATCTATATAGGCATTTAAATTTGCCGGAAGTTCCTCGACCTTACTCATTTTGGTCAAATCTTGTGACCAGCCTTTCATTTCGGTATAAATTGGGGTTACGTTTTGCGCCTCAATATTATAAGGTAAGTGCGAAATAGTCTCACCTTTGTGGTTGTAAGCTGTACAGACCTTTAATTTTTTGAAACCACTTAGAACATCACCTTTCATCATCATAAGTTCGGTAACGCCATTTATGCGAACAGCATATTTCAAAGCTACCAAATCTAACCATCCACAACGCCTTGGTCTACCCGTAGTAGCTCCAAATTCATTGCCAACGCGACCCATGGTCTCGCCATCCTCATCGAAAAGTTCAGTAGGGAAGGGCCCACTTCCAACGCGCGTGGTATATGCCTTGAAAATCCCTTTGACATCTCCAATTTGATTGGGTGCCACACCCAAACCAGTACATGCACCTGCTGCAGTAGTATTGCTGGATGTGACGTATGGATATGTACCAAAATCAATATCCAATAATGATCCTTGCGCACCTTCAGCTAATATCTTTTTTCCAGACTTTTGGGCTTGATATAAATATTCCTCACTGTCAATGAATGTTAATTCCTTTAGTGTTTTAATGCAGTTGAAAAACTCAGCCTCCAATTCTTTTAGGTCATATTGAATATCAACATTATAAAAACCGATCATAGCTTCATGCTTATTAGCTAGAGCGCGGTATTTTTCTTTCCAATCGGATAGTTCAAGATCACCAATTCGCATTCCGTTTCTACCGGTCTTGTCCATATAGGTTGGCCCAATACCTTTTAATGTAGAACCAATTTTTGCTTTGCCTTTTGCAGTTTCAGATGCAGCATCCAATAACCGATGTGTTGGTAAAATCAAATGTGCTTTTCTTGAAATTAAAAGTTTGGATTTTAAATCAATATCATACTTAGCCAAGGCATCCAATTCTTTTTTGAAGATTACGGGGTCTATGACCACTCCATTACCTACAACGTTCATGGCATTTTTATGAAAAATACCTGAGGGTATGGTATGTAAAACATGTTTAATACCATCAAATTCCAAGGTATGTCCTGCGTTAGGCCCTCCTTGAAAACGTGCTATAATATCATAGTTTTTTGTGAGTACATCAACGATTTTTCCTTTTCCCTCGTCTCCCCACTGTAGTCCCAACAATAAATCTACTGCCATTGATAAGTTTGGTTAGTTGTTTGTATTTTCTTCTTTGTTTTTGGTACCGTAAAAATATAGTGAATGGGTATTGATCTTTATATCAAAAACCTCTTCTATGGTCTCCTTAATTGATTGTATTCGAGGATCACAGAACTCCATGACCTCACCAGTATCGGTAAGAATCACATGATCATGCTGACGATCAAAATATGATTTCTCGTACTGCGCTTGGTTTTTTCCAAACTGGTGTTTTCGCACTAATTTGCATTCCAATAAAAGCTCTATGGTGTTGTAAAGTGTGGCACGACTAACCCTATAATTCTTGTTTTTCATATTGATGTAGAGCGATTCTATATCAAAATGATCATCACTTTCATAAATCTCCTGTAATATGGCGTAACGTTCGGGTGTTTTTCTGTGCCCTTTTTCTTCTAAAAAGGTAGTAAAGACGTTTTTAACAATTTCCTGGTTCTTGTTAGGAGCCATAACAATATTCACTGCATTAATATGCAAATGTACAGCTAAAATTTAATAAAATTCGATTCAGATACTAAACTCTGGTCACTTTGTCGATTCCGTTAATTTGCTTAAGGTTTTCAATCAATTTCTTGAGTATATTATTGTTTTTGACAACAACTGTTATCCTTCCTGAGAAAGTACCACCATCTGTGCTGAAATCCAAGTTTCGTATATTAACATTCATGTAAGTGGATATGACCTCGGTAATTGAACTAATCAATCCTAGATTATCAATTCCTGTAAGTTGAATTTCTGATTTAAACTCTTCTTGTGAGGAATCTATCCATTTGGCACTGATAATCCTATAGGCATAATTGGATTGTAGTGAAATGGCATTAGGACAGTTCTTTTTATGTACTTTAATTCCCTCATTAACACTCACAAAACCAAATACGACATCACCTGGAATAGGATTACAGCATTGCGATAATTTATAGTCTAGTTTTTCTTCCTCCTTGCCGAAAACAAGCATGTCATATTTAGAAGTAATTTCATCTTTATCAATGCCTTCTGGTATAGGGGTTCTTCTTATATTTCTCTTAAAGAAACTAATGAAAGCATTGTTGTAAGAAGATGCAAATTCCTTGATTTTTTGATTATCAATTGTACCAATGCCTACACGATAAAACAAATCTAAACTGGTCTTCAGTTTAAAAAAGATGACCATCTTGTTGATTGTATCTTCATTGAGGTTTATTTTCTGCGACTTCAGTTTTCTGCGTAATATTTCCTTTCCATCTTGTGCAACGGATTTCTTTTCTTCACGCAATGATGATTTGATTTTTGCCCTAGCTCTTGCAGTAGTGGCATAGTCTAACCAGTTTTGATTGGGTTTTGCTTGTTGAGAGGTTATTATTTCAACCTGATCGCCACTTTTTAAAGTGGTGTTCAAAGGCACTAACTTACCATTGACCTTGGCACCGCGTGTGTGCATGCCAACTTCGGTATGAATATTAAATGCAAAATCAAGGGGTGTTGCCCCTTTTGGCAATGATTTTAACTCTCCAAGGGGTGTAAAGACAAAGATTTCCTTTGAGTAAAGGTTCAATTTAAATTCCTCCACAAAATCAACAGCACTTGTATTTGAATTTTCCAATGCTTCCTGCAATTTATTTAGCCAAATCTCTATGCCCTGTTCTTTTTGATTACCATGTTTGTAATTAAAATGTGCCGCATATCCTTTTTCTGCAATTTCATGCATTCGTTCACTTCGAATCTGAACTTCGACCCATTTGCCTTTGGGTCCCATTACAGTTATATGTAATGCTTCGTACCCAGTAGATTTTGGTGAAGAAATCCAATCCCTCAGGCGTACTGGGTTCGGCGTAAAATGATCCGTTACAATGGAGTATATTTTCCATGCTAAGAACTTCTCATTGGCTTTGTCCGATTTATAGATTATCCGAATCGCAAATTTGTCGTAGATTTCATCAAAAGAAACATTCTGGACGTTCATCTTCTTGCGAATGGAGAAAATGGATTTCATTCGACCTTTTATAGAATAATTCAAGCTTTCCTTGTCCAATGAATCTCGAATTACACTGGTAAATTCATCTATATAGACTAGTTGGTCTTCCTTAGTTTGCTCTATCTTACTGGAAATATCCTTATAAACCTCTGGTTCGGTATATTTTAAACTTAAATCCTCAAGCTCCGTTTTAATGTTATACAATCCTATACGATGCGCCAAAGGCGCATAAATATATAGGGTTTCCGAGGCCATTTTCACTTGTTTGTGTTCAGGCATGGCATCAAGGGTAAGCATGTTGTGATACCGATCGGCAATCTTGATAATAATCACCCGAACATCATCATGTAGTGTTAGCAACATTTTACGGAAATTTTCCGCTTGCTGCGATATGTTCATCTCCTTTTTAAGATGTCCGATTTTGGTGAGTCCGTCAACAATACGTGCAACTGTTTCGCCAAACATGCGCTCAATATCATCAAGCGTATATGCTGTATCCTCAACCACATCATGGAGTAGGGCAGAGGCAATGGATACTGCATCAAGGCCAATTTCTGAAGCTACTATTTTAGCAACAGCAATGGGGTGGAATATATAGGCCTCCCCAGATTTTCTTCTTTGATCTTTATGTGCGTCAACTGCAATTTCAAAAGCTTGACGAATTAATGCTTTGTCATCATCTGACAACGTCTGATAACTAATTCGAAGCAATTCCTTGTATTGCCTTGCAATTTTCTTGTTTTCTTTTTCTATTGTCGCTTGCGTCATACCAAAATAAAATTACCAAAATCCTTATCAATACACAACAAAAACTATGCCTTTAAATTCTTGACACGCGCGATTAAAGGGGGGTGTGAATAATGCATGAATACGTAAGCAGGATGGGGAGTAAGGTTGCTCAAACTGTTCTTGGAAAGCTTCTTTAGTGATGTTATCAAGGGCTTTGCCGCAAAGGTGTTTTTCGCATAATCATCGGCTTGGAATTCAAACTTCCGTGAAAGAAAATTCATGACCAAACCTGTTAATTCGGATATAGGGCTGTAAAGAATGCCAAAACCAATTAATGCTGCATGAAAGCTAGGTTTTGAAACGCCTATTGCCATTGAAACCTCTGGATTATTAATAAACAAGGATAAAAGAAACAAGGTGAATCCTGTAATTAAGATAGATGTTACTATATTGAAAACAATGTGATTGCGTTTGTAATGCCCTACCTCATGGGCTAAAACGGCAACGATTTCATCTTCCTCCAAATCATTGATCAACGTATCGTAAAGTGTGACTCTTTTTTCTTTTCCAAATCCAGAAAAATAGGCATTCGCCTTGGTTGACCTTTTAGAGCCATCAATAACGAAGATATTTTTGAGTTCAAACCCAACTTTATGCGCATAGGACTCTATTTTGTGCTTTAGACTCCCATCTTCCAAAGGTTTTTGTTTGTTAAATAAGGGCACTATCAATTTACTGTAGAAAAGATTCATGAACAATGTGAATGCGGCTACCACAGCCCAAGCATAAACCCAAAAATTGGTACCGGCCCATTCAAAAAACCAAATTATCAACGCAGTAATACCCCCACCAATTATTGCCAACATCAACCATCCTTTCAATTTGTCCATAACAAATGTGGTCTTTGTGGTCTTATTAAAACCGAATTTTTCCTCGATGACGAATGTTTTGTAATAGCCAAAGGGAGTTGTAATAAGATCACTACCAATCATGATGGTTGCAAAGAAAACAAGGGCAATGACAATGTTATTGTCTGAAACTCCGCGTGCGATGTTATCGAGCCATTCGAATCCTCCAAAGAATAAAAACCCCAAGGTTAAAAGCAATGAAAAACTAGAGGTCAAAATTCCAAATTTGTAGTTGGTCTTTTTGTAATTCTGGGATTTTTGATACTCTTCGGAATCGTAAACGTCATGCAGTTCTTCAGGTACAAGATCATTATAGCGTTTGGAATTTAAATAATCGAGAATGGTTTCAATTATGAATTCGATCACCAAAATTGCGATGATTATATAAAATAGAATGGTATGGGTCATTGTTTGTTTTTGGTATAATCTGGTTAAGGACTTAGTTGCTCACTAGATTGTCCTTTGGCGTTTAGCTTCAAATATAAGTATTGCAGCCGATACTGAAACATTCATGGAATCTATTTCACCTTCCATAGGTATTATGATGTTTTGGGTTGAGGCTTTTAGCCATTCATTTGATAAACCAGTTGATTCTGTACCAACAACAATTGCTGCTGCTTTTGTAAAGTTGACTTTGGTATAATTCTCCGAAGCGGAAAGGGCTGCACAATAGATGTCTATATTCCTGTCATTCAGGAATTCTATAATCTTGGATGTGCTTGCAACAGCAATGTTATTGGTAAATACACAACCTATACTAGAACGGATAATATTTGGATTATAAAGGTCCCCTATGGGATTTGCAATAAGTACAGCATCTAAGTTTGCTGCATCCGCGGTTCGAAACAACGCACCTATATTCCCCGGTTTTTCTGGTGCTTCGGCCACAAGGATCAATGCCTTCTCGTTTTCCAAAGGCAGTTCTTCCAATAAATGGGATTTTTGCTTGACAATAGCAACAACACCTTCCGTAGAGTCCCGATAGGCAATTTTTTGATAGACGGCATTCGAAACTTGAATCATTTCAGGCTTATTTTTTATACCCTTTAAAAGATTCAACATGCTGTCTTCAGGTATTATCCCGGGAAAATAAAGAAGCGTTTCGATTTTATAATTTGCTTTTATGGCCATTGAGAGCTCTCTTCTCCCTTCTAAAACGAATAATCCCAAATTTCTTCTTTCCCTTGATTTTTCCTTTAGTAGCGCGATTTGCTTTACCAAGGGATTTTGTAAACTGCTTATATATTTTGATTCGTTCATCATTGCAAAAATAGGTTAATAGCTTAAATTGATTAAGCATATTTTAAATCTCAAGGATTAGCATAAAAAAAGGTTAAAATAATACCCCTACAAAAAGCTTCCTATATTTTTTTGATTAATTTAGAACCTGCTTTGCCGCCTAAAACTGCTGTGATTGCAATAGCAATAAATAAGGCAATGGGCAGAATGAATAAGCAACCTTTTGTTGATCAGTTGAATTAGAGAGAATTGGCAAGTTATTATGGAAGTATTTCTTTTTGGAATTGCAAAGGATATTGCGGGCAAATCCACCTTGGATCTATCTGCTTTGGCGGAGAAACCGAATTCAGTAGGTGAATTAATTCATTTAATGAATGATTCCTATCCAGAATTTAGCAAGTTGTCGTCCCTAGCCGTTGCTGTTAATGGCGAATATGCTTCCAATGATGTACCTTTGCTAAACAATGATGAAATTGCTATAATTCCGCCAGTAAGCGGAGGTTAATGATGAAATCAATTATTGAAATAGTAGACAAGATAGATACTGCTGTAGTATATGATGAATTATCAGATGCTGCAAGCGGAGGAATTTGTGTATTTCTAGGCACTGTCAGGGATTTTACAAATAATGAAACCGTTGTATCCTTGGAATTTGAATCCTATAAAGCCATGGCTTTAAAAGAAATGGGAAAAATTGCTAATCAAGCATTTGCCAAATGGCCATTGAATAAGGTTGTGATTCGTCATGCCGTTGGCTTAAAAAAAGTACAGGAAGCTGTTGTGGTGGTAGGAGTTTCTGCGGCTCATAGAACGGAATGCTTTGAAGCATGTAAGTTTTTGATTGATACGCTTAAGGAAACCGTGCCAATTTGGAAAAAAGAAGTTTTTGAGAACAAATCTGTTTGGGTATCCGCTCATCCTTGAATATATGTTGATAGACAATCACAATAGAAAAATAAATTATTTGCGTTTGGCGGTTACTGACCGCTGCAATCTTCGCTGCAACTATTGTATGCCTGCCGAGGGTATTGATTTTTCTCAAAATGACAAACTTTTCACGATTGATGAATTATCCAAGCTTAGTGAAATATTGGTTTCCCAAGGCATTGATAAAATTAGGATAACGGGTGGTGAGCCTTTTGTCCGTAAAGATTTGATGGTATTGCTCCGCAATCTTTCCAAAATGGAAGGCCTGAACGAAATTTCTGTTACGACAAATGCTACCTTGATTGGTCCGCATATAAATGAACTCAAGGAATTGGGTATTATGAACATCAATGTAAGTATGGATGCCATTAATCGTGCTACTTTCGAAAAAATTACCCGACGGGATCAGTATGATACCGTTCATAATAATATTTTACGATTGATTACTGAAGGATTTAAGGTACGCATCAATTTTATTGCCTTAGATGGTCAGAATACAGAAGATATAATTCCAATGCTGGATTTGAGCAAGCATTATGACGTTTCAGTTCGGTATTTGGAGGAAATGCCCTTTAACGGGGGATCTCGTGAATTCAATGGTATTGTTTGGGATTACAAGCGTATTTTAGCATATATCAAAGTAGCATATCCCGATTACAAAAAACTTCCTTCAGAAGAAACATCAACATCCATCAATTATAAAATACCTGGTTTTAAGGGCACTTTTGGAGTTATACCATCTTTCAGTAGAACCTTTTGTGGTAGTTGTAACAGATTGCGCATTACGGCCACAGGGGATGTTATCACTTGCTTGTATGGGCAAGCCTGTATGAATATCAGGGATATTTTGAGGAGTGATGCGTCGGATGAAAAAGTAAAGGAACAGATTTTGAAAGCTGTTGGGAGTAGAGCTAAAACAGGTTTTGAGGCGCAGCAAAAATACAAAGGTGTTTTTACAAATTCAATGACTTCAATCGGGGGATAAATGAACAAGGAACTTTCACATATAGATGAAGCTGGAAATGCTTCTATGGTCGATGTTTCCAACAAGAATAGTACGACGCGGACAGCAACTGCTTCAGGTTGTGTGCAATTTCCACAGGAAGTTTTTGAAACCTTGGCTGCCCAGGATTTTTTAGGGACAAAAGGAAGCATTATTCAAACAGCTGTCATTGCAGGGATCCAAGCTGTAAAGAAAACTTCGGAATTGATTCCGCTTTGTCACCAACTTAACCTTTCCAAGGTACATATCGATATTCAACCCGTTGATACTACATTGCGAATTGTTTGCAAGGTAAAATGTACAGAGCGTACAGGTGTTGAAATGGAAGCCCTGACCGGTGTTTCGGTAAGTGCGCTTACCATCTATGACATGTGTAAGGCGCTGTCCCATGATATTTTAATTTCAAACATTCAGTTGGAACAAAAAACGGGAGGTAAGAATGACTATGGTAGATAAAATATATGGATTAGTGCTTTCTGGGGGAAAGAGCACGCGCATGGGTACCGACAAAGGACTTATTGCCTATCATGGCATCCCGCAGCGGGATTATCTCTATCAATTGCTGGAAAATAACTGTGATAAAACCTTTATGAGCATTCGCAAAGAACAGGAAGCTGAAATATCATCGACTTTCAATACCATCGTTGATGAGGACGTTTATAAAGGCCCTTTTAATGGTATTTTGTCCGCACATAAAAAATATCCCAATGTCGCTTGGCTGATATTAGCCTGTGATTTACCCTTGATTGATGAAAGTTCATTACTAGAATTAATTGAAGCTCGAAAGGGCAGTGCTGATGCAACAGCTTTTGCCCATAAAGAAAACCCTTTACCAGAACCACTTTGCGCCATTTGGGAACCTCAGGGACTCAAAACGGCAGTAACCTACTTGGAACAAGGAAACGGTTCCTGCCCTCGTAAGTTCTTGATCAATAACAATACACATTTGGTATTTCCTGAAAATGCACAAGTTTTAATGAATGCGAATTCAGAGGTGGAGTATAAGGAAGCTATGACGAAATTGGCATAATTAATCATGAATTTGGAACGTTACACCAGACAGACCATCTTGAAGGATTTTGGGCTTGAGTCCCAAGAAAAGCTGGCCCATGCCAAAGTTTTGGTTGTTGGAGCTGGTGGATTGGGTATTCCGGTATTGACTTATTTAAATGCGATGGGCGTCGGTACATTGGGTATTGTGGATGCTGATGAAGTATCCATTTCTAATTTACATCGTCAGGTTTTGTATTGTGAAAATGATGTAGGTAAATCAAAAGTAGCAGTAGTCGTCAAAAAGCTGGCGAACCAGAATTCAGACACTAAATTAATTCCTCTAAATACTTTTTTAACCCGCGACAATGCTTTGGAAGTTATTAAGGATTTTGACCTTGTGGTCGATGCCTCGGATAATTTCCCGACACGTTATTTAATCAATGATGCGTGTGTAATCTTGAAAAAACCTTTTGTATATGGCGCCTTGCATAGTTTTGAAGGGCAGGTAAGTGTTTTTAACTATCAAGGAGGGCCAACATATCGTTGCCTGTTCCCGAACATGCCAGCAGCCAATGAAATACCAAATTGCAATGAGCATGGTGTGCTTGGCATTATCCCTGGAATTGTGGGCAATCTACAGGCTTTGGAAGTTGTTAAGATTCTAACAGGAATAGGGGAAGTGTTGTCTGGTAAATTATTGTTATATAATGGATTAGAGCAAAACATAAAGAAAATAAAATTTTCATGTAATCCTTTGAATTTAAAAATTGAAGCACTTCAATCAGAATATGCTCTGGATTGCCTTACAGCTTTAAACTCGATTGATGCATCTGATTTTGAAGTTTTGTATGAGTCGAAAAAAATTCTAACCATTGATGTTCGTTCGTTGCAGGAATATCAACAATTCCACCTTAAAAATACATTAAGCCATCCTTTGTCTGAAATCGAAAATTGGAAACAGCAGATTAATTTTGATAAGCCCGTTTATCTCATTTGCCAATCAGGAGTTAGGAGTATAAAGGCACAAATATATCTTCAAGATTATAAACCAGAGGCCAACTTCATCAACGTGAATGGGGGCATAAACAAACTAGGATCATATGCTGCTAAGCATTGAGAGTTTAACTCTGTTATGTCTAGGATTTTTCGTGGTTGCCACATTATATTCGTCCGTTGGGTTTGGTGGTGGATCTAGCTATTTGGCACTATTGACCCTTTTTTTAGTGAGCTTTTTCGCGATACGATCTATTGCCTTGGTTTGTAATTTAGTAGTTGTTTCGGGGAGCACCTATCTTTATTTTAAACATGGTCATGCCAGATTGAAAGACTTTCTGCCTTTTGTTATCACAAGTATTCCCATGGCATTCTTAGGAGCATCTTTTCGATTAAAGGAAGAAGTGTTTTTTATTCTTCTTGGTAGTGCCTTGATAATATCTTCCATTTTTTTAATTTGGCAGACTTCTGGTATTAAGTTGACTGATCCTACGAAAGTATATCCCAAATACATAAGTTATGTAATTGGGGCAACTATAGGGTTTCTTTCAGGGCTTGTGGGTATTGGTGGCGGTATTTTTCTGGCGCCCATACTCAATCATATCAATTGGGATAAATCGATCAAAATAGCGGCCTTAGCCAGCTTTTTTATACTGGTGAATTCCATTTCAGGTTTGAGCGGTCTCTTTTTGGCAGGGACTTTGGAACTTCCTTGGATAGAAACCTTGATTCTTGGAATAACCGTTTTGCTCGGTGGACAATTGGGTATAAGACTAAGCCTTAAAAAACTCTCAGCCAAGGGTATTAAAAGAATAACCGCTACATTGGTTTTTATTGTTGGCGTACGTGTGTTAATGGTTAATGGATTGAATATTCTATGATAAACTTTGATGAGGCATATAACAAAGTAATGCAGCATACCCTTGATTTGGGTACAGAGTCTGTTGAATTATTTAGGTGTAATGGTAGAATCCTGGCAGAGGCTATTTTAGCAGACAGGGATTTTCCTCCTTTTGATAGAGCGACCAAAGATGGGATTGCAATCAATTATACTGCCATAGAGCGAGGGGTCAATAGTTTTAGGATTGACGCTGTTGTAAGTGCCGGAATGCCACAGCAAAAGTTGGATGATACCAATAATTGTGTAGAAATCATGACAGGTGCAGTAGTTCCAAAAAATGCTGATACGGTCATAATGTACGAGCATTTGGATATTAAAGATGGTCAGGCAACCCTAAGGAACGAAGTGACAAAAGGGCAAGACATTCATCGCAAAGGGAGTGATGTGATTTCGGGAACCATTCTTCTGGATAAAAATATCCGAATTGGTGCTGCTGAAATTGGCGTTTTGGCCGCTGTGGGAAAGTCGGAGGTGATGGTCAAAAGGTTACCAAAGGTTTGTGTTATCTCCACTGGGAATGAGTTGGTTGAGGTATCCAAGACACCGTTGCCCCATCAAATACGAAAATCCAATACGGTATCATTATTTACCGCTTTGCAGAAACAGCATATTGAAGCGGAACGAATACATCTACAGGATGATAAAGAATCCATAAGCAAAGCACTTACCCATATTTTGAAAATATACGATGTGGTTATGTTGAGTGGGGGAGTATCTAAAGGCAAATTCGATTTTATACCAGAGGTGATGGAATCCCTCGATGTGAAAAAGGTCTTTCATAGAGTGGCTCAACGTCCAGGGAAACCTTTTTGGTTTGGGGTTCAGGAAGCCCAAAAAACGGTAGTGTTTTCCTTTCCAGGAAATCCGGTTTCGACCTTTGCCAATTACCATATATATTTTCTTCCGTGGCTTAGTAAATCATTGAGTCTGCAATATCATGAAAGACAGGTGTTGCTAAAAGAATCAATTGAAGTTAAACCACCATTGACACGATTTATACAGGTAAAACTAAATAATGACAAAGGTGTTCTTTGGGCAAACAAAGTTCGGGAAAATGGTTCAGGGGATTTAACAAGTCTGGTCCATTCAGACGGATTCATTTGTTTACGACCTCGTAAAACGACCTATGAGAAAGGTGAATCGGTTGCTTTTATTGGTACAAAGTCTTAAAACTAGTCATATACACAATCTTCTTGATCATGCATGGTGTAATAGCTTTTATAGTTTTTTGCTTTTTCGTCCTTACAGCCGCAGAGGTCCAAAATTTCCATGTTTCGGAATTCAGTATCATGGCTTTCCCCTTGTATGGCAATATAACCTTCGGTCATTGGGGTACCGTCTTTAAAAAGTTCTTTGTTCAATCCATCTAAATCGCCACCAATAATGGGCTTGTTGAAGGTCATTACCGTATCACCTTCGACAATTTGGTGAACGATGGAATCTCCCAAAACCACCGCTTCTACATTCACCCATTTTTCCCTGGGGTAGGTGGCCCCTTTGGTGTCTGGGATACAATGCGTTTCAACTAATTTTCCGTCTATATG
The DNA here is from genome assembly GCA_963768235.1 of uncultured Flavobacteriaceae bacterium. Classification (GTDB taxonomy): domain Bacteria; phylum Bacteroidota; class Bacteroidia; order Flavobacteriales; family Flavobacteriaceae; genus Maribacter_A. The sequence goes on from CAVYHF010000005.1 coordinate 122,625, forward strand.
CACATGACATCCGGGCGTGCAAAGATTCCCCGTGGGGCGTTCCCCTTCACCGCTACCGGCCAACAATTGAAACTCCATAGACATAGGGAAATCCTGGTTCAATGACATGGTCTTGGGGTCTTGACAGTGCAACATAAAACCATTGTTGGCAAACGCCCATCCTGGTCCGCCTTTTACCTGTTCGCCAACCATTCTATATTGGGCTTTTAGCCGATAGTGCGAAAACTTGGTCTTATAAAAAAGGTGTCCAAATTTGCTTTCAAAAGAATCATATTCCTGATACGAGACCCGAAGATTACCATCGGTGACCTTGAAAGTATTCTTATGGTTTTCGCCGTAAACAAAACCTTTTATTTTGGGTGTCCAGCCCTCTAGATCTTTGCCGTTGAACATTGAAATCCATTCTTCCTTATCAGCATTGGGATTTGTTTTTGGGCCACAACTTGCCAGTAATATAAATATAGAACTGATTCCTAGAATTATTTTGAGTGTATTTTTCATGGGTGGTTATGAATCTTGTTTATCAAAAATAACAACATTATTCAAGATTTTCAGATTTATTCTTAATGGTATTAAATTGGCCTGCTTGGATAATACTTTAAAAACCATTTATTTATGATTTTTTCAGATTGTAATGGTTCCATTTCTATACAAATCCAAAGCATTGTTCAACAGCAATTTTATAGTGTTTATTGGTATATCCTTGTTCGGATTGATTCTGAATATTTTCATACGAGTACGCTTGCCAGCTTCTAATTTTTGGTGATCAAGGTGTTTTCCTTCGACAAAAAGAATATATGGCTCATTGGTTTTTTTATCTACCCATAGGTAACAGAACATTTTTTTTCCATAACAGAAGCAAGGCATTCCATATTTTTTGGTTTCCGTTATATTTTCATCTTGATTTAGGATAATATCTCGTAATGTCAACAAACAGCTTTTGTTTGGTTCATCAGTATTTAAATAGAAACAATCTTTTTCGTTCATTGTTTTATTACTTTGACTTCCAATGTCCAATCATTTCTTTATTAAATAATACTTTCCTTAACTTGGCTGGGTGGTCTTAGCAGGTTAATTAATATCTGCTCCTTCTTGATTTGGTTTTGAATCATCTGAGTTATCTTTCCCTTCTTTTTTCATGCTTATATAGCGACTAACCAGTCTTACGCCCAATCGGGCGAAGAGGATAATCGCGATAACCATAACGATGTCAAATCCATTCATGACTTCTATTGTTAAGTTTCAATATTTTATTTAATGGCTTTCAATTTTGAGCTACAGTTACACAACTGGTTGGTCTTTATATTTTAATAGGTGCTCGCTCAACGCGGATTTAATTTCTTGGTATTTCGTTTGAATTAACCAATGACCAGCATCCAGCTTCAAAAACACATAATCATTCTTCATGAATTTATGTCCATTTTCAACTGCAACAGATCCGATGGCCATGTCTTTTTCTCCCCAAATAAATAGGGTCGCAACATTGATTTCACCTAGTATTTGTCTTTTGGCGGCTTTTTTCAAAAGTTTATAATTACTGCGATAATAATTAAGAGCGGCAGTCAGTTTCTTTTTGTCCCTAAATACTGAAAGATAATCTTCTATTTCAGCTTTACTACTATGTTTCCATAATTTTTTGAACAATTCAAAATCATTTTTTCCTATCATTTTTTCCGGAAGAAAAGGCCATTGAAATGATTTGATGTATTGGCTCATTCTTTTTTGCTCGTTATCTTTAAGAATTGCCTCACCAAAGGCTTGAAGATGTGGGACCGATAATCCCGTCCAACTCAAAATCGCATTTGGATAATCATGTGCTACTTTCCAGCCTATTCCTGCTCCCCAATCATGCCCAACCAAGTGAAATTTATCCTGACCTATTGCTTTTGCAATTCCTATAACATCCTTGGCCAGCTTATCCAAAGTGTAATTTGTTTTACCAGGAGGACATGCTTTGCTACTATATCCTCTTAAGTTGGGCGCCACGCAATAAAAACCATGTTTTGAAATATCTAATATTATATTTTTCCACATGAAGGAAGTCTCAGGAAAGCCATGTAGAAAAATAACAAGTTCATCACCTTTATTGCCTGCAACCCTGCAATCAAATGTTAGATTTTCAAAAGTGATTTCAATTATTTCCTGCATCCCTGGGAATTCTACTTGAAGGTTGTGGTTGGCCTTGTTGTGATAAGAACTAAGATAGCAAAAAGGAGGGATTCCAATATTCAACTAATAGAATATTCCTCGAAGAAATTCAGTAGCTCTCATTGCTTCTTCTTTCTATATAATCGGAAATAATACCAGGCGGTAATACCACCAATAAAGTAAAATAGAGCCAACATCCAAAACACATGTTGATGCCCTTTTGCACCAGGTGAATTATCTAAAAGATACCCCATCGCAGGTCCTGCAAATATATCTGGGGTATAGCCTATGAGTGAAATAAGGCCCACAGCGGTCCCTGTAAGCACCAAGGGTATTTGCCCCTGCTCCATTACCGCAAAGTATAGCGAACGTGCAGCGTAAACGCCGGTGGCGACAATTAAAATCGAAATAAAGAACAAAGCAGTTGTCGATGCTGAAATTATACCTGTAGCGAACAATAATGCCCCAAAAAAGGAAACTATAAAGCCTACGACCAACCAGTAGGTAGTTTGTGAACGGTCTGCTAATATTCCAATAATCACCCCAATGACAGGACGAACAAATAACAAAAAAGCACCTACTTGGGCTGATTGCACTTGGTCATACAGCATAACGTCCTGTGCGTAGAGCGAAAATACATCTGTGATTTTGTAACCAACATAGGCACAGAGAATAATGATCATTAACAACCATACAGAAGGCAAACGTAAGACCTCTTTGATCTGTGGCATTGTAATTTTATCCAAAATGATCTCTTTTTCTGCTTTGTGATCCATTTTCATAAAAAACCATGCCATTAGGCCTACCAGAACCACGATACCTGAGGATACCAGAATTACATACCTAAAGGCCGCCCTACTTTCGGTGATAGTTGCCTCAGAAATTTTTACAGTAATGAACAATGAAAAAATAAGTACGCCCATAGTTCCAAAAAGTGCCCCCACTAAACCACGACCACCGTCCAAAAATCCAAACGCTTTGCCTTGGGAAGTGGACCCTCCCCAGACTCGAGTGGCTTTGATCATTGGTGCCCAGAATAAAAAGATGGTTGTAAAGCCCCAATAACCATACAGTATTTTTAATACGGTAAAGCTGGGAAAAGTAGCATAGACCAAGCCTCCCAAGGCAGTCATCCAAAGGGCCACAGCAATTAATTTTCTAGGGGGATACTTATCTGCCAATGGACCTCCAAAAAGATAGGATAACAAGGCTATTATACCATATACTGAAAAGCATAGACCCAATTGAACATTGTCCAAGCCAAATGCCTCAAGTACCGTAGGCCTAAAAACCCGTGAAAGCACAAATGGGAGGATAAATACAGACTCCCCAGCCAAAATAAGTAGCAAAAGATAATACCAAGGGGCTTTTTTTTGATTCATGAAGTTTGGTGGATATGACTATTAAAACAGTCTCTAAATCTCTGCGTAGAGATAGCTGTCTAAAAATAGCGCTTTGTACTGAATATCAATTAGGAATACACCTAATTAATTAAACAGGGCGTTAATGGTTCATTTTTGTGCTACCCATTCCAGTTTCTTGATCTTATACCAATTACAAGTGATGCCATCATATTCAAAAGTTTCAATAAAACGTAAACCTATTTTCCTCAGTATTTTATCAGACGCTAAGTTATCATTATTGACAGCCGCACAAATTTCTTCCAAATTCAATGTATCGAAGCCATATTTTAAGCATTCAATAGCCGCTTCAGTTGCTATACCCTTTCCCCAATACTTGCTTCGTAATCGATATCCCAGATCATAATAATTGAAATTTTCCCGCAATTTTTGTTCAAATTTCAATCCTGTCCACCCTATAAAATCATTTGTTTTTTTATCTACAATTGCCCATCGACCAATGCCATTTTCCAAATAATGTTGCCTAATGCCATTAATTACCCCTTCGGCTTCTCTGATGGTTTTAATTGGGTTTTTCCCTAAAAACTCATGAACCTTAGGGTCAGAATCAAGTTCAAAAATTCCCTTGGCGTCAAATGCCTCCAAATCCCTGATGATCAAGCGTTCTGTTTCTATATGAATTTTCATTTTAGGTAGTTAAGATATTATAGCAACTAATTGCGGCTTTTCTAAGGGAATATAATGAATCGGAAGAACTATCAATTGAAATTCCGGTCTTCGTATGGTGCTATTATTTTCAATTATTTCGGAACTTTAAATTTTTTTACCCCGTCAAACTTTTGATTACGGCCTGCAACACTGGTTTGAAGTTGGTAGGAGTGGTCCTGTGTAACCTAAGTTGGCTGCAATTATTAAAGCGTAGGAATGCTTCAAGTTCTTTGCACAGTGCAAGGGTGAAAGCATCGGTTTTTATGAGCCAGGGTTCCAGTGCAAGATGATGAATATGCAACAGTGATTTTTTTCGCTCGGTTCTACAGTCCATTCGTGCAACTAACTTTCCATCCCATAAAATGGGTAGTGAGAAATAGCCATACTTACGTTTTGCCTCAGGTACATAGCATTCAATCAGATAGTCAAAATTGAACAGTGCTTGCACTCTTTTTCGCTGGATGACTAGATTATCAAACGGCGAGAGTATTTTAAGTTTGCTGCGTGACAGGGGTTTATTCAGCAACTCCAGAGAATCTGGTAAGGCATAATAGCTATTGTCGCTGACACTGATTTTTAGCAACTCCCTGGTCGAAACCATTTCCTGTAAGGTAGCAACAACAAGCGGTTTGGTGTTTCGTAGTAAATAAGATATTTCGGTAGCCTGTCCTAGACCGTTTGCTTGCAGGTATCGGGTAATCAGAAAACGGGCATATTCTTCAGGACTGGGAAGGGTAGTATTCGTGTCTTCTGGTAATACGCGTTCGGTAAGATCATAAACCTTGTGAAAATTAACCCGGGAAGTGATCATGAGTTCACCCTGTATAAACAGAGATTCCAAGGCTCGTTTGGCAGGTTTGCTGGTCCATTCCCCTGTTTTTTTGCCACTATGTTCAAAGTCCTTTGCCATTAAAGGGCCTTCGGTCGCAATGCGCTTGAGTACTGAATTCATCAACTGCTTGTCAGGTTCATACCAAAGTTTTTGGGTACCGTTAGCTATTGCCTGTTTGCGGGCTAAGCTGTAACGGAAATCCCGCATGGGCAAATAGGCTGCGGCATGGGACCAGTATTCAAAAATCTTTTTGTCAGCAGTTAGCTGTTCTAGGTGCGAGGAATTATAGCGAGGGTTGCGATTCCATAGCGTATGGTGATGGGCACGCTGAATGGCTGAAATAGTATCGATCTGTATATAGCCAAGGTGCTCAATAGCGGATAACGTAGCTGCAATTGCATTACCCGATTGCCTTACTGGTAGTACTCTTTGTGAAAGAAGCACCAGTTTTCTAACTTGTTGCAAGGACAATGAAGCTGTTATTTTGGCCATGAATAACTATGGTTTAGTGTTGTCTAGTTCTTGTGGCTAAGCCAAGGATTGTAAAAAATCAGTGTGCACAGCGCTATGCTTCTGTAACTAACCACATAATATTTATACGTGGTACGTAAACAATTTTGCTATCTAATATTACTGAATATTTTTTTAAATCGTTGAGGCACCCCATCTTTTAGATAGACTTTTTCATTTGTGAATGGATGTTTGAATTTTAAGGAATAGGCGTGTAAATACAATCCTTTACCCTTTAGAATCAAATTTTCTATGCCATATTCCTTATCTCCCAAAATCGGATTTCCTATACTTGACAAATGTTTGCGCAATTGATGCCTTCTACCTGACCTGGGTTTTAATTTCACCAAGTTGAGTTTGCCAAATCTTTTTGAGGGAACAGCTGCAATCAGTGTATACTTCGATTGTGCTTTCTTACCATCAATTTTTGAGATGATTTTTCCTCCATTCTCCATTTCACCAATAGTAATGGCAGTATAGGTTTTCTTGACTTTTTTGTCTTCAAATATTTTATTTAGGGCACGAATGCTACTGCTCGTTTTTCCGACCAATAATATACCTGTGGTTGCATAATCCAACCGGTGAACGGGTTGTGGGGTTGTAGCATCAGGAAGATTGCTTTTTTTAATGTTTTGGGCCAAGGCATTGGCAATGGTTTTAAAACTGTTTCCACTCACTAAAATACCAGCAGGTTTATGAATCACCGCCAAGTACTCGTCTTCAAATAATACTTCAAGTTTAAAGACCAGTTTGTTCTTAGGGCTCATTTCTTCTGGAACTGATAACCTAATGGTCTCACCACCATTAATAAAGGTGGCCGAAGTAGCAATAACATCATTAACAGTAATATACTGTTTTTTTAAGGCTTTTTTTAATGCTGATTTGGTGATAGCCCTATTGAAAATACCTACGCCATATTCTTGAAGGCGAATAGGAGTGGGTAATTCAGGAACAATATGGATTTCGTTAAAGTTGATGGTTTTTATTGATTTTGTACTTAACGTTTAGTTTAACAAGCGCAGCCTACCTGAACTTTGATGCCATGTACAAGATACCATATCTAATAAATTTGTATGATATAATAGATATAACAGTTAGTATAATTCCAATTCCCATTGGTAATATGGCCCCAAATGTATATGTCATTCCAAGAACAAAACCAAGCAGATATTCCGGGCGATATAGCGGAATAAAAAATGATAATACAATTATTGCAATCATCATATAACCAGGTATGTCCGAACCTATTGTAAAAAAGGAAGACAATACTATTCCAAATAATAAGGCTCCCAAAAATCTATATACAAAATGAATCAAGTCCGAATTGCTATTTGATTTGTCACTTACACTCATCCTTTTTTGAATGAGATATAATAGGAACCATGTAAACAACGGAAGGACAATTCCTCCCCACCAATTTGATATTCCAGGTAAATCCCCGCGATGCAGCATATGATGGGTTGGCACACCCCCATGAAAGTAATCCCATGCTAAATGACCCCAAATCAAGATGGTCACTATTCCGGTAAAAATTAGGCGTTTTTTTAAGGTTAATTTCTGATTCATCCCATATTAGTATGTAATTCTTTATAAACTGGATTTGGTGTGTAGTTGAATATGGCACATAGTGTGCAGGCAAGGAGACTCACAGCCAACTGATGTTGATAATCTTGTCTTTTATAAACCGAAAAAGGTTTTGAGTTACTTTATTCCCCTTTGGTATACACTACTTTGCCATCAAAAATGGTCATGGCTATCTCTGTGTTCAAGAATTCCTCTTCCACCACGTTCATTAAATCCTGGTTATAAATAGTGAAATCTGCCAGTTTTCCAACTGTAATAGATCCTTTGATGTCTTCTTCAAAAGCACCATAGGCAGCATCTAAGGTATAGGATCTCAGGGCTTGTTCCCGTGTCATCTTCTGCGCAGGTTCATAGCCGCCTTCAGGGGTGCCTTTTAACGTTTTCCGACTTACACTGGCATACAAACTGGCAATGGGGTTTAGTGGTTCTACAGGTACATCGGTGCCATTTACAATGGGTATACCACTTTTCAGTAGATCTTGCCACATATAAGCCCCTTCTTTGATTCGCTTTTCACCCAAACGGTCAATAGCCCAAGGTCTGTCAGAAGACATATGTACAGCCTGCATTGCTGGGATAACCTGTAATTCGGCAAAGCGAGGAATATCATCCGGATGTAGATGTTGTGCATGCTCTATTCTAAACCTGTGATCGGTTGCTAAGTCTGGTAAGGCAACAAAGGCAGCTTCATAACGGTCTAGAATTTCTCTGTTGGCCCGGTCGCCTATCGCATGCGAACAAACCTGAAAACCATTTTGTAATCCATTTAATGAAGTCTCTTTAACAAACTTCATCGGGAGTGTTTCATGCCCAAAGTGCCCTGGTCTATCAGTATAGGATTCCAATAACCACGCGCCTCGCGATCCTAAGGCGCCATCGCAGTTTAATTTCACAGAGCGGATGGTTACTAAATTATCTGGGTCCACCATAGGGCCTTTTTCATACCATTCGCTAAGCAACTCTTTATCCCACCCCGTAAGCATTCCATATAGCCGGATTTTCATTTTATCAGCGACTTTCATTTCTTCATAGAGGGCAATGGTTCCCCTTCCTATGCCGGCATCATGAAAACCGGTAATGCCATTTCTGTGGCACGCAGCAACAGCCAATTCAAAAGCTTGAACATCTTTCTCTGGCGTGCTCTCGGGAATGTGCTTAGTAATTAAGCTTTGGGCTCGCTCGTTGAAAATGCCTGTAGGTCTTCCAATGTCATCTCTTATTATTTCGCCACCTTCTACCTTAAATTTGTTAATTCCTTCCTTAGATAATACTGTTATGCCAGCTACATCCATGGCCTTGGCATTGGCAAAGCCCGCATGACCACTAGCATGCCGCAAGTAAACTGGATTATCTGGGGATACTTCACTAAGCATATCATGTGTCTGAAAGCCCTTCACCGTTTCGGCCGGCATTTCATCCCATTTACTTTGATGCCATCCTCTACCGGTAATCCATTCTCCCGGAGCTGCTGTGCTAACTTTCTCGGCCACCGCATCCACGATTTGCTGATAGCTGGTAGTGTTCATAAGGTCCAGGTTCAATTCATTATAACCCAATCCCATAAAATGGCCATGCCCTTCGATTAAACCCGGAGTCATGGTTTTTCCTTCCAGATCTATCAGTTGTGTTTGGTCGTTTTTGTATTGTTCGGCTTCAGCAAGGCTGCCGGCAAAAAGAATGATATTGTCTTTTGTAGCTACTGCTTCAACTATCGCCTGCGTTGAATCTACGGTATAAATAGTGCCACCATAAATAAGCAGGGTGGCGGATTCTTTTTTAGGACCCTGACAGGCCGTTAAAAAAAGGAAGGCTATGGCTACACCATAGTAAAGAGAATTTCGTAATCGCATAGATGTTGGTTTTTAGAAAGCATAAATTACAATTTTAAAAGGCAACTTAAGGCAGTGTTCTGTACTAATATATTTTTCAGTTAGTTTTTCTTTACAAGACAGAATAATTAGTAGTAAAAATGTAAATGTTATGAATGTTTTCATCAAATGTATGCCAACAATGGGATTTAGTTATTAACCGTATCCCACTTATAAAAATAACACCTTAAAATTCCTACAATTTTATCGAAAAAGCAATAATTATTGGTGCTAAAAGCGATATAAAAAGTTACAAATGAGTATCAACTTTTTTATTGAAACTGACTAATATCATTGCCTCGGAAAGTTGTTTTTAAATAAATTAGATGTGTGATATTCATATAAACTAATATTATGGAAAGCATTAAGTTCGTGAGGCAAAACAAAAAGGAACGAGAGTTTGCCTATGAGGTGAGAAAGCGGGTACGTGCCTATTTCAAGGACAATAATAAGTCTATTTACGGTAACTTTAGTATGTACCTTAAGTCGGTTATAATTTTAGGTGTTTATTTAGTGCCTTTTATCATGTTGCTCACCCTATCCGTATCACCATGGACGGCACTTGTTTTGGCTATTATCATGGGTATTGGGGAAGCTGGTGTGGGGATGTCGATCATGCATGACGGGGTACATCATGCCTATTCTTCAAAAAAATGGGTAAATGATCTCGCCTCGTCTACTATGTACCTCTTAGGAAGCAATATCTTTAATTGGAAAATACAGCACAACATTAAGCATCATACGTTTACCAATATTTTCAATTATGACCCTGATATTTCTAACTTAAAGGTTATCCGTTTGTGCGAATATGGGCCACTTAAAAAGTATCATCGTTATCAGCATTTCTACGCCTTTCCACTATATGGTCTCATGACCTTTGCAAGATTGTTTGGTGAAATAGGAGTATTACTGGAATATAACAGAAAAGGTATTACCATGGAGCAAAATCTAAATCCAACATGGCAACTGGTAAAACTTATTACCATTAAGATCGTCTATTTTGCGGTCATTATTGGCCTGCCCTTATATTTCACTGATTTTGCTTTCTGGCAAATATTAATTGGCTTTATTGCCTTGCATGTAACCGCAGGGATGATCATGAGTACTGTATTTCAAATGGCACATGTGGTAGAAGGCACAGATCAGCTTCTTGTTGATAAAGACCATCAAATTAAAAACGATTGGTTGGTACACCAACTTCATACCACATCAGATTTTGGAAGAAAGAATGGCCTATTCAGCTGGTATATTGGGGGACTTGATTTTCAGATTGAGCACCATATTTTTCAAAATATATGTCACGTGCATTATCCTGCTATTGCCGGTATTATTAAAAACACTGCTGAAGAATACGGGTTTACATACAACCTGAAGCCCAATGTTTTTAGTGCACTCGCTTCTCACTTTCGCAGGTTAAAAGAGTTGGGTGATGTGAGAAAGCCGCCTGCGACATTGGTGGGCATGTCATCTGTTCAGTAGTTGCCTGACAATTGCTCCAAATACCTAAAGATGGCAATGTCTGGACTTACTTTGAGTAAACTTTAGCAATCAAAAAACCTATGTTTTCTGTTTGATTTGTTATTGGTTATTACTTTGGTATTACCGCAATAATGGGTTTTAATAAAGTATCTTTGTTTCGGATTATTTATCTGTTTATATAAATCATACGCTACTCAATGTTGGTTAACCAAAAAGACTCCTTTTTGTAACTCTTATGATTATTGACACGCTATTGGTCAAATAATGACTGATTTTAGTAAATAACCCTAAATTAGAATCTTATCATGACGTCTTGCTTATTTCATTAATGGCGGATGGCGTTAATTAAAGAAAAACCATATGGCTTTATTAAAAATGGGAGTTATTGGAACTTCAAAAAAAGAGGATGAAAGACGTGTTCCCATTCATCCAGAGCATTTACAAAGAATTCCGGAAGACATTCGCAGACAGCTTATTTTCGAAAAAGGATATGGAGCTCCTTTTAATATTGAAGATGAGGAATTAGCAGCTCAAACAGGGGGCATGGCCACCCGGAGTGAAATATTATCGGATATTGGTTCCGCAATTATTGCCAAACCTATTTTATCTGATTTAAAAGAGCTAAAAGATGATGGTATTATTTGGGGTTATCCTCACTGTGCCCAACAAATGCAAATTACACAAACAGCTATAGATAAAAAATTAACCTTGATTGCCTTTGAAGATATGTTCGTTTGGAACCCAAATGGACAGATGGGCAGACATACTTTTTATAAGAACAATGAAATGGCCGGTTATTGTGCAGTTATACATGCTTTACAACTGAAGGGAATAGATGGCCACTATGGGAATCAAAGAAAGGTGATCATTTTTAGTTTTGGCGCCGTGAGCAGAGGTGCTATCTATGCATTAAAGGCGCATGGTTTTAGGGATATTACTATCTGTATTCAAAGGCCTGACCATGAAGTCAGAGAAGAAATACTAAATGTGGACTATGTCCGCATTAGAAAGGGTGAAGCAAACGAGCCTCGACTGGTTGTGGTGGATCATGATAGATCAGAACGACCTTTATTAGACTTAATCAGTGAATCTGAAATAATTATTAATGGTACTTTCCAAGATACCGATAATCCATTCGATTTTGTGATTGAAGAGGAAAAGTCCAGCTTAAAGCCTGGTACTTTGATTATTGATGTAAGTTGTGATGAAGGGATGGGATTTTATTTTGCGAAGCCAACCAGCTTTAAAAACCCAATGATATTTGTAGATCAAATTGATTACTATGCGGTAGATCATACGCCCAGTTACTATTGGGAAAGTGCTTCAAGATCAATTTCAGCTGCGTTGATCGTACATCTACCATCAGTGATCAGGGGCCGGGAAAGTTGGATGCAAAATGCTACCATAAAAAATGCCATAAACATTGATAAAGGTGTGATTGTAAAAGATACTATTCTTAGATTCCAGAATCGTAATAAGGACTATCCGCATAAAATAGTACCAGTTCTTATATGAACTAGTATAAATGAGCTAGGTAACTGAATAGGTTTATTTGATTTTGATTTTATCAATCCCATAAGTCGCAGGAATCAGTTGATAGGATGCTGACCCTTTATGCGAAAGCAAAACCAATCGATGATTATAGATATAGCTATAAACAGGCTACAACCTATTGGGTCTGGAGAACACTTAGCGTTGTTTGATCGTGCTACAGATGTTAATCTAACTATTTTAAGTTTTAGAAGCTGGTAAACCTATATTACTAACAGCGTTTTATAGCAATGGATTGTAACTTCTTAAGGAGTTGCAGATGCATCTTAAAAGAAAGTTGTCCAACAAGTCTTTTTAGGAGCAACGCGAGTGTCGGTTGGACTTACAGAGTTTATGGCAGATATAAAGTTGTCTGGAAAGATAGAATTGGATTTTGGACATCTTTTTGGTACTAGGGAAAAGCAGACCGAATTGTTTGTTATTAATCCACCTTGGTTACCAGCATCCCATAATCTGGATAGCTATGACGAAGCGATTTATTACAATGAAAATCTATTCCCCGAATTTCTTGAGGGAGCAAAAAAAAAATTTTTACGGCCATAATTATTGCCAACGGTTTTGAATATGGTGCGATTTAATGCCTTTTATTTATGTTCGTGCTTAATATTCAACCTCCAAGTCAAGTTGTCTTCCTTCATCAAGTGCTTTTTTGTCCATTGCGGTTCCAATTGCAATTCCAATAGCCATTCCAATTGGAATTCCTATCCCTAAGAAAGCCATATTGTCTAAACTAATTCCAAATACTACTCCAAAAGGAATTCCAAAAGCCATACCCAAGGCCAACCACATATTGCGGTAATAATTTTTTGTTACGAGTTTAAGTTCTTTCTCTATCAATTTCATTATTCCCGATTGTTTTTTTCTCAATTGTTTCAATAAATCTCTGTTCGAACCAACCAATGCGTTAATATCGTCAATATCTTGATTAACTGAATTTACTATTTCAGAGGGTACTTCCCTTTTTTTCAATTCATTGATCAACTTTTCAAAATCACTGAACTTACGCATTAACTTTTTGTCTTTTCCAATATCAGGTTTTTTATCAATTTCTTTAATATTCATAGTTTTCACCTTTTAAATTTGGTTTGTATTACGTTAAGTAACGTGAGTGAGTGTGACATGCGTCCGGATGGTAGTATGGGCTTATTCAAATTGTTAGCCTTTCGTTATTTTTATTATGGTTACTTTTAAGGTCATATTATAACTTTATTATTGAATTAAGAATGTTGATATGTTTTTTCTTAAGTTGATATTTTTACCCTTGAGATCCTCATTCCTTCGAACAAGTCTTATACCAATGTCCTGCCCCCGGACTACCGCATTTAGAAGATGTTTGTAATTGTCTCCATTTTTATCTTTTAAAAGTACTTCGGCGATCTTCTTCATTTCATCCAAATCTCCATTTACATTTTTCATATGCCAGAATTCAATAAAATCCCGACTATTCCAATAAGCAGAATAGCCGTTGCCGTCTTCTGAAGTATCTGTTTCTACATCTTTAAGCTTTCTATAGTATTCAATGATTTCATTAACAAGTGATTCACTTGATAGATTATATATTCTGCCTGTGTTGATCATTTCTTCGTATGTGGTTAATCTTGGATTGATCTCTCGAGCTGAAACACCATCAAATTGTGATATTTTTAATAGCTCACTTTCTGAAAAAGACGTTTTTTTAATTAGGATGCTGAAATCCTTATTTCTTTCCAACTCAAGCTGATAAACACTTTCTAATTTTTTTAATCGAAGGTGATCTATTTCCAGATCGTTAATTAGACGATTAAGGATAACTTTTTCTGTTTTCTTAGATAGTCGATCCTGGTTCCAGGAATTTATTTGTATGGCTAATAAAATCCCTATGACGACAAGAAATATTTCACCAATCGCATACTTTAAATACCTGCCTGCCGGCAAGGCAGGCTTTCCAGTTTTACCTGCCCGTCCGTTAGGCGGGTTTTTCTCCAATAGGTCAAATCTGATTCGTCTAAAAAACTTGATCATGATCTAAGTTAAACATTTAGTTCGTCCGCTAGCGGCTATCTCTCCCAAATGTCCACCGGACATTTGATTTACCATGTAAATGATGGCTCAATAATATCATTGGATTGTTGGTTGGTGATAATGAAGGCTCATGTGCGTGCATAAGGCGGGCGGGCGATTAGCCAGACTGATTGTTATGGACATTGTTAGCCTTTCGCAATTTTTATTATTGTTTCTTTTGAGGTCATAATATAACTTTATTATTGATTTAGGAATATTGTGATGTTTTTTCTTAAGTTGACATTTTTACCCTTTAGATCCTCATTCCTTCGAACAATTCTTATACCAATGCCCTGCCCCTGGATTACCACGTTTAAAAACTATTAATAAAGATATCCATATATGAGACTCTATTCTCAATCCAGAGTTTTAGAGCGCTCACTTCTTTATCGTCATGCATCCATAAAGCAAAATCCCTAGCTTTTGCCCCTTGAGTAATAAAAGCATATTCATCTATATAATTCATCAACGCTGAAAGGTGATCATCTTTAAAAGTTCCCCAATGTTCTTTAATCAATGCTTCAATTTTAGGGTCAGACATTAGTCTTGAAAAGAACAGAGTACCAGCACTGGTTGAAGACGGCCAAAATAAAGGTCTATCAAAACTACTAAAATGCTGAAATGAACCTTCATATGCAAAACCCCAATCAAAATCCCATATTGGACCCATTGTAAATTTTCCTGTACTTGTTTTATGAATATAAGTACTTTTAGGATGATTAATTTCTTCATTACCAGTTAGCATATACACAATCAAATATTTGGCTATGGAAACATCATCTATGTAATCAAGATAATCATTATTTGGAAAATCATCATTAGACACCAACGCTTCCAACGTTTCAAATTCACTTTTAATAGAAGATAATTTATCTGCATCCATTGATTTCGGATATTTTATGGTCACAGGCAAATCATAAGCGTCTGATTTGAATTGCCATTCCTCATCATAATTAGTATCTAAATTCAACAACAGGCCATCATCACCAACATCAACTCTATTGGTTTTCACTTCTACCTGCTCGGTTAACATATATAACCCCATAAATTCATTATTTATGGTTACTTCTACAGGTACAATTGTATTGGTAAAAGGCATTTCCATCAACTGCCCGATTTTCATCCCTACAGCATTCAATAAATGAGTACCGTCAATATAATTAGCCAATAACACCCATTTTTTTTCAGGCGCTATTCCTAGAATAGACTCATCACTACTCAATTTAATTTTATAAGGCTTTTTGGGATAACTCCAAGTCGAATTCCCTCTACCTCTTATTTCTGCATCGATAATCAAATCATTGTATTCGGATTGTCCATTAACTGTCAAAACACCTGCTACATAATCATCTTTAGAAACAATTGGAACACCTCCATTCGTATCAAAATTAATTTGAGCTAAGTTTACGTCTTCTTCTACCTTTGGTGCTGTGACTGTGATGGGTTCATCTTTAGTGCAGCTTTCAGTACTTATAAAACCAATAAAACCAAATATTAAGTATAAATAAATTAGTCTTGGCTGCTTCAATAATTTGCGCATAGTTTATGTATTAGCTTTCCTTAAATCAATTATTGATTTCAATGATTAAATTTTCTGTAGATTGGATTAATTCATCAAGGTTCCCATTCCTAACTGTTAACATCAGTTTTGCAAAATAGAGATTGTTTTCTGTTGCTTTAAAATCCCTTGACAACTTATCAAGGTGTAGCATTGAGAAATTTTTCGTTTTTGCAATTATTGAAGTATCTAATGATATCCTCGGATAATTTCTCCATTCATAAAATCCATTATCATTTAAAAAAGGGATCAGATGATTCCAACTATAGCCAATTTCTCTGTTGATATGTAATGACTTTTGTTCCATTAAGTTATAATGGGTAATTACTTTTTGCCTTAAATCCAATGGTTTTATTAAAAACATTTTTCCGCTTGAAACCAAATCTTGATACGTAGCTGTTTTTGGAAAAAAATCAGGAGGGTCCGTTGATTCCGACAGTTTCAACATTAAATCTTCTTCTTCATGACTAGGCACTTTTTCTGAGTTTAATGCAATAAGGATTTCATCTATGTATGTTTTTTGTTTTTCATTGTTAGCTATCAGTTGTTCGTAATAATCCAAATCTGAAACAAGCTCTGTTAGCAGGGTTGTCCTATAGTCATTTGCGATTCTCTTGTCGGAATTAGTTTGATTCCAATTGTTAATTTGAAGTGCTATCAATATTCCGATGACAACAAGAATAATTTCACCAAGGGCATAGAGCAAATATTTGCCTGCCCGGCTTCGTCGTTCGAGCGGGCTGAACTTATTTTCAGTTAGTAAGTTTTGGCGGATTCTTCTAAAAAATTTAATCATTTGTAATTAGGTTCAAAATGAAGGTTTAACAATAGAATCTATACGCTGAATATTCTCTCCCATTCGTTGGTAAATGGGTAATAATGTGTTGGTATGTGTGACCAATTCTGCCAATAAGTTTAAAAAAGTTCGATTTTGTAACAAATTTGAATAGTCATTGGCATTTGCAGACAAAGGCTCATAATCAAAATCTTCAACTTTATTGATACCATCATTGTTTACTGCACTGTTGGTAATTGAAATGTAGTCTACCTGTTTATTTAAAGCTGGACTTAAATGGTTGTCCACAAAGTTGTTTTGCTGATCTTCATAAGCGGCCAATAACTGTAAATTCGCCTTTAATTGCGTCAATTCTTGACGTAATTTTTTTGATCTTAGAAGACTAAGCTTACCAGAAGCAATTAACTCATCGTAAACACTGATTTGGTTGGATTTGCCCATCAGAAAACGTTTTTTTACATCAAAAAGGTTTTGTTCTATGTGGCTTCTCAAACTATCATGAATTGGTTTTCCGCTTAATTTAATCAGTTTTCTTGCCCCGTTAACTACTTCAGTATATCTTTTTAATCCGCGTTGATGCTGAAACCTGTTATGATCTATTTTTTTTGCAATTGCGCCAAGTAATAGTGCTTCTTCATTTTTATCGAGCCTGTTTTGGTTCCAATTATTGATTTGCAACGCAATCAAAATTCCAATAACCACTAGAACAATTTCACCTATTGCATATTTAAGATACTTTCCAGTTTTACCTGCCCGTCCGTCAGGCGGGTTTTTCTCCATAAGGTCGTAGCGAATTCGTCTAAAAAACTTAATCATGATTAAAGTTAAACATTTAGTTCGTCCGCTAGCGGCTACCTCGCCCAAATGTCCACCGGACATTTGATTTACTGTGTAAATTGTGGCTCGATAATAGCATTGGTCATTGTTTGATCATAGTGCCTACAACATAGCTTTAACGACATAGTAATGAAGCACAGCGGTCTCGTATAACCGTCATTTACGGGTTTTAAATTACTCATTTAGGGGAAATCACTGACTTTAGCAATTCCGAGTGGATTTGATAGAGCCTGCCCTGAGCTTGTCGAAGGGTAGTCGAATCGGCCGTTCCGAGCGCAGCGAACAGCGCAGCAAATTTTGGTTATACATTGTTGTGGGCTGGGCATTTCCTTATTTTTTCGTTTAAATCTTTTCCAATATGATAATTCTAAATGGGGAATTATTCATTTTAATCTTTGGCTACAATTCTCCCACAATTAATTTATAGTCATTAATTTTATAAATCAAGTCTCGTCCTTCTAATTCAAATCCAGCGCGTACCACTCCATTAATACCTTGATTGGAAATTGCAACTGTATAAAAAAGATATGTATCATTTGGGTGAATTGTTGTTCGTAATTCAGATGGTTTAGCTATGTTTTCATCTAAAAATGATTTCAAATCCAAACCGAAATTAGATAACTGTTCTTTTTCAAGTGTCATTTCTTTCTTCGGTACATATAAATTGAAGACTGTATTTGGCGAAGAAGGAATTGTGAATGAATCATTCGGAAAATGTATTTCTAATTCTAAATTGGAAGCTGTTTCATTACTAATACAAGTCCAAAATATTACATATACATATTCTTTCCCGCTATTAGGGTCGGTATATTTTTGTCCACCTTTTGGATAACTATTTTGTATCCTTATACCCTTATTTATGGAATCAGTGTATTCAAAATCAGTATGAAACTTTTGTCCCATTACTGCGAAAGAAAACAATAATAATGTAAAAGAAATTAAAAGTTTCATTAGTCTGTCTGCTTTTTTCGGCTTACACACAACGTTTCCGTGTATGATTCCATTGCGAGAAAATTCGATGGTTTTTCCGAGTCAGGAATCAACACGACTTAAAGTTAGGAATTTCTTCGAAGAAATTACAAGCTGTGGATTGTACACGTCGTTGTGCTTTCGTTATTTTTAATTATCATTTCGTAATTCGAGTGATAGTTAAAGATTAACGGGATTTTTATTCAGAATAAGAGTTTTGAGTCGTAAATTGAAGGAGGATTCATTCTCGCACCAATTATTGATTTAGGATGAGGTTACGTTTTATTATTTGCTATTTGTCGGCTGGGTTTTTCATCTTCTCAACTGAATATTCTTTCTCTCAGTATTCCAGTGACTCGCTTAATTCAGTAAAGCTGGTTGGGCTCAAAATTCATAAAGGAACTGTACTTATTCATAGTCGTGAACTCAGACCTATTGAAGATTCCTATCCCACTGGTATCGAATTGGATCTGGCTTGGCATAAGATTTCTCAAAAAGCCTGGGAGTCCTGTATGTGTTATCCCAAACTCGGAATTGCGCTCACCTATTGGGGATACGACAATAAGGAAATACTTGGTCAGGGCATAACCGGACTCTTTTATTTTGAACCGGTTTTTAATACCAGTGGCAGGGTGAATTATTCCCTGAGGGCAGGTCTTGGTTTATCGTATCAAAACTCCCCCTATGATCCCGTTTCAAATCCTGATAACTTAAGTTACAGTACATATCTGGCATTCCCTTTGCAACTGGGTGGCACAGTGCATTTTAAAATAAAATCGCGGTGGTTATTGAACGGGAGTCTGATATATAACCACTTTTCAAATGGGGGTGTCAGGCAACCTAATAAGGGTATTAACTGGCCCTCGGTGGGTGTGGGCATGGCTTATTATTTAAAAGAGTTTGAATTTAAGAAAAGGGCGAATAGTCACTGGAGAGATAAAGGGTCGCCCCAAAAAAGACTCGATTTCACCTTTTTTATGGCCTATGAAGAACCCAGAGATAATCTATTCCTGTTATCACCTGGGCTGGAAATAAAATGGAGTAGGCAGTTTGCCAGGGTGAGTGCCTATACGCTCGGAGGAGAAATCATGTATGATAACGCTACAGGGTATGTGCTTGAACGGAGCGAAGATAACTCCAGTCCTGAAAAGGCCGGATTGGCTGTAGGTCATGAATTTCTGCTAGGAAAGTTTGTATTCAGCCAGCAATTTGGCTTCTATCTCATCAATCCCAATCCCATACATTCAGATGTTTATCAAAGGTACGGTCTGGTATACAGGATCAACAAAACCCTTAGCACAGGAATCAATCTGAAAGCACACGGTCATGTAGCCAATTTCCTGGATTTTAGAGCCGGTATTTCCTTTTAAGATCAGCCGTTATCTGCAACTATAGAGATTAATTAATATGTGGATTTGTCCTAATTGTAAACAAAAGTTTGTTAATACCAACGTGGCTGTTGCGGAAGTGGTCTTCGCACATGATATCGACTCAAGCAGGCTGTTTTTACCAAGCCTTTAGGAGAACTCGTCTTGGTTGGATTTGCCGGCAAATGATGGCCAGGTAGCCTTGGAATGCGTCCATAATCGTCTTGAAAATGCCAATGGAGGGTTTCCTTCCCCCTTTCTTAAGGTATTTTTTCAGGTTGAAGGCGATTGCGGCCATGAGCATGACCTTATGTGCACCGGCCTTGCCCAATACGCCTATTTTTCTCAAACCGTAGAACTGGGTCAGACTACCGAACACGGGCTCCACCGTACTTTGCCTAAGGTTTTTCATCCGTTTGCCCTTTTCACTGTGCTGTCGGCCGTAGGCCCTCAGATATTCTTCATCATAGATCGTTCTGGTGATTTTTTTGCATTTTGAATTTGGCACGCATTGGGATTTCATGGGGCAGGCCTTGCAGTCCTTCGGGGCTGTCCAGTATCTTTTCAGTACGCTACCATCCCGGTTGGTATAGAATCCCTTGAAAGGCAGGGGCCTGTTCATCGGGCAACTATATTCGATCCTTTTCCTTATCATAGGGAAAACCTTCTATTTCAGGTTTGTATTTCCCGAAAACCGGTATCCATCCGGTAACCTTCCTCCTTTCGAGAAAATTGTAGTTGGAGCCATTTGAATAACCCGCGTCCGCTAGGAGATCTGTCATTATAAGCTCGTTTTTCCTTAAACGGTCCTGGACCCGCAGGCCGATATCGGTCAGGTACTGGCTGTCCCTACCATCGGCAAAGTCCGCTTGGATATGGGAGATGACCCCTTCCGCGGTATCCACCGCCATACTGCAATGGTAGTTCAGCTTTCTGGCCTTGCCCGGTTTCACCGATATACGGGCATCCGGATCGTGCGGGTTATAATGTGTCTTGTTGCTGAGCAGGCGTGCTTTTTTGTGGGAAGCGCCGGCAGGGCGTACCGGACTGTCCGTTAGATTCCGGTGGTGTTTCTCCACGCGCTTCAGCTCGTGCGCAGAAGCTGAGATATGTGCGGGGGATACGGTTCCCCCGTTTTCTTCCGACACTTTCTTCAAGTGGTCGCTCATGGTAGTGACCGGTACTTTGGGCACTACGCTTTCCATGGATGCGTTCGCCTTTATCGGAGCCGAATCAACCGCCTGGGAATGGCCGGACACCATCCCGCTGTCGACACAAAGGGTAAATACCTTGTTGAACAAAGTCACAAAAAGGGATGCCGGATAAAGTTGCCTCGTCCTGCTGATTGTCGAGTGCCATGGCAGTTCTTCGTCCAGGTCATAACCCAGAAAGTAAAGCACGTCCATTCTCATACTGCAGTGTTCCACCAGTTTTCGGTCAGAGGTTACGTTCTCAAGGTATCCCGTGAGCAGTAGCTTAAAGAAGACCACGGGGTCGATCGAGGGGTTGCCGGTCTTGCCATAAAGTCCTTTCGTATCCTTGTAAAGAAAACTTAGGTCGAGCGTTTCACGTAGCCTTCTGTAGAGGTTATCCTCGGGAACACGGTCTGATAACTGGAAGCTGAGGAACAGTTTTTCGGTATAGTTCTTTTTGCCTTGCATACCTTTAATTTACGAATTTCCGCACTTTGGTAAAAGCAAAAATTGATGTTTATCGGAGTTCTGCAACAGCCACCAACGTTTTATGGGACTTATCAATTTCACATTTAGCTATTTGATTAGTTTTGATTTTATCAATATGTTTTCATAAATATAGAGGATAAAGAGTTACATCATTTGTGTCTATTTAACTTAAAAAATGCAAAGCGGTATGGTGCTTTAAATTAGTAAGGTAAAACATTGAAAATCAAAGTGGTATGACGGTTATTTTAAGTCTGCCACCCCGACCAAGATAAACCAGTCACGAAAGTGGTTGGATTATTTGTTTTCCACTGGGTAGTTCCGATAAGTCCTTAAGCAGTAGTTCGAAATCAACACGTGCAACCTCTTAAAAAGTATTGGCAAAAAATCTAGCTGTTATTTCATCAATACTTTTCAATTTTCTAAGCTTGCATCTGCGTGTTTGCCGATGCATGCTAAGCAAATTAATTGACAGTTGTTCGAGAATTTTCATTTTACAGATCTTTCCTATCATGAGAATATTGCACTTCGATATTTGGATATAATTTTAAGAACTTTTGAATCATTCCAGATGATTTATAGACATCTAGCTTACCTTGTTTTCCGTAATCAGTGTTTACTTTTATTCCATTTTCCACTGCCCAACGGTTAAGTTCCGCGTCTCCAACAATAAATTGTGGAGTTGGCTGATTATTGATCAGGTAAGCAATATGGTCATTTGTATGTCCAGGTGTTGAGACTGCAAAAAAACTTCCATCATTAAAAACATCCAAGACTTTTTCAAATGGCCCAAGTGAGAATCCGTTAGTTTCAAAATCCATAAGATTAATTTTCTTTCCTTTCAAATGTCTACCGGCAAGCAAACGATAATAAAAGCTGTTTTCTTTTTTTCCAAAAAAAACGGTACAATTGGTTTTCAAGGAAGGTAATCCTGATGTATAGTCGGGATGGAGATGCGTGAGGAATACATGAGTCGGTTCAAGTTGCAATTTTTTCATATGATTCTCAAAATCTTCACCAGCCTGTTGTGAATACCTTATGTTGTTCAGCTTTTGAAAAATCTTCATTATGACCGATAAGTTTCCATATGGCGGATTATCTGTAAATGATCGGCTAAAACCACAATCTATCAGAATATCCCCCTTATCGGGATGTTTGAAACTGAAAGCCACAATATCGTAATCCAAAACAGTGTTGATGTCAACATTTTCGGGAAAGGACTTTGTATGAGCATATGTTTTTAATTTTCCAGTAATTCGTCCAGTGTTGAATGCATTGAATTCCATCGGCTTTGCTGAAACAAAAATTTCTTCCCAACTAGTGTATTTTTTATGATATTTTTAGATGATTTTTGCATTTATATAAATCATTTTTTGTCAAAAGCCCTTATTATAATAACTGTTATTTTCTTACTTTCACTTAAACCTAATAAACCTCATTTCATCCCCAATTAACAATGCCTCGGGCCTCTAATCTTGATTTCACTACAATTAACTTTCAGGTAGCCCATTTCTTTTCACCATAAGCCAAATACTTAATGAAAGTTCCGCTACGGCCATTGTTAACATTGTAATTATCTCAATTGTTTCAGGTAGCTGAAAATCTACAAAGAATACAATATATGTAAAAGATGCAAGCACTAACAAAACACCAAGGCTTTTCGGGATATATTCTGACTTGAAGACCGAATAACCAAGTACAAAGATGTGCAGGGCAAAAAATAGGTATCCTAAGAGTTTTATGGATGCATAGCCGTAAACATCGATTATTTGAAATGCCAGAGCAAATAATCCAATTATCAAAGTAAAAGCGTATAGCAACCTGAGAACTGCCGTTAGCGACGCAAGATTCTTATTCGCGGGTTTAAGAACTACATAAAGGGCGAGACCAATAATAGCATCAAGGGCAAGTACGAATAGATAACTAACAATAGCAAAACCAAAGCGTCTCCCGTTAGCCTCAATATCGCTGGCTAAAGCTTCTGTATCACCCGGTACTACAAAATTGGCTAAAAGAAAATCATCAACTAAGGTTACGATAAAAATCGAGCTTATAAACGCAATTCCTACAACCAATGCCGCTTTGCTGGTCGATAAATTAGTGATGAAATTTTTCAAATCGTTTTCTTTTGATTTGTTATATGTTTTCATTTTTAAACAATACCGATTACAACTGTGTAACCTTTATTCAAGACAAGACAAATTTTCTTTTTTTGGGGCTATACGTAGCAAGGCATAGCACCATAAGTCAGCTTCAGCTGAGATTACTTAAGAACCCATGTCATACATTAAGTTGTCTTCTGAGTTGCTTCATACCGTTGAAACATTCTAATTATGGGTTCAATACTGGATTTGTCCATATAATCAAATCCTCCACGTTCATCCTTTCTGGCTTGGGGGTCGGGGTTAAAGAGCGAACCTACCCACAAGATTTTTCGAAGCCACCAACTGACTTTTGAATGGTCTAACTTGCCGCGAAGGGGCACATGCTCCATCTGTGACAATAACCCGGATGGAAGGGAAGCCTCAACCCACCTATTGAGTTTAGTACTGGCACCGGCACCGGAAACCGAGAACATAATCTTTGACCTGCCTTCAAGCTTGGCCAGATTTGCTTTTGCCCATTTTCGGATAGTCAGCCTAAAATAGAGAATCGAACTGCCCAATATTAGAAACTCGTACTTTGATGGATCGGTGTTGGTATCCTTGATATCGAATACTGGTAATTCAGTGGCTTCGCCGATCCATTTAGCATATTGCTCCGTACTGCCGTACTTGCCTGAGAAAAAAATTGCCCCACTCATAATACTTTCTTTTAGTTATTGATTTTTCGATATTTCACTCGCCCATTGTCATTTTTAGCGATAGTTTTAAATCCCATTTTCTCATCTTATGCTATCAAGACATCCGTAACAAAATTTTTCCTCCCGTCATTTGGCTGGTGTAATCGCGGATGGCTTCTTTCACTTCTTGAATGGGATAAATATTTCTGATTTCACTTTTGAGATGGTTTGGTATTTGTTTCTGGGCACGTTTCCATAACATCATTGTTTTCAATAAATTTTGCTTGCTAATCCAAGGGCCTAGCCAGAAACTGTCAACCATTTTATTTTCAAATATTAAAAGGTCAGGGCTCGCTTGAACAGCTTGTTTGGAAAGTGCGCTAAATACAGTAACCTTGCTATTTGGGGGCATAGCTTTTAATAGCTGATTAGTTAATGGACCTGCCACCGCATCAAATGCTATACGGGTATTAGTTTGATGACAGGCATCATGTAGTTGCTGTTCAAATTCTGCTTCATTACTATTCAGAACAATGTCAGCACCTTGGGCCTTAAGAAGATCCACTTGTGCATCCCTGCGAACAACATTTACTATTTGGATACCTTCGTTTCTCCCCAGACGGTTCACCATTTTACCCAGTGAACTTGCCGCAGCAGTCAATAAAATTGCCTTATGTCCTCCTTTTTTCGAAATGTCTATAAATGCACTGGCTGTAAGAGGATTTATAAAGGACATAGCACCTTGCTCTAAACTCAATGATTTATTCAAAGACAATACGCCTCCTTTAACACTTTTAACTACATACTCCGACCAAACACCTCCGCCTGTTCCCCAACCCGTACAGGCAACTTTTTTACCAAGGAAGTAGTTTGCCATAACTCCTGGGCCGGCAGCAACAACTTCTCCTGAACCTTCGCCACCTGGAACAAAAGGAGTTGCATTTTTTAAGCCATAATAACCCGTCAAAGTTGCCAAATCCGAAGGATTTATTGGCGCGAAGGCAACTTTGACCAAAACTTCGTTCCTCCCTGGTGTTGGTGTTGGTCGTTGCTCAATACGTAAAGCATCAACGCCAGCATAAGAATTCAAAACAACCACTGTCATAGTATCCGGGATCTTTACTTTGCTCATATTAAAACTGTTTTGTAAGGTTCATGATTAGCTATCTTAAAAGGCAATTACTCCCAACAGCCCTGGATAAAGCGAGTTTTAATTCGCTTTATCTTATGTTAGTAACTGGTTTTTTTAATTCTTTAATTCCCCATGGAACATATCCGATGCACATCAGTACGGATCCAATTGAGCTTATTAATTCTATGTCGGGATTGGCTAACAGTAACAGACCAATAATTATTAAAATACCTTGCCATTTTTGAATAACTCCTTCTTTCATCAGCCCAATGGCTTGTAGGATTCCTCCAATAATTAATGCAAATAATAACCATACTATAAAAAGGAATCCTTCTTTAGAAACAATTACTTGCAAATAGGGAGTGAAATCTGAAAATTGATCCTCGGGAAGTGTGTCAAAAGCAGACATCGTCAAACATAAAGCTCCTTTATCAACCGCCAATATAAAGGCACCGAACAAAGCAATTACCCCTCCCCAAAATCCATATTTTTTTCCTTTTCCCTGCAACAAATCCATGGTGCCAATAAAGCAGATCATCATTACAGGTACAGAAAAAGTTACAATAAGATGACCAATATGATACATTGGATTATTATGAAACCTTCCAACGAGTTGCTCAACAGTATGAAGTGGTTCCATTGCAAGTAAGTTTGGGTGCGTAACAAATCCAATAAACAGCATCAACGGAAAAACTATGATTGAAAGCGCAAATCCTTTTTGTCTAATTGTTTCTATGCTCATAATTCTCTTTTTTACTTGTTACCAACGGTGAGTACATGAAGCGTTGACACCAAATGGGAGCAATGACATCATATACCTAGTTGTGCTTTTGTGCATTTTAATTCTTTTCTACCAGACTTTTTGAGTTGATATAACTGTATATTAATAGTGCTAGGATGATGATTCCGAATATGAGATACACAATGCTAAAATCGATCATTCCATTTATTGTTGCATAAATTCTAACACAATTTAATAATGCAACTACAATTATTGTTGGAATAAGAACCCATCTTCGTTCAATAGGTTTTCTGTCAGCTATTAATAATAATACTCCCCAAGATATTATCACAACAGACGCCAATCCCATAGGATAAACAAACTCAGCCAATCCAACTCTTTCAGGAATTAGAATTGAAATAGCAATCCCAAAATCAGCTATTGCAGCTATCCAATAACTTATCCGTAACCAAGTGATTTTTGATTTCATATGCATTATTGTGCTTTCATGCTTATTATTTTTCTGAACTAACCCATCGGCCCAAATATGATAGCCTCATCACCCCTATCGATAAGCTCACAACTTTTAGAAAAGCTGCTGCCATCCAGTTCAATATGAAACCGTATGCGTATCTTCCTCTGTAGAAGAATCAATGGGCAAGCCAGCGATAGGGTAAATCCAACTCGGTTACTTTCGGCTCCATTAAATTAAGAATGGCATACTGTCCTTTTTGGTGCTGAAATTTGGCCGGTTTTTCAAAACTCAATTCCAGCGTTTTGTCATCGATTTTTTTACGCGCCAAGAGTGGAACAATTCTCTGGTCAACATACTTCGCGTCATCACATGCTGACCATATTTTGTCTCGATTCATTTGTAAGGCAGCCAAAAATCCGGCCATGATAGAACCTTCAAAACCACCTCCGGGGAATGCCCATGCCGATGCAAAATACAGGTTTGGAATCAGGAAATTATTTCTGAAACGCTTAGTACCTGATTGTTCTTTGGATTGAGCAAAGCCGTAAACCGATCCAGCAGTATTTGAGGTAAATCGTTTAATGGTTTTCGGAGTGGCGACTTCGTAATATTCAATGCTTTCCCGTATTCCTGGAAATTGTTTTTCTAATCGGCCTAATAAAATTTGGGCTACTTCTTCCTTTTTTGCTTTGTAGTCTTCCTTACTCAGTCCATCCCAGTCTTTCAGATAATCTGCGCAACAGATTACACCTACCGATTTACCAGCTGGTGCCAGTTGGGCATCTATCTTGTTGTAATCTACAAAAACGAAGCTGCGTTTTGACCAATCGCCTGTATTGTTAGGGTGTATATCCTTCAAGGTCTTTACATCATCTCCCTTAATAGAATTGGAGTAGTGTTTTACACCATAGGCCTCTACATCAGATTTAAAGCCTAGATAAATATTTAATAAGGAGCAAGCATTGGTTTTATCACCGATTTGTTGCTTTGAGCGAAGTTGCATGAGGCTCATCCAGCATTTCAGGCACTATGGGCATGGCACAATTGGCCACGACATTATCGCATGAAATGGTCACGGGTTCCAAGCTGTCATTAAAACTATCACGGAAGGTGACTCCGGTTACTCGGCCATTTTTGGTTACGATCTTCTCTGCCTTTTTACCCAACAAAACACAACCTCCTTGTTTCTCAATGTATGCTGCCAGATGATTGGAAAGCTGTTGTGAGCCACCTTTTATAAAGTAACCACCGCTTCCAATAAAGCTGGAAAATGGCAAGCCGTAGTAAAACATAGATAAGGTGTAAGGGTCATCGCCCCAATAAACAATATGTGCTAACAGGTCGAGTTTTGCGTTTTCATTGGTAATGTACTTATCGAACCAAGACCCAACCGTATGTCGGGATGCTTCTACAAGATTGGGATAAAGCAAGGGCATAAACGGATACATCAGCTTGCGTTTCAATGGTGTGCGCGGCAATTTGACTCCTTCTTTTCGTATACCGGCAAGCAATTTCATTAAGCGTTTGATTCCTTTTTCATCTTCAGGATATTTGTCGATTAATGCCTTGCTTGCTGCATCATAGCTGTGTGGAAACACAAACTTTTCCTGGTCTGAAAGCACAGCATATAGTTCAGGTACTTGTAGCAATTCAACCTCTTGATCGACATCCAGCATGTCGAATAATTGCAAGATTGCCCCATCTTTTTCCAAGCCACACATTTCATGCAGGCCGACTTCAATGATGAAATCGCCTCGCTTAAAAGTGGTGGCACAGCCACCAGGTTTGTGGTGTTGTTCTAACAATAGAACCTTCTTTCCGAATTTGGTGAGGGTGGCTCCGGCAGTCAATCCGGCTAAACCTCCTCCGATAACAATAGTGTTGTATTTCATTTTATTTGTTTTGTATGGGTGAGGGTTATTTTATTCATGATAATTAGGTGTCTGTTATTTTTTTTGCTGTATGAACAATAGGTATATCCCAAGCTTCTTTAATCTGACCATCAATAATGCACCATACCACAATAGCGTCAATCTCCATTGGTTTACCATCCAGTACCATGGTGTCTTTTACATGTGTGATGATCAGTTCATCTCCCATGGGGTTTATGGATATGGGATTTACCTTAAAGGAACCACTAGTGCGGCCTGCTAATTTTTGGAAGAAATCCGTTAAACCAGAGAGGCCGAAATAGGCTCCTTCTAACACGGACAGCTCCGGATTAATATAATGCCAAACGAAATCTTCGGCTAACACCTCAGCCAAAGTATTGGGATCTGCAGGATTGAACCTCTTTAAAATACTGATATTTGGATGTTCTTTATTCATGATATTAAATCTTAGCTAGCTGCTTTTTAGAATGAATCACTTTCAAAGTCAATGCCCCATAAGTAATTGACAGTATAACAACAGATACAACTATTCCTACATAGGGTATGGTGGTAAGTAGGCGCATTAAGAGGGCAAATCCTAAGGCTATCAATGTAATACTCCAAAAGCCCCAATTCTTATCCTTTTTATACTTGAAATAGTAGGCCAGTAGTATTGCAGCGATAAAATGACCGAAAAGCAGACTAAATATAAATATAGCCGTTGCGAAGAGGCCTAGCGGGATGCCAATAATCATTAACAAGGCAACGATAATCAATAATGGAATGCCAATGAGGTAAACCAATCCAAAGCCAAAACTTTTAAGCCAGTTATTTTCTAAGCCTTCAACGGCTTTTGAAAATGCGTGTTTAAAAAGCGCATGGAAAACAAGAATTCCCAGAAACGCAGATAAGATATATTTCACCCATGATGATAATGAATTCGTACCAAAGGTTGTTAAAGATAATTGCGTTGCATCTTCTTTAAGATCTTCATTGAATTGTGCTTGAGTATTAACCAGCGCATCATTAAAATCTATTTCTCCATCGCTATGCCAGTACTCAACTGCCTTGTAAAATTTAGCATTTGACCCGATAGTTATTTCTTCGGCAATTATTTTTGAGGGTTCATTTATAGTTCCATTAATAAGAACGTCGGCTCCTTTAATGTCAAGTTTTCCAATTACGTCACCGTTTATTTCAATATTTCCGGCAAAACATTTAAGGTTTCCATGTATTTTGGCATTCTCAGTGAGGATGACTTCCCCGCCAAAAACAATCAGGTCATCACCTATTTCAGAGTCAATGGTTACTCTACCTACTGCTATACGAACATCATCCGCTATATAACTGTTCAATAGTAATTCGCCTCCTGCCGCAGTCAAGTCTCCGTTAATACTATCATTAACAATGAGTTTTCCTCCGGCGATGACCAGGTCTCCTTGTACCGCAGCATTTACTATGATGGTTTCTCCGGCGCGATAGGCATCATCCTGCTGTGTCTTATTAATTAGGATATCACCTTCATTCTCTGCTTGGCTAAAAGAGACCATTGAACAGAGTGCAATAAGTAAAAAAGTTATAGTTTTCATGAGTATTTAGTTATTGATTTAAACACTAAATCTACTATCTATCAGCTATTTAGAAAATGATACAAATCATATCCCTTTTTTAAGATTCCTATTCCTAAATGTACATGGCGGTAAATAGCGTGAGTAATGGCAACAATTATTATTGCACTTGGAATTGAATTGAATTGAATGATGAAACTATTGAATTTTGAAAGAGTTTTTTAAGCTCTGGTCTGGATAGTTAATTGCTATATTTACTTTAACTTTTGTTAGAAAATTAGCCTTTTAAAATATGAAGGAAGGGTCATAATGAAGCACAACGTGTTTATATAAGATTTGTGGCGCGTTCGGCCTTCGTAGCCGAAGCTACTTCGGGGAAGGAGGCTGGCGCAGCGTGTGCCTGCCCGCTGAGGCGGGGCTTGAAGCAGTGAAATCGACCAGCATTTTCTTTGTTCCAAATGAAATGAGTCGCCTGCGAATCAGCAAGGCAAGCGAGTTCGTATTTTTAGGAAGTACAATTTGATATTATTTGCACTAATAATTCAATTATTGACGAGTTAAGCTATAAATTCTTATACGTTGTTATAGCCAGTTTTATCATATGTTTTTTTACGACATTTGAATATAATAACGATAAACCGGGATTAATTCCTTTGATTGGAAATATTTTGTAATGCCTTTAGCCAAGGATCCACATGGCTAAAATAGTCAGAAGATGTATACCTGATCAATTGGTCAGGTTCGATTGTATTTTCATGTATTTCGGGTATGAACGCCCATTCACGTGTGGATATACGTATCATAAGTCCAGAGTGTGGTAAAAATATTGTTTGGGCATCACCATAGTGGTTATGGCCCGCGCCGGTGTTCTCACCAATGATCCTAAAGTTTCGTTTTAATTTTAGTTCCGAAATAAAATTGATTCCCGCTGAAAAGGTCTTTCGACTAGTAAACAGTGTGAGGTCTATTTTTATTTCAGTCAGTGCCTCTATCAGATCATTATAAGAAGTGTTATCACCACCCGTGTTGTTCCTCATATCAATTATCAAATGCTTAATCTTGTTGCCGTAGACTTCATTTCGAAGATTGCTACCAAAATCTGTCAAAAGTTCCTCTGGCCCCGTTTTATTAAACGTCAAATAAAGTAGGGTGTCATTCTTTTTTACCACATTATTCTTTTTACTTCGAATATTATGACCTACGGGACGCCAATCATCATTAGGGGCTAGGGACCAAAAGAGCCAGCGTAGCATATTCACAGATACTAAGGATTTTGTTGCCTCCTTGCCATTTAATGCTATTTTAATATTTGCTTCTGCTGTGGAAGTTACACGATCTAATATTTTCAAGATATCCAAATTTGGGATATACATGGCCGACTGATACTTCGTATAACTTGAGTTGTCAGCTCCGATTAGTGGGGTTATCTCCTCTAATAGCTTCTCAATCCTATGATTATTGATGGAAACGATTTTTCCGCCTACCAGATCTTTGTACTTACTGGCAGTAATATAAACACCATCTTCAAATTCATAAGTCTGAATAGGCAAGTAGCGCGTTTTAAGATAAAGTTGAAACGGCATCACATTAGAATGACCATCTTTAAATGTGCTCACCATGTTCATAGCAGTTCGAATGGCCTGATAATCCTCGAGGTTCCTTACTTTTTCTATTTGGTATCTATGTTTGGATACAATACCTCCTAAAGAATCGTTATAAGCCGGATGCTTTTGCAATTTTTTATCCAGAAATTCAAGATCCTCTACCCACTGTTCTTTGGTAAGGGTTTGAGAAGAAATTGATGGTAAAAGCAGCCGAATATCTATTACGCCAGCAATCATAACAACTGCTAAAAAAATCGTTACAAGACCAATGAGACTCGCCAGAATTTTTTTAAATAGGGACTTTTGACGCCATGTCGTGTAGGCGATATAGACCAATAAGCTTAAGAATCCGATGATAAAAATAATGAGGGATAAATGAAACACCAATCCAAATGGCATTTTCTTGGTTAGTAGCAATCCAATAACTCCTAAAAATATACAAACAATCAGACTTAGGGCAGTTAGATATTTTTTCATAATCTGATGTTATTCTTTTACGACGATCATGAATGAATTATGTTACATTAAATTAGTGAAGCATGAATTGGACCTGCCATTCGTAGTTTTAGTAAAAATACCTTGTGGGATAGACTTCTTGATTAATTTCGAGCCTGATTTTATAGGGACCAGACTGAACTCTTTCAAATTACGTACAACGTTTAGTATATGAAGCGTTGCATCCCGCGGGGTATTATGATTTCATATACATTGTTGGCAGTAGTTATTTTTCATTTTCATTTCGTTTATTCCTTTAAGTAGGACGACTTATAATATAATTCGAATTTATTCTGAAAGATTAAGTTGCCATGAAATACCATATTTATCTTCACACCATCCATATTTTTTACCAAAGCCGTAATCCCCCGAATCGTATTTTTCCAGAGGGACCATTATCTGGCCTCCATTTGAAGAAAGTTTTTCGAATAAAGTTTGTATCTCATTTTCAGAGTTACATTTAACGAACAGTGACACGCCAGGTGTAAATGACCAAGCGTGATTAAAATTACTTTCGGAAACCATGTACTCTGTGCCATTTAATGTAAATACTCCATATTTGATAAGCTCCGGTGTTCCTCCAGCCTCTCCTTCTGGGTATTTTGATATGCTTTTAATTTCCGAATTCGGAAAGATAGAAGTGTAGAAATTTATCGCTTCTTCAGCCTTTCCGCATTGATTACCTACAAATGTGAGAAATGTTGTTGTTTTCATTTTTTTTGAAATTTGAGTTCGAATCCAAAATTGTCAATTAAATAAATAATTTGCTTCTCAAAAGTTGCTATTAATAATTAATGGCAGAATTGACAATTGTTAAGTTCTTTTTCGTAACATGCTATTCTAGTGTTTTCTAGTATTATTGCCAACGTGTTCGTGTATGATTTCGTTGCGTTGAGAATTAAGATAATAAAAAAGTAAATGCGCTTTAGGATTTCGGCAGAAATCCACGAGAGAATCTTTAACGACTCAGCAAAATGAATTATACACATCTTAAGTTTACTCTCCTTAACTTTTAAGGTATAAATCAGAAAGAACAAAAGAGGGGATCAAGGTTATTATACACGTGGAAGCCTAGACTTCGTCAACATTGATGACCCCCTCTCTTTTACTACTTAGAATTCGTTCAGTTCTGTGAGTGTGATAAACTCGTTTTCAAGTTGTTGAAGACCAAGTAGCCGGTTCTTTCCTAAATCAGTTCTTATGAATAAATATACAGAAATTTATGGAGTGGACATCAGTAAGGATGTGTTCGATGTTATGAACTCGAAAGGAGCTTATATGCAATATCCGAATGGATCAAAAGGGTTCGGACAGTTATCGAAAAAGTTGCCCAAAGGTTCGTTGGTGGTTATGGAGGCCACTGGGTACTACCATTATCGTTTGGCACAGTACCTGTACGAACATGGCCATTGTGTATCGGTGGTGAACCCGTTGTCGGTAAAGCGTTTTATACAGATGAAACTTTCCAAGGTAAAGACCGATAAGAGCGATGCCAGGGCGATCTGTGAATATGCCCAGGTCAATGAAGTCCCCTTGTATACCGCCAAGAACAAGGACCAAGCGGAATGCTTCCAGTTGTTACGGTTAATGGACACGTATCTGAAACATAGTACGGCAATAAAGAACAAGTTACATGGAGAGCGAACATTGGGTATACCATCAAAGACGGTTTATAGGTCATTGTCGCGCTCGCTCAAGTCACTTCAGAAGGAAATAGGCCTATTGGAGGCCCGATTACTAAGTTTGGTCAAGGAACACCAACAAGGGCAGTTGACACTTTTAAAAAGCATCCCCGGAATGGGTAGTAAGACGGCCATGGTATTATTGGTGCTGACCGATGGTTTCACAAAATTCGAGAATGCGGCCCAACTTTGCTGTTATGCGGGCATTACCCCGACCATAAGGGAATCGGGAAGCAGTGTCAGGGGCAGAAGCAGGATAAGTAAAGTAGGGAACAGGAAATTAAGGAACCTGTTGTTTTTGTGCAGTTTCTCGGCCTGTAAGCATAATAAGGCTTGCAGAGAGATCTACGAACGGATCACATCCAAAGGAAAGAGTAAGAAACTGGCATTGATCGCCGTTAGCAATAAGTTGTTGAAACAATCCTTTGCAATTGCGAAATCAGGTTTGCCCTATGATGAGAAATATGTGTCGAGATTAACTTAAAAAGACTTGTTTTTTAACTCAGTTCTTTGTTACCACACGTTAATCATTTAATAGAAATCACTACATTTCCTTTTTTGTGACCTTTGTCTGCATATCTGTGAGCTTCTACTATCTGATCTAAGGAATAAATTCGATCTATAATTGGTTTAAGTTTTCCCTGTTCTATGATGTTTTTCAGAATGAACAATGCTTCACCTTTCTCGGGTGCATTTTTACCTACCACCACCTTAAAGTCAGAAGTGATTGAAGTCCAGATCATTTGAAGACTTGGCAATGGTCGTCCTATATTCAAGTAAACCCCATTTTTATGCAAGGCATTTTTACAAGCCTTAAAAGGACATTTGTCCACTGTTACAAAAATGATATCATAGTTCTCAAAGTTATCGGTAAAATCACTTTTCGTATAATCAATAACTTTATCAGCACCAAGTGATTTAACCATTTCCAAATTAGAAGTACTGCATACACCAGTGACTTCAGCACCAAAGTATTTGGCCAACTGAACCGCATAAGTTCCCACACTACCGGAAGCCCCGTATATAAGCACTTTTTGATCTGGTTTTATTTCTGCAATTTTTTTGAGATAATGAAATGCCGTTCGTGCCCCAATGGGAATGGCGGCTGCTTCTTCATAAGTAAGGACAGTTGGTTTTATGACAATTGGTCCATCTTCTGCTATACAGATATATTCTGCATAACCACCGAAAGATTGGAGTGTAGCCGCAAAAACTTTTTCTCCTTTTTTAAAGGTCTTAACATCCTTCCCAATAGCTTCTATTTTACCAGAAATTTCCATGCCTAGAACAGGCTTTCTAGGCCTTCTGAGTCCAAGTACCAGTCGAGCTGGTAACCAAAAGCAGGCAGGAACATCAAAACTACGCACCCGGTAATCTGCGGCAGTAACTGTGGTGCTATGCACCCTTACCAACACTTCATTGTGGTTTGGAACCGGTTTTTCAATTTCTGTAATTAGAAGTACTTCAGGAGGTCCGTACTTTGTGCAAACAACCGCTTTCATGTTTAATATTTTGGTTGGGTGAGCGTATCGTCCAAAGAAGGCAATTTCCAGGCAATTCGGAATATCCATAGAATGGCAGCCACTTCAATGATCATATGGAATATGTCGTCCATATCAGATGAGGGAATTGCCGTTGCAAATACCACTAAGGTGATAGTACCAGCGATAATGTTTGCCCATTTATTTGCTTTATGATTCAATATTCTGGAGAGAAGTACCATTAGAATGGGTATTTCTGCCAATATTCCTCCTACTAGCATGAGCTCTTCAGAGATCACGACACCATTTACTATTCCACTACTAATTTCCTCAAGAAAACCTTTCTTACCCAATTGATGGAGGTCCCTGAAAACCATATTAAGCAGTATGAATATCCATAAGGTAGAAATTAGGGTTTGAGGTTTGATTTTTTGATTTGTCATAACTTGAATTTTTGATGGTTTAATTTGTTGCTGTTTCTTTTAGGGATTCAAATTCTTTTCTCAGGAATTTCGTTACCATTGGGTTCACCAACCACTGAGGCATCTTTTTAGGGTCGAATTGAACAATATTCACGACTTTCAACTGGTCTTCAGTTACCTTAGAGAATTGCCAGGACCCTCGAAAGGTTTCAACACGATTCAATTTTTTAGATGGCGGTACTGATATTTTGTCCCAGGCTTCATGCCATATTATTTCGGCATCACCTCGATAATCCTTGGAGAATGAATATTTCACGCTCATTTCTGTGTCCTTGAGCGGGAATGGTTCGTTATGAATAACGTAGGTCAAGAGACTGTCCGTAGATTCATTGACAATCTTATAGACTGGATAATTCTTGTTTTCAATGCTATCTGCCTGTTGGTGAATTGCTTGCCTGAACGCCGAAATACAAGCCTCAGAAGATGATTCTATCTCTCCTTCAATTTTATACTCAATGAAATTCGTCCCTTTGACTTTTCTCGAATAGATGGTCCATTCTGCAACTTCATTGTCTAAGCTTCTTGTTGTTTCTGTCCATTGAAAGGACTTCCATTCTTTATAGCTTTTATTTTTTAAGCGATTGATCCTGTAGGTAGAACAACTGCTGAGTACTGAGGATGCTAGTACCAATATGCATAGGCATTTAAACATGTCGGCATTGCTAATATATGTTGAAATGAGACGTTCTTTAAGATTTTTCATTGTAATGAATGATTTATCTGACTTAATGTTTTAACGCTGCAAATCTCAGAATAAGAAAATCCTTTTTCATTGACTTGAATCAATAAATTCGGAAAAGCAGTTCACCGGGCAGATGAACATGTAATAAGATAAAGAGATCTAGCTGTAAAGTCGTTTGCGAATGCGACTTAGTGTTTCCGGTTTGATACCCAGATAACTTGCGATAAGATATTGTGGAACCCTATTGAGAAGGTCCGGAGAAGTTTTTTGCAGGTTTTGATATCGATCCTCAGGAGAAAGTTTGATAAACTCGTCGTACTTCATTCGTTGATTGGCCAATTGATCTTCCATTATGTTGGAACCTAATGCGGCTAGTCTGGGTAATTTTTTCATGAGTTCGGCACTACTTTCCGGTGTCCCGATAGAGATAATACAATCTTCCATACATTCAAGGAAGTACTCAGATGGCCTTTTGGTGGTATAACTCACCGGGGTTATAGGTTGCGATTCGGTAAAAAATTCGGTGACCTTGACCTCACCGTCCACCAAATAATAGCTCATTACGCACCCCTGGAGAATAAAAAAACACTCCTTAGCTATGGCTCCTTCAGACAATAAGATGGTTCCCTTTTTACAGGACCGCATCATATCCTGATTAGTGACGATATCGATTTCCTCCTCGGTGAGATCAATATATTTCGATAAAAAATCAACTATGGGATTGTTCATCTTATGTCTTTCAATTCATTTATGTGTGGTAACGGCCAAGTATATGGAGCGTTTTAATGGTTTATATACATTGTTAGCTATCGTGTTTCCATTTAAGGATTTCTACTGCTTCATTTCCGAAGCTATTGATCATTTTTTCTCTTAGTTCTTTATCGTCTATTCTACCAACTTCGTCTGGATTAATATCAATAAGGAAATTTCGGAATTCGTTTAGAAAATCATCACCAAACTTTGAATACAGTTTGTTGGCAATAAGGTAAAATTGTGTTTGGTACCAACCGTAATTTCTGCCTTGATTGATTATATCAAAATAGTTCTTTTCAAATTGATCTAAGGTTGTGAAGTCTACCTCACCCCAAAGATTTTCTTTAATTAGTAACAACTGGAAATGGTCCATTCGTGTCAACACATCTTTTGTTTTCAAATTATTAGCGGCAGCTATTTGACATAAATTTCCGAAAACTTCATCTAACCAACGTCTTTGCGACTTTTCGCTTGTCTTATAGAATTGGTACAAATGCCCCAATTCGTGAAGAGATAAAGCATCTCTGAAAAATAGATCGAGATTTAAGTCTTCTCCGAAAATGAGTTTAAGTGAATCTAACTTGTTCTTTGGTATCTGATTTAATCCTTGTTTCCATCTATTGGCCATTATTGACTGGCCCGATCCTAAAACCATATTTCCATCATATGAGGATTGTGGCATGCCAGGAGGTGGAGCAAAGGCATATTTACCCCAATTTTCATTATCAACAAAGAGAACAGCAAAGTTTAAATCTTCATTAAAAGTCTTGTCAAAATATGTCTTGGCC
Source organism: uncultured Flavobacteriaceae bacterium (assembly GCA_963768235.1). Classification (GTDB taxonomy): domain Bacteria; phylum Bacteroidota; class Bacteroidia; order Flavobacteriales; family Flavobacteriaceae; genus Maribacter_A. The sequence goes on from CAVYHF010000005.1 coordinate 160,428, forward strand.
TGTTTGAGATTATCAACGGTGTTCTTAATATTCTCGGGGTTCTCCTCAGTACAATAGGTCTCAAAAGATTCTGAATAGCTTAGAGCATACAGGCCTTCGTGTTTAGACCTATTAATCCAATCAGAATCTTTACAAGAGCAAAATAGAATTATTAAAATTAGAAAGTATGTTCTCATAATTCATATTTAAATGATAGCTAACGATCTTGTGTATAAAGCGTAGTGGCGTTTAGCCACTATGGTTTTATACACGTTTTTGTGCTCAGTTTTTTAACTTTCCAATTCTTTGTCCTTGTTGGACAGTCATAGAATTCAATTTTTCTTTTTCGAAAATTAACAATACAGTAGAACCTCCGTATTCAAAATGTCCAAGCTTTTCTCCTTTGTAAATTTGTTTGGGATTGTCACCACTAATTTGCTTGTAATCATCTTCAAACACTACCGAACCGACTGTTTGCAATCCTATGGGAATCATAGCTATGAAGCCATAGTGGTTAGTTTCAATTATGAAATACCCATGTTTAAAGTCCTCAAATACACTATAATCTTTGTTATAGCCTGGATTGCCTTTATTAATCATATCGAGCATATCAGGCATCCCAAAAAGCCTATTTCCAACATTTTCACTTGATTCTACTATTGTTCCAGTTATTGGCGAATGGTAATGATGATAATTGTCAGGCATGAGAAAAATAGCTAATGCTGAACCACCAACAAATTTCTCAGCATATTTTGAGTTGTCTAGAAGTGAATTCAAACTCATTGTCATTCTTCCCTTTGTAGGTATTTCCGTTTCTAATTCAAGTTCATTCGCTATCATGTTAATAATGCCATCTGCAGGTGATACAAGAATAGACTGATCTGTAGCATCGTCAATTGGTCGGGTTCCCGGTTTTAAATCTCTAGTAAAAAACTCATTGAAAGATTTGAATCCTTCTTGGGGTAATACAAAGTCCTCATTTTTGAGGGAATTATCAGATAACCAATCTTCAATCACTTTTGTTGATTCTGGACTATCCATAAATTTTCCACGTTCCTCAATGAATGAATTCGCCCAACTTAGACCTGGTTCTGTTAAAACGAATTTTATCCCATCAGGATTCTGGTAGTAGAGAAAAGTAAATTCTAAAATTCTGTTAAGTCCGTTATGTGTATTCGGTAGAAAATAGAACCATTCGTTTAAAAAACTATATAAATCGTCTACACTTTTATTTTTCCATGGATTTGGATTTCCATTTGGTAGTTCATGAACGTTTTCAAGCATTAAGTCAATTGTTTTTTTAAAATCCTTGTCATTCTCATATAGTTCCTTTAAACTTTTAACTGGTGGACTTATTTCTTGAGCAGATAAATTGAATCCAATTAATATTGTAGCAAGTAGAAAAATTAAATTTTTGAACATATAGTTGGTATTAATTGAGTACAACGGTTGGGCTATGGCTTTGTTGCGGAATCGTCCGCACGGACTATTCCGCGTTACCAATCCTTCATTGCAAGATAAGAATTTCCGGTAGGAAATTCCGCAGCAATGAATTATAGCCGTTGTTGCCATTTCGTTGTTTTAGTTATTTCTTAGAATTGCTCAATTACGATTGCTCAAAGAGTCTAAAATTCCATTTTGTTAAATGTTTTCTTTTTTCTTTAAATTTCTTATGCTGACAATCATTGCTGCAATCAATAAAATATTTGAGACAATTCCAGAAAAAGGACCTTTTTTCAGATTATCAAAGTCCAATTCAGAAATATTCCAGATTAAAAGCATAAATCCTACAATTATAACAATGTATGCCCATGTTTGTTTAGTCATTTTATTCAGTTTAGAAATTCCGATTTTCTTATTTTTCATTACCATATATGAATGGCAACGGTTGGGGTATGAGCAGTAGCTCTCCCCTGATGTTGATTATATTTTAATGTTTGTTTCTTACTTTGATTTTCCTTCTGTTACGAATTGAAGCTATTGCTTATAACCGTTGTTGTGTGTAGTTTTTTTATTCAGTTATTCTCTTTTTTAAATCCATTCTTTCGTGTAATATCCTTGTAATTTCAACATAGTTTTCATTTAACGTTCTGTAAAAAATGATATGCCGATTTGTTTTGATTCCGAGTAGATTTTGAGTAATTCCGTCATAGTTCTTTCCTAAATTAGGATTATCTGCAATTTCTTGACAATTTGAAATAAGTGATTCGTAATATTTATCCGCTTGTCTTTCCGACCAGACTTCAAAAGTATAATCCCAAATTTTCGATAAATCCTCAACAGCTTTATTAGTCAATTTAAATTCAGCCATTGGAGTGCTTTTTCGCTTTTAGAGATTCAAGATGTTCTTTTGGATCAAAATCATGAGCAATTCCGCTATCAATTCCGTCCTTAATTGCCTTCTTTAATGCAATTACTTTACTTTCTTCTTCTTCTAAAAGTCTTAATCCGGCGCGTATAACTTCGCTAACATTTTTAAATCGACCTTCACTTATTCGACTTTGAACGAATTGGTCAAAATAATTTCCAAGTGATATTGATGTGTTTTTATTCATTTTGATAATATTTGACCCAAATATACCAAAAATTGGTATAAATACCAAATTCTCAAATTACACACAACGGTCTCGGCTATGAGTAGTTGCGTGGGTTAGTACTTAACTTTGCAAGTACACACCAAGTTGGAAATTCCGCAGGAATTTCCAAAGTAGGCGAGAACAAGCGATTACTTTTCGCCATTGTTGTGCTTTCGTTATTTATTTTTTAATTCCTTTTCAATCATATTAATTAATCTAATAACCCTTTTGTTTGCGTCTGTAGTATTTTCGCCAACGTAACCCATCGTAACTCCTCTAAAGCGAACCGTTTCTTGAAATACTAAATCATCCATTAAAGCCTCATAATTATGCGGGACTGCGTGAAACCATCTTTCCATTTTAAGTCTGGAAGTCAGAATAGGTAATACCATTTGGTTATGATTATCTTTTGCAAACTCCTCTTCGGTTTTTTTAACAAGTTCATAGGATATGGCATATAGGTTTGTTAATTCAATTCGAATACTATCATTACTGATTAAGTCAAATCCAATTGATTTTAGGTTTTCAAAGGCTGAAGTATTGTAGGTTGAAATTCCATGTGTATAAAGATTACCAAAATGGTTCGCTAAGGAATCATTCCAAGGTATCTTTTTTTCTAAGGATTCATTGATTATATGTGCCGATTTCTCAACTCTTTATACCATTTAGCATTTATAACATTATCTGTAGAGTCTTTACGTAGATTTGTTGTCAATTCAAGTAAGACCTTTTTTTCTTGATTAGACCTTTGCTTTGTCTCATTCCAGTTATTGATTTGCAATGCAATCAAAATTCCAATAACGACCAGTACTATTTCACCAATTGCATAAATCAGATACTTACTGAATTTATTTTCAGTCAGCATTTTTTGTCTAATTTTTCTAAAGAATTTTATCATTGGTTAGCGGTTTCTGATAATGAAGCACAACGTTGATGTGTATGGTTAGTTGCGTGGTTAAGTAACTAATTTAGCAAAAGGAAACCGAACCTTAGTGAAATCCGGCCTGCCACGCAAAAAGCGTGGAGGATTTCCCGAGTAACATAGACCCAGCAACCCGCCAGAACGACTCTGTCGGGCTGGTTAATTATACACTTCTTAAGTTTACTCTCCTTAACTTTTAAGGTATAAATCAGAAAGAACAAAAGAGGGGATCAAGGTTATTATACACGTGGAAGCCTAGACTTCGTCAACATTGATGACCCCCTCTCTTTTACTACTTAGAATTCGTTCAGTTCTGTGAGTGTGATAAACTCGTTTTCAAGTTGTTGAAGACCAAGTAGCCGGTTCTTTCCTAAATCAGTTCTTATGAATAAATATACAGAAATTTATGGAGTGGACATCAGTAAGGATGTGTTCGATGTTATGAACTCGAAAGGAGCTTATATGCAATATCCGAATGGATCAAAAGGGTTCGGACAGTTATCGAAAAAGTTGCCCAAAGGTTCGTTGGTGGTTATGGAGGCCACTGGGTACTACCATTATCGTTTGGCACAGTACCTGTACGAACATGGCCATTGTGTATCGGTGGTGAACCCGTTGTCGGTAAAGCGTTTTATACAGATGAAACTTTCCAAGGTAAAGACCGATAAGAGCGATGCCAGGGCGATCTGTGAATATGCCCAGGTCAATGAAGTCCCCTTGTATACCGCCAAGAACAAGGACCAAGCGGAATGCTTCCAGTTGTTACGGTTAATGGACACGTATCTGAAACATAGTACGGCAATAAAGAACAAGTTACATGGAGAGCGAACATTGGGTATACCATCAAAGACGGTTTATAGGTCATTGTCGCGCTCGCTCAAGTCACTTCAGAAGGAAATAGGCCTATTGGAGGCCCGATTACTAAGTTTGGTCAAGGAACACCAACAAGGGCAGTTGACACTTTTAAAAAGCATCCCCGGAATGGGTAGTAAGACGGCCATGGTATTATTGGTGCTGACCGATGGTTTCACAAAATTCGAGAATGCGGCCCAACTTTGCTGTTATGCGGGCATTACCCCGACCATAAGGGAATCGGGAAGCAGTGTCAGGGGCAGAAGCAGGATAAGTAAAGTAGGGAACAGGAAATTAAGGAACCTGTTGTTTTTGTGCAGTTTCTCGGCCTGTAAGCATAATAAGGCTTGCAGAGAGATCTACGAACGGATCACATCCAAAGGAAAGAGTAAGAAACTGGCATTGATCGCCGTTAGCAATAAGTTGTTGAAACAATCCTTTGCAATTGCGAAATCAGGTTTGCCCTATGATGAGAAATATGTGTCGAGATTAACTTAAAAAGACTTGTTTTTTAACTCAGTTCTTTGTTGGGCTTAGTTGATTATGTCATGCAATAGTTTTTTTAATTCTTCCTTTCCAAAAAAGTCACCTCGTCTTATTAATCCATTTATAGCCATGGTATTATTTATGTTCTCTAATGGATTATTGTCAAGGATTAAAATGTTTGCAATTTTACCTTCTGCAATGGACCCAAGTTCGTCTTCACGTTCTACAAAAATAGCAGGATTTAAAGTTGCTGTTTGTAACGCTTCTAATTCTGTAAATCCGGCTTCAACAAAAAGGGCTAGCTCATCATGTAATGTAAATCCAGGATATATGTTCGGATTACCTGTATCGCTCCCTGCCAAAAATTTGGTGCCATTATCTAACATTGGTTTTAAATAAGACATCCTTAGCTCAAAAACAGCCCTCTCTATTTCACTCCAATCCTTGTTAGCTTCTAAATAGGACGGCGTTCCTTCTTCTGTGACATCCCCAAACCAATAATCTTGTTCTACTTTTGGTATGTATTTTAACCTTGGGTTGTTTCTAAAAATAGAATCAATTTCTTCATTGATTATAAAAGCTTTCAAATTAGCTAGAGTTGGACAAAACCAAGTGTTCTCTGATTTTGTAATAGCAAGTACATTGTCCTTTAAGTTACTGTCAAAGGCTTTTAGAAAAGCTTCTAAAAATTCATTATAGTCTAAATCTTTATTTAGATCTAAAAAGGACTTATAGTCCGAAATTCCATTATCTAATCCTATTGAGTGTTCTATACTCCTTTGCCCAGCTAAAATTGCATCTTCTGTCGTTACTTCTAACGGAAGGTGCCCGGCAAATTGGAAATCTAACTTATTGCACTCATCTGCGATCGCTTGATACGTTTCATAACTAAGGAAATTGTAAACCTTTACAAAATCGTAACCTTTTTCGTGATATTCTCTTACTAATTGCCTGCCCTCATCAGGATTTAAAGCAACTCTAGTGCCCGGCCAGGTTTCGCCTGGTCCATCGGTAAATGGACTTGAATACAAAAACTCAAAACCTTTATAGAATCCATCCTTTCTGTTCTCCTTTACATCTTTAAGTTCATTAGGTTCTCCGTTCATTATGCGTAAACCAGTAACTCCAAGAGCTGTGTAAAGATTGGCAACCCAATTATAATCAACAACATGAGCATGCATATCCCATAGACTTGGAATAATATACTTGTTAGTTGCATCTATTAGCGTATCTGTTGTGCTTAAGTTTTTTTTGTGCGGGGTAATTTTCAGAATTCTTTCCTTTTTAATCCAAATGTCTCTGCCTGCATATATTTCTCCTGTTTTTACATCTATGATATTGCCATTAGAAATGATGGTATAATCAACCACAATATCTTTTTGACATGAAATCAAAAAAAGAAATGTTACTGATATTAATACTTGTTTAAGTTTCAATTTGATTCTTAATTAAGCCCAACAACTGTATATAGTTACTAGTAACTATATTTCTATTTTAGGAACACTAATCTAGTGGATTTATTATGTTTTTGAAAGTATTTGTGGCCACGTGCGTATATATTTCCGTCGTTTTGCTTGAACCATGCCCCAATAGGACCTGTATCTGTCTCAGGTCTACACCCGATTCCAATAAGTGGGTTGCAAAACTACATGGCGAAATAACACCTCCGCCCGCAGCCCTTTTCAAAATTGGTTGTAGGCCAGTCAAGAATTGATTGTGCAACTACCCTTATCCATAAGCCCATTAATATAATTAATCACGTTTGCGGTATTGGCCCAGAAAAACTGTTATCTTAGAACACATAATTCAAAAAACAGAAAACGCTATGGCCAATCAATATATCGACTTGGATACCCTTAAATTTTTACTTTATGAGGTACATGATCTTCAAAGTGTTTTGGACCAAGCGCGTTATGCCGACTATGACCAAGCATCAGTAGAGCTTTTCTTGAATGCGGTCAAGGACTTTTCTGATAAGGAACTTTTCCCCTTCTTTCGCGAGATGGATGCCCAAGCAGCACATTACAAGGAAGGCGAGATAATCGTACATTCCCAAGTTCGCAAATACATGAAAAAAGGTGGGGAAATGGGTTTGATTTCCGCCTTGTTCGACTATGACATAGGAGGGTTGCAAATGCCCAATATTGTGGTGACCGCCTCCACTTATATTCAAGAAACGGCCAATAACCAATTACCCGGCTATATAGGTTTGACCCTTGGCGCAGCAGAACTGATCGTGCATTTTGGCAATGCATCATTGAAAGACACCTTTGTTCCTAAAATGATAACTGGCGATTGGGGGGGCACCATGTGCCTAACAGAGCCACAGGCCGGAAGTTCCTTATCCGATATTATAACAACAGCGGATCCCAATGGGGAGGGTTATAAAATCTCAGGCCAAAAAATATTCATCTCTGGAGGCGATTATCTGGGGGCTGAAAATATTGTCCATTTGGTTCTGGCCCGCATCAAAGGAGCACCGGCTGGTACTAAGGGAATATCCCTTTTCGTAGTGCCTAAAAAAAGACCTACGGCAAACGGGGACCTTATCCCGAATGACGTGAATACCTTGGGCGATTTTCAAAAAATGGGTCAAAAGGGCTATTGTACCACACACCTTTCCTTTGGTGACCAAAATGATTGCGAAGGTTGGCTCGTCGGTGAACCCAATAAAGGATTAAAGTATATGTTTTTGATGATGAACGGCGCCCGTATTGGTGTTGGTCGCGGAGCGGCGGCAATTACCATGGCAGCTTACCAAGCTTCCTTGACCTATGCCAAAGAAAGGCCTCAGGGCCGTGGTTTGACCAGCACGGGTAAGAAAGATGTTTCTCAGGAACAAACGCTGATCATTAACCACCCAGACGTTAAACGAATGTTGTTGTTTCAAAAGGTAGTGGCCGAAGGCGCCCTGAGTTTGGTTTTATTGGCATCTAAATACCACGATCTTTCCACCACACATGCCGATCCAAAGGAGCGGGAGAAATATTTGCATTTATTGGAAATGCTGACCCCGATTGTTAAGACCTATCCTTCTGAAATAGGATCGGTTTCAGTCAGTAATGGACTTCAAGTGCTTGGTGGCTACGGATATTGCAACGATTTTATCCTTCAACAATATTTTAGGGACATTCGCATTTTTCCGATTTATGAGGGGACAACTGGAATACAATCCTTAGACCTCTTGGGACGCAAGATACCTATGGGCAATGGAAAGGCGTTAGCGTTATTATCGGCCGAAATTATGGGCGCCATTACAGAAGCTTCTAAATATAACGACCTCGCACCCTATGCCAAAAAATTGGGAGCCAAATTAAAACTGGTGCAGGAAGTACTTCAATTTCTAATGCCATTTGCGCAAAAAGGGGATTACGAACGCTTCTTATCAGATGCTACTGTATTCATGGAGTTTTTTGGAAACGTTGTTATAGGATGGTTGTGGTTAGAGATGGCCACGAAGGCACAAATTGCATTGGTTGCTGGCGATACCCAATATACCAAGGAATTCTTTAATGCTAAGGTACATGCCATGAAATTCTATTACAAATACGAACTTCCGAAAACTACGGCATTGGCAGAGGTTTTAATGAACAAAGAGGTATTGACAGTGGCTGCGGATACTAAAATGTTCGCGTAAAACAATTTAGTTCCATCCAAGGAAATATAAGTGGGAAGATTAAATCCTACAAACTAAACGTATAACATGGGAAACATACATTCAAAATTTGACTTAAGTGGCAAAGTTGCCATTGTAACGGGATCGAGCCAGGGCATTGGTAAGTCTATTGCCCAAGGCCTGGCGGAGCTGGGTGCCAAAGTGGTGGTCAGCAGCAGAAAGCAGGAGTCGGTAGATGCCGTTGCAGAAGAATTCAAAGCTATTGGGTATGAGGCAGTGGGCATACAATGTCATATTGGTGACGCCCAACAACGCCAATCGCTTATTACAAAAACGATTGAACAGTATGGCAGGATCGATATTTTGGTGAACAATGCCGCAATCAACCCCTATTACGGTCCCTTGGAAGGCTCTGACGAAGCGGTGTTCGATAAGATCATGGAAGTGAATGTCAAGGCGCCTTGGTTGCTTTCAAATTTGGTCCTCCCACATATGAAGGACAAAGGGGGTGGCAGTATTATCAATATCTCTTCGGTCGAAGGGTTACGTCCAGGATTTGGTTTAGGCCTTTACAGTGCTACCAAATCGGCATTGATTATGCTTACGAAAAACCAGGCAAAAGAATGGGGTCGTTATGGGGTCCGTGCCAATGTACTATGCCCTGGTCTGATCAAGACCAAATTTAGTCAGGGCCTCTGGGCAGATGAGAAATTGGTTAGTACACTTACCAAGGCCTTGCCCATGAAGCGCATAGGGGGCCCGGATGAAATGGCAGGCATGGTGATGCTTTTGGCTTCTGATGCGGGATCCTATATGACCGGTGGGGTATATGTCGCTGATGGGGGATATATGATTTCGGGATAACTATTGACAATAAAAAAACAGAGATACTATGAATTTTGAATACAGCGAAAAGTCCATTGCACTCCAGGAAAAGTTAAAACTTTTTATAGCAAAAAACATTCATCCTGTTCAGGAGGAAGTTGAGGCATTCCATTACAATCCCGTCAACGCATGGAAAAAATGGCCCGGCCTTGTTACATTAAAAGAAAAGGCAAAGAAAGAAGGACTATGGAATTTGTTTTTGCCCAAAGGTTATGGTGCTTTGAGCCCAGGGCTTACCAATCTTGAATATGCGCCCTTGGCCGAGATTATGGGTAGAATTCTCTGGTCTTCTGAAGTATTCAATTGCAGTCCGCCGGATACCGGAAACATGGAAGTATTGGCAAAGTATGGAACACAAGCACAGCAAGATGAATGGCTACGACCTTTGATGAACGGAACTATCAGATCCACATTTTTGATGACCGAACCTGATGTGGCTTCCTCTGACGCTACCAATATTGAAACGGCTATTGTTGCCGATGGGGATGATTATGTGATAACTGGGAAAAAATGGTGGTCTTCAGGGGCGATGGATCCCAATTGCAAGATTGCCATCGTCATGGGAAAGACCGATTTTGAAGCGCCGAGGCACCTACAGCAAAGCATGGTTTTGGTCCCTTTGGATACCCCAGGATTAACCATAGAGCGCCCATTGCATGTTTTTGGATACAGCGACTCCCCAGAGGGGCATGCAGAGATGATATTGGATAAGGTTCGTGTGCCTAAAGCAAACCTCTTATTGAAAGAAGGTAAAGGTTTTGAGATTGCACAGGGCCGATTGGGCCCTGGCCGAATTCATCATTGTATGCGTTTGATCGGGATGGCGCAACGCTCCTTAGAGTTGATGTCACAAAGAGCTTCAGAACGCAGTCCGTTTGGAAGAACCTTGGATACCTATAGTAGTATTCGTCAAGAAATTGCCCATTCTCGATGTGAGATTGAACAAACAAGACTCTTGGTACTATCGGCAGCCGACAAAATGGACAAGGTTGGCAATAAGGAAGCTAAAGACCTGATTGCCATGATCAAAATCGTGGCGCCCAGTATGGCCTTGAAAGTAATCGATAGGGCCATTCAGATCATGGGAGGTAAGGGGGTATGCGGCGACACCCCACTAGCGCACTTTTATGCCTCGGCCCGAACCTTACGATTGGCAGACGGACCAGATGAGGTACACCTTAGTCAACTGGGAAAAAATACGATAAAAATATATACGGATAATTTACATGTCTGAAAAAGAATTGACCAAGACCGTTCGAAAAGGGGAAGAACTTCAGGAAGAAAACTTGAAGCGGTTTTTGGTACAGCAAGGGTTGATCAATTCTGAAGAAAGCCAATTGGTCGTAAGCCAGTTCTATAACGGGTATTCCAATCTGACTTATTTATTGAAAATTGAAGAAAAGGAATACGTACTGCGCCGCCCACCCTTTTCAGCACCAAAACGGGGACACGATATGGGCAGGGAATTCAAAGTGCTCCATAATTTACATGAGGTATTCAGCAAAACGCCCAAGGCCTATGTGCATTCCGGGGATACCGATATTTTGGGTGCGCCCTTTTATATCATGAGTAAGGTAGAGGGCATCATTTTAACGGCCAATGAGGCCCGGGAGCGAAAGATAGCTCCCAATGAATTTAAGACCATAGCGGATACCTGGTTAGATACTATTGTTGAACTACACCAAGTGGATTATACAGCTGCTGGGTTGGCTACATTGGGCAGGCCCGAGGGTTATGTTGAACGGCAAGTGACCAATTGGGGAAAGCAATACCTCGCTGCGGCAACAGAAAAGGTTGTTTCTGCCCACAAGGTCATGGAGTGGATGGAAGAAGAGCAACCGAAACAGTACAATTTCAGCTTAATCCACAATGATTATAAATATGATAATATTGTTTTTGCCGATGACCAATGGAAAAAGGTGGCGGCCATTTTGGATTGGGAAATGTGCACTTTAGGAGATCCCTTAATGGACCTAGGAACTTCTTTAGGGTATTGGACAACTTCAAATGACGCTGATTTCATAAAACATGGACTACCTTCCCCAACGGTAATGGAAGGCAATCCTTCCCGATCGGAAATAGTGCAACAGTACGCATTAAAGAGTGGCAGGGATGTAAACCACCTGACCTTCTATTTTGCCTACGGACTGTTTAAGATAGCGGTGATTGCCCAGCAGATTTTTTATCGATTCAAACATGGGCATACCACCGACCCTCGCTTTGCCCAATTGAACAAAGTTTCGGCCTTATGTTGTGACACGGCCTGGCTGGCGATACGGAAAAAACGAATTGACAATCTATACTAAAGTTTTAATACCTATGGAATTGGAAAACAAAGTAGTAGTCATTACAGGTGCAGGCAGCGGAATCGGGGCAGCAACGGCTACCCTTTTCGCGAAACATGGCGCAAAGGTCATAGCTTCTGATCTTAATATGGAAAGTGCCCAAGGAGTGGTCGATGGGATAAAAAAAACCGGTGGCACCTCAATCGCCGTTCAAGTCAATGTCACTAAATTTGATGAGGTCGAGGCTCTTGTCGCTAAGGCGGTAAATGAATATGGCCAATTGGATGTTATGGTCAACAATGCAGGTATTGGGGGAAAAAATCAAAAAAAGACAGCCGACCATACCCACGAAGATTGGCACAATGTCATTGCTGTGAACCAAACAGGGGTATTTTATTGCATGCAAGTGGCCTTGCAGCAAATGATGGAGCAGGGCTATGGCAACATAGTGAATGTAGCTTCACTAGCAGGATTAAAACCTTCGGGATACAACCTTTCTTACAGTGCGAGTAAATACGCAGTGGTAGGCATGACCAAATCAGCCGCCCTTGAATATGGCCGTAAAAATATCAGGATCAATGCGGTATGCCCAGGGTATACCAATTCGGCACTTTTAGAGCAATTGTTGGGCTCAAGACCAGATATGGGAGATACCCTAAAGCGACTCATTCCTATGGACAGGTTCGGAGAGGCTGACGAAATTGCAGAGGCGATTGTATGGCTAGCTTCCGATAATTCTAAATACATTACCGGCCAAACCATTACCTTAGACGGGGGAACGTCATTACTATAATCATTAGGAATAAACCCAAAATGAACACACTACAACTCATAAAAAAACAAGATTACACTATTGTCCAAATGAATCGTGGCAAGGTGAATGCCATTAATCATGAAATGGTAGAAGAGCTCCGCCAAACCTTCCGAGAATTTCAGAATGATCCGGAAGTCAAAGGTGTGATTCTTACGGGACAGCCGCACTATTTTTCCGCAGGTTTGGATCTGATAGAGCTATTTCAGTACACCGAAGTACAGATCCATGATTTCTTTGGCGCATTCGGAACGCTTTACCAGGAACTTGTACAGTTTCCAAAACCTTTTATTTCTGCAATTACCGGTCATTCCCCGGCTGGAGGGTGTGTGCTGGCGGTAACTTGTGACAATCGCTATATGGCAACCGGGGATCAATATGTAATTGGTCTTAATGAGGTTGCCGTAAACATTCAAATTTCCCAAAATTTGACCGAAGCCTATGCTTTTTGGATGGGGGAAGGTCTGGCAAATCGCTATATCTTGGAAGGTAAATTGCTCTCCGGACAGGAAGCGGTATCCACGGGTTTAGTAGATGCATTGGTTCCCTTGGAACAAGTACTTGGCCATGCAGAGCTTAAAATGCAGCAGTATATGAAAGCAGATCAAGAAATATGGGTCAATACCAAAAAGAAGCTCCGAAAGCATTGGCTCGACAAGCTTGACCAGGATCCGAAAAACTCCCTGAAAGAAGCGGCAACTTTGTGGTGGAAACCCGAAATCCGAACTAAGATGGCGGCCTATGTAGAAAGCTTTTCCAATAAAAACAAAAAATAAAATAACATGAATAAACAACTTCTATTTGTAAAAAGACCGCAAGGTGCGGCCGACGCTTCAACCTGGTCATTGGTGACCAATCCCATTCCAGAAATAAACGAGGGCCAGATTTTGGTGAAACAACATTACGTTTCATTAGACCCTGCCATGCGAGGGTGGATGAATGAAGGTAAATCCTATATTGAGCCCATGGCCATTGGTTCGGTTATGCGGGCTGGATCGGTAGGGGAAGTAGTAGCGGCCAAGAACCACCCAAATTTCAAAGTAGGGGATTATGTGTCTGGCTTTGGTGGCGTTCAGCAATATGCAGTATCAGATGGCAGTGGTTTATATACTGTTGATCCCAAGTTGGCACCACTACCCACATATATCGGCACCCTGGGAATGCCAGGGATGACCGCTTATTTTGGTATTCTGGAAGTAGGTAAGATCAAAGAGGGCGATGTTGTAGTAGTTTCAGGAGCTGCAGGCGCAGTAGGGAGTATTGTGGGCCAAATAGCAAAAATCAAAGGATGCACCGTGATAGGAATTGCGGGCGGAGCGGATAAATGCAAATATATAGTGGAAGAGTTGGGCTTTGACGGTGCCATTGACTACAAGAACGAAAATGTAAAAAGTAGGCTGAAGGAAGAATGCCCCAAAGGTCTTGATGTTTATTTCGATAATGTGGGGGGTGAGATTCTTGACTGCGCACTAGCCAACTTACGAATGAACGCTAGGATAGTTATCTGTGGAGCCATTTCGCAATACAATAATAAGACCGCTATAAAAGGACCTAGCAATTACCTTTCCTTATTGGTCAACCGTGCTACAATGCAAGGTATGGTTGTGTTCGATTGGGCAAGTAGGTATGGCGAAGCTGCTATGGCCATGGGTACTTGGCTTGCACAAGGAAAATTAAAAAGTCGGGAGGCCATATATGATGGAATAGAAAATTTCCCCCAAACCTATAACAGACTTTTTTCTGGGGAAAAACTAGGTAAATTGGTATTAAAAGTAATAGAAGATCAATAACGGATGAAGGCTATTCGATGTATAAAATATGGACCACCCTCAACTTTGATCTTGGAAGAAATGGCAAGTTTAAAACCTGGGGCCAAAGAGGTTGTGGTAAGTGTCAAGGCTTGTGGAATCAATTTTCCGGACACCTTGATTATACAGGGACTTTATCAAGTTAGACCTAAGTTGCCCTTCACTCCCGGTAGCGATATTGCAGGTGTAGTAAAAGAAGTGGGCGAAGGGGTAGTCCATCTAAAAAAGGGCGATGAAGTTTTCGGATTTGTAGCCTATGGAGCGCTGGCTGAAGAGGTTATTGTACCTTCCAATGCTTGTTTTCCAAAACCCAAAAAAATGGATTATCCCGTGGCGGCATCGTTTATGATGGCTTACGGTACTTCTTATCATGCCCTGAAGGACCGTTCCAAGTTGAAAGAGGGAGAGACCTTATTGGTATTGGGTGCTGCGGGTGGTGTTGGTCTTGCGACAGTTGAGTTAGGAAAGTTGATGGGGGCCAGAGTTATTGCAGCGGCCTCAACCGATGAAAAATTGGAATTATGTGTTGCATATGGTGCTGATGAGACCATTAATTACAGCAAAATGGATTTAAAGGCTGCAATAAAGGAACTAACAGGGGGCAAAGGCGCCGATGTGATCTATGATCCCGTTGGAGGGGAGTATTCCGAAACGGCTTTTAGGGCAATAGCTTGGAATGGGAGGTTCCTCGTTGTTGGTTTTGCAGCAGGCACTATCCCCAAGATGCCTTTAAATCTTCCATTACTGAAAGGGGCTTCCATAGTTGGGGTGTTCTGGGGTGGTTTTGCTATAGGAAATCCAAAGGCGAATATGGAGAATACCAAAGCTTTGATGCAAGTGGTACGAAGAAGGAAAAATAAAACCACACATCCATAGAATTTATGAACTTGAGGATACACCAAAGGCCCTTGAAGAGATGATGAATCGAAAGGTAAAGGGCAAATTGGTCGTACAGATTTAGATATTTGGATCCTCCCCTCAGACGAGGAGAGAAAATAAAATAAAAAGTAGTAATTATGAGACTAAAAGATAAAATCGCTATAGTTACGGGTGGTGCCCGTGGTATTGGTCAGGCCGTATCCGAGCTATTTGCAAAGGAAGGAGCCACGGTAATCATCATGGATCTTTTGCCTCAAGGGCAGACGGTAGCAGATAGTATAAAAGCATCAGGTGGAAAGGCAGAATACCATTCGGTTTCGGTAACGGATAAGTCTGGGGTGGAAGATCTTTTTGCCAAGGTAAACGAGAAATATGGCAAAATTGATATTCTTATCAATAATGCTGGAATCACTCGGGACCGTACGCTCGAAAAAATGAGTGAAGCCGAATGGGATGCCGTAATTGAGGTGAATCTCAAAGGCGTATTTTTATGTACACAAGTTGTGGTGCCTTATATGAAAGCTAAAAAATATGGTAGAATTGTCAGTGCCGCATCCAATGTTGGCCTACGTGGCAATTTTGGCCAAACCAATTATGCCGCGACCAAGGCTGGGGTTATTGCCATGGCCAAGACCTGGACTGTGGAATTTGGCAAGCACGGTATTACAGCCAACGCCATTGCTCCTGGGTTTACCATGACCGATATGGTGAAGGAGATACCCGAGGAGCATTTTGATGCCATCAAGGCAAGTATTCCCCTACGTACAGTGGCACAGCCTATAGACATTGCCTATGGTTACCTTTACCTCGCTTCCGATGAAGCACGGTTTGTTTCAGGGATTTGCCTTACCATAGACGGAGGAACATCTAGATAAAAAGATAATTATGGCAAAACTGGAACTAGAGAATTTTGATGCCTTCAGAGCAATGGAAGGACAACCTTTCCCGAATGGGGATTGGCTCGTTATCACCCAGGAAATGATCAATGATTTTGCAAAAGCTACCATGGATTTCCAATGGATTCACGTAGACGTGGAAAAGGCTGAAAAACAGTCCCCTTTTAAAAAACCTGTAGCGCATGGATTTTTGTCTGTAGCGCTCTTGTCTAAACTGTTGGGGGATATACTGCATGTCAAATCTGCCACAATGGGGGTAAACTATGGCTTGAACAAAGTCCGTTTTCCAAGCCCCGTTTTAGTGGATAGTCGCGTCCGCTTAACCGGTGGTATTCAAACAATTGAACCTTATGGTGAGACTGGACTTAAAGTTACATGGAACTGTGTGGTGGAATTGGAAGGAAGTGATAAACCTGCCTGTGCGGCGGAATTTATCACCCTAATGTTTGAGTAGTTAAGGAAGAGCAGTGCTGTAATTTGAAGGGGTCGTGGAATTTTAATTAATTTTTGTAAATTCAACCAATACCAATCATAGACCAAACCAATGACCCGACTTTTTGATCTGCTTTACCGCCAATTACAAAACCACCCATTAGAAGCTTCCTTTAGTGGACGTGATGTCTCAGGTTATTGGAAATCATACAGCACCCAAGAACTTTTGGACGCTTCAGAACAGGCGGCTTCCGGTTTATTAAAACTAGGACTTCAACCCGGAGACAAAGTAGCCATTGTGTCGTATAAAAACAGACCTGAATGGTTGATCATGGATTTTGCCTTACAAATGGCAGGCATGATCAGTATTCCTCTATATCCCACAATCAGTAGTTCAGAATACGAGTATATTCTGAATGAAGCTGAGGTTAAGGCGGCTTTCTGTGGCGGACTTGATCTTTACGATAAACTGTTGCATACCCAAAAGAATGTTCCCAGCTTAAGCCATATTTATACATTTGATGAGACTAGTGGCAATCCCTTTTGGGAATCCATATTTGATACAGAAGGCCTGACCGAAGTAGAAAAAATAAGGCAGTCGATCAAAGGTGAGGACCTGGTTACCATTATTTACACCTCTGGCACTACAGGAAACCCAAAAGGAGTCATGTTAACGCATGGCAATATCATGCATGTAATTATTAAAACAGCTGTACTTATACCCACTGAAGAAGGTGAAAAAGTGATTAGTTTTCTGCCTTTGTGCCATATTTTTGAAAGAGCGGTTTCGTTCGCCTACTGCTATAGAAATGTATCTGTTTACTTCTGTGGCACAGACAACCTTAGTGGTCCGGATGGTGATTTGATGGATGTTAGACCAGTAGCTTTTACCACGGTACCTAGGCTTCTTGAAAAAATATACGAAGCCATTTATAATAAGGGTCTGGCTTTGGAAGGGGTTAAGAGGAAACTATTTTTTTGGGCATTGGGTCTTACCGATTCTTATGAGCTTGATCAAAAGCTTTCTTTCACAACGAAGATAAAATGGAAAATCGCGGATAAATTGATTTTCAGTAAATGGAGGGCTGCGCTAGGAGGAAATATAAGGTTGATTTTTACGGGAGCAGCACCCTGTTCTTTAAAGATCATGCGGGTTTTTTGTGCTGCGGGCATCAATATACGGGAAGGCTACGGTCTTACCGAAACCGCCCCAACCTTGACCGCCAATAGTATGGAGCCCAATGGCGCCGTGCTAGGTACTGTAGGAACGGTCATTGATGGTGTGGAATTACTTATCGATAAATTAACAGGTGACTACAATGAAGATGAAGGTGAAATTCTGGTCATAGGTCCCAATGTGATGTCTGGCTATTATAAAAAACCGGAAATCAATGCACAGGTATTCAAGGAAATTGACGGTAGAAAATGGTTCTGTACTGGGGACATTGGTAAGTTTGTGAAAGGTCCAAACGGACAGGACTTTTTGAAGATAACAGATCGGAAGAAAGAATTATTGAAAACATCTGGAGGCAAATATGTTGCTCCGGCACCCATTGAGAATAGGATCAAAGAAGACTTTCTAATAGAACAAATGATGGTTGTGGGGGACAAGCAGAAATTTGTATCGGCGCTTATCGTTCCTGCTGAGGAAGCCTTGAAGAATTGGTGCCTCCATAAAAAACTGGGGTGGACCAATTTGGAAGAAATGGTATCGCATAACAAGGTAATCAAAAAGTATCAGAAAGTAATCGATAAATACAATCCCGAATTCAGTCATATTGAACAAATAAAAAAGTTTCGTTTGGTTTCTTCCCCATGGCTACCGCTGCATGAAGACCAATCTGAGGCAGAATTGACTCCGACATTAAAACTAAAAAGACGGGTAATACGTGAAAAATACAAGGCCGAAATAGTCGAAATATATACTTAAAAAAGACTAAAACTGATTATACCCCATTGTTTTAAGTTTCTACATTCATAATATTCTAAATAGGGAACATGAATTCTTAGCCTAATGTTGTAAAATCATATTGTAGTTGTTAGGTATAATATTAAATTCGTGCTCTTAATCAAATTCGATGATCAATAGAGGTTTACTACCATTTTTCTTTCTAGCATTCTTTATAATACATAATCTGGTTTTAGGACAAGTTACCTTAAGTGGTGGGATAAAAGATTCACAAGGCGTTCCTTTAGCGGGGGCACATGTTATAATAAACCCTGGTAACCATTTTGCAACTTCAAATTTTCAGGGTCGTTTTAAAGTCTCTGATTTAAATTTAGGTGAGTATTTCTTATCCATATCCTATCTCGGGGTTAAAACCTATAGTGAAAATTTGAATATTGAAGAACAGGATATTGACCTCAATATTATCTTGGAAGATGACCCACTTGCCTTACAAAGTGTCGTTGTAACCGGTACTTTTGAACCTCGGAGTAAGTTGTCATCAAGTACAGCAATAACTACTTTAGAATCAAGAGTTTTACGACAATCATTTCCAAGGGGAACTGCTGATTTATTGCAGGCTATTCCCGGAACATTTACCGATCCTTCAGCGGGTGAAGTTTTTACGAGGGTATATACACGGGGTATATCTGCCTCGGCAGAAGATGATATGGGATGGTATTATGTTTCACTTCAGGAAGATGGGTTACCCGTGAGTTTGGTACAACATTCGTATTACAGTCCTGATATTTTTCATCGGAATGATATTACCACTAAAAGGGTTGAGGCTATTAGAGGAGGTAGTGCGGCAATTACAGCATTGAACGGACCTGGTGGAATCTATAATTTTATTTCTCAAGGACCAAGGGATGTATTGGGTGGCGAAATACGACTTCAAGGAGGTTTACAAGGGGATAATAATCCGCTGTTAAGAATTGATGGAACACTTGGTGGACCATTGGGCAATAATTGGTTCTATAACCTTGGAGGTCATTACCGAAAGGATGAAGGAGCCCGAAATACTGATTTTACTTTTAGTAAAGGAGGACAATTGAAATTCAATGTTCTCAAAATACATAGTAAAGGTTATATCAAGTTTTATGGCAAATTGCTTGATGATTTTACGAATCGATATACTGGTGTTGCCGCTACCAATTGGGATAATCCTGAAGCGGCTTTTGGCCAGGACTTTAATACCACGGCCCTATTAATGCCTGCTTTTTCTGCCAATGTCCCCGATGGAAGAAGATTAAATCAGGGTGCTACGAATCATTTTGACCCTTCGCAGGGCGTTCATGCACAGGACAAAGCATTTGGGGTGGATATTTCACAAGAACTTGGGAACGACTGGTCAGTAAGACTTAATGTAAAACACTCGCATAAGAATGCCAATTGGCAGACCACGATAAGTAACGCATTTGTTTCATTGGATAACCCATTGGCATATTTTATTAGTGGTGCTCAATTCCCTATTGGGCTTGTTGTTTTCAAAGATGCTGTTAATGGTTTGGAATTAGCCCGATTGGACAATAGTGGGATTTTAGCTGGTGAATCCGTCCAGTATTTAGGAACTGGAACATTACCCAACGATGCCATTATGGGAGCGGCTTCATGGCTTAAACAAAATAGATCGGATGAATGGATGAATCAATTGACTTTTAGGAAAAATGCTGAAAACCATGATTTCACCTTTGGTTTTGGGTCTGGTTTTTCGGATACTTCACTTTTTACCCAAGGTAGTTTTGGCTATGTTACCTATGAACCAAATCCTAGGATGTTGGAGGTAACACTTGAGAACCCTGGACAGCCAGTAATTGCTTTATCCGATTCAAACGGATTAAGTAATTACGGCGGTTTGTTTTTCGATAATTCCAGAGCCGATGTAAGCCAATTGGCATTTTTTGCAAATGACCGATGGAAATTGGAAGATCGGTTGCATTTAGATGTTGGTTTACGATATGAATCCATTGGTCATAAAGGGAGCAGGGACCAAGCGGCTCCGTTTGAACGAGACGGTGGATATGACGGAGACCCAACCACTGAATACGACAACGGAATCCTAATGCCGACAGGAGCAAGGGATAATTTTGATTTCAATTACAATTACTTGTCTTATTCGGTCGCTTTAAACTATGAACTCAATGATCATACCACTGTTTTCACCCGTTTTTCTTCGGGTAACAAAGCTCCTGAATTAAATTATTATTTCAATAATTTTTCCGGTGTCCCAATCAATCAAAAAGGAGAAGTCCAGGAAATTACCCAAGCAGAAATTGGATTAAAATATAGCAAGAATCAATTTTCAGCGACGGCCACAGCTTTTTGGAGTCAATTAAAAAACATAGGAATCGCTGATTTTCAGTTTGACCCGGATGATGGAAGTGTATTTTATGCCCCAGTACAGTTTAATGATTCCCGTACCATTGGTCTTGAATGGGAGAGTGCCTTTACGCCAATCCCATATTTGACCTTGAGTTTCAATGGTACACTACAGAACCCAAAAGCAACAAAATGGACGGTTTATGATGCCGCCGGTTCAGTTGATCCAGCTGATGATGCGATTGCCGACTATTCTGACAATACCTTGGCCTTTAATCCAAAATTGATGTTTAATATAGGCGCTGATTATCAAAAAGATAAGTTGAACGGATTCTTAAAATGGCAATTTATGGGTGAGCGGGAAGGTAATATTGCCAATGCGTTTCAATTACCTGCCTATAGCATTTTCAATGCAGGTATTGGTTATAAAATCAATAAAAACTTGTCAGCTAATATTTTGGTAACGAACCTCTTTAACTCGGAAGGACTTGCGAACTTCTTTGGGGCCAATAGCTTCGGAGCTAGTGCGAATGGTGCAACAGCGGACTTCATTCAGGCTAATCCTGATGCCAGTTTTGTTGTGGTGCCCGTTTTGCCAAGGGGTACCATGTTGAGCTTGGGCTATCGCTTTTAAAATAACCGAACTACATTATTATGGGTATTTAACCATTCGACTAAAGTATATTTTATATTTTTAGGTACATAACCTTAATGGGATATGGACTTCTTGTATCCTTCCATAATTTAATCAAAAAATGAATGTACCGTTGCCAAAATGTTTTACTGCCAGTTCGTTTTTTGACCGATTAAAAGTGTCCTTTTTGCTCTGCCTCGGTGCCTTACTTCTTATCAACTGTCATTCGGGGATTCGAACTGAATCATGGGATTATGAAATCGCGTTCGAAGATCAAACTCCACAAGGAGTTCTTAGGATGAAAAAGAAAGAGGGGTTACAACAAGTTTCCTTAGTGTCGTTCGATTGGGGTACCATGGTTTTGAAGGACGTTACATTATCTACTGACGAATTATCAGGTAATTTTGAACTTTTTGGGGAGGAGGCCTTTTTAGATGGTGTTTTTAAAGAAAATATCTTTTCAGGAAGGATTTCACTTAATGGTGAGGAATTTGCCATTACCGCCCAAAAACAATCCGAAGAACCCGTTGCTATTGACCGTTCTAAGGTAACCTATGTGTTGACAGAAGCAGACTTGCCAGAGTCGGAAAAAAACATTGACCATGCCGGAATCATTGCCGATGCAGATAGGGAAAGTTATAAAAGGGGAGAACGAATCTATAGTTCCATTTGTATCAACTGCCACGGAAATCAGGATGTCGAAGGTTCTATTCCTTTATCTACCAAATTTTGGGAACAAGAATTAAAGGCTGGCAACGATGCATACTCCATGTATCGGACGATTACATTGGGCTCCGGTTCCATGCCACCACAGCCTGTGCTAACACCCCAAGAAAAATATGATGTAATTGTGTATATCCGCCAAAAATTTATTCAAGAAAATAAGAATGTAGAACTAATTGCCAGCACACCGGGTTATTTGACAAACCTGCCTTTAGGAACGTCAAGAGGACCGGAAACAAAACCGTATCAACCTTGGGCTGATATGGATTATGGGAATTTTTTTATCAATACCTATGAATTGGTCGATGAAGAAACTGGTCTTGAAAGATATCATTCACCTGGACCATCACCTTATCCCGATGAAGATTATTTAAAGAATAATTTCGCCTACAAGGGCATTGCCGTACGACTGGATGAAGGGAAGGGAGGAGTCTCCAAAGGAAAGGCTTGGATGATATTCGACCATGACCTGATGCGCGTTGCGGGAGGATGGACAGGGGATGGCTTTATCGATTGGAATGGTATTTTGCTAAACGATAAACACGAGACATATCCGCGTACAATAGGAAAATTACACTTCGAAACACCTATCGGGCCTGGTTGGGCCAATCCTGAAACAGGTTCTTTTGAAGACCCAAGATTTAGGGCAAGGGACGGTAGGGCATTTGGGCCACTTCCAAAGAATTGGTCTGACTACAAGGGTTTATACCATCACGGTGACAAGATTATAATTTCCTATGCCGTAGGAAACTCAAACATTCTAGAAAAGTTGGGAAGGGAAATTAGTGGCAATCAAATCGTGTTTACCAGAACGCTGAATATAAGTCCGTCTTCTTACCTTCTGAAAATGAAAGTTGCACCAGTTTCCAACAAGGTAGCAATCACAGGGGAGGGTGCAACCTTATCCAAAGAAGATGGATTTGTGATGATGACCGTACAAAAGTCAAAAGCGGCGAAAGTGAAATTGTTTATTACCGATAGCTCCTTTTCGGATTTGGCTGGTTTTGCAGCTAATTCAGCATTACCAATAGACTTGAATCAATATACAAAACATGGCGGTCCTACTCATTATCCCGAGAAAATCAAAAGTGTGATAACACCCAGTTCGGAGGACAAACTTTTCGCTATTGATCAACTCACCCCACCTTTTGATAATCCATGGGCGTGCCGCATGAAGCTCAGCGGAATCGATTTCATGAATGATGCCAACAAAGCCGTAGCCTGTGCTACTGATGGGGATATTTGGCTTATTACTGGCCTTATAGATGGTTCAAAAGAGCTTACTTGGCAACGAATCGGATCTGGACTTTTCCAGCCCTTGGGGATTAAGGTCATAAATGACAAGATTTATGTGATTTGTAGAGATCAATTGGTATTACTCCGCGATTATAATGGAGATAATGAAACCGATTTCTATGAGAGTTTTAATCATGACCATCAAGTTACTGATCATTTTCATGAATTCGCGATGGGTTTACAGGCCGATAAGCAAGGAAATCTGTATTATGCCAAAAGCGGAAGGCATGCCCGTGAAGCGTTAATACCCCAGCATGGTACCTTATTAAAGGTTAGCAAGGACGGTTCAAAAACGGATATCATAGCAACCGGGTTCAGGGCTGCAAATGGCGTATGTATTAATCCCGATGGAAGTTTTTTGGTCACTGACCAACAGGGCTTTTGGAACCCTATGAACCGTATTAACTGGGTTGAAGGTAAGGGCAATTTTTATGGAAATATGTGGGGCTACAATCCCCCCAAGGACACAACAAGACTCGCCATGGAACAACCCATGGTCTGGGTCGATATGAAATTTGACCGTTCGCCTTCTGAATTATTGTGGGTTGATAGTAAAAAATGGGGGCCATTAAATGGGAGTCTCTTGAGTTTTTCTTATGGATACGGAAAAATCCAACTGGTATTGCCTGAAAAAGTAAAGGGTCAGATGCAAGGTGGAGTTATCGACTTACCAGGGGTTAAATTTTTGACAGGAGTCATGAGAGGTAGGTTCAATCCAAGCGACGGGCAACTTTATGCATGCGGAATGTCGGCCTGGGGTACCAATCAAATGTTACGTGGTGGCGGTCTGTATCGTATTAGATATACGGGTAAACCTCTTACGGTTCCCATACGACTGAGTGCATCAGTTTCTGGTGTGGCCTTAAGTTTTACATCTTCCCTAGATTCGAAAAAAGCGGGTGATCTCAAAAACTATGAAGTCAAAACTTGGGACTTGGTGCGTAGCAGTACCTATGGCTCTGACCGCTATAACGAGCAGACCTTAAGCATATCAAAGGTCGATGTAAATGGAAAAACCGTTAGCCTATATTTAAATGATGTAAAACCTGTAGACGTAATGACGATTTCGTATAACCTCTTGGATATTCACGGTAATCCTTTGCAGGGTACAGTGCAAAATACCATTCATAATCTAAGTGAAAATTAAATTCTATTTCAAACTGGTAATTTTAAAGTGCTTATCAAGCCAATATTCGTCTTTTTGAAATCCGTATGTAGAGGGTTTGAAATCCCCGACTAATTCTACCTTGGCACTTTCGGGCACTGAGGTATCCATCGCCCAAAAAATACCATTCACCAGAAGCCGTCGAACCCCTTCATTAAGCATATCGGAGGCCGAGCCTATAGTAGAAGTAAAAGCTTTGCCCTGCTTCCCATCCGGTAGCTGATAACTCTTGGTCCAGGCAATCGGCATGAGAATATCATTAACCTTGGCACCCTCATTGTTCTTTTTGGCTAGTTCAGTGTCAGTAGGTTTCATTCCAAAAAAGATATCGTTCTCATCATAATCCCCTTTTCTATTGATAACCTGGCCTAATATAATGGGTTGTGAATCACCGGGTAGTGGTAATCGAACACCGTAAACATCGGTAGAACCCCAGATATCCCCGCTTTTGATTCCGTTCGTAATAGGATGTGACGCTCCGCCTTCGGCAACTATGCCACGCGTACTTTGATGTTTATGATGGCCGTGATGAGAAATCCATTTTTCACCTAAGACCAAGCGGCCAAAACCATCGGTCCACTCACTTTTATCTCCGGAATAGCCATTACTATAGTGGTTGAAGCTTGTAGTCGAATCTTTACCAAAATTGAAGGCATGTGTTGCAGTTCGTATGCCCATCACTGGTTTACCATTTTTAAGATAATTGTCAATATACATCATTTGGTCGTCTGGCAGTGCCCTGAATCTTGTAAAGATTACCATCATATCTGCTGATGACAAAACTTGGAGACCAGATATGTTATTTACATAATTCGCATTGATAATCCCTGGTTTATCTGGGTCTTGGGCAAATAGCACAGTACACTTAAAACCATGATGTTTTGATAAAATTTTAGCCAATTGTGGTAATGCTTCTTCTGAGCGATATTCTTCATCACCTGAAATAAGTACTACATGCTTCGAATTTTCTTCACTACCTTCAAAAGTCAGCCATTGCTCAGGTGTTTCAATTATTTTTTCTTCAATTATTATGGTTTCCTTTTTTTCTTTACAAGCCATTAGACCAATACAAAGAATGATGTACGCTAATTTTTTCATAGATTCCTTATTTCATGCAATAGCAAATTATAATCCCATTCCATCTTTAATAAATTGCAATCCTTTTGTGTATATTTCTTCTGCTGGGGAATAATCTCGCCAAACATTAATTGCATTGGCAAAATCCGGATCAAGCCTACTAAAAGCCTCAATAGTCAACCAACCATCATACTTAATTTCTTTTAGGGAGGTAAAAACGTCATTCCAATTCACTTGTCCACTGCCAGGGGTGCCCCTATCATTTTCACTTATATGCACATGCTTTAGATAAGGCGCAATATGTTTTATGGCATTTGATTGACTTTTTTCTTCAATATTGGCGTGATGAGTGTCGTACATAGCACCAAGATTGGGTGAATCTACCTGTTCTACCAGAGATGTTAGTTCTTCCATGGTATTGTATAAATAACATTCAAACCTATTCAAGGCTTCTGGAGTTAGTATTATCCCCGAGGGCATAGCATATTCTGCTGCTTTTTTTAGCATTTCGATGCTCCATTGTCGCTCATCAGGGGTAGGGGGTTTGCCACTAAAAAGTGAGTTGGTTGAATGAAAAGGTCCACAAAGAACATCGGCGTTTAATTCAACACCCATATCAATTGCCCATTTTAATTGGTCTAATCCAGCTTCTCTAATTTTTTTATTTGGACTGGCGATGTTCGTATCTGGGGTCAAACATGTCACACAGGTAACACCCATTTCCATATCAGCAAAATGCCTCCCATGCCCAGAATACAATTTTGTGTCACCAGCACCTAAAAACAGTTCAATACCATCATATCCTGTTTCTTTTAGGGTATCTACAATATTATAATGTTGCTGGGTGACGTGGGCTGTCCATACCAACATGTTCATTCCAATTTTCATAAAAAAAAGTTATTGGTTGCTAATAATCGGTTGCTGGCATTGCCACATCATGCGTTGTGTTTTTGATCTTAAGATTCTTGACCCAAAAAAATAGGATAATAAAAAGAACGATTAATATCCCAGGAAACAAGGTCATTGTCTTGAGGGTTTCCTGTCCAGTTGCCAATTCCAAAGCATCTCCTGATAGTCCCATGGAGGTCGCTTTTTCTCTGGCATTATCAATCCAGATTCCAAAAATAGGCTGCATATTCGCGGTCATGAACATGCCTATTGCACCAACTACTGACATACCCAAAGCACCACTTTTTGGTATTTTTTCTGCAACGAACCCAATCATATTTGGCCAGAAATAACAAACCCCCAAAGCAAAGATCACGGCTGCAATATATATCATCGATCCAGTCTGGGTACTAAGCAGAAAAATACCCAAAGTTGCTAAAACTGCTGAAGTAAGAAGTACGCCGGTTTGATCGAACTTATGTACAAAATCTCCTCCGAAATACCTTCCTATGGCCATAATACCTGTAATTAAAGCTAGAATCAACATAGGTTCTGCACCACTTTTTGAAAGTACTAATTGCACCCATTGTGTAGGTACGAACTCGGTTATGGCGGTCAAGGCCATACAAATGGCAATAAAAATAAAAATCGGAGAGGCCATTCCTTTTAAATTACCTTTTAAACTGGCTGCTTCCTGTACTCTTGGTTTAGGAAAAATCTGTCCAAAGAATATAAAGGCATAAATTAAAGTGGGTACAAGAATAATCCATATCTGAGCTTGCCAACCCAAATTCATTTCGGTCATAATATAACTTATCAAACTACCCAAAACGATACCTCCTGGAAACCACATATGGAATCTATTCATTAAGGTATTCATTTTTTTTCCAGTTGCACTGTCAGCAATCATGGGATTACAAGCTGCCTCAGTACACCCATTACCCAACCCAATAAGTAATGTTGAAAGAATTAATCCCCAATAACCTCCAGAAAATATCGTCAATACAATGCCCAAGGTGTGCGCTACAAAAGCAAATTGCATAATTTTCTTTGGACCAATGGTGTGATAAGTTAATCCGCCTATAATCATGGCGATGGGAAAACCAAAAAACCACATAGAATTTATATCACCCAATTGTTTGGCTGTCAAATCAAAAGCCTCTCCTAATTCAGGCAAGACCCCCGCCCGTAGGCTAAATGAAAAGGCCGTGGTAATCAATGCGAAACAGCTGCCGTAAAAAAGTCTATTCGCATTCGATGCTGTCACCTGTGTAGCATTTTCCATAAGTTTGGTTGTGTTAAGAATGGTTGGTTGGTTTGAATTCTGATTTTAGAATTAGTGAATTAATTTAACGCCTTTTCTCTTAATATCATAATAAAATTGCTGAAGTAATGTTTTACTGTCAATAATGGTGTAATCTGTGTTGGAATACGATAATTGTATATTGAATCAAAATTTTAATTAAATTAGGTGGTGTAGAAAAAACCCATTTCAATATTAGTTTCTTGCTTTGGATGTTTTTAAATTTTTAATACAGTCTAACTTTCCAAAAAATACTTAAACCACTATGCAAAAAAATAACTACCCTAAATTACACAATGCCTCATGGCCGGGTGTAGTGGGCAAAGGCCCAGATTCAGAACCTCCCATAGCAATTGATACCATGATTGAACTTACTGCGAATGCAGAAGTTGATGGGGTTAAGTTCGACGGTTTTGATCTATTTCTTTTTGACCCCCACATGGATATTGATGCAACAGATGATGCTATTAAACATATGGCAGATAAGGCAATGTTTAAAAACCTCGAGATTGGAAGTTTGGTGGCACCAGTTTGGACACCCACAGGAGGGGGATCAGCCATGGGAACAAAAGAAGAAAGAAATCAATTTCTTACTCAGGTCAAAAAATCATGTATTATTGGTAAAAAACTGCGCGATATTGGAATTCGACCAAATGGTATCATTCGAATAGATTCTTCTATAGATCCCGAAAGTTGGGCTGTTGATCCAGTTGGTAATACCAAATTAATTGCGCAGACATTTAGGGAAGCTTGCGATATTGCGGCTGATTATGGAGAATCATTGGCCGCCGAAGGTGAAATTTGCTGGGGAGGTATGCATGGCTGGAAATCCATGATAAATACATTGGAAGAAGTCAATAGACCCAATATTGGTTTCCAAGCAGATATGGCACATACGTTACTCTATCTTTTGGGATATAACAAACCTGATGAAAGAATATTACCTGAAGATTTTAAATGGGAAGATAGAGCCACCTTGACTGAAGGATTAAAAACATTGACAAGTGCGTTACGTCCTTGGACGATTGACTTTCATGTTGCACAAAATGACGGTACAGTTTTTGGTGCCGGATCACATGACAAAACAGGCAGACATTGTCAAGCTTCTGACCCAAATGGGAAACTGAATATTCCAATTGATGCAGGCCATTGGTTAAGAGGTGAAGACGGGAATCTAACAAAAAAAATCAGACATATATGTTGGGATGGCTGTATGTTTCCCAATGATGTTATGATGCAGCCTAAAACATGGAATGATATTTTAAGCGCCATGATTCAAGTTCGTGAATTACATGGGTGGTTTGAGTAAAACCACTTTAGTTTAACAAATAGATTTTAGTTAATGAGTGATAAAAAAGAAATAAGAATAGGATTGATTGGCTATGGATTTATGGGAAGAACCCATACCAATGCATATAAAAGGGTAGGGGACTTTTTCCCCGAATTAAAGTATCGCCCGATATTAAAGACAGTCTGTGCCCGTAATGAAGATCGTGTAAAGGCCTTTGCAGACCAATGGGGCTTTGATTCCTATGAAACCGATTGGAAAGCCGTAGTAGCCAGAGACGATATAGATGCGATTGATATTTGCACTCCAAATAATATGCATGCCGAAATTGCCATAGCGGCTGCCAAGGCAGGTAAAATGGTGCTTTGCGAAAAGCCATTGGCAAGAACGGTGGCCGAGGCACAACCTATGGTTGATGCGATTGAAAAGGCAGGAGTAGCGAATACGGTCTATTACAATTACCGTCGTATTCCTGCTGTTACTTTGGCAAAGCAATTAATTGATGCTGGAAAATTGGGTAAAATATTCCATTATCGCGCCAATTTTTTACAAGATTGGACAATTAGCCCTGAATTGCCCCAAGGTGGTGAGGGGCTATGGAGGTTGGACAATGATGCAGCGGGGTCTGGTGTAACAGGAGACCTTCTTGCACATTGCATAGACACTGCAATGTGGTTGAATGGAGGGATCAAGGATGTCTCAGCTGTTACCGAAACTTTTATAAAAGAACGGGTACATACTGGAACAGGAAAAATTCAAAAGGTTGAAATTGATGATGCCTGTATCTTCCACTGTCATTTTGATAACGGTTCTTTGGGTGTTTTTGAGTCCACTAGATATGCACGAGGCCATAAGGCGCTTTATACTTTTGAGATTAATGGAGAACATGCCTCTATAAAATGGGATTTACATGATTTGAACCGATTGGAGTATTTTGATCATAGAGATGAATCTATTGAGCGGGGATGGCGTTCTATTCATGTGACCGATGGTGATCAACCCTATATGGATAAATGGTGGGTTCCTGGGCTGTCAATAGGTTATGAGCATAGTTTTGTACATCAAATCGCTGATTTTTTCAAAAGTCTGGAAACCGGAGAACCTTGCTCACCGACCTTCAAAGATGCACAGGAAACCCAAAAAGTTTGTGAAGCAGTATTGGAATCGGCTAAATCGAGAAGTTGGAAAGACACTGGAGTAGACTGGTAGTTTTTTGAATAAATGCAATTTAAGAATAAATGAGTGAATCAATAAAGGGATTTTGTTTGCATGGAAGAGAAAAAATATATCCTAATTCGGATGTTCCTGTTACAAAAAATACGGCTGTTATAGCGATGGAAATCCCTGCTTTAAAAGAGGGTGAAATTTTAGCAAAGACATTGTACACAGGAATATGTGGGTCAGACAATAGTGCCTCTCTGGGGAAAGCGAATTTTGATTGGGTAGAACGCCCTCGGGTCATAGGCCATGAGTTTAGTGCGGAAATATTGGAATTGGGTCCAGGGGACCACGGTGATCTTAAAGTGGGCGACAAGTTTACGCCTTTGGCTATGTTGGGTTGTCAAGATGAGGAATGTCCCGCTTGTAGTGTTGCAAAATGGAATTTATGTCCATCAAAACAGATTATTGGTTTTCATAGAAATGGAGGATTTGGACAACAGGTCGTGCTAGAGACTGATAGGGTTGTTCATTTAATGCAGGGGCTTACACCGGAACAAGGAGCCTTGGTAGAACCTTTGTCCGTTGTGGTCAATGCCCTGCATAATAAATGTAATATAAAACCAGGTCAAGATGTAGTGGTTACAGGTTGTGGAATTATTGGATTGATGTCGGCAGAATTGGCAAAGGCAGCAGGAGCAAGGGTTTTAGTTACAGGAATTGCCCATGATCGTGATATTAGATTAAAGCGGGCCGCTGAAAGAAGCTTTATTACCTTGGAAGTCTCACCTGATAACACTCTAAAAAATCAATTGGATACCGGAATTTTTGATGCTAATGGAATACCATTTGGTACTAACGGACAAGTAGATTTGCTCATAGAATGTTCTGGTGTTCCCCAAGTTTTAACTGAAGCTATTTCGGTAGTACGGCCCGAGGGAGATATCTGTGTAATTGCAACCTACGGCAAGAAAGTTGAAATCAATGCAACCCATTTAACCCGTACTTCATTGAATATGAGAGGGTCAATGGGATCTTGTAGAGAAGATTATATGGTAGCTCAAAAGCTAATGGTAACAGGGGTATTCCCGTCCAAGCATTATATAGACATGTATGATTTTGAAGATATTACCCAAGCTTTTGAAGATTCTATAAAAGCCAATAATATGAAGGCAGTTGTTAAAATGAACTAAAAATTATTTTTCTATAGGAAAAAAATATGCATACAATATTTATTACCGGAGGAACCGGTTGTATAGGATCGGTAACTATTTACAAACTATTACAAGCCAAAGAAGTTCGGAAAATCGTAATAGCAACCCGATCTAATAATGCAGATTCCTTGAAATTATGGTTAGGTGCAAATCTGGATCCAAAGTTACAATTTGTCACTTTGGACGTGTCGGATTATAAGGCGATTGAAGAGGTTGTATTAAAAGTAAATCCTACGCATATTATTCATTTAGGGGCGTTCCAGAGTCCAGATTGTTCCAGGGACCATATTGGGGGAATGGAAATAAATACCGGAGGTACCATGGCGTTATTCGATGTAGCTGAAAAGTTGCCTCTTCTTAAAAAAATTGTATTTGCAAGCTCAGCTGCAGTTTATGGAATGCGGTCAATGTATCCCCAAGGGACTATAAGTGAAGATGTTCAGTTGGCGCCGCCCAATCATTATGGAATTTGGAAATTAGCCGGAGAGCATTTGGCCCGCTTGTTTTACGACAAGACCAAAATTCCCACGGTTTGTTTAAGGCTAAATACAACTTATGGTAAGGGCAGGGACAAGGGCATGACTTCAGCCCCTACAAATGCATTAAAAGCCATTGCGATGGGTGCGGTTTCTGGGAAATTAATTCCTTTTGAAATGCCATATCAAGGACGTGAAAATTATCATTTTGTTGAAGATGTTGGAGAACATTTTGCAGCCTGCACCTTGAATGATTATCGGGGCTTCAATGCATTTAATATCAAAGGAAAGACCATTGCAATTGAAGAGTTTTTGGAGGTTGTGGAAAGGCAAGCGAATGATTTGGGAATTGGCGCATTTGCTAAATTATCAATAGCGGAAAATGCGGAACCTAATCTGTTCGTTCATGATCTAAATCATGAAAAGATAGATAATGCATTTAAGGATTTACCTCTTACATCAATTGACGCGGGTGTTCGTAATTCAATTGAACAATTTCTTGAAATGGCCAAAAAAGGAATTTTAAATTATTCAACAAAAAGTTCATGAAAAAAATAGGTATTGGATTTATTGGAGCTGGGGATATTGCCAACTTGCACGCGGAAGCTATTAATGGTATGGATAATGCTGAATTAGTAGGCCTTTGGAACAGAACTTTCGAAAAGGGTGGAATTAAAGCCAGTCAATTTGGATGTGAAAACTTCGCCTCAGTTGACGAATTGTTGAACGATACAAGAATTGATGCCGTTTTTGTACTCACCAATATGGAAACACATTGTAAATACACTATTAAAGCGGCCCAAGCTGGGAAACATATATTGGTGGAAAAACCAGCGGCCTCAAACATAGATGAACTGCAACAAATGCAATCAGCTATAAATATGGCCGGAGTACAGTGTATGCCTGTCCATAATTACATATACGAGCCAGGTATTGAACGAACCAAGTCTATGATAGATAATGGAAAGCTAGGTGATATCACCCAGTTTTATATGATGTACAATATTCAACACTCAGATGAAATTAGGGCAAGATACCCAGGAGTTATTCGTCAGATTCTGACTCATCACTCGTATACAATGCTGTATTTGGCAGGAAAACCTAAGACAGTTTCCTGTTTTAAAAACACGGTAAATGATACCGTGGCTCCACAGGAAAATGTGGCTATGGCCAATGTCCAAATGGAAAATGGCACCCTTTGCCATTTATGTGCAAGTTTTGCCAATGATGACCACGCTGGTGATCCTTGGTCATGTATTATTAAAGTTATTGGAACAAAAGGCAGCACGCGCTACAGTTATAGGGATTTTGTTATCAATGATAGGAATGGGGCACATTCACAGACGTATCAATGTTATCCAGAATCCATCAAAAACACAGCAACCCATTTTATAAATAATGTGTTAGGAAAAGGTGAGGAACCATTATCATCTATTGAAGATGCAATTACTTGTCAACGCATTATCGAAGCTTGCGAAAAATCTGTTGAACAAGGGATACATGTCAGCTTATAATCCATTATTAATCAAAAACGAGAGCATTATGTCATTGAATAAGAAAGGGTATTTCGGAGTATTGCTAATTGTCTTTTCTTTTTTTGTGATGGGATGCAAGGACAAGGGCAATTCGCTTGAAATTAGAAAAGATTCACATATTGTTCTTATTGGGAATAACCTAGGTTCAAGAATGCTCAATTTTGGACATTTTGAGACAGAGATGCAGCTACGTTATCCCGATAGTACCTTGTTTATTCGTAATATGGCCGATGGTGGAAATACACCAGGCTTTCGACCACATTCTTCACGCAATTCTCCATGGGCCTTTCCTGGAGCTGAAAAATTCCAAACAGAACTCGCTAATAAATCTGGGAGCATAGGGCATTTTCCAACGGAAGACGAATGGCTTTCCCAACTACAGGCTGATGTTATTATTGCTTTTTTTGGTTATAGTGAATCTTTTGAAGGTGAAAAAGGATTAGAAAATTATAAGGAGGAGCTACACGCTTTTATCGCGCACACAAAAAATCAAAAGTATAATGGTAATACTGCTCCTCAATTGGCCCTGGTTTCTCCCATTGCATTTGAGGATTTGTCCCATAAGATGGATTTGCCTAATGGAGTAAAAGAAAATCAAAATCTTGCCCTGTATACCCAAGCCATGAAAGAAGTGGCTGCCAAGGATAGTGTTTTATTTGTTGATGCCTTCAATGCAAGTAAGAAGTGGTTTACTTCTGAATCAGAGGACTTGACCGCGGATGGCTTCCAATTAAATGACTTTGGCTACCAAAAGTTCGCCAAGCTTTTGGCCGATTCCATATTTAGTGAAGCCAAAGGAAGGGCAAGTGTGAATAGAAAACTGGTCCATAAGGCAGTCCTGGAGAAGAATTGGTTTTGGCACAATGATTTTAAGATTCCAAATGGGGTGCATGCCTATGGAAGACGCTATGATCCTTTTGGTCCAGACAACTATCCCTTTGAAATAGAAAAAATCCGACAGATGACGGAGATTCGCGATCAAGCAATATGGCAGGCAACTAAGGGGAAAACTATGGATTTAGCAGCTGCCGATGCTGATACAAGGGAACTCCCAGAGGTAAAGACAAATTATAACAAAGGGCAAGGTGATGCTAGCGAAGGGTATTTATATGGGCAAGAGGCTTTAGAGCGAATCAAAGTAGCCGAAGGCTATAAATTGGAATTGTTTGCCTCGGAAAAAGAGTTTCCAGACTTGGCCAATCCCGTGCAGTTGTCATTTGATAATAAAGGAAGGCTTTGGGTAGGGGTAATGCCTACATATCCACACTATAAACCTGGTGATAGTAAACCCAACGACAAGCTGATTATATTGGAGGACACCGATAATGATGGCAAAGCGGATAAGCAGACTACCTTTGTAGATAATTTGCACCTTACTATTGGCTTTGAATTTGCGCCTGAAGGTGTTTATGTCTCACAAGGAACTAATTTGGTCCTTTTGAAGGATACCGATGGTGATGACAAAGCAGATGAGACTGAAATTATTCTAAGTGGTTTTGATGATCATGATACACATCATACAGCAGGGGCTTTTACTGCAGATCCATCAGGAGCTATTTATATGGGGGAAGGTGTGTTCCTGCATACCAATGTTGAAACTGCTTATGGTCCTGTTCGTGCAACCAACGGAGGGTTCTATCGCTATAGCCCACAACGGCACCACTTGGAACGAACTGCACAATTACCAATTCCTAATCCATGGGGAATTGCCTTTGATGAATGGGGACAAAATTTCTTTCTAGATACCTCTGGACCGGATATGACCTGGATGATGCCCGGAACCATAAAACCTCGCTATGGAAAAGCCTCTCCAAAACCTAGAAATTTAGTGCAAGAAGAACATCGTGTGCGTCCAACCTCAGGGCTTGAGTTTATTTCCAGTAGTCATTTTCCAGAAGACGTTCAAGGTGATATAATTATCAATAATACCATAGGATTCTTAGGAACCAAACAACACACCATGGTCGATGATTCGGAATCGGCAGGTTATATTAGTAGACATAGACAGGATTTGATAACTTCCTCAGATACCAAATTCCGTCCGGTCGATATGGAATTTGCTCCTGATGGATCCTTGTATTTGGTTGATTGGCATAACGTGTTGGTGGGCCATATGCAGCATAATGCTCGTGACCCCTTACGTGACCATGTGCACGGTAGAATATATCGAATTACGTATCCGTCTAAACCATTGGTCAAACCTGCGAAAATAGCCGATGCTACTATTGAGGAACTATTGGATAATTTAAAGCTCTTTGAATACAGATCGCGGTATCGTACCAAAAGGGAATTACGAGGGCGCAATGCAGCAGAGGTGTTGGTTAAGCTGAGGGACTGGGTAGATGGATTGGACAAAAATGAACCAAGGTACGAACACCATGTACTAGAAGCTTTATGGGTAAGTTGGGGATTAAACGCAATCGATGAAGATGTTTTACAACAACTTTTAACCGCGAAAAATTATAGGGCAAGGGCGGCGGCTGTAAAAGTATTGCGCTACTCTGGACATCAGGTTCCAAATCAGCCCGAATTATTAATGGCAGCTGTCAAGGACGGGAATCCAAGAGTGCGATTGGAAGCATTTGTCGCGGCCTCATGGTTGGAAAAGGAAGTCGGACTCCCAATCATAGAGGCAGCTGGTAACCTACCTTTAGACAATTGGATGATTAAACCATATGAGGCCGCCTTGGCGCATATCAATGGTCACAATTTAGGAGAGGCCCCTGAGGGGGAAACAAAGACCCATTTGGAAGGAGCGGCAAAAGAACTATTTGTAAAAGGGGAGAAGATTTATAAGAGGGAAGGATTTTGCATAACGTGTCATCAACCCGATGGAAAAGGACTTAGTGCTTCACAATTCCCACCTCTTGCAAATGCTACATGGGTCACTGGAAATGAAGAACGTTTAATTAAACTTACTTTAAAAGGGATGATAGGACCAATAGAGGTATTGGGAAAGAAATACCCTGGTCAAGTGCCTATGACACCTTTTGGGGGTATGCTCAAAGATGATGAAATCGCATCTGTTTTAACTTATGTCAGGAATTCCTTTGGAAATAAGGCTTCTGCAATTTCACCAGAAACCGTAAAAATAGTCCGTGGGCAGATAAAAGACAAAGAAGGTTTTTATTCTGCAGCAGAGCTGCTAAAGGAGCATCCTTTGAAATAATTGTCATAAAAACTTAGTCAACGGAAAATTCGAAGATTTTGTCCATAGGAAGCCATTTTTCTCCAGGTTTGGCAATAGGTAAAGCCTGTTGGTAATTCCACATTAGTACTTCCCAGTCTTGAACCTTTGTGTTGTTGGCATCCAATTTGGCTTTATCCTCAAAGGAGAAACCGTCTTTTACTTCTATAATCATAAATAATCTATTTGAAATGCGATAGATTTCCATATTTTGAATTCCAGAATCACTAAGGCTTTGCAAAACCTCGGGCCATACATTTCGGTGATACTCCTCGTATGCAGCAATTAATTCAACATCATTTTTCAAATCGAGCGCTAAACAGTGCCTTTTCATTTTTAAATTTATTTATTCCAACCTAAAATACGAAAACGTTTTACAATGACTTCGGCTTCATCCACTGAAGAA
This sequence comes from uncultured Flavobacteriaceae bacterium, assembly GCA_963768235.1. Classification (GTDB taxonomy): domain Bacteria; phylum Bacteroidota; class Bacteroidia; order Flavobacteriales; family Flavobacteriaceae; genus Maribacter_A. The sequence goes on from CAVYHF010000005.1 coordinate 197,469, forward strand.
AAATCCTTATAAATTCAAGTTATTTGAATGTGCATTTATAAAATCATTATTCCCATGGATTTCATTGTCAATAGTTTTTAATAAGTATCCAAAAAATAGATGATAAAAAACGGTAGATTTGACCGAAATTTTTTAACAAAAATTGTGCTTGCAAGGTATATTAATAACAATTCATAGAAACAACATCAAATGAGCAAAGAAATTAATCTGCAATCGGCTGACAATATTAGGGCTTTGGCAGTAGCAATGGTTGAAAAGGCAAAATCGGGTCACCCAGGTGGTCCAATGGGAGGAGCAGATTTTATGCATATCCTTTATTCTGAGTTTTTCAACTATGACCCTAGCGATATGACGTGGCCTTTCAGGGACCGTTTTTTCATGGATGCTGGTCACTTATCTACGTTAATGTATGCGCAGTACTATTTGTTGGATAATTATGAAAAGGAAGATCTTGCCAACTTTAGACAATGGCGGTCAATAACACCTGGTCATCCCGAGGTGGATGTTGCGAAGGGCATTGAAAATACTTCAGGACCTTTGGGTCAAGGTCATACCATGGGTATTGGAGCTGCAGTTGCCGCTAAGTTCTTGCAAGCTCGATTTGGTAAATGGATGAACCATAAGATTTACGGATTTATATCCGATGGAGGTATCCAAGAAGAGATTTCCCAGGGTGCAGGTCGTATCGCCGGTCATTTAGGATTGAATAATTTTATAATGTTCTTTGATTCGAATGACGTGCAACTTTCTACGATGACTGATGAGGTTACCACTGAGGATACTGAGATGAAATATAAATCCTGGGGTTGGAAAGTAATCAATATTGACGGTCACAACCACGATGAGATTAGAAAAGCGTTGACCGAAGCAAATGCGGAAACTGAAAGACCTACTTTGATTATCGGTAAAACCATAATGGGTAAAGGTTGTGTAACCGCGGATGGTAGTATGTTCGAAGGGCATTGCGAGCTCCACGGGCAACCCATCGGCAATACTGGTGCTGATTATGAAAAAACGCTTATAAACTTAGGTGCTGATCCAATCAATCCCTTTGAAATTTACCCTGAGGTAAAAGAGTTTTACAAAGGTATATTGGCCAAAAAAGAGGCCGAAGCAGCAGTCAAAAAGACCGAAATCATTGCCTGGAGAAAGGCAAATGAAGGTCTTGCAACTAAATTGGATCGTTTTCTTTCTGGTAAATTGCCCAAGTTGAATTTTGAATCCGTTGAACATAAAGACGGCTTGGCCACTAGAGTGGCTTCCTCCAATGTATTAGGTTATTTGGCCGAACATGTTGAAAATATGATAGTTTCCTCAGCGGATTTGTCCAACAGTGATAAGACTGATGGATTTTTGAAAAAATCATCGGCTTTAAGAAAAGGTGATTTTTCAGGCGGATTTTTACAGGCTGGGGTTGCAGAATTGACCATGGCTTCCATGGCAAACGGTATTGCCTTGCATGGGGGTGTAATACCCGTAGTGGCGACATTCTTTGTTTTTTCAGATTATATGAAGCCAGCAATACGATTAAGCTGTATTCAAGAACTGCCGGTAAAGTTTGTTTGGACCCATGATGCCTTTAGGGTTGGGGAAGACGGCCCAACGCACCAACCGGTTGAGCAAGAAGCCCAAATTAGATTGTTGGAAAAATTGAAGAACCACAGTGGTGATCAAAGTTTTGTAGCATTGCGCCCCGCAGATTCAACGGAAACTAGTGTAGCATGGAAAATGGCAATGGAAAACACAAAAACTCCAACAGGATTGATTCTTTCCAGACAAGGAGTTAAGGATGTACCTGCACAATCTGGCACAAGATATGCTTCAGCTTTAAACGCTGAAAAAGGAGGTTATTTGGTAAAAGAAACCGCTAATCCTGATGTGGTATTGGTAGCCAATGGCTCCGAGGTTTCAACCTTACTGGAAGCTGCAACTATTTTAGAAGAGAAAGAAGGGTTAAAGATCAGTATCGCTTCAATCCCTTCAGAAGGTATTTTTAGACAGCAATCAAAAAGCTATCAAGCAAGTATAATCCCTTCTGATAAGCCCGTTTTCGGACTTACAGCAGGCTTGCCAATAAATTTGGAGTTATTGGTGGGGTCGAATGGAAAAGTCTTTGGGCTAGATCATTTTGGGTATTCAGCACCAGCTAAGGTATTGGATGATAAATTCGGCTTTACAGGAGAAAAAGTAAGTAATGAGGTTTTGAGCTTCCTCAAAGGGAAATAACCCCTCTTAGTATTGTATTAAAGGGATTTATCCATATGGGATGAGTCCCTTTTTTTGTCTCTAAGTAGATCTTCTTTGTGATATTGGTAGCGATAATCAAATGACATTTTGATATTTTAAAGTATATTCAAGCAGGAAAAACAAAAGCTAAAGACATAGCTAAACAAAACCCTGTTTTATAGTATGGATGCATTCATTGACTTTTTTGCCAATCTGACAAGTCTTCAAAAATTGATTTGGATTGTTGGTATGTTGACTATTTTTTGGCTCCTTGAAGGGGCTTATCCGCTTAGAAAATTCGATTATAAAAAATGGGAACATGCCAAGACCAACCTTGTTTTGTTGGCAACAACGATTATAATAAATGTTCTTTTTGGACTTGCCACTGTCGGTATATTCAATTGGTTGGAACAAAGTCAATTTGGGTTGTTGAACATGTTGGAATTACCAGTATGGGTCGAGATGATATTGGCGGTAATGCTATTGGATTTTTTAGCGCAGTACGTAGTTCATTATATGTTGCATAAAGTTAAGTTCATGTGGCGTTTTCACATGGTACACCACAGTGATACCAACGTAGATGTGACCTCGGGTACAAGGCATCACCCCATAGATTTTATGATGAGGGAAACATTCGCCTTGTTGGCAATTATTATTGCTGGTTTGCCGTTGGCTTACTATGTATTATACCGCATTTTGACAATTCTCTTCACTTATTTTTCCCATGCCAATATGAAATTACCGCTTAAGTTGGATAAAGCCATAAGTCTGGTATTCATTTCACCAAATACACATAAGTTCCACCATCATTGTGAGGTGCCATGGACGGATACGAATTATGGTAATATTTTTTCAATTTGGGATCGAATCTTCGGAACTTTTATTTATCATAATCCTTATGATATTGTCTATGGTCTGGACGTTTTGGATGAAGAAAAATCAAATGATATCATGTACCAATTGAAGGTGCCTTTCACTTACACGAAAAAGAATCGATAACAATATTCCGAATTTATTTTAAAATGTAACAAAAAACGGTTCTAACATGCTCATTTTTTGGCATTTTATGACTAAATTCACAATCACTTTTTAAAATTATTTCGACCGTTTAATTAAATCAATAGTATGAAAAATGCAAGTAAAGACAGGAACAAGATTCTTGTAAATGACAACTCACGAAGAACTTTTGTGAAAAACACAGCATTACTATCTGGAGCAGCAATGGTTTTACCAACTTTTCAGATGGATGCAATGGTGAACGTATTCAATGACAAGAAGCTCAAAATCGCTTTAGTAGGTTGTGGTGGTCGAGGAACTGGTGCTGCTGTTCAGGCATTGCAAGCTGATGAGAATGTTGAATTGGTCGCAATGGCTGATGCTTTTGAGGATAGATTAAAAGGGAGTCTTATGAACATTTCAAAAGAAATGGGTGAGACTAAGAAAGTAAATGTTAAGGATGAGCATCAATTTGTTGGTTTTGACGGTGCCAAAAAGGCAATGGATTTGGCCGATGTCGTAATATTGGCAACGCCTCCTGGTTTTAGGCCTGAACATTTTGAATATGCCATAAATAATGGGAAGCATGTTTTTATGGAAAAACCTGTTGCCACAGATGTACCTGGTGTACGTAAGGTTTTGGCGGCGGCGAAAAAAGCAAAAGAAAATAAATTGAATGTGGTTGTTGGTCTTCAAAGGCATTACCAAACGAACTATTTGGCGGCCTTAGATCAATTGAAGCAAGATAAAATAGGTAAGATAGTTTCTGGGCAAGTATACTGGAACAGTGCCGGTGTTTGGGTACGTGAAAGACAACCAGGACAATCTGAGTTGGAATATCAAATGCGCAACTGGTATTACTTTAATTGGTTATGTGGTGATCATATTCTTGAGCAACATATTCACAACATTGATGTTGCCAACTGGTTTATAGGAGAAACCCCTATTTCCGCACAAGGTATGGGCGGTAGACAAGTAAGAACAGGTAAAGATCATGGTGAGATATTTGACCATCACTTTGTAGAGTATACCTATCCTAGTGGTGCAGTTATAGCTAGCCAATGTAGGCATCAACCGGATACTATGCGCAAGGTTTCCGAGTTTTTCCAAGGTACTAAAGGAACGGTTTCCACCGCAGGTGATAAAGTTGAAATGAAAGATTGGGCTGGTAATTCAATATTTGACCACAGAGGTAAAGACGATCCAAATCCTTACCAGGTTGAACATGATAAGTTATTCGCCTCTATCAGAAGTGGAGGAGTAATTAGTGATGGTGAAAACGGCGCAACAAGTACTATGAGTGCAATCATAGGTCGAATGGCTACTTATTCTGGACAGGTTATCACTTGGGATGAGGCAATGAAATCGGAATTGAAACTGGTTCCAGATGGATTAACATGGGATTCACCAGCACCCGTACAACCTAATGCCGAGGGTTGGTATAAAATCCCAATGCCCGGAAAATCGATTGTAATGTAAAGGCAGAATTTATTGATTATATGAATGTATTCAAACAACTATTGTCCCTACTTCTGGTAGGGACAATATTTTTTTCCTGTAATGACAAAGTGCAGCAGGCGAAATCGGAAGCAGCACAAGTTAAAAAACCCAATATAATCTACATTTTGGCTGATGATTTGGGTTATGCTGAGGTTGGGGCCTATGGCCAAGAAAAGATTGAAACTCCCAATATAGATGCCTTGGCCAAAAATGGGATGTTGTTTACCCAACATTATTCAAGTGCTCCTGTTTGTGCACCTGCCAGATATATGTTAATGACTGGAAAACATGCGGGTCATGCTTACATTCGTAGTAATTCGGAGTGGAAAGAAAGAGGTGATGTTTGGGATTATCGTGCCATGGCCAAGGATTCAACCTTAGAAGGTCAGGGGCCAATGCCTGCAAATACCATTACAATGGCAAAAAGAATGCAGGATGTTGGCTATGCCACTGGATTAATTGGTAAATGGGGCCTTGGAGCACCACATACACAATCAATTCCAAATGAAATGGGTTTCGACTTTTTCTATGGTTACAATTGTCAACGACAGGCACATACCTATTATCCATTATTCCTATACAAAAACAGAAATAGGGTTCATTTGGCCAATGATACTGTTGCGCCAAATACAAAGCTGCCTAAAGGATCTGACCCAAGCGACCCCAAGAATTATGCGCCTTTCACGTTAAATCATTATTCCCCAGATTTAATGTTCAAAGAGCTGACCAACTTTGTCGATAATAACAAGGAAAAACCTTTTTTCCTGTATTGGGCTACCCCTATTCCGCATGTGGCTTTACAAGCAGACAATAAATGGCTTGAGTACTATAAAGAAAAGTTTGGAAAGGAAGACCCCTATTTAGGCCAAATGGGCTATTTTCCACATCAAAACCCTAGAGCGGCGTATGCTGCGATGGTTTCTTATTTAGATGAGAATATTGGAAAACTTGTACAACAATTAAAAGATGAGGGTATTTATGATAATACCTTGATCATTTTCACTTCTGACAATGGTCCGTCCTATGCAGGGGGTGCAGACCCTGTTTTTTTTGAAAGTGCAAAACCTTTTGAAGGGAAATATGGTCGTGGTAAAGGCTATTTATATGAAGGAGGTATAAGAGTGCCAATGATCGCATCCTGGCCAAGTAAAATTAAACCAGACAGTAAGAGTGATCATATATCAGCGCATTATGATATGTTGGCTACGTTCTCGGATGTAGCTGGTTATAATTTGCCAAAAGGATCAGATGGAGTAAGTATGATGCCAACATTACTCGCGGAAGAAAACCAGATAGAACATGAATTCCTATATTGGGAATTCCCCAGTTATGGTGGTCAAGTGGCCATAAGAATAGGGGATTGGAAGGTAGTGCGACAAAATCTGAAAGATGACAAAAAAAAAGCAACCCTTGAATTATACAATTTGAAGGATGATCCAACGGAAACTAAGAATGTTGCAAATGCCCATCCAGAAATTTTGGAAAAAGCTGCGGAAATTTTCACTCAGGAAAGAACTTCTCCTGAACTGGAAAATTTCAAAATCCCTACCATAGCTGATGGTTTGTATAAGAAATAATAGTGTTCTCGGATTATTCGACTGAAAATTTATAAACGCAAATTGATTTATATTCCTGCCCTGGTTCCAATAAGGTCGATGGAAAGTTCTTTTGATTCGGTGAATCTGGAAAATGTTGGGTTTCCAAACAGAGCGCCCCTCTAAATTCATAATTCCCTCCTTTTTTACCAATTGTTTTACCATCCAAAAAATTACCTCCATAAAACTGCATACCGGGTTCGTTGGTAAATACTTCCATGACCCGTCCACTTTTTGGCTCTTTTACTTTAGCAGCGACATAAAGACCTTCTTCACTTTTTTTGTCTTGATCCAAAACAAAGTTATGATCAAAACCGCGACCTAGGTTCAATTGCTCATGCGTTATATCCAAACCGGATTGAATGGTTTTTGGAGCGTTAAAGTCAAAAGGCGTGTTAGCGACAGGCATCAATATTCCCGTGGGGATCAAACCATCATCAACAGCTGTGATACTTGACGAATTTATTTGGATAATGTGATCGTTGACAGTGCCTTTGCCTTCACCTTTTAAATTAAAAAAGGAATGATGGGTAAGATTCACATGGGTCTTTTTATCTGTAGTGGCATAGTATTCAATTCGTAATTCATTGTCATCGTTCAAGGTATATTCTACAGTAACATTTAAGTTGCCCGGATATCCTTCTTCCATATTAGGGGAAGTTCTTTTAAAACGAATAAAGTTTCGGGTAACGGAATCGACATCCCAAACTACGGATTCAAATCCTTTTACACCGCCGTGTAAATGGTTCCCATTATTATTCTGCGCCAAATCATATGTAATTCCATCAATTTCAAACTTCCCCTTTGCAATTCTATTTCCATAACGACCAATCGTTGCTCCAAAATATCCACTGTTTGTCTGGTAATCCTTTAATGTAGTATAACCCAATACAATATCTTCCATCTTGCCATTTCTATCAGGTGCCATTAGTGAAACCAATCGCTGACCATAGTTGGAAAAAGCAGCTTCAATACCATTTTTATTTTTAAGGACGTAAAGATTCACAGATTTGTCATCAATAGTACCTTCGAAATTAACCTTTTCTATACCGGAAAGTAGTTCGTTGTCCATTTTGGCTTGTTCTAATTGGGTATCGGCACCTTTTTTATCCCGATCTCTACAACTCGAGAACATTATTAGAAATAAAAAGATGTTTATGAGTGGCAATGTGTTATTTTTCATCCATTTGTTCTTAGTCTATGAAGATATAAATATCTTTATACTTATTGTTAGCTTAATATGAATTCAAAATTTAAATCGCTTTTTGCTTTTACATTATTTCTGTCTCTCACCATAGTTTTTAGTTGTAAGCAAAAGAAAGCTCAAGATGAATCGTCGATTACTGAAGTTGCAACCCAGAAATTAGAACAAACCCAAGTTCCTGTGCTGATTATTGAACAACCTGAGGATGTGAAAACACCGAAAGGAATGGTCTGGATATCTGGTGGTGAATTTATACAAGGGGCCGTACCCCAAGATAATATAGCTATGGCCCATGAGAAACCAGCCCATAAAGTGGCTGTAGATGGGTTTTTCATGGATATTACAGAGGTAACCAATGACGAGTTCAAAAAATTTATCGATGAAACGGGCTATATAACACAAGCTGAAAGAAAAATTGATTGGGAGGAAATGAAAAAACAGCTCCCAGAAGGCACACCAAAACCCCATGATTCCATTATGCAACCTGGATCTTTAACCTTTAATAAAACACAAGGTCCTGTACCTAATCTTTACGATTTCTCACAATGGTGGCGATGGACAATTGGGGCTAATTGGAAACAACCCAACGGCCCAAGTAGTAGTATTAAGGGTAAAGGCAACCATCCTGTTGTGCATATTTCTTATGAAGATGCTTTGGCATATTGCGAATGGGCAGGGAGGCGTTTACCGACCGAGGCAGAATGGGAAAAAGCCGCACGTGGAAACCAAGAAGCAAGTACGTATTTTTGGGGTGAGAATTCTTCAGTATTATCGCAGATGGCGAATACTTGGGAGGGTGAATTTCCTGTAATGAATACCCAAACAGATGGATTTGAAAATAGGGCACCTGTTAAGACTTATCCAGCAAATGAGTTTGGTTTGCATGATATGGCCGGTAACGTTTGGGAGTGGACAAGCGATTGGTACAATACGAACTATTATAAAGAAGTCGCTACTGACAAAGAATTAATATATAACCCTTCGGGAGCTGAAAGCCCATATAACGAAAGAGATCTGTATGCCAAAGAAAAAATAATGAAAGGCGGCTCATTCCTATGCAATGCATCTTATTGCGCTAGTTATCGAATTTCTTCAAGAATGGCTACAAGTATGGATTCATCTTCTGAGCATTTAGGTCTTAGAACAGTGGCTGCAGTTGAGATGGTTAGGAATATGAACAATAATTAGCGTAAAGAAATGAAATTTTTAGAAAGTTTTAATCCTGAACTTACGGTTGATTCACCGGGTAGAATTAATATAATAGGCGAACATGTCGACTATAATATGGGGTATGTGCTTCCAACTGCTATTGAAAAGAAGATTATCTTCAAATTTCAAAAAAATGGTTCGGATAAAATCTGTCATGTCTATAGTAAAGGCTATGATACGGGTTTTGAGTTGTCTTTAGATAAGCTCGAAAAAAGCAATATAGAATGGGAAAACTATATTTTGGGTGTTTTAAATGAGATATCAAAGCGCACCGACAAGCTTAAGGGTTTCGATTGTACTTTAGAGAGCCATGTTCCCATAGGTTCTGGAGTTAGCTCTTCCGCCGCATTGGAATGCGGTTTGGCTTTTGGTCTAAATGAAATGTTCGATTTAGGACTGAGTAAAATGGATATTGTGGAGTTATCACAAGCCGCTGAACATTCCTATGCCGGTACCAAATGTGGTATTATGGACCAATTTGCCTCTGTTATGAGCAAAGAAGGCCATGTGATTCTTTTGGATTGTGAATCCCTTGATTATTCCTATATACCCATTCAAATAGAACCCTACAGGATTGTACTCTTAAACACAAATGTTTCACACAATTTGGCGTCAGGCGAGTACAATGTTAGGAGAGCCCAATGCGAAGAAGGTGTAGCTGTATTACAGAAAATATATCCTGAGGTTAAATCGTTACGAAATGCGACGATCGACATGTTGAACGATGTAAGAAATGAACTTGATGAAACAGTATACAACCGTTGTTCTTATATAATTCAGGAGAAAACAAGAGTTTTAGAGGCTGTTGATGCTCTTAAGGCCAATAACCTTCAAAGAGTTGGCGAACTACTCTATGAAACACATGATGGACTAAGTAAAATGTATGAGGTTAGCTGCCCCGAGCTCGATTTTCTTGTAGAATTTTCAAAAAAGTATGATTCGGTTTTAGGAGCAAGAATGATGGGTGGTGGTTTTGGCGGTTGTACCATAAACCTTGTGCATGAAGATGCGATTGAAGAATTTGTAAAGGCTGCCTCAATAGCTTATGAAAATGAATGTAAACTTAAATTGACGTGGTTTGAAGCCAGTCCCAGCCAAGGTACATCAATCGTAAAAAGTTAATATAGACACCAATTTCAATGAAAATCCGCAGCGTGTTATTACTGCGGAACAAGCTGCCAATGCAATGAAAGCTTTGTCTAATACCCATTATAGCATTATTTAGGTAGAAGAATTTGATATTTTAAATGTTGGGAAAAGGATTATTATAATCCAAGGCAGTGATTTCAAGATTCAACCAGTTGAAATCGCCTGTATTTAATTTCCAAGTGACCTTGCATTTATGTGGAATTAATATTCCGTTGAATTCTTTATAGCCGACCATTTCTATCAACCATTTTTCCAACACACCATCTTCACCACTTCCGTAATAACGCTCCGTTTCAAAAGACAGCAGTTTACCTTCAGTGGAAAATTTAAAGATACCTGAAACGGATTTCCCATCAATGGTCAAAATTGCTTTTGCAGTGGTTGGTTCAATAGCTTCCCATGTTATGTAATCATTAATGGCTGCGGAAGGAAACCAGCACATTTCTGCAAGGTAACGCTGCATACTGGCAGCATTTATTTTTTCATTTTTCCCCTCATTTACAACAGTTATCAATGAAAATAATTTAATCAACATTTGCCCTTCTCCATTTATTAATTTGTCACGTCCATTCAGAAATGCGAGGGGTAGGGGTTTTACTCGGGTTTTCCAGACAAAGGAGGGATTATCACAATTAAAGTATTGGACGGCAGTAAATGGCATCCATTTGCCATCAGGACTGGTTTTCATTTCACCTTCTTGTAATAATCTAACCGAAACCGCCTTTTCATTTTCCAATACTCCTGCACTGACCAGCCATTTTTGGGCGATGGTAGGCAAATATTTTATAGCATCTTCCTTGATTTGAAAAGGTTGTTCCATATTCAGATTTTTAAGTACCTCCTGTGTTTCATTACGAACCATCCTATTAAATTGAAATTCGCCATACTGTATAAGACAGGCTAATAAAATAATTATGTTGGCAATGGTTCCAAACTTTGCATCTTTCCAATAGATAACAATTAAAACTTGTGATAGCAACACAGCGCTAAGGCCCACATAGGCCCACCATTCCTTTTTTAAGAGTATTAGTAGCGCGGTAACAATGAAAAAAAAACTAATTAGCAGCCAAAACAATCCAACAGGTTTTGATATGAATTGCATTGGTTGATTAAAGTTGGCCAATTCATAGGCTTTCAAAAAACCCAGTAAATGAATTAGTCCATGTATTAACACTAAAACAATCAGAATCGTTCTCATGGCTTCAGTTGATAAATTATTAATCGGAATGGGATAAAACTAGTTAAGAATTTATGTTAACCCAATGACAAAAGTCATTTCTCCGAAGCATTATGCAAGAAAGTCTCTTGACAAATAAATTAGAAAATTCGCTTTTTATTTCCGCTTAATGATATTTGTCATGGTTTGGTTTCGATAAAGATTTTAGTTTTATATAAATCTTAAAACCACATACTATGACAATTGATATTCAATATGTTCAAATGCCTACCAGTGAAGCAATGAATACACTAATGACAGCTAAGCTAAATCGACTTGCCAACAAATATGATTGGATAATAAGAGCCCGAGTTCATTTTAAACAAGAAAATGATCCCACAGGAAAGGGCAAGATCTGTGAAATTGAACTTAGTGCTCCTGGTCCCAGGTTATTTGCACAATCCAATGAAGATGATTTTGAGAAAGCAGCTGCCAAGACCATAAAGGATTTGGAGAAACAGTTGAGTAAAAGAAAGGCTATTATGAACAAACATTAAGATCTTAAAATAGAATTAACCCAAATAATTGAATACCCATGAATAAAATACTTATACCTATTGATTTTTCTGAGTTCTCAGAAAACGCATTGGAAGTTGCGGCCAATTTGGCCAAAAAATTTAATGCCCATTTAATAGTGCTGCACATGTTAGGACTTTCTGAAGCTATTTTCACAAAGGACGAAACCCAAGAATTCATGGAGGCACAGTATTATATGAAATTGGCCAAAAAGAGGTTTGATGCCTTTTTGGATAAACCTTTTTTAAAGGGAATTAAAGTTTTTGAAACCGTTCAGAACTACAAGGATTTTAATGAGATCAATGAAATTGTAAAAGAACAGGAAATTGATCTTGTTGTCATGGGATCACATGGAGCTAGTGGATTAAGCGGTTTATTTGTTGGTTCAAATACTGAAAAGGTGGTGCGAACCTGTGAGGTCCCTGTTCTTGTAATTAAAAAACGAAGAGAAAATTTTGATATCAAGGAAGCCGTTTTTGCCTGTGATTTTGAAGTGGAAAATATTACAGCCTATAACAGGGCCATTAAATTTTTTAAAATGCTTGGTGCCAATGTGCATTTAGTTTATGTAAATCGTCCTAATCAATACTTTAAAAATAACGTTGAGATCAATGAGCAAATTGAATTGTTTATGAGCGTTGCCCATCACGGTGATAACATTAGAGAAGGTAAGGTGACAATTTTGAATGATTACAGCATTGAGGAGGGAATATATAATTATGCAAAAACTGTAGATGCGAATATTATTGCGCTACCTACCCGCGGAAGAAAGGGATTGGCGCACTTTTTTAAAGGAAGTATCGGTGAGGATATTGCCAATCATGCGGACTTACCGGTTATCACCTTTAAAATTTGAAATTAAGTTTCAAGAAGTATTTTGAGTTTTGCCAATAGAATTAATTCTGATTTGTTTTTTTTGGCAAACGATGAAGCAACATCTTGTGCAGTATCCCAAATGAGTTTTCTTAAATCTGTATTGAATAAATTTTGATGTTCATTAAAGAATTCACGGAACTCCAGAAAGCAGGAATCACTTTCTGCTTTTATGTTATGTAACTGGGTAAAGACTGTAATTATATCTTGATGATTATCTAAAACAAGTTCATTTAGTTCAGAATCAAGGTTGTACCATCTTTGCAAAATGTCAGTTTTTAACGCAGCTATTTCTTCTTCTTCGATTTTCTTGTCTGCCATGGCCACTGCATAAAAAAGCTTGCCAAGATTTTGATGAAGTTGGTTTTTGAGTTTTTCCATGGCAACAACTTTATTTAATAAGCATTATATTTTTAAATCATCAACTCATTTTGAGGCTCTTTTTTAATAAGCTGATCTAAAGGATATCCAATACGCCAAAGTTCTCGCTTTACCTTGTCAATGGCAGCGATACTTTCATATACAAACGATATGGTCTTTTTTTCAAGGTCAATGTCCAATATTTTTATATCCATAATCCTACTAAGGTTACGAACAATAATATGTTTGCACCGATCTGAATTTAGTTTTTCTATTTGGGCAATTGCTTTCATCATGAAATGGTTTTTGGGGATTATAAAAATAACATGGAAATATGGTATTCGGAATGATTTTCATCAGTTTGAAAATAAAGTCTTTTTAATTTATTTGTATGTAATTATAAACTATAATGAATACGGTATTAGCTATAGATATTGGTGGGACATTCACTAAAATCGGAATTGTTGATGATACAGGGGAAATTTTGGTTTCCAAAGTGTTCAACACAAAATCTAGAGCACCTTTCACTGCTTTTTTAAAGGAATTGATCGCCGAGATAAAAGGACTTACCACGAGCCTAGGCGCTAAGTCCAAAATTTTGGCTGTTGGAGTTGGGGCGCCTAATGCCAATTCGCTAACCGGAAATATTGAAAATCCACCCAATTTAAAATGGGGTAAAATAACTCCTTTGGCGAAATCATTGGAAGATGTATTTAAGCTGCCCATTTTTATCGCCAATGATGCCAACGCGGCTGCTTTAGGGGAGTTGCGTTACGGAATGGCAAAAGGGATGAATAATTTTGTGGTATTGACCTTGGGTACTGGTTTGGGCAGTGGTATTATTGTCAATGGAGATCTTTTATTGGGAGAACATGCCCAAGCAGGTGAAATTGGCCATGTCAATGTTGACCCTAATGGTAGGCAATGTAATTGTGGCTTACAGGGATGTTTGGAAACCTATGCCTCGGTTACGGGAATAAAACGGACTGTTTTTGAACTCATTGCCGAAATGAGGGAAGATTCTCCTTTACGGGGTATTAGTTTTGATGACCTGACAGGTGAAACTATTGCCAATGCTGCTTTGGATGGCGATAAACTGGCCCTAAGAGCCTTTGGGATAACTGCCGAAATACTGGGCAGTAAAATGGCGGATACCGTCGCCCATTTAGATCCACAAGCTTTTATACTAGCAGGCGGTCTTAGTAAGGCTGGCGATATTTTACTTAAACCTGTAATATTAAATTTAGAAAAAAACCTATTCGTAGCTTATAAAGGTAAAGTCAAGGTATATCTATCCAATGCTCCAAGGAACGCTTCCATATTAGGACCTGCAGCCTTGGCTTGGAAACAGTTGGATACGCTTGAATGAAGATCTAATCCTGAAGTAAATGCTCCAAACTTTCACTATCTACAATATGTTCGGTAATAGAAAACACTTGCTTTCTATTATTCCTTACGGTTTTGTAGAATTTGGCAATATCATCTTCAAGTGCCTGATGTTCATCACGAAAAATCCTTGAATCGTGTTTAAAGGGGTCATCAATGGTCTGCGCGATATGGGTAAGATGCTCATCGACCCTCCTAATTAATTCCTTTCCTATTTGCTTATCATTCAAAATACTTTGCCCAATGGTTTTTACGGCTTCAAGGTTCTCTTTTTTTGTAATCCAGATAAAATATTTATTCAATAGCTTATGTAGAAAACGCAAGTCTTGTTCGTAGAATGTTAAATCGGATTTCCAATGTCTAGTCAAAACGTATAATTCATCCCAATCTGTGTTTTGTATGTAATTGCCTTTAGGTCTGGTTCTATAATTTTCCATGAGATTTTTATTTGAGTTCAACATTCATGATGTTGTTTAAAGTTACTTCCAACCTACTCAAATTTATATGATATTTGTCATACACCTTATTCCAAAATCGAGTTATTGCTTTATTATTTGCCCATCTTCCATTTGAATTATTCTGTCGGTACGCTCAGCAAAGTCCATGTCATGGGTTACCACTAAAAGTGAAAGTCCTTGCTCTTCTTTAAGTTGTTTAAAGATCTGAAATACGTTTTCCGCATTATAACTATCCAAATTACCGGTAGGTTCATCACCCATGAGTATCGAAGGGTTGTTTATTAAAGCCCTGGCAATTGCAACACGTTGTTTTTCACCACCTGATATTCTTGAAGCCCGTTTTTTTGCCAATTGACCAATATTCAACATTTTTAGTTTCTCCATGGCATCATACTCGATCTCTGAATGCGATTTCACGCCCAATTTTTTTGCAGGAAGCATCACATTTTCCAAAACACTGAATTCTGACAAGAGGTAATGAAATTGAAAGACAAAACCAATATGCTGGTTTCTGATTCTTGATAATAGTTTGTTGGGCTTACCTGTTACCAATTCTTCATTTAAGAATAATTCACCTTCATAATCGGTATCCAGGGTAGAAAGAATGTAAAGCAAGGTTGATTTGCCTGATCCGGATTTTCCCATTATCGAGGCGAATTCACCTTTTTTAATCTTGAAATTAAGATTTTGTAGTACGTGAAAAAGTACAGGCTTTTTAAAATATTTGTCTATATTTTTTGCTTCCAAAACTATTGACATGATACTTTTTTATGTTCCACGAATTATTTGAACTGGGTCGATTCTTCTTGCTTTATTTGAAGGCAGATAACCTGCAATAAAAGTAGAAAGTAGCGCAAATGAGATTCCTATGACGTAATACATGATATTATAATTAATAGGGTATGTGGTAATTGTCGGAAGTGCCTCTGTTTCAAAGGCAACATTGTCTATGAGCCTCGAAAGTAAATACCCAACCAGTAATCCCAAAACGCCACCTAAAGCTCCAATAATCATAGCCTGACTCATAAAAATCAATTGTACATCGGTGCCGGAAAAACCGGTTGCCTTTAAAATGGCGATATCTTTCATCTTTTCGTAAATAAGCATATTCAATATATTGTATATACCAAATCCTGCAACGATTAGTAAGGTTATAGAAACAGCATAAGTAATCAAATTTCTAATATTACTTCCAGTTTCAAATTGCGCATTGGCCTCATTGATATCAGTTGCTTTTACTTTAAACTGATGTTCAAGTCTATGGGACATTGGCTCCGCCTTTGAAATATCATAAAGCTTGACGTTTATGTCGGTGACGTAATTTTCGGCCTCGCCTAATATCCGCTGTACGGTTTTAAGGTTGGTATAACTTTGGATATTATCAATATCGGCAATACCACTTTGATATATGCCTACAATTTTCAAAGGAAAAATGTCGCCTTTGATTGTGCTAATTTGAATTCTATCACCTACCGATAGTGACATTTTATCTGCTAGACCTGCACCTAGTAAAATACCACTATCGTTATTTTTTAAAGCCTCGGGAGTACCTTGAACAATATAATCTTGAATGTTTGACAATCGCACTTCTTCCATGATATCGACCCCGACAAGATTTCCGCCTAATTCAATTGAACCAGATAAATAAAAAATCTGCGCCCTTAATTGGGGAGTAGCACCTTTTACATTGTCATCCTCCTTCAGATATTTTAAAATGGGTAACGCATTATGTATCTTTTTTTGACTTTGTTTGGGCTTAATTGAACGTACAATATTAAAGGCATCCTCAAATTCTGCATACAATGCGATAGGTTGATTTTCTGAGGGCTCTATTTCATTATAAAGGTGTATGTGTGGCGTTTGGTTTAGGACAAGATCATCGAGCATGGTGTTTAAGCCTGTCATAAAACTTACCAAAGTTATATAAGCACCTATACCAAACGTAACGCCCAAAGAAGCGGTTATTGTTGATTTCATCTTGGTGACAAGATGTGTCTTGGCTATGCCCAATATTACTTTCCAATTAATCATTCTTTGGGCTTATAAATGTAGGTATCAGCATCAATTCCTGAGCGTATTTCAACTTTATCCATGTTTTGAAGACCAATAGATATGGTCTTCACACCGTTTTCGGTTTGTACTTTGTTTTCACCAATAAGATATTCTTTGGGTATACTAAGAACATTGTTCTTCTGGGCAATTATTATGTTTCCTTCACCGGCAAGACCAGGATATAGCACCTCTGGAGTTTCCTTGAAAACTGCCTCAATTTTAAAGGTTTGGGAACGTTCGTCTTTGCTGGGATAAATTTTACTGATTGTTGTTTCAAGTACTTTTGAGTTGTAAGCATCAAGGGTAATCAAGGCTTTTTGACCCTTTTTGATTTTAACTATATCTACCTCATCAATCAACATTTCCACAATAAAGACATTTTTACTGCCTATGGCTGCCAAAGGTTCCATCGTTGTCACAATTTCTCCTGGATTTTTATACAGGGCATATACTTTGCCATTGATTTTAGAGGTTACAGTGAAATCTTTTGTTGCTATTTGGGATGTTTTAAAGTTATTTTGTGCTTGCCTTACTTGGGTCTCCAGTTCATTCTTGGTACGTTTATATTTGTTTTGCAATAAAAGAAGCCTATTCTGCGAAAGCTCATATGCAAGTTTTCTGTTATCAAAATCTATTTTAGAACCTATTTGCTGTTCCCAAAGATTTTTTTGCCTGAAGTAGTTTATTGAGTCACTTTTCAAGGATAATTTCACGGCGCTTATTTCGTCTTGTATACCACTTAAAACTGTAGCACTTCCCTCATAATTTTCTTTGGCCAGTTGCAATGCCAGTCTAGCATTTTCCGTGTTCAATTTTGGCGCATTATTAATTATCTGTAAAATAGGTTGCCCCTTTCTTACCACATCACCTTCTTCAAGAAGATTATGATCTAAAATACCACCTACGGCCGCATAGGCTTTGTATAAACTGTCTGGCTGAACTATCACCGAGGAATATACAGATTCAGTCATCGTTATTTTGGTCGGCAGTATTTTTTCAGAATCCGATCCACAGGAAATGAGGTGTAATGATAAGAATAAAATTAAAGCTCTATGTATCATACGAAATGTCATATACATTAAAAATACGAAACTTTAGAAAGGCCTTTGTTTAAGACAAAGGGATAACATAATACCCTGAATATTGTTTTTTTAATATGATAATTGTCATTTTTTAGAATTACTGGTAATATTAGATTAGCGCGTTAAAGAATAGTCTATGAAAGAAATGGTTGTAAAATTCGGTAAACGGGTTTCAATAAATTGTTTACCATGTGTTTGTATTGGTATCGTGTATCTCTGGTTTGGGATGCTAAAATTTTTTCCAGGAGTTAGCCCTGCAGAGACGATTGCTTTAGACACTATTTCTGAGCTTACATTAGGTGTATTTACACCTAAAGTCGCCATCATCTTATTGGCAATTTGGGAAACGGTCATAGGTTTTTTATTGATTGTGGGCTTGTTTAACAGAGTTGCGTTGAATCTGGCCATTGTACATATGGTTCTCACGTTTACACCCTTTTTGTTTTTTCCTGAACTTACGTTCACTGAAGCTCCTTTTGGCCTTACTTTATTGGGGCAGTACATTGTAAAGAATATTGTATTTCTTGCTATAATGGTCTTTTTAATTTCTAAAGAGCGCAAAAAGAACAGCAGACTTTTTAGTTAGAAATAGCTAGGTTATATACTATTCATAGATTCGCAGTTTATTCTTTAGGGATCTGATTTCACCTTGCATGCGGTCAATTCGTTCCAATAGGTCGTGTATAACTTCGATACCCTCAAGATTAATATCGAGGTCTGAATATAGACGGATGATTTTTTCAGCTTTTGGAAGTTCTTCATTAGAGAAATAGTGAACATTCTTTTTTTGGAAAATTTCAATTAATCCAAATTCGTGAAGTTGAACCATGAATTGCGTAGTGATCCCATGACTGATGCAAAATTCATCGACCGCTATATAATTATACTGTTCCATTATTTAGTTGCTTTTAGTGAGACCAGTTCCTTGAAAAGTTCCTTTTCCCTAGTTGATAAATTGGTAGGTGTCTTAACCCTATAGGTAATAAACAGATCACCGAAATGCCCTTCTTTTTTATAGACAGGAAATCCTTTGGATTTTAGCTTGACTTTAGTTCCATTTTGGGTTTCAGGTTTTACCTTAAGTTTGACTTTTCCATCAAAAGTATCAACCATTATTTCACCTCCCAATACGGCAGTATACAGGTCTAAATCAATTGTTTTATATAGATTGTCCCCATCGCGTTTAAATCCTGAATTGTTTTCAATTGAGAAGGTTATGAACAAATCGCCTTTTGGCCCTCTATTGCGGCCAGGACCACCATGCCCTTTTATTTTAATGGTCTGTCCATTTTCAATCCCCGCAGGTATGGTTATACGAATGTTCTTTCCATTGACGGTCAGTGTTCGTTTATGGGTATGGTAAACATCATTCAATTTCAGTTTTAGTTCAGCATTGAAATCCTGCCCTCGAAATTTGACTTGTCGTCCTCCTGAAAAATCGGCCGAAGATCTACCCCCAAACATAGATTCAAAAAAATCTGAAAAGTCATGTTCCCCAAAATCACCGGAATATTGGGTTTGGTAGCCCCTATGTTGCTGTTGCGCCTTTCTTGCTCTTTCTATCTCGTCGGCATGTTGCCAATCTTTGCCATATTCATCATATTTTTTTCGATTTTCAACATTACTTAGTACTTCATTGGCTTCATTTACCTGTTTAAACTTTCGTTCTGCTTCTGAGTCATTTGGATTTACATCAGGATGATATTTTCTAGCAAGTTTGCGATAGGCCTTTTTAATATCATTTTGTGAGGCTCCTTTAGCTATACCTAAAACCTTATAGTAGTCAATGTATTCCATCTTCTACACTATTTTCAATCTGATTATTAGATTTTTTTTTAGAAGGATTACTCGTTATGTACGATGAACAATACTTTCATCATCCTTTTTTTCCTGCAAGACATTTTCTGATATTAAAAGGATCTCTTTTTTAACCATTTTAAGTTCCTTCACGATACGTGCGTTACGGTTTTCAATACCTGATTGCTCTATCAAAATAGCATTATGGTCATGGGAAGAAGCTCCTTTTATAATTTCAATTAAATGACTTTGCTGGTCTTTTACTCTTTTTTTGAGGCGATCGCAATCATAACATAAATCCTGAAAACGTATTAGGCTTTCTCGTATTTCGTCCAAATGCTCATTTTTTACCATTTCATCAAAATACGTGTCTAAGAGTTGCTGTAAAAAAAGCAGGTCCTTTGAATACAAAACCAAATCTGATTTTACTTTTTCACATTTTGTGTAATGGTTTTGCCAGTCTGATGGGTTGTTGAAAATATCCGAAGTTTGTAACACATTTTTCATGATAGAATGATTTATATTAAAATTACATTCAACAATGTTTACAGAATATGATTAATGTCATAATACTACAGGTCGTCATGAATTAACTTACATCTATATTCCCTAAGAACTGATTTTGCGCAATTAAAGGAAGACTAATAACTAGAACTTGAACTTATGCGGGTATTCGCAAAAAACAATAGTATATTCAAATTGCTTACTGAAGCTGTTTCAGAAGGATTGTTGGTTGTTAATAGGAATAGGGTAATTGTCGCGACCAATGAAAAGGCTGATATGATGTTCGGTTACCGTCGCGAAGAATTAATAGACCAGCCATTGGGCATTCTTATTCCTGAACCGTATAAAAAGTTGCACCACGAGCATGTTGATGAATATTTTAAAACCCATGAGTCCAGAAAAATGGCGACTGAACGCTGTTTGTTTGGAGAACGAAAGAATAATGAAAAGTTCCCAATTGAGGTGAGTTTAAATCCCTTTACGCTTTATGATACTGACTATTTTCTAGCCCTGGTATTTGACCAGACTGAAATAAGCAAACGCGATTTTAAAATTAAGGAACTCAATGAGCACCTTGAAAAGAAAATCAGGACGCGCACCTTGGAGTTGAGGGAAACGGTTGCAATGCTTAAAAAGGAAATCAAAAAAAGGGAAGCAGCGGAAAAAAAAATGAAATTGGCACTAGAACGCGAACGCGAGTTGAACGAGTTGAAAACAAAATTCCTTTCGTTAGTCTCGCATGAATTCAAAACGCCTCTAAGCGGTATTCTCACATCAGCAACCTTAGTGGGTAAATATAAGTACTCTAACCAACAGGATAAACGGGATAAACATTTAAATACAATAATCGGGGAGGTAGGGCACCTGAATACTATTTTAACAGATTTTCTCTCAATAGAGAGGATTGAAAAAGGAAAGGAAATTTACAAATTCACCGAGTTTTCATTGAGTAAGGTTGTTAATGAGGTTGTTTACAGTGCCAATATGTTGCTAAAAAGTGGACAGCATATCAATTATCCCCAAAATATAGAGGATGTGTTGATTTACCACGATGAGAAAATCATAACCTTGATTATTACCAATTTATTATATAATTCAGTCAAATATTCACCTGAAGATTCTAATATAGATATATTTATAGATCTTATTAAAGATAAATTGATCTTGAAAATCAAAGATCAAGGAATAGGAATTCCTGTCAAGGACCAGAAACATATTTTTAAGCGCTATTTTAGAGCGGAAAATGCCCTTTTAAACCAAGGCACAGGAATTGGTCTAAATATAATAAAGGGCCATATAAAAAACTTAGGTGGAAAAATATATTTTGAAAGCAAAGAGAAAATAGGCAGTATTTTTACTGTAGAACTGCCGATAGGAGAGATATTAAATAAACAACTGAAAATAATAGTATGAGAAAAGTCTTATTGATAGAAGATGATTCGGTTCTCAGGGAAAATACCGCTGAGTTATTGGAACTTTCGGATTATGAGGTTGTAACAGCTTCTAATGGGAAGAAAGGTGTTAAAGCTGCAAAGATATATCTACCTGACGTTATTGTATGTGATATAATGATGCCAGAATTAGATGGGTATGGTGTTCTTGAAAAATTGAGTAAAATAGAATCCACAATGCATATACCCTTTATCTTCTTGTCGGCAAAGACCGAAAAGGAGGATATTCGTAAGGGAATGAACTTAGGGGCCGATGATTATTTAACGAAACCGTTTGAAGAAAAGGATCTCATAAATGCCATAGAGAGTAGGTTAGCTAGAGCAGCAATTTTAAAAGAGCTCGAAAGTCCTGTAAAAGTATATGAAAACCATATCGATGATGATATAAAAACTATTCATGAGTTCAAGAATTATTTAGATGATAATGGGGAAGAAATTAAATTTTCACAAGGTGAGGAAATATACCGCGAAGGTGGCAATGTTCATATGGTTTATTTGATTTTGAAGGGCATTGTAAAAACGCATAAATTAGATGAAAATGGCAAGGAACTGATAACCGGAATTTTTAATGCCGACGAGTTCTTCGGATTCTCTTCATTAACAGCCAATGAAATATATGAGGAATATGCAACTGCCATGGAAGACTCCACACTTGTTGGGGTCAATAAAGAGAAGTTGACTGCTGTTTTACAGGAAAATCATGGTCTTGCTTTGGAATTAATGCATGTTTTGGCCGAAAGTCTTACCGATGCCAAGCAACAATTATTGGAAATGGCCTATGGATCTGTACGTAAGAAAACGGCCAGTACAATATTAAAATTTGCCGATAAACTGAAACAAGACAAGCATGGTAACATGCATATTCTCAGAAGTGATTTGGCAAGTGTGGCAGGGATGGCCACTGAAACCTTAATACGCACGCTGTCTAGTTTCAAAAAAGAAGGACTCATTGCAATGGAAGACCATAACATACGAATCCTCGATGAAGAAACCCTAAGTCGTATTTACTGATTACTGGCCCTCATTTTTTAAACATGATAGTAATCATTTTTTTATATTTCCCAGTACTATAATTTTGCCACTAAAACCATAATGAACTGAGATATGTTTCATATTCTAGTACCAACAGATTTTTCAAAAAACGCTTGGAATGCCTTAAAATATGGGCTTAGATTATTTGAAAACGCTAATTGTACATTTTATCTTCTACACATAAACCCTATTCCCACATATTCCGGTGCAGGCTCTTCGGTTAAGGGGTTTTCAAAAATGGCGAAAGAATCCGTCCTAAGGGAAAGTAAAGAAAGTCTTGACCAATTGCTTTTGCGCATAGAGAAAATTTCTGCAAATGCTAAGCATTCTTTCGTAACCATAGCTTTATATGACTTTTTTGTTGATTCAATCAAGCGCGAAGTTGAAACTAAAAAAATGGACTTGATCATAATGGGTACCAAGGGTTCATCAGGACTTAAGGAAGTTACCGTGGGAAGCAATACAGGAGACGTCATTACAAAAGTAAAGTGCCCTTTATTGGCTGTGCCTGAAAATGCGGAATTCAAAAAACCAAAAGAAATTAGCTTTCCTACAGACTACTACTTGAGGTATGATTTGAAAGTGCTCAATACCCTTATTGAAATGTCACGTATGCACAAATCGGTCTTACGAGTTCTCCATATTTCTAAAAAAGGGGAGGAGTTGAGTGAAGAGCAATTGAAAAACAAAGAATTTTTAAACGATTATTTGCAAGATGTTGAGCATAGTTTTCATTCGCTAACAGGAACGGATCTTGAAACGGCAGTACAGTGCTTTACCGAAAGCAGGGATATTGACATGATCGCAATGGTCGCTAAGAACCTTAATTTCTTTCAACGCATACTTTTTAGACCTAAGGTTGAGCAAATAAGTTATCACACAGATATACCTTTTCTGGTACTACATGAATAGTATCATAGTTTCTTTCAGTTTTGGGATTGGATAATCTGAACTATGTCCTTCTTCTGAAGTACCCCGGATTGCCGCCATACCTGTTTTCCATTTTTAAATAGTAGCATTGTCGGCACTCCTCTTACTTGATATTTTGCAGCAATTGATTGATTCTTATCCACATCGATCTTTACAATTTTAACAGCATCGCCTAATTCTTCCTTTACATCTTTGAGAATAGGGGCCAACATTTTGCAGGGGCCACACCAATCGGCAAAAAAGTCGACTAAAACCGGAGTTTTCGAATTGATTATTTTTTTAAAACTACTCTTCATATTTTCTGGTTTGCGACTGCAAATTAATAAAATGAAAATGGTCGTAAACTGACCAATATCATGGTTTATAGAGTTGATCACAGTTAACTTTGGTAAAACTAATAAATCTTGTGCCATGAGAAAGATATTGGTTCCCACTGATTTTTCAGATAATGCCTTTAACGCGTTAAAATATGCTTGTCAGGTTTTTAAATACGAAAAATGCGAAATCTTTATCATGCACGCTTATGCGGATGAGGTTTATCAACAGGACAAATTGACTAAGCGAAGTCAATTGGATGTATTAAAGGAAGAAATTTCCCAAAATTCTGAAAGACAATTAAAGAAGGTATTGGAAGAAGTCAAACACCAATATCCCAATCCTCATCATAATTATAGGATGATATTGGCTTTTGGTTCTTTAATTGATGAAGTCGATGATTTGGTTAATCAAGAGAATATGGATATTGTTGTCATGGCCACAAGGGGTGAAACCAATGATCGCAGCTTAACTTTTGGTAGTAATACCCTTCAGGTCTTAAAATATATAAGTTGTCCGGTACTGGCTATTCCTGAGGGTTATGAATATCATGCGCCTAAAGAAGTACTCTTTCCCACTAATTATTTGGTTCCTTATAAAAGGCGTGAATTAAAATTAATTTGCGATATGTCAGGCTCTTTCAGGTCAACTATTCATATGCTGTATATTGATCCAATTAAAAAACTTTCGCTTCGCCAGGAAGACAATCAGCAATTTCTTAGAGATAGTTTACCCAAAGCTAAGTTACGATTCGAGACTACCCAGGAAAAAGACAAAACGATTGCCATTACGAAATATATAGTCCATAAGGATATTGATTTGTTGGTATTGGTAAATTCAAGACATTCCTTTCTTGAGGATATGCTAAGTCAATCGACCATTGATAAAATTGGACTTCACATTAAGATTCCTTTTTTGGTCATGCAAAATTTATTCAGATAACTAAAAAATCTTGAAAATGAAACGTATAATTCTACCCACCGATTTTTCAGACAACGCATATAATGCGATTTGTTATGCTATTAAACTTTTTAAGGAAGAAGAATGTACTTTTTACCTATTACATACATATACGCCTGCGATTTATCAGGCTGAATATGTGTTACACAGCCCTGGACAGATAGGTTTAGGAGATATTTATCAGGAAAATTCACTGACCCAGCTAAAAGAACTCAAGAAGCAATTAATAGCAGAGTTCAACAATAAGAAACACACTTTCATGGTGCATTCGGCATTTAATACTTTAGTAGATGAAATTGTGGAGACCTCCGAGAATGAAAATGCCGATATGGTGATTATGGGTACTCAAGGTGCCACCGGTGCCAAAGAGATATTAATTGGTACAAATACCGTACATGTTATAAAAAAAGCCTGTTGTCCGGTCATAGCCATCCCTCCTAATTTTAAATACGAAACCCCAAAAGAGATATTGTTCCCTACAGATTTAGGCATCGATTATCAAAAAGAACAATTAAGAATGGTGGAGTTTTTGGCGAAACAGCATACTTCAAGAATAAATGTACTACATGTTTCTTCAGGATATGACCTTAGTGAGGAACAATTGAAAAATAAGGCAAAGCTAGACTTGATTTTTAACCGAATTGCCCATTTGTTCCATGAAATGCCTAATCAAGAGGTGATTACGGCCATCAATAATTTCCAACAAAAGAATAAAGTAAACCTTTTGGTAATGATTCAGAATCGTCATACATTCTTTGAGCGTCTATTTTTGGAACCTGTTATCAAAAAGTTAGGCTTTCATGTAACCATTCCGTTTATGGTAATCCCCCCACATAAAAACAATTAAAATGCAAAATATTTTAGTGCCAACCGATTTTTCCAATGATGCGTATAATGCCCTTTATTACGTCTCAAAATTGTTCAAGAGTAAAGCGGTCAACTTCTATCTAATAAACGCCTATAATGAAAGCACACCCTTGATAAGTAGAAGTATTGATAATGGAAATGGGGAACGCAAAGGTTTGTTAGAGCAACTTAAAGATGAATCCAATGAAGAATTGAAACATACTTTTCATAAAATCAACTTGGATAATAAGTGCCCAAAGCACAAGTATAAAATGATATCCAAAAAAATGGATTTGATTGAGGCTATTTCACAAGCCATTGATGAGCATAAAATAGACCTGATTGTAATGGGAAACAAGGGTAAATCAAGCGGTTTAGGGGTCTATTTAGGAAGCACTACCACCAAGACCATGGCATCGGTGAAGAAATGCCCAATTCTGGCAGTACCCATGAATGCAGATTTTAAGGTGCCGTATGAAATAGCTTTTGCCACTAACTATAAGAGGTATTATGATGCTGAAGTTCTCGACCCCTTACGCAATATGGCCACACGTTGTGGTTCTGCAATAAGGATTGTTCACATAAATGAGGAAGAGCACTTGAATAAGGTGCAGGAAAGTAACCTTAAAACACTTAGGGCCTATTTAGATCCTATTGAAAATTCAGTCCACTGGATGCCCAATTTTACAAGTAAGACCAAAGCCATCCAGGTATTTTTAGAGGAGTTGGGTATTGGTATGCTTACCATGGTAAATTATAAACATAGTTTTTTAGAGAATTTGTTAAATGAACCTATCATCAAAAAGTTGGCTTTTAATATTGATATTCCATTTTTAGTGATTCCTGGAAACAAATAATTAGGATGATTGTTTAAGCTCAAAAAAAAATCATTTTTAGTTTAATATTTAAAACTCATATTATGAAAAATATAGGTATATGGCTCGATAAAGAGAAAGCACATATGGTTACCCTTACCGAAGATTCAGAAAAATTTGAAACCATATTGTCCGATATAGAGGTTTTTCACCCCAAAGGTGGGTCTGGTACAAAATCGGCAAAATGGGGCCCACAGGATGTTGTCCAGGACAGTAAATATTTAGAGAGGAAAAAACATCAGTATAAAATCTATTTCAAGAATTTGGCAGATTCTGTTAAAACGGCCGATGCCATTGCTCTATTTGGACCTTCGGAGACTGCCGCTATGTTCAAAAAAGAACTGGATGGGAATTATCCTCTACTGGCCGCCAAGGTTAAAACAGTTACTAAGGCAGATAGTATGACCGATAACCAAATAAAGAAATTGATAAGGGAATTTTTTGGCAAACTGGTATAGCAATAAAAGCATATGCAAGCACTGTTTGATTTCTTAAATGACCCACTTGTTCGCAAAGGGCTACGATTGTTGGTTTGGGTCGTATTTATCCTTATTTCCATAGGGTTACTAAGAAAGTTGGCCAAAAAACGCATTGAAAACGTAAACTTTAGATATAAGGCACAAAAGGGTATCGAAGTAATAGGTTACGTACTAATAGCTATACTTTTATTGGTGTCATTTACATTGGATAGTGTAAAAGATTATACCATTATAATTGGTCTTGTTACTGCCGGTTTGACTTTTACCCTTCAAGAGTTGATTTTAAGTGTAGCAGGTTCTTTCTATATTTTTTTCGTTAGGGTTTATAAGCCAGGTGACCGGATTGAGATAAACAATATTATGGGCGATGTTATTGATATCGACAGTATTTATACCACTATTATGGAAATGGGAGAGTGGGTGAGTAGTGATAATTATTCTGGTAGAATTATTAAGATCAGTAATGCATTTGTATTCAAAGGTCCAATAAAGAACTATTCCATGGACTTTCCCTTTGTTTGGGATGAACTCAACATTCTTATCACTTTTGATTCTGACATTGAATTGGCAAAGAAAATAGTAATGGAAAGATCTACCGAACTATTGTCTGATTACACTAATAAATCGAAAGCGAATTGGAAAAAAATGGTTGAACGATATTATATAGAAAATGCAAAAATAGACCCAACACTTGCTATAAGTTTAACTGATAATTGGATTGTACTTAATCTAAGGTACATTACCGACTATAAATTAAGAAGGAGTACAAAACATAAATTATTTGAAAATATAGAGCATTCAATATCCTTGTCCAAGGGTAAGGTTAAATTAGCATCGACTACCTTACAATTACTTAAAATCCCCGAAGTGGATGTACATGTGAAATAATTTGTATGGAAGAACAAATCGCAATTGAAATTATTAAATCATCTGGCCAGAAAGTAAAATTTTCATTAACAAAACTGAGAAGGTCATTACAAAGAAGTGGGGCCGATGAAACATTGGTAAATCAGATTGTAGATCAAGTTCGCGATGAACTTTATCAGGGTATCTCCACAAAAGAAATCTATAATCGAGCTTTCGCCTTGTTGAAAAAGAAAAAATCGGTCTTTGCTTCAAAATACAAGTTAAAAAAAGCAATTTATGAGTTGGGACCTACTGGTTTTCCTTTTGAAAAGTTTGTCGCAGCAATTTTAGAATATTCGGGCTATTCAACTGAGGTTGGTAAAATGATACAAGGCGATTGTGTTCAACACGAAGTTGATGTTTTCGCTAAAAAAAATGGATTGTTGGCTGTAATAGAATGTAAATTTCATGGGGAAGAAGGGCGTAATTGTAATGTAAAAGTACCATTGTATATTCATTCCAGATATAACGATATCAAAAGCCATTGGGAAAATAAAAAGAGCAATACATTCACAATGGACAAGGGTTGGGTGGTTACCAATACCCGTTTTACCGAAGACGCCCTTGCATACGGCAAATGCGTAGATTTATATTTATTGAGCTGGGACATTCCCAAAGATGATGGTTTAAAAGACCGGATTGATAGATTGGGATTGTACCCCATTACGGTTTCTACATTGTTGAGTAAACGCGAAAAGCAGTTTTTATTGAGTAGGGATGTAGTCCTATGCCGACAATTATTGAACGATAGTTTTTTTCTTGACCATTTGGAAGTTTCAGAACCAAGAAAGGGAAAAATAATGAAAGAACTTCGCCAACTATGTAACTGTTGAGCAACATGAATACGGTTAAAATCCAATTTTTAGGAGCATCAGGTACGGTTACGGGATCCAAGTTCTATTTGGAAACTCCCGAGCTTAATTTATTGGTGGATTGTGGCATGTTTCAAGGCTTAAAAGAGCTTCGGCAATTTAATTGGATGCCTTTGCCCATTAACGTTAGTAAAATTGATTTGGTGTTGCTTACCCATGGGCATTTGGATCATACAGGTTATTTACCGAGATTGGTAAAAGAAGGGTTTAAGGGCAAAATATTGGGAACATTGCCAACCTTGAAGATTACGGGGATTATTTTAAAAGATAGTGCTAAAATTCATGAAGAAGAAGCCGAAAAGGCGAATAAAGAGGGTTATAGCAAGCATAAACCAGCACTACCATTTTATACCGTAAAAGAAGCGAAAAAGGCCATAGGTTTGTTTAAATCTATAGAAAAAGATGAATGGGTTTCAATTTCACCCAACATTAAATTTCGATGTAAATATAACGGTCATATTATTGGTGCGACTTTCATAGAATTAGACATTTTTGAAAAACGATTTGTTTTCTCAGGAGATGTTGGGCGCCAAGATGATTTGCTTTTATCACCACCAGATAGGCCAAAATGGGCAGATTATCTTTTTGTGGAAAGTACCTATGGTAATAAAAACCATCCTGAGGAAGACGTTGAGGGTCTATTGACTAAATTAGTCAAGAAGACCATAAATGAAAGGGGCAATCTTATCATTCCATCTTTTGCAGTGGAGCGATTACAGTCCTTAATGTATCAATTATGGCTGCTCTATAAAAAAAATAAAATTCCCAATATTCCGATTTTTGTAGATAGCCCTATGGGGAATAATGTTCTGTCAGTATTTGAACAATTTCCGCAATGGCATAAACTGTCCTTAAAAGAATATCATGCTATGTGCGAGCATATCACAATTATCAGTTCTTATAAAGAAACCTGGGAAACCATTGATGACCCTAGGCCAAAAATCGTAATTGCGGGTAGTGGAATGGTTACAGGCGGAAGGGTACTTACCTATTTAAAACAATTGATTGATGTTGCAAGTACAACAGTCCTTATTGTGGGCTACCAGGCTGAAGGAACGCGAGGTAGACGACTTTTGGAAGGCGCCCATGAATTAAAGCTGTTTGGCAAGTATTATCCGGTCAAAGCCGAAATTGTACATTTAGAAAGCCTATCGGCCCATGCAGACCAATTTGAATTGATGCATTGGCTCAAAAAAATACAGAATATACCTGAACAGACTTTTTTGGTTCACGGTGAGCCAACTGCCTTAGATGCTTTTCGTAGTAAAATAACCGATGAATTCAATTGGCATGTACATATTCCAAAACTTTATGAACATATAGAGTTAATTGTTTGATTTATGGACTGATATTTATCATTGGCAGCTAAAAATGTCATTAATAGCTTTATACAAATTCAAAGGGCATGGTTACCAAAAGCAAATTCACAAAAGCGGATCAAACTAAAAAAGTTGAGGAATTGCATGCAGATTTCCAGCAATGGAAGTCGCATTTGTACTTGATGCAAGATGAACTTACATTTATAGATCATTTACTTAATTCCTACATTTTTGAGCCAAATACTCCAAACTTATTTGAGCGTTTACAAGACTATCAATCTAGATTAAAAAAAATGAGCGTTAATAGACTAGAGGTTTGCCAAATGATTGCCAAACATGAAAAAGAATTGGGTGGAATGATCCAATGTACTGATATGGCTTGTGACAACGCATATTATCAAAAACATGAAATAACAAAAGCGGAGTCAGTAAGTTGTTTGGAAAATTTTCAAAACCTAAAATCTGAGATCTTTCAATATGCGGGCGGTATTCTAAAACGAAGAAAACCCCATAAATGAGAATGCAGTACGATGAAGGAACTATGCGGTTATTAAAACCTTTTCCAATTCATCTTTTCTTGATCTGCTCATTGGTAATTTCGTACCATTTACCTCGACCTTATTGGCACTCCAATTGTCCACCTTTTTTACATTAACGATGAATGATTTGTGTATTCTAACAAATTGATTATCAGGTATTCTTTTTAAAAATGCCTTCATAGTCGATAGCACTAAAAAATCACCTTCACTTGTAACTAATTTAATATAGTCACCAAAAGCTTGAATCCAATTAATTGAATTTAGATGGACTTTCTTTTTTTGAAGATTTACAGAAACATAAACAAAATCCTCCTCGTCTTTATGGCTTGTTAAAATATTTTGTTTGGTCAAGGCACGATTAATTGCTGTATTAAAACGGGCTCTTTTAACTGGTTTCTGTAAATAGTCTATAATATCGTAATCGAATGCCTTTAATGCATAATCAGCTTTGTTTGAAATCAGGATGATCATTGGCGGTTCTTCCAAGGATTCCAATAAATCGAAACCACTAACAATGGGCATCTCAATATCCAGCAAAATCAAATCTACTTTGTTCTTGCGAATACTGTTCAGAGCAAGGATTCCATTGCTATAATCACCCAACAAATTTAAATTGGAATGTTCTTTCGCCAGTTTGGTGAATATTGTCCGTTGGGTTTCAGAGTCTTCAACAATTATAGTATTCAAAGTCTTGTTTATCATGCTAAAGCATTTGACAATATTAGAAACCTAATTTTATGTTATAACCCCAAAACATGTCTGTAATCATCTATAAACATTGAAAAAAGGGTATAAAGCAAATCCAAAAATACAGTTAAAAAAGTTGATTCCAGATGATTATCGTCATATAATTTTTTCGTGCCATGTTGAAATTTACAAGTGTATGTTCATTTAAAATCCCATAAACATTTATATCGCCTGATTTAAATCATTCTTAAAGGGTTAGAAAAGGAATAATTTAGAATGAGATATTATAGTGCTTCCAATCAAAGTGGAAGAACCTCTTGATCTATATGATTATTAACCTTTAAAAGTTTCGAAAAATGAAAACTAAAAAACAAATTTATAGGTATTTGGAATGGAAAAGCCCTGAAGAAATGCACCATACATCCCTTGAGTGGATTTCCGAGTTGAAGTTCATAAAAGACGAAAAATTATTCCTTAACGATTTGATTAAATCTTATACCTTACAGATTACTAGTTTGGGATTATTCGAGGAAAGCAGAAAACTGATCACGGCAATATCCAATTCTGAACTAGATCTTGATTTATTATTAAAGAAAGTGCGCGTTCACGAAAACCAACTATCAATAATGGTTGATGATGTTGATCAACCCAAAATGGAAAAAGCCTATACCGAAACGCATAGAGACTTAATTTTTACCATTGATAATTATTTGATGGAATATCGAAAGTTGAAGGGTAGTTTGTTCCAAATGATATCTAAAATAATGAAGAAGGAAAAACAAAAAAGATTATTGAACTGAAGTCTAATATAAAATAAGGACCATGAAAAAGTTGAGCATATTGGTATTGATTGCATTAATGGGCTGTTCTTCGGCCGAATTGGTTGAAAACTGGAAAAATCCCGATATCGTACTTTTTGACGCGAATAAGGTATTGATTGTGGGTATGACCCAAGATGAGGATGCCAGGGATGATTATGAAACCAAATTGCACAAAGAATTTAAGAAAAGGGGAGTGGAGTCTATGAGGAGTTTGGATTTGTTCGATGTTGAATTTACATCAGCAGAAAGATCTGAACAAGAATTGGCTGATGTTGAACAACAATTATTGGATAAGGATTTTGATGCCATTTTGTTCACTAAAGTTATTGGAATGGAGAATGTGGAGAATTTTAGAAGATCCATAGACAATTTGGATAGGTACTATGGTGGTTTTGAAGATGACTATCTAAGTCATCAAAACATTTATTACGACCCGGAATACTACGATGACTTTACCATTTACCACGCAGAAACTTCATTATACTGCATTTGTGAAGGTAAAGAGCGCGAATTGATCTGGAGGGGGTCAATTGATATTACCGATCCTATCGATGTGAAAAAGACCATTAATGATTACGTGAAACTGGTAATAATGGCCATGGAGGAACAAGACCTTATTTTCAGAAAAGAATCTAAAAATGAAGTTACTAGTTTATAGCGCCAAGGATTTTGAAATACCCTTTCTAAAAAAGGTCAATTCCGACCGTTACAAAGTAAAATATATTCCGGACGCTCTTGATACCAATACGGCCATAAAGGCTGTTGGTTATGAAGCGATAAGTATTTTTTCTGGTGATGATGCTTGTCTAGTGGTTTTGGAAAAGTTGAGGGATTTAGGGGTAAAATACATTACGCTAAGATCTACTGGATATAATAATATCCAAATTAAGGCAGCAAAACGCTTTGGGCTTAAAGTGGCCAACGCCCCAGATTATTCACCCAACGCCATTGCCGAGCATACGGTTGCATTGTTAATGGCCTTGAATCGAAAAATTCATATTGCCGATCGGCAAGTGCGTTCCTATAACTTTGAACAGAAAAAACTGATGGGCTTCGATTTGGTGAATAAGACCTTTGGCATCATTGGGACAGGACGAATTGGTTCTGTGGTAATTAAGATAATGAACGGTTTTGGATGTAAGATTCTTGCCCATGATTTAATACCAAATAAAAGGCTCGTTGAAAGATACGGAGTTGAATATGTTGATTTGGAACAGGTATATAAACAATCTGATATTATTAGTATAAATGTGCCATTGACCGGGGAAACCCATTATTTGGTTGCTGAGGAGGCGTTTGAAGTAATGAAACCTGAAGTACTCCTAATAAATACGGCGCGTGGGGCAATTGTAGACACAAAAGCCTTGATCAAAGTTTTGATGGGGAATAGGATTGCCGGTTATGCGGCAGATGTTTATGAGAAAGAAAAAGGAATATTCTTTAAGGACAATTCTGATCAGGGTATCGTTGATGAAAATTTAAAAACCTTGCTTTCCCTTGAAAATGTTTTGATTACGCCACATCAGGCATATGTTACCAAAGAGGCTTTGAACAATATCGCCGAAATAACTTTCAATAATTTGGATTGCTGGGCCAAAGGGGAAACTTGCAAGAACGAATTGGGGTATGAAACCTTAGTACTATAACAAAGGACTGAAGACTTTGGCGAATCCCTCTTTTAGCTTATCTAAATAGGGCCTGTTCTTAAAAGTTTCATATGCCAGAGGTATGCTTTGTTCAATTTCATTTAAGAATTCATGTTTTAGCAAAAGGGCTGTTTCCCTATTATAGACCATGGCATTGACCTCATAATTCTGTTCAAAACTTCGTATATCCATATTTGCAGTGCCTATAGAAACGATTTCATCGTCAGAAACAATGATTTTGCTGTGTAAAAAGCCATCTGGAAACTGATAAATTTTTACACCGGCCTTTAGCAATGATTCAAAATAAGACCTTACACTCCATTTTACCAAAACACTATCCGCCTTGGCCGAAACCAATAATCGTACATCAACACCACTATTTGCAGCTACCTCAAGTGCTCTGAGTATGGCAGTTCCTGGTATAACATACGGATTGGTTATGTAAATGTATTTTTTCGCGTTGTTGATTAATGCAAAGTAGGTCTGACCAATTGGGGAGAAGTAATCATCCGGTCCGCCGTAAACTATTTGGACAATTTTATCACCAACGTGTTTTGATAGCTTTGGTAATTCAACTTCCAATTCTGACCTATCTCCGGAAACCAGAAACCAATCCATGGCAAAGACTACTTGAAGGTCCAAAACGGAAGCTCCTTTTAATTGCAAATGCATATCATGCCATTTTCCCAAGACTAAATCGCCTTTTAAATATTTATCAGAGATATTTATACCGCCCGTAAATGCAACTTCCCCATCAACAATTATTATTTTCCTGTGATTTCTATAGTTGACCGAAGCCAGGAATCTTCCCAATTTAAAGGGCAAAAACGGATATACCTCAACGCCAATGGCCTTTAATTCCTTGATATATTTTTTGCTTAACGTATAACTTCCCACACTATCGTAAATGACCTTTATCTTAACCCCGTTTGCTGTTTTTTTTCTGAACAATGCGAATAAACGGTCGGCAAGCTCTCCTTCCTCAAATATGTAATACAGTAGAAATATATACTTATTGGCGGTTTCGAGGGCATTGAAAATGGCGTCAAAAGTAGCCTTGCCATCTTTTAAGAGTACTACCTCATTATTTTTTGTGGGCTTTAAACCAGTGGTTTTTTCAATAAGAAGATTTAATTTGTTGAAAACCCCCAAATCCTCAATTAATGATTTTTCCGAACCTTGACGTTTCCTTATTTTTATCAAATAGTCTTTTATGGCCTTGTCTTCCTGAAGGTCCTTCCAAGAATACTTTCTTCGATTTCTCCCAATCATCCAATAAAGAAGAATTCCAGCCACAGGAATCGTGAAAATGGTTAAAAGCCAAGCGAGTGTTTTGGCCGGTTTTATACCATTGACCAAAAGACTAATAACCATCCCCATGGCTAGAAGCAGGTATATTATCAAGGCAATGATCCAATACATTAATAGGTTCTCAGGAATATAATTTAAAATTAAACAAAACATCATGTAGTTGCATATGATGATTGTCATTCCTTTGGTAATATATCTTGTTTCAATAACGTATATAGGTATTTGTAAACAATAACTTTTGATAACTTTAGCTGTAAGGTTTTTTGCAAAAAACCTACTTTTGTTGAACAAATAGTATTGAAGAATTTGAATTATGTCTGAGAAAGTAGAGCGAATAAAAACATTGATTATAGGGTCAGGTCCTGCAGGTTATACTGCGGCAATCTATGCAGCTCGTGCCGACCTTAAACCAGTTGTTTATACAGGTATGGAACCTGGTGGGCAATTAACAACAACAACAGAAGTAGATAATTTTCCTGGATACCCTGAAGGTATTGATGGACCTACCATGATGATGCAATTACAGCAACAAGCCGAGCGTTTTGGTACCGAGGTGCGTTTAGGAATGATCACAGCTGTTGAGTTGAGTAAAGAGGTTGGTGGTATTCACAAAGTTACAGTTGATAGTGATAAGACCATTGAGGCCGAAACTATAATTATTTCAACTGGAGCTACCGCTAAATATTTAAATATCCCAAGTGAGCAGCGATTAAGGGGTGGAGGTGTTTCTGCATGTGCTGTTTGTGATGGATTCTTTTACAAAGGTCAGGATGTTGCTATTGTAGGAGGTGGTGATACTGCAGCTGAAGAAGCTTCTTATTTGGCGAATATATGTAATAAGGTAACGATGTTGATACGTAAAGACTATATGAGAGCATCAAAAGCGATGCAACATCGTGTGAATAGTTTGCCAAATTTAGAGGTACGATATAACACCCAAGTTGATGAGGTGCTTGGAGACCAGGTTGTAGAAGGTCTTAGAATGGTCAATAATCAAACCAATGAAAAAGAGGATATTGCCATAACCGGACTTTTTATTGCTATTGGGCATAAACCAAATACCGATATTTTCAAAGGGCAGATTGATATGGATGAAACGGGCTATATCATTACTAAAGGAAAATCAACTAAAACGAATTTACCCGGTGTATTTGCCTGTGGTGATTCCCAAGATAAGGAATATAGACAGGCCGTTACGGCAGCAGGTACCGGTTGTATGGCAGCCTTGGATGCCGAACGTTACTTGGCAACTGTTGAGTCGCCAAAAGAAGTGGCATAAATAAGAGCTTTAATATTTAACAAAAAAAAGCGCTGCATTGCAGCGCTTTTTTTTGGTTATTGTATGCTTAATCAACTCTTACATAATTTTCGGAAAAAATTCTATTTCCTTCTTCATCTCTATTTATCTGACTATACTTATCATCTTCCAGCCAGAGTTCAAAAACAAAAGTACGGAAAGATTCTTTGTCCTTCAGCATGCCTGTATCGCCATATTCTATAACTTCTATTAATTCATTATCTGTTAGCTTATAGGTGCCATAACCAAACAGACCTACAACGTCATTACCATCGGCGTCCTTGGTGTCTTCAGTTGTGGAACGGGACCACATGATCTTACCGTCGTAATACATTTTAACCTGTCTGTAACCTTCGTCAGTTGGTAGGGTATCAACTATATTTTGACCATCGAAGTTATAGAAACTTTGAAGTTCCCAGGTGCCTTCAATAGTGTGCATCGTATCTGGTTTTGAAGAGGTAATCCCAATCGCGGAGATTAAAATCAACATTAAGAAAACCAAGCCAAGTAGTTTTTTCATAGTGTTATATTTTATGAATTAATTATTTAAGAAAAATACGAAGAATTATGCTAAAATCATAATCTTGAATATTGTTAATTATTGATTGGATTATAATTTTAAGAATTTCATTTAGTTAACTTGAAAGATAGTTGTTTATAGCCAAGGACAATAATTTAATGTCATTTCCAGTATGATGACTGCTCAAAACTATGCGGCTCATTAGCGATGAACTTTCTTCTGGGTAGTTGAAATTGGTGAGAATAAAACCTTTGTTTTCTAGAAAATCGGTTAGTTGTGCATCTTGAAATGTATATGCTGGATGCCCTTTTATACTTTTGAAGAATGCGATATTTTGCACCAATTTTTCAAAGTATTCAATATAGGAAAGCAGTTGTTTTCTTTTAGAGCGATATATAGGCTGTGCATCTATAAATGTAGCTATACCAGAAGGTGATGCTGGACTCGCACCTCCAAAAAAAGCAGTTGCACTAAGCTGGTTTATTCGCTTTGAATCTCCTAAAACGGCCCCAGCTTGAATACCGTAACTTTTTCCTAAAGAGCAGCAGACAATAAGTTCTTTCACATTGAATTTTTGCAATTTCCCAAACACACCTTCCGAATTATCACCAATAATACCAATGCCATGCGAATCATCGGCAATTAAAATAATCTCATCTAATGGCAAGTCTTTTAATCCTATAAAATCTGGGTAATTACAACCGTCGAAGTCAATGGAATCTATAAACACTACAGGAATAACCTTTTCATTTTTGGCCAAGTGATTCCTTATAGAATCATTTAAATCACCAAACGTTGCAAACGGTTTGTTATAATTATTATATAAGGCAGAATGGGTATTTGGGGCATAAAAAAGCTTGTATTCGGGTTTGTTGAAATTCTGTGCTATAAATTGGCCTGCCAAATATCCTGATGATAGGGTTACTGCAGCTTCACTTCCAGTTATTTTGGCAAGGAGGGTTTCGGCCTTTTTATAAACCGTAAGCCTTACATTAGATTTTCTTGAAGCACCGTAGTTGGTGCCAAATTTCTTGATGTTCTTAATGAAAACGTTTTGGAATTCCGCATCGGTTTGCAGCCCTAAATAGGAAGTGCCCCCAAAATAGAGGAAATTTTGACCTTGAATAGTAACCTCACGGCCTGGATAATCATCAATATAATGTATCATTGTTTTAGGGTTATTCCACTTCCTCCCAATTTTGGAAATACCAAGCTACCGTCATCATTAATGTGAATGCCAGTGGCAATATCCTCTTTTAAAAGTATGGCTCCGTCCATATCAACATAATCCAACTGAGGTAATAACTGGGCTATGGCCGAAATCCCAACTGAGGATTCTGTCATGCAACCTACCATGACTTTTAGTCCCATGGATTTAGCCTTCTTGATCATTCTAAGCGCAGGTGTAAGGCCACCGCATTTGGTAAGTTTTATGTTAATACCGTTAAAGTGTAATCCACATTTTTCAACATCTGATTCAACGATACAACTTTCATCTGCAATTACTGGCAAGACGCAGTGCTGCATAACCATTTCCATGCCTTCCCAATCATCGGCCTTTAAGGGTTGTTCCAAGAATTCTACACCCAAATCTTTGAGTTGTGACGCATTTGCTATGGTTTCTTTGGCTGTCCAGGCGCAATTGGCATCTATTCTAAAAATGGCATCCGTATGCTTTCGTAGTTCCTTTATGATATTGACATCATCATCAGTGCCCAATTTTATCTTATATATGGGCCAGGGCTTTTCTTTCATTTTGGATACCATTGTATCTATGTCTGCGATACCAATGGTGTAATTGGTAGTAGGGTAGTGGTCTATTTTTGTTCCCCAAATTTCATATAAAGGTTTCCCTAATAATTTACCGTATAGATCATGGGCAGCCAAGTCTAAAGCGCAGATTGAAAAATTGCTCAAACCTTTTTGGGTTAGAAACCGGTGAAAATCTTCTGGAGTTGAAAAATCAAAGGATTCAATTTCGTTTCTGACACCTTCAATCTCCTTCATCATACTTTCAATGGTAATTTTGTAATAGGGATTGGAAGTGGCTTCTCCATAACCAGTTTGTTCATTCAAGGATAACCCTACAATTAAAGTATCCTGAAAATCATAGGATTCACGTGAAATGCTAAAGGTATGCTTAAGAGCAAGGGTAAACTTTTTTAAGCTTATCTGCATGTGAAAAATGTTTATACTAATATAGATAAACCCATGGGACAATTAAATGAAAAAGCCACCGAAATTTCGGTGGCTCCTTAATTGAGTTGTTTTAATTTATTGAATTAATTTTTATGCACGCTACCTGAAACTGATTTCTTTTTGGTAACCCTTGCTTCACCGGAATAAGAGATATTACCACCACTACTGGCATCTGCCGTTAAATCATCAGAAACGTTTACCGATACGTTTCCTCCGCTACTAGCTCCAGCCTGGCATATTTTGGTTATCAATCTTTTCGCATTGATATTCGCGCCTGAACTTGCATCAACAAATACGGTTTGTGCATCACCGGATAAACTCAAATTAGCTCCGCTGCTCGCATCAATATCCACTTCACTGACTTCCATAGTAATGTTGAGATTGGCACCACTACTGGCATCTATTTCCAATTTATCTGACACCACAGTATTCTCCGTACTCAAATGTGCACCGCTTGAACTTTTCAAGCCCGTTATCTCCGGCATGGTAACATATACCTTTTTTGTAGCTCTACCTATGTTTTCTTCGGCATGAATACGTAATCTGTCATTTTTAATATCGGTTGCGATTAGATCAATGATGTTTTCATCTGCCTCAACGGTGATTTCATATTCATCTCCGTCGGTGACATAGACATCAAGTCCTTCTGAAGCAGAAACTACGGTAAAATCCCCTGTAACTTCCCTTGTTTCACTTGTTACTACTCCGTTGCCTTTTTTACCGCTTCCAAAGTCCCCGAAGTTGAAGTCAATTCCACAGGAAGATAAGAATAAGGTCAAAATCAATGCGATTGTAATTCTTACTAGTGTTGTCATGATTGTTTTTTTTTAGGTTTGCCCAATTGGGCATTTTTGATTGTTGTTAATTGATGATTAAATATCCTTTTTATATGGAATGTATTCCATTATGATTAACCCAGTTGTTGAATATTAATGCTGAGTTGTACAAATGCTCTAATTATCTTTGGTTTTGATTACCACACCGTTTTCATCGATGTTCATTTTCAGGCCTTCACCTTCTTCATTCAAATCAATATTCAATACTTCACCGTCATTGCTATCATCCGCTTTAATCTTGACGCCGTCTTCATTGATCTTCATTTTGAAGGAATCCCCATTTTCTTTAATGTCGATGTCAATACCATCTTCATTGATAATGATATGATTTTCACCGTCGTCTTCATATTCAATACTTTCAGGGCAATCTTGGCATTTAAGTTCTCCGTCTGCCCCCATGATCCAAGTATAGTCAGGTACCTCACAACGACCCATATCGCTATCGTTTCTAGTGCCCATTCGTATACAACGTACGGATTCATTATCAAATTGAATGGTTTTTCCCTTGGGCACGAAAAGAGTGACCCATACTTCTTGATCCCTGAACTTATTGCTCATTGAAGTGGTTAAGAAGTCGTCCAAGACAATTGAATTGCCTTCAACAGCATATGAATATTCAATATTGCCTGCTATTTCCTTGGCCTCATTGAAAGAACTTCCGTTCGCATCCTTACGAATTTTTATTCTTACAACGCTATCTTTGGATTTCTTTAAAGAAAGGCGTACATCATCGGAAACCATTATTTCCTCTCCCTCATCAGAAGATGTTACCATGACACCATCAATCGCCATGTTTCTTCTTTTTTGATAAAGCTCAGACGCATGCATGCTTATTTGCAATGTGTCACTTGGCACTTCAAAATTAATGGTCTGCTCTGTCGAGACACTATCTGAATATGCATGTGCAGCTGCTTGTCGTATGCCCAATACAACCAAGGTTATCAAGGATATCAGCCATAGACCCAATAAAGAGAATTTAGCGATATTACCGATTGATTTTAGGTTGTTCACCAATATTTTCAGTCCTAAATACAGAACGAAAAAGAATGGTATACCCACCACAAAGAATGCCAGCAAGGAAACTACCCAAACAGGTGCACTGGTCGAGTTCACCATATTGTAGAAATCAACACCAGGAATGTGTATCATATCTAATACACCTACAGTGAAAAGACCTACAAATAAACCAATTAAAGTAGCTGCGCCGATAAGGATCAATATGATGCCTATGAATTTACCGAAGACTTTAAAAAGGAACATAATAACATCGCCTAGGGTATCAAAGAATGTCTTGCTACTGCTTTTGACTTTGTCCCCCATTTTTTCATAGTCAACACTTTTGACCTTATCAGCAACG
Organism: uncultured Flavobacteriaceae bacterium; assembly: GCA_963768235.1. GTDB lineage: Bacteria > Bacteroidota > Bacteroidia > Flavobacteriales > Flavobacteriaceae > Maribacter_A. The sequence goes on from CAVYHF010000005.1 coordinate 238,790, forward strand.
TCATCAAACCCTTCTTTCACTTTACGTTCTATATTGCTGATATTCACGGGCTTTCCCGTCATATCCAATTTTTGGGAGGTTGTAACGGCTTCAGGTACCAAAATCCAAAGTAGAATATAGGCTATGAAACCAAAGCCGGTAGTAAGTGCCAGTATAATGAATATGATTCGGATCCATAAGGCATCAAAACCTAGATAATGCTCTAAACCAGAACAAACTCCACCAATATATTTGTGTTCTATATCCCTATACAACTTTTTAACCCTTCCTGCAGGTTTTGCTGATGTTGATTTGGCTTTTGGCTCGTCGTCAAAAATATCCTCATCAATCATATAATCCTCAGGTTGGCCCATAACCGCAATAACCTCATCTACTTCTTTTTGGGTGATTACCTGACGTTCGTTCTCCAATTTTTCATAGAAAAGTTCGGCTATACGGGCTTCTATATCAGCTTGTATTTCATCGCTACCAGGAGTATTTACGAATGAACGCTTTATGGCTTCTAAATAACGACGCATTTTGTTGTACGCTTCTTCATCCATATGAAAAAGTGTATTTGCGAGATTTATATTTACTGTCTTGTTCATTATTTTTTATTTTTTTTGTTGGTTACCACATTAGTGGCCATTCTTAATTCGTCCCAAGTGCTGTCTAATTCCTTCAGGAATAGTTTGCCGGTTTCGGTCAACGTATAATATTTTCGTGGCGGTCCTGAAGTAGACTCTTCCCAACGGTAGTTGAGCAAGCCCGCATTCTTTAACCTTGTCAGAAGGGGATAAATGGTCCCTTCAACTACGAGCATCTTAGCGTCTTTTAAGGTTGCTAGAATTTCTGACGCATATTTATCCTCTCCGTTAAGAATGGAAAGTATGCAGTATTCCAAAACCCCCTTGCGCATTTGTGCTTTTGTGTTTTCTACATTCATAATTTCATGATTCTATTAATTTAACTGTTCGCTAAGTGCCAAATTTATTTTGGCATTTTTCCCGTCCTGTACCTCTTTCAATTGGTGACATTTGATTAAGATGTTCTGAAAATCCCGACGATTCGGGACAGGACAGGTTTTGATTGATGATTAAACTCCTGTGAGTTACTAAAGATGTGATGAATACCCATTTTTTCTATTTAATGTAGGCTGATGATTCTGGTCATCTGCCAATTACCATTTTGCTGTGTCCATATTCCAATAAATTTGCTAGGTTTTGAAATGGCATCGGGTTCTTGGTTGTTGTGAAATTTGTGAAGCCCCATAGCCACGGCACCATATCCTTTAATTTCATGAACTTCAAAGCTACCCTCTACCAATTCTCGTGTTACTTTATTACAAATATTTTTTTCTATGCTCTCAAGAATTTCTTTCTTGGAAGTCGATAAACCACCTTGATCATGATAGAATTCCAAGTCCTCAGCTAAAATCGTCGCCTGCGTATTCATATCGCAATTGTTGTAAGCTGTGAAATAGGTGTCGTCCATTACTTTTAAGGTTTTATATAATTCAGAATCTTTAGCTGCCTGTGCCATCGAAAGATTCATCATTAAAACCAAGCCCAAAACAAGCGTTATGTTTTTTACTATTTTCATTATTTAATGAATTTTATGGTGAAAGGATAGCTAAAAGTCTGCCCTTCACTGGTTCTAATAGTTGCTAAAATGGTGTAAACCACATTCACGATAAACAGCCCTGCCTGTAATAGTCCGGCGATTCCTAATGGGAAAATCCAAGATCCAAATGGCATATCGTCAAAGTCAAAATCAATATTGAAATTGTTGTAGCTGTTAAGATTTCCAAGTCCAAAATGACCGTGGTCAAATATTTCCGGGATAAACCCAAGAAAGAAAGGAATGCTCACAATACCCAAGATGATGGAATATAAGAGTATGCTTATTTGAAAGTTCAAAGCTTGCTTACCATTATAATCCACAAACTCATATTCCTTTTTATTGGCGGTCCATAATACCAATGGAATGATGAAATTACCAAAGGGAATAAAGAACTTACTAAAGGTCGACGCATGTATGATTGCGGATAAATTTCTTTCGTGTTTTGATAAGGTGTCTGTCATGGCCTATTATTTTCTTATACAAATATATGGCTAAAAGAAGGTACTATGCAAGACCTAGTACTAATATTTAACATAAAATTAACAATTAATACTTCAATTATTTTAGCTACTTTTAATGAAAATTATAATGAATATGGGGATTTCCGTAGGAAAAATAAACACATTCACTTTTTTTAAACTACCATCAGCTTGGTGGTGTGGCGTACGCTTAAAGTACATAGATAGGCAAAAAGCCATAGTAACGGTAAAGCATAAATGGTTTAATCAGAACCCTTTTAAGTCTATGTTTTGGGCAGTACAGGGTATGGCCGCAGAGTTTAGTACGGGGACCATGGTCATTGATCAAATAAAAGAAAGCGGTAAGAACATTTCAATGTTGGTTGCCAACAATACCGCCAATTTTTCCAAAAAAGCCACAGGGCGAATAACATTCACTTGCGAAGATGGTCATCTAATTAAGGATGCATTGGATAAGACAATCGAAACCGGGGAAGGACAGACGATTTGGATGAAATCTGTCGGCGTGAATGAAGATGGGGTAGTGGTTTCTACTTTTAAATTTGAATGGACTGTTAAGTTGAAGAGTTAAGGAGTATTTATAAGTTAAGAATTAAGAGTTAATTGAGAAGATTGTCTCCCTGAGCGCAGTCGAAGGGTTAAGGGCGTATTTATCAGTATTATAATTAGGGGGCGACTGAAATGTAACAAACGAAAAAACCATCAACTAATAATTGTAAACCATAAACATAATACACAAAAATGAACGCACACGAAATAGATTACGAGATTTTTGGCGAGGAAATGCAGTATGTGGAAATAGAACTCGACCCTCAGGAAGCTGTTGTGGCGGAAGCCGGCAGTTTTATGATGATGGACTCCGATATAAAGATGGATACCATTTTTGGGGATGGATCCAATCAAGACAATAGTGTTCTTGGGAAAATATTTTCCGCTGGTAAGCGGGTTCTTACTGGGGAAAGTCTTTTTATGACCGCTTTTCTAAATGCTGGACAAGGAAAAAAGCAAGTGAGTTTCGCTTCACCTTACCCTGGTAAAATATTACCCATTGATCTCTCTGAAAAGGATGGTAAGTTTATTTGTCAGAAAGATGCATTCCTATGTGCCGCCAAAGGGGTTTCCGTGGGAATTGAATTCTCTAAACGCTTGGGAAGAGGACTATTCGGTGGAGAAGGTTTTATAATGCAAAAATTGGAAGGAGATGGTATGGCATTTGTACACGCTGGTGGTACTTTAGCCAAAAAAGTCCTAGGTCCTGGCGAGGTTCTGAAAGTAGACACAGGCTGTATTGTAGGTTTTACCAAGGATGTGGACTATGATATTGAATTCGTGGGCGGTATAAAAAATACGGTTTTTGGAGGCGAAGGATTATTCTTTGCAACACTTACGCGGCCCCGGAACGGTCTATGTACAATCCTTACCATTTAGTAGATTGGCCGGTAGAATTATCGCCTCACTTCCTAGAGGAGGCAAGGACAAAGGTGAAGGCAGTATTCTTGGTACAATAGGTGATATTGTTGGAGGTGATAACCGATTTTAAGAATTTAAGATACTTCTATTGAAAAAAGGCAACGTTAGAAACATCAAAACCGAGTTATTGTCGGATAATTGGTATACCCTAAATAAAATAACCTTCGAATACGAAAAAGAAGACGGTTCATGGGAGACCCAAGTAAGGGAAGCTTATGATCGGGGTAACGGCGCTGCTATACTTCTGTACAATAAAGAAAGGAACCGTGATTTTAACCAACAGTTCAGAATGCCCACTTATGTTAACGGTAATGAGGACGGAATGATGATTGAAGTCTGCGCAGGACTTTTAGATGGCTGACCATCCCGAGGATTGCATTAAAAAGGAAGTGGAAGAAGAAACAGGTTACAAGGTTGAAAACGTGCAAAAAGTGTTCGAATCTTATATGTCGCCTGGCTCAGTAACAGAAATCTTGTATTTTTTTATTGGGGAATATGCAGAGGATATGAAAATAGGTGATGGAGGTGGTGCCGAGGATGAGAGTGAGAATATTGAAGTCTTGGAAATGGATTTCATAGAAGCTTTGGACATGATTCATACTGGAGCAATCAGGGATTCAAAGACTATTATGCTCTTACAATACGCTCAAATAAATAATTTGTTAGGATAGTTGTATACTTCAATAGTTATCCCGAATATTCTCGAAAATGCTTTGCATTCGCTTTTTGATTTCTGACGAACTTTCCACAAAATGATTGTTCATAAAGCTGAATATCAAAGTTTTACCTGATTTAGTAAGTAGGTAGCCACTTAAGCAGTGATTATTTCCCAAACTACCTGTTTTTGCGTAAATGTATGGGCTCGGATTACCAGGATACCAATCTTCTATAGTACCTGATTTACCACCAGTTGGGAAAAACAGGAATAATCTTTCCCTGGGAATTTCATTGTACATCGTATGCAACACATGAACCATAGATTCGGGAGTGAATAAATTGTAGCGGGATAAACCCGAACCATCTACCCATCTTGGAGGTTGCCTTAAATCAGACAAATAATTATCTAGAGCGTGTTCCCTGGCCTTGTGACTATTCAAAGTATCTGATAGGGTAGAGGAACCCAAAATCAATAATTGCTCGGCGATAAAATTATCGCTTACATCCATCATTCGTTTATAGACAGAATCAGATGGCATTCCGTATAAAATCCGCTGCTCCCCATCTGGAATTTTATGTGCAAAATGTATCTTCTTTTTTAATGATTTTTCCAATAAGTTTTTGGTTAGACTAGAATCAACCTTTAATGGAATTTCAACCGTATCTTTTTTCGTAGGATTGAAATAGAATATGTTTTTCTGTAATTCCCTGTTAACCGGATAATCTTTAAGCACAATACTATCCTTAAAATATTTTGGTTGTACTTCAAGTGTGTCAGCATTATTAATGGTCAGTATATTTCCATATAACGGAAAACCACTCCGCTCAGGGGAATAAGACAAATGATAATCATCCCAAGACCAACCAGGTCCAAATTTCTCATCCTTGAAATTGTTGTGATATAAGGCGATGTTTTCATACTTGTCCATAAAATGGACCGCAGTACTATCATTAAAAAAGGGGTGTAATACCGTTGGGTCACCAGTCCCTTGAATGTATAACGTATCGTTCTCAATAACATATTTTAATGTAGGTATGCTATCTGGTATTAGGTTTAATGAAGCAAAGAGTGTGAAAACCTTGGTATTGCTGGCAGGTATAAAATATTTAATACTATTTATATTGTAAATGGTATCCTTACTTTCTGGGTCGATAACTAAAAAACCAGTAAACTGATTGTCGTATTGGTCAGATTTTATTTGGGCATCAATTTTCTTGACTAAACTTCTCCTGACTGTAGCACATCCAACAAACAACAAACTTAACAGAAGTAATACAACGATTTTTTTCATATGATTAACGTGAAAATTACCTATTTCTATTTTGGAAATATATATTAAACTGAATTTATTGAATTTTTAACAATAGGGAAACAATATTGTATGGTAATTTATGGTTAACTTTAAAGAATACAACAACTAATTAAAAACATTTTGGAATATGGCTAGAGCTATGCTTGAGTACACCAAAACAGTACTTAAAAAAGTTAGTTTTGACGCAAGACTCTTTTGTAAAGAGGTGAAAAAGGCAGTAAAAAGACTGCTGCCGGCTGAACTGGAAGAATTGAAGCACTGGCTGCAACAGTTCATAACCGATAAGCCGCAATTACAGGAAAGTCTTATCTATTTGAAAGCATAATACCAAAACCACTCGAAAGAGTGGTTTTCTTTTTTCCAATAAAAACCCAAGATTATCGTTTGTAGTGTATATAACACTTAGTAAAAACAATTGTATGAAATATATGCCTACTATATTATTCGTATTGTTTTTAGGATGCACGGATGATGATTTAAACAGCAATCAAATTGGCTACGATATTGTTGGTCAATGGCGATTGGAAGCCACGAAAATAAGCCCTGGAGGAATTGTTGATTGGTCTTATGTAACCAATGGGGAGATATATGAATTCAAAACAGATGGCACGATAGTATTGTCAAAATGGGACGCTTGTAAGGGACCAATTAGCGGCACATTCGCCATTAACGAGGACAAACTGTTTTTGAAATTCTCCTGCGATGAAACCTTGTATGAACCTAGTTATTTTATTGGGTTCGAAGAAGATAAGCTCATCTTGGGCTATGCGGGTTGTATCGAAGAATGCTCCTATCGTTTTAGGTTGATAAAATAATCTTACTTATTGATTGGGCTTATTATTTTCACGTCTTGAAACGCAATAGCACCTCTTACGATGCCAGAAATTACATCTTTCAAGGCTTCAGTAATTTGAATTTTCAATTCACTTTTGTGGTATATCAGACTTACCTCCCTCGCAGGAGATGGGTTGTTGAAGTATTTCAGATTTTTCTTTTTGACTTCATCCAATTCCAGGGTATTCAAAAATGGCAATAAGGTCATTCCCAAACCTTCATTTGATAAATTAACCAAAGTTTCGAAACTGCCACTTTGCAATTGAAAATGTTCTTCATCATAATTTTTTGGAGAGTTACATATGTTAAAGACTCCATCTCTGAAACAATGTCCATCTTTCAATAGCAAGATGTCCGCAATATCCAAATCCTCAGGATCCAGATTCGTCGTCTTGGCCAACCTATGATTTGTGGGAACATACCCAACAAAAGGTTCGTAGTATAACGGACGCTCTTTTATAAACTCAATTTCCAAAGGAGTAGCAGCTATACCAGCATCTAAATGGCCGTCTTGAATATTGCGAATAAGACTTTCAGTGTTTTGTTCTTTTATGATCAGGTTGACTTTTGGATACTTAGTGATAAAAGTTTTCAAGAACATAGGCAGCAGTGTAGGCATTATCGTTGGGATTATTCCTAATGTATAATCACCTCCAATAAAACCCTTCTCTTGATCTACAATATCTTTGATTCGTTCAGCCTCATTTACAATATTTTTTGCTTGTGCAATAATTTTTTTGCCTACTTCAGTAATGGAAATCGGTTTCTTGCTCCTGTCAAAAATCAGCACATCCAATTCATCTTCAAGTTTTTGAACCTGCATACTTAAAGTTGGTTGGGTGACAAAGCTTTTTTGTGCTGCCAAGGTAAAGTTTTGATATTCGGCAACGGCTAGTACATAATGTAATTGGGTAATGGTCATGTGTAATAATTTATGCTTATAAAATTATAAAAACTATCAATTATATCTATGTTCTAAGGCTTTTATATTCAATAATTTTATATAAGAATTAAAAGATATATTATGGAATTAAATAGTATAGGTTTAAGTGCCAAAAAGTCAATGGCATTAAGCACCGATTTGAATGAGTTATTGGCCAATTTTCAAAGGTATTACCAAAATTTACGGGGAATACATTGGAACATTAGGGGCAAACGTTTTTTTGACCTACATGTTAAGTTTGAGGAACTTTACAATGATGCAAATATAAAGGTTGATGAGATTGCAGAACGTATCCTTACCTTAGGTGGAGTACCTCTGCATACCTATGAGGATTATATTGCGAAATCAAAAGTCCCCGTGGGTAAGAATATTACCAAAGATGAGGATGCCATTCGGCTTATAGTTGATTCATTGACCAAATTACTCCTGATAGAACGCAGAATCTTGAATACTGCTGGTGATGCCGATGATGAAGGAACCAATTCAATGATGAGCGATTTCATTACCGAACAAGAAAAGACAGTTTGGATGATGAAGGCTTGGTTGGCAGAGGAAATTTAAACTTCACATACTTTTGGACCATTTAAAAAGACTTCCAAATAGGAAGCCTTTTTTTATTTTGATTGATGATCCTGTTTTTAAAACCGAATTCTAAGTTCTAAATCTTCTTCTGCGACTTCAAATTTCGCTGCATTAAAAGTAGGTGGGCCATTTAGTTCTAAACTTCCTGAAGTGGCATAACGCTCTTTAGGCATCCCATTGGCTTCATAATCCATTCTGTTGTTGTTATTACTATCATGCAAAAGCATTATGGCAAATGTGCCTGGTGTGACGTCTGAAAAGGTAAGTGTTACCTCTCCCTTGGAAGCATTAATTGCTTCATTCTTTTGTCCTGAACCTTTCATAAACGTTTCTTCAGAGTGGAGCGACCCGAGTATTTTACCTTCATTTGAAAGCACGTTTTCAATAATTACTGTAATGTTGACTCCCTCGTTTTTCTGGGCTGTTGCGACAAAGCTTGTAAATACTAATCCGATAATAAGTCCTAATGTTTTCATGATGTTCAAAGTTTTAATTGTTATTGGATAGTTCAAATTTCCAAAACAAACATTGGTTTTAAAAAACGAAACTACCCAACTGTGGAAAACTTGGAGCGAATTGTAATTCAAATTATCAGGCACATTTCAGGCCATAAATACTACAATTCGGTCATCTTATTTAGCATGACCACAATGCTGTTCGCACATTTGTTCCAACAAAAACGAACAGCCGTGTTTAAACAACTATTACTACCAATCACTTTTCTTTTTTCAACATTAACTATAGCTCAGACTTCAATTTCAGGAACAGTTATTGACGAAAAGAACAATCCAATTACCGGAGCGAATGTCTATTTGGAAGGCACCTATGATGGCACTTCAACTAATACCAATGGCAACTTTTCCTTTGAAACTGCCGAGAACGGAACACTATCCTTGATTGTTTCTGCCATTTCCTATGAAACCCATTATGAGATAGGTGATGTGATATTTTTAAAAAATCTTCAAATAACATTGAAGGAGACAATAAATCAACTAACCGGTGTAACATTGACGGCAGGCGCTTTCGAAGCTGGCGATAATTCCAAAGTTTCTGTATTGAAACCTTTGGATATTGTTACCACTGCTGGAGCGGTGGGCGATTTTGTGGGCGCTCTTCAAACTCTACCAGGAACATCAACAGTTAGTGAAGATGGGCGATTGTTTGTACGCGGTGGATCAGCCGGAGAGACACAGGTCTTTATTGATGGCCTTCGTGTTTTCCAACCTTTTACTGCCTCAGCCAACAATATACCTACAAGAGGAAGGTTTTCACCATTTCTTTTTAAGGGTATTACTTTTAGTACTGGCGGCTATTCTGCTGAATACGGCCAAGCACTTTCCAGCATTTTGTTACTGAATACCACAGATGTACCTGAACAGGAAAAAACAGATATTTCGTTGATGTCAGTAGGCGGAGGAGTAGGGCATACCCAGATATGGGGAGATGAATCATTGAGCATTAACACCTCTTATATAAATTTGGCACCTTATGAGGCCTTGATTCCTTCAAATCAAGGCGTTCGCTGGAACAGGCCTTATGAATCTATTTCTGGCGAAGCTGTTTTTCGAAGTAAGGGGGAAAATTATATTTTTAAACTATATACTGGTTTTAATCATAGTAATCTGGATATTGAACAGGAGGATATTAATTTTGAGGAGTTTGTGCGGTTTAGGTTAAAGAACAATAACCTTTATTTCAATTCATCCTACAAGCACTTCTTGGAAAACGAATGGACACTTTCAACAGGTGCCAGCATTTCAATGGATACTAATGAAATAGAGGTCCTGACAGATGGGATTGAAACCAAAGAAATCGGCGCTCATCTTAAATTAAAGTTTAAGAAAAATTATAGCAACCGATTTCAACTGAACTTTGGTGGAGAGTACTTTAAGCTTGATTATGAGGATAGTTTTTTAGCCGAAGACGGATTCAGCTTTAAAAGCGATTATAATGATGATTTAATAGTTGCCTTTAGTGAAGCCAATATCTTTTTCAGCAATCGTTTTGCTATGAAATTGGGCTTAAGGGGAGAATATTCAAATGCCATACAAGGCTATAATTTGGCGCCACGTTTATCTTTGGCATATAAGAGTAGTGAAAATGGTCAGTTCTCATTGGCTTACGGAGATTTTTATCAGAATCCATCAGTCCAATATGCGAAATTTGACAAAACGTTGGATTCTGAAAAAACATCCCATTACATATTAAATTATCAATATACAGGTGATGGCAAAACATTCAGGGTAGAGGCCTACTATAAGGATTATGATAAATTAGTGAAGTATGATACTGATATACCTCAATTCGATTCAAACTACAATAACTTAGGAAGTGGATATGCCACAGGATTGGATATTTTTTGGAGGGATAACAAGAATATCAAAAACCTTGATTATTGGATTTCCTATTCCTTTTTGGATACAGCACGTGACTATTTGAATTTTAAGGAACGGGCTACACCAAATTTTGCCCCAAAACATAATTTTTCTGTTGTTACCAAATATTGGATAAATGATTGGCGTTCACAAGTGGGGTTTTCATATACCTATGCTTCAGGCAGACCTTTTGATAATCCGAATACAAATGAATTTCTTGCAGAGAAAACGAAATCATATAATAACCTCAGTCTTAATTGGGCATACCTCATTTCCCAACAGAAGATATTGTACTTTTCGGTTAATAATGCCTTGGGTTTTAATAATGTAAATGGCTATCAATATGCCGATGCTCCGAATTCCAGTGGAGTTTTTGATAGAAGAACAATTCGGCCTTCAGCCGATACTTTTTTCTTTGTAGGTTTCTTTTGGACCATTAGTAATGACAAAAATAGTAACCAGTTGGATAATCTATAAATTTATGAGTGATTCCAGTTCTGTGGGTCATCACTTTCTTTGGGTGAAAGTCCGATTATATCACCCTTTGTAGTAACGCCTAGACCAAGAACACTGCGGTTCACATAGTTGAAATAACTTGTGACTTGATTTATTTCCAAAATCTCCCCATCTGTAAATCCAACTTGTTGCAGTAGTTTAACATCAGCTTCGTTTACTTTTCCCAAGGATAGCGTTAGCTTTTTAGCATAATTAATTCCGGCTGCATATTTGGGATCGAAGAATGATTTTAAGTTATCGCTATCGATAGCTTCAAAAAATAATGTAGACCGCTCCTCATTGTTTAAAAGTCGTTTTAGTCCTGCGGAGTGATGTTCAACACAATAATCACAATGATTTAAATGGCTTACATAAACCCCGATGGACTCTAAATACCATTTAGGCAAGGTGTTACCTGAATGATGTAAAACACTTTTATATAATTTCATATGCCCTTCCAAGGTATGGGGCCTTAAACTATGGATCATTAAGACATTGTCAATAGAGTCATTAGGTCCCTTTACTCTTTTATAAATACGCTTAAGTTTGGCCCCGGCCTTTTCGTAGTTTAATATTTTGATCCAACCCACGGGATATTTGTATTAAGTTAATATCCAAGAAAAATATATGATTTAGATGGGTTTGTAAAGAATTTGAAGCTCTATTTCTGCATTTTTAAATAAAAGTCAGAGGAGTGTTTGCCCGAACCATAGATTAAAAAAAACAAACAGTTGATCAAAGCTACTGATGCTACGATAAGATTGTTAGCATTCATTTCCCCTAAAAAATTCACAAGTATGGCACCAATTAATATAGGTAATTGGGCTATTACGGCCCAACGGGTAAGCAAACCAATTACAATTAAAAAACCACCCACAAAATGAGCAGGAGCGATATAATGGATAATCAACATTCCGCCAGGCATATTTTCAAATGGTTTTATTACTTCTGCCATCTGGGCGAAGTTTGACATAAAATCAACCCCTTTGGCAAAAAGAAAAACCCCAAACGCAACTCGGACCAAATCTATCAGATAATACGAATGGGCGTTGGCCCATTTATTCAATGATTTTACCGTTCCCATAGCAAATGCATTTGTTTTTCACTATAAATTACTGATTTATAAGGAAATAACAAAAAAATATGTCAATTCTCTTTGTGGCTTGGGAACTTAGAAATTGAATCTTTTCATCAACCATATGCGCATTATTGAGCTAATTAAATATTGATTTTAATATAAATTTTTAGCCTGATTTCATGCATTGGAAATCTCATCCTTATCTTCGTTGTCTTGGACAATTAGACAAAGTAGCGCAGCAATAAACATGGAAACACCTCCAATAATCAAGGCGTAAATTGAATCATTGCCAAAAAATGATTTCAATAAAAACCCAAGAATACCTGCTGCCACTATTTGTGGAATAACAATAAAAAAGTTGAAAACACCCATATAATACCCCATTTTATTTGAAGGGAGAATACTTGAAAGCATGGCATAGGGCATAGAAAGAATACTCGCCCAAGCAATACCAACACCTATCATTGAAACCAACAAAAGGGTAGGGTCTGAAATGAAGTTTATTGATAATAATCCGATACCACCTATGGCCAAAGCCAACAGATGTGTAATTCTTCTACTCAATTTTTTGGCAACCACAGGAAGCAAGAATGCGACTAAGGCTGCAACCCCATTGTATACAGCAAAACAGATGCCTACCCAGTCTGCGCCTTCGTTATAAAGAACTGAAGTAGTATCAGATGTTCCATACACATGACTTGTTACTGCAGAAGTAGTATAGATCCACATTGCAAAAAGGGCAAACCATGAAAAGAATTGCACAAATGATAATTGTACCATTGTTTTTGGCATTTTAAAAATGCCCATAAAGGATTCTGCCAAACCCGTGAAAACTCCAGTTTCCGCATTTTCTGCCTTAAGCTTCTCCAAATCGTCAGGTGGGTATTCCTCAGTATTAAAAACGGTCCACATAACAGCAGAGAAATAGGCAATTCCACCTAAATAAAAGGACCATTTAACCGCATCTGGAATACCGCCATCATCGGCTATATTCGAAACACCGAACCAATTAGTCATCAGATAGGGCAGGGCGGAGGCTACAACAGCGCCTATTCCAATAAAGAAACTCTGCATGGCAAAACCACTGGTCCTTTGTGAGTTGGGTAGCATATCCCCTACAAAAGCCCTAAAAGGTTCCATACTAATATTAATGGATGCGTCCATAAGCCAAAGCATAATAACAGCCATCCAAAGGGCAGTGGAATTGGGCATGGAAAATAATGCTATAGTAGCCAAAATTGCTCCGATTGCAAAGAATGGTCTTCTTCGTCCCCATTTTTTATGCCAAGTGCGATCACTATAATATCCAATAATGGGTTGAACCAGGAGACCGGTAACAGGAGCAGCTAACCATAGAATGGGTAATTCGTCTTTTGAAGCCCCTAAGGTTTCAAAAATTCTACTAACGTTGGCATTCTGCAACGCAAAACCAAACTGAATACCTAAAAACCCGAAACTCATGTTCCAGATTTGCCAAAATGATAATTGCGGTTTTTTAGAACTTATGGAAACTTGAGACATAAAATGTTTTTTGGTTGGTAAAATTGAAATGCTTATAAAAATAAGGTTTTTTGGCATTCAGTCTAATTCTTCCAAGTCTTTTATAGAAAATGGTATAAGGTATAGATTTGAAAATTTTATGGTTAAAAGAATCAATCTTAAATAGTACTCCATTTCCTTTCAATAACTTTTTTTTGAAAGTTCACAGCTTTGGTTAATGCACCAAGCAAAAATAGTAGCCACATTTCCATGTATAAAAAATGGGATACATTGATGAAGTGTATCCCTTGTTCAGTCCCGAGTATGCATCGGCCTATTTATTGAAGGTAAAATGTCTGTTCCATGCTACGAAATCGTTTACTGTCCCTAATTTTGATTAGAAATTCCAATCTTTTCGATGCTGTTGGATATTGATTGATGTATGTTTTCATGACTTTGTTCGTTAGATGATTGTGGTGTTGTGCAAGATCGTGATTAGCGATTAAAGTTCCTGTACTGTGCCCATAGTGCCCTTTTACTGCCACTAAAGGATGAAAAGTACTGTCCTGTTTTTGACTCTGTCGATGTTCTAATTCTTGATGCTTTCATGTGTTATGTTTTTTAAATGATTGTTGAATGTTTTGATTAATACTAGCGATTGTAATTTCTGTATTGTGCCCATTGCACTCTTTTGCTACCACTAAAGGATGAAAAGTATTGCCCGATTTTTGATTCCGTTGCTGTTCTGTTGATGGATGCTCTCATGATTTTTAAATTTTAATATTGTTATTTTCAGTTGTTTTTTAATTTGCTTACAACTACAAGACGAGGTATATATGTTTTTGTTACAGTACTATGCAATAAAAGGTACTATTTTATATAAAATTTAGAAACTATTTTGTTTTGAAAATATGATCATACCAATCTAAATAGCTGAATTATAAGATGTTATAAGATTTTTGGGGTAGGATGTAGTATCACTGATATTTTTTGATATTTTTTCCTCTAGCTATGTTCTACCCATTTTCTTGGTGATTTAATTTCAGATAAATGGGATTGGCGATTAGCATAGGAGTGACTTTGAGGAGTAATTCAACGTTGCGAATGTTGAACCTTTGTTCGGACGGGGTTCATCCAAGGCGAAATCGGAATCATTAAAAAAGATATCATTTATACCGGGGACGTCACTCAATACTACAGCCCGGATTCAAGCTGAATGTAATACCTATAATACCAAGGCCCTGATTTCGGAAGAATTGCTGGATGAATTGCAAAAAGAAGATGCCATCTCCTTTATCCCTATTGGACAATTAATGCTTCGCGGGAAAACGAAAACTATTCAATTAAGCAGTATTATTTTTAAATAATGAATTACTCTAGCCCTTTCCAAACCCTTTCAATCAACGCTTTGGTAGCTCTAATTCCCTCTGGTTCGGGCATATTTTCGCCCTCGAACTCAATTCCGATATAACCATCAAAACCAAAATCTTTAACGATTTTGAGCATTTTTTGGTAATCAATGATGGTTTCGTTGCCATTTTCATCAAAAGCATAACTTTTGGCACTCACGCCTTTTGCAAAAGGTAAAAATTCGGTAACTCCTTTATAACGGTCATAAACATCATCGCATCGATTGTTTTGAGTACTTCCCCATTTGGCATTTAGGCACCAATTGCCAAAATCAGGTAGCGTGCCGAGGAAGGGATTTTCGACCTCCTTGATGATACCTGTCATAAATTCGCCGTTGGAAGTATGAAGTCCATGATTTTCTATGATCACATTAATATTTTCCTTCTTGCCATAGGTTGCAAGTTCACCTAAGCCATTCACCAATGCAGTACGAACCAGATTTGTTTTGCCCTCACCAAAAGCATTGACCCGAATGGAGTGGCATCCTAATATTTTTGCGGCATTGATCCATTTATAATGATTTTCTACCGCTTTTTTTCTTTCGGTGTCATTCAAATTACCCAAATCGCCCTCATTATCAACCATAATCAGAAGGCTTTTTACGCCTTCGTTTTCGGCATTTTGTTTCATTTGAGACCAGAATTTTTCACTGTGAACCATATTCACATAAAACTGGTTTACATATTCAATAGCATTTATACCATAGGTGTTATGGGCAATCTGTGCAAAATCCGTAGCTTGAACGAGACCTTTTTCCAAAGCCCGGTGCAACGACCATTGTGCCAAGGATATTTTAGGCACAGCGTAAGGAATCGAAATTGTTGCATGGGTTGATAATGGCAGTAAGGAGGCTGCCGTAGCTCCAAGGGCTGTTTTCTTTATAAAGGATCTTCTGCTATTCATGATATTGAACTATTTAACAAACAAATTAGTCCAAAATAATTGATAAAACAATTGTCTATTTGCTTTTAATGCTATTATGATTAATTTCATTTGCTTAAATGCAATTCAATAATTCGAATGAAAGTATTATTCATTGGTGGTACAGGCAATATAAGTACACCCGCAAGTCGTTTGGCGTTGGAAAGAGGCATGGATCTCTATCACCTAAATAGAGGAAATACTAAAGTAGCATTATCAGGTGTGAAAACAATTCTTGGGGATATAAATAAACCCGATGAATGCTCTGAATTGGCAAACCACCACTGGGATGTAATCGTCAACTGGATTGCCTTTACTCCCGAGGATATTGACCGGGATATTACACTTTTTAAGGGTAAGACAAATCAATACATTTTTATTAGTTCCGCTTCTTGCTATCAAACACCGCTGAGTTATCCTATAATTACGGAATCTACACCATTATGCAATAATTTATGGGATTACTCACGTGATAAGATAAGGTGCGAAGATCGCTTGATGCAGGCCTATCGCGAAGAAGGATTTCCAATCACAATAGTTCGTCCATCCTTGACTTATGATACGGTAATTCCTATTGCGATTGGTGGATTTAAGGAGTACACCACTGCGGATAGAATTCTAAAAGGCAAGGAAATAATAGTTCATGGGGATGGTACTTCTTTGTGGACGGTTACCCATTCAGATGATTTTGCCATAGGTTTTGTGGGCCTTTTGGGGTTGACCCAAGCTATAGGTCATGCCTTTCACATTACATCAGATGAAATTTTAAGTTGGAACATGATTTATAAAATACTGGCCGATAGCTTGGGTAGAGAAGCCAAAATTGTCCATATCGCCTCTGATTTCATTTGCAAGATCGAACCTTCGTTTACAGGAACCCTCTTGGCCGATAAAGGGGAGAGCGTCATATTTGATAACGCCAAGATAAAAACCTTTGTTCCCGAATTCAAAGCGATTATACCTTTTGCCATAGGTATAAAAAGAACATTGAATTGGTTGGATGAAAATCCGGATAGAAAGGTTATCAATGCGGATAAAAACAAAAAAATTGAACGTGTTTTGAATGCTTATGCTCAGTTGTAAGCCGCGGTTTATCAATCCCAATTGTCATTTTAACCACGCTAAATACTATAGATTATTCTCAACCGTGGGATTATCTTTTAAATAAATGGGTGCTTATCATCACCTTCTACAATTAGTTGTTTGGTTATGCAGTTTTACCCCGCCTATTTACGACTTCAATTATCCAATAGAGTAGTTGGCTTATACCCCCTAGGAAAATAAATAAAAGTATCCATACCAGCAGAAGGTTATTTTCTTTAAGGTTTGGATTTTGAACGGCGTGTACAATATAAAAGACCAAACTTCCCATCGATATCAAGACAGCCATAAAAATAAAGATTATAAAAATCCAAATATTTCCTAGAATAACAGGCTGATACATTCCCAGAATTTTCCAATTCTGGCATATGGCCAAAAAAATAGATAAGAGCACCTAAATAAAAAGAAATTGCGATAAAAAGAGTGATTATAGGTGCTAGGGCAAAAAAGGCTTGCCAAAATTTATTTTGTAACATAATCTATAATGTTTTCAATAAAATTAACGGTTTTTTATATGCTTTGCAATTTCTTTGGCCCCCGAAGTTTTCTGTTCTTCCAATGCTGAAATAATCTTGGGATGGTCATGTTCCCGACCTTGTGAGAGTTTATATGCAGCTTGTATGTTATCTATTTTTATTTGAAAACCTACTATACCTTTTATTTGACGCATGGTTTTTTTTGACAAATTGCCGATTGATATCGGATTTTTTGAATTGGCCTCATACTTATCAACCAACTTGTGTAAGGAAGCTAAAACCGCTTCTTCATTCAATATATTAATAGTACCATAAACATGCACGGCAATATAGTTCCAAGTTGGTACTTCCTCATCTTTATACCATGAGGAAGAAACATAACTATGAGGGCCATTGAATACGCACAATACCTCGCTGTTTTCCTCAAAATTTTTCCATTGCGGATTGGCCCTTGCGATATGGCCTACAAGAATATCCTTTCCTTTTTCATCCACATCCAACTCTAAAGGAATATGGGTCGCCCAAGGTTTTCCAGCAACCTGATTAATCAAAACGCCAAAACTGTTATGCTTTAAGAACTCCTTGACTTCTTCAATGTTTTCATTTTTATAATGATGGGGTATATACATAACTTATGGTTTTTCAACACTTATCAGAACTGGCAAATGGTCCGAAATATGTTTATTGTTTTGCATTCTGTCATCAATATGTGTGTAGGATTTCACTTTGAACTTTTTTACAAAAATGTAATCGATTCTGCGGTCTAACTCCATGTTCCAATCAAATCCATTGAAAGTACCTTCTGGACCATAAAAAGGGTGTTCCGTTACCTCTTTTCCATCCTGCATTTTACTTTTTATGTGCTGTATGGGTTTTTCTTCAGGCCTCAGATTAAAATCACCCATTAAGACAACAGGTAAATTTTCGTTATTGATTTTTTTGATTTTCTTTAGAATTAGTTTTAGCCGATTTCTCCCGTGCTTTTTCTCCCATATGGTCAAAATGGGTATTGAAGACATATAGCTTTTTTTTGGTTTTTAAGTCCTCAAAAAGGCCATAGGTGCAAATGCGTTCCATATGCGGCATCCCAACCCACGGATACTTTTCCCGGCGTTTTGGAAAGCCAGAAAGTAGTACTCATCGCGTACTTTGAACTTTGTATGGTCATAAAGGATAGCGGTGTATTCTCCTTTTTGTTTCCCATCATCCCTTCCAACTCCGATAAACGAGAAATTGACCAAGGCAACTATCAATATAAGTTAACTGATGGTGCAGGGCCTCTTGTATGCCAATAAATGAAGGATTATAATGACGAATTAAACGGACCAGGCTTTCTTTGCGGTCGTTCCAATTATTTACGGTATCCTTTGTATTATCATATTTGATATTATAGGTCATTAATTTTAAGTCTTGTCCTATAAGATTAGCAGTCATAATTAAAAGCGTTGCGAGTATGATTGGATTTTTTTTCAAATGCTGAATTTATTTTTTCGTAATTTGAAACACAAGGTAATTATATAAAATCAGAGAAAAAATATGCAAGGCTATTTACATCAAATACATCCCGTTCTACCCGTTAAAAATGTGGTAGAAGCACTCGATTTTTATGTGAATAGACTAGGGTTTAAGATAGCTTTCGCAGATGACAGCAAAAAACCTACCTATGCAGGTATAATTCGGGATGGTATTGAGATACATTTACAATGGCACGATGCCAAGGAATGGGAGACAACTGTTGACAGACCCATGTTGCGCATTGTTACCCAAAACATTGATGCCTTATATGAAGAGCTTTCCGATAAGGATGTCTTTCATGCCCATACCCTTTTAAGGGAAACGGCTTGGGGTACAAGGGAATTTGCGTTTTACGACCCTTTTAAAAACGGACTGACCTTTTATAGGGATGTTTAAATTGGCATCCAAAGCACGAGAATTGACTGCAAAATAAAGAAGACCAAAAAAGGAATGACCAAATAACCCATGATATCCCTGGCCTGAATTTTAACTCCCTTGGTCATGACGGGTAGGACAAGTAATAAATAAAAAGGCTGTATCATATTGCTTAAACTTTCACCGTATGCAACAGATAAAGAGGCCTTTGAAATCATTGCTGTTATTTCTGATTCTGATAGACCGGCGCCAATTACCTTAACTGCGTTGATTATACTTGGACCAACTACAGCAAACTCCCCTCCAGCAGAAGGAATGGCAAAATTCACTATACCCCCGGTTAAATAGGCATAAAATGGATAAGTATCAATTGTAGCCACGGAAGCTAAAACTTGCGCCAATTCTTCCCCTAAACCGGTATAAAGCATAATGCCCATGATACCAGCATAAAAGGGATATTGAAATAAAATACCTGAAATATTACTAGACGCTCTTTTCATTGCGATGACGTAACGCATCGGCGTTTGATGAAGAATTAATCCCAAAATCAAAAAAATGAAGATCATGATATTGAAGTTCAGGTCAAGTCCCTTGGTGCTAAAATGGAAAACAATATAGGTCAGCCCCATAAGCGCAATGATTGCTTGAAGTATTTTACTGCTATTCAGTTTGTCAGAAACTGAAGAAAAAGGAAGTTTAAAACTTAAAGCTTCCTCCTTAATTGAGACTTTGCTGTCATCCTCAGTAGGTATTATCATATTTTTCAGTTCTTTCGAGGCATTATATTTGGGGGCCAATAAGAACATAAGCATGGGAGCGCCGATGACAATTAATACGATCATAGCCAAATTTAGGTTTGAACCAAGGGTGAATGAAGTAGGGATTACAGACGATAATACATTGGCCTTCATTAGATAATTCTCGTCAGTATTAAGTAATAATGGAATTGAACTTGAGAGGCCAAGTACCCAACTATTCACTGAGAAATAGACACATGCAATTAAAAATGGATAGTTTATTCCTTTAATTCGCTTCGCCAATTCTCTACCTAGAACCGCAGTGATCACGACCCAACCAAAACTTATCAAGCTTAGCAATAATCCTATCATCACCACAAAAAAGTAAACTTGACCGGGAGTTTTTATATATCGAGCCAAATAATCAATGCCTTTATTAATAATGGGGGATAGGGCAATAGTGAATCCTGTTATGATGATTAAAACTATTTGCATTCCAAAGGCCAACAAATCGAAGAAACCATCGTACCAAGAAGTGATTATTTCCATGGGTGTAGCACCAAGCCATAACCAAGCACAAAGCGCAACCAAAAGAGTGAGGAGCATGGCAAAGACAAATGCATCTGGCATGTATTTTAAAAACAGCTGTGTGAATTTTTCCCCAAGCTTGGTAATCATAACTGAGGTTGGTGTTTAAATGTAGAAAGATAGCATTAAAGTTAATCTTACTCGATTACTTCATAAGTCACTAGCGGTTGCGCCTTGTTTTTCAAATCAATACTACCAATTTTTTTACATTGAAATGCTTCTTTCACCTGTTCATAACAATATGCTGCAATAAGGATCTGATTTTCCTTTGCCGCATCCTGCAGCCGGGAGGCAATATTCACCGTATCGCCGATGACCGTATAATCCAAGCGTTTTAGACTGGAAGATCCTATATTCCCCGAAATCATTTCCCCACTGTTGATTCCAATAGAGACTTTGGGTGTAAATTGCTTGGTACTTTTTACTTCGGGTAGGTTGTTGATTTGATGTCGTACTGCCAAAGCGGCATCTATGGCCCGATCTAAATGGTATTCACCCCGAAATACCGCCATGACGGCATCGCCAATGAATTTGTCTATGTGTCCTTCTTGGGCAATAATTTCTTTCACCATCACATCAAAATAAGTGTTGAGCATAGTCACCACCACGTTAGGTGCGGTGTTTTCACTTATTGCTGTAAAACCGCACAGGTCTATGAACATCACGGTCGCCTCAATATTTTCATTGGCCATGACGATAGATTCGTATTCTTGACTTCCCATAAAATTGAGTACGTTTTCATCTACGTACATCTTCAAAATATTGTTTTCTTTGATGGCTTTGAGGTTATTTTTTATTTCACGGGCATGTTTTAAGGTCTTTTCCATGGTCAGGGTAAGGTCCTCAAAATTAATGGGCTTGGTAATAAAATCAAAAGCCCCGCGGTTCATGGCCGTACGTATATTGTCCATATCCCCATAGGCCGAAACAATCACTGATTTTAACAACGGATTGAGTTCATTTATCTTCGTCAGTAAGGTTAGCCCATCCATTTCCGGCATGTTGATATCGCTCAATACGATATCAGTATCGGGATCGGTAAGGAGTTTTTCCAAGGCATCCTTCCCATTGACCGCAAAGATGAACTCGTATTCCTTTTGCCTTATCTGCTTTCGAAACTTTTGTTTGATGAGCACTTCCAAATCTGTCTCGTCATCCACTACCAGTATTTTTGACATCATACAATGTTTAATAATATATTTTTTAAAAGGGCAAAATCCAAGGGTTTGGTCAGAAAATCGTCGGCACCCAAACGCTTGGCAGTACTTCGGTTTTCCTCGTCCCCATAGGCAGTGATCATCATGACCATCGGTGGTGGTTTTTCATAATTCATCCTGATTTGTTCCAGTAATTCTAATCCGCTCATGCCCGGCATGTTAATATCCGATAAGATAAGAACGGCTTTTTGTTCCATGGTCTTCATAATACTGAGGGCATCTTCCCCAGAAAAGGCAAAAACAAAATTGAGCGCTCCACTCTTGATTTCTTTTCTAAAACGTTGCTGAAACAGTAATTTTACGTCACGTTCGTCGTCTACTACTAATATTTTCATACCCTTTTTCTTTTAAGTTACTATAGTTTGATTAGCCAATCGGCAGTTTAATGGTAAATGTTGTTTCTTTCCCTTCCTTGGTCTCCACACTGAGTTCCCCACCATGCGCTTTTACGATATCATAAGATAAGGATAATCCCAATCCCGTTCCTTGTCCCGTTGGCTTGGTGGTAAAGAAAGGTTGAAAGATTTTCTCCAACACTTTTTTAGGAATACCATTGCCATTGTCTAAAACCTTGATTTCCACTTTTTTGCCTACTTTTTTGGTACTTATGGAAACCGTTGGTTCATATTTTGTCTCCCCCGAAGCCTTGGCCGAGGAGGACTTATCATCTACAACATAAAAAGCATTTGTAATCAAATTGAGAATTACCCGGCCAATATCTTGCGGTATTATTTTTACCTTGCCAATGCCTTCATCAAAATGAGTTTCGAACTTTGCATTGAAACTCTTGTCCTTCGCCCGTAAACCATGGTAGGCCAAACGCAAATATTCATCACAGAGTGCATTGATATCCGTTGGTTCTTTTACTCCGCTACTGCTACGACTATGCAGTAGCATCCCTTTTACTATGGCATCTGCTCTTTTGCCGTGGTGATTAATTTTTTGTTCATTCTCCTTAATATTTTTTGCTATTGTTTTTACTTCATCAAGATTTCCTTTGTCAACTTCTTCGCTTAATTCATCAATCAATTCGGTATTCACTTCAGAAAAATTATTCACAAAGTTCAAGGGATTTTGGATTTCATGGGCAATGCCTGCGGTGAGTTCACCTAAACTGGCCATTTTTTCGGATTGGATTAGTTGGGCTTGGGTGTTCGTTAATTCGTTGAAAGCATGCATTAATTCATCTTTTTGTTTTGTTATCTCAGCCGTTCTTTCCTCAACAATCAATTCCAGTTTTTCTTTTTGTGCCGAAATGAATTTGTTTCGCTCTTCTTCTGCCAGTGTTTTTTGTCTTTCTTTTTTAAGGGCTTTATTCTGTTTGTTTGATCGTATCAGCATGGCAATCATCCATGCCAGGGCAAAAACAATGGCAAAGTCCAGGTAATTATCTACTTTTTCGTAAAGGGGTAAATAAATAATTTTAAGCAGATCTTTTATAATATTTATAATTATTAATGGAAGAACGGCTATTATTATAGTTCGCATTCGTTCAAGTACCGGAAGCCTGAAAATCAGGTATCCAATTCCCAGTATCAATAAGTGCCATATCCATTTTGTAACAATCGTTATGGGAAGCGTTCTTTCTAAAATAAAAAGAATTGCTATGCCAATCATGGCCCATATAAGTTTTTTATTCCAATGGGTATTTGGCAAAAGCAAACGTAAGTTTTTACGGATGTGCCAAATTATAAAAAGTAATACAAAGGGTTCTAAAATCATAACTAATTGAGATGTTGGAAAAATATTACTGGTTAAATTTAATTCTTTGCAATAAAAGAAATCCCCTTTGTTGAAAATTATATGTACTTAGGGATTTCAACAAAAATTAAAGCGTTGGTAATTGAATAATAAAAGTGGTTCCCTTGCCCTCTTTCGTTTCAACTTTTAACTCTCCTCCATGCGCTTTTACAATATCATAAGATAGGGATAATCCCAATCCTGTACCCTGCCCCGTCGACTTGGTGGTAAAGAAAGGTTGAAATATTTTGTCCAACACCTTTTTAGGGATGCCGTTGCCATTGTCTAAAACTTTGATCTCCACTTTTTTGCCCACTTTTTTGGTACTTACTATAACCGTCGGTTCATATTTTGAATCCCCTGAAGCTCCCAACTTTGCCAAGGCTTCGTTGGATAAATTAGTGGAGGAGGACTTTTCATTAACGGCATAAAAAGCATTCGTTATTAAATTTAAAACCACCCTGCCAATATCTTGCGGGATTACATTTACCTTGACTAATTTTCCATCGAAATCAGTTTCGAACTTTGCATTGAAATTCTTGTCCTTTGCCCGTAAACCATGGTAGGCCAGACGTAGGTATTCATCCGTTAGGGCATTGATATCTGTAAGTTCTTTAACACCGCTGCTACTGCGACTGTGCTGCAACATGCCTTTAACAATTTCACTGGCACGTTGCCCGTGGTGATGTATCTTTTCAAGGTTTTGCTCAATATCATTTCCTATTTCCAGCGCTTCTCTCTGATCACCCTTCTCAATCTCCTCATACATTTCTTTCATCAGTTCCTGAGAAACTTCAGAGAAATTATTGACAAAATTAAGTGGGTTTTGAATTTCATGCGCAATTCCCGCAGTGAGCTCTCCTAAAGATGCCATCTTTTCGGATTGTATTAATTGGGATTGTGTTGCTTTTAACGCTACCAAAGTCTCCTGAACTTTCTCCTTTTGTTGCTGAAGAATTAGATTTGCCTTTTGTCTGTTCTTATTATTTCGAAATAAGATAGAGCTAAGTATTAAGGCAAATAACAGCGCTCCGGCAATACTTATGATCCATAAGCGCTGATTTTTGTTTTGTTGTTCTTTTATAAATTGTTCTCTTTCAAGTATGTCAATTTCCTTTTGATTCCTATCAATCACCGATCGAACTTCTGCCTTCATAAGAACGTTTGCAATATCAATATCCTCTGATTCTTTGATAAGATCCTTGTAGATCTTTAAATGCTTATATGCCAGGTTCTCGTTTCCCAGCGCGTCATAAATGTCAGAAAATGTCAAATTTAAGCGCTTTTTTAATCTGAAATTGTCTTCATGTAAAAATTCTTGACTTAGCAAAGCATACTTTAGGGCATTTTCATGGTCATTAAGATTATAATAGCAAGTTGATATGCGATAGGCTTCCCATTCATCATTATCTACTCTTTTCAACCTAATTGATGCATCAAGAGCTTTTTCAATTAGCGAAATGGCTACCTCATAATGTTTCTTATCCATTTGAATATGACCTTCAAGGCTATAACTATCTGCCACGAAATCTTCGGCAGTAAGCGGCGTGGATATACTTTTTTTAAGCTGATTATAATATTGCGCTTTGTCGTAATTTTTAGCATCGTACATGGCCCACATTACCTGATTGTATGCAGTAAACATATCTTCGGGTAAATTATGTGCCGCCAATAGTTTGACTCTATTCTCCATCGCTTCAGCTCCTCTATCAAACATCTCTAAATTTGAATACATTCGGTACATTTGACCATAAACATCCGACAACATATAATAATCATTAATTGATTCAAAAAAATCAATGCACTGCAAATAATGCTCTATAGCAATCGTGTTTTGCCCGTTAATTCTATAATAATTTGCCAATTGAAAATTTAATGGCCCTATCTCATTTTTATTTTTCATTGACGCTACCAATTCTTCAATTTTGGCATCAATGATATCCTTTTCCAAAACATCATTTTCTTCTATAGCTACATAACTTAAAATAGAATAATAGAGGAATAATGGATAAAATTCTTCCAATTCTGAATAAATCTCTATAATACTATACGCTGTTAATCTAAATTGATCAATATCATTTATAGTATAGTAGTAATAACCAAGAGGGTCATATAATGCTGCCAATATTTCCTTGTTCTTTACATCCTTGAAATGTTCTAATGCCTTCAACAGTTTTTTATAATACTTTTCATTATAAGGCGTCGGATAGCCATCCGGAAGCTGGACTTCAGTAAAGGAATCATTTTGATTCAATTGTGTGGATAGCATCCTTGCCTTTTGATGATGATATGAAACAATATCTCCCGGGCCCAAGAAGGCGGCCAAGGTCTCATGATACATGATCTCTCCCTCTTTAAATTCAATTTCTTCTGACAATTCAATTGCCTCTATTGTTGCGGAAAAACCCTGAATAATTTCTTGATTATAAAAACTCATCCGGGCATACTCATTGAGTAACCTTATTTTTTCTTTATCATTTTGATTGCGTTTAAAAACAAGCACCTTCAAACTATCCAATTTGCCTGGATCAACGAAAAGCGTATCCTGAGCCTTTAAGGGTGCAAAGACAAGGATAAATATCATGCTAATGAATACGTTTCTTACATTCATAATTTAAACAGGTAATATGATTATAAATTGACTTCCTTCACCTTCATTTGTCACCACTTTCAATTCCCCTCCGTGCGCCTTTACAATATCATAGCTCATGCTCAAGCCCAATCCAGTTCCCTGTCCCGTCGGCTTGGTGGTAAAGAAAGGTTGAAAGATTTTGTCCAACACCTTTTTAGGGATTCCATTACCGTTATCCTTCACACTGATCAGTGCTTTATCCCCTTCTTTTTTAGTGGTAACCGTTACTGTTGGTTCATATTTTAAATCCTCCGAAGCTTTAGCGAAGGAGGACCTCTCGTTGACAGCATAAAATGCATTGGTTATCAAATTCAGGACCACTCTTCCAATGTCTTGCGGGATTACATTTACCTTGACCAATTTTTCATCGAAAGCTGTTTCGAACTTTGCATTGAAATTCTTGTCCTTTGCCCGTAAACCATGATAGGCCAATCGTAAATATTCATCAACCAAGGCATTGATATCCGTAGGCTCTTTTACACCACTACTGCTGCGACTGTGCTGCAACATGCCTTTTACAATGGCATCGGCCCTTTTGCCATGGAAGATTATTTTTTCTTCGTTATCGGTTACATCTTTAGCGAGGGCTTTCACTTCATCAAAATTTCCTTTCTGAATTTCCTCATTCAATTCGACCAACAATTCTTTGTTCACCTCCGAAAAATTATTGACAAAATTCAGCGGGTTTTTAATCTCATGGGCTATACCGGCGGTGAGTTCACCCAGACTGGCCATTTTTTCTGATTGGATAAGTTGGGTTTGTGTCGACTTTAAATCTGCATAGGCCTTTTTAATTTCCTTGGCTTGTTCTAATTCTTTTTGTTGCGCTTTCTCCTGTGCTTTTTTAAGTGTATGCGCTTTTTGATACAGATGTCCCCTATAACCCAATAATAATAATAACAGGGCATAAATGCTATAGGCCCACCAAGTGAGCCACCAGGGAGGCGTAATTATTATTTGTATACTTGCTCCTTCTTCATTCCAAATCCCATCGGCATTGGACCCTTTTACCCTAAACGTGTAGGTGCCGGGAGAGAGGTTGGTATACGCTGCACGTCTATCCTTCGACGGCGTCGACCAATCCGTGTTGTAATTTTCGAGCTTCCAGGAGTACAGGTTGTCTTCGGGACGCAGGTAATGCAGGGCTACGAATTCAAAACTAAGGTTACGCTGCGTATACTTCAGCATAACATGGTCTGTATGGGAAACCGCTTTTTCGAATAGCTCCCCATCCGGGGCGCTATAAATACTATCATTGATTCCTATGGAGGTGATCAACACATTAGGGGGAACGGAATCTTTTTGAAATAATTGATCTGGGTCAATTCTATTCAGGCCATTATTGCCTCCCATCCAAATATCTCCATCTGTCGTTTTTAAAACAGTATACCTACGACTATACGGCTGAAACCCATCCTTTTCAAAATAACTATTGAAGTTTTGAGTATGGGCATCAAAAACAGATAACCCCCTTTGTGTAGGCAGCCACAATTGGTCCTTTTCATCCTTTACCAATTCCGGAAAAGATGAAATATCATTATGCAATAATCCTTCCTCCTCTCCAAATAATTTTACATCGTTCACCCCGGGGCCTACCCGTGCCAATCCCCCCCCACTATAGGTATTTATCCACATACGCCCATTTCCTGCTTGTTTATAGACTGAGGTACTAGGAATTTTTAAAGAAGAATTATTATTGCGATAAAAAAGGTCTTTTTGATGATCATATAAGTTTATACCCCCATCGGTCCCTACCCACATACGGCCCCAATCGTCTTCAGTCATATAATGAACTTCGTTGCTGTTTATGGTAGTTCTATCATCTGAATTGAAATTATATTGTTTAAATTTCTTTTCTTTTCTCAAATATTTATAAAGGCCATACTTATTTTCACTAGGATCACCTAACCAGATTACTCCCCTGGAGTCAAGATAAATTTCAGCTATCCATTCACTAGATAGTCCATGTTTATCGCTGGATCCCAACTCAAATTTTTCTATAAGGGTATTATTTGTATCTTTCAGCAAGTAGATGCCATATTTCCACACGGAAACCCAAATGTTTCCATGACCATCCTCCTGTATGGCCTCAATATCCAGGTCAACCTTATTATGATCTATATTAGGTACAAAGTCAATTCGTTGAAATTTTTGCTTTTCTTCCTGATAACGAAAAAGTCCTTTCCCATAAGTCCCAACCCAGATGGTGCCACTACCATCTTCATAGATTTTGAAAATATGTCCCAAGCTTTTCTCTTTGCTGTTTATATGAAAAAATAGCTGTTGAAATTTCCCATTAGGCTTTTTTAAAGATATTCCAGATAGAGTTCCGATCCAAAGTCGATCCTTACTATCTTCATACAATCGTGTTATGGTATCTGTAGGAATGCTATTTTGATCTTCTGGATCGTGTTTTAGTAATTCTATCTGCCGGGTTTTTGGCGCCTGTTTGTATAAATTAGGACGGGTACCCAGCCATAAAAGACCGGAATGATCTAGTAGTGCTCTAAAGTTTATATAATTATAGCCTTTAGGGAGCACATTATTTTCATCATTAAATTCTTCATTAAAATGACCAAAGGATTTAGTATTAAAATCATAATAGATATACGAGAATGGTTCTCCCTGGGAATAATCAGTGTAATTCATGGTTCCAAACCAAATCCCCTTTTGATTTTGGGCCATAACCCCTAGTTGATCAATTTTTTTTGGCCCGTGGCTAAATTTTAGGAGTTCTTCCCCATATTTAAAATGGACAATACTCTCTTCTTTCGGATCTATCAAGGTAATGTTACCTTCTTCCTGAAAGATCCAGATCTGCCCACGTAAGTCTTCAAATGCGATTAAAATATTATGTGTTGGCAAGGTGTTGTCTTTGTCAGGGTAATTCGTGTACGATTTAATACTTTTCTGCTGGACCGGATCCCAAACATAAACACCATGATCCCCGCCTATCAGAAAATGTTGGTCGTGTCCAGGTGCAATAAGTCTAATGGTATCTTTAGTTGTAGTTCCTGGAATAATAGCCCCCGAAGGAATCACCTCCTCAAAAGTGTCATTATTATCATTCCATATATTTAGAGTTCCTGGATGTTTTAATTGCCAGATACTGCTATCTGAAGCCGCTTCTAACAATTCAAAATTTAATACAATATCATTATATCTTCTATGAATCTGCTTGTGTGGATAGGTCGATATTTTAGCTGTATTTCTATCTAATCTTGCCAATACGAGCGTATCTCTGTTTACGTTTAAGGACCAGATGTTTGAACGTGAATCTTCAAAAAGCATTATATTTCCTATATATGGATATCCATCGGGAATTTTTGAATCTAGCGAATAATTGGTGAATCGTTCCGTTTTAGGATCAAACGATGCTATTCCTTGTCCATAACTCCCAATCCAAAGAGTGCCATCTTTTGCTTTAATTAGTCCACCGTTTCCGCCTTTAAGTTGTATACTCGTAGAATCTCTTTTATCAGATACACCTCTATAAACCCTAAAGTTGTAACCATCATATTTTACGAGGCCATTCTGGGTGGTAAGCCAAATAAATCCTTCGTCATCTTGTACAATAGAGCTAACAAATTCCTCAGGCAATCCTTCAGCCACCCCGTATTTCTCAAAGGCTATTTTATCATCCTGTGGTAATACGAATACTCCGCAAAACAGCAGTGTTATTGTGAGGAATCTTTTGGTGAATGTAAGCAAGTTGGTATGCGGCATTGGTGGTTTTTTGGTTGGTTATCGCTAATGAGTAGTGCTTAATAACGCCGTTTTGTTTACTCTAGCTGGTATTTTTCATAGGTAAGATAATGATAAATTCCGAGCCTTTTTGTTCCTCAGACTTCACTTCCAGGCTACCTCCATGTCCTTTGGTGACGATATCATAGCTCATACTAAGTCCCAAGCCCGTTCCCTGCCCAGCGGGTTTGGTGGTAAAGAAAGGTTGAAAGATTTTGTCCAACACCTTTTTAGGGATACCATTGCCGTTGTCCTTCACACTGATCAGTGCTTTATCCCCTTCTTTTTTAGTGGTTACGATAACAGTTGGTTCGTAGTCATTTTGATCGATTTTCTTGTGTTCGTTGACTGCACTTCGACTGCGCTCAGTACAGGCATAAAATGCATTTGTAATTAAGTTTAGAATTACCCGGCCAATATCCTGGGGGATTATGTTGATGGTTCCTATGCTTTTATCAAAATCTGTTTTCATAGTGGCATTGAACGATTTGTCCTTCGCTCTAAGACCATGGTAGGCCAATCGTAAATATTCATCGGCCAAGGCATTGATATCCGTAGGTTCTTTTACCCCACTACTGCTACGGCTGTGCTGCAACATACCTTTAACTATGGCATCTGCGCGTTTGCCATGGTGGGAGATCTTCTCCAGGTTTTGATCGATATCTGTCAACAACTCTTCTTCCAGTTTTTCATCCCGTACTTTTTTATTCTTCGCTTTCTCTTCCTTTAACTCTTCTATCATTTCACGGTTTACTTCTGAGAAATTATTGACAAAGTTCAACGGGTTTTGGATCTCATGGGCTATGCCGGCCGTGAGTTCACCGAGTGACGCCATCTTTTCGGAATGGATAAGTTGACTTTGGGTGGCTTTTAGTTCGGCATATGCTTTTTTGATCTCCTTTGCCTGAACCAGTTCTTTTTCCTTTGTTGCTTCTCTGGCCTTTTCGAGTATTCGTTTGCGTTTGTACCGATCCATCGCATAGACAGCAACAGCAAAAAGCATAAAATATAGACCATAGGCCCACCAGGTGGTCCACCATGGAGGTGTCACGATCAAAGCAATACTTTTTTCTGACCATACCCCATTCCTGCCATTTAAGGCCTTTAGGCGGAAGTTATAATTGCCAGGAGGTACCTTAAAGTAATTCACTTTCTCCTCAACGCGTACTTTACGCCAGTCCGTGTCGTAATTCTCCAATTGGTAATAGATTATCTTATCACCTGATGTGCGATAATCTATTGATGTAAAAGTAAAAGCGAACTCATTTTGATCATGATCCAGTAGAATTTCCTTAGTGTCATTCAGTGCTTCCTTTAAAGGCCCTTTTTTATCCGGTACCAGGAAGCGATTATTAAGCCAAAAGGAAGTGAAGTATAAGGGTGATTCATCTAGCGGTATATTGAATTCAGCAGGATAGAAAGCGTAATACCCCTTAGTATCACAAAAAAATAGTTTATCATCACTTGCCTTATACCCGGTTGCATAAACTAACCGATCCTTATCAACGGGG
Organism: uncultured Flavobacteriaceae bacterium; assembly: GCA_963768235.1. Lineage (GTDB taxonomy): Bacteria > Bacteroidota > Bacteroidia > Flavobacteriales > Flavobacteriaceae > Maribacter_A. The sequence goes on from CAVYHF010000005.1 coordinate 270,064, forward strand.
ATTACCCCACTTTCCTTACCAAAATGGACTAAAATATCCCGGGAATTATTCAATTTGTAAATCCCGGACAAGCTGCTTATCCAAAGATTATCTTCATTATCGGCGATGATTGACATTACAAAAGAATTAATATCAATTCCTGTACTATCCTTGCTTAGTGGATAAAAATCGTCCAGGGTTTTATGATACCTATAAAGCCCTTTGCGCGTGCCCGCCCAGATAATCCCTGCCTTATCCTTATAAAGGTCATTTGTGCCAATACCCGGCAGATATTGCTTGAATTTCCCTGATTTTCGATCCATTTTGCTTATGCCCTTACCACGCAATCCAATCCAAAGTTCATTTTTTTCTCCTTCAAGAACAACGGATACATCATCACCGCCAATACTGCTCGGATCCTCGTCGTCGGGTCTATAATGGGTAAACTTCCCGGTATCCCTGTCCAATAGATTTAGTCCATCCTCAGCTGTTCCGACCCATAAGTTTAAATCCCGATCTTCAATTATATCACTTACCACAACAACATCACCCAAACTTGTAGCATCATTTGGGTCCGGCTGGTAGCGAGTAAAGTTTCCAGTCTTGGCATCATATCTATTCAAGCCTTCAGGCGTGCCGACCCATAAGACGCCTTCTTTGTCCTTAAATAATTTTGTAATAAAATTGTGGTTAATACTATTTTCATTCAGGGGTTCATGGACGAATCGCTGCGAGGTTCCGTTTTTCAAGTTTTTACGTACCAAACCCGTATTGGTGCCCATCCACATGAAAAATGGGGCCTCTTCCAGAAAAGCCCTAGGAAGGCCATCTTCCTTAAAATGCGGGATATGAATATTATGAAGATCAATTTTATATAGGTGATCGTCCTGCGTAGATAGCCAAACCAAGCCATCACTTGAAGCATGTGCCCACCAAGTAGTATTATCCAAAAAGGCTCCGGATTTATCTTCATCATTACCAAAATGGGTAATTTTTTGGCTTACAGGGTCATAACGATTAATGCCATTCATTAAAGTCCCAATCCAAAGTTTTTCCTCGGCATCTTCTAATATAAAGGTAATATGATCAAGGAAAAACGCTGCATCTGTCGGTGGGCGACTTAGCTTTTCGGGATGTTTTGGGTCATAGGGATAACGGGTGAACTTCCCTGTTTTACGATCAAGCGTATGCAAACCATCTTTATCAGTGCCGACCCAAAAGTTACCCTTACTATCTTCAAATATGGCCCGTACTTTATTACTGACAAGACTGTTTGCATCAGTAGGGTCGTGCAAATAGCGAGTGAAAGTACCCTTGCTTCGATCAAATTTATTAAGACCACCTTCTGGATCTTGTGGGTCCCATGTCACTCCTGTCCCAATCCAAAGGGTACCTTCCAGGTCTTCATAAATGGCCCTTACCAAGTTGTGACTCAGGCTTTTTGGATTATTGGGATCATGGCTGAAATGATCGAACTTTCCTGTTTTTAAGTCCAGCCGGTCCAGACCTTTAGCTGTTCCTACCCAGAGATAGCCAAGATGATCCATGTGGATAGCCCAAATAGCATGGCTGCTCAAACTTTTAGGATTATTGGGATCATGACGATAATGTGTAAAAGTACCCGACACCGGGTCTAACCTATTTAATCCACCTGCCCCAATCCAGATATTACCGGAAGGATCCGCGAACAAGCATTCGGGATAATCACCACCTAATGAGTTTGGATCCTTGGGGTCGTGTCGATACTGGGTCATGTGGTTGCCATCATATCGTATTAAAGCCCCATTGGTCTGATCTGTGAACCACATAAATCCATTCTGATCTTCGGTAATAGCGTTGATCTTGCCTAAAGTAACACCATTGGATCCTTCAATTTTTGTGAATTTAAGTTGCTTGGTCTGCGCAGTACTTATATTGGAAAGACATAAAATGAATACAAGAAAAGAGAACAACTTGAATTTCTCAATGATTATAGCTATAATGTGAGTTCTGTTCATATCAATTTTGTGGGATTATTATGATAAATTCTGTCCCTTCATTTTCTTTTGTTTTAACCTTCAATTCCCCTCCATGCGCTTTCACAATATCATAAGATAAGGATAATCCCAATCCCGTTCCCTGCCCAGTGGGTTTGGTTGTAAAGAAAGGTTGAAAGATTTTATCCAATACCTTTTTAGGGATACCATTGCCGTTGTCCTTGACGGAAACGATAACCTTATCAGCCTCCTTTTTTGTAGTTACGGTAACAGTTGGTTCGTAGTCTTTTTGATTGAGTTTCTTGCCTTCGTTGACTGCACTTCGACTGCGCTCAGTACAGGCATAAAACGCATTGGTGATCAGGTTTAGGACGACTCTTCCAATGTCTTGGGGAATGATATTGATTTTGCCAATTGTTTTATCAAAATCAGTTTTCATAGTGGCATTGAACGATTTGTCCTTGGCTCTAAGTCCATGGTAGGCCAATCGTAAATATTCATCGGCCAAAGCATTGATGTCTGTGGGTTCTTTTTTTCCACTAGTACTTTGGCTATGTTGCAACATGCCCTTTACGATGGCATCGGCCCGCTTGCCATGGTGAATTATTTTTTGTTCATTTTCTTTTATATTATTCAATAAATCATCCTCGTTAGTAAAATCACGGATTTCTTTTTTCCTTTCTTCTTCTAATTCTTCAATCAATTCAGTATTTACTTCCGAAAAATTATTCACAAAGTTCAACGGGTTTTGGATCTCATGGGCAATACCTGCAGTGAGTTCTCCCAAAGAGGCCATTTTTTCGGATTGGATCAGTTGACTTTGGGTGGCTTTTAGTTCAGCATATGCCTTTTTGATCTTTTTTGCCTGTGCCAGTTCTTTTTCCTTAGCCTCTGCTCTGGCCTTTTCGAGTAATCGTTTGCGTTTGTACCGATCCATTGCATAGACAGCAACAGCAAAAAGCACAAAATATAGACCATATGCCCACCAGGTGGTCCACCACGGAGGTGTAACGATCAAAGCAATACTTTTTTCTGACCATACCCCATTCCTGCTATTGACGGCTTTGATGCGGAAGTTGTAATTGCCGGGAGGTACCCTATAATAATTCACTTTATCCTCAACGCGTGCTTCGCGCCAGTCCGTGTCGTAATTCTCCAATTGGTAATACATTATCTTATTAGCTGAAGTGCGATAATCTATTGAGGTAAAACTAAAAGCGAACTCATTTTGATCATGATCCAGTAGAATTTCCTTAGTGTCATTCAGCGATTCCTTTAAAGGACCTTTTTTATCTGGCACCAGAGAGCGGTTATTAAGCCAAAAGGAGGTAAAGTATAAAGGTGATTCATCTAGCGGTATATTGAATTCAGTAGGATAGAAAGCGTAATACCCCTTACTATCAAGAAAAAATAGTTTACCATCACTTGCCTTGTACCCGCATGCTGTAAATAACCGATCCTGATTAGTGGTGATTACCCCACTTTCTTTACCAAAATGAACTAAATTATCCCGGGAATTATTCAATTTGTAAATCCCGGTTAAGGTGCTTATCCAAAGATTATCTTCATTATCGGCGATGATTGACATTACAAAAGAATTAATATCAATTCCTGCGCTATCCTTGCTTAATGGATAAAAATCGTCCAAGGTTTTATGATACCTATAAAGCCCTTTGCGCGTGCCCGCCCAGATAATCCCTGACTTATCTTTAAACAAGTCATATACTGGAAGTTCTGGAAGATAATGCTTGAATTTCCCGGACTTTCGATCCATATGGCTTATGCCACCCTTAGCACCTGACCCAATCCAAAGTTCATTTTTTTCTCCTTCAAGAATAACGGATACATGATCATCGCCAATACTGCTCGGATCCTTGTCGTTCTTTCTATAATGGGTAAACTTCCCGGTATCCCTATCCAATAGATTTAAGCCACCAGTTTCTGTTCCGACCCATAAATTAAAATCCTGATCTTCAAGTATAGCATCTACATAATTATTGCTCAAACTTGTAGCATCATTTGGGTCATGCAGGTAGCGGGTAAAGTTTTCATTTTCAGCATCATATCTATTTAAGCCGCTGGGCGTGCCGACCCATAAGATCCCCGCATTGTCCTTAACTATTTCTGTAATAAAATTGCCGCTTAAACTATTTTCATTCAACGGTTCATGGGCGAACAGCTTCGAGCTTCCGTTTTTTAAGTTTTTACGTACCAAACCAATCTTGCCACCCATCCACATGAAAAATGGGGCCTCTTCCACTAAAGACATAAAAAGACCATCAACCTCATACTTAAAATGTGGGATATGAATATTCTGAAGATCAATTTTAAATAAGTTTTCGCCATCCTGTGTAGCCAGCCAAACCAAGCCATCACTTGAGGCATGTGCCCACCAGCCAGAATTATCCAGGAAGGTTCCGGATTTATCCGCATCATTACCAAAATGGGTAATTTTTTGGCTTACAGGGTCATACCGGTTAATGCCATTCGCCATAGTCCCAATCCACAGGTTTTCCTCGGCATCTTCCAAAATAAAGGTAATATGATCATAGCCAACCTGCCGGATTAACCGGTGGGCGACTTAGCTTTTCGGGATGTTTTGGGTCATAGGAATAACGGGTGAACTTCCCTGTCTTACGATCAAGCGTATGCAAACCATCTTTATCAGTGCCGACCCAAAAGTTACCCTTACTATCTTCAAATATGGCCCGTACTTTATTACTGACAAGACTGTTTGCATTAGTAGGGTCGTGCAAATAGCGAGTGAAAGTACCCTTGCTTCGATCAAATTTATTAAGACCACCTTCTAGATCTTGTGGGTCCCATGGCACTCCAGTCCCAATCCAAAGGGTACCTTCCCGGTCTTCATAAATGGCCCTTACATTGTTCTGACTCAGAGCTTGTTGGATCATTGGGATCATGGCTAAAATGATCGAACTTTCCTGTTTTTAAGTCCAACCTGTCCAGACCTTCAGTTGTTCCTACCCAGAGATAGCCAAGCTGATCCATGTGGATAGCCCTAATACCATTACTACTCAAACTTTCAGGATCATTGGGATCATGACGATAATGTGTAAAAGTACCCGATACCGGGTCTAACATATCTAAGCCGCCTGCCCCAACCCAGATATTACCGGAAGAATCTGCGAACAAACATTCGGGATAATCACCACCTAATGACTCCGGATCCTTGGGATCGTGCCGATACTGGGTCATATAACTACCATCATATCTCACAATTGCCCCATTCGTTGGATCTGCGAACCACATAAATCCATTCTGATCTTGGGTAATAGCGTTGATCTTGCCTAAAGTAACACCATTGGATTCTTCAATTTTTGTGAATTTAAGTTGTTTGGTCTGCGCATTACTTATATTGGAAAGACATAAAATGAATACAAGAAAAGAGAACAACTTGAATTTCATTATCGCTGCGAACATGCTATTTCTATTGTTCATTTTATATAGTTAAAAGTCACAGCTATTTTCCATGGTTTTTAATATCATTTTAGTTGTGCTCATGGGAAAGCCATTATAATACCTACCTAATCTTCTTAATATCCTGGATTCTGAACCAAATTAGGGTTAGAAAGCAGGGCATTTGACGGAATCGGATACAAATTTTTGGTTTCATCACCGATAAACTTTGGGTCTTTAAACTCCCAATTCCTGGTAAATTGTCCAAAACGAATCATATCTGTTCTTCTAACCAATTCAAGATATAATTCCCTACCCCTTTCTTCCAATAATTCGCTTTCAGATACTGTACCCAGTGGTGTAGCACCTCTTAGTGCTCTAAGTTCATTCACCATGGCGGTGGCATCGCCACCAGAACGAAGAATGGCTTCGGCTTTCATTAAATGGGCATCTGCATACCTAAAAATAATAGTATGATTTGTAAATCCGTTGTCCTTACTTGGGTGATATTTAAGTACGCGAATACCATCAGCCTCACCAACACCGATCAGACCAGGAAATTCCTTGGTAAATACCAAGTCATTACCAGTACGGTCTTTTGCTTTAGTGCCATCTGCATTGTATTGTTGTCCTATAAGGAAGCCATATCCTATCCCTTTGTTTATTTCATTCGATTCATTTATACCCGGCACAAATCCTCTACGCTCTTCCTGACCCAATCCGAAAGCATTGTTATCCGAATCCCCTTCAAACATATCATAAAATTCAGCCAGGGTACTGAAGCCATTCCAACCCCCACCAGCTTGGTTGTAATGCAAAGATCCGTAGATCAGAAAGCTAACATTCATGGGTAACCAAAACACGGTTTCTGTATCAGCACTCTCTTCGAATATGCTAAAATACCCTGATTCCAAAGCAAAGCCATCAGCTGCGATTTCATCTACAAGGGAAACAACTTCATCTAGTGATACAGGATTACCAGTACCATTATAAACACCTGAATTTAAAAGTACCCTGGCTTTTAAGAAGCGGGCAGCGGCTTTGGTTCCTCTTTTAAGATTGTCCATATCGCTCGCTGCAGCTGTTGGTAATCCGGCAATAGCAGTATCCAAGTCGGTTAGTACGGCGGCAAGAGCTTCAGTTCTGGATAAAACAACAGGATTAATAGCTGGCCCTTCATCCGGTGCTCTGTTAGGAACCTGACCATACAGGTCCATAATAACCCAAGTGGCAATCGCCCGTACAAAACTTGCTTGTGCTAGCTCTTCTGGTGAAGCATTACTTCTAGGGTCGATTACCTCAGAAGTAAGGAATATGATTTCATTCCATGTATTCCATGTAGAAAAAATCGCACTGTGTGATGCATCCCATGCGTGGGTATGCAAGTTTCTCCATAAACCATTATCACCCCAGTCAGTACCTCTGGTAGGAACAATCTGTTCATCGGTGGTAACCTCTTGCAAGTTATTATACTCGCCAACCACAACCAAGCTAGGCCCTAATCGGTTGAAGATATTGTCAAGTGAAGCAGGTACATTTTCAACGCCATTGAATATTCCCCCTTCTGTTGTGGATCTATCTATGATGCGATCTGTTTCTTCTATCTCCAAATCAGAACAGGCGATGATCACTATTGCCCATATGGCCAGCAGCAAATAATTTTTAATTTGTGCATTTCTCATGATTTTTTAAAATTTTGCGGTTAAACCAAAAGTAATTGTCCTTGGTCTTGGGTAGGCCAGATTGTCGATCCCTGCTGTAGGAATACCGTTTAGAAAATTGGTGCCGGAGGTATTTACCTCAGGATCAAGTCCACTATAGCCTGTTATTAGAAATAAATTCTGCCCGGTCACATTTAAGTACAGACTTTTAAAAGTACCCATACCCATTATGGGCACATTATATCCAATGGTTGCGTTTTGCATACGGACATAATCACCTTTTTCCAGGAATCGCACAGAAACTTCCGCTGCTGCATCACCAGATTCGCCACTGGTTAAAACATCTTTTGTAACATTTCCTCCACTCCTTAAAGACCCAGCTGTAAAATTCGCATTCCGGGTACCATTATATACCGAGAAGGCAAACTGGCCTGAAAGGTAAGCGGCAAAATTCCAATTTTTATAGGATGCATTTAAAGAGAAACCTGCAGTTACATCTGGTAAGGCATCTTTCCCTACAAAGGTCTGACCATCGCCTATAGGTTGACCGTTTTCATCAAAACCTTCAAAAGACCTTAAATAGTACGAAAACAAAGGTTGGTCTTCGGCAAGCAACTGGACAAATGCCCCTGATAATCCCGATCCACTAACAGCACCAGCCGGAATTTGTCCGGCAAAATCCTGCAATTCGTTCTCATTGTAAGCGATATTAAACGATGCATCGATATTAAAGTTTTCGGATTGTACAAAATCATAGGCCAATGCAAATTCAATACCCTGGTTTAACATAATAGCGTCTAAATTCTGGAATAAAAATGGCCGTGGTGAAGGTTGGGCCGCTGATACCTTTATCAATAAGTCTTTCGTTTCCTTGCGGTATAGATCAATTGAACCGGAAAGCCTATCGATGGTTAAATCCAAAATCGATACCAACACCAAAAGACAATGTTTCTTCCCATTTCAATGCATTGTTTACAAATGAAATTACCTGGGTGCCCGGAATGTTTATTTCCCCTCCATTCCCAATAAAACTATCTTCGTATCGCTCAGTTCTAACAAAATTACCAAATCCAAGACCTTCCTGGTTCCCCGTGATACCTCCACTTGCACGAAGTTTTAAGGTTGAGACATCGGAACCAATGAAATCTTCTTCGTCTATTTTCCAGGCAAAGGCGGCAGAGGGAAAGATACCATATTGGTTATCCGGACCAAAACGTGAAGAACCATCCGCACGGACAGTTGCTGTAAATAGGTATTTATTGGACAAAGAATAATTTAACCTTGCAAAGAAAGATTGCAATTTATCGGTAAAATCAAAGGTGTCCCCAAAAACAGAAATAACACTAGTGGCTATCGGTGCAATCATATCTGTACCTATAGGGAAGAGCCTGTTCACAAAAATATCATCAGTGTTTGTTCCTATACCATACTGTTGGTAATTACCACTTATAACAGCTTCAATGGCATTGGCAGAATTTTCCAAATCTTTGCCTGCTTCATTAAGATCACTAGTAGAAAATCCCCACCCTTCTACATTTCTACCACTTCTTTGAAAATCCTGATAAGAGAATCCTACGAGGGCATCCAATGAGGAATTTTTAAATTTCTTCTTATAGGTAACAATGGCCTCCAATAAATTGTTTGTCACATCAATATCGCCAAGACCTCCAGTACCTCTGTCGGGAGCACCAAATGCATCCAGGTTATCCCGGCTATTAACAGAAAGTGTAGTAGATTTAGAATTGTCATACCCTACAGTAAGCTTTCCCGACAGTTCCGAAGTAACCGCATAATCCACTGAAAAATTTGCTAAGAATCTATTTGTAAAGCCCGTGGTCTGTTGATATTCCAAAACTTCTGCAGGCGTTAGAATACCCGCTGAAATAAAAGCCAAGCTCGTCGGAATTGTAGGGTTGGCATTATAAGCTTGGGATAAAGCTTGCGCAGGAGAAAAAGCCTCATCATTTACTTTGGACAATGCCCCTCGAAAACTAAGCTCAAGCTTGTCGTCAAAGAAGCGGTGCGACCAATTAAGTCTTCCGCTAGCCCTTTTTAGGGAAGATTTTTTTATAATACCGCTTTGCTTTCCATGACCAAAGGTTGCGAGAATATTTCCTTTGCCATAATTTTTGGACCAGGATAAATTTATGTTTTGCGATACGCTCGTTCTTGTAACAAAATCTTGCCAGTCTGTATTGCCTCCAAAATCGACTGCAACTGCATCACCACCAAATTGTGTGATTCCTGCTAAGAACTCCTCGCTATTCAATAGATCAAATTTCCTGGCAACAGAAGAAACACTTGCAGACGAGGAAAATTCAAAAACACCGGGACCACTGGTCTTACCACTTTTTGTTGTTATGATTACAACGCCATTAGCTCCTCGAGACCCATAAATTGCAGTAGAGGAGGCATCTTTAAGAACACTTATACTTTCAATATCTGAAGGATTCAAAAAGTTCAATGGGTTTCTGGGAGGCCTATTGGAATTTGTTGTGGATGTTGCACCACCATCAAGTGGTACACCGTCTACAACAAATAATGGATTGTTGTTGGAACGTACAGAATTACTGCCTCTGATACGGACTTCAATACTTGCTCCCGGTTCCCCGCTAGACTCCGTTATCTGTACTCCCGCAGCTTTGCCTTGTATCAGTTGTTCAGGCGAACTGATAACACCCCTATTAAAATCCTCGGAAGCCACTGCAACAAGAGAACCCGTGGCATCTTTTACTGTTGTCGTTCCATAGCCTATAACAATAACCTCATCTAAATTAGCGGTAATTACTTCCAAATATATTTCCAAGGTTGTTTGTCCTTTAACCGCTACTTCTTTATTTGCATAACCTAAGTACGAGAACACCAAGGTGGCGTTTTCATCAGCAATCTTAAGGGAAAAATCACCTTCAAAATTGGTTTGTGCCCCATTGTTGGTACCTCTTTCCACTACGTTCGCGCCAATAAGGGGGCCATTGGCATCGGAAACCTTACCTGATATCACCACTTCCTGCGCATATATTAAATTCGAAAAGGGAATTAGGTATAGGGTAAACAGCAATGTAAATATTAGTTTCATAAGCCCTGGTTTTCGATTAGCAAAGGAATTCCTTTGAAATTCAATTGGTTGATTATTTCACAAAATTCGGATCCAAATAATTGAGGCTAATGTAAATGAATACGCAACAAATTAAAGTTGGCAAAATATGTGTCGAGGGAATATTGCACACAAAGGTTTTTAAAAGGTATAAAAAATAAATTCCATATCAATAAAAAAGGGCATTAAAAGACTATTTGTAATTTATTCCCTCTTTTTCCATTAGTCTTCCAAAACCTCCTTAATTAAGCTTGTTGTTAAAAGCTATCAAAGAAGAACCCTAATTGCAATACAAGCCTATGCTGGCAAAGCAATTGTAAAAGTTGTGCCTTCACCGACTTTACTCTTTACAGATATCTCCCCCTTATGGGCTTTTATGATGTCATACGATAAGGATAATCCCAGTCCCGTACCCTGCCCAGTTGGTTTGGTTGTAAAGAAGGGTTGAAAGATTTTGTCTAACACCTTTTTAGGGATTCCGTTGCCGTTGTCCGTTACCGAAACGAAAACCTTATCACCTTCTTTTTTTGTACTGATGGAAATGGTCGGTTCATATTTTGTATCCCCCGAAGCTCCCAACTTCGCCGAGGCTTCTTTGGATAAAATAGCGGAGGAGGACTTTTCATTGGTAGCACTTCGACTGCGCTCAGTACAGGCATAAAAGGCATTCGTAATTAAATTGAGCATGACTCTTCCAATATCCTGCGGAATGATATTGATGTTATCAATTGTTTCATCAAATTCAGTTTTCATAGTAGCATTGAACGAATTGTCCTTGGCCCTAAGACCATGATATGCCAACCGCAAATATTCATCGGCCAAAGCGTTGATATCAGTGGGTTCTTTTACCCCACTGCTACTTCGGCTGTGTTGTAACATACCTTTAACAATTTCATCGGCCCTTTTGCCATGGTGAAGTATTTTCTCTAGATTCTGTTTTACGTCATTCGCGATTACTTTTGCTTCTTCCAAATCACCCTTTACAATTTCCTCGTTCATCTCTTCAATTAGTTCACTACTAACCTCACTGAAATTGTTAACAAAGTTCAAAGGGTTTTGGATCTCATGGGCAATGCCGGCGGTGAGATCCCCCAACGAAGCCATTTTTTCGGCATGGACCAGCTGTGCCTGAGTGGCCCGAAGATTTTTGAGTGTTCCTTCAAGGCGTTGTTTTTCATGCACAAGTTCCTCAGCCTGTTGCTCTTTCAACTGCAGGTCCAGGAAACGCGTATAGGTTTGCTCAAATACCGATGTAAAACGTTTAAATATATCATGAGCGTCGGGTATTTTTTCGTAGGTAATGAACAGGAGAAAGCCTTGGGAAAATTTACACAGGTGGTTGATCTGGTAGGTAGGCAATGAAAGACCTTCCGCCTGGAGGTGCTCAAAGATGGGAAGCAGGTCAGGAAAAGATTTCATGTGATCGTAATGTGCTTCGATTGCTTTCCCGCCAAGCTCCTGGACAAGGAGGGTATCTGTGCTCCGGATAAAAGCCTCCATTTCCTCAAAGGAAGTTTCTCCCCATAAACGCAGGACAAATGGTTCTTGCAAGGCTCCTTCACTGCTCATCCAGCAGGTAGCCGATTTATTATCCCCCGCCAGGATATTATATCCACAGCTCCAGGCTGGGATTCCGAGGGACTGTATTTCCAGGAAGAGCACATTAGCGGCTTCAGGAAGTTCATCACTGTGTTGCATGGCCATGGTACGGGAGCGCACTTTTTCCAGGGCCGTTTCGATCTGGGCTTCTCTTGCCTGGGCTTCAGCCTTTTGTAAATCGAGGAATCGCTGATATAGTGTTCCAAATTCGGCGGCAAATCTCTTTACGATATCTTTTTCCTCTTCTGTGGGTTTCCGATGGTGTGCGAAGCCGATATAGCCAAAACGGCAATATCCTTCCGTAATAAAAAGCCCATCAGGGAAATCTTTAATTTCTGGTCTGGCTTTTTTTGGAATCGAAGCGAGGATTTCTTTATAGACTTCCCAAACGTCTGGTAACACCTCGGTTGGATATTCATTCACATTGACTGCATTGGGTTCGCTTTTTTTCCACTTTTCAGTGGTGTCTATCCATGTGTCAACTAAGTTTAAATCGACTTCTTGTTCTGCCAATACTTTGTAACCATGTTGCCCAGTCATTCTAAAATTCAGAGTGTTTTTTTCTGGGTTAATCAGGGTCAAAACGGCATGACTGGGATTAATGTTCAAAATATCAAATTGCTCGAAAAGCACAGATAATACATCACTCAATTCCTCTGAATTGTGCATGGCCATAGTAGATGCTCTAACTTTTTCTAAAGAGGCAGTAATCTGTGCTTCTCTAGCTTGTGCTTCTGATTTTTGAAGATCAAGAAAACGAATATAGGCTTGTTCAAAAACCTTGGCAAAGCGTTTCATTATTTCGGCATCGCCTTCAGAAGGGATAGCGCCAGTGAGTGAAGGGATAATAATTGCCGAATTTTTTGACCATGCGGCTGAGAGATTATGTTGATCAGCGGCAAGTACATGCTGCTTATAATCGTCTGGAAAGTGCCTATAATCACTATTATCGAAGGCATGTTTAAAAAACTCATTTTTCGCTTCTACAGGAAATTCTTTTGAAAAATAGGCATCGCCTTTTATTTTGGAATCCCAAGCTTCGTTAAAAATTGGATTATCGAAATAAGGTAAATAATACCTTCCCGAAGATGAAAAGTCATTAACGGCAATCCAGTGTACAACATCTTTGTTGTCTGGGAAGTACGTACAAAGAATCACCCCGCCAGCATCAAATATTACCCCTAATTCCTGTAACTTTTCGGCAACCACAGCAACCACCTCTTGAAGTTCCGCAGGTTTGTGCATAGCCAAGGAACGTGAACGCACTTTTTCTAAAGCGGCTTCAATTTGTGCTTCTCTAGCTTGTGCTTCTGCTTTTTGTAAGTCTAGGAAACGTGTGTAAGTGCGCTGAAATTCCTTAGAGAAGCGGCTCAGTATATTTTTTTCATCGTCGACAAGCTGCCGTTTTATCATTATACCAAAGCAACCATAGTCCATATAAGCATCTATATAGTACAATCCATCTGGAAACAATTCTGGTTTAAATTTATCAACTCCATTAAGGAGTTCAGACCATGTGTTAAAGTAGTCTTCAACTTCATCTGACTTTACAGTGTTGACATGCACAGTTTCTTCGCTTTCCCAAGCAACATAACAAGCTTCAATGGAGGGTTCACTTTTGTCTAATGGAAAAGTAACCGCTTTATTCTTGTAAATGGTTTTTCTCTTATTGAGTTCACTCCATGTTGCCCAAAATAGATGATTCTTTTCGGTTTCGTCTGGCAACCATAAATAGGAAAATTCAGAATCTATACCGAGTAATTGCAGTTGTTCATGAAACACTTGGGTTGTCGTACTCAGCTCATCGGAATGTTGCATGAGCATACTTTGCGTACGCGTGCGTTCCAAGGCTGCTTCTATCTGTGCTTCTCTTGTTTGCGCTTCTGCTTTTTGGAGGTCTAGGAAACGTGTATAGGTCTGTTCGAAAACTTTGGCAAAACGTTTGAAAATGCCGTGTGCTTTTGGAACGGTTTCATAAGTAATAAACATCACATAACCATATTTGAAATAGCAGATATGGAATATTTGAAAGGTTGGTAGTGGATGTCCTGCTTCGAGGATACCATCTATCACTTCACCAAAGATGGGAAGCGTGCGCATAAACTCGTAATGTTTTTTAATGAGTTTTCCACCTAATTCTTCAACATGAAAGAGGTCTCCTTTTTTTAAGGGTTTAGCAAAATTGTAACCTACACCAATTGTAGGCAACACAAATGGTTTTTGAATAACACCTTCGCTACTCATAAAAGCAGTTGCACTTTTTTGATCGTCTTCCCAAATACAATAACCAGCACTCCAAGCTGGAATGCCTAATTCTTGTACTTGAAGAAAAAGGTTGTTGGCAGCTTCAGGCAATTCGCTACTGTTTTGCATCGCCATAGTTCTGGAGCGTACTTTTTCTAAAGCATGTTCTATTTGTACTTCCCTTGCTTGCGCTTCTGCTTTTTGAAGGTCGAGGAAACGTGTGTATGTTTGCTGAAACACCTTACCGAAGCGCATAAGTATGTTGTTATCTTCCTCGGAAAAAGGTATACCAGAGAAATTTTCGATATAGAGACCGATATCCTTTTGAATAACAGTTGATGCAGTCAATCCAGGACAATTGAGATAAAAATCCCATGCCTGTTTAGTAAGACCTTCAATGTGAGGAAGTAGTTTTTTATAAAAACTATTCTTTTCTTCAAAATCCAATTGTGTTGTAAAAAAATCGGTGCCTTTCTTTTTTGCTTCTGTGAATTGTCTATCCCAAACCAAATCGAGGTAGGGAACCGTTATCCTAGCTGGAATGTCCTGATTATCAGCGACCCAAAAATGGAAGTCCTTCTTCGGTTCATAATCTACTACTATGCCGGCATGATCAGCATTAATATTCAGATGAGCCATCTGGTCAAAGATCACTTTTACTACCTCTTGGAGCTCCTCACTTTTGTGCATTGCCATACTGCGAGAGCGAACTCTTTCCAAGGCTGTTTCTATTTGAGCTTCTCTGGCTTGTGCTTCGGCTTTTTGAAGGTCGAGGAAACGTGTGTAGGTTTGTTCGAATACTTTAGCAAAGCGCGGTAAAATTTCTGCTTCTTTAAAAGGTTGCAGCGAAGAGACCAATACATACCCATGTTTAAAAGATGCGCCATAATCTATTTCCCAATCGGGAGTTGGTGGCATGGGAGTTTTATTAGCTTCAAACTCTTTTAAAACTACTTGTGCGGAAGGAAGTTTAAAAATATCATTAAAATGTTGGTCTATAAAATCACTTGGAATCTCAATTGAAAACAATTCTGTTCCCTTTTTCCATTGATCATACCGGTATTGGTGAATATAGTCAAGATCTATAGGAACTATAAAAGGACTCATCATTCCTGCATTTGGAATGCTGTGCCATTGTTCTACATGACCTTTGTGTTTATCGCAAAAAACAATGCCAGTTGCATACAAGTCTCCACCAAATTGACGCATTTGATTGAACATTTCTGTGGTCACCTTACTAAGATCCTTGCTGGTCTGCATTCCCATGGATTGAGACCTTACTCTTTCTAAAGCTGCTTCAATCTGAGCTTCCCTTGCTTGTGCTTCGGCTTTTTGTAAATCATTGAAACGTGTAAAGGTAAGGTCGAATACTTTTCCGAATCGTTCCAAAATATCAAGATTTTCATCAGAAAGAGGTTCGCTGGAGACAGTCTGTAATCCTCCGAAATTGCTAAACGTAAAGGAAGCAACATATCTATCTAGAGCACGATTTGCTTTTTTTACTTTATTGGAAAACCTTTTAAATTCTGTTTCATTATATAAATAATCGTCATATATTTTCTTTTCCTTTCCCTCTATCGTATAGACAAATTTTGATTTCTGCGCTTTCCATGCCCTCATCATAGCATGATGAAAAGGATAGTCCTCAAACTTCATATAATAAGATTCGGGTACTGTTCCGCCTTCCGGATTTGTTGCCCAGACCATATTAGATTGGTCAGCCTCGTTTATAATATTGATAATGCACCATGTTAATGCGAAATCGAGTTTGGTTAATTCATTTAAAACTGTTGCTACGAGATCTGATAATTCATCGGAATGTTGCATTGCCATTGCTCTGGCTCTAACACGCTCCAATCCTAGTTCTATCTGTGCTTCCCTTGCTTGTGCTTCTGCTTTTTGAAGGTCTAAGAAACGCGTATAAGTTTGCTCGAATACTTTGGCGAAACGTTTAAAGATAGCATGGGCATCAGGAACAGGTTCTCGAGTAATAAATAATAAATAGCCATATTTAAAATAAACCACATGGTCTATTTGATACGTAGGAAATCCATCATTTGTTTCCTTCAGGGTTTTTAATACATCGCCTATAACTGGAAGTGTGCTCATATAATCGTAATGGGCAATACAATCATCTCCAGAGAATTCTTTTATTAAAAGGGATTCACCATTTTGGCCTTTTTGGTAATAGTCTTTAAATATGCCTTCTCGAGGCACTGTGTAGGTATGTAGAACGCCTGCTTGATTTCCAAACCATTCGGTAGAGTCATGCTCTCCGTAAATATTAAACGCACAACCCCAAGTTTTAATGCCTAACGCTCTTACTTGTTCATCTAATAAGAATGAGGTTTCTTGCAATTCGTCACTATGTTGCATCGCCATGGTTCGGCTTCTCACTTTCTCTAGTGCCAATTCTATCTGAACTTCGCGCGCCTGCTTTTCTGCTTTCTGTAAGTCTAAGAAACGTCTATGTGCCAAGTCAAAGGCACCAGCAAATTGCACTAAAATATCTAGATCTTCTGCGGGAGGATTTTTTACGACACCTGGTAAGCTGAACCCAATCTCTCCATGGGTTGTTCGTGCCATGATAAAGGTCAATCCACCAATATGCCTAATGTCGTCGTGACTTGGTGCTTGAGGATCTATATTCTGAAAATCACCCAAGTTGACCATTTTATCTACATAATTGATTGCTGCTTTGGCATTCATTGGGTAAATAACAATTTCGTCGTCACTCTTTTCCCAATCAGCTAACAATGGAATATCGCCATGAATATGCCTTGGTAACTCCATCACAAAACCAATTTTAGTACCATCGCCAGAAGTCATGGCTTTTTCGTATTTTTCTGGTAACCACATCATGTGCCAAAAATAATGGGCTTCGTGACCGAGTTTGGTAAATTCATTACGCATGGTCACCACAATATCTAGCAAGTCTGAGGATTGTTGCATGGCAACAGCTTGGGCTCTAATACGTTCTAAAGCGCCTTCAATCTCTAATTCTCGATTTTTTGCTTCAAGTTCAAATGTTCTTCGTTTTATAGCTTCACGTAATTCTTGGTTTTCTGCATTTACTTTATCAAAGCCTATAGTTTCACCATCATCAGCTTTATTATCTGTTGTAGAGAAATGTTGATAGATAAAGCGCCAGCCTTCTTTGTTTTTCTTTAAGGCATTTGAAAATCTAAATCGTCCGTAATAATTCCATTCAGTTCTGTTTAGAAACCAAGCATCAAACAAATGTGTAATGAAAACAAGTTCTTCAAACTTCTCAATGATTTTAGTTTCATTTCTTAACTGAGTTTTTCCAGCAAATTGGTCTGCAGTCTTTTTAAAGAAATTAGTAGTGTCTTTTTTGCTTAAAAACTCTTCATTGTCAGTAGAACCAATAAAGTGATAATCCTTATCCAAGTACTTATCATAAGTAGCGACATCGCCATTGAGATAGCTATCTAACCAAGTGTCGTACACCTGCCATATTTCGTTTTCTTGTTTCTTGGTTAGCTTCATGCGTGGTTATTTACTGGTAATGTAATAGTGAATGTTGTGCCTTCGTTTTGTTTTGTGTCTACATTAATCTCTCCGCCATGTGATTTTATAATATCATAACTCAATGAAAGGCCTAATCCTGTGCCTTGTCCTGTTGGTTTTGTAGTAAAAAATGGTTGAAATATCTTGGCAAGCACCTTTTTAGGAATACCGTTGCCGTTGTCCGTTACCGAAACGAAAACCTTATCACCTTCTTTTTTTGTGCTGATGGAAATGGTCGGTTCATATTTTGTATCCCCCGAAGCTCCCAACTTCGCCGAGGCTTCTTTGGATAAATTAGCGGAGGAGGACTTTTCATCAACAACATAAAAGGCATTCGTAATTAAATTGAGCATGACTCTTCCAATATCCTGCGGAATGATATTGATGTCACCAATATTTTCACCAAAGTCAGTTTTCATAATGGCATTAAAACTCTGGTCTTTAGCCCGTAACCCATGATACGCCAAGCGTAAATATTCATCTGCAAGTGCATTGATGTCTGTGGGTTCCTTTTCTCCGCTACTGGTTCTGCTGTGTTGTAGCATCCCTTTTACGATGCCATCGGCACGTTTACCATGGTGGTTTATTTTCTCGAGGTTTTGTATGATATCTTCTGCCAGGGCTTTTACCTCTTCCACATCGCCCTTTTGCATTTCTTCCATCATTTCCTCCAGGAGCTCCTTACTTACCTCAGAGAAGTTGTTCACAAAGTTCAGTGGATTTTGGATCTCGTGGGCAATCCCAGCAGTAAGTTCCCCCAAAGATGCCATTTTCTCTGACTGTACCAGCTGGTTTTGGGTAGCCTTTAATTCGGTCAGCGTTGCTTCCACACTTTCTTTTGCCTTTTCCAGTTTGGTGAAATCCTCATAACGGGCATAGGCGATCGAAAAGGCCTCGGCCAAGGATCTCACCAGGTCAATATCATCTTCTTGCAGCTGATCGGTATTGCCAACATAGAGCATTCCCTGGGTAAAGGGTATAAAATGAAGGTCCAGCGAATCCGGGGGGGCGGCCGCACCCTGATAGGTGGCCGCATCCTGTATCTGACCTCGTGCCAACATGGATTGCGTCCACTCCACAAAATCCTCCTTGTTCCAGTGTTGGTGGTAAACTTTGTTTTTTTTCCAGTTTTCCACGGAGTTTTGTGTGAGTGAATTTACATTAAAGGGAAGATGCAATACCCCCAGGGAATGCCCGTCTGGGGCCGATAAATACACTTCTAATTTTTTTTCTTTTTCATGAATGATAAAGACCCCGCAACGAAAAAAGGGAACCCCTAAAGTGGTTAATTCATTAAAGACCAAGGGGGTAATACGCTGCAGGTCTTCGGTATCCCGCATACTGGCTATTTGCCCACGGACCCTATCCAAAGAGGCCTGCTTGACGGCTTCCCTGGCCTGGGCTTCTGCTTTTTTGAGGTCGAGAAAACGGGTATAGGTTTGACTGAATACCCCTGCAAACCGTATCAATAACTGCATAATTTCCTCCTCGACCGGCTCATTGGTTGTAAAAAGTAGCATTCCATGAGAGAAAAATGCAGCCTGTTGTACCCTACGACCCTTTATGTGGGAATCATCAACAAATAACTTCAATTCCTCCCGAATAAATTTTAACCAAGTTTTTAGTTTTTGACCTGAAAGGTCCACAACGAAGGAATCATTATCCGCTTTCCATGCTTCATACATTTTGGTCATATTGGCGGATTTCCCAAACGAGCCCGTAAATTTTTGATTGAGTTGACTGCCGGATTGGTCCGTGGGCCATAATTCGATTTCTTTGGTTTCCTCTTTGAAAATACCGATACTCATACGATCAGGTATATTCCCCAATACCGAAAATTGCTCATAGAGCACTAGGGCAGTTTCGGCCAGTTCCTCACTATTGTGCATGGCCATGGTACGCGAGCGGACTTTTTCCAGGGCAGCTTCTATCTGGGCTTCTCTGGCTTGATCTTCTGCTTTTTGCAAATCTAAAAAGCGTGTATACGATTGTTCAAAAACATGAGCAAACCTTTTGAAAATTGAGTTTTCCTCATCTGTAAAAGGTATTGCCCGGTAATTACCAACGTACAGATCAATATTCTTCAACAAAAAACTTGATCGTGCGAAGCCAGGTGCATTCAGAATAAAATCCTTTATTTTCTCAGGAAAAAGTTTTAGATCAGAATATTTGATCAGGTGCTCATGCCATTCCCTGCTTACTTCAGCAGAAAAAAAATCTGCCAAAAAAGTAAATCCTTTTTTTTGCGCCTTATAAATCCCTTTTAATACCGGGCTGTCGAATGTTGGTACCTCCATTAGTAATGGCTTGGGTTGCCCTCTAGAGGTTATCCAAAAAGTGAAGTCACCCTCTTGGTTGTTCTTTGCGAAACTAACGGTATCAAAATTTAAATTTAATTGTTGCAGTTGTTCTGAAACAACTTCAATCACCGCCAACATTTCTTTACTTTCATGCATCGCCATACTTCTTGAACGCACACGTTCTAAAGCTGCTTCAATCTGAGCTTCCCTAGCTTGTGCTTCTGCTTTTTGAAGATCCAAGAATCTTCTGTACGTTTGGCCAAAAACAGCAGCAAACCGTGCTAGTATTTTAGATGATTCCTCTGAAATCGGATTTTTAGAAAACGCAAAAATAATCCCTGAAGAATAAATGAAACTTTTATGAAATTCTTGTTCTGGCAATGTTTCAAGATTGGCATTAAATGGGTATTCAGGTTCTTTATTGAGTGCCTCATAATATTTTCTAACATCTTTTCCTGTATATTCATAGGAGTACCCTTTGCTTCCATTTTTCCAGGCTTTTTTAAGACCAACCAACATGGGATGTATGGTCATATCTAACATCCCCACTCTTAATTCTACTGTTCCATCGGAATTGAAATTCACCGACCTGGTTTCCATCCCTTCATGATCTTCAAGAATACCTATTCCACAGCGCAAAGATTTGTCTAGACCTAATTTCATTACTTCATCAAACAAAGAAACAACGATATCCTCTAAATCTTCGCTATTATGCATCGCCATGGTCTTGGAACGCACTCTTTCCAGGGCCCCTTCAATCTGGGCTTCCCGCGCCTGGGCATCAGCTTTTTCAATATCCAGAAAGCGCTGATACGCTTGTTCAAAGACCTTGGCAAAGCGGCATAAAATGGTGGCTTGATCGTCTGATAGTGCCTCATCCCCGATCATTTCCAGCATCCCATACTTCATAAAGGCCGAAGAACTAATGGCTTTTTCTTTAGACAAAAACGCTTCTTTTATGTCTTTGGGTAAATCAAAAAAGTCTTTATTGGCAAAGGTTTGATTATCCATGCTCCTTTTTAGCTTCCCTTCGAACGCCAATACCATATAATTCTGTTGCTCTTTCCAGGCTTCTAATTGTGCCTGGTAATACGGGTGGTCAAAATAGGAAATATAAAAACTTTTTGGGTGGAGGTCTTCCCCAAAACCAGACATCCATATTTCCATGCCATCGTTCTCATCATATAGGTTCAATCCGCAGCCTTCAGAATCAATGCCAAGCATTTTTAATTGCGTAAAGACCACACTGATCACATGGGCCAGTTCCTCTCCTTTTTGCATCGTCATGGAGGCGGTTCTGACTCGCTCCAAAGCCATTTCTATTTGAGATTCCCTTGCCTGTGCTTCTGCTTTTTGCAGGTCCATAAAACGGATATAGGCCTGCTCAAAGACCTTTGAAAATCGCTTTAGGATTTCATTGTCTTCCCCTGAATAAGGCTGCTTGGTATAGCGGAGAATTTGTATGCCCGATTTCCTGGCCAAGGCGATGGAGGTAGCAAAGGCCTCGGAAGTTTCCATCTTCTTTTTATGGGCTTTCGGAAAATCCCCATGGGTGAGCAGGTGATTGATATATTCCTCTTTTACAGTGCCCGTATAGGTTTTTGCAAACAATTCCGGGCGCTCTTCCAGCATCTTATTATAATCTCGCTGAACTTTTGTAACCTCATTGTAGGGTATGCGTAAGGCCTTTCCAAAGGGCGCTCCTCCCACCCAGACGTCGTAATCCTGTTTTGCTGCTATGACCCCGCTCATCCCCACGGCATCCATTTCCAGCCCCAGCTCATGGAGTTGCTTATAAACCGCATTAGCCACCAGCTGCATTTCACCGGTGGTATGCATTGCCAAGGACTGCGACCGTACTTTTTCCAAAGCTGCCTCGATCTGAAGTTCCCGGTTTTTTTGTTCGAGTTCTACCGTACGTCTTTTGACGGCCTCTCGTAGCTCCTTATTTTCTTCGGCAATTTTATCAATGGCCACATTTTGACCTGCTTCGGTTTTTGTATCGGGAAAGGAGGAATGTTGGTGGGTTATTTTCCAACCTTCTTTTTTTTCCTGTAAGAGGGTAGAGGCCCTGAATTTGGAATAAAAAATCCATTTCTTATCTGCCAAGGCATACAGATCGCAAACTTCATGGATTAGAATGAGATGGTCCTGCTGCTCCAGTTTCGTGCTCCTATTTCGCATTTCTAATTTGCCGGCTACTTGGTCTATGGTATCGACCAAAAATTGCACAGCTTCCTTTTTTGATGAAAACACTTCGCTTTCAGCACTGCCTATCTGGGTGTAGGAATCATCAAGCAGTGCTTGCATGGCGTCAACATTGCCATTTAAATACTCCGCCCAATAGGCTTCGTATACCTGCATTAGCTCCTTCTCCTTTTTTTTACTCAATTTCATTCGTTATTCATTAAATGGTAATTGTTGCATTTTTAAAACCGTCTGGAATTGTTTTGATTTGGGCTATTTATGATGCTTTTCAAGATAGGAAATTAATCATTCTTCTTGTGTTTGTTTTTCCCCTCTTTTTTAATTTGAATATATTTGGAAACCAGGCGTACCCCAATCTTGTGAAAAGGATAATGGCAATAACAATTACAATGTCAAATCCGGTCATTTGCCATTAATTTAGGAATATTCCAAAGAATTTGATGTGTGTTTGGTTGATAGTCTTTTATTATTTTTATAAAACCTAAATTTTCAACCGGCCGTATTTCTTGAGTGTTCTGTACATTGGTGATGGCATTAAACTGTCAATGGGTACCATTAAATGGCACTCCTAAAGCGCTATCCCTGGGTTTTTGTCCGAGACAAATGGCAAGAGGAAGTACGCTTTTCATTTCGTTTTTTGATGTGCAATTTCAATATCTGAGTCTCAATGAGATCATGTCAATGGTAATGCCGCAAACCACTCCGCAAATGCCTGCCAGGGCGATATTTCAATCTCAAATAGGATAACTGAATGAACAAATATATACAATCCCAATGCCAGGGAAAACACCCACCGACCTACTTTCTGTTTGCGTTCGGCAATTACTAATCCGATCAATAGCATGTATATAATGGCAATGGTAGCCAAGTAACCTTCAGGGACAAAACCAGCATCTGGGAAAAACACATAAAGAATCAATCGTACCAATGCCGGTTCAATAAGAACAATACCGGCGACAATCATCCCACGGGCATGAATGGCCATGGTATGCCTATATTTTATAGCGACGCCATAACCAAAGGCAAAGACCAAAAGGTCTTTAAATGGAACCCAAAGACTTAAACCTAAATTTTCTTCTTCGCCTGTTATTCGATTATGGGCCAGTAGTATAACCGAAATAAAAATAAACGGCACTACAAAATAAGACAGTTTACCTATGGTACGATGTAACTCATATTTCTTATACCGTATTAAAATAGGTTGGGCAATGAGTATACATATCCAAAGTATTGCAAAAACTGCATGGAAGTGAAAATAAAAGGAAAAGTCCCCTGTTCCATCAAAAAATTTGGAAAAGTAAGAAGGCCAAAACCCCGCAAGGGCCAGTGCAAAAAGCCCAATAAAATAATACCCAGCTTTGTCAAAAAGCACAGATCGTCTAGTTGGTTTCATATTTTAAAAATTGGTTTTGTTTAAGATAAAAAAATAAATTTAAAAAGGGTGTAATTCACAAAAGCTAAGACCCGATTTTAATCGGGCCTTACACCAAGTTTACATTATCTGTATAACTACTTTGCCTTACCATTGATTTACTGTTTCACCGGATGTTCCTCCTGTCGAGCATCCAAACCAAAGGTATTTTCTACAGCCTCATACCAATCTGCATCATTGGCGGCATTCCAATCTACCCATTCTTCATCGTTCATAGAAGCGCGCCACTCCAAAAAGGGCTGGGCATCGGGTCCAACGGGATGACGTAATTGCCAAGTTCCGCTATCTGCGATATCCAAAATCTTATTGGCGACCATAGATGGATGGGTAGGAGTTTTAAGTGATGCGGCAAATAAACCACCAAGACGTTTTGAATGTGGATAAATTGAATTACCCTCAACGCTGATATCATTGGCCATTTGGGTGTTGATAATACCGGGTTCTATAATGGCAACCCTAATATTACATGGTTTTACTTCTTGGGCCAATGCTTCGCTAATGGCTTCAAGGGCAAATTTACTAGCCGCATACGCACCAAGCGGACTGGTTGAGATCTTACCAGCGACAGAGGCAATATTTATTATGCAACCTTTTTTGTTTTTTCGCATTTGAGGTAAAACGCATTTAATACAACGTATCACCCCAAAATAATTGGTTTCCATAATCGCCTTGATATCTGCCATTTTTAATTCTTCAACAGAACCATGCCGCTCGATACCCGCATTGTTGATAAGTACATCGATTGTGCCAACTTCATCAAGTATGGCATCGATACCTCTTTGGACAGATTCATCGGAATCCACATCCATCGCAGAAACATGTATTGCTAAAGATTCGCTGGCAATTTTTTCCTTAAAAGCGTGCGCTTTTTCTGGATTTCGCATTGTTGCAAATACTTTGTATCCTGCTCGGCCAAAGGCAAGTGCTGTCTGAAGGCCAATACCTTTACTAGTCCCTGTAATTAATGCTGTTTTCATTATTCTCTTTTGATTTTAATAGTGATTTGTTTTTATTTCGTCAACGCTATGAGAAAAGTTTCCAAAACATTAGTATCCTGATTTAGAGATCTACCTGCATTGACACCGTAATTGGATCTAGTACTGTATGCTTGGTTTTTAGAACCTCGGTAGAAGGATCACTTAATATAGCTTTAAACTTATCCATATCGGTTACTTCCATAACCAAAACCACCGAATTGGGATTGTCTGCATCCTGGAAAGTCTTAAGATCTGACATTGCAGGGCCAAATAAATCAAGTCTGTCTTGGTGGCCTTTGAGCCAAGTGTTAAAATCTCCTACCTTGTGTCGTGTTACTACTGTTTTTTTCATGAAAGTTATTTTTAAAACCTAACAGGGTATCCACTTTAATTCCCCCCGAAACCTTATGAATGGAATTCCCTGTTAAGTTTGTTTAGTTATTTTATTTTGGAGGTGTTAATCCCAGTTGGTTGAATACAACCAAATTGTCATAAAATGCATCCTCCCTTACACTATTACCCTCAGAGTTAAATGTCCAGACACTAAAACCATGTGTTTCAATCTTTTTATTGGTTGGATCATTATCCATGAATTTTCCGGTATTGGTTCCGGTACATGTCCAGTTGAGATAGGCCTTATTGCCGTTAATCACCGTTTTATCAAGTTTTACCGTAAAGTCGGGAAATGCACCATGATAGACATCCATAAAACCCGCATAGTCCTTTGGATTTTTGGCAATAATATTGCCATTTTCAGTTCTAATAAAGTTGGATGTCATTGCTGATGCCATAGCGGCTTTATCATTGGCATTCCAAGCTTTTGTTACCGCATCTATTGTAGCTCTAATTGCTTTTTCTTCTACTGAACTATTCATTTGCGCCTCAATTTCTTGACTTGCTAGCACGAGTGCTGTTGGGTCCCAATATCCATGTTCTCTTACAATTTTCCCATCAATAAATTGATAGGTCAAGTGTATAGGCATATCAAATTTCTGATTATTGGCGGTTAGCGTTCCTTCCCAGTCCAGCCAGCAATTTACCCAGGTATTCCCATCATCACTACGCACCATTTCATATTCTTGGTCTTTGTCAAGAAAACCTCTGGATTTATACGTTTTATCGGTTTCTTGGTGATAAGCAATGGTCTCAGCAGGCGACATGGCGTTTTCCTTCGTATTGTAGAAGGTCTTTGCAGTATCTGCATAGATACTGGCATCATATGTTTTACTGTTATAATTGGCTATTAACTTCTTAACAGTATCAATTTCCGGTGAATTTTGTGTGTAACGTACCGCTCCTTGTTGGCAAGCTGTAAATAGGATTGCGGCAATTATAAGTAAACTTATTTTTTTCATGATTGTTTGTATTAATTGTTATATATTTTAATGAATGTTATTCCGGTGAATACCCTAACTCGCTTCGCATATTACCTTCAAAGACTTCGTATTTCAACAAATTACTGAATAGATCACCCATGGTTTTAGTGCCGTCTTCGCCTAAGAGCGCATCGTTTTCTTGGGATTGGGTAGCATAGTGTACAGCATCTTTTGCCGCGACTGCGACCATATAGAATTCTCCCCTTGTTCCAAATCCGCTTTTATAGACCCTATAATATTCTTTAGATCCTTTTTCAGCAAACATGTCTTTGATTGCTTTCATTTTTTCTTTTATCATGGCCCTGTTCCCAGGAGTAAAATGCAGATAGTGGAATTTTCGGTAATCTTGACCTTCAGGTGTTTGGGTAATGCCAGTAGGCATATAGGACAAATCCTTATCTAAATTAATGACATAGTTTTGTTCGATATCATAACACTTGTCCATCCTATCGAATAATTTTCCCATAGCTTCGGCTCCCATTTTTTTAGAAAGCGTAGCAAATGAAGGCTTATCCAATTCAGCCATATTTTCGATGGGTCCCACATATAAATATCTCGCGCCAACCAGATTGGAAACTATCATATTCACGTCTTGAATATTGTGCTTTTTCATATTAGCAACAAGTTCTTTGACGACACTCTCGTATTCGCCAACCATATTTGGTTTTACAACGTCCTCGTGAACCCAATACGCTTGTGAATTGTCATTTTGGGCCTGCATTAGGCCTAAAGGGACAATAAGTAGTACTGCAATCAGAAATTTTAATTTTTGTATTCTCATTTTTATTTGATTTTTAGGTTAATGCGCTTTCAATTTTACATGATTTCATGCTTAGATACTCTTATTGGTCTTAGTCAACATTTGGTGGGTTTAAGGTGTATCCCAATTGTTGTAATAGTTGCAATTCATTGTAATACACATCTTCCCGTATAATCTTACCTTGCGTATCAAAAGACAGTTCAGAGTACCCACTTACAATTATGCTCTTACCCGTAGCTGGGGCTTCGCCAAATATCCCAGTATTGGTACCTTTAAAAGTCCAATGGGCAAACAACTGATTATCTTTGATTGTACTATTCTCAATAGAAACTTTCAAATCAGGAAATCCATTAAAGAAAATATTCATATTTGCTTCCATTTCATTTTGGTTAGATGCGACCTGTATGCCGTTGAGATGACGATTAAAATTTTCAACAGAAACTGCCCTTAAACTATCCATATTCTTATTGTTCCATGCATTTTCGACGAAACTGTCAAAATTTGTCCTTATTGTTTGTTCTTGTTTGGTTTTCGTTTCATCATTATGTCCCTGTTTACAGGTCAAGATAATTACTAATAGAAATACCGATAATAGTCCCATTCTTTTCATAGCGCCCGCAATTGGAGTTTCCTTCCCGTCATCAGTTATTGACGATAACTGGTATTTAACTCTAAAGAATAGATTTATTGCCATCAATGAAAATAAATAAGGACGAAAAGGCGCTAAAACTGTCCGAAGGGCATTTAATAGTTATCAAACAGCAGTTTTATATTTTTTTGTATATTTAAAAAACTCATTTTCCCCGATGATAAAATTCCAGAAATGGGAATGCGTTTGCTGAAATCTGGTTTTATCCTTGCCTTTACTATTTTGAATAGCTTCCTTGGTATTGGCCAAATTGTAGACTTCAACAGCGAAAAACCTTACAAAAAGGTTTTTGTGGATACTGATAATTTTGGTGCCTCGTATTTAGATGTATTGGAAGAATCCTATCCGCTGGCCAAACCTGATTCCCTTAAATTCTCAATGCTTAATGATCTTGCCTATTATTGGCATACCCGAAATTTGAAAACCTCACTTGACTTCACACTACAAGGGCTAAACTTAACGACTGCCAAAAAGGATACTTTATGGGAAGGCCGGTTCCAAATTACACAAGCCGCTATTTTACTTCGCATGGAAAAGCTGGATAGCGCATTGAATGTGCTATACCAAGCAAAAAAGAAGGTTCTTGAAAAAGACCTACCCTTCTTAAATACGCAATTAGGTTACGTTTATGAACGCAAGGGACAATTAGATAGAGCAGCAGATTACGCATTGGAATCATTGCGTCTTGGGAAGAAACTTTCTGACAAAAAAGCCATTGCATTGGCTTACAGTGATTTAAGCAATTTATTTTGGAAACAATCCAAATTCGAATTTGGTTTGGAATATGGCCTAAAATCCGCAGAAATATTTGAGGATCTCGATATAAATGATTTAGACTATGGCTTTACATTATATGTGGTTGGCAATAATTATTTAGCACTGAAGGATTATCAGAAAGCCTTGAATTATTTTGAACATTCCATAGCCATAGGAGAGCGTTATGGATTTTATAATAACCTAAGTGATGTATATATATCTAAAGTAGATCTTTATACTTTCCTAAATGAATTTGAAAAGGCAAAGAGAGCAGGTGAAAATGCGGTTAAATATGCAGAATTATTGGATAATAATTTTATGCTGATGCGCTCGTGGTTATCTATTGGGAAACTTCAGAATATTCAAGGCAAATATGTTTCTGCAATTGAGAGTCTTAATAAAAGCATAGTAATTGCCTCTGAGGATTTTGAGGATGCATTTTATCTAAGCCAAGCCTATGAAACCCTAGGGAAAGCTTATGCTGGGAACCATAATTACCAAGAGGCATACCAAGCATTTGCCGAATATGATAATTTGAAGAACCAGGTTTTTACAGCAGCAGCTGACCAAAGAACCTCTTTGCTAAGGACTGAATTTGATGTAGCCCAAAAAGAAAACACCATACAATTACAAGAAGCCCAGATCAACCGACAACGAACGCGACAAACGTTGATTATAATTGTTGTTTTACTATTGGTGCTTTATTTGATATTGCTTTATAAAGCAATACAGAATAATGTCAAACAAAATAAATTATTGAAAAAAAAGAATGATGAAAATGAATTTCTGTTGAAAGAAATCCACCATAGGGTCAAGAATAATTTAGAGATTGTTTCAAGTCTTTTGGCGTTGCAATCTGCTGAAATAAACGACCCAAAAGTCGTTGATGCCATGCAGAAAAGTAGGCATAGGATACAGAGCATGAGTATGGTTCATCAAAAATTGTATCAAGAAAAAGGCCTTTCGTCTATAGAAATGAAGACTTACTTCGAGGAATTGGCGAGCTATGTTGTAAATGTCTTTGATGCAAGAAATCGGATAGAGGTGTTTTTTGAAATGAATAGCCTGGAGCTGGATGTGGATACTGCCATCCCGATTGGATTAATAGTAAATGAACTTGTAACCAATTCCTTAAAATATGCTTTTCCGAATAATCAAAAGGGGATCATTAAAATAGGATTAAAGAAAGAGGGGTCTCAATTGTTTTTAAAAGTTTCAGATAACGGAATTGGAAAGAGCGAAAAAGAAGAATATATAGGTACGGGATTTGGCACCAAACTAATTCAATTATTGACAAGACAACTTGAAGGTAAAATGGATTTGGATATTGAAAATGGAACCATGGTATCCTTTGAATTTCAGCATTTTAAAGCAGCTTAGTCATGAAAAATAAAGTTAGAATCTTAGTGGTGGAAGACGATATGATCATTGCCGCGCATATTTGTTTGCAACTAACCAATTTGGGTTATGAAATAACAGGTATAGAAACCAGAGGTGAAGAAGCTGTGGTGCATGCAAATGTTAATACACCTGATATTATTCTTATGGACGTTAATTTACGGGGCACTTTGGATGGCATTGAAACGGCCAAAATGATTCAACAAAAAATAAATATACCTATCATATATCTTACGGCCAATACAGATGAAACCTCTTTTCAGAGAGCAAAAGAAACGCGCCCATATGCTTTCATTCCCAAACCATTGAATTCCGTGCAGCTACAGCGCACATTTGCCTTGGTAGTTGAGCAATTGAAAGAAAATAAGCCAGAAACATTAAATGCTGATTTACCCATTGAGGTGTTGCATGATCGTATTTTTATCCGCTACAATGGTAAAATGAACAAATTATTAATTTCTGATATTCTATATATTGAGGCAGACCGTAATTATTGTAAAATCGTCACTACTAGTAATCATTACCTAATTACCGCCACCCTAAAAACTATGGGGGAAAAACTGCCTAAACATAAATTTCTTAGGGTTCATAGGTCCTATATGGTCAATATTGCCAAACTTGATGTTGTAGCGGAGGGGCATTTGGAAATAAATAGAAAGGTTATACCTCTGGGTAAAGCACATAGGGGGGCTTTGCTTAATCGTCTTCAAACAATATAATATTGAAAACTTAAAAAATCCTTGTCAAGAATTGATCCATTTTTTAAACGCTGTGGATTTCGCTTTACTAACAACAATTTGTTCCTTAAAAGCAGGTAAAACATTTAGTATAAGCTTGCCGTTGAAATAATATTTTATATTCGCAATGGCATCTCTATGCACTATGAATTGTCTATTGACCCTATAAAAGTATGATGGGTCGAGCTCATTTTCTATATCTTCTAATTTTTTATCAAAAGTATAGCGCTGATTGTCTTTGGTAACCCCTTTCACAATTCCGGTATCGATGTATAGGTATGCAAGACTTGCTGTTTTAATAGGTATTAGCTGATCTCGAAGACTCACTAAGTATGTCGTTTTGTACGTTTCGCTATTGGCTTTGATAAGATTTAAAAGGCCTTCCATTTGAACATTAGGGGATGATTCTATCTGTGATTGAACTTCAAATTGCGTCAGCGCTTTTTGTAGTTCATCTTCATCAATGGGTTTCAATAAATAATCTATACTATTTACTTTGAAGGCCTTTAGGGCATATTGATCGTATGCAGTGGTAAAAATCACAGGTTTGGTTATTTGTACTTGATCGAATATCTCAAAAGAAAGCCCATCGGCTAAATGAATGTCCATAAATACCAATTCGGCATCAGTGGGTGTAGCAAAGTATGCAACAGAAGTTCTTACGGAATCCAAAACAGCCAGAACCTCAATATCGGGATTTAATTTCTTAAGTAAATAAGTCAGATTTTCGCTTGCGGCAAGCTCATCTTCAACAATGACTATTTTCATTCTCCTGATTTTATAGGAAGTTTAACGCTGAATATATTATCATCTTTTGTAATAACAATATTTTGTTTTTCAATTAAATAATATCTTTTATCCAGGTTCACTAGTCCATTTCCCGTGCCTTCTGCCATAACGGTTCTAGGATGCAATATATTTTCAACATAGATAAAACCATCTTTATAAAATATTTTTACAGTCAACGGATTGGTTTCTGATATTTCATTATGTTTTACAGCGTTCTCAACAAGTAACTGTAGTGCCAATGGCGGAATTTCCTTTTCATGGTATTTTTCATCAATTTCAATTTCAATGGTAAATCGATCTCTATACCTTGTTTTGATTAAATAGGAATAACTCTCCAAAAATTTAAGTTCTTCTTTTATTGATACCAAGTCCCTGTCGCCACTCTGCAATATATAACGATACATAAAAGACAGTTTTTTCACGAATTGGGTAGCTTCTGTCATTATCCCTTATTAAGCAGGTAAGTGAATTTAATGAGTTGAACAGAAAATGAGGGTCTATTTGATTTTTTAAGGCTGCTAATTCCGTTTGGAGGTTCTGTTGTTTTAGTCGTTCATTTTCAATTAAACTGACTTGCGATACCATTTGAAGTCTAAGTATTCTAGATACGAAAAGCAGAATAATGAATAAGACAGTAAGAACAAACAATAAAAAACCTTTTTCTTGCCCGGGCAATGGTTGCCCAATAATAAGTGTTAGAATAAAATCAAGTATTGGCGCCCCAATTAATAGGATGGCGAGATTCAAAATAACTACGGCAATTACCCTTATAGCTTTTTTATATTTTGTGAAATAAATACCCCCAGTTAGAATTTAGTTGTAAAATGAGCCATGAAAATAGAAAGAAAAAAACAAATTTTATAAAAAAATCCATCACCCAATCCATGGAAAGATCCATATCACCTTCAAGGACTTTGTTGTAGATATATATGGTCTTGGGTAGCGAAACCAATACGGCAAAAACTAAAGAAACCTTTACTAATTGGGATCGTTTTACTATAACTGGTCTTAACATGGTAATACTTATTGCTTAGGCATGGACCTATTTCACAAATTTACACGAATTTCTTTGGCAAAATGAATTTTATAAAAAGGGGCGTACAATCAAGCCCTATCAGTAAAGACAGGGCTTAACAAGAACCAAATTACTCAACCAATTATTTAGATACTTAGGGCATTAAATCCCGGAGGCAGATAAGTGCGGGTATCAAATCCCAACTCAATCTCCTCTTCATCTTCAATGTAAATGATTTCGTCTAAATTGACCTCTACTTCTGCATAGGCATTAAACCCTTCTGGGAGATATTGTTTAGTATCAAACCCCAATTCAATTTCTTCATCGATTTCGATGTAGACAATGTCCGTTACATTCAATTTTGGTTCGGCATAAGGATTAAAAACAATAGGTAGATAATCTTTAGTATCGAATCCTAATTCAATCTCAGACTCAATTTCAACATACTCAATTTGATTAAGATCAAAATTCATTCCTGCATATGCATTGAATCCAATAGGTAAATAATCTGCGGTATCAAATTCCAATACTATTTCCTCATCTTCTTCAATATAAGTTACATCTTCGAACATACAGAAATCAGTATCTAAAATTAGGTACGGGTTATTTTCATAATTTCCGTAAGTGCTTACAAAATCGGTTGATTTATCTTCTTTATCTTCGTAAAAATCGTTTGTTCCAATGAATGCCAAAATTAGGGTCATTATTCCAGTTCCTAATAATACTGTTGCTTTTCCCATGATATACATTTTTAGATTTATTCTATTTTTAATAAGTTTTTATTTATTTATACAACAAATGTAGGTTGGAGGAGGAGTGCAAATGAATTCAATTTAACTGAACTGTCTTAATTGAGAGGTGAAACGACTTTTTAGACAAGTGAATTATTCTTTGATTATTACAAATTGAAGTTTATCGGATTTTACTGCTTGCTAACCAATACTATTCTCTGGTATGAAAATTGTCATTACCATTGAAATTAGTAAGGCAATTATTAGAAAAGTATTATAACAGAGCTATGGCTAGAAAAAAGGAATATCAAGAAGATCTTGTGGTTGAAAAGGCCATGCATACCTTTTGGGCCAATGGCTTTGAGAATACTTCATTACGCATGTTAGAAAAGGACATGGGAATCAACCAATTCTCTATTTATTCCAGTTTTGGTAGCAAACAGCGTCTTTTTATTGAAGTATTGAAAAAGTACAAAGGCTTCGTAAAAGAGTTTTTTATTAAGGATTTACTGCAATCAAAAGGGCATTTATGTGACCTTCGCCGTTTTCTACTGGAGTATGGACACGGAATACAATCGGGCCAAAACCCTTACGGATGCTTAATGATGAATACAGGAATGGAAGCTAGTGAGAAAGATCCTGATATAGTATTTGAACTTAGCTCACATTTTGATTACTTAAAAGACGCGTTTTATATTTTGTTTGAAAAGATCAAGTTCAACGAAGAATTGCCAGCACAATTTGACAGTAATAAATATGCCTCCTATTTATTAGCCAGTATCCAGGGCCTTTCATTGTTCGCTAAATTTCATAGCCAAAAAGAGGTAGATGACTATATTGATACTGTAATGGGTAGTTTTATATAATTGGATAGTAGTATATTGAAATAGGGATATTTAGTCTCTACCTCTAGCCTTATTACGATTACTGTTGCCTCGATATCCACTGCTTTTTCCTCTATAATTCGAGTTTCTAGATCGGTTTCGATTTTGGGATTGATTGGGGTTTTTATGTTTTTGAGGACCTTGATTCCTCTGGGATTTACTTTCTTCTTGAACTTCTTCCAAAAAGGGATGTTCAAGCATACGAGGCACTTCTTGCTTTATTAGTTTTTCAATATCCCTCAAATAGGGGCGTTCATCCCGATCACAGAAAGAAATGGCAATTCCGCTGGCATGTGCTCGTCCCGTTCTGCCAATTCGGTGCACATAAGTTTCAGGAACATTGGGTAAATCAAAGTTCACGACCAAGGAAAGATTATCCACATCGATACCTCGAGCGGCAATGTCAGTGGCAATCAGTACTTTGAGCTTTCCATCCTTAAAATCGCCAAGGGCTTTTTGTCTGGCCGTTTGCGATTTATTCCCGTGAATGGCAGCCGAACTTATATCGGCCTGTCCTAATTTTTTTACAATTTTATTCGCTCCATGTTTAGTGCGTGAAAAAACCAAAGCTGAACTGCCAGGTCGTTCTTGTAGTAAATGGACCAATAAGTTTACCTTATTTCCTTTGCTTACAAAATACACCAATTGTTCAACCTTTTCCGCAGTGGCTTGTTCTGGCCTCACAGTAACGCGTTCAAAATCACCGAGGATCTTACGTGATAGTTCTACAATATCTTTGGGCATTGTAGCGGAAAAAAATAAAGATTGTCTTTTGGGTGGAAGTTTTGCAATGATTTTTTTGATGTCATGAATAAAACCCATATCCAACATATGGTCAGCTTCATCCAAAACTGCAAATTGAATATCCTTTAATGAAATATATCCTTGATTCATTAAATCCAACAAACGGCCAGGTGTTGCTATTAAAACGTCTACTCCGTTTCGTAATGCTTGGGTTTGTTTACCTTGCTTAACACCACCGAAAACTACCGTGTTCCTAATTCCCGTGAATTTTCCATAAGCAGTAAAGCTTTCCCCAATTTGTATGGCCAATTCACGCGTTGGGGTAACAACAAGCGCTTTGATTTTACGGTTACGCCCTTGTGAATGCTGGTCATTATATATGTGTTGTAGTATAGGAACAGCAAATGCAGCCGTTTTTCCTGTACCTGTCTGCGCTACACCCAAAAGGTCTTTTCCACCCAAAAGAATGGGCACTGCCTGTTCTTGGATTGGTGTGGGATTGGTATAACCTTCTTGCTCAAGAGCCTTAAGGATGGGATCTATAATTCCTAAATCTTTGAATGTCATGTATTGTGAAGAATAAGCGGCAAAGGTAACGGAATAGTTCGGATATTGATTAAAGCATAAAATATGTGCTTAAAGTCCTCTTATTGCGGCTTCTGCACATCGCTCACCATCCATTGCGGCAGAAACGATACCTCCGGCGTACCCACCACCTTCCCCACAAGGAAAAAGACCCTCTATTTCTATATGTTCCAACTTTTCATTTCTGGGAATGGTAACTGGGGAAGAGGTTCTTGATTCTACCCCAACAATATTGGCTTCAGCAGAATAATAACCATGCATTTTTTTACCAAATTCCGAAAATCCGGCTCTAAGTCGACTGCCAATTAATTTGGGCAAGAGCGAATGTAATGGTGCGGACTTCAAACCTGGTTGATACGAAGTAGGGTTCAGATCTGCTGATAGGTTCCCTTCGACAAAATCTGTAAGCCGTTGTGCCGGTGCAACTTGGGATCGGCCTCCTGCAGTAAAAGCCAAACGTTCCAGAGCTTTTTGATATTCCAATCCTTTTAAAACGCCAAATTTTTCATATTTGGGGATATCCTCATCCACATTTATTTCTACAACGATACCCGAGTTTGCAAATAAGTTGTTTCGCTTTGATGGAGACATTCCGTTTACGACAACCTCTCCAGGGGCTGTGGCTGCCGGGACGATAAATCCGCCAGGACACATACAAAAGGAATAAACGCCTCTATTTTTCACCTGTTGGACTAAACTGTAAGAGGCCGCTGGTAACATTTCATTGCGGTCTCCTTTGCAATGATATTGGATGGAGTCTATGATTTGTTGTGGATGCTCTACCCGAACACCCATAGCGAATGATTTGGCCTTTAAAGCGACTTCTTTATTTTTTAGTAAATAAAATATATCCCTAGCGGAGTGCCCAGTAGCAAGTATCACCCGATTCACGGCCATTTCTTGACCATTTTGAAGTATGATGGCCTGTAAGTTGTTATTTCTGATTATAAAATCGGTCACACGGGTTTCAAAGTGTATTTCACCTCCGAATTTTAAGATAGTTTCGCGAATATTTTCAACTATTCTTGGTAGTTTATTGGTGCCGATATGCGGATGTGCATCTACCAGAATTTGGTTAGTGGCACCATGGTGTACCAAGCTTTCGAAAATGCGACGAACATCGCCGCGCTTTAGGCTACGGGTGTATAGCTTTCCATCAGAATAGGTGCCCGCACCCCCTTCACCAAAGCAATAATTGGAATCTTCGTTGACAATATGGTCTTGATTGATTGCTTTAATATCCCGTCTACGTTCTTGGACCTTTTTGCCTCTCTCTAACACCACCGGTTTGTAACCAAGTTCTAAACAACGCAATGCCGCCCACATTCCCGCAGGTCCAAAGCCAATGATATGTATTTCTTTCGCATTGGTAACATCTTTGTATTCAAAATGATAAGTGGGATTGTCGTCAGGTTTTTCCCGAATATAAACCTCCATTTTATAATTGAAATAGATGGTGGGTTTACGGGCGTCAATAGATTTACGAATGACTTTTACAGTCAGGTCATCCTTATTTTCACCAAGATATTTGGCAACTTTCGTCAAAAGGATATCTTTTTGAGATTGCTCTTTCAAGGATACTCTAAGTTGAATTTGTCTGACCATGGCGCAAAATTACTTTAAATAAAATGATATCCATTTTCTTACTACTATCGGAAATGAGCATTTTGTTTGATTATCTACAATCCATCCTTGAATTGATACAACTCGGTATTTCTTTTTTAGATGTAGCCAGGGATTGCTTCAAATTTGGGGTATCAAACATTTAAAACAGATAAATCATGAAAAAAGTAATCACATTAACGCTATTGTTTATAGGAACATTGGGTTTTGCACAAGACAAATATACCGATGGTATGCAAAAAGCATTTCAATTTTGGGGGGAAGGTAAAATTTCGGAGGCTTCTAATTTATTTGAACGTATTTCATCAGCTGAGCTTGATAATTGGTTACCTGCCTACTATGCTTCACAAGTGAACACAGTGGCATCATTTGGAGAAAAAGACATGGATAAATTGACACGTCAATTAGAAAAAGCACAGGAACTTGTAGACATTGCCAAAGCAATCTCACCAAATAACCCAGAGATTTTGGTACAACAAGCCTTAATTCATACAGCGTGGGTGGCATACGATGGCGCTACATACGGTATGACATTATCTGGTAAGGTCTCAGCATTATATCAGAAAGCCTTGCAATTGGATCCCAATAACCCGAGGGTTGTTTTTTCTAAAGCAGAATGGGATATGGGCTCGGCCAAGTTTTTTGGCCAGGATATTGCGCCCTATTGTAAGGATGTAGAACACGCCTTGGAACTTTTTGCTAACTTTAAACCAGCGTCAGCTTTTCATCCTAATTGGGGAAAAGAAAGAGCCGAGGAAATAGTTAAGAATTGTAAATAAGAATAATTAACTAATGACAAAATTTATTAAACATCTGATTAGGGCATTACTAATAGGCACTGTTATCTATTTTATCATTCTTGCTATTTATTTTTTCTTGGGCAGGTTAGATGAAGGTTTCGATTATCAAATTGCCTGGACAGAATATTATAAAAATATGATATTCGCTATAATACTCTATATGGTTAATGCCTATTGGATTCAATATCTTGTTATTACCTATAAGCATGACCTGTTTACGTTAAAAAGATTTACCATTGGTATTTCGGGGAATATTCTAGTTTCAATATTGGGCATTTTCCTTTCACGCTTTGTTCTTGTTGTAGTATTGGAAAAAATGCCCCTAATTGAGTTTCTGACCAATGAAAGACCGGGATATTACCAGTCTTCATTGATTATTGCAATAATCATTTCACTTATATTTTATGCCATTTGGTATTATAAATACCGGCAGGAAACTAAGGTCAAAGAGCAAAAAATAATTGCGGGTACGGCTTCGGCCAAGTTCGATGCCCTTAAAAATCAACTGGATCCCCATTTTCTCTTTAATAGTTTAAATGTATTGACCAGTTTAATTGAAGAAGATCCACGTCAAGCACAGAAGTTCACGACATCGCTCTCAAAAGTTTACAGGTATGTATTAGAACAAAAAAACAAGGACTTGGTATCGGTTGAGGAAGAACTCCAATTTGCCAAAACTTATGTAAAATTGTTGAGAATGCGATTTGAGGATAGTATTCATTTGGAAATACCGGAACATAGTAATAATCCTGAGGCCAAAATAGTTCCCTTGTCATTGCAGTTATTGCTTGAAAATGCGGTGAAACACAATGTGGTTACCTCTTCCAAACCATTACATATAAAAGTATATGAAGACAATGGCATGCTGGTCGTTGATAATAACCGTCAAGAGAAACAAGTGGTTAAAAAGAGCAGTGGCGTGGGTCTTCAAAATATTCGACAACGGTATGGAATATTAACGGAAAGGCAGGTAGAGATTGTAAAATCCGAGACCGATTTCAGTGTAAAATTGCCCGTGCTAACCGAACAGGTATCAGTTATGGAGACACAACAAACAATTATTGATGAGAAGCGCTACGAAAAAGCGAAGAAGCACGTAGAAGAACTTAAAGGGTTTTATGGCAATCTTACAGCCTATTGCATTGTTATCCCTTGCCTTGCGATTCTTAATTACAATACTAATGGTTTCCCATGGGTAATATTCCCGACAATAGGATGGGGTATTGGTGTTACGTTTCATGGCATGGAGGTTTTCGGTTATAATCCACTATGGGGCAAACACTGGGAAGAACGCAGGATTAAGAAGCTCATGGATGATGAAAAGTTTTAATTTAACAATCCATCCGCGAAAAACTACAATTGGGTAATGAACATTTAGTTTGGAACAAATCTTATAATATTTTTGGTTATCAAATAAACAATAATTCAAAAAAAC
Organism: uncultured Flavobacteriaceae bacterium; assembly: GCA_963768235.1. Classification (GTDB taxonomy): domain Bacteria; phylum Bacteroidota; class Bacteroidia; order Flavobacteriales; family Flavobacteriaceae; genus Maribacter_A. Next base: position 308,764 of record CAVYHF010000005.1, read on the forward strand.
CATCAGAATAATGGACACTTCAGAAAAGGACAAAAAGTATTTTAGAGCAAAGGATAGGGTAGAATGTATTAAGAAATTTTATACAAGTTTAATATCATATGTTTTCTTTATAGCATTCCTAGCCGGATTAAACTATTGGACGAATGAGTGGAGTTACCCTTGGTTTCTTTGGGCTGCTTTCGGTTGGGGTATTGGTTTGGTTTTTCAGGGCATTAAGGCATTTGGCATAAACCCATTTTTTGGAAGAGACTGGGAAGAGCGTAAAATCAAGGAATATATGCAGGAAGATGAAAGACAAAATAGATGGAAGTAATGGACAATAATAGCAGGGATAAATTAAAACGGGCCAAGAAACGTGTTGAAGAACTCAAGGGTTTTTATATACATCTTACGGTTTATATATTGGTAAACACCTTTATTTCTACCATGAAGGTTATTGGCGATATGGGAGATGGAGAAAGTTTTAATGAGGCATTTTGGAACTTTGGAACCTTTGCTGTATGGTTTTTCTGGGGTATCGGATTATTTTTTCATGGTCTAAAGGTTTTTTCATTTAATCCAATTTTTGGAAAGGACTGGGAGCGAAAACAGATTCAGAAGTACATGGACAAGGATAAGAAGGAAGCTGAAAAATATAAATAATGGAAGAAAAAAGTAGGGAACTGGTACAGTTTAGGAAGGCCAACAAGAGGCTGAAAAGGATTAAGAAATTCTATAGGCACCTAAGCGTCTATGTTATAATTAACATCATTATTTTTGGAGTTAAGATTTCTTTTTACAGAGAATTAGGCGGACAAAATTTAGCAGATCAAGGCTTTCAAGATTGGTACACCCTTAATTTATTAATTACACCGCTGCTCTGGGGGTTAGGCCTATTAATAAATGGGATGCTAGTATTCAAATATCCTGATTTAACGAGCAAGGACCTCAAACCAAATTTTATTAAACGTTGGGAAGAGCGTAAGATCAAGGAATTTATGCAAGAAAACAAAGACCTATAAATGTTATTATCCATCCCAAAGTTAAAATAGTGATGAACGTTATAATCATAGAAGATGAAAAACCGGCAGCCAGAAGATTAAGTAGGCTTTTGGCAGACTTGAATGTTGAAGTGTTGACCATGTTGCATTCAGTGGAAGAATCAATCGAATGGTTTCAAGGAAATGAACATCCTGAGCTTATTTTTTTAGACATTCAATTATCAGATGGGCTCTCATTTGAGATTTTTGACGAAGTGGATGTGCAGAGTGCCATAATTTTCACAACCGCATATGATGAGTATGCCCTTCAAGCTTTTAAATTGAACAGTATTGATTATTTGTTGAAACCAATTGATGATGAGGAATTGGAAACTGCGGTAAAAAAATTCAAAACACTAAAACCTGCTTCACAAAAATTGACATTGGATTTTGAGGACATAAAAAAGTTATTGATCAACCCTTTGGAACGGGAATACAAAAAAAGATTCACGACTAGGGTAGGGCAGCATTTGAAAATAGTAAATGCCGATGAGGTCGAATGTTTTTACAGTGAAAATAAGGGGACCTATGCGGCGACAACCGAAGGCCGGAATTATTTGTTGGATACCACTCTTGAAAATTTGGAAACTGAGTTGGAGCCTAAAATATTCTTCCGGGTAAGCAGAAAATTCTACGTTAATATCAACCATATCCAAGACATTATTTCTTATACAAATTCACGCTTAAAAATCAAATTAAATCGCTATATTGAGCAAGAAATCATAGTGAGTAGGGAGCGAGTTCGAGACTTTAAGTTATGGTTAGAGTAATACTAATTAAATATTTGATATATAGGGCATTAAATACAATAATAGATTTTTCTTATACTACTTATTTAACAGGAAATCACTTACTTTTATCCACACGATTGTCATCAAAAGAAGACGGTAATAGTTTTGGGATCAGCTTGATGAAAATTGGTAATAAAACGGCACCGCCCGGTAGCATGAAAATGGCGAGTGAAGGTATGCTCTTAAAAATATCCAACAACTGACTTTGAACTTTTTTCTTCTCTGCAGGACTTAAATCCTTGACGGTTGATTTTGAAATCAAAGCTACCAATTCCTTACTACCCGAAAGCTCTTTCTGTAACCTTTTACTGTTCCTTATTATCAATTTTTTTACAACTTTCGACATGCTTTCATAGAACTTAAATGCCAAATTATGATCTTTAAGGAAAGGAATAATCTTAGAATTTTTCTCAAAAAAAGATGCAATTTCTTCTAATGCCCTAGCTATTTCTTTTTTATTAAAACCTAAATCTTTACCAATTCCATAAATGTATTGGGATTCTAAATAGTTAACTGATTGGTCTTCCCAAATGGTCAAAGAAGCAATATCCAAAAAATAATGGTTCTCAGAAGGTGAAAAATTGCTTACTATTTTAGCTCGATAACTTCCATCATAGGTTTGTACAGTACTATCTATATAGGTTAAAGATGCTTCGAATAATTGTGCCAATTTATCATCATTTTTATTTTTCTCTTTTGAGTTGAGTGAATGATAAATGATGTTCATGGCTATAAACTCCAGATTTTCTGCATATTCCTTTATTGCATCATCATTCTTTAAATATCTTTTGAACGCAAGTACATCTATATATAATAAGGAGTTTGTAATTATGCTGTTAAAGGTCTTGCTGATTACATTATCTTCTAGGTAAACCCTAGAATCCAATAGCTTCTCTAACTTATCAGATGTTTTTGTACCCGTAAATAACTTGTTTAGAAATGAAATCTGATTAAAGCCTAAATCCTGGTAAAACAGAAATACTTTATTCAAAAAGGCATCAAAGTCAGTGTTCTTCTCTACCAACCTGAAAGTAAAATATAGCGCGGCCAGCAAATTAATTTTGGCTTTTTCATCTTCTGATAACCTATGTTCTGGTGTAATGAACCTTGGAATCTTGAGATTAATACCATAAACGAACCCTGTCTTCTTTAAACCACCATATAGGTCCATAAAGTCCTTATAGCTGTCCTCCTGATCTTTGACCAGGTAACCGAATTTGTCTATCCAGCCTGAGGTTGATGGGTTCATAGGTGGTTAATTAGAGCTCCAAATTAAAGGAATTTATAAGACATTATAGAAATTAGCTGTTGTTTTCGCTCAAGAATTAAAGGATTATTGGTCTTTTACCTTAAAATATTGAAACTGATGATTATTAGTTCAAATAAGAAGGTCCCGACTCAAATGGAATTAATAAGAGCCGCTAAAAGCGGCTCTTTCTTTAGTGAAATCATTCATATAGAAAATTCTCTATAACTAGTTATATTAGTTCTTTGTCAAAAGTACTTGGGCCTGAACCGCAACATCAGACCAAGTCTTGGAAACTCCATCTATACCAGTATGCAACTCTTTACATGCATTGTTGATAGAGGTAACAGCTTCAAGCGCATTCCAATCTTCCAAGTTCAACCTTCCATTAAATGTGATACTTGTTTCTGAGTTTATGGTATATTCCAAGGGAATATTTGAGGTCTTACCGTTCATTGTAACATCAATTGAACATGTATTATCCGTAACGGTTTTAAAAACTCCTGAAATTATTTCAGTATCCTGCATTGCTCCAAAAAAGAATTCCAAGAGTTTTGGATCTCTTGTTCCCGTCGCATCATTAGTAAACAAACTGCTTACCGGAATTCCAAATTCAGTGCCATCCAAGGCTTCCATTGGTGTGCTACCTGCTTTGGTGTTCGAAATGTTGATAGTCCTGAATTGGCCTCCAACCGCTACTTTCGCTGTAGTCTTATAAGCTGTGAAACTAACCTTGGTCGAATCTTTTATTAGGGTAAAAGAATCAGCTACCAATTCAGTTGGATCTTCTTGTTCTTTTTTACCGTCCTTCTTTGTTTGTTTGCAGCTAAAACCCAAGAATAAAAATATACCTAGAGTAAATAAACTAATTTTTTTCATAATTCTGATATTTTTAAACAATAAAGGTTATTGAGCACAGTTTGACGAAAATCACATTTCTTTCACTATCAAAAATCTGTCTAGAAAACCGTTCCATCCAAGGATTATAATAATCAGAATGTTGCCTTACTTTGACAGAAACACCCAGCAATAACTCCTCGGCCATATACTTGTCGCTTACAATGGTATTGACCAGTCCACAAATATAATCCCAAAACATGTAATTGAACACTTCAAAGGCCAAAAATGTCTTTATTTTGAAAGTGTTGCACACACTTCTATTTGCGTATAAAGTGCATGATGATTACTAAAAATAAAAAAGCTGCTATGAAAGCAGCTTTAAGGACTATTTGTTCAATCTTATTGAATAATTCCCGTACAGCTAATACGGGTACCTGCGGCTCCACTAGGTTGTGAGGTGAAATCATCTACGCCTTGGTGTACGATTACGGCCTTACCAAGAATATTCATATTTTCATCGTCACAACCAATACACCATTGATCCGTCGAAAATACATGTTTTGCGTTACCTTCTGCATCTGCAACGAAGTTTCCAATATCACCTTTGTGATAACCTTCTGCAGCGCCCCATTTCCCATGTGGTTCATGGGTTGGATTCCAATGCCCTCCAGTAGATTTGCCATCATCAGAAGAACAGTCTGCCTTTTCATGTAAATGTATGGCATGTTCACCTTCAGAAAGTCCTGAAAAAGTAGCCGTCATTATTACCTTGCCATCTTCTTGTGTAAAAGTAACCTCACCCTTTACGTTACTATTGCTCTTGGGTTCCATAGAAAATTTAATTACTTCAACATTAACATCTTCCTTTACTTCAGTAGCAACTTCGTCTTTAACTTCTTTGGATTCTTTTTTTGCTTCTTTACAGCTGTAACCGGTCATTATAACAAGTACCAAAGCAATTAATTTTATTTTTTTCATCTGTCTTTGTTTTTAGAATTTGATCAAAGTTAAATAATAATTCGAGTGGCGCAAGACAAGGGATATTACAATTGAAATGACACACCACCTTAGGGTATTAAAGAGTATGCCCAATTTAACCTTCTACTAATTCTCAGGATACGAGCTTTGTCAATATTTGTGTGACACTATGCAATGTCTTATGTACAGGGCATTTATCCGCAATTTGAAGCAAGCGTTCCAATTGTTTGTCATCAAAATCCCCGGTAATTTTGATTTCTCTATGAAAGGTATCGATTTTCGTGTTTGATGATTCACAATCCTCACAATCCAATGCATGTGTTTTACTGTAGGAGGTGTGTACCTCTACATTGTCTATGTGCCAACCTTTACGTTTTGTATACATCTGAAGTGTCATCGCGGTGCAAGCGGAAAGACTTGCGGAAACAAGCTCATAGGGTGATGGTCCAAAGTCATTTCCGCCATAACCAGTGGGTTCATCTGCAGTCATGTAATGGTTGCCAACTTTCATTGCTGTGGTAAAACCGTCATCAAAATCCAGGCTTGCAACCACTTGGTGTTTGGTTTTAGGCATTTCTTCTGGAGCAGTAATATTCAGATATCTTTTCGCCCAACCGGAAATAACTTGGCCCGCATAAATGGAATCTTTTTTATCCATCAATAAATGATCCGCACCATCCAACGAAATAAAACCTTTGGGATGATAGGCAGCCCTATAGATTTCTTCAGCATTTTTTATACTTACCGTATTATCCTGTGGAGAATGCATAATTAAGATAGGTTTGCGAAGATTTTTTACAGTTTCTGATAATGTTTTACGCTCCAAATCATCTAAGAACTGTTTTTTTATGGTGAAATCCCTGCCACTAAGGTTTACAATTGCCTTTCCATTTTTCTTGATTTCATCAACACTACTTTGCAGTAAACGTTTCACATGTTTAGGATTGGATGGTGCCCCAATTGTTGCAACTGCCTTTATTGAGTTCACTTGGGCCGCGGCATAAATAGCGGCAGCACCTCCCAAAGAATGACCAATTAAGAGGGTAGGAGCACTGTAATTATCATTCAGATAATCTGCTGCGGCAATTAAATCCTTAACGTTTCCAGAAAAGTTGGTGTCACCAAAATCACCTTCACTTTCCCCCAATCCGGTAAAATCAAAACGTAGTACCCCGAAACCATTTGAGGTCAAAGCCTTGCCTATATTCCGAACTGCAGCTAGGTTTTTATTACAGGTAAAACAATGTGCGAAGATTGCGAAGTTGTGTGGATGTTGATTAGCGGGAAGCTCTAATCTGCCCACCAAAGATTGCCCTTGCTTATTCTCGAAAATTACTTTTTGCAGATTCATTCAATTCAGTTATTTAGATATTAAAGGTAGGTCGTAAAACAGTCAAAATACTTAATTCGAATGCTTTAATCAGCAATTGGTTTCCTTCTCAAATCGGTATTGAATATGATTCCTATTCTCAGTTTATTGTAATTTATTGACGAAAAGTGATTCTTTAAATACCCCAATTCTAATTTCAGATTTGGGTCAAAAACATACCCAAGCCCCATTATCCAAATTAAAATTTAAAAATTGATTGTAGTGTTGAATGGTGTAATTGTGCGTTTTACCTTGTAATGTTTTAACAATATAAAACCCCTCAAATGTTGAAAAAGAGGGGTTATAGTTCTATGTTGTATAAGTTGTTTTTTAGTTTAGATTGAAAGCTTTGGTTTCCTTAAACGGTGATACCTCTTGTTTTTCAATTTCTTCTCTATAAGCTTTCCACTTATCCTCAAAAAAGGCGTTGGTTTTTAGTAATGCTTTTTTCAAATCATCTTCTGCAAATTGAATAAGTCGCTTTTCAGTGGCAGTGATACCGGTTTTACGAGAACGAATGTAGCGACTTGCATTCCCGATACGTTGCATAACGGTAACTTCAGGATTTCTTGTAATACCTTGCCTTTTATCCTCTTTCCCTAAATAGAGTGCAATAACTGAATCTATCTGCTTTACAATATCTTTTGAGGTTTTGATCTGGTCTTTATACTTTTCCTCATCAAGTTCCTTCAGTTCTTTCTGATATTTACTTGCAACATTTTTGCTCTCTACCAATTGTTTAACAGCATCCGCAGCAGTTTGAGTAAATACATTGAGCTTTTTTGAGGTTTCATATACTTCATTGATCGAAGCCATTGATGTGTTTAATCTTGGATCGGATTTCACCTCGATCATCGTCTCATCGCTCATTTCACCAAAAGACACCTTGATTCTGTAAGTACCCGGTTTTACATCAATACCACCGCGTTCATTTTTATTCTTAGAAATTTTTCTAGAGGGTCTATCTGGGCCTTTTTCATCCATACCCCAATAAATGCGATGGAATCCGGCTTTTTCAGGAGTTTTTTTCTTAATGGTCCTAATTAATTTATCCCCATTATAAAATTGGAACAAGATGGAATCCTTTTTCTGTACACCTGTCAATTTTTCTTTTGGGGTATCTTCTTTTGAAGTTTCATCTTCCTTCTCAGAATCTTCTTTGGCTGGATCCTCTTCCTCTTCTTTATCTGGTGTTTTTTTCTTTCCTTCCTTTAAATAATAAGTGATCATGGCACCTGACTTTTTATTTTCCGCATTGTACAAGGCATCACCCCCGAATCGGCTGCCGGTTGGTTGTTGGTATGCCGCTTGATAGGCTATTGGAGGGGTGAAGATTTCAACATCTTTCTGCAAAAATGTATTATCAGAAGCAAGGGCGCGCAAAGGACGAATATCATCCAATACCCATGCTGCCCTACCAAAAGTACCTATCACCAAATCTTGTTCTCTTGGGTGAATCACTAAATCCTTAGTGGAAACTGTTGGAAAACCTTCCGTCCATTTTTGCCATTTTACACCAGCATTGAAAGAAATATAAAGTCCGTCATCGGTTCCCAAGAAGATCAAATTTGGGTTCTCAATATCTTCGACGATTGAAAGTGTATAACTCTTGACATCGTTGCCATCAACAATTCGTTCCCAGGTCTTTCCGTAGTTTTTAGTCCGGTAGGCATAGGGTGTATAATTGAACCTACGGTAATCGTTTGCAATTAAAAGTGCCTCGCCTTTGTTTCTATTCGATGCTTTTATTTGAGCCACCCAACTACCACTGGGTAAGCCTTTTATGTTTTGTGTGACTTCTATCCAACTTGCACCTCCATTTTGAGTGTAGTGAACACGACCGTCATCACTGCCGGTCCAAAGCATATCTTTTTCAACAGACGAAGGCTCTATTACTAAAATTGTACAATGGTTTTCCGCACCGGTTGCATCCATAGTCAATCCGCCGCTTTCAGCTTGCTTTTGTTTTTCTGGGTCGTTCGTGGTCAGGTCGGGAGAAATAACTTCCCATGTAAGTCCCTTATCTGTACTTTTATGAACAAACTGACTGCCAAAATAAACGGTACTATTATCATACGGGTCTTGACCTATCGCAGCATTCCAATTAAAGCGAAGTTTGGTTTTAGCGTCCGGTGGGGTGGGGCGTACAATATAATTGTTTCCTGTAACATGGTCATATCGCTGTACAAACCCTTGTTGGCTCATAGTGTAACCATACCTTGAATCTTCCTTATCGGGCACTACATCAAAACCATCCCCAAAACTGATCTCTTGCCAATAACTATTTCGGATACCTTGTGATCTCCAAACATAAGCCGGCCCTCTCCAAGAACCGTTATCCTGCATTCCTCCATAAACGTTATATGGATAATCATTATCCGTATTTATATGATAGAATTGTGCTACTGGTAAATTGCCTATAAAACGCCACGATTCCCCACCATCTCGGGTAATATTGAGTCCACCATCATTACCATTGACCATGAACTGACCATTTTCTGGATGTATCCACCAAGCATGATGGTCGGGGTGTACCCCATTATCAACCCCATATGCCGGCATTAACTCAGTAAAGTTCTTTCCCCCGTCTTGTGAAACATTCACATATGTGAAAACAGAATATACCCTATTCTCATTCTGTGGATCAACATAGATTTCTGAATAATAAAATGGTCTGTTTCCTATGTCGGCTTTATCATTGATTTTTTTCCACTTAAAACCACCATCCTCTGATTTGTACAAGGCATTCTTTTTAGCCTCTACAAGTGCATAAACAATATTGGGCTTGCTTGGGGCAATGGCTATACCAATTCTACCTAATTCCCCCTTGGGAAGACCATCTTCTTCAGTAAGTTTTTTCCAATTCTTGCCACCATCATGGGTCATATAAAGTCCACTACCTTTTCCACCCGATTTAAAAAACCACGGATCACGTTTGTGCTCCCACATCGCTGCAATCAGTTTATTGGGATTCGTAGGATCCATAATCAAATCAGCAACGCCTGTTTTGTTGTTCACAAATAAAATCTTTTCCCAAGATTCTCCCCCATCGGTGGTTTTGTAAACCCCTCTTTCAGCATGTTCGCCCCAAGGAGAACCAATGGCACCGACATATACGGTATTGGGATCCATTGGGTCAATTTTAATTCTATGGATATGACGGGTTTTCTCCAAGCCCATTGACTTCCAGTTCTTACCACCATCCAAAGATTTATAAACGCCAAAACCTCCATTTAGGCTGTTTCTTGGGTTGCCTTCGCCAGTTCCTACCCAAATAACCGAAGGATTGGATTGTTGTATGGCAACAGCTCCAATAGAAGCGGTCAATTCTTTATCAAAGATGGGGTCCCATTTAATACCTCCGGAAGTGGATTTCCATAATCCGCCAGAGGCCGTACCGACATACATTATATCCGGTGATTGGTGCACAACATCAATGGCTGTTACACGACCACTCATTCCTGCAGGACCTATGTTTCTTGGTTTTAGATCTTGAAAAAGATCCATTTTTAATTCTTGTGCAAATAGGGAGATTGATGCGAAAAGCATCACTACTGAAAGTAATTTTTTCATTGGTTTAAAGTGAGTTCATTAGTTGCATAAATATAGCTAAATCTTTGCTGGTAATTCTTAAAGAGGTGTTAAGGATACTCTTTTTACAAGGGCTGTTTCGATAATTGGTTCATTGATTTTCTAAGCCCAATAAAGATGAAAATCAACAAGGAATAACCAATAAAAAAGGGGATAATGTAATGCCCTAGATCAAGGACCAACATTAGTGCGATAATCAATAATTGAAATCCAAGGCCAAAGGAAGATACTGCAGTCATTAGCCATTTGGGTAAGTTTCCATTTTCAACGGCCTTGCTATCCAGCCAGTAAATGACCTTGTCGAACGTACCATAGCATAGTTGATACAGTTTGAACAAGCTATCTACAGTACTTTGTCTTTCCCCATTCATGGCTTTTGGGGCTTCATTTTCGAAAATCCGACTCGTCGTATCCCCATTATGTTTGTTTCTAAGGATAACGTAATAATAATTATAAAGGGTTCCCTGTAATTGAATCCCTAAGAAAGCCAAAATGGCCAAAAAAAGAGGGCTTTGGTGTACATACCATATGGCCAAAACAATCATTAAATTGAGAATAATGTCAGCGATTGAATCAAAATACCTTCCCGTATATGAAGGTGTGTTTTTTAGTCGAGCCAGCTCTCCATCCGCAGCGTCCAAAATTGATTTTAAAACCAAGAAAAAAGCTGCAGCCCAATATTGTTGATTCAAAATACAGAAAACAGCAAATAATCCTGAAATAATAAAACTTATAGTTACGTCAATTGGTGTTGCCGAAGTGTTTTTAAGATGGTTCGCGATGAATTTGGCTAAGGGCCGGCCGTAATCGGATAAGTCGAAAAACTGATTTTCCTTTGGTAGCTTTGACATTATTAAATAATCGAGCTTAAAAAATCTAAGAACGAGAGCACGCTTGCTTAGTGTTTTTGCCCAATAGCTTTCATAAAGGTAATACTAATTTAGAATAACATAAAATTCAAATTTCATGAATATGAATTATTCGTTTTTGTAGATTACTCCGTCTTTCATCACAAATCTCACATTCCTCATTTTAGAAATGTCCTTGGTTGGGTCGCCCTCTACTGCAATAATATCAGCTAGAAATCCTTTTTGCAAATTTCCACGACCTTTCATATGCAAAACCCTTGCATTGACTGAGGTGGCTGATTGCAATGCCCTGATAGGTTCCATACCATATGCTACCATCATTTCAAGTTCCCGATAATTTGTGCCATGTGTAAAGACCCCAACATCACCCCCAAAAACAAGATCAACTCCTGATTGCAAGGCTAATTTAAAGGAGGCTTTCTTTTTTACAATGCGTTCAGGATCAGGTTCATTCTCTTTTTTCCATCCATTGTATTGTAAAATGGCGTCCCCAGCGGCAAGTGTTGGGCAAAGGGCAACTCCTTTTTCCTTCATCAAATTAAAGATTTCCAAAGTTCCGCCATCCCCATGCTCAATCGTTTCAACACCCGCCATTATTGCACGCCTCATTCCCTCTGGAGTACTTGCATGTGCAACAACATATCTCCCGGCACTTTCGGCAGTAGCAACCATGGCTTCAATTTCTTCAAATAGAAAGGTAGGTTGCGAAGGTTCGCCTTTTCCCCATCTATAGTCTGCATAGATTTTTATTAAATCAGCTCCGTTACCTAATTGTCTTCTTACTGTTTTAATGACTTCGTCAATGCCACTGGCAGGTTCTGCTCCCAATGGAACGGTTACCCCATCATGGAAACCCTTTGGGCCGTAAGCTCCTGTGGCTACGATTGCTGGTCCTGCGACCAATACTCTTGGGCCAGGGATGATACCGTCATCAATCATCTTTTTTAAATAAACATCGGAGTAGCCTGCCCCTTCCGCACCCAAATCCCGCATAGAGGTAATACCTGCCATCAATGATTTCTTAGCATGCATGGTTCCACGAATCGCCCTTTCTACAGGGGATTCCTTCAATACTTGATCATTCCATGTAGTTTCGTTGTAAGGATGCAACAGTAAGTGTGAATGTCCCTCAATAAGACCTGGCATTAAGGTCAACCCCGACATTTTAATTTTTTTGGCATTCATGGAGGCCTTTAATCCTGAAGGACTGCCGACATAGGCGATGGTATTCTTTTCGACAAGTACAACCCAATTCTTATGTAATTGCTCTCCGTCAAAAACCTGGTCAGGAACAAGTAGGGTTTGGCAAAATAATGCGTTGAATGATAATACAAGCAATGTAAATAATATTCCTTTCATATTTTTTAATTAGTTCTATGTTTCATATTAGCGGCACAGAGCCTGATTATTTCTTTAATCCTTTTTTGTCGAGTTTCTTTTCGCTTCGCTTGGTTCAGCCAATAGAGATAGCTTTTTCTTTGACCAAAAGTAAAACTTTGGTAATTATCGAATGCTTTTGGATTCTTTTTAAAAGCTTTTTGTAGATCAGAAGCGATTATACCTTCTTCCACATCGTCCATAGCAATCCAAGAACCATCTTTTTTCGCTGCATTGATCTTTGCTAGCCCACTCTCGTGCATTAATCCTTTTTCAATAAGCTCTTTTACATAGGATTTATTCAATTTGCTCCAATTACTTTTGGGTTTTCGAGGGCAGAAATACTGTTGTCTCTTACCTTCTCCTAGGCTTTTAACCGTACTATCAATCCATCCATAGCAAAGGGCTACTTTCACCGCTTCTTCCCATCTCATACTATCATTTTCATGGTCAACTTTATAAAAAATAAGATATGCGCCGCTAACCACATTATGATTCTCATGCAGCCAATTTCGCCATTCAACATCATTTTTGAAAAAGTATTGACCAATTTCCCTCATTTAAACTTATGATTTTGTCATTTCCATGGATAATATTTAAATGTGCTTGGATGTTGTTGATATCAATACTTATATTTAGAGGCTCAGGTATAAACTAAAGATAGTACTAAATGATGAAAAAAGCATTCCTATTTATGGTGGTCACTTTCGCATTGATAATGACCAGTTGCAGCAATAAAAGAGAAGGCAAACCCAAGGTGTTGGTATTCTCGAAGACAATGGGCTTTAAGCATGCTTCAATTCCTAAGGGCATTGAAGCCATTCAAAAATTAGGTTTGGAAAATGATTTTGAGGTCGATACCACAAAGAATGCTTCACTTTTCACAGATGACATCCTGAAACAATATTCGTCAATAGTTTTTCTAAGTACTACGGGAAATATCTTAAATCATTATCAAGAAGCTGCTTTTGAGCGCTATATTCAATCGGGAGGGGGCTTTGTTGGCATACATGCAGCTACAGATACAGAATATGATTGGGGCTGGTATAATAAGTTGGTTGGAGCCCAATTTCTAAGTCATCCTGCTGGTACGCCAAACTCCGATTTCATTATTAAGGATAATTCGTTCATTGCTACCAAGCATTTCACGGATTCAATATGGAACAGGAATGATGAACTCTATAATTTCAAGAATTTAAACAGTGAAGTCAATGTTTTGATGACCGTTGATGAAAGTACCTATGAAGGTGGTGAGAATGGTGATTTTCATCCCATGAGTTGGTATCATGAATATGATGGTGGCCGGGCTTTTTATACTGCTGCCGGTCATACCGATGAAAGCTTTTCAGAGGAAAAATTCGTGAACCATATTTTGGGTGGAATTCAATATGCGATTGGGGAAAATTTAAATTTGGAATATAGTAAGGCAACATCGCAAATACCTCCAGATGTTAATAGATTTTCTAAAGTAACACTGACTTCGGGTCAATTTTTCGAACCTACCGAAATGGCGGTTTTACCTAATAATGATGTATTGATTTCCCAACGTAGGGGAGAGGTTATGCTTTATAACGCAAAGACGAAAGAGCTAAAGGAAATCGCAAAGTTAGACGTATACTATAAAACCTTGAATACACCTAGTGTAAATGCCGAGGAGGGATTGATGGGACTTCAAAAAGACCCTAATTTTGACAAGAACAATTGGATTTATCTTTATTACAGTCCGACTGGGGATGAATGGGTAAATCGTTTATCTCGATTTAAATTCAAGGATGGAGTTTTTGATTTGGACTCTGAACAGGTGATTTTGGATGTTGAAAGTCAGCGTGAAATATGTTGTCACACCGGGGGCTCCATAACTTTTGGTCCTGATGATTTGTTGTATTTGTCTACTGGGGACAACACTACACCGTTTGATGAAAAAGGCACTAAGTATGTTAGCAAAGGTTTTGCTCCCTTGAACGATATACCAGGTAAAGAACAATATGATGCCCGCCGTTCTTCAGGTAATACCAATGATTTAAGAGGAAAGATCTTAAGGATCAAGATCAATGAGGATGGCACATATGATATACCCAAAGGAAATCTTTTTCCTATCGGAACTGAAAAGACCAGACCAGAAATTTATACCATGGGCCATCGGAATCCGTATCGTATTTCGATCGATCCCAAAAAAGGGTATTTGTATTGGGGCGATGTTGGGCCGGATGCGGGGAAAGATGATATTGCCAGTCGTGGTCCAAGGGGATATGATGAAATGAACCAGGCACGTGAAGCAGGTAATTTTGGTTGGCCGCTGTTCATAGGAAACAATAAACCTTATAAGGATTATGATTATACCAATGGTGAATCGGGGGTGACTTTTGATCCTGCAAAACCCATAAACGATTCAAAAAACAATACGGGATTGCAAGAATTGCCGCCAGCGCAGGGAGCCTATGTATACTACCCTTATGCCGAGACCCCGGATTTTCCACAAGTGGGAACAGGGGGTAGGAATGCCATGGCAGGACCAACATACTATTCAGATTTGTACCCTAACGGTGGCGGATTACCTTCTTATTATGATGGTAAAGTCATTATTTACGATTGGATGCGGGGTTGGATGAAAGCAATTACGCTTTTCAAGGATGGTAATTTTAATAAGATGGAACCTTTTGCTTCTGATATAATGGTCAACAGCTTAATTGATATGGAAATGGGTCCTGATGGCCGGGTATATCTTTTGGAATATGGCAGCGGATGGTATCAGCAAAATGAGGATTCAAACCTGGGTTATATTGAGTTCAATGCAGGAAATAGACCGCCAGTTATTGCAGACATGACAATAGATGTAACTTCTGGAAAATTACCTTTAACGGTAAACGCGAAAGTCGAAGCCAATGACCGAGAGGATGACCCAATGACTTATGTATGGAGTTTGGGAAATGGCGAAACTAAGGAGACAGATGTACCCGAGCTTTCCCATACCTATTCAGATGCCGGGGAGTACAAGATTTCTGTTGAGGTCAAGGATGATAAGAATGAATCTGCAAAAAGTGAATTAATATCAATTGTTGCTGGAAATTCAAGACCTGAGGTATCAATTGATTTAAGTGGTGGAAACTCCTCGTTCTTTATTAAAGGAGTGCCCATTAGGTATAATGTTTCAGTAACAGATGCTGATGGCGGACCAATTGATGAAGCAAATATTTTCGTTTCGGTAGATTATTTGGCCGGAATGGACGAAGCGAATAAGTCCCAAGGACATCAACAAGTATCTGCAACGGTTATGGGTAAGGCGTTGACACAAGCGATGGATTGTAAGGCCTGTCATAAGGAAGTAGGGGCTTCAATTGGTCCTGAGTATAAAGCGATTGCAGAAAAATATAAAGATAATCCCAAGTCCATGGCGTACTTACAGAAGAAGATAGTGGAAGGTGGCACTGGTGTTTGGGGAGAGGTGATGATGCCTGCGCATCCCAATGTAACCAATGATGAGACCCGGCAAATTACCATGTATATTCAATCACTGCTTAGCAATAGTGCTGAGAGTATATCTTTGCCAGCTTCAGGGAGTGTTTTTCCAGAACCTTCGGAAAATGAGAATGTTATGGTTATCAGGGCAAGTTATACGGATAATGGAGAAGGGATCGTTACTCCATTAACTGGGTCAAATTCAATTGTATTACAAGGAAGTACTGTGCCATTCAGCCCGACTACAAAGAATAAAGGTTTTATGCCTGTATCTTATGGTGGAACCGATTTATTGATGGCACCTAAAGATGAAGGTTGGTTTGTATTTGAGAATATCGATTTAAAAGGGGTAAAGGCAGCCTATATTACAACGGGTTGGCAAGCACCACCAAAGGCTGGCATATATTTTGAAATGCGTTTGAATGCCCCTGATGGTAAGCTAATTGGTTCTGGAAGCATGTCTACACCCGTAGCAGGACAACCTGGTGGTGTGATCGTTATCTCGATTACCGAGCCTTTGGATGTTAAAGCAGAAGAAATCTATTTTGTACATAAACCGAAAGAAGGCGAAGATAGGGGAGAAGCTCCCGTTGCATTGGTGAACGTTCGTTTTGATGGAAATTGAGTAAGTGTTCTTAATACCCAAGAGGGATAGTACTACGGTACTATCCCTTTTTTTATTTCTATTAACTTTCAATTGAATTGCCCTATTCATCCACTGGTAAAAAAGGATTGAAAGCGATTTCCCAAAGGTTATCGTCGGAATCTGCTATGTAGCCACTATAGCCACCCCAAATGACTTCTTCGGGTTGTTTTACAATACTCACCCCTTTTCTTTTAAGATCTTCAAAAAGTGAATCAACTTCTTCCTTACTTCTGGTATTATATGCAAGTGTGAAACCCTTGAATCCATTTCCCTTATGACTTACTTTGGCATCTTCAGCCAGCTTTTCAGTGGGGTACAGGGATAGCAAAAATCCGTTTAATTGAAAAAACGAAATACTTTCATTGCTTATGGCCATAAGTTTCCAGCCAAATTGTTCTTGATAGAATTTGGTGGCTACATCCAGATTCTTGACACCAAGTGTTATAATTGTTGCTCTTTGTTCCATCAGATTTTAAGTTTTAGAATTCAGGAATTATAGTCTTTCAAGATACGCTTTCAGTTGATTTCCAATAAAATAGTTCCAACCCTGAACAGCACTTTCCCTTTTGAATTCTGGAATATCATCTGGAAAATCAGCTATGACCTCTGTACTCACCTTTAAGAGGGTAGAGCCTACCTTTTCATTAAGTTCAAATTTCACAAATGAATCACCGGAATACTCATTATAGCGCCATCTATAGGTTATTTTGTGTAGTGGAACCACTTCTGTTATTTCCCAAAGATGGGTAAAGGTACGTCCTCCCGATTGTACCTCAAAACTGGTTTTGAATCCGATTTTTGGTTTAAATTCTTCAATATTGTTGAAGAACCATTCCCGCATTTGTTTCAACTCGGTAATGGCTGACCAAACCTCTTCTGAACTATTATCAAATGACTGTTCAATTACCATGGGTTCGTCTGACACTTTCATGCTGATTGCTATTTAAATGACGTGTAAACTTTGCTTGAAAGGAACAGCAACAAAAACGCTTATTTTATTTTGAACATCATGAGACTTACTTTTTCCACAACCATTCCATCGCATCTTTTTCTGTAGCGAACATTTTAGCAAACCAACCTAGATTTTGGGTTGCAAGTATATAAAAATCCGCTTTCAATTTCGCATCGTTATCTTTAGGTTCTATAACCGCGATGCGGGTTCTGGGGTCCACTCCCCATTTTTCATACAATTTACTTGGCAGTTCAAATAAATCGGTTTTTCCCGCATTCAATTTAAGTTCACGGGCATCGACATAAAATCTGGTTATACCTTTTTCCTTTGATAACTGAATATTCGAATAGCTAGAACTAAAAATATCCCTTGCACTATTCAATCCCTTATAAGTCAGTTCCATTCTCTGGAGATCAGCGTTATATTCCACTTTCCAATTCATAGTTGTATTATTAAATAAGTAGTAATAGACCCGGAGGATGTTTTTATAGCAATTAATAGCAAGTCACTGCTTCGATGCATTTTCTATTTAAAAATATAATTTTTAGTGAATAAATGCTAGTATTAACAAAAACATACTGAAAAACAGCTTCTTTTTGGACCTTAAATTACAATACAGTTACTCGTGGTTAAATTATTTTTTGTAACTACCCTTTATGATAAGTAAGATAAGAAAACTTGAGAAAATTTCTTGAAAATTGGAGCCTCTGGCAAAGGATAGATCGCATTTGAATACGTCCGTCCAAAACTATGCGGATAACTTTTTGGATGATTTCAATCAACACACTATCTATGTGGTTTCCGAGGGTATGCGAAAGGAAATCTATAATTATCCGATAGAAGAAAAGGGTAAACCCATTGCGATTGATCCACATAAGGGATTGTTTCATTCTTATGGAATCGGTGCAATTTTAATAAAGGATATCGGTACATTGTATGAAACCCACTGCTATACTTAAAGTTATCTGCAAGATGCCCTCACCCTGGATGAAGACCCTTCGCCTGCCGACCTTTCACCTGAATTGACCAAGTATTTCAGGGGTCTTCGCATTTGGAGCAGGTTGAATTGGCATTGCAATTGATGGGGAACCTTGTAAACAATTAAGGCAATTTTCCTAATCAAATTTTGGTGATAACATTAATCATGATAAGTGGAAACTATAGCTTCATCACCCTTTTTTAGTTCAATAAATACAAAGGAATGTGATTTGCCATGGGCAATATCCTGTTGACTTTTCTCTTTTTGGCCGTTCAGGTATAAAAATTCATGTGCGCCAGGAATTTGCGCTTTCCATCGAATAGTCTCCCCTCTTAAATTCGTAGCTATTGATTTGGTCAACCCGCTATGAACGATTTTTATTTTATTTGAAAGTACAGGCACGTTTTTTATTTCAGCCCAGACAGAATCATTTTCCAATCGCGATAAAGACGAAAAAGTTTTAGTTTTGGCATCAACATTTATTCCCATTAATCCTCTGGTCAAATGTTCAATTACTGTAAAGGAATTTTCTGGGTAATCCCTTCTTTTATTTTCTGGACTGCATAAATCAATAATCATCCCATTGGCCATTGCTGTATCACCATTTTCATAAAACATTATGGGTAAGTAGGATTTTAACTCAACGATGAGCTTGCCAAAATTTTCTTTGTAATTCTTGATGATTCCATCGATTTTCGACTGGTCTTCAATCGCATTGAAATAATACATATAGTGTAAATAAGCCCCATTGCTACCAACCATAAAATAGTCGAAGGTGTTATCGGCATATTGTATTGAACGGTATTCCTGTTTTTCAGAATCCCACCAAAATTCATTCAAGAAATTCCGTTCTTCTTGAGCCTTTCTTTTATGTGTACTTGATTTTATTGAGTCACCGGATATTTTTAGAATTTTGGCATAGGCCTCGTGTGCTGCAATCAAAGATGCGGTCATATCAATACCCAATAAAGTTTCTCTTCTACCACCTTCATTGTATGTGGGAATACCGCGCTTGTTTCCAAATCTTGATTTTGTAGTTTCTTTGTCAATATGCATGGAGCGGTCTCGTGTCATCACTTCATTGGCACTTAAATCCCAATGGTCAATATATTCATTCATACTGAAGGCGTAAAATTTTTGGAAATCAGGGTTCTGAAGATACTTTTGGTTGCCCGTCCATTCATATAAGCGATAGGCATTATAAGTGACATCAAAATTTGCCGGTAGATTATACCAAAAATCTTTTTTGGTTTCATAATCTACAGGTGCTGGTTTATTATGCCTATTGATCTCCCAGTACGAGCAATAATCCATTTCTGGATCTATGTTTTGCGCAAATTTTAAGAACATATTGTAATTATGTTTCCCTAGACCCAGGATTTCTGCACCAATTGCCTGATGTGATACATCCCTCATACAAAATGCCTCTCTATTTGGGAGGGCAGCTTCATACCAGGCTCCTACAGGGTCATTTCCGTCATGCACGAACGAAAGCGCCTTGTCTTTAGCCCAATAAAATGCATTTTCAAGTTCTTTGTTAGAAGAGCTGAACGTTAATTCAGCTGAATTAGATTCACCAACTTGATTTTTAGGTTTTTCAGAAACATTTTTACAAGCTCCGATAATCAATAATGTACTTACAACCAATACTTTTTTATTCATTTTTTTTGATTTGGTTTACCAGAAGCCGTATTATTAATTTTCAATTTCTGGCTTTTAATCCAGGCTTCCATTTTCTTAGGCGACATAATCTCTGGGTTTCCTAAATCCTTATCCTCAACATCTACAAGTTCTTCAGGCAAATCATTGATCAATAGGTCCAAGTCGTGGTGACTACCTATTTGCTCCATCACTATTTTGGCCATTTCCTCGTTATGCGGAATCTTTCTTGCCCGAACAGCTTGTACCAAACCTTTCAATAAGGTTTCCCAAGTGGTCATTGGTCCTTGCACAATGGAAGCTGATTCAGCGAAAGAATCAATAAACGCAAAAGGAACTTTTGCAAATTCTTCTTCCATTGCTATAACACAGGCAATCCAATCAGAATCGAAAGCGAAGTCGTACACTGAAGGATTCTTGAGTATTTCCGATAAAATGTCTTTGTGATACAATTTAAAAGCAGCTTGGGAATCACGAATATCCCTTGAAAAGATACTTACACCGATCATGCGCTGCATATGCCGAAGCGCTTTTATACCAATGCCCCAACGGTTTTCTTGTTTAACCAAAACCGCATTGGGGTCTTTTCTGTTTCCAAGAACTACCTTAAAGCCCTCTTCTAAATGAGGTCTAAGAAGCAAGCCAATTTGGGATAAATGTACCGAGTTATCTGCGTCCGTGTAGATGATCAAATCAACTTCATCCTGCAAAGCTTTCGCACACCCTAAAAGAATCGCACCACCTTTTCGGGAATCATCTGCTGAAGCTAGGTTTTTTAAAGGAGGTTTATCAGCTGGTAATGCCTTTTCTAGGAATAGGACCGCTATTTGATCCGCGTATTCAGATTCTTTTCGAATGGATTCTGCCATTGTCCCGCTTCCATGAGGACAACCGTCATCTACCGCATATAATTTCCAATCAATGTTCGATCCCTTAAAAAGCCAAGCGAGTTGATCTACTTTTACATTCAATAAGTCCTCCCCATTTGGGTTGTTATCGCTTTTCTTCTGAAGGCGATTTTGTTCTCCCCACATGGCGAACACAACGCCTATTTTCAATTTATGTGGGCAAGATTCAATATAGTTTTTCGAATCGGCAATTTTAGCCGCTATACGAAACGAAAGGGGCGTAGCGCTGTCATTACCTAGCTTTATGATTTCCTCAAGGGGAAAGCTTTTAATACGGCCTACAAGATCATAAAGATAAGCTTGGTCGGCGGCAGAAGTTAAATCAAAACTTTGTTTGCTTGATTTGCAAATACGATAAAGAGAAGAGTTCATGTAGTAAAACGTTATTTGATATTAAAAATACAAACTATCCAAAATTCTATAAACCTTATTATAGCTATTGTACATACATATTGTTGTACGCTGTTATTCTTTTATTCGGTTATATTTTTTGAGTGTTTGGATTAGTAAGTCGTGAGGTAAAGCGTATGCCTTGTTTCCATTAATTCCTTCCATAGTTTCTGCCGCTATCATAGCATTGATAATTGCTTCTTCAACAGCTTGAACTGTTGCGTCAAAAAATGGAGTAATCAAATCATTTGAAAATGTTTCCACTACGGTTGTTTCGTCACGACTGAATGCGTTTTCATTTGCTGTTGAAAAGGCTAAGAAAATGTCTCCCGAGCCATTGCTTCCTCGACCACCAACAATTCCAATTCCCAGAGGAACTCTTTGCGCAATTCTCTTGAGTTGGTGTGGCAGAAACGGGGCATCTGTAGCTACAATAACGATGATAGAACCATCCCCTTCTTTTCTTCTTGATTTTGGTGGAGCTTTGTACTCATAATTTAGTGTATCCTTTAATTCGCGACCTACAGGAACACCAGCTACCGTAAAATTTCTTTTAGCTCCAAAATTAGATTGAACAATGACCCCAACGGTATACGT
Organism: uncultured Flavobacteriaceae bacterium; assembly: GCA_963768235.1. Lineage (GTDB taxonomy): Bacteria > Bacteroidota > Bacteroidia > Flavobacteriales > Flavobacteriaceae > Maribacter_A. Next base: position 330,431 of record CAVYHF010000005.1, read on the forward strand.
TGAATCTTTAACTTTTACTACTCTTGAGGATGTCCCTGTTCCTCCTTTAAAGCCAAGACACATCATTCCAGTTCCTCCGCCAACATTTCCTTCTGCGATTTTACCACTTGATACATTATTTATGGCCTCTAAAACATTTTCTTCCTTTACGTGAAAACCATAAATATCATTTAGAAATCCATCATAGGTTTCAGCAACTACTGGATAGGTGTACCACCAATCTTCGCCCTTATACCAATCTGTATCTACATACCATTTCAAAACAGCATCCCGAACAACTCCCACACTATTTGTATTGGTGATCATTATTGGAGTTTCAAGAAACCCTGATTCGGTAACCCAAGTTGTACCAGTCATTTCCCCATTGCCATTTAGACTATACCAATTGGCATAAACAGGACTGAATTTTTTGGATTTACCACGAGGGAATATTGCTGTAACACCGGTTCTAACAGGACCTTTACCAATACTATTATCCCCGATTCCAGAAATGATGGTACTATAGCCTACTTCAACACCTTGTACATCAGTTATCGCATTATTTATCCCCGTAATACCGTTAAATGGAACACCTAAATCCCGTGCTCTTGGTTTTTGGCCATATGATAGATGGCAAATCAGTATTATGGTAAAAACTGCAAAAATTCTTTTCATTTTCAGTTGGTTTTATGTGCTCCAACGGATTTAATTAATGTCCGTTTTTAAGGCATTCAATCTTTGTTGCCAATTGTTTTTATTTTATAAGGTTTTAGTTCTTCAAAAAAGAAATCATCATTCGGTACATCAAAATCAAAGCCTATGACCTCTAAATTATTATCCGTATTTATCTTGATTGTTCCAAAACTAAACCAAGCCTGGGGGTGGTCCCAATGAATTTCCCAAACATTGTGATGCCAATGTGTAAGCCTCGCAGAAAGTAGCGGAGCGCTTTCAAAATCCAATTTTATTTGATCGTTTTGTTCTGAGATATTTATTTTCCCACAGAGGTCTGAATTGTAATTCCCTACCACCTTTTTAATCGCTATGGTTGGTTGGGTATTGAGCTCTCTTTTTGATTTCCTGTATGAAATACGCGTATCCCGAAGTATACGTTTATTAGTTCTGTCTAAATGTTCTTTTGACCAATCTTTTGTTTCTATACCTAGAAATTTATCCAAGGCATAGTAAGTTGCTGCCATTATTGGACTCTTTACACCATTGGTTAAAACGACTACTCCAAGGTTTTCATCAGGAATTAAGGTAACGGCCGTTATCATGCCATCATAACCTCCAGTGTGCCCAACTCTCATTTTGCCATGATAATCACTAAGTCCCCAACCCAATCCGTATGCATTGAAATGCCTCTCGAAATCATTTTTAGAAGTATGGTCAACTATATGGTTGGTATGGGGAGTCCAAACTAAATTCCTGGTTTTTTTGGTCAATAAAGTGTCCCCATTGTGAATGCCATTATTCAAATTAAAAATCATCCATTTAGCGATGTCCTCTACATTGGAAATAAGTCCACCAGTAGCGGCTACATTCTCCCAATCTACCCACGGAATTACATAATTAACATCATCTTTTCTTGCATGCGGCGAAGCATAATTCCCTTTATTTTCCAATGCTGTAAGTGAAGAAATAGTGCCATTCATACCAAGAGGGTCTAAAATACGCTCTTTTACATTTGCTCCCCAACTCTTACCTGTAACGGCCTTGATCAACTCACCTGCGGTAATGTACATTAAGTTAGAATAACCATATCCGGATCTAAACTCGTAAGCTTGTGGCACATACTGAATACGCTCTATAATTTCTTTGGAAGATAGGTTAGACTTATACCAAATATTATCACCGCTAAAAGTCCCTAATCCTACTCGGTGACTCAATATATCCCTTATAGTAATATGTTCGCTAACCCAATGATCATACATAGCAAAATACGGTAGATATTTCTTTACCTTATCATTCCAATCCAATTTTCCTTCCTGAACCAACATGCCAATGATGGCAGAGGTAAAAGCTTTGGAATTAGAGGCTATTGCATATAAGGTTTGCTCATTTGGTTTTTCTTTTTTGCCTACTTCCAAAACACCATAGTTACCGGTAAAAACTAGTTTTCCATCTTTTACAATACCAATGGATACACCTGGAATATCCCAATCCTTGACCATTTTTGTGTAGTATGTATCAATTTCTTCAAGGTTGACCTTTGTTTCCTTTTGGGCTTGTACTCCCGATAAAATGAAAAGTTGTAAGATAGTTAGACAGAGAATTTTTTTCATGGATATTGTTTTTAATAATTGCTTTTAGCAATTGTTGTAGGCAGAGAATTATTTAGTTTTAAATTCAGGACTTTTTATTTTTGCAAAACATTCTGGGTTTGGTCTAACACTTGGATTGTTAAAAAAATCATTAGCAGCTTGCATTGCGCATTGATTCCCCCAATTAGTCGTTGGTGTATGTTTCCAACCTTTAAAAATCAAATGAAAGTTATTAGATAAGTTGTATTTCATGGATTCCGCCCATTTTAATGGCGTTTCATTATCATATTCTCCATTTATCAATAAAACAGGAACTTCACTTTTAATAGGTTGGTTTTCGATTTCCGATACTTTCTTAACATCCCAAATATCACAAATTTCTTTCTCGAAAACTGCCGGTGATAATCCTTCAATTTGCGGATATTTTTTAGTTTCGGATGCTATCATTTCTTGTGAATTGAAAGGATGTTCTTCTGCGCACCAAACGGAAAGACGCATACCTAATCCTGCTCCATCACTAGGTTCTTGAAATAAATAAGAAAGTTGTTCTTTTACAGAAGTCAAATCGGTATTCAGCAACTTATTGATTTCAAGTGGAATATTTATCACATCTCCTGTGGAAGCATAAGTGAAAACTGTTATCAAATCTTCTCCTTTCAGGTAGAATGTTTCCGCTTTTCCATTTTTAGGGTTTTCAATAGTAACTACTAATGGGTCTTTCGTCTTTTCTTGTAGATAATCAAAAAAGTTTTTCTTGATGTTTGGGAAAGTATTATTACAATTCTTGTCAGACTCACAATCAGAAAGTAATTTCTCAACAGACTGCATAAGATTTCCAAGCTCTCTTCATCATAGTTAACCTCTAATGGAAGCGGTGAATCCATAACTACACTCCTGATACGCTCGGGATAATCTCGCAATAATACTTGAGCAATTTTTGTGCTGTATGAAATAGTGAGCAGATTGTATTCTTTAATGTCCAATGTTATTACCAAATCATTAATATCGGCAGCGATTTCATTTGTGTTATAGCTATTAAGGTCTATATCTTTTTTTATTAATCTATCTCTGCAAGATTTCGCAGCTACTTCAAAAAGACTATCATATTTACTACTATCAAAATCAGGAAGATTTGATTCGTAGATCGCCTTGGCCCATTCAGGGCAGGCTAGGTGCGGTTTCGCGTAATGGTTGCCACGTTGTTCTATAAGTATGAAATCTCTATCATCAAGATATTTGTAATAGCTCATAAATGGTGAAGAAGGCATTGTTGTTGAACCTGGTCCTCCAACAGTATAAATGATAACGTCTTTTTGGGGGTTTGGATTTCTACTTTTGAAGATGTAAACAGGGAATTTTATAGTCCTTCCGTTAATACTGCCTCTATTTTCAAGTACTTCTAAATGGCCAAAAGTATATGCTTGTCCTTCAGGAATTTTATGAGTTGTTTCTTTTGATTCTGTGAAAATCGGAACGAAATCATTTGTAGTTTGCCCAATGCAAGAACAAAAAATAAATACAAATGTCACAAAGGTTAATAATTTTTGCATTGGTTTTTAATTACTTACAACAATAGGATATAGTCATTGATGCTATCCAACTTAAATCTCTAATTCGTTTTTAATACTTCGATATAAAAATTCTTATCTACTTGTAATTTGGAAAGGTCACCATCGATTGCTTTAGTTTGCCATTCCGCACTGGGTGTAACCCAATCAAAGGCCCCACCAACCAATAATAGACGTATTGGCATCTTAAAACCGGTAACGACATCGGTGTATCGGTATTTGACTATTCCTTCATTATGCGAATATTCCAGTTTTGGGATCATGGTTGTACGTAAATATTGGTCGAAAATCGGGGAGAGGTCCATTTCTGTTTTATCAATAAGATACTTTTCTATCTGGGCCGATGAGACGGTTTGATGATAGAAATCCTTATTTAAGCCACGTAATATCTGACGCCATTTTTCATCATCATTTACCAATTGACGAATGTTGTGCAACATATTGGATCCCTTGTAATACATATCGCTGGAGCCTTCTTTGTTCACACCATAAGGACCAATAACCGGAATATCATTTTTTATGTTCTTACGCAGTCCAATCACATATTCTTCCGAGGCCTTGGTACCAAAATGGTAGTCCAGATACAGGTTTTCGGAGTAGGAGGTAAAGCCCTCGTGTACCCACATATCGGCAATATCAATATCGGTAATGTTATTGGCGAACCATTCGTGCCCTGATTCATGGATTATCAAAAAATCAAAAAGCAACCCCCATCCTGAACCGGATAAATCCTTGCCTAAATAGCCATTTTGGTAGTGATTACCATAAGTGACTGAGCTTTGATGTTCCATTCCCAGATAAGGAACTTCCACCAATTTAAAACTATCCTCATAAAAAGGGTAGGGGCCAAACCAATATTCAAAAGCCCTCATGGTCATGGGTGCTTGCCTAAACTGTGCCTTGGCTTTCTCCAAATTATCCCGGAGCACATAGTAATCCATATCCAAAATACCATTCTCTCCTTTGTATTTTTCGCCGAAATGAACATAGTCACCAATATTCACATTAACGCCATAATTGTTTATGGGATTGGTAACGAACCAATGATAGGTATTGGTGTCTTCATCAACCTTTCGTAAACGACCATTGGATACATTCATTAATCCTTTGGGGACTTTTATGCTCATGGCCATACTATCTACTTCGTCGTACATATGGTCCTTATTAGGCCACCAAACGCTGGCTCCCAATCCTTGGCAACTGGTGGCGACAAAATGGTTGCCGTTATTGTCTTTTTTCCATGAAAAACCTCCATCCCAAGGGGCTCGGACTGCTTCTTTAGGGTGGCCGGAATAATGAATTATCAATTCATTGTATGCTCCTTTTTTTTGCTTCTTTCTTAATTTGATGAAATGCGCATTTCCATTTGATGTCACTTTTAAGGACTTGCCATCTTGGGTGACTTTTTCAATTTGTAGTGGCGGTTGTAAATCAATATGAAGCACCTTCTTTTCTTCCAAGACGTTATAACCAACGAGATTACTGCCTGAAATGAATTTCTCATCGGGTTTTACTTCAATATCCAAATGGTAGTAACTCAAGTCCCACCAAGCACGTTCTGGTGTAATACTGCCCCTTAGGGTGTCCTGTTCAGTGAATTCCTGGGCCGAAACGCCTATTGCCACTAAGATTAGACATATGGTAAGAAACAGTTTTTTCATAACATTATCTCATTATTGCATTCGGAAAAACCACTGGGCTTTCAAAGCCATCTTTACTTATTGATGAAACTCCAAAGAGAAAATTGTCGATAACAATACCTTCTAAAGTGAATTGGGTTGCATCGCCTACGTTACGGCTATGTTCCCAGTTCGGAGCTGTGGTGTCGCGCCAATAGATTTTGTAACTAACAGCCCCATCGACCTTGCTCCACAATAATCTTGCTGAAGGCTCTACAATTCCGCCAATTTTCACTTCCTTGGGGGCAGGTGGTGCCCAAGCAATAGATGCCAAATTAATGGCGTTCACTGCGGTTAATTTGCTTGCATAATCAAAATTAACGTGTTCAAGAACATCCCCATATGCAATACCATTTTCCGTTCGTATGTCTTGATGTTGTTGGGTGTAGTTTTCGTGTGCTTCCATAATTCGTATACCCGCAAAACCCGCATCATTAAAAGGTCTATGGTGTCCGCCACGGCCAAAGCGATCTAATCTGTAAATCAGCATAGGATTCATTTCTGGCATGTAGGTCTTCGTTGTTTTATAGACATATCGCGCCAATTGCCGCGAAATACCATCGACTTCACCGCCGTAAAAGCGTCTCGCATTACGTTCCTTTTCAGTTTCAGTGGGGGGAACAGGTTCCGAGAAAATACGAAATTCCCGATTATTGATGACCCCATCAACACCAGTAATATTTCCGATCATATCGTTGTTCATAATACCTATAATTTCCCAGCCTTTTTCCTTGGCGTAGGCCGCAAGTCCTTTTCCTCCAAACAGTCCTTGTTCTTCTCCTGAAAGACCAACGTAGATGATGCTATTCTCGAACTTATATTTTGAAAGTACCCGTGCAGCTTCCATGGCACCCGCCATACCACTGGCATTGTCATTGGCACCCGGGGAATCAGACGTAAAATTGTTGGGGTCACTAACTCTGGAATCGATATCACCACTCATGATGATGAACCGATTTGGGTATTTGGTGCCTCTTTGTATGGCAACAACATTCACTACCCATACATCTTTGGCGATGCGACTATTGTCTCCTTTTTTTACAAGATCTTTTTGATAAAAAACCTCTAGACAATCACCACAGGCTGTTGAGGTCTTTTCAAATTCACTTTTGATCCATCTACGTGCAGCCCCAATACCTCGTGTTTGCGAAACGGTATCACTCAAGGTATGTCGAGTTCCAAAATCGGTCAATTTTGTTATATCAGCTTCGATACGGGCTGCAGAGACCGCATTGATGATATCATAGATTCGGCTATCGGTTTGGGAACATACTAAGATTGGGATGAATAGTAATAGCGGGAGGAGTGTTTTTTTCATTTTCAAGTGATGTAATAAATTTAGTTTTAGATGATTGTGTTAACGAACGAACGTAACCTTTGCAATTTTACCATTTTCTATTTCATATATGGCAACTGCGTTATAATTAATTTTATTTATGGTCAGGAATTCCTCATCAATGACTTTGTTGCCGATTACGATACGATTTTTGATTTCACAATTTAAATCTGGGGTTGATTCAAAAAAGCTGCCATAGCGTTCTCGCATTTTATCTTTACCCTCAAAACGGGACTTGTTCGGAAAATCAAATACTTTGACATCATCTGAATATGTGCTTACAAAGGCCTCGATATTTCTGGAATTATAAGCATCCAATTGTTCCTGCACCACTTTTTCAGCATCATTACTTAGTATTTTCTTATGAATGAAAGTCATGCTGCCAATTCTTCCATTTATGACTTCGTAAATTGCGACCTGTTGATTGTTTTTGCCAGAAACAGTAGCTAATTCCTCATCAATGACCGTATTTCCGATAACAATACGGTTTGTGACCTTAACCTTTGTATCAGGATTATTAGTCAAATATCTTTTATAACGGGCTTTCATTTTTGTATTGCCAACATACAAAGTGTCCTTTGGGAAGTTTTGAACCAGTACATTTTCAGTGTAGCAAGAAATAAAGGCGTCAAGGTCACCACTATTGAAGGTCTCAACTTGCTTTTGAACAATCGCTTCTGGCGATTCTTCAGCAACAAGAACCAATTTTGTGTTTGTCGCATTGATAGCTAGCCTACTAATCTTGTTAATATTTTTATCCGTAAAGCGTGCTAGCTCATTCCAATTAGTATCTGTTTGAGGATTGAACTTCAAAATAGATTTGCCATAACCAGTAAGAACGGTTCCATCATTCATCCAACAAATATCCTGGGATTTATCAGTAAGCGGTATGATTTTTTTGGTCTCGTCAGTAATGGGATCTAATGACATAAGGGTAGATCTTTCGTCACCCTGCATTACAAAACTCACCAGATTTGTATTTGGTAATTATGTGAAGTGATCTCCCGACTTTCTTATGTATGGTTTTACTGGTGTTATTCTTTGGATTAACAATCACCAGATCCATCCTATTTTCGACCAAAACAGTGGCGACCAAAATTTCAGGCGAATACCAAACATGATATCCTACTTTGAGATCTTTTACCAGTTCTTTGTTATTCCCACCCCCATATTCATAGTTGTATAAACGCTGTAATCCATTGGTGTCCAAACGAATAGCTGAAATTGAATTTTTGTTGGGAATTTTAGTCGGGGAATATTCACTCGCTCCTGGTGTGTTGGAAATCCAATCAATGGAGCTAGTTTTTATATGATAGAGTGCAATATCGGTTTGTCCGTTTCGAGTCGATGAAAACAGAATATCATCATCATCATAAAATGACGGTTGATTATCGTAACCCTCATTATTGCTAATATTAAATGGTTCTGTAATTGCTACCTTTCCATCATTAATGTCTACTAGAAATAAATCGGTATTGGTTTGGGAAGATATGGACTGGTATACTAATAGGAACCCTGCAGCAATTATATATTTCATTTTTGGAAGATAATATATAATTATTATATTTTCAATCAGTAAATCGCTTTAGCAAATCACGAACATATTTTATGCCTTCAATATAATACTTGGCTGAGGTCTTTTGTATTCCTACTTTAACCGTTATAGCACTTTCTGGTAGCTCTTGGAACATGAATTCATCTGTCCAATCATCACCAATAGCAAAGACAAAATCATAGTCATCTTCTCCCAATACCCGTACTGTAGCGCGTCCTTTATTCACATTACTGCTTTTGATCTCCATTACCTTATTTCCATTCAAAACGCTAAGATCGTCATTGGCTATTAAACTGGTTAACACGGTATTGAGTTCATTAGCCCTAAGATCTCCAAAATCAGGATCTGTTTTACGGTAATGCCAAGCTAATGAATAATTTTTTTCCTCAATAAAACTTCCTGGTGTCCTATTTTCAAAGGACTCAAGTACGGGGCGTATTTTTTCCATCCAGTCGTTTTTTACTTTTTCAAGCATTTTAAAATCTTCCCCGTTTTTAGATATCCATACCCCATGTTCAACGATCATGTTATATTTTTTTGGTAAAAACCACTTGGCAAAAGTGCCTTTGTCACGTCCGCTGACAAGATATAATTCGGTATTTTCGAGTTCGTTCAAGGCATCTAAAAGTTGATAAAGTTCTTTATCGGGTCCGGCCTTTTGTGGATCAACGTGAAAACCGGCTAGGGTGCCATCATAATCCAAGAACAATAATCGTTTTTTAGCTTTGGAAAAATCGTCTAAAACAGTACTCAATCGATGCTCGGTCAACCTTTTGGTAACGTTTGCAGCCTCCCTGTCTTTTTGGGCTTGTAATGAGGACATAAAATCGTTGGCCCACTCCTCTACATTGTATCTAGCCAACCTTCGTTGTAAATGGGCGTTACGTTCTTGTTGCTCTTCTTTGGGCATATTTATTGCCTGATAGAGGGAATCTGCAATCTGCTCAAAATTGTTCGGATTTATCAATAGGGATTCATTCATTTCGTTGGCAGAACCGGCCATTTCGCTCAGTATCAAAACCCCTGTTTTATCGGTTCTTGTTGCAATATATTCCTTGGCTACAAGATTCATTCCGTCCCTTAAAGGGGTAAGCCATGCAATATCACTAGAAGTATAAAGGTCTATGAGGTTTTCAAAAGGTACAGAACGATAGAAATACCAAATGGGTGTCCAACTAACGGTTGAAAAGTCCCCATTGATCCTGCCAACCAATTCATCAATTTCTTTTTTCAACAATTGATATTGCGGAACCTTAGATCGCGAGGGAACTGCCAAGATAATCAAGCGCACTTTTTCTTTGTACTGTGGATATTTATTTAAAAAGTATTCAAAGGCATTCAATCGTTTGGCGATTCCTTTTGAATAATCCAAACGGTCAATCGAAAGAATCAACTTAGCATCAGGTGTAGATTCTTTATGGCTATTAAGACGCTGTTGTAAATCTGATTGTTGGTCAGCTGTATTTTTTTCATGCTCTTTGGCAGCTTCGCTGAATTTTTTATAATCGATTCCCATTGGGAACGAGTCAACCTTGATAATCCTATTGTCTAAATAAATATCATTGAAACTTACTTCAAGGCCCAATAATCTGCGGACAGAACTTAGAAAGTGCCGCTCATAATCATAGATGTGAAAGCCTATTAAATCCGAGCCCAAAAGTCCTTCCAACACTTCTCTCCGCCACGGTAAAGTCCTAAAGATTTCAAAAGAAGGAAAAGGAATATGCAAAAAGAAGCCAATGGATATGTTAGGACGCTTTTCCCTGACCATTTGAGGCACCAACATCAATTGGTAGTCATGGATCCAAATAGTATCATCTTCATCGGATTTTTCTAAAATGGCATCAGCGAACTTTTGATTAACAGCTTTGTAAATATTCCAGCTTTCCAATTCAAATTCGGAATACTCTAAAAAATAATGAAAAAGAGGCCAAACGGTTCTATTACTAAATCCAAAATAAAAACCTTCAACCTCGGCTGAAGTCAACCTAACCTTTGAAGACCCATGCTCGGCTAAGGCTTTATCTATTTTAGGAGCCAATTCATCAGGGATCTCTTCATCGGTCAACCCACTCCAACCAATCCAAAGACTATCGCCCCCAGAATGAACAGATTTCATTCCTGTTGCCAATCCTCCAACACTCGGTATTGCAGAGATGGTACCATTGCTAATTTGCAATTGTACAGGTAGTCTATTTGAGATTATGATAGTTTTGCCCATGAATTGAATGATTTTATCGTGTTTAGGCTTTCGTTTCTATAAAATTCGTCAAATTGCATGGCAAAACCAACTTATAACTTGCTTTTAGCGGATAATTGATATATGGACAATTTAGATTACGGAATTATTGGAAATTGTAGGAGTGCAGCCCTAATATCGAAAACAGGATCCTTAGATTGGTGTTGTCTACCAGAATTTGACTCATCATCGGTCTTTGCTAAAATATTGGATGAGAAAATTGGTGGGAGCTTTGAAATATTGGTTTCAGATGATTACACCATTAAACAGCGGTACAAAAAAGATACAGCTGTTCTTATTACAAGATTTTCCAATGGTGAAAATATTTTTGAGTTACATGATTTTATGCCTAGGTATTATAAGGAAGATGGCGGATATTACGCACCACCAGAGATTGCAAGACATGTTAGGCATATTCAGGGGAGACCTAAGTTTAGCGTAAAATATAGCCCTAAGCTTGAGTATGCCTTAGGTGTAACCGAAACTTACGTTAAAAGGAACTTTATTGTTAGCATTACCCGGAATGAAAAATTCGACACGGTCTTTTTGTATACCTCTTTCAATAAAAATGCCGTGGTTGAGGGCCGGGAAATTGAGCTTACCCAAAATGGATATTTTCTTGTAGGGTATAACGAAAAAATTTTGCAGCCCACATCAAGAAAGACTTATTTAGATCTTGAACGAACCAAGGTGTATTGGTTAAACTGGACCAACCGAACACCCAATTACAGAAAATACAATAAACAGATAAACCGAAGTGCCATTACCTTGAAATTGTTGAGCTATGACAAGACCGGTGCTGTGTTGGCGGCAGCCACCACGTCCTTGCCTGAAACTATAGGGGAGGTAAGGAATTGGGATTATCGTTTCTGTTGGATACGCGATGCTTCGATGGTAATAAAGGTTATGTCTGGTTTAGGCCATAAAAATGTGGCCAAAAGATATCTTCAGTTTATCATTGATTTGATTCCTGACAAGGATGAAAAATTGCAGATTATGTACGGGATCAATAGGGAAAAGAATTTGACAGAGCAGACCTTAGATCATTTGAGTGGATATAAAGGTTCCAAACCTGTGCGAATAGGTAATGCGGCTTATAAGCAGAAGCAGAATGATATTTACGGAATTTTAATGGATGTCATTCATGCCCAATTGGCTAAATTCACTACCGATATTGAAAATGGTGAGGAACTCTGGGGTATTACCAAGGGTATTGTTTGGATTGTTTCCAGGCACTGGCAAGAACCTGATAAGGGTATTTGGGAATTCCGGACCGAGGACAGACATTTCACTTTTTCCAAAGTGCTTTGTTGGGTTGCCCTGGATAGGGCAGTAAAAGTAGCTAGAATATTAAAAAAGAACAACAAATTGGAGGTGTGGACTAAATTGGAACAGCAAATAAAGCAGGATATTCATGAAAATGCCTGGAATGATGAGGTAAATGCCTTTACACAATCCTATGGCTCAACCCATTTAGACGCTTCTGTTCTTCTAATGGAATCCTACGGATTTATTGATGCAAAAGACCCAAAATTTGTGAATACAGTAAAGGCGATAGAAAAGGGATTAAGTAATGACGGATTGTTATATCGATACAAAAATGAAGATGACTTCGGTTTGCCTTCATCGTCATTTACGATATGTACATTCTGGTTTATAAATAGCTTGTTCAAAATTGGTGAAGAGGAAAAGGCTATGCAGCATTTTGAAAAATTATTGAGTTACAGTAATCATTTAGGTTTGTTCAGTGAAGATATTGATTTTAAAACGAAAAAGTTACTAGGAAACTTTCCGCAAGCATATTCCCATTTAGCTTTGATTGAGTGCGCCGTGAACTTTTCGACTAAAGCCACTGAAGAAAAGATTCTTGAATCAATGCGGGAATAATTTCTCTTAAGATAATTAAATTCCTTCCCAACTAGAGGAGGGGATTGCATTTTTTTAGGAAAGGCCAAGCCACATATCTTCTCCATCAATTCCCCCTTCAAAGGGGGAATTTTTTTATTTAATAATTGGTCCGCTGTCCCCTGGAGCGGACCTTAGGGATGTTTTTATATCTGTGGCGATTTTCTTTACTTTTTGCAATAATGCGTTCAAATGGGCTGTAGTAGTAAACGGATTCATTATCGTGCTGCGTAAATAATGTATTCCTCTTAATTTGGTTTGAACGATATAGAATTCGCCTTCTTTCAATATCTGTTCTCTTATATGCTTGTTGAGTTGGTTCAATTCCGAATTATTAAGGGAGTGATCAAAATAGCGAAAGCATACAATATTGGACATGGGCTTTACGGCTAATTCAAATTGGGAATCAATCTCAATCATTTCATAAAATTGCTGCCCGAGATCATATAAAGTGGTCAAATATTCATCAAAAATGTCTTCTCCAAAGGTTTTTAATAATGTATACCACTGAATGCTCATCATGGTTTTGGTACATTCAAAAGTCCGTTTTGCCAAATTGTACCAATCTTCATCTTCAGATTGATCTAAAAGATAATCTGCTTTTTGACTGAATGTTGCATGGGAATTATTACCATCTTTGAAAAGAAGAGCAGTAGTAATCGTTGGCATCATCATCATTTTATGACCATCGATCACAACGGAATCTGCTTGGGCGATGCCTTTTACTGTATGCTTATATTTTGGCGAAAAAATTGATGCCCCGCCATGCGCACCATCCACATGAAACCAAAGATCATGCTTTTTACTAAAATTTGCGATGGTCTCCAAGTCATCATAAATACCTGTTGCGGTCGACGGTGCGCTACCAACTATCGCAAAAACCGTAATGCCTTCAGCTCTTGCTTTTTGATAGTAACGCTCCAATAGGGGGGTGTCCATACTAAATCCTGAGGTAACAGGTATTTTAATGATTCCTTTTTGCCCAAGCCCCATTATCTTGGCAGCTCGATCAACACAATAATGGGCCTCTTCACAGACCATAATCCCTAAAGCATCATTTGATCCTTTATTCCAAACGTCATGTTCAACTTTGGCCTTTCTAGCAGATAGCAGGGCAGTAAGATTTGCCAATGTGCCCCCCGAAGTCAAAAACCCCTTTGATTTATCTTCATATCCGATTTTAGAACAGATTAATTCGGTTATTATCCGTTCAATGGCAGAAGGGGCCATACCCATTTCATAAACGGCCATCCCATTGTTCAATAATGCGCTAATGAGCCCGGAAAGCGAAGCCAGTGGTACTGGCGGACATACTTGATGGCCAATGTATTTGGGATTATGTACATGGGTGGTGTGTTTTACAATTTCGGGAAACAACTTGGTATTATCACCTTTTACAAGAAAGTTTTTCCAAAAAACATATTCGTCTTCAGGAAGATTCCACCGAATCACCTTATCAGATTTTCCATTTAATGTATTATCCAAATGGTCGGCCAGTTGATCAATCAACTGATGTCCGCGTTTTCTGAAATATTCTGGTGAATAGGCCGATTGAAGAAGCTTGTTTTCCATTACACTAAATTAGGTTTTTGTAATAAGCATTGCAACAGAATTACCCAAGGCATTTTATACTAGTGGACCCCCAATTCTTTTCGATTAAATGCTCTTGTAAATAGAACAATTTACAGATGTTTTGTTAAATTTGCAGACAGAAATTTATATAACACACATCATGAAATTAAAACATATTCTAAGCACCGTTCTTGTAATTGGACTTCTTTGGTCCTGTAAGGAAAAAATGGTTGAAAATCAGCCTGTTGAGGTTGAACAAAAATTTGATTATCTCGTAGATCAGTTTGCTGATTTGAAGATTCTTCGATATCAAATTCCTGGGTTTGATGAAATGACCTTGAAAGAAAAACAATTGATCTATTATATGACACAAGCTGGTTTGGCTGGCCGTGATATCATGTGGGACCAAAACTATCGTCATAATCTTGAGATTAGGGATGCTTTGGAGAATATTTATACTGCCTACTCAGGGGATAAGACCACCGATGATTGGTTGGCTTTTGAGGAATATTTAAAACGTGTTTGGTTTTCTAATGGCATTCATCATCATTATTCCAATGATAAGATCATGCCTAAATTCAAAGCCGATTTCTTGACTTATTTGTTAAAGGAAACAGATACTAAATTGGAAGGAGAAGCTTTTGAGGTGATTTTCAATGAGAAGGATGCTAAAAAGGTAAACAAGAAAAAGGGGGTTGATAATGTCGCTTCTTCGGCCATCAATTTTTACGGTCCAACAATTACTGACGCCGATGTGGAGGCCTTTTATAAAACTGCAGATAAAGGCCCAAAAGATAGGCCTATAGAGGCTGGTTTAAACTCAACCTTAGTACGTGAAAACGGCAAGCTTGTTGAGAAAGTCTGGAAATCAGGCGGGATGTATGGCGAGGCCATTGATGAAATCATCAAATGGTTGGAAAAAGCCCAGGGTGTTGCAGAAAATGAAAAACAGGCCCAAACCTTGGCACTTTTAATTGATTACTATAAAACTGGTGATTTGAATATTTGGGACAAATATTGTGTTGCATGGGTAACATCAACTGAAGGTAATATAGATTGGATCAATGGCTTTATTGAAGTATATAAAGACCCTAAAGGCTATAGGGGCTCTTATGAAAGTATCATACAGGTCAAGGATTTTGAGATGTCAAAACAAATGGCTGTATTATCTGAAAACGCTCAATGGTTTGAAGACAATGCCCCATTAATGGATTCCCATAAAAAGGATAGTGTTGTAGGTATATCCTATAAAACCATTAACGTAGCCGGTGAAGCAGGAGATGCCTCTCCAAGTACACCCATAGGAGTGAATCTTCCGAACAACAACTGGATTCGCCAAGCACATGGTAGCAAGTCAGTTTCACTAGGGAATATCATCAATGCTTATAATAATGCAGGAGGTAGTGGCAGATTGAAGGAATTTGCCCATGACTCAGTAGAAATTGAATTGGCAGAAAAACACGGGCAGTTAGGTAGTAAATTACATACCGCATTGCATGAAGTAGTTGGTCATGCCTCAGGTCAAATTAATCCCGGAATAGGCCAACCTAAAGAAACTTTGAAGAACTATGCTTCAACCATGGAAGAAGGTAGGGCTGATTTAGTAGGTCTTTATTATTTAATGGACCCTAAATTGCAAGAACTAGGTTTGGTTGAAAACTCGGAAGAACTTGGGAAAGCAGCATATGACGGATATATCAGAAATGGTTTGATCACTCAATTGGTTCGAATAGAGCTTGGGAATGATATTGAAGAAGATCATATGGTGAATAGGCAGTGGGTTTCTGCATGGGCTTATGAAAAAGGAAAAGCTGACAACGTTATAGAAAAGATTGAAAAAGATGGTAAAACCTTCTATAACATTAATGATTATACCAAACTGCGTGAGTTATTCGGGCAATTATTGAAAGAAACACAACGTATTAAATCGGAAGGCGATTTTAAAGCTGCCCAAGATTTGGTAGAAGGTTATGGGGTTAAAGTAGACCAAACCTTACATGCACAAGTATTGGATCGTAACCAACAGTTTAAATCTGCCCCTTATAGTGGATTTGTAAATCCTGTTTTGGTTCCTGAAACCAATGACGCAGGTGAAATAGTTGATGTTAAGGTAACCCAACCTGAAAGTTTTGAAGAGCAAATGATGCAATATGCTAAAATGTATAGCTTTTTAGACTAGTGGATACGTTCAAATTAGAATAATAAAAGCGCCCTGATAATACTATCAGGGCGCTTTTTTACTTTTGGATAATCAAAAGTTTCAATCTGAATTAGTCAAAGTTGTAACCGTTATCTGAAGCTACTTTGTCCGCAATTTGCGTACGTAAAGCAATTACATTAGGGTTATTGGTGTATTTTGTAAAACGTTTAAGTCCCATTAGCATCATGCGTTGTTCATCGCCTTCAGTAAATGAAATGATCGCTTCTTTTCCTTTTAAAATTGCCGTTTCAACTGCATTGTATAGATATAATTTCGACATTGCAATTTGGGTGGCTTGGGCTTCTTCACCAAACCGTTTGGCATTTTTCTCTGTTCTTAAAACGGTAGATTCGGCCATATAGACTTCTATAAGAATATCGGCGGCACACATCATTAATTGTTGGTGTTTTTCCAACTCAGGTCCAAATTTTTGAACTGCACTACCAGCGACCATTAGAAATACCTTTTTCAATCTAGCAATCAAATCTTTTTCCTCAGCAAAAAGTTCTGAAAAATCAGGCGCATCAAAAGATGGTATGCCCATCAATTCTTCACCCACTTTCGTTGCTGGTCCTAGAAGATCAACATGGCCTTTCATAGCTTTTTTTACCAACATACCAACAGCCAACATCCGATTGATTTCGTTGGTACCCTCATAAATACGGGCAATTCTGGCATCTCTCCAGGCTTTTTCCATTGGTGCATCTGCACTAAAGCCCATTCCACCAAAAATTTGTACTCCTTCATCGGTGGTACTTTGCACATCTTCTGAAACGGCGACCTTAAGAATGGAACATTCAATGGCATATTCCTCTACACCTTTGAGCTCAGCTTCTTGATGTGAATTACCAGCGGCTTCTCGCAGCGTAATTCTATCTTCAATATTTTTGGCTGCACGATAGCAAGCAGATTCTCCAGCATAGGTGTTTGTTGCCATATCGGCAATCTTACCTTTAATCGCACCAAAGTTTATAATTGGTGTTTTAAACTGTATTCTTTCATTGGCATAGTTCACAGCTTCGCCAATAATACGACGTTGCGCTTCTAAACAAGCAGCAGCTAATTTAATTCGGCCAATATTTAGCGCGTTCATCGCTATTTTGAATCCATTTCCACGCTCAGAAAGCATATTCTCAACTGGCACCTTGGTATCACTAAAGAATACCTGTCGTGTAGAGGAGGAGTGAATTCCCAGTTTTTTCTCTTCGTCACCCATAGAGATTCCATTTTCTGGATTATTCTCCACAATAAAACCAGTAATATTCTTGTCATCTTCTATACGCGCAAAAACAATGAACATCTTACAGAATCCTGCGTTGGATATCCACATTTTTTGTCCTGTAATGGAATAGTGCTTACCGTCAGATGATAGAACAGCTTTAGTCTTCCCAGAATTTGCATCTGAACCTGCACCTGGCTCTGTTAAACAATAAGCCCCAAACCATTCTCCGGAAGCTAATCTGGGAACATATTTTTGTTTTTGTTCTTCGGTACCATAAAGTGTAATTGGCATAGTGCCAATTCCCGTATGGGCGCCAAAAGCCGTACTAAATGAACCTGTTGCACCAGAGATATAGTCACAAACCAACATGGTTGAGACGAATCCCATTCCCATGCCTCCATATGCTTCTGGTACCGCTATGGATAAAAGTCCAAGTTCACCTGCTTTACGCATACACTCTTCAGTATAGGCATAATCTTTTTTTTCAAATCGTTCCCAATGTGCCCAAAGTTCACGATCAACAAATTCCTTGGTACTATCACGCATCATGCGCTGTTCTTCTGTCAGATCCTCCAACGTAAAAACATCTTCACATTTGGTTTCTTTTACTAGGAATTGTCCTCCTCTTAGTAGGTCCTCGCTTTTTGTTTCGGTACTCATAGTCTTTAATCTTTTAAACTTATCTTATTTCAAAAATTCGTAAATACCAGCTGCTCCTTGTCCAGTTCCCACACACATAGTTACCATTCCGTATTTACCTTGCATTTCTCTCTTTCTCATTTCATCAAACAACTGGACTGATAATTTGGCCCCTGTACAACCTAACGGATGCCCTAAGGCAATAGCACCACCATTGACATTGACAATCTCTTGGTTAAGGTCTAATTCTCGCATTACTGCAAGGGATTGCGATGCAAAAGCCTCATTCAATTCGATCAATTCAACATCGTCCTGTTTTAACCCTGCCTGTTTTAGGGCCTTTGGAATCGCTTTTACAGGACCTATACCCATAATTCTTGGTTCAACACCAGCAGCTGCATAATTGACCAATCGTGCGATAGGCTCCAAATTCAATTCTTTGACCATTACCTCACTCATTACCATGACAAAAGCGGCACCATCACTCATTTGAGAAGAATTACCAGCAGTTACACTTCCGCCAGCGGCAAAGACTGGACGAAGTCCGGCCAGAGCTTCTTTCGAAGTTCCTTTTCTTGGACCTTCATCCTTGGTCACGGTGTATTTTTTTGTAGCTCTTTTACCATTTCCATCGATATAGGTCTGTTCAACTTCTATAGGAACAATTTGATCCTGAAAACGGTCTTCGCCTTGCGCTTTTAGGGCTTTCATATGGGAGTTATAGGCAAACTCATCTTGATCTTCTCGAGATACCTTGAATTCATTGGCGACGGCTTCAGCAGTATTTCCCATTCCCCAGTAATAGTCCTCATGGCCTGATTTTACCAAATCATAATTTAATTCGGTTTTATATCCAGTCATTGGTACGGAGCTCATGCTTTCAGCTCCCCCGGCAATAATACAATCTGCCATACCCGCTTGAATTTTGGCAGTTGCAATACCTATTGTTTCGATACCTGAAGAACAAAATCTATTCACAGTTACCCCTGGAACATCAACAATGTCCAATCCCATTAAAGAGATTAAACGGGCCATGTTAAGGCCTTGTGAACCTTCAGGCATTGCATTCCCCACAATGACATCGTCTATTCGCTTTTTGTCAAAATCAGGCAATTCTTTCATCAT
This sequence comes from uncultured Flavobacteriaceae bacterium, assembly GCA_963768235.1. Taxonomy (GTDB): domain Bacteria; phylum Bacteroidota; class Bacteroidia; order Flavobacteriales; family Flavobacteriaceae; genus Maribacter_A. The sequence goes on from CAVYHF010000005.1 coordinate 349,714, forward strand.
GTATGCGATGGTTTCCGCTGCCAACTCATCGGTTCTCTTAAAACGGAACACTCCTTTTGGTGCTTTGCCCACTGCAGTTCGATATGCTTTTACTATGTATGCTGTTTTCATGTTGTTAATAGTATTGAGTATTGAGATTTTAGTAATGTGAGTTATAATTTTTTTTGAAATGAATAATTCATTTTTTGAATTTCAATACACGTATTAATTACTGGTTGTACTTTATCTTTATTAATTAAATTTAGTTCTGTTGTCAATATTGACTGAGTTTGAAGCTCATAGGCTGAACCATTTGCTATACTTAGAAAATGTTTAAATTCTTTATTTGAATTTCTCCCTGCTCCTTCGGCAATGTTAGACGGGATTGAAATTGAACATCTTTTAATTTGAGAGTTTAATCCAAACTTTTCGTCTGATGGTAATTCTGCCACTAGTTGATACACAGATTTGGCTAATTCTATGGACTTATTCCATATTTTTAAATCTTCTACTTTGTGCATAATTTTCTAACTACTTAATACTGTCATCTCAATTCTCTTTGCAATTAGTTGCGAAGAGGTTTACCTGTTTTAAGCATATGCTGAATTCGTTCTAAGGTCTTACGTTCTGTACATAGACTTAGGAAGGCTTCTCGCTCGATATCCAGTAAATATTGTTCGCTGACCATGGTAGGTTCTGATAAATCCCCTCCTGCCATTACATAGGCCAATTTGTTGGCGATTTTTTGATCGTGTTCACTTATATAATGACTGGCTTCCATTGCATCTGTTCCTACTAAAAACATTCCCAATGCTTGCTTACCAAGCACTTTTATATCTTTTCTTCGAATAGGTTGCGTATAGCCAGCTTCCGCCATTAATTTGGCATGGGCTTTGGCAGTAGCAATCTGTCTATCTTTATTTACTATTACGATATCCTTTCCCTTTTGAAGTATACCTAAATCATAAGCTTCATAAGCGGAGGTCGAAACTTTTGCCATTCCTATGGTCAAGAAATATTCTTGAAGCACATTTAGTTCCACATCATTCTTTTTGAAAGTGTCAGATGCGCGCAAGGCAAATTCTTTGGAGCCACCTCCTCCAGGAATAACACCAACACCAAATTCTACCAAACCAATATAAGTTTCAGCCGCAGCGACTACTTTATCGGCATGTAATGACAATTCACAACCACCACCTAATGTCATTCCATGAGGTGCAGAAACTGTTGGAATTGCTGAATAGCGCATACGCATCATTGTATCTTGGAACATCTTGATTGCCATGTTAAGCTCGTCATACTCCTGCTCCACGGCCATCATGAAAATCATTCCGATATTGGCACCTACTGAGAAATTGGGAGCTTGGTTGCCAACAACCAGTCCTTGAAAGTCTTTTTCAGCTAAGTCTATGGCCTTATTCAATCCAGCTAAGACATCGCCACCAATCGTATTCATTTTGGATTGGAATTCCACATTCAAAATCCCATCTCCCAAATCTTCAATGACAACACCGCTGTTTTTGAAAACTTCATTTGATTTACGAATGTTGTCCAAAATGATAAATGAATCTTGGCCAGGAATTTTTTCCAATGATTTCTTAGGAATATCATAGAAATAGGTTGCACCATCTTTTACTGAGTAGAAAGATTTGATGCCAGCTGCGGCCATTTCAGATACCCAGGCAGCAGGTTTTTGGCCTTCATCCTCCATAATTTCCAGTCCTTTTTCAAGACCAATGGCGTCCCAAATCTGGAATGGACCATGTTCCCAACCAAAACCGGCTTTCATGGCATCATCGATTTTGTATAAATCATCTGTAATTTCAGGGATTCTATGTGAAACATATGCAAATAGTGCGGCGAAGCTTTTTCTATAGAATTCACCCGCTTTATCTTTTCCTGAAACAAGAACTTTGAATCGGTCTACAACCTTATCTATTGTTTTTGTTAATTCGAGTGTGGCGAATTTTGCGCTTTTTTTAGCTCGATAATCCATCGTATCCAAATCCAGCGTTAAAATCTCACTTTTACCGCCTTCGCCTTTTACTTTTTTATAGAATCCTTGGCCAGTTTTACTACCTAGCCATTTATTCTCCATCATTGTGTTGATGAAATCTGGAAGCTTGAACAGCTCATGTTTTTCATCATCGGTACAATTTTCATAAATGCCATTGGCAACATGTACCAAAGTGTCTAATCCAACAACATCGACCGTACGGAATGTTGCTGATTTGGGTCTCCCGATTACAGGTCCACTTAGCTTGTCAACTTCTTCAACTGTCATTCCCATCTCCTTCACCATGTGAAAAAGACTCTGAATGCTGAAAATACCAATACGGTTTCCGATAAATGCAGGGGTGTCTTTAGCAACTACCGAGGTTTTTCCTAAAAATTGTTCGCCATATCCGTTTAGGAAATCCAACACTTCAGGAGAAGTTTTGGGACCTGGTATAATCTCAAATAATTTTAAATACCTAGCAGGATTAAAAAAATGAGTACCACAGAAATGCTTTTGGAAATCGTCACTCTGTCCTTCAGACATAAATTTAATAGGAATACCAGAGGTATTCGAAGTTATCAATGTGCCTGGTGTTCTATGTTTTTCGAGATTTTCAAATACCATTTTTTTGATATCCAATCGCTCTACTACAACTTCGATAATCCAATCGACTTTAGAAACCTTTGAAATATCATCTTCAAGATTTCCGGTTGAAATTCTACTCGCGAATTTTTGATGGTAAATAGGGGAGGGTTTGGATTTTAAAGCGGTGGCCAGTGAATTGTTAACCAATCTATTTCGAACTGCCTTGTCTTCCAAAGTAAGCCCTTTGGCCTTTTCTTTCTCATCAAGTTCCCTCGGAACGATATCAAGCAATAAAACCTCGACTCCTATATTGGCAAAATGGCATGCTATACCGCTTCCCATTATTCCCGAGCCAATAACTGCTACTTTTTTAATATGCTTGTTCATTTATTTAAGCTGTATTAATTAGTTGTTGTATCTTTTATATAAATGTTCTTTTCTACGACCAATCTGTTTATGGTTTCCATAACCTCAAAAAAGGCGCTCAATTTTTCGCTAGAAATATTTGCTTTTACCGAATCGTTAAAACGCAAAACCGCATCTTTCGAATCTTCTCTTTTCTCGAGACCGAAATCGGTAAGATGAATCAAAACACCTCGACCATCCGCAGGATTGGGTTTACGATATATTAGACCCTTATCTTCCATCCTTTTTAGAATTCTAGAAAGACTAGTAGCTTCCATTCCCATTTTAGGACCCAATGCTGTTGAAGGAGTACCTGTTTTTGGATCTATACTTAATAAAGTAAAACCTACTGCCATGGTAGAACCAAAACCCTTAGCCTCTTCATTATACATTTTTGCAACTGCCTGCCAAGTAGCTCTAAGTACATAATCAATAGTGATTTCCTTCATATGGGACAAATTGGATTCCAAATATAGTAAAAATTTATTATGCATGCATAATAAATTGAAGAAAATGAAAATGACGGTATTACAATAGGTGAATACCCTATTATATGTTTGGTAGGTAATAAATACTAAACCCTTGGAAGGTCAAAATTATTCGATAGAAGTTCGAATATTTAGAAAAGTTGAATGGGGATATGGGTTTTAATGTCCATATATTTCATTGTATAGATTAATGTATTTTTCCTTTATTACCTTTCTTTTCATCTTCATTGTAGGTGTAAGGTGTCCGCCATCAATAGTCCAATTATCTGGGGTTAATCTAAATTGCTTGACTTTTTCCCATTTGGCAAAATGCTCATTTGCAAAGTCAATTTCTTCCTGATACCTAGCCAATACTTTATCATTGGAAACAACATCTGACATATTTTCAAAATTCAGATTATGTCTTTTACCCCATTCCTTTAAAAAATCAAAATCGGGCTGTATTAATGCCCCAGGCATTTTTTCACCTTCGCCTACGACCATAATCTGTTCTATGAACCTAGATTGTTTCAATTGGTTTTCAATCAATGCAGGCGCTACATATTTACCGCCCGATGTTTTAAACATTTCTTTTTTTCGATCCGTAATTTTTAAGAAGCCATCCGAATCAATTTCCCCTATATCGCCTGTATGAAAATAGTCACCCGTCATAACTGTAGCCGTTTTTTCAGGATCTTTATAATACCCTTGCATGATATTAGGGCCTTTGGCTAAAATTTCCCCGTCTTCGGCTATTTTAACTTCAACATTATCAATGATTTTTCCTACGGTGCCAATTCTAAAACCACCATTACGGACATCATTCACAGAAATTACAGGTGAAGTTTCAGTAAGGCCATAGCCCTCCATAATGGGCATGCCTGCTGCTGCAAATATTCTGGTCAACCTTGGTTGTAGCGCGGCACTACCCGAGACCATAAATTCTAAATTCCCGCCTAAAGCCTCTTGCCACTTTTTGAAAATGAGTTTACGGGCAAGCTTTAACTTTTGTTCATACAGCCAGCCGTTTGCTCCATAGGGTTCATATTTTAACCCTAACTTCACAGCCCAGAAGAACAATGCTTTTTTAATACCGGTTAAATCGCTGCCTTTGGCAACAATTTTATCATAAACCTTTTCGTAAAGCCTTGGTACTGCAGTCATGACGTTTGGCTTTACTTCTTTTAGATTTTCGGTCATTTTCTCCAAGGATTCCGCAAAATATATATCCACACCACAATACTGGTAGAGATAAAGAATCATTCGTTCGAAGATGTGGCAAACAGGTAAAAAACTTAATGCCTTTGAGTTCCCATAACTCAATGGTACTCTTTTTTCACTATCAATTACATTACTAACCACATTACCATGTGAGAGCATAACACCCTTAGGTCTTCCGGTAGTCCCAGAAGTATATATTAAGGTCGCCAGATCATTTGGGGAAACAATATCTTTTCTTGCTTCAACTTCAGGCTGATTTGAAGCATCTTCACCTAATTTCAATACCGTTTTCCAATTTTGGCAATTGTCAATTTCATCAAATGAATACACCTCTTTTAAGGTTGGGACATTAGCTTTGATAGCATTAATTTTTTCAAGTACTTCATTACACGAAACAAAGCAATACTTAGATTCGCTATGGTTTAATACATATTCATAATCCTGTTGTGAAATGGTAGGGTATATTGGAACATTTTGCGCTCCCACCTGTAAAATACCTATATCAATAATATTCCACTCCGTTCTATTGGTCATTGAAATTACCGCAATTTTATCATCCTTATTAACTCCCAATCGCAGTAACCCCCGGCTTATGGCATTTGCTTGATTAATATATTCCTGGGTTGAAGTACGGATCCATTCGCCATTTGATTTGGAGACAAGGGCATTTTTTAAATTATATTTTTCCAATTGGTAATACGGAAAATCAAATAATCTGGTAATTTCTTGCATATTAAGTTTCTGATAGGTTATTGCAAAATAGGAAAAGCAGATGGGATTCTAAAATGGGATTGATAAAATAGGGCATTATTTTCTATGATTAATGCAAAAGAAAATCAAAATAGCATTAATTTCAAGAATCATTTGAAAATCTTCGTCTTATGTTCAAAAAAACTGAAGCCCCTAATTTTGTGTTGTTTGTGTTTGCAATATTGCTGTTTAGCTAAGAATTGGATTGTAGCAACAATAGTTTTGTTAAGTTCATTGTAATAATTTTAAATACGCTCTTATGAGAAGGATTTTCAAGCTTTGTTTGGTAGTATTCGTGTTGGTTTCATGCTCGGAACAGCGTACCAAAATTCCTGTTTATGCCTGGACGGGAGGACCAGGGGATGCCACGGATCAGGAATTGAGAGCCACCTTCAAGGACTTCAGGGAAAAGGGAATAGACGGACTTATGTACAACGGGGGACAAAATCCGGAAACCTATAAAAGAGTAGGAGCATTGGTAAAGGAAGCCGGGATGGAATTCCATACTTGGATTCCGACAATGGTACAGGGTGAAAATCCAAAAATTTCAAAAGAATTATATGCCCTTAATCGTAAGGGGGAATCGGCATTTGAAAAGCCTGCCTACGTAGACTATTATAAATTTCTTTGTCCGAACAAAGAAGGGACATATGATTTTTTAGCTGATTTATATGGAAGTGTTGCCTCTGTTGAAGAAGTTGATGGTATTCATCTGGATTATATACGTTTTCCTGATGTGATTTTGGCGAAAGGTTTATGGGATAAATACGGATTGGTCATGGATCGGGAATTTCCTGAATATGATTATTGCTATTGTGATAAATGCACTTCGGATTTCAAGGAAAAGACTGGAATTGATATCAAGGAAGCAGAAGACGCTTCGCAAATTCAAGAATGGAAACAATTCAGATATGATTTAATTACAAATATGGTTTATCGCTTGTCAAAAGTTGTGCATGCAAAAGGTAAAGTACTGAATGCAGCCGTTTTTCCAGGTCCATCAATAGCAAAGAAATTGGTGCGTCAAGAATGGAACAAATGGGATTTGGATGCAGTTTATCCCATGAATTATAATGATTTCTATTTGAAAGGCCCAGAATGGGTAGGCGAGATTACCAAAGAAGAGGTTACTGCGGTAAATGGTTCAAAACCTATTTATAGTGGACTTGTTTATTTGCCCAAACCCTGAGAACAAAACCAATGAGAATGATCCTGAAAACCACGGTCTGTTACCTTCAGAAATTGAGACTGCGATAAGAGACTTCAATGGAAAATGGTGCGACGGGGATATGTCTTTTTACGCCTGGTAGAATGAAAGCTGAACATTGGGCTGCTTTCGAAAAGGCCATATATGCTGATTATTCTAAAAAGGGAAAATAATTATTTGAGTTAGTTTAGTTAATTAAAGAAGAGGGAGCCCCATTTTTTAGGCTCCCTTTTCTCTGCTGTTACTGTTTATTAATTATGTTCTTCAACCCACTTTCTGGCATTCACAAATGCTTCTATCCAAGGAGAAACTTCGTCCTTTGAATCTGATGGGTAATGGGCCCAATTCCATGGGAAAATTGAACGTTCAATATGGGGCATGGTCACCAAATGGCGGCCGGTTTTATCACAGAGCATAGCAGTATTGAAGTCACTGCCATTTGGGTTTGCAGGATAGCCCTCATACCCATACTTGGCTACAATATCATAAGAATTCTCAGAATGTGGTAAATTAAATTTACCCTCACCATGCGATATCCAAACCCCTAAAGTAGTTCCCACCATTGAGGAAAGCATAATCGAATTATTCTCTTGTATTTTTACAGATGTAAAATTGCTCTCATGCTTATGGGAATCATTGTAGGTCATTCTTCCATGAGTATCATGCTCTGGATTGATCAGATCGAGTTCCATGAATAATTGACAGCCGTTGCAAATACCGACCGATAAGGTGTCGGGGCGGGCAAAGAAATTTTTCAGAGCTGTATTGGCTTTTTCATTGTATTTGAACGCCCCTGCCCATCCTTTGGCACTTCCCAATACATCAGAGTTAGAGAACCCTCCAACAGCCCCAATGAACTGTATATCTTCCAAGGTTTCACGACCCGCTATTAAATCGGTCATATGAACATCTTTAACATCAAAGCCAGCCAAATACATGGCATTCGCCATTTCGCGTTCTGAATTACTGCCTTTTTCCCTAAGTATGGCCGCTTTTGGTCTGTCATTAGAAGGAGTTAACGACGAATTAATCTCTTTGTTTTCAGGAGATTGCTTCGCTGTACGTGCAATGACCCCTTTGAAATTTTTAGGGAAAACGTATTGTAATGGTTGATTCTTATAATTGTTGAATCTATCTTCTGCCAAATTGTTGGCGGTTTGTTTTTGGTCTAATAAATATGAAGTTTTATACCAAGTATCCCTTAATGAACTTACGTTGAGACCTAGCTTCATTCCGCCATTTTTTATGGTTAGGGTTGATTCAGAGCTAACAGAACCTATTTTAATTGGTTCAATATTCGCAGCTTCAAATAAATCAATCACCGAATCATCTTTTATCTGAAAAACAATACCCGCATTTTCAGCGAAAAAAAGTTTAATACTATCACTTTCATTTAAACCATCCAAATTTATACTTGCTCCCAAATCAACATCAGCAAAACACATTTCGAGCAAGGTGGTAATCAATCCGCCAGCAGCTACATCGTGCCCAGCTAAGATCAATCCTTCTCTAATAGCCTTTTGCATGGTATTGAATACGATTTTCACATAAGCAGAATCCGTAACAGTGGGGACTTCATTTCCAATTTTGTTACGTGTCTGGGCAAATGATGACCCTCCTAATTTATAATTGTCTTGAGATAGGTTGATATAGAAAATATCCCCACCATCTTTTTGCAAAACAGGTTCAACAACCTTAGTAATATCATTACAATTACCAGCCGCTGAGATGATCACTGTCCCAGGGGAGAGTACATCACCATCCTTATATTTCTGTTTCATGGAAAGGGAATCCTTCCCTGTAGGTACATTAATGCCCAACTCAATTGAAAAGTCTGAAATGGCCTTCACTGCTTCATACAGACGCGCATCTTCACCATCATTCTTACAGGGCCACATCCAGTTGGCGGATAAAGAAATAGATTTTAGTCCGTCTTTCAATGGTGCCCAAATAATATTGGTCAACGATTCCGTAATACTATTTCTACTACCCGCAATAGGGTCAATTAGTCCTGAAATAGGGGAGTGGCCAATAGATGTCGCAATACCTTCCTTGCCTTTGAAGTCCATCGCCATTACGCCACAATTGTTCAATGGTAGTTGTAAAGGACCAGCACATTGTTGTTTGGCAACACGTCCGCCCACACAGCGGTCTACTTTGTTTGTTAACCAGTCTTTACAGGCTACTGCCTCCAACTGAAGTACTTGGTCTAAATATTCATGAAAATGCTCCAAAGTGTAGTCCGGATTCTCATATTTTCTTTTGACTGTTATGTCATTCATTATCGTTTTTGGAGAGCTGCCGAACATATCCTCTAAATCCAGGTCCATTGGTTTGTCCCCTGTGGTACTCGATTCGAAAGTGAATTTATGATCACCGGTAACATCACCAACTTCATACATAGGGGAACGCTCTCGATCTGCTATTCGATGTAATAGATCGACATCTTTTTGACCTATGACCAGTCCCATACGTTCTTGGGATTCGTTACCGATAATTTCTTTTGCGGATAACGTAGGATCACCAATGGGCAACTTATCTAAATCTATTTTTCCTCCGGTATCTTCAACCAATTCAGATAAACAGTTGAGGTGGCCACCTGCGCCATGGTCATGAATTGAAACTATTGGATTCACTTCACTTTCAACCATGCCACGAATAGCATTTGCCGCTCTTTTCTGCATTTCTGGGTTTGAACGTTGTACCGCGTTCAATTCAATAGACGAACTGAATTCTCCAGTATCAGCACTTGATACGGCCGCACCGCCCATGCCAATTCGGTAATTATCACCTCCAAGAATAACAATCTTATCACCAGTATTCGGGGTATCTTTTAAAGCCTGGTCGGCCTTCCCGTATCCTATACCTCCGGCCTGCATAATTACCTTGTCATAGCCTAGTCTTCTCGCTTCGACTCCGCCCAGTGCCCCTTTTTCAGTATGTTCAAAGGTAAGTACTGAACCTACTATCAAGGGTTGACCAAATTTGTTGCCAAAATCAGATGCGCCATTGGAAGCTTTAATGAGGATGTCCATTGGTGTTTGGTACAACCATTCCCGCTCGGGCATTACCTTTTCCCAAGGACGGTTTTCCTCCAATCTGGAATAGGCGGTCATATAAACAGCAGTTCCTGCCAAGGGCAAAGAACCTTTACCACCAGCCAAACGGTCACGAATTTCACCGCCTGAACCCGTAGCTGCTCCATTAAATGGCTCTACTGTAGTTGGAAAATTGTGGGTTTCAGCTTTTAATGAGATAACCGAATCAAATTCTTTTTCCTCATAAAAATCAGGTTTGTCAGCACTTTTAGGGGCAAATTGTACCGCTTTTGGGCCTTTTACAAATGCTACATTGTCTTTGTAGGCAGATACTATATCATTGGGGTTTTCTTGCGAAGTTTTCTTGATCAGTTTAAAGAGTGATGTTGGTTTTTCTTTACCATCAATCTTAAAGGTCCCGTTGAATATTTTATGACGACAATGTTCTGAATTCACTTGACTGAAACCGAACACTTCTGAATCGGTTAACTTGCGGCCCATTTTCTTTGCAAGTTGATTCAAATATTCAACTTCCTCGCTATTTAAGGCTAGACCTTCCTGTACATTATATGCTTCAATATCCCCTATCTCCAAAATGGATTCAGGCACCACATTAATCTCAAAAATATCTTGTGTTAAACCATTGAATTTTTGCGAAAGCATTGGGTCGAACTCCTTGAAATTATCTTTGACAGCCGTAAATTCCTCGATACGAATAATGCCTTGGATACCCATGTTTTGGGTTATTTCGGTGGCATTGGTACTCCAAGGTGTAATCATGGCAGCCCTGGGCCCAACAAAAAAGGCGTCGAGCGACGCCATGTTTATCTTAGGTTGGTTGCCAAACAACCAGCTGAGCTTACTTGTATCTTCCTGAGAAAGTTCTTGTTGCGTTTGTACTGCAAAAACCTTAGTGGTAACAACCCCGAAAAAGTGAATCATGAATCCTGTAAATTGTTAGTTTGAGAAAGCACAAATTTACATCTTTTTCTCCTATGATTTTAGGTGTTTGGCAAACAGTTATTAATGCTGATTGTTGATTACTTCCTTTCAAGTAAAGCCATATAAAAACCATCAAAACCAGATTTCGAAGCGAATATTTTTTTATCTTTTGCCAACGTGAAATCCTTACCTTCTTCTGAGGCCAAAAATGATTTTACCTGCGCTATATTTTCCTGTGGCAATATAGAGCATGTAGCATAAACCATTTTTCCACCCGGCTTAACCATTTTACTATAACTTCTAATAATTTCCTGTTGTGTCTTGGTGATTTTGCCCAAGAAATCGGGCTGTAATTTCCATTTGGCATCAGGGTTTCTTCTGAGCACCCCTAAACCTGTACAGGGTGCATCTATTAGAACCCTATCGGCACTATTGTAAAGTTTTTTTATAACCTTGGTAGATTCAATATGACGAGGTTCAATATTATGTGCCCCATTTCTACGTGCTCTGCGTTTTAGCTCCTTGAGCTTGTTATCATAGATATCCAAGGCAATAAGCTGCCCTTTATTCTCCATGAGGGCTGCAAGGTGCAATGTTTTTCCCCCCGCACCCGCACAAGTATCGACGACACGCTGTCCTGGTTCAACTTCTAAAAACTGGGATACTAGTTGTGACGAAGCGTCTTGTACCTCAAAAAGACCATCTTTAAAGGATTTTGTTGTAAATACATTGGCTCTTTCATTCAGTTTTAATGCATCTGGGTATCCTTTAATTGGTTCCGCGACAATTCCGTCATCAAGCAAAGCTTTTCGTAATTTCTCCTTAGTGGTTTTTAGGGTATTAACCCGCAAAATAACATCGGCTTGTTTGTTTAATGCAGCAATTTCACTGGACCAAAGTTTATCTCCCAATGCTTTCTCACAGACTTCATCTAACCAATCGGGAATGGATTCCTTGAATTTTCTGATTTTGGAAAGCTCATCGAATTTGCCTTTTATACGTCTAGCGGGTACAGGTTCTAATTGTTTCCAATCCGGTAAATCTATTCCTCTTAAGACGGCCCATACAGTGAACATTCTAAACAGATTAGCACGGCTGTAGGGTGCCTTGACTTCGGCAATCTCAGCGTACAAGCGTTTCCATCGAACAATGTCATATGTGGTTTCGGCAATAAAACCGCGATCTCGTGATCCCCATCGCTTATCCCTTTTCAATGTTTTTTGAACCACCTTATCGGCATATTCACCCTCGTTGAAAATATACCCAAGGGCATCAACTACTGCAAAAACCAAATTCCTATGAAGTTTCATAACAAAAATTAAGGCTGCAAAGGTATCGTTTTGGCATCTATTCTATCTATTTTTGAGAAAAATTATTCTTATGCGAAATACCATCTATTTACTTGTCTTCCTTGTTTTTATGGGCTGTGTTGAAAAAAAAAGGACTAAAGCGTTTACCTCTGTTAAGGTTGAAACGATTTTAGAAGATTCACTCAGTATTAGAGCCATTGAACTAATGGACAATAGTTTGGCATTTGCGACAAATAAAGGAACATTTGGCAATATCGATTTAACAACAAATAAGATACGTATTAATGTCCAAAAACAGGATTCTATATTGCCAGAATTTAGGGCTGTAGCACATACGGCTACCGATTTTTTCATGTTATCTGTTGCAAGCCCCGCGTTGTTATACAAAACGGGTAATAACGGTATGGAACTCGTTTATAAGGAAGAAGGTGAAAATGTTTTTTACGACGCAATGACTTTTTGGAATAATCAGGAAGGCATTGCTATGGGCGATACCGTTGATGGATGCCTGTCAATTATAATAACCAGGGATGGTGGCCATAGCTGGAATAAAATTCCTTGTTCGGAATTACCCAAAGGAGTGGAAGCTGAAGGGGCCTTTGCCGCTAGTAACACCAATATTAAAACTATAGGGAGCAAAGTATGGATTGCTACAACCAGTAGTCGAATTTATTATTCCGGAGATAAGGGAATTACTTGGGACATATTTACAACGCCTGTTGTAAAAGACAAACCAACTCAGGGTATTTATTCGATTGATTTTTATGATGAAAACTTGGGAATCGCTATTGGGGGTGATTATACCAATCCAGATGACAATAAAGCCAATAAGGCAATTACGCAAGATGGGGGGAGAACATGGAAATTAATTGCAGACGGCCAAGAACCAGCTTACAAAAGTTGCATACAATTTGTACCAAACACCAATGGGAATGGGGTAGTGGCCTTGGGGTTTACCGGGGTATCGTATTCCAGTAATAAGGGGGATAATTGGTCAAAATTATCAGACGAATCATTTTATACACTGCGATTTATGAATGATTCCATTGCTTATGCCGCAGGCAAAAACAGAATTGCAAAGTTGACTTTCAAATAAAAAGAGGAGCCCTTTGGCCCCTCTTTAAACAACTAACCAAACCAACTATACGTTTACGATTATAAAGCCACCTCTTTTCTTCTGATACCAGATACCTTTGTATTTGTACATTTTCCTTCCATTAACGCGTACAACTTTATAACCTCTTGGTAAATGTCTCACCATAACACCAACAGGTGCGGCACAAACTACATATTTCCTTCCTCTGGTTTTATACCAAACGCCCTGTGCAAAATGGAACTTTGCTCCTTTGTGTACAACAATTTTTGGTTTGTGCACTGTAGTTACCATTGTTCCATGTTTAGGATATACTTTGACAACTTTTCTTTGGGCATTCATTGTTGACATAGCACCCAAGAATACCATAATGATCATAATTAACTTTAAATTTTTCATAACTTAATTTTTATTGACCCTTAATTGGTTATGGGGTCTGGTTATATTATTTTGACTGAAATTTTGAACTATGGTTTAATGAAAAAGGGAGCTAATTAGCTCCCTTTTGTGTATTTCATCGAAAAGTGAATTATCGTAGTCCACCACCCTGTTTTTGTCTATACTGTTGCAATAGACGTCTTTTGAACCCATTTTCTGTTTTGAGCAGTATAAAGGTCTTCTTTGCTGAAATTACTGTTCGAATATCCTTAAGAAATTGCGAATTCGCGTTTTGCTTAGATTCTTGTAAGGCGATTAAATCCTGCAATAATCTTTCAACTTCGTTATCATTTAGGGTTTCCATATCCCTTATTTTACTATAAATCCCGGAGCGTTCTTGTTCCCTAAAAGATTCCATCTTTTCTTCATGGGCGTTATAAATTGGCCAAAATTCTTGTGCCTCGCTGCTCGTCAAATTCAATCGCTCTGTGATATAGGCAACTTTAAGGGACTTTATTTTTTCCTTATCAGGTCTACGCTGCCCAAACATTAGGGTTGTTGAGAACAGCAAAAACAATACGACAAGTATGTTCTTATTAATATTCATAATCTGTTAGGTTTAATTCTTCTATATTGTCAATACTATTATCTAAATAGTCTATAATATTTTCATCTTCAATTTGATTATCGGTGATATCGGAAATTTCCAATTCGTCTACCGGGATAACCTCCGCTATTTCGTAGGTGGAAAGACCCAAATCGGTATTGTTAAAATAATCCTCGATTTCTGTTTTTGCCAAATTTTCAAATGTTAGTTCCTGGTTCATATTGGTCTGTATGCCAACGGTTAAAAGAACGATAGCAGCCACGGCAGCAGCAACATAATAATAAAATTTACGCCTTCTGTTAAGCGCTATTACTTTAGGGACCTCATCGTTTAGTTTTTCCTGTATGTTCTTGTTCAATGAATCAAAATAGCCATCAGGTAATTTAAAACCCTCTTTTTCAGGTAAAATGGATTCTTCCTGATTGCCTTCCATACTGGACATTTTGTCCAAAAGCCGATCAGTAAACCCTTCAAAGTAACCTTTTGGGGTCTTAAAATCCTTTTTGTTTTTCTTCTTGTTCATGTCTTTACTTTGACTATCAATAGTTTAAAAGGTTTAATCGCCTTTTAAAAATGATTCCACCTTTTTAACCGCCAAATGGTAGGACGCTTTTAATCCACCTACAGAGGTATTCAAAATTTCGGAAATTTCTTCATATTTCATCTCCTGGTAATACTTCATATTAAAAACCAATTTCTGTTTTTCAGGAAGGGTAGCAATTGCTTTTTGAAGTTTTAATTGAATCTCATCCCCTTCAAAATAAACATCGGCTTGTAAATTGGATACCATTTTATCTTGTAATTCAGAATTACTGATTCCTAATTTGTTCGAATTTTTCTTTAAAAATGTCAAGGCTTCATTAGTCGCGATTCTATACATCCATGAGTATAATTTGCTATCACCTTTAAAACCATCGATATTTTTAAAGACCTTGATAAACGTATTTTGCAACACATCATCAGTATCGTCATGATTCAATACAATTCTTCGTATATGCCAATAGAGGCGTTCTTTGTAGGTGTTTACCAACACTTCAAAGGCCTTAGCCTGGGTCTCTAGCTGTTTTAATTCGTTTAGTAAAGTCTCTTCGGCAATCAAACGATATCAATTTGGTTTTGTATTGGACTCTAACTTATTGAAAAGGTTTAATAACCTTCGTTTATAATCAGAATTAAGGACTATCATTTATATAGAAATCAGTGTTCCTATTTCTGAATTAGTCGAAGGATTGCATTTGAACCAATTTTTTATATACCCCATTCTTTTCAATAAGCTCAGAATGCGGGCCTTGTTCTACAATCTCACCTTTTTGTAATACAATAATGGTATCTGCATTCTGTATGGTCGATAATCTATGTGCGATAACAATTGAAGTTCTATTGCGCATCATTTTTTCCAAGGCATCCTGAACCAATCGCTCACTTTCTGTATCCAAAGCTGAAGTAGCTTCATCCAAAATCATAATTGGCGGATTCTTAAGGACAGCCCTTGCTATGGATAATCGTTGTTTTTGACCGCCACTTAGTTTATTCCCGCTATCCCCAATATTAGTGTCATAACCATTGGGTAAGTCCATAATAAAATCATGCGCATTGGCAATTTTAGCAGCTTCAATGATTTCTTCATCGGAAGCATTTTCCTTACCCATGCTTATATTGCCTCTTACGGTATCATTGAATAAAATGGAATCTTGGGTCACCAACCCCATCAAACCACGTAGTGATTTTTTGGAGATGTCCTTTATATTAGTCCCATCGATATTAATCTCACCCTCATTCACATCATAAAAACGGGTCACCAAATTGGCAATCGTGCTTTTTCCACTTCCTGATTGCCCTACGAGAGCAACGGTTTCGCCTTTGGGAACATTCAGGTTAAAATTCTTAAGCACCAGATCATCTTCGTATTTAAAGGAAATATTTTCAATGGAGATGTCTTTTTCAAAGGTCGATTTATCTTGGGCATCTTTTTTATCAACTATTGGGTTTTCTGTTTCAAGAACTTCCAATACACGTTCCGCGGCCGCATTTCCTTTTTTAACCCCGAAGGATGCTTTACTAATGGCTTTGGCCGGGGTTAGGATATTATATGCCAGACCCATGTAGGCAATAAAGGATGAGGCATCCAAAGTCTTATCGATCAAAACCATTTTACCGCCAAACCATAACAGAACACCAATAACCAGTATACCTAAAAACTCTCCTGTAGGGGACGCTAAATTTTGGCGGTTCAACAGTTTGTTGGAAAAATTAAAAAATCGTTCTGTGGAAGTACTAAAGGTCTTGAAAAATCGTGACTCTGCGTTAAAAGCCTTGATGACACGTAAACCTCCCAAAGTCTCTTCTACAATCGATAAAAACTCACCCTGTTCTTTTTGAACCCTATCCGATTTCTTTTTAAGTGATTTACCTATTCTCGAAATTATTGCGCCTGCGATTGGAATAAAAATGAATACAAAAAGGGTAAGTTTCGTACTTATACCAAACATGATCAGAATCGTAAAAAGAATGGTCAAAGGTTCTCGAACAATCAATTCCAAGATGGAAAGGAATGAGTGCTGTATTTCAAGTACATCTGAGGTTATACGCGCAATTACATCCCCTTTTCGTTTCTCTGAATAGTAAGAAATAGGTAGCTCTGTAATCTTTTGGTACATACGATTACGAACATCTTTCAAAACACCATTTCGAAGAAATGTGATGAAATACATCGCCGCATAATTGAAAAAGTTTTTAAGTAAAAACAATATCAGAACTAGTCCGATTACCAGTACCAGTCCTTTCATTTGATCATCTCCAGAATATTCGGTAACCCTAAAATTTATGTAATCCTGCAAATAATCCTTTAGCTGTCCAAAATTGGTGTAAACTGGCTCTTTTAAAACCTTATTGTCCGGTTTAAAAAGGACGTCAAGCATAGGAATCAGTGCAGCAAAGGATAATGCACTGAACAAGGCATAAAGTATATTGAAGAAAATATTAAGAAATCCGTATTTCTTATAAGGTTTCGCAAAGCGAAGGATTTTTTTAAAGTATTCCATTAACCGAGTTTCAATTCGCTAACAATACGATTGATTTTTACTTCCAATTCTTTTCTTACTTTCTTAAAATCACTAGCATGGTCCAAATTTGTATTTATACTGAAATAAAATTTGATTTTTGGCTCAGTTCCACTTGGTCTGGCAGCCATTCGAGTACCATCTTCAGTCGTATAAATCAATACATTTGATTTTGGAATATCAATAGTTTCAGTTTTTCCTGTGATTAGATTTGTGGCTATTGAGGCATTATAATCATGGATCCATTCTACTTTTGAACCATCAATCTCCTTAATGGGGTTTTCTCGATAATCGATCATCATTTGTTTTATTTCCTCAGCACCACTGATTCCTTTTTTAGTCATCGAAATCAATTTTTCCATATAAAAACCATAATCAACATAACAATCAATCAGGTCTTTGTAGAAAGAACTGCCGTTGGCTTTGGCGTTAGCCGCAATTTCACAGGCGAGTAGGGTAGCGGTTACCGCATCCTTGTCCCTAACGAAATCACCAACCATATACCCAAAACTTTCCTCACCACCACCGACAAAATGCTGTTCAGGAAAGTCCTTTATCATTTTGGCAATCCATTTAAATCCGGTTAGAGCAACTTTGCACTCCACGCCATAAGCATCCGCCAAAGCTATCATCATAGGTGTAGATACTATGGTCGAGGCAATGAACTCATTGCCTTGCATACCTTTTTCCTTGCGCTTTTCTAGAAGGAATTTGGTCATTAACATCATGGTCTGGTTACCATTGAGCAATTCCATTTCCCCTTCTAGATTTCTTACGGCAATTCCCAGTCTATCACTATCGGGATCTGTGCCTACCACCATGTCAGCACCGATTTCCTGTGCTTTCTTTATCGCCATGGATAAGGCCTCTGGCTCTTCAGGATTCGGTGAAACAACCGTTGGGAAATTCCCGTCCGGTTTGGCTTGTTCCTCGATGATAGTCACGTTTTTGTATCCGGCACGTTTTAAAACCTCTGGAATAGCAGTAATTGAAGTGCCGTGTAATGAAGTAAAAACTATATTAAAATCATCCTTGCCAGCAGCATTGAAATTACCATTAGCTACAGAGGCATTCATAAAGACCTCGTCAACTTCGGTATCGATCAGCTCAATTAAACTTTCATTTGCATTGAAATTTATGTCCTCGTATGAAAGGGACTCTATTTCAGCAATGATTTCGCCATCTTGGGGAGGCACTATCTGACCCCCATCGGTCCAATATACCTTATAGCCATTATATTCAGGAGGATTATGTGATGCAGTTAATACAATACCGGCATGGCAGTCTAGGTGTCTTACGGCAAATGATAATTCAGGTGTTGTTCTTAGCTCAGAAAACAGAAAAACTTTAATACCATTGGCCGAAAAAACATCGGCCACTGTTTTGGCCAACGTATCGCTATTGTGTCGGCAGTCATAAGCAATGACTACTTTTTGCTTTTCACCAGGATAAACTTTCTTTATATAATTACTTAAGCCCTGAGTACTCTTACCCAGTGTATATTTATTTATTCTATTAGTGCCAACACCCATAAGTCCACGCATGCCACCAGTCCCAAATTCCATATTCTTATAGAATCGATCTTTTAATTCTTCTGGTTCGTTTGCAATAAGGTTTTGAATTTCAGTCTTGACTTCGTCATCAAAAAAATCAGTTAACCAACTTTTGGCAGTATTTAAAATAGCATCCATTTAATTGTAATTTTAATATTTAATTTACGAAGAAAATTGTTCTTTCTTTTCAGTAAGATTCAATTTTTCAGATATACTATAACGTTTTTCGTTTTTTCTGGAACGCACCATGATTTCACCTAAAAATCCGGCCAAAAACAGTTGTGTTCCGATAATCATAGCAGCTAATGAAAGATAAAACTCAGGTCTTTGGGTAATGAGTCGCGCGGTTGGATTGATAAAAAGTTTGTCAATACCCAAATATAGTGCAAAACCGAAACCGATAATAAACATTATCACCCCAAGCGCCCCAAAAAGATGCATGGGTCGGCGACCGAATTTTGAAACAAACCAGATGGTAATCAAATCTAAAAAGCCATTTATAAATCTTTCCATACCAAATTTAGTTTTACCATATTTTCGAGCTTGATGCTGCACTATTTTTTCCCCTATGTTTCCGAAACCGGCACTTTTGGCCAAAACAGGTATGTACCGGTGCATTTCTCCACGAACCTCAATATTTTTGATAACTTCCTTTTTGTAGGCTTTTAATCCACAATTGAAATCATGGAGTTTAACCCCAGAGGTTTTACGTGCTGCCCAATTGAATAGTTTTGAAGGAATATTTTTAGTTATAATGGAGTCATACCGCTTTTTCTTCCAACCTGAAACAAGATCGTAATCTTGATTTTTTATCAAATCATATAATTCTGGAATCTCTTCCGGATCATCTTGAAGGTCAGCATCCATTGTGATGACAACATCACCTTTTGCGGCCTTAAACCCGGCATGTAGGGCCTGTGACTTACCAAAATTCTTTTTAAAACGGAGCCCTTTTACGTTTGGGTTTTTATTGGATAGCTGAGTGATAATGTCCCAAGAGGCATCGGTGCTACCATCATCAATAAATAGAATTTCATATAAAAAACGATTGGATTGCATAACCTCTACAATCCAATCGTGCAGTTCTTTTAATGATTCTTCTTCGTTAAGTAATGGTATTACTATGGATAGGTTCATTGATTACTTCTGAATTTCTTTTCAAAAGTACAATTTTGATGTTAATATTCAGGTTTTTGTTTTTTCATGATCAGGCCAACAATCAGTCCTATTACCAAGCCAATTACAATATTAATAATTAAACCTATAGGGTAGAATAACCAAGCAAAACTTTTTTGCATTTCAATGCCCTGATCTATCTGTTCCTCGGTGAGTTTTGGATTATCGGTCATTGCCTTCTCTTTTCCTATCTCGTACATTTTATCCATATAATCAGGTTCAATGACATTGGATAGTAAAAAGAAATAAATAAGTCCAATAATACCAGCTACTACTGCAATGCCTGCTCCTAATTTCAAAGCTTGGGAAATCGTTAAGAATCCCTCGTTTGCTTTTCTAAACTGGGAAACACCAAAAATTATGGCAACTACCGTCAGGGCTAAATTGATCCCGCGAATTGCCCAGCCTTGGTCATAATGCATGTCCAACGAAAATAGCATTAGACCAAATACTACACTCACAACGCCTAGTAGAACACCATAGTTCAAAGCAAATTTTCCTGTTTTTGGTTGATTTTCTTCCATTTGTATTTAGTTTTTAGTGGTTTAGATTATTAGTTGAATATAACTCGAAATCGTTACATTTAAAGGTACAAATTTTTCTTGTTTCTTTTTTGGTCAATTAATTGTCATTTTAAGAAAAATACTTAAATTTGCAAACTTAAAATAAGTACCTGTTGGAATGGGTGCGAAAAAGTTTAGTACAATGAGAAAAGGTATACACCCAGAGAATTATAGATTGGTAGCATTCAAGGATATGTCTAATGAAGAGGTATTTCTTACTAAGTCTACCGCTAATACGAAAGAGACGTTGGAAGTAGATGGCGTAGAGTATCCTTTAGTGAAATTGGAGATCTCTAGAACATCACATCCTTTTTATACCGGTAAGGCTAAATTCTTGGATACGGCGGGTAGAATTGACAAATTCAAAAGCAAGTACAAGAAATTCCAAAAAGTGGAAAAAAAGGAAGAAGAATAGCATAAGATCATTTTTCAACAATAAACATACGCCCTCGATAGTTATTATCGGGGGCGTTATTTATTTACTTTTGTTTAAAATTCCACTATGAATTATATTCTCTTTGATGGCACTGTAAGAGATTCGTTACTGCCTTTTACCTTTACTAGACCAGTGGCAGATATAAGGGTAGGTATTCTTACCATTCGCGAGAAATGGGAGAAATATTTAAATACCACCACCACAACGGTAACTGAAGATTATCTTTCAGAAAAGTACCCTATGGTGGAGTTGGATGAAAATATACTGATAAACGCATCTTTCTTACCCAATAAGGCTTTGGTGGGCAAGATAGAATCACTTCAAAAGAATGAAGCCATTTTCCATGATGAAGAAGTAATTGCCTTTTATTCATTGGAAGGCCAAGAGGTTGACTTTTCAACTTTTAAGTCCATTGAGTTTGAAGGTGATGTCCTGCGAATTAAAAATACATGGGATATTTTTTCAAGAAATGGAGAAGCCCTACAAGCCGATTATGACTTTTTAACTGAAGGAAGGAAAAGTGCTCCTATTTCAAAAACCAATAGCTTGATCCACCCTGAAAATATATTCCTAGAAGAGGGAGCGAGCGTTGAATATAGTATTTTGAATGCCACTGAAGGGCCAATTTATCTTGGAAAAGATTCTGAAATTTGGGAAGGTAGCTTAATTCGCGGCGCTTTTGCCCTCTGTAATAATGCAGTGGTTAAGATGGGCGCTAGAATGTATGGCGCCACCACTGTCGGTCCTTTTGGTAAAGTTTGTGGTGAAATTAGTAATTCCGTTATTTTCGGGTATTCAAGTAAAGGGCATGAAGGATATTTAGGAAATGCTGTACTCGGAGAATGGTGTAATATTGGGGCAGACTCCAATAATTCAAATCTAAAGAATAATTATGCGAAGGTCCGTTTATGGAACTATGCTTCTGAAAAATTTGAGCAAACGGGGCTTCAATTCTGTGGATTAATGATGGGTGACCATAGTAAAACAGCCATCAATACCATGTTCAATACTGGGACAGTAATAGGTGTTAACGCCAATATTTATGTACCTGGTTTTCCTCGTAATTTCATTCCTAGTTTTAGTTGGGGAGGTGCATCGGGCTTTTCAACATACCAACCCCAAAAGGCCTTTGAGGCTGCAAAAGTAATGATGGCACGCAGGGGAGTGGAGTTTGATGAAAAAGAAGCCAATATCCTGAATCATGTATTTGAATTCACCAAAAAGTGGCGCAAATTCTAATCATTGATTTCCCTTTCAATTATTTTATAGGTTACTTTTTGCCTAAGGTTGTATATTTGCACACCCGTTTTTGGGCCTAATGCATTGTGAACTACATTGAATTCAGCATGAAGAAAGTAGCTTTTTATACCTTAGGATGTAAACTTAATTTCTCAGAGACATCTACAATAGCCAGAGGGTTTCAAAAGGATGGTTATGAGCGTGTTGATTTTTCTGAACAGGCTGATATGTATGTTATCAATACTTGTTCGGTAACTGAGAATGCTGATAAGCGATTCAAAACCATTGTAAAAAAGGCACTGAAGAAGAATCCAGAGGCTTTCGTGGCTGCTATTGGCTGTTATGCCCAATTAAAGCCAGAGCAATTGGCGGCTGTTGATGGAGTTGATTTGGTTTTGGGAGCTACTGAGAAATTCAAGATTGCTGATTACGTAAATGACCTTTCCAAGAACGATAATGGTCAAATATATTCCTGTGAAATAGAAGAGGCAGATTTCTACGTTGGCAGTTATGCCATAGGAGACCGTACAAGAGCCTTTTTAAAGGTACAAGATGGTTGCGATTACAAATGCACGTTTTGTACCATACCATTGGCTCGAGGTATTTCGAGAAGCGATACCTTGGATAATGTACTTAAAAATGCGAAAGAGATTTCAGAAAAGGGAATCAAGGAAATTGTACTCACTGGTGTAAATATTGGGGATTTTGGCAAGGGTGAATTTGGCGATAAAAAACACGAACATACTTTTTTGGATTTGGTACAAGCCTTGGATGGGGTAGAAGGTATTCATCGATTACGTATTTCTTCCATAGAACCAAATTTATTGAAAAACGAAACCATAGATTTTGTTTCGAAAAGCAATTCGTTTGTACCCCACTTTCATATTCCTTTACAAAGTGGAAGCGACGAAATTTTGAAGCAAATGAAGCGCCGCTATTTAAGTGGACTCTATGTTGACAGAGTAAAAAAAATTAAGGAAGTCATGCCACATGCCTGTGTTGGGGTTGATGTTATTGTTGGTTTTCCTGGTGAAAGCGATGCCCATTTCTTGGAAACCTATCACTTTTTGAATGAACTGGATATTTCTTATTTACATGTATTTACTTATTCAGAAAGGGATAATACGCCTGCAGCGATAATGGCAGATCCAGTACCGATAAATATCAGAAATAAACGAAGTAAAATGTTACGTGGTCTTTCGGTTAAAAAGCGAAGGGCTTTCTATGAGAGCCAACTAGGAAGTTTTAGAATGGTTTTATTTGAAGGGGAAAACAAGGATGGTTATATTCATGGGTTTACCGAGAATTACGTAAAGGTAAAATATCCATGGGATCCAAGTTTGATAAATACCTTACATAACGTAAAACTTACCGAAATTGATATTGATGGACTTGTGCGTCTTGAATTTATTAAACGTAAGATAACGGCATAAAAAAACCCGCTAAACACTCGATTAATTTAAGCATTTGGCAGGTTAGGATTTTTTGATATCTGCAATTAGATGCGAATACCCACAGGAAGCATTTCTTTATATTGCCTGTTTTTTCTTAGGAAGCCCGCAATTTGAGGGCTGGTTGGTACTACTCTTAGGTTTTGTTCTTGAATATGATGCAAAACCGATTTGATAAAATCTTCTTTAAAACCATTTATTGAGATTTCTTCAGGCACTACTAATTTTGTTAAAAAAACTTTACGTTCCTGTGAAGAATACTCGATTTTGGCTAAATGACCATCAACTCTAGTTTCAAATTGGCGTAGGAAACTATTGTCTTTTATTTCTACTTCATTCATATAGTTAGATTTTAATATTGGTCTAGACAAAAAAATTACGATGTTCTCTTACCGCAATTTTATACTTTTACTTAGTTTTTAAAAATGATAGGTCATTTTAAAACAGAATACAAAAGTAATAAAAAAAATACCGGTTTCCTAAGAAATTCGTAATGTAAGTCTATATGAACCAAGAAAAAATACAGGTTTACTTTATGCCGGGTATGGCAGCCAATTCATCGATATTTGAGAATATTCATTTGCCTAAAGATCGTTTTGAATTGCATATGTTAGAATGGTTTGTCCCAGATAAAAATATGACCCTCGCCGCATATGCAGAGAAGATGACAAAAAATGTCAAAAGTGTAAATCCTGTTTTAGTTGGTGTTTCCTTTGGTGGTATTTTGGTACAGGAAATGGCAAAAATCATACCTGTAAGAAAAGTCATTGTCGTCTCAAGCGTTAAACAAACTGCCGAATTGCCCAAAAGAATGATTTTTGCCAAATACACCAAAGTGCATAAATTGTTGCCCACAGGTTTGATAAATAATGTTGAGCTCTTGGTGAAATATGCTTTTGGCGAGACACTCATTAAACGACTTGAACTTTATGAACAATATTTATCGATTAGGGATAAGTATTATATAGATTGGTCTATTGACCAAATTGTCAATTGGAAGCAATCACGTTTGCACGAGAATTTAGTCCATATTCATGGGGACAAGGATGTTGTTTTTCC
Source organism: uncultured Flavobacteriaceae bacterium (assembly GCA_963768235.1). Classification (GTDB taxonomy): domain Bacteria; phylum Bacteroidota; class Bacteroidia; order Flavobacteriales; family Flavobacteriaceae; genus Maribacter_A. The sequence goes on from CAVYHF010000005.1 coordinate 374,231, forward strand.
TATAAGCCATATCAAGCATTGTATACCTGTGAAAAATGGTACGCATACCATGATTATACATCGAGCTCGATGGTTTAATGAGCACTTGCCAACAATTATTTTGGAATAAGGGAGTTGTATTAATACCTTTGAGTATAAAGCCAACAAAGAATTATGAAGATTTTAAAGAATGTTTTGATGTTATTGGGAATCTTTTTTGTGATTACCACCCTAATTTTTGCCGTACAGCAAACAGCCGATATCGCGACTCCTGATATTCAGGATGTTGCCGAAATAGATGCAAATAAAAGCGTGTCCGATACTTATCGAATTACAGCAATAGACATTCCATCAAACCTGAATTTTGCCAGTGAAATGGTGCCTCAGGATGATCCTGAAATCATGGAACGAGTAGATAGGGAGTTTTTGGTCAATACCTATTGGCAATCCAACGCCGTGCTTTTAATGAAAAGAGCAAATAAATATTTCCCAATCATAGAACCAATTTTAGCCAAAAACGGGATTCCTGATGATTTTAAATATTTGGCTGTTGCCGAAAGTGCATTGACCAATGTAGTTTCACATGCTGGCGCAACTGGTTTTTGGCAAATAATGAAAGGAACAGGAAAGGAATATGGACTTGAAATAAATGCCAATATTGATGAGCGTTACCATCTTGAAAAATCAACCCAGGTAGCTTGTGATTATTTGAATAAATGGAAAGAGAAATATGGTAGTTGGACCTTAACGGCCGCTGCTTATAATGCTGGACCAGGAGCAATCAACAAATTTATGGGTATTCAAAAAGTTGACGGTTACTATGACCTTTTGTTAGGACAAGAAACAGGAAGATATGTATTTCGTATAATGGCTATAAAAGAGATTCTTTCAAACCCAGCTAAATATGGGTTTGATATTCATAAGGAAGATATGTACAACGCTGTCCCAACATTCAAGGTAGAAGTTGATACGCCAATTACAAGCTTTGCAGATTTCGCCAGTGAGTATGAAATTAATTACAAGATTCTAAAAAGACACAATCCTTGGCTTAGAGAACCACACTTGAATAATTCTTCAAAGAAAAAATATACCATCGAAATCCCTAATAAAGGGTACTACAAAATAGGCAAATAAGAAAATTAGATTTTCTTCATCTGTTGCTGCATCATTTTTATTTGCTCGGTGAGCATGTTGTTCTTGTCCAATTTCTTGGCTTCATTCAACAAAGTAGTTGCTTCCCTTTTACGACGTTTTTGCATTGCAATGCCCGCCAAGCTCAGTTTGGCCATAGCCACATCGTAGTCCATTGTTAACCCTAGTTTCAATGCTTTCCTGAAAAATTTTTCTGCCTGGGTCAGATTCTTTTGGGAATGAAGAATTCCGTGTAGATAATTGTAATATCCTTGTTGTTTGGTAATAAGGGCCGCTTCAGGATTTTTTATCCTATCCAACCATTTTTGTGTTCCTTCCATATCTTGCTTTCGCATTCTAAGAAAGGCGAGTAAAATCATTTCGTTCCTAAAATAAAGGAATATGAATATCAATGAGAATAAAATCAAGGAAATACCATTGCCAATGTTTCCTTCAACAAATTGGTATATGGCATATGCGATTATTAGTCCTGCTATTACGAGTTTTATGTTTTTGTTAAACATGTTGTTCTTCTAATCTTTAGGTGTTATAGTAGTATTAACCACCATTAAACGTTCAGCGCAAAAGTAATAAAAACCTGCCTGTGGCTTGCAGGTCATAACAAAAAAAATATTTTTTTAAATAGGTTTGCCAAAGCAAAAACTCTTTGTATATTTGCGCCCAGTTTTGCAGGTCGTTCTGCTCAACAACACAAAAACGAAAAGTATTCAACAATGCCAGGTCAAAAGAGAACATATCAGCCATCAAAAAGAAAAAGAAAGAATAAGCATGGCTTTAGAGAGCGCATGGCAACCGTTAATGGTAGAAAAGTTCTTTCTAGAAGAAGAGCAAAAGGAAGGAAAAAATTATCTGTATCCTCTGAGCTGAGACACAAAAAATAATGATTAAACTTTTTATAAAATATTAAGGTGTTACTTTTCTAAAAGTAGCACCTTTTTTTTGTCCGTATAGTAGTATAAAAATAAGCGAGAGCATGCCAAAAAGAAAAGATTTAAAGTCTATTTTGATTATAGGATCAGGACCAATTGTAATAGGACAAGCTTGCGAATTTGATTATGCAGGTTCACAATCCTTACGCTCCTTGAGAGAAGATGGAATTGAAACTGTGCTTATCAATAGCAACCCTGCTACCATTATGACCGACCCCAAAATGGCGGATCATGTGTATCTAAAACCCTTGACAACAAAATCCATTATAGAGATCTTAAAAGAACATCCCCAAATTGATGCAGTATTGCCTACCATGGGCGGGCAAACTGCTTTGAACCTTTGTATTGAGGCCGATGAAAAAGGAATTTGGGAAGATTTTGGAATAGAGCTTATTGGTGTTGATATCGATGCAATAAACATTACAGAAGACCGTGAGAAATTTCGGGAACTGATGTTGAAAATAGGTGTTGGCATGGCACCCCAAGCAACGGCAACATCTTTTTTAAAAGGTAAGGAAATAGCCCAAGAATTTGGTTTTCCGTTGGTTATTCGTGCCTCATATACCTTAGGAGGAGCAGGTGCATCCATTGTTTATAAACCAGAGGATTTCGATGAACTATTGAGTCGCGGTCTGGAAATTTCACCTATTCATGAAGTAATGATAGATAAGGCCCTTATGGGATGGAAGGAATATGAGCTGGAATTACTTCGTGACAAAAATGATAACGTTGTAATCATCTGTGCCATCGAGAATATGGATCCAATGGGTATTCATACTGGGGATTCCATTACTGTCGCACCTGCTATGACACTTTCTGATAAAACTTATCAAAAAATGCGCGATATGGCTATTCATATGATGCGTAGTATTGGGGATTTTGCAGGCGGATGTAATGTTCAGTTTGCCGTGAGTCCTGATGAAAAGGAAGATATCATTGCGATTGAAATAAATCCCAGGGTATCTCGCTCATCTGCTTTGGCGTCAAAAGCAACGGGTTATCCTATTGCTAAGATTGCTTCAAAATTGGCAATAGGTTATCATTTAGACGAACTGGATAATCAAATAACGAAATCAACATCAGCACTTTTTGAGCCAACGTTGGATTATGTTATCGTAAAAATTCCGAGATGGAATTTTGATAAGTTTGAGGGATCGGATAGAACTTTAGGCCTTCAAATGAAATCCGTTGGCGAAGTAATGGGTATCGGACGCTCTTTCCAAGAGGCATTACACAAAGCGACCCAATCACTGGAAATTAAACGAAATGGTCTAGGCGCTGATGGCAAAGGGTATAAGGATTATGAGCAGATAATAAAAAAACTTACTATTCCTGGTTGGGACAGGGTTTTTGTAATATACGATGCTATTCAATTGGGTATTCCGTTGAGTAGAATTCACGAGATCACAAAAATTGATATGTGGTTTTTAAAGCAGTATGAAGAACTGCATTTTGTCGAAAAGGAAATATCGCAATACACCATAGCAAGTCTGCCTAAGGATTTGTTACTGGAGGCTAAGCAAAAAGGTTTTGCCGACAGGCAAATTGGCCATATGTTAGATTGTTATGAAAGTGAGGTCTATAAGAAAAGGGAAGAACTAAATATCAACAGAATCTACAAGTTGGTAGATACCTGTGCTGCGGAATTCAAGGCCATGACACCGTATTATTATTCAACCTTTGAGGCTGAATATGAAACTGAAGATGGTATTAAAAAGGTTGAAAACGATAGTATTGTTACAGAGAAGAAAAAGATTGTAGTGCTGGGTTCCGGCCCAAACCGCATTGGTCAGGGAATAGAATTTGATTATTGCTGTGTACATGGCGTTTTGGCCGCGGCGGAATGCGGATATGAAACTATCATGATCAATTGCAATCCGGAAACGGTTTCCACAGATTTTGATACCGCCGACAAGCTCTATTTTGAACCTGTGTTCTGGGAGCATATTTATGACATTATCCGTCATGAGAAGCCCGAAGGTGTTATTGTTCAATTGGGTGGTCAAACTGCACTAAAAATTGCGGAAAAGCTCGACAAATATGGCATTAAGATAATAGGCACCAGCTTTAAAGCATTGGATTTGGCTGAAGACCGTGGTAGTTTTTCAACACTATTGCAAGAAAATAATATTCCTTTTCCAGAATTTGGAGTTGCCGAAACTGCGGATGAAGCCTTGGAATTAGCAGATATCTTGGATTTTCCATTGTTGGTGCGTCCTTCCTATGTTTTGGGTGGACAAGGAATGAAAATTGTGATCAACAAGGAAGAATTGGAGGAACATGTTGTTGATCTGCTTCGAAAAATACCCAACAACAAATTACTTTTAGACCATTATTTGGATGGTGCTATTGAGGCGGAGGCAGATGCCATTTGCGATGGTACCGATGTCTACATTATTGGCATCATGGAACATATCGAGCCTTGTGGTATTCATTCAGGAGATTCAAATGCGACTTTACCACCTTTTAATTTAGGCGAGTTTGTAATGCAGCAAATCAAAGACCATACTAAAAAAATTGCGTTGGCATTGAATACTGTTGGGTTAATAAATATTCAGTTCGCAATCAAAGATGATATTGTGTATATCATCGAGGCAAATCCAAGAGCTTCAAGAACGGTTCCATTTATTTCTAAAGCATATAAAGAACCTTATGTAAATTATGCAACAAAGGTGATGTTGGGGGAGAAGAAGGTTAAAGATTTCAAATTCAATCCTCAATTGGAAGGTTTTGCGATAAAGCAACCGGTTTTCTCATTCAATAAATTTCCTAACGTGAATAAAAACCTGGGGCCTGAGATGAAGAGTACGGGTGAAAGCATACTTTTCATTGATAGTTTAAAAGATGACCAATTCTACAACTTGTATTCCAGAAGGAAAATGTATTTGAGCAAATAATTTATTTACTCCATTGAGTATGGAAAATACCCTCCCTGTCTATTCTTTCATAAGTATGTGAGCCAAAATAATCCCGTTGTGCCTGTATCAGATTCAATGGAAGCTTATCTGATGTTAAGGCATCAAAATAAGTCAGTGAATTTGAAAGTCCTGGCGAAGGGATTCCATTTCTTACTGCAAGGGAGATTAATTTTCTAACTGATTGTACTGTTGGTTCAACCTTTTCAATGAATGATTCGTCCAATAGCAAATGCGAAAGCTTATTATTGTGAGAATAAGCAACTGCAATATCCTTTAGAAGCCCAGCCCTGATAATACAACCTGCTCTCCAAATATTGGCAATTGTGCTTAAATTCAATGCATAACCATATTCCTTGGAAGCTGCTGTCAGTTGATGAAAACCTTGGGCATAGGTAACGATAAAACCAAAATACAGGGCTTTTTCAGCCATTTTTTCAAGTATGTCTTTACTGCTTTTTTCAATAGTTGGACTTTTATATAATCCAGAGGCTTTTACACGTTCTTCCTTCAAGGCCGAAATTTCCCGCATACTTACCGCAATGTCTATGGAAGGTAATGGGATGCCCAAATCCATGGCGTTTTGTGAGGTCCATTTTCCTGTTCCTTTTTGTTTGGCCTTGTCCAAAATCATATCAACCAAATAACCATCACCTATATCATCTTCTTTTTTGAGTATTTCGGCAGTGATTTCAATTAAAAACGACTGCAATCTTCCTTGATTCCATTTTTTGAAAATTTCATGAAGTTCTTTGTTGTTATGATCACCTGCCCTTTTAAGAATATCATAAATTTCGGATGTCAACTGCATCAATCCGTATTCAATGCCATTGTGCACCATTTTAACGTAATTCCCCGCTGATTTGGGTCCTAAATACGCTACACAAGGTTCGCCACTAAAATTGGCCGCCACAGCTTCAAAAATAGGTTGAACTATTTTATATGCTTCATTTGAACCCCCAGGCATAATACTTGGACCGAATCTCGCCCCTTTCGCACCCCCTGAAATTCCAGCACCAAAGAAATTGATGCTTTTTGATTTTAAATATTCTTCTCTTCTATCCGTATCGGTGAAAAATGAATTGCCGCCATCAATTATAATATCTCCCTTATCCAAATGGGGTAAAAGACCTTCAATAACCTTATCCACAACTATTCCAGCAGGCACCAATAACATTATTTTTCTTGGAACGGATAACGAATGTATAAAGACCTCTACATTGGAAGATGCGTTTATTTTGTTGGTATCACGGCCTTCTGTTATCAATGATTTCACTTTGTCCTCGTCAAGGTCATGACCAAAGGCTGTAAATCCCTTATCGGCAACATTCAGTATGAAATTACGCCCCATGACACCTAAGCCAACCAATCCAAAATCATACCTAAGTTCAGCCATGAATGTTTCTTCTAATTTTTATATGTAATCTTAACGTTTTCGCCTTTCAATCCTTCCAAATGTTCTTCGACCTTAAATTTTGAAGCCATGAATTTTGAACTTCTTTTCATTGCTTGGGCTTTACGCCTTATACTTCGACTAAAGCGTCTTACGCCTTGCTTGTTATCAATTATCAAACCAGGAACGGGTACGTTCTTACCATGTTCATCTTTGGCTACCATGGTAAAATATGAGGAGTTACAATGCTTTTTCTCTCCTGTGGTGATGTTTTCCGATTCTACACGAACACCTACGACCATTGATGTTTTGCCTGTATAATTGATAGAGGCCCGTAAAGTCACTAGTTCACCAACCTCAATAGGATTCAAAAAATCTACTTTATTGACTGAAGCTGTAACACAATAATGATGTGAGTGTTTTGAGGCACAGGCAAATGCAATTTGATCCATAAGATTTAAAATATGCCCTCCATGTACTTTTCCGCTAAAATTGGAATGGGAGGGGAGCGTCAATTCCGTGATGGAGACATGGGATTCTTCGGCTGATTTGAACTTTTGCATATGCTATTTTCTGAAATGTGGAGAATTCTCTTGCTCAACATTGGTGATAAAGTACTTGGTGTCGCCCAACCAGAAAAAAGTAGCATACCGCTCTACATAAGCAAGTCTTACATATTCGCCTTGATATTCTTTCAGCTTTTCTATTACCTCCTTGTTCTTGTCCAATACGGAAAAGGTGAAAATCTGCGCCCCGGAAATTCCTTGGCTGATCTCTCCTTCCCATGTTTTGGCCAATACACCCTTACGACTTATTTTGATCAATTCCCCTGATCGTACGCCTTCACTATACGGCACAAAGTAGATGAATGCGTAGATTAAAAAGAAAATAGCAATAATAGCTGTTATGGTTAAGATGAAAATCTTCTTCATAGTTCAAGTTTGGGTTCTTCTTCAAAATCATCTTCCTGGGCACGTTTGAGAATGGGTTCTGGGATTGATTTCTTTGCCTTGGCACCCATCTTTTTCAATTTTTCAACACTGGTTACCAAATTGCCCCTACCTTCTACCAGCTTGTTCATGGCGCCTTTGTATTCGGTTTTCGCTTCGTCCATTTTTTTGCCGACTTTGGTCAAATCGGATACGAACCCTTCAAATTTGTCATATAAGGCACCTGCTTGTCTCGCAATCTCTATTGCATTTCTTTGATGTTTTTCATTGTTCCACATACTATCTATGGTACGTAAGGTTGCCAATAAGGTAGATGGAGTTACAATTACAATATTCTGTTCAAAAGCTTTATTATAGAGTGAGGTGTCTTGATTAATGGCAATGGCAAAAGCTGGTTCAATAGGTATAAACATTAAAACAAAATCAGGACTCTCCATTTCATATAAGTCCTCATACTTTTTGGCGGATAATTGGTCAACGTGCTTACGAATGGAGTTGATATGGTCTTTTAGGAACTTTTCTTGTAATTCGTCCTCGGTATTTATGTATCGCTCATAATCCGTAAGGGATACCTTGGAATCAACGACCATTTTCTTTCCGTCTGGTAAATGGATGATGACATCAGGAAGGACCCGTGTACCATCTTCTAACGTAAAACTCTGCTGTACAGAATATTCACGGTCTTTTTCCAATCCTGATTTTTCAAGAACCCGTTCCAAAACCAATTCGCCCCAATTACCTTGCATCTTGCTATCACCCTTTAAAGCCTTGGTCAAATTCTCTGCTTCTTGGGTTATTTTCAAATTTTGGTTTTGAAGGTTCAATAATTGCTCCTTGAGAGCGGAATGCATACTAATACTTTCCTTTTGTGATTTCTCTACCTTATCCTCAAAAGTTCTTATCTTATCTTGTAAAGGAGATAGAATGCTCTTAATGTTCTTTTGGTTCTGTTCGGTAAACTTGGTGCTTTTTTCATCCAAAATCTTATTTGCCAAATTTTCAAATTCCTTCGTGAATTTCTCCTGCAACTGCTCAACTTCCCCTTTTTGCTCCTTGTTTTTTAATGATAAGTGCTCTAAATCGGCCTGATACCGTACAATCTCATTGCCTAATTGTTCTTTCTCGGTACGCAATTCCTCTTTTTCATTTTCAAGCCCTAGATTACGGTTTTCCAGATCCTTTTTCACAAGTTCAAGTTGTCTGCGCTCCTCTTCCAAGGTGCTTTGTTTGGATCTTGTCTTGAGGTTTTGGATGTAATTGCCTAGAAAATAACCTACGGCAAGACAAATCAACCCAATCAATAAGTATATGAGATATATATTCATATTTGTTTCAACTTCTTTGTAGTAAAGATAGAGCTTTGACTTTAAAAAAATAAGGCTCTAAAGGTTACTTTTCAATCTTAAAGGAACCCGTTTTCGCATCGAACTTAACAGTATCAATTGGAAATAGTCTTTCAAATGATTGATTTTCAATCAATGCACTAGGTTTTCCAAATTCATGGGTTTCTTTGTTCATGATCAATATTTTATCACAGAGCTGAATGGCCATTTCAATTTCATGACTGGTGAACAAGATCGTTTTCTGGGTTTTATGGGCGATGGATTTTAAAAGTTTTAAAATTTGAACTTTGTGGTGCAAATCTAAGTGTGAGGTTGGTTCATCCAACAATATGATTGAAGTATCTTGCGTTAAAGCCCTTGCAATCATGACCCGCTGTAATTGGCCATCACTAAGTTCGTAGCACTTTTTGTATTTCAACTCGTCTAAATCCACCATTGAAATTGCCTCTTGGATTTTGCTTTTATCAATATCTGATAATTTACCTATCCAATTGGTATAAGGCTGTCTGCCCAATGCAATAAGCTCTAGAACCGTAAGATTTTTTGATGCTAAGGATTCGGTCAAAACAACGCTTATCGTTGAGGCTAATTCCATTGTGGAATAGCTTTGTAGATCCTTGTTACCTAGAAAAATTGAACCTGACAATTTGGGTTGCACTTTCCCCAGAGTTCTTAATAGTGTAGACTTGCCAATACCATTCACGCCAACTATGGCAGACAATTCACCTTGTTGCAATGAAAAGTTCAACTTATCAGCTATTATATTGGTTTCTTTTTTCGATTTATAACCAATGCAAAGATCTAAAACTTCAAGTGCGATATGTTCGTTTTTTATACTGATATGGTCTTATTTAAAAAATCATTTTCTTTTTTCGGACAAGTAGCCAAATAACCACTGGAGCTCCTACAATAGATGTAATAGCATTTATGGGCAAAACATTGGCTGAGGTTGGTAATTGGGCAATGGTGTCACAAATCAACATTAAAATGGCACCATATACCAATACTGCTGGCACCAATACTTTATGATCCGTTGTATTGAAAATCTGTCTGGTCAAATGAGGCACGGCTAGTCCAATAAAGGCTATGGGCCCAGCATAAGCCGTAATGCCCCCGGCCAATAATCCTGTTGCTATGATGATAATATAGCGCGATTTTTTCAAATTGACCCCTAAACTTCGGGCATAGTTCTCGCCTAAAAGCAATGAGTTCAAAGGTTTTATAGAAATGATACTAAGCAATACGCCAAGTACTATAATAACTAAAAGTAGTAAAAGTTGTTGCCAAGAAAGGTTACCTACACTACCAAAAGACCAATAGATATATTGTTGCAATTTTTCTGCATCTGTAAAGTATGAAAGAACGCTAACTATAGCCGCTGTGATGCTCCCGAACATTAGGCCGATAATCAATAAGGCCATGGTATCTTTAATACGATAAGCAACCACTACCACAACCATAAGAACTAAAAAACTCCCTACACTTGAGGCAACTGCCAGGGAGACATCATTCACAATTCCAAAAGAAAATAGGCCAGAAAACATAGACGCACCCATTATTAGTAATGCAGCACCCAAGCTTGCTCCTGAGCTAATTCCCAATACAAAAGGTCCCGCTAAAGGGTTTCTAAAAAGTGTTTGCATTAATAATCCACTCAATGCAAGACCACTGCCTACAAGAATGGCAGTAAAGGCTTTGGGAATGCGATAGTTCCATACTATATATTTCCAGGAATCATTAGACAATTCCCCTCCTAAAATTGCACTAAGTGTATCTTTAAAAGGAATTGATACCGAACCCAAACTAATGTTTATTACAAAACACAACAAAAGGGCCATGAATAGCAATAAGAAAGGGAGGCTATATTTTCTGGAGTTTTCCAATTAGTACAATGGCTTAAAAAAGAATAGTTCGTGTTCTGGTAAAAGCGTTGGGTGAAAAATGTGGATTAAATCTTTTAAAACCAGATCAGGCCGGTTAGGGGCGAGTTCGTAATATAATAATCCGCCTGTCTCTCCTTTTGTGTTTGCAAATGTATAAATGTTCTTGTTTTTGAAGGCATCAAATTGAAGGTAATGGACGTTGGTATCTTGCATTTCTTGATAAGAAGTAAATTGTGAAGGGGAAATCCAAAAATCCGTATGCTGCCCCTTGGCCAAAACACTTTCAATACTTAAGTTAAGACTACCGGTTTGTTCCGTATCAGACCAGGGATATTCAGTGTTGGCATCTTCCAAGAATTTTGATGCCCAGCTATTTCCGCCAGGTAAATACCAAACATCTTTATATAGTGCACCACTTAAAACAGATGGCTGCTTTTTTACTTTTTTTGCCAAGGCTTTGGTAGAATTATATGAATCAGCAATTTCCTTGAAAATGCTATCTGCCATTTGTTCTTTTTGAAAAAAGGGAGCGAAAAATTTAATCCATTCTGCCTTGCCTAATGGGGTTTCCTCGGTCCAATCGCCATTATATACTACTGGAATGTTCGAACGCTGCAGGGTTTCGTAAGCTTTATTTTGGCTATTAATGCTAAAACCAATAACAACCTCTGGGTTCAATTCAATAACCATTTCGGTATTAATTGATTCATTATTGCCCAATTCTTTTATCAGACCATTTTCAATGCGCTTTCGCGTTTCTTTAGAGGAAATATATTGGGTATCTGGAAAACCTATCAACTTATCAATAACCCCAAGCGCCTCCAATGTTGGTATATGTGTTGTTGAAGTCGCTACAATATTGTCAACTGGGATGGCAACTATAGCGTCGTATTCCTCATTATTAAGTGTAATTGAAGCCATTTTGTCCTTTGGAACCAAAGCATATTTGAATCCCGTCTTGGCATTTGGCCAAGGTGATGATATGTTGATTTGGATTATTCCCGAACTCATTTTATCGATTGTAAACCCTTGGGCATATTCAATGGGAACTGTTGTTGATGCTTGGCTTTCAGGAAAGGATTCTTTTTTCAACTCTTTACAGGAAAAGAAGCATAAAACAATGGAAATTATAAATGTAATTCTCATTTCTAGGATGAATAAGGGAAATATAAGTATTTGGTATAAAATTTCTGCAAGGTAACAAATGTCACACTTTTAGAATTCATTCTATTTTATTTTTGATGAAAATTCAAGCATGCGGGATAGTTCGAATACCATAATTTATATAATTGCCGGAATTATTCTACTTCACTTTGTAATTGGCTTTGTTTGGTTGGCTATAAAACTCAGTAAGAAAAAGGAGGGCCAACAAGATTAATAAAGTACATTTGTACTGAACTTGGTTTTGTCACTTTCACGGTGACTAAATTAAAAGGGAATCCAGTGAAAATCTGGAACTGTTCCCGCAACTGTAAGCATGTGCTGAAATTTTTTTCAGCACCTAACTTTTAAAACGTTAGTTGCTATATACTTCATACCACTGATAATCTCGGGAAGGTAGTATAGCAAACTGCAAGTCAGGAGACCTGCCAAATTCAAACAAACATTGTTAAACTTTCGGGATAAAGGTTTGCGTATGGTTTATGACATACTTTTCTCCTGTTTATTCATTAAATTAAATGTACAAAAGAGTTGTAGGCATTAGTTTTGCCGTGTTACTAATGTCAAGCGTTAAAGGACAAGAACAAAAAAATGATTCGATAAAAACCCAAAAGTTGGATGAAGTAGTGGTAAGTGATTCCCGTTTTGAGTTGAAAAGGGAGAATTCTGGAAAAACCATAATTAAAATTGATGCTGAAGAATTACAGCACAACCAAGGAAGATCTTTAGCTGAAATCATCAACACAAAAAGTGGTATTGAAATTGCTGGTAGTCGGGGTAGGGAAGGTGCCATTTTAGGTGTTTTTGCACGGGGAGGAAGAGGTCGCCAGGTTTTGGTATTAATAGATGGAGTTAGGGTATCTGACCCTTCTTCATTCTCACAAGAATATGATTTAAGATTGCTTTCAGCGGCCAATATTGAATCTGTAGAAATTTTAAAAGGGGCTGCGAGTACATTGTATGGTACCAATGCCGCTACCGCTGTGATAAACATTACCACTAAAAAGGTCTCTGAACGAAAAGTAGCACTGAATGTTCAAGCTTCAGGAGGAACCAATCAAACTAGCAAAGATCAAAATTATAACTTGTCCCAAGCATTCAATAGTGTTCTATTAGGAGGAACCTTGAAAAAAATCACTTACCAAATGGGTTTTTCCAATCGATATTCCGATGGCCTTTCTGCAATAATCACACCACAGAACCAAGAAGATTCCTATTCACAAATTAATACAGATGTTAAATTAGGGTATCAATTCTCTGATAATTTTAAAATTGGTGTTTATGCAAACCAAACAAAATTGAATACAGAATATGATGAGTCTTTCGGACTAATTGATGCTGACTATCGTTTTTTAAGTGATCAAAAGCGCGCAGGACTGACTTCAGAATACAAATACCGACAAGGTTCATTAAATCTGAATATGGCCTATACCAATTATGATTCTGAAAACAAAAGCGCTTTTCCCAGTACGTTCAAAGGTGAAAATTATGTTGTTGATGTATATAACAAACTCAGTTTTAATGATAAACTCTTTACTATTGTTGGATTGAATTATATTAAAGATCAAACCGAATTTGCGACGACTAAAGATTTCAGTGTAATTGACCCTTATGCCAACATGGTTTATGTTTCTGATATTGGGTTTAATTTGAACTTGGGTACACGCTTAAATAATCATTCGGAGTATGGATCACATTTTGTTTACAACGTAAATCCTTCATTTGCATTTAAAACTGAAGCGGGATATTTAAAAGTATTGACCACCTATGCTACTTCTTTTATTACCCCGTCATTGACTCAATTGTTTGGTAATTTTGGTGCAAACCCAGATTTGGAACCTGAAGACAATAGAACTATTGAAGGAGGATTGGAATATGCGATGAATGATAAAATAAGAGTAAGTGCAGTTTATTTTAATCGTAAAGAGGAAAACTTTGTATTCTATGACAATATAACGGGCACATATGGTAATGCTTCCGAAACCATTGATGCCCAAGGCGCTGAGATTGAATTAAATTGGCAACCCAATGATAAAATTCGATTGTCATCCAACTATACATTCACCGAGAGAAAAGGGGATACGGCCATTCGATTACCAAACCATAAGGTAAATGCCTCATTGGGTTATGCATTTTCAAAAAAAACTTATGCGTCTATGGATTACAGATATACAGGCCAAAGATTTGATACAGACTTCAATACATTTTCAGAAATAGCACTAGAACCTTTTTCGATTTTGGATATTAATGCGGAACATGAACTGCTACCCAATAAGTTGAAATTTTTCTTGGGTATTTCAAATGTTTTCAATGCAGAATATACTGAAATTATAGGTTTTACGACAAGAGGAAGAAATATACGAGCAGGTTTTAATATGACCTTGTAGAAAATAATTAATAGGCTTTATAAAAAAACGCCCTAACCAATCAGTTAGAGCGTTTTAATATTTATATTTTTTTACTCCATTTTAAGGTCCAAAGGCTTATCCAAGACCATATTATCTTTTAGGATAGTAAACATTTTTGAGTCTGTCATAACATCTACAGGCATTTGAACTTCAAAACTACGTTTGCCCGATACGCCCGTTATTTCTTGTATGGCCCTTGCCAATAAAGGTTCATTAGGGTCACCCCAAGCCCCTAAATTGGCCAAATCTTCTTGAAGTTCAATAGCGGGAACCAAACCTGAAGTATAATCATAAAAACCATCAGCATTCTCATTTCTACCTACCAAGGGTTGAATAGCCCATTTATTATCTGGGTTAATCTTGTTCTCTCTTGAAGGATTAAAAAGATAGGTGTTTTCTCTATCATCGACCATCGTAATTGAAAACTCATTCTTTCCTCTTGTGGTTTTCCCAATATGAACAACATCAACATAAGGGGCGAGACCATTTATGACCAATTCACTTGCCGATGCAGAACTACCTGTAGCCAAAATATATACTTTGGAAAGATTTAAAGTATTCACAGCGGTTCCATTAGGAGTCTTGTCTGCAAAATAATCCACCAATTGTGAATCACTTAATCGCGCCTGTTGTTTTGCATTCCAACGCTGCCTCAAAAACAATTCATCGGTATTCGTACCATAAATCATACTTGATAATAATCTAGCAGAATTTACAGAACCTCCTGGATTGTAACGAAGATCCAATACCAAATTGGTAACACCAGCTGATTTAAATTCTCCAAAGGCATTATTCAGATCCTCGTCAAATTCATTCGTGAAACCGTGGTAAACCAAATACCCTATTTTCTCTTCGCTAATATCAAAGGTTTTAGATAAGAAAACGGGATTTTCAACCAAACCTTCAAATTTGGTCAATTCCACTTCCTTATCGTTCGGAGTAATCGTATTATTTGCTATATCTGCCATATTCAAGATATAGGTGTCACTATCCCCAAAAAGCAAATCAATATAATTGTCAATGGTGATTGTTTGGCCGTTTACCCCTGTAAATAGCTCCCCTCTGCTAATATCCTTTGTAGATGCATCAGAATTGGGAACAATATAACGAACATAACCTAAAAGATCGTCGCTATCTAGTATGGTCGAGAGCCCAAATTCGAGTCCATTACTTTTAGATATACCAGAAAAAGCTTGTGTCAACTCTTTGTAGTCCTCAGAATAAAAACTGAACCGGTCTTCAGTGAACAACAACTTGTTGTCAAAAAAGGCACCAGGGTCTGTTTCGGAGGCAAGAAATTCGGTATAATCCGCGGAATCAACAAACCGGTCATCCGCCAAGTCCGATACATCCGCCTGCCAGAAATACCAATAATTCATGGCTTTCCACATAAAGTCCTGAACATCTACACCCGCATTTGGATCTGGATTAATAGTGTTTGGTATAGATAAATCATCATCTTTAGAGCAAGACAGAATAAAGAGGAAAGACAGTATACCTATTACTTTTTTCATTTAGAATGCATATATTTTTATAATATAAAACGCCCTAACTGATCAGTTAGGGCGTTTTTAATATTTTTTTACTCCATTTTAAGGTCCAATAGCTTATCCAAGACCATATTATCTTTCAGGATGGTGAACATTTTTGAGTCTGTCATAACATCTACAGGCATTTGAACTTCGAAACTGCGTTTTCCGGTTGCACCCGTTATTTCTTGTATGGCACGAGCCAATAAGGGCTCGTTTTGGTCACCCCAAATCCCTAAATTGGCTAAATCCTCTTCAAGAACTATGTCTGGTGCCAAACCCGATGTGTAATCGAAAAACCCTTCAGCGTTCTCATTTCTACCTACTAAAGGTTGAATAGCCCACTGGTTATCAGGGTTAATATTAGCCTCCCGCTCAGGATTATAAATATAACTACCATCAAAATCATCGACCATTGTGATTGAAAATTCATTCTTACCTCTCGTAGTTTCTCCAATATGAATAACATCAACATAGGGTGCCAAGCCGTTTAGGACCAACTCACTTGCTGAGGCTGAACTACTAGTTGCAAGCACATAAACTTTGGTAAGGTTGAGCGTGTTCAAATCTGTCCCTGCACTGGTTTTATCTGCGAAGTAGTCTACTAATTGTGAATCACTTAATTGTCCTTGAATTTTGGCATTCCATCTTTGTCTAAGGAATAAATCTGATGTATTAGTGCCATATATCATGCTTGACAGTAATCGTGCCGAGTTTACTGACCCACCCGGGTTATAGCGTAAATCCAAAACTAAACTTGTAACACCCGCTGCTTTGAAATCACCAAAGGCATTGTTTAGGTCTTCATCAAATTCATTCGTGAAACCGTGGTAAACCAAATACCCTATTTTCTCGCCGCCAATGTCAAAAGTTTTTGAAAGAAAGACCGGATTTTCAACCAAACCTTCAAATTTGGTTAGCTCTACTTCTTTACCATTTTGTGTAATTGTATTATTGGCCAGATAAGCCATATTCAGAGTATACGTATCGCTATCTCCAAAAAGTAAATCGATATAATTGTCAATTGTAAGTGTTTGGCCGTTTACTCCTGTAAATAGTTCCCCTCTGCTTATATCCTTTGTAGATGCATCAGAATTTGGAACAATGTAACGTACATAACCAAAAAGATCATTGCTATCTGAAAAGCGCACGAGTCCAAATTCGAGTCCATTACTCTTAGAGATACCAGAAAAAGCTTGTGTTAACTCTTTGTAGTCCTCAGAATAAAAACTGAACCGGTCTTCACTGAACAATAACATATCATCAAAAAAGACTCCTGGATCTGATTCAGAAGCCAAAAATTCAGTGTAGGCTTCAATGCCCTCAGGAGTGTCCAGAAATTTAGAATCTGCCAGATTGGGGACCTCTGCTTGCCAGAAATACCAAAAGTTCATGGCTTTCCACATAAAATCCTGTACATCAACATTGGCTATGGGATCTGGATCAATACCATCTGGAGGAGTGAGGTCATCATCACTCTTTTTACAAGAGGTGAGAATGAGACCTATGGAAAGGAAATACAATAAATACTTTTTCATAATTTTTTTTTAGAAATAAACAGTGAAGAACCTCAAAAATCATTCCAGAAATTGAAACAAAGAATGGGGCCCTTTGATAAATTTAATTAATGCAATATATACGCAACTTTTTTTTAATTAGATGCCAATTTAACTGACATTAACACAAAATAAAAACTTTTTGTAACAAAAATCGTTATACTTCGTCTTGCTTGTGTAGACCTGTTAGAAGAGCTGCAAACAACTAAACCAATTAATGAAACAGTCTGAATTTTTAAATGTGGTAATGCCCTTTAAGGATAAGCTCTTTAGGCTTGCAAAACGCTTGCTTGTTTCAAGAGAAGAGGCAGAGGATGCTACGCAGGAAGTTTTGATGAAGTTGTGGTCAAAAAATGAAAGTATTGGTGAATACAATAATATTGAGGCTTTTGCCATGACAATGACCAAGAACTTTTGCTTGGATCGACTTAAGTCAAAGCAGGCAAGTAATTTAAAATTGGTGCATAGTAATTATGGTGATGATAGCACATCATTGCAAAAACAAGTAGAAGCAAAAGATAGTTTAAGTTGGGTAGAGAAGATTATGGAGGAATTGCCCGAACAACAAAAAATGGTATTGCAGTTACGGGATGTTGAAGAATACGATTTTGACGAAATAGGTGAATTATTGAATATGAAACCAACCGCAATACGGGTTACCCTATCAAGGGCGCGTAAAACAGTAAGAGAAAAATTAATACAAAAACATAGTTATGGAATTGGATAGAATAGAAAAACTATTGGAAAAATATCTTGAGGCCTCTACTTCAGTAGCTGAAGAAAAAGAGCTAAGAACATATTTCTCACAAGAAAGTGTACCAACACATCTAGAGCAGTATGCCCCCATGTTTCAATATTTTTCCTTGGCCAAAGAAGAACGGTTTACCAAGCAGGTTCCACTAAAAACCAGAAGAGATTATTTCAAGTGGGCTTCCGTTGCAGCAGTCGCAGTTCTTATGTTTGGCATATATTTTGGTAATGAATACCAAAAACAAAA
>CAVYHF010000006.1:0-762573 GCA_963768235.1 uncultured Flavobacteriaceae bacterium
CCCCACAATGTCCTAACTGCGATGTTAGTTTAACCTATCACCAGTTTAAAAAACAATTGCGTTGTCATTATTGTGGACATCATATAGCACTACCAGAGAGTTGTGAGGCCTGTGGAAGTCATACCTTGGATACCAAGGGTTTTGGCACTGAACAAGTAGAGCAGGAACTGAAAACCCTATACCCCGAGGCCAATGTAGGTCGCATGGATTTAGATACTACTCGTGGTAAGTATGGCTATGAGAAAATTATAACAGCTTTTGAGCAACAAGAGCTGGATGTTCTTGTTGGGACACAAATGCTGACCAAAGGTTTGGATTTTAGGAATGTGAATTTGGTGGGGATCATGAATGCCGATTCTTTGCTGAATTTCCCAGACTATAGGGCACATGAGCGCAGTTTTCAATTATTGACGCAAGTAGCTGGTAGGGCAGGACGTACCAATAAAAGGGGAAAAGTGATAATTCAAAGCTATAATCCGTATCATCAGATTTTGAAGCAAGTCTCTACCAATGATTATCAAGGCATGTTCAAAGAACAGTTGTATGAAAGGGAGCAGTTTTTATATCCTCCAGTGAACAGAATAATTAAAATCATCTTTAAACATAAGGACTACAATACCTTGAACGAGGCAGCCGATTGGTTTGCCAAATCCTTAAGAAATGTATTTAGAAACGGGATATTAGGGCCAGAATACCCTCCAGTGGCACGCATTCGAAATCAATACTTGAAGAATGTGATAATTAAGATACCAATGGGTCAGTCTCTGGGTAAAACAAAAAATAGCATTAAAAGAATCGAAAGTTCTTTTAATGCTATTTCGCAGTTCAGAAGTGTAAGGGTAATCTATAATGTAGACCACATTTAGAAATTATCCCCTAAAAAGAAAATCAAACATTACTAAGCGCCTCGGCTAGTTCTGTCTTTTTATTTCTACTTAAAGGAATAGACCTTCCACTTACTTCAACATTTTTGCTATTGAATTTTTCAACCTTTTCAAGATTCACAATGTAGGATTTGTGAATTCTAAGAAACTTTTCTGCAGGCAACTGTTTTTCGAAAGATTTCATTGTTGATAAAATTACAATATTAGCTTCATCGGTAACCAATTTAATATAGTCACCAAGAGCTTCTATCCATTTAATATCATTTAAGATAACTTTTCTTTTCTTAAGGTTACTTTTAACGAAGATATGTTCCTCATCTTCTTGTACCCTATGAATTTGCTCAAACTTGGCTACTGCTCTTTTTACAGATGCATCAAAACGAGCCATGGTAATTGGCTTGTGTAAATAGTCTGTTACGTCGTAGTCAAATGCTTTGAGCGCATAATCTGGTTTTCCGGTAATTAATATTACCTGCGGGCTATTTTCAAGGGACTCGAGTAGGTCAAATCCACTGATAATTGGCATTTCAACGTCTAAAAAGATCAAATCGATCTCATGGTTCTTAATACCGTTCTTCGCCTCGATCGCGTTGCTGTATTCTGCTACCATCGCCAAGTTTGGATGGTTGTTCACCAATTTCGCAACTGCCATGCGTTGCATCGATGAATCGTCTACAATAATACTTCTTAATTTCATAAATGGGTTGATTTGTGGGGTTAAATCATCGACAAATTACCGAAAAAACACGCTGAACTGCAATAAAAGTTGTAAACAATGTATGAAATCCTGTGTAATTTGCAATGACATAAGTTTAAGATTTGGTTAAGTTCATTTTTTTATGATTATTCTAGTCTATAACGAAGAATTTCCCCTTTTCTTGTGATTACTGGTAAATATTCTTATTTTTGCGCTCCTTAAAACAAAATATTTATGAACAATTATGAAACTGTTTTCATTTTAAATCCCGTTCTATCAGATGATCAGATAGAGGAAACAGTTAAGAAATTTGAAGATTTCTTAATTAAGAATGGTGCCAAAATGGTATCAAAAGAAAATTGGGGGCTTAAGAAATTAGCCTATGCAATTCAGAACAAGAAAAGTGGTTTTTACCATTTATTCGAATTCACCGCTCCAGGAGAGGTTGTTAACCCTTATGAGCAGGAATTTAGAAGAGATGAGCGTGTTATGCGCTTTATAACTGTGAAGTTAGACAAGCATGCCATTGCATGGGCTGAGAAAAGAAGAACAAGGTTAAAATCTAAAGCGTAAGAACTATGGCATCTATAGAACAACAGGCAAAAGGTAAAAAAGATGGGGAAATAAGGTATTTGACCCCATTGAATATTGAAACCAACACTAAAAAGAAGTATTGCCGTTTCAAGAAATCAGGTATCAAATATATTGACTATAAAGATGCTGATTTCTTAATGAAATTGGTGAATGACCAAGGCAAACTTCTTCCAAGAAGATTAACAGGTACTTCTTTGAAATATCAAAGAAAAGTAGCTCAGGCTGTTAAGAGAGCTCGTCATTTGGCGCTTATGCCGTATGTTGGTGATTTATTAAAATAAAAGAAACGAACCATGGAACTTATATTAAAGGAAGACGTACAAAACTTAGGTTTTAAAGACGATTTGGTAAGTGTTAAAAACGGTTACGGTAGAAATTTTCTAATACCTCAAGGTTTAGCTGCTTTAGCTACTCCTTCAGCAAAAAAGGTATTGGCAGAAAACTTAAGACAAAGAGCACATAAAGAAAAGAAAGTAGTTGATGCGGCAAATAAGATTGCTGAGGCTTTGAAAGCACTTGAGCTTAAAATAAAAGCTAAGACTGGTGCCGGGGATAAACTATTTGGATCGGTAACTTCTATAGATTTAGCTGCTGCTATTGAAAAAGAAGGCCATGAAATTGATAAAAAATTCATCAATATTCTTGGAGGTGCCGTTAAAAGAACTGGTTCCGCAAGTGCACAGATCAGACTTCATAGAGATGTTCTTGTAGACTTCCCGTTTGAAGTTGTTGCTGAAAAAAAATAATTATACAATATTAAAATTAAAAGCCTTTCAGCGTTTCCTGAAAGGCTTTTTTGATTTCAAATGAAATATATTAGACTTACTAAACAGCAATTGGAAGAATTACATCAGGAATTCATTAATTTTTTAGTAACACAATCAATTTCCGGTGATGAATGGAAGCAATTGAAGGCTGACAAACCTGATGTGGCCGAAGACGAATTGGATGTTTTTAGTGATTTGATTTGGGAAGGGGTTCTTAGCAGGGTTTCTTATCTTGAAAATGTTTCAGCACAACAAATGCATTTGTTCGAAATGACCGATAAGGAGATGAAGTTGATATCGGTTAAAGTGATGAACCCCGAAATTGATTTAACGACTGAATTAGGTTTCAGTTGGTTCAAGAAGAATTGGCAATCTGATTTTGTGGAATATTTAACGGCTTCCAAAGCTTATACAGCAGATAAGAATTTAGACAAATTCAATTTAATACAGCAGGGAGCTATAATCACAAAAGGCGATTTATATAGGTGGTTTGATTCTATGATAGCGTGATTGATTGTCATTCCTGTAAAGGCAGAAACCCATAAAACCTGAAATTCAAATCACACATGGATTAGAGCCTTCAAACCTTTATATTTGTCTAATAATTTCCAAAAAAACCCAGGTCCCAAAGCGAGGTCAATGGGATGTTTGCAGAAGAATATAATTAAATGGCACAAAAACCAAGTATACCTAAAGGAACACGGGATTTTTCTCCCGCAGAAATTACTAAGCGCGATTATATTTTTGATATTGTAAAAAAACATTTCAAAACTTTTGGTTTTCAACCAATCGAAACCCCGTCATTTGAAAATTCGGATACCCTTATGGGGAAATATGGCGACGAAGGTGACCGCTTGATTTTTAAAATATTGAACTCAGGTGATTTTATTAGTAAAGTAGATGATGTTACCTACAGTTCAAAGAATTCAAAATCGCTAACCCCTAAGATTTCCGAAAAAGCATTACGCTACGATTTAACAGTGCCTTTTGCACGTTATGTGGTAATGCACCAAAATGAGATAGACTTCCCTTTTAAACGCTATCAAATACAACCAGTGTGGAGAGCAGATAGGCCTCAAAAAGGACGTTTTAGGGAGTTTCACCAATGTGACGCAGATGTTGTTGGAGCGAATTCGCTACTTCAGGAAGTTGAACTTATACAATTGTATGATGCCGTTTTTACCGAATTGAAGTTGGAGGGCGTAACCATTAAGTTGAATAACCGTAAAATACTTGCAGGTATTACAGAGGTTATCGGAGCACATAACAACTTGGTAAGCTTTACAGTCGCATTGGATAAGTTGGATAAGATTGGTGCTGAAGGCGTACAGAAAGAAATGCTTGCTAAAGGTATTTCAGAGGAATCCATAGCAAGGGCTGCTCCATTGTTTGAGTTAAAAGGCAGTAATTCGGAACAATTACTTTCGTTGAAGAATTTGCTTTCAGATTCTGAGCAAGGAAGAAAGGGAGTAGAGGAACTCGAATATATTATTAATGCTGTAGAAAATTTAGGCTTACAATCCACTAAGTTGGGAATTGATGTAACCTTGGCCAGGGGCCTCAACTATTATACAGGAGCTATCTTTGAAGTCGTAGCACCAGAGAACGTTAAAATGGGCTCTATTGGTGGCGGAGGCAGATATGATGATCTCACAGGTATCTTTGGCTTAAAGGATGTAAGTGGTGTGGGAATTTCGTTTGGATTGGACCGCATTTATTTAGTCTTGGAAGAAATGGGATTGTTTCCTGAAACTCTGGACAAATCATTAGAGGTGCTTTGCATTAATTTCGGGGAGAAAGAGTCTATGACTGCATTGAAATTGGTAGGCCAATTACGAAAGCAAGGTATTGCCGCCGAGGTATATCCCAGCAATGCTAAAATGCAAAAACAAATGAAATATGCCAATAATCGCAATGTACCTTATGTGATCTTAATTGGTGAAAAGGAAATGACCAATAATTCATTTGTCGTTAAGAATATGGCCAGTGGAGAGCAGAACACCTTTAGTTTGGGAAATCTTGGTGAATTCCTAAAAACCCTATAATTTTTTCTTAATCGCTTTGATTATCGATTTATAATATTCCACTTCATGTGGAACATACTTTGCAGGATTCGCCATTCCCCAGGTTTCCTCTGAAAATTGAATCAGTGATATTAACTTTAAGCCCTCGACTTCGCTTTCTTGTTTTTTAAGATTGGATAATGGCGTTTTCAGTTCACATAAATAGGTGTGGTGAAATTCACAGTCTATCAAATTATCATGATGTTTTTGTACGGATTTGAAAACCCCTATTTTTTGTAATTCATTTGTTGTGATTTCCAGGCCTATTTCCTCTGAAACTTCCCGAATAGCGGAGGATTCAAAATCTTCGCCAGCTCCTATGTGTCCAGCAACCGAAACATCCCAAAGAAGGGGATGGGTATCTTTCTCCTTTCCCCTTTGCTGTATAAGCAGTTGTCCATTTTGGGTATAAAACCAGACATGTACAGTTGGGTGAAACAGTCCATGTTTATGAGCTTTTGATTTCATGGCAGTTTGGCCTGTGAAGTTGCCTTCAGAATCTAAAATATCTACCAATTCATCCATGTTTAATAACAAATACTTGTCATTCCTGCATAGGCAGGAATCCATTTATGTTAAAAGAAGCTTTATCACAATTAATCAAAATAGCTGAACGTCTCTCCTTCTTTAATATTCAACACTGTTTCGTAAATCAGTCGTATAACATTCTCAACGTCATCCTGATGAACAGTTTCCACAGTAGTATGCATATAACGTAAAGGCAATGAAATTAGCGCGGAAGCAACACCTCCATTGCTATAGGCAAAAGCATCAGTATCTGTGCCCGTTGCCCTTGAAGCAGCCATTCGCTGGAATGGGATTTTCTTGGCTTCTGCTGTTTCGATGATGCGTTCCCTTAATTTATTCTGCACTGCTGGAGCATATGAGATAACAGGACCAGCTCCTATTTCAGTATGACCTTGCGTTTTCTTTTCTATCATTGGGGTTGTGGTATCATGACATACATCTGTGATGATAGCAACATTGGGACTTATTGTATGTGTAATCATTTCAGCACCGCGGAGTCCTATTTCTTCTTGTACAGAATTTGTGATATAAAGCCCAAAAGGTAAATCCTTTTTGTTTTCATGTAATAATCGCGCAACTTCAGCTACCATAAAACCACCAGCTCTGTTGTCAATGGCGCGGCACACAAATTTGTCTTTATTAAGGATGTGGAATTCATCTGGGTAAGTAATTACACAACCCACATGAACACCCATTTTCTCAACTTCATCTTTGTCTTTTGCTCCAATATCTATGAAAATGTTATCCAATTTAGGAGGTTCTTCCTTTGCCTTATTTCTAGTATGGATTGCTGGCCAACCAAATACACCTTTAACAATTCCTTTTTTGGTGTGGATATTCACCCACTTGGAAGGGGCAATTTGATGGTCACTTCCTCCATTTCGGATCACGTAAATAAGTCCGTTATCGGTAATATAGTTAACATACCAAGAAATCTCATCAGAATGCCCTTCTATAACAACCTTAAAATCCGCATCTGGATTAATAACCCCTACAGCGGAGCCATAAGTATCTGTAATGAAAGTATCTACGTAAGGTTTTAGATAGTCCATCCAAATTTTTTGACCTTCCCATTCGTAACCTGTGGGTGCGGCATTATTCAAGTATTTTTCTAAAAAATCCATTGATTTTTTAGTAAGAATCTTCTTTGTGCTCATTTAATGTGTATTTATATACAAACTTAACAATATTCACTTTTAATTAATAATAACAGTGGTGAATAATCGTTAATTTTGGCAAGGCTTTTGCTTTTAATCCAATGATGAAAAAGGAGATCTTATTTTTTGTATTCAGTCTTGCAGTTTGGGTCGTGCCCGCACAGGTGAAGGAACAACTTATGGATTCCATTGCAGAAAAAATGATCATTATTGAAGGTGACTCCATAATGCGGAGCTCTATTGACTTGGATGAAGTTTATGTTTTCAGTAAACTGACATTTCCAACATACAAGGATAAACTCCGATACTATATTTTAAGGAGAAAGACGATTAAAGTTTACCCCTACGCTAAACTTGCTGCTGAACGTTTGAGCGAATTGAATGATAGCCTTACGAATATAAAAAAGAAGCGAAAACGTAAAAAATACACTAAAGAAGTTCAAAAATATATTGAGGGGGAGTTTTCTGATGAACTCAAAAAACTGACCCGTACCGAAGGGCAAATCTTGATAAAGCTTATTTATAGACAGACAGGAAAAACAACTTTTAATTTAGTAAAAGAATTAAGAAGCGGTTGGCGGGCTTTTTGGTATAGTACTACAGCCAAAATGTTTAAAATAAGCCTAAAAGAAGAGTATAACCCAAATGTTGTCCAGGAGGATTATATGATTGAAGATATCCTACAACGAGCTTTTGCCGCAAGCCGGTTAGAGCGCCAAAAATCGGCGTTGGATTTTGATTATATGGAATTGGAAAACAAGTGGGGTTCCGCTAAAAAAGGAAGTAAATAATTTCCATAAGAAGGGCAAGAAAACTTATTTGTCTTTTTTAGAAGAATTAAATAGGGCGTTCATTATTAATTGAACGCTATAAAAACCCATAGCTATAGCTGCTATTGCCAGAATAATGCCAACTATCAATACTGGAATATAAAAGGCGTGTTCCTGATTTTTAAAAGCTTGCCACAATACAAGTGGAGCTAAAAACATTAGAGCAAAAGTATATGCAAAATGCTTAACCCCTTTAATCAATAAATCCTTATTTGTTTTAACCGCTGTCATTTAATTAAATTCCAAAAATATCATTTAAAGCCTAATAATTGTAGTTAAGCTTACTTAATTGTTATTGTTCTTTTGTATTCCTGCACGATAGCAAAATAGCCGAGGGGAAATAAATTAGGTTGATCAACATTATCAAATACTTCTAAGTTATCCAAGTCCGTAACATCGAAAATATTTCCTCGAACCGTTGCAGTAGGTGTTTGAAATGGTCCTTGCGTATCTCCGCTTTGTACAATAATTTGGTCCATATAATTATAAAAGGTCTCATCAGCACCAAGAATACTTACATCGATTTGTCTTCCAGATTCAAAGGTTCTATCATAGAAATATGAGAATTGAAATTGCTGCCCTGGATAAAACTCATCTTCTGTCACCAAAAACTCGTTGAAGTCAAAATCGAATAGATAAAAGTCATCCCTTTCAAAATTATCTGTAAAGGTGACGATTATCTCAGTTTCGTCTCCCTCAAATAATGTTCCATTACCTTGTAGAATGGTATCAATTGGAACAGTTGGCACATACCTTGTCTGTGCCAAGTAGGCACGGCCATCATGCCTAATCAATAAACTGAAAAGTATATTCTTACTAAGAATATTGGTCGGTATTCTTTGATCCGAAGAGAAGTTAGGGTCTGGAATATATATGCCGGAATTTGGTTCTTTTTCACTTAGACTGGAAGAACGGAAATTTATGACAACACCATCCTCATCAAATTCTTCGGCAATAATAACAATACTTTCAGCCTCGGTTATTGGTATTTCTTCAAAGAAATTATTGGTTAATGATACCTTAACTTCTATAGGAATAAAGGCCTGTGAAATATCCACCCTTATAAGAGCGTTCACATTTAGCCGCTGTTGGGTAGTTGGCAATTCAACGTCTATAACATCTTCACAAGAAACCAACACTATAAATAATACTAACACCTTTAAATACTTATTTATGGAATCCATGATATTCTTTTTTTATTAGAATCAGCATTATTGAATAACGATTTGCCCCTTATACTCTTGAACAATAGCAAAATAGCCCAATGGAAAAACATTGGGTTGGCCTGTATTATCGAATACATCCCTATTATCCAATTCCGTGATATCAAAAATATTGCCCCTTACAGTTCCTTTAGGGGTCTGGAAAGGCCCTTGGGAGTCATCTGTTTGTTCAATAAGCTGGTCCATATAATTGTAAAATGTCTTGTCCGCCCCAAGAATACTTACACTTAAGGTGGTTCCAGGTTCAAATATTTGATCATAGAAATAGGAAAATTCAAATTGTTGGCCTTGATAAAATTCATCATCCGACACCAGATACTCCCCAAAATCAAAATCAAAAACATAAAAATTCTCCTCCTCTGCATTATCCTTAAAGCCAATTATCAATTCTGTTTCATCATTGTTCGACGACCGTCCTGGACCTATTGATAGGTTATTTATAGGGGTAGAAGGTACATATTTGGTCTGGGCTATGTATTTGCGGCCCTTATGTTCTATGATTAGGTCATATCGCAGGTCGAATGCAACGGCAGAGGTTGGTATTCGCTGATCTGATGAAAAGTTAGGGTCGGGTATATATACACCAGTTCCTGGTTCCGATTCGGCCAGCGAGCTTATACCAGAACTTTCAATCCCAAGCGAATCGGTAAGGGTAATAACTATTAAGATCCTTTCCAGTGAGGTCACGGGCACTTCACCGAAAAAGTTATCGGTCTCTGTAACCTTTACTTCTACCGGAATAAACTCTTCTGTAATATCGACCCTCATAAGTGCTTCTACAATTAGTCGGGGTTCAGTAGCGGGTAGTTCAACCTCAATTACATCTTCACATCCTATGCAGAGGCAGATCAAAATAAAAATGTACCCTATTTTATTCATGAAGTGTAACTTAAAACTTGAAATTATAGGTAATTGCAGGGACCACACCGAAAATTGATGTTCTAATGGCCTCATTAACTCCTGTGTCTTGGTTTCTTCTAAAATTTATTGAAGCGGCATTTCTACGATTATACAGGTTATAAATGCTAAAAATCCATTCTGACTGCCATTCTCGATTGGCATTTTTCTTGGGGGTAAGTGTTGCACCCAAATCTATTCTATGATAGTCAGGCAGTCTTTCTTTGTTTCGAAGGCCGTAATATGGAACTACAAGGCCTTCAAACTCGAATTGCCCTATGGGGTAATTAGTTGGTTGCCCGGTTTGATAAACAAAATTTGCATTGAAGCTCCATTTGTCATTTAATTCGTAACTACCGAAAAGTGATATGTCATGAGGTTTGTCATAAGGAGTGTTATACCATTCCCCCAGATTTATACCTGTTTCTACATTTGATCTGCCATTGTCGGTCTTCGGTGTTCTTCCAGGAGTTCGTTGCTCGGATTTAGACAACGTATAAGCCAACCAACCCTGAAGCTTACCTTCATTTTTACGTAAAAGCAATTCAAGGCCGTAAGCCCTTGCTTCGCCGTTAAGAATTACCTGTTCTATGGCGTTATTGGCAATTAGGTTGGCCCCATCTATATAATCTATCCTATTTTGGATGTCTTTGTAGAAAATTTCAGTTTCAAAGGAAAAATCACCCTCATTGATATTTCTAAAGTATCCTAGGGCGTATTGGTCTAAGAGCTGAGGTTTAACCCATGGCCCACTTGGTGTCCATACATCCAATGGAGTAGGGGAACTGGTATTCGACAAGAGATGAAGGTACTGTGAAAGCCGGGTATAACTAGCCTTAATCGAACTTTCTGAGCTCAAGGTATATGCCAAAGAAATTCTTGGTTCCAAGTTGGAGAAACTGATTAAGGTGTTTTTTCTACCAGGATTAATGGTTTCGATAGGTTCTGCCTCTTGATAAGTCAAAGTGAATGGATTGAAAAGAACAGGCTCATCATTTTCGTAAACATTCAGTTCTTCTTGTCCTAGACGGGAAAAGTAGCTAAATCGAAGTCCGTATTCCAAGCTTAGTTTATCGGTGATTTCATGCTCAAAGTCAATATAGGCTGCAAATTCATTGGCATATTTCTGGGTCAATTGTTCTTCTAAAATACCCGAGTCGCTGCTGCTAGGTTCAATTTTCCCAGGATTAAATTGATAATAAATATTATTAAGCCCATAATTGATTTGAAGATTATCTTTTACATAATGTTTTAAGTCATATTTGACATTGAAATTTTGGATTCCTGAGTTCCAATTAAAGCCTACAAAATCTAATTTAAGGCCGTAATAATAGTCAGAATAAATCAAGGAAAGATTAGAAAAGAGTTTATCGGAGAAAAGATGATTCCATCTAAAATTACCAACGGTATTACCATAGGTGTTTTCAAAGCTATCACTTATGCTGAATACGTCTCTACCAAAATAGCCAGATAGAAATAAACTATTTCTTTCATTAAGTTTATAGTTGATTTTCGTATTTAGGTCAAAAAAATAGGCCCTATTGTCAACATCAAATAGCGGTAGGGCAAGATGTGCATATGAGGCTCTTCCCCCAATAAGGAAGGCTGCCTTGTCTTTTATAATAGGACCTTCGATCAGTAACCTACTTGCTACAGCTCCAATACCACCATTTACTTTTAAATTCTTGCTATTGCCTTCTTTTTGAAAAATATCCAATACAGAAGATACCCTACCTCCGTATCGCGAAGGGATTCCACCTTTATAAAGTTTTACATCTTTTATGGCATCTGGATTGAATACTGAAAAGAACCCGAATAGGTGGGAAGAGTTGAAAATTATTGCCTCATCCAATAAAATTAAATTTTGATCAGCAGCACCACCTCGAACATTGAATCCAGATGCTCCTTCACCGGCATTAGTGACCCCTGGCAATAATACCAAGGATTTGATAACATCAGCTTCTCCGAAAACTACAGGAATTTTCTTTATGGTCGCAACTTGCATGGTATTTACGCTCATTTGTGGTTTCCTGATTTCGAGTTTCTTTCTTGTATCAGTTACAATAACCTCTTCCAATTGTTCGGCTTGTTCAACCATTAGGAAATTCACTTTGGTATTTTCAGTTAACGAGATTTTTCGTGTTTGATCTTGGTAACCTAAATAGTTGACTTGTAATTCATATTCACCTTCTGGAAGTGTAATGGAATAAAACCCATATTCATTGGTTGCAACACCGGTTTTAAGTTCAGGAATAGCAATAGTTACCCCAATCATGGTTTCATTGCTTGATGCTTCCGAAACGGATCCACTCAAAGTGAACCTTCGTTGTGAAAAAACATAAAACGTACTAATTATAAGAAAAAAAAGCAACAGGAAGAATCTCTTGGTCATTAATACATTTTTGAGTAAATGTATAAAGAATACAAGGAGTTCCGTGATTCGTTAACATAAATTTTAGAACGAATAAACCTCTGTCTCATGGCATAGGTTTATCACTTAAAAGTGGAATTGATTAAATACTAGCTAAAATACCATTAAGTGTTTCACTAGGCCGCATAGCTTTTGCAACAAGTTTGGTATTGGGCAAATAATAACCTCCAATATTTTGAGAGGTACCTTGAGCATTTTTTAGCTCATTAATAATTATTGACTCTTGTTCTTTTAAATTAGAAGCCACTTTTGAGAAGATAGTCCTTAAATCTTGATCTTTATTTTGGTTCGCAAGCGCTTCTGCCCAATACATGGCCAAGTAGAAATGACTACCCCGAGTATCTAATTCCCTTACTTTACGAGATGGTGACCTGTCATTCAACAAGAATTTTTCCGTTGCACTATCCAATGCATCCCCTAAGAGCTGAGCTTTCGCATTATTATTTTTCTCACCATAAAATTCCAATGAAACACCCAAAGCCAAGAATTCGCCTAAAGAATCCCATCGTAAATGCCCTTCTTCCAAGAATTGTTCAACATGTTTGGGTGCTGATCCACCTGCACCTGTTTCAAACAGCCCACCGCCATTCATAAGCGGAACAATAGAAAGCATTTTGGCGCTTGTACCAACCTCTAGTATAGGGAAGAGATCGGTAAGATAATCGCGTAGTACATTGCCTGAAACTGATATTGTGTCTTTACCTACTTTAATTCGCTCTAAAGTAAGTTTTGTTGCTTCAATAGGCGATAATATCTTTATATCTAAACCAGAAGTGTCATGATTTGGCAAATAAGCATTGACCTTTTTTATAATTTCAGCATCATGCGCCCTTTCTTCATCTAACCAGAAAATTGCTGGAAGTTTTGAAGCACGGGCTCTTGAAACTGCCAATTTAATCCAATCTCGAATAGGAGCGTCCTTAACTTGGCACATTCTCCAGATATCGCCTTTTTCAACAGAATGTTCAATTAGGGTTTCGCCAGAATTATTATCAACAACTGAAACTTTACCATCTGATTCTATTTCAAATGTCTTGTCATGCGAACCATATTCTTCCGCTTTTTGGGCCATTAATCCAACATTTGGCACTGTTCCCATGGTTGTTGGGTCAAATGCCCCATTTTCCTTACAGAAATCTATTGTTGCTATATAAATCCCTGCATAACTGCTATCAGGAATAACCGCTTTTGTATCTTGAGCTTTACCCTCCGCATTCCACATTTGGCCAGAATTACGTATCATCGCAGGCATTGAAGCATCGATAATGATATCACTGGGAACATGTAGGTTGGTAATACCCTTATCTGAGTTGACCATAGCCAAGGCAGGACCGTTTATTAAAGCGCTTTTTATATCTGTTTCAATCGCCGTTCTTTGCTCCGATGGAAGTTCTTCCAACTTGCTCAATAAATTCTCCAATCCATCATTTGCCTTGATACCTAATTCCTCCAATACTGAACCATACTTGGTGAAAACATCATTAAAGAAAACCTTCATGGCATAACCAAATATAATAGGATCGGAAACTTTCATCATGGTTGCTTTCATGTGTAACGAAAACAAAACGCCGCCTTGTTTGGCATCTTCAATCTGTTTGGTTAAAAAAGAAACCAATGCTTTTTTGCTCATTACGGTGGCATCAATGATCTCGCCTTCTAGAAGAGGTATATCTTCTTTAAGAACCGTTGTGGATCCATCTTGGGACTTTATCTGAATCTTAACGGATGTTGCGGAAGTTAATGTAACCGACTTTTCATTGGATTTGAAATCGCCGTGATCCATAGTTGCAACATGGGTTGCGGAATCTTTGTTCCATGCACCCATTGAATGTGGATTCTGCTTTGCATAATTTTTTACTGCCCTTGGAGCCCGACGGTCCGAATTTCCTTCACGCAAAACCGGGTTTACAGCACTGCCCTTGATCTTATTGTATCTTGATTTAATATCGCGTTCCTCATCATTTTGTGGGTCATCGGGGAAATCGGGGAGGGAATAGCCTTTTTTCTGTAATTCTTCAATCGCATCCTTCAATTGTGGTATAGAAGCACTGATATTGGGTAATTTTATAATATTTGCCTCTGGCATCTTGGCCATATTGCCTAATACTTCCAAATCATTTTCCATGCGCTGGTCTTCTTTTAAAAAGTCAGGGAATGCAGCAATGATCCTTGCAGCCAAGGAAATGTCTTTGGTTTCAACAGTAATTCCAGAAGTATTTGTGAATGCTTGAACAATAGGTAAAAAAGATTGAGTGGCCAGAGCTGGAGCTTCGTCCGTTTTGGTATAGAAAATTTTAGGCATCTATATTAGGATATTTTGATTTAAGAGCTGCAAATATACAATTTTATGGTTGCCCATTTGCTTGTGTTTGATGCATTATTTGTAAAAGGAAATTATATTTTTTGCGAAGGAGTTGATCTGTAAAAATCGAGTGTTTTAAAAAACAAAAGCCATATCATTGTACAAGTACATTTGATATGGCTTTTTAGAAATAGCTTGTAAAATTTTGTTTTGTATTTTCAACAAAACCGCAACCAATGATTGCAATCCACAATGCCATTTCCACGTTGTGAAATACGGTGTTGTTCTTAATTCTTCAACCAAGTAACTCCGGTGTATTTCTTCTCGCTGTCATAATGTTCTTATCTTAAATATAGAACCGAGGTTTTAAATTTAACGTAAAAGCATCCACATACTACATATAAGGGCGATAGCCTTTTAGCAACATGCTCATCTTACTAATCCATATCGGTATGATCAAATCTTACCGACATTTCCTAAAAAGATTAAACAACAATATAAAGAACGTAAACTCTATAATGATTTAATGCTACATCCTGAGATATTTTCTTAAACCATGAAATAAATATAGGGTGAATTTTTCAAAACACAAAGAATTAAAAATCAACACCTTATGAACTAAGGTTGTTAACAATTGTTCATAAAAAAACATCCGCCTATTGACGGATGTTTTTGTGAATATTGTAGTTGAATTACTAAGAACGAATCTCTTTGATCCTAGCTTTCTTACCAGTAAGCCCTCTGAAGTAGAATATTCTTGCTCTACGTACTTTACCTCTCTTATTTACCTCCACTTTTTGCAAAGCAGGCAAATTGATAGGGAATATTCGCTCCACACCTACAGTACCAGACATTTTACGAATCGTAAAAGTCTCAGTAGCTCCATTACCTCTTCTTTGGATTACTACACCTTTAAAGAACTGTGTACGTGTTTTTTCACCTTCCTTTATCTCATAATATACGGTGATTGTATCACCAGCTGAAAATTCTGGAAATTCTTTTTTTGAAATGAACTCGTTTTCTACGAAGTTGATTAATGATTCCATTACTTTATTTTACAATTATGTTGAACTAACATTCACGATTTTCGTCAGAGGTTAATTTATCAGTGTGCAAAAATAGTTTATAAATTAGAACCCGCAAGAATTTTATTTTGATTTTTTATCCCAAAGCTCCCGATTTTATTATTTTAATACCTTATATGCACATTAGTATGCAGACTTTTTCACTATTACTCAATATCTCCTTCCTTTAAAAGATCTGGGCGAAGTGTTTTGGTTCGTTCTAAGGCTTGGTTTTCGCGCCATTCCTCAATCTTAGGAAAATTTCCACTCAAAAGAACGTCCGGGACTTTCATTCCTTTGTATTCAGAGGGTCTTGTATATATAGGAGGTGCGAGTAAATTATCTTGAAAAGTGTCGGTAAGTGCAGAGGTTTCATTACTTAGCACCCCTGGGATTAAACGTATGACTGAATCACAAAGAATTGCCGCAGCCAATTCTCCACCAGAAAGAACATAGTCGCCTACAGATATTTCTTTAGTGATAAAGGCGTCTCTAACCCTTTGATCTACTCCTTTATAGTGCCCGCATAGAATTATAATATTGCCTTTTAGTGAGATACTATTAGCGATTTTCTGATTTAAAGTATCACCATCTGGCGTCATATAAATAACTTCATCATAATCCCGTTCAGACTTCAAATACGAAATACATTTGTCAATGGGTTCTATCATCAATACCATACCTGCACCACCACCAAACTGATAATCATCTACTTGGTTATAGCTCAAATCTGTGTAATCCCTTAAATTGTGCATATGAACTTCGACCAAACCTTTTTCAATTGCCCTTTTTAAGATTGATGCTTCAAAAGGACTTTTGAGTAATTCAGGGAGTACCGTAATAATATCAATTCGCATTGGTGTAGTTGTTTCT
The DNA here is from genome assembly GCA_963768235.1 of uncultured Flavobacteriaceae bacterium. Lineage (GTDB taxonomy): Bacteria > Bacteroidota > Bacteroidia > Flavobacteriales > Flavobacteriaceae > Maribacter_A. The sequence continues at coordinate 16,311 of CAVYHF010000006.1, forward strand.
AGATTATTTCGCGGCCCAAAAGTAGTGAATACAGTCTACGTCTTTTGTCCAATTTAGCTTTTCGTAGAGTTTTTGTGCAGGATTGTGCCTCCCTGTTTCCAACGCAAGACCTTTGGCATTGCTGGCAATACAGAATTCTTTGGCTTTGTTCAATAAGGCCTCGCCAATTTGTTTTTTTCTGTAGGGCGCTGCAACAAATAAATCATTCAAGACATAAGAGCGTCGCATTGAAACTGATGAAAACATGGGGAATAGCTGGGTGAATCCTACAGGTTTACCATTAAAATATGCAAGAAAAATGACAGACTCATCATTATTGAATCGATCTGTTAAAAAGACCTTTGCACCATGTAAATCACTGTCTTGTTTATAGAACAGGCGATATTGATCAAATAATGGGACCAACTCTTCTAAGTTATCTTTTGATGCTCGAACTAACCTTACCATGTATATAGTAAAAAAAAGCTCCAGATGGAGCTTTTGGTTATTTTGATTTTTTGTATTTGTTTATCTCATCTTGAAGTTGCCTACTTATCTTTTGTTCTCTTTCCAAAGCCCTACGTCGATGGTCTTCGTACTCAACTTCAACTTCAGACAATGCCGTTTTAGCTTCTTGTGTCAAAGTATTACTTCTTCGAAATTTGTAAACAAATAGAAGAAACAGTAACAACAGGCCAACTATGATAGTCCATAGGATAACGTTATAGGTAATTTTTGAGACATGCATTCCTAATAGCGACATGCTATCTTTTTCTTCGGTCACAGCAGATAAATTATTGGTCGTTTCATCCAACTTTTTATTCAATGAGGCGATAGTCGCTTCATGACCTGAAATTGTGGCATTCAATTCAGCGGCTTTTTTATTGTAAGCATTGAGCGTATCCAAGACATTCTTCCGTAGTTTGTCAAGTGAAATAATCCGTACGACTTCATAACGTTTACCATCGGCCCGATAATTGCCCGATTTCTTGTAGATATAATCAAACTGGCTATTGATGCTGCCTTTGTCTAATGATAATTCCTGAGTAGTTGCTGCTTGGTCTTGTGCATTGTGTAGGTTAAATGCAAATAAAGCCAATACAATCAGTAGTGTTTTTAAACCTTTCATTGTCTAAGGGTTCTAAGTTTTGTTAATGATTTAGAGGGGACTAAAGTAATTCAATAATATCAATTTAGAAAAAAAAACGAAAATAAGCTACTATAACTTATCAACGAATATGATATATTTCAATTGTACTTAAAATAGGAAATTTTCTAATAATAAGTGAATCTACGAAGCTTGGCAATATGATTGGTAAATCATATTGCTTGATGTGAATAACCATATTCATTGTTACACCAAAGATCGCTGGTTATTTTTATGAATTCGGTTGTTGCCTTCTTCTATCGGCCTGGAATGCTAATTCTTTTTCGTAGGATTTTGTATATCCCATTTATTCATCGTTGATTTAGAAAGATTACAAAAGGTATATATTTCAAACGCTATAGCAAGCCCATTTTAAATATTGTTTATTGAAATATAAGACGTTCACGCTCACCTTTTTCATTCAACATGGTAATACTAGTCTTTCCATATCTGGAAATTTTCCCAAATAATGTTTTGGCTTCTTGTATATTATTGATTATTTCATCATCGACAGAAAGCAATACTTTTCCCATAAGGCCATAACCTCTGTAGGTTTCTGGTACACCAACTACTTTCACCCCTTGTTTGGTCTTGAATCTTTTTTTATCCTCATTATTAAGGTTTTTAACTTCTAGCCCCATTACAGGAACTACCAAAGTTTGGAGCTCTTTTAAAGTAACAGGAACAGTCATTAGGTCTCCTTTTCGTTCTATGACTAGTTCTATTGAATCTCCAGGTCTTTTTGTGGACACATAACCTGTTAGGTCTGCGAACCGTTGCACTTTTATTTCATCCACTCTCTTAATAATATCCCCTTCTTGAAGTTCAGCATCATCGGCTCCCGAATCTTTCTGTACTTTGGCAATATAAACCCCTTCAATCTCATTTAATCCATTTTCAAGAGCGTAAGGTGAATTCAATCTTGGAGGGTTAATCCCTATATATCCCTTCAAAACATTGCCATATTCCATAATATCATCAATTACCTTTTTGGCAATATTGCTAGGAACAGCGAAAGAATATCCCACATAAGAACCAGTCTGGGATGAAATGGCGGTATTTATACCAATTAAATCCCCATTTGTATTTACAAGTGCGCCTCCGCTATTTCCAGGATTTACTGCTGCATCGGTCTGAATGAAAGATTGATCACTCTTCATTAATGCTCTTGCTTTGGCACTTACAATGCCAGCTGTAACTGTTGAGGTCAAGTTAAAAGGGTTGCCAACCGCCAAAACCCATTCACCAACCCTGACATTATCTGAATCGCCAAAAGCCAAGTAGGGTAGTTGTTTTTTTGCATCAATCTTCAAAAGGGCAATATCTGAATTAGGATCCGTCCCAATCAATTCAGCTTCATATGTTTTGTTGTTATTCAATGTTACCTGTAATTGACTTGCACCCTTGATTACGTGATTATTCGTAACGATATGTCCGTCCGAAGATATTATTACACCAGACCCAGAGCCTATTTGTGCTTTCTGATTGCCTTCATATCCGTAAAAGAATTCCATCAAACTAGTAGGTCCCCTACTAATAGTAACATTTTTTACATGCACCACAGCATTTACTGTTGTTTCAGCAGCAGATGTAAAGTCGACCTCGTTGATTCCAGACCCTTTGGCTGATGTAGTAGACAAACTGGTATTGATGATAGAAGTTGAATTGTCATCGGTGACAATAGCATAGTTCGTCTTTTCAATAAACAGTTTATAGGCACCTAAAGTTATGGCGCCCGCAAAAATTGCAATTAGCAACGAACTTCCTATTTTTTTCATAAGTAAATTGTATTTTTTGGTAATCAAGTTTAACTATTAGTAAAATTAGAATATTTTGACATTATTCATTTGCAGTTTAACTACTTTTTAACTGCTGAAAAAGCCTTAAAATTACCCTATCTTTGTTTTTTAAATTATTATATGCTGCTTACATTTTATAAATATCAGGGAACTGGGAATGATTTTGTCATGATCGACAATCGTTCTAACACTTTCCCAAAGGAGCACAAATCATTGGTCACCAAACTTTGTGATAGAAGATTCGGGATAGGTGCAGACGGACTTATTTTGCTTGAAAATGATGAATCTGTAGATTTTAAAATGGTGTATTTTAATTCGGATGGCAATCAAGGTTCAATGTGTGGCAATGGTGGGCGATGCTTGGTAGCTTTCGCCAAGTTTCTTGGTATAATTGGCAAAGAGACCACATTCAATGCTGTTGATGGACTCCATTTAGCAATTATAGAGGATGATATGGTTGAGTTGAAAATGAATAGTGTAAATGAAATTCACACAAAACCCAATGCGTATTACCTGGATACGGGATCACCCCATCATGTCCAAGTAGTTGAATCCTTAGAGGATCTTGATGTTTATAAGGAGGGTGCAAAGTTGAGATATGGCCTTTATGGTGAAAGGGGAAGTAACATTAATTTTGTTGAACCTCTTGATGAAGGTTCCTTTGCCGTTAGAACCTATGAACGCGGAGTGGAAAATGAAACCCTTTCATGTGGTACGGGTGTGACGGCTGTGGCTATTGCCATGCACAAAGCGAATAAAATTCAAGCAGAGACCGTTGATATTGAAACCAAAGGAGGTAAGTTGCAAGTCAAGTTTATAAATGACGCAAATGGTTATAGCAATGTGAGTCTAATAGGGCCAGCCATGCAAGTTTTTAAAGGAGAAATTGAATGCTGAATTTAAAAGGAGACCACATTTGCTTACGGGCCCTCGAACCCGATGATTTGAATTTTCTTTATGAATTGGAGAACAATACTGCCATATGGGAGATTAGTGGAACCACAGCGCCATACTCCAAACACGTGTTAAAGCAATATTTGGACAACGCCCATCGTGATATTTATGATGTAAAGCAGTTGAGACTTTGCATATGCAAAGGGGAAAAGGTGCTAGGTCTAATTGATTTGTTTGATTTTGACCCAAAGAATAAAAGAGCAGGGATAGGAATAGTCATCTTGGAAGAGAAAGAACGAAATCAAGGAATTGGTGCAGAAGCTATTAAATTACTGTCTGACTATGCTTTTACAACTTTAGGTCTTCGACAATTGTTCGCCAATGTTATGGAAGATAATTCAGCTAGCATGCATTTGTTCAAAAAAATGGGGTTTGAGGAAGTTGGTATCAAGAAGGACTGGATATTTTCAAACGGAAAATTTAAAAACGAAGTTTTATTACAAAAGATTAAACCATAATGTACATTAGGAAAATTTTATTATTGATTGTTGCTCTGGGTCTTATTGTGGGAGGTGTTTTTGCCTATAAGGTATATGATGCAATATTTTCACCCAATACTGTATTCAATAATGAAGAAGCTTTTGTTTTTATACCAACCAATGCAAATATTAATGATGTAAAGGATTTATTGGCGCCTTTACTAAAGAATCCAGAGTCTTTTGTTCAAGTAGCAGACAGGAAAGGTTATTCCAATAATGTAAAAGGTGGAAAGTATGCTATACAAAGGGGAATGAATAATAATGACATTGTCAATTCCCTTCGAAGTAAAAATGTTCCAGTAAATGTGGCTTTCAACAATCAAGAAACCATGGCTGATTTGGCTGGAAGGATCTCATCACAAATTGAGCCTGACAGTATGAGTCTCTTATCGATATTGGAAGACAAATCTTTTTATACTGCCAACGGATTTACCGATGCTGCCCAAATTGCAATGTTCATACCCAACAGTTATGAGTTTTTCTGGAATACTTCCGCAGAAAAATTCAGGGATAGAATGTTAAACGAATATAATCGCTTCTGGAATGATGAACGACGCACTAAGGCCAAGGCTCTGGGATTAACTCCTAATGAAGTTGTATCCCTGGCATCCATTGTACACAAAGAAACTGCCAAGGTTGATGAAAGGTCACGTGTAGCGGGCGTATATTTAAATAGAATCAAAAAAAATATAAAACTGCAAGCTGACCCTACAGTGATTTATGCCTTAAAAAAGCATACAGGTAATTTTGATACCGTAATCAAGAGGGTACTTTATAAAGACCTAGAATTGGATTCACCTTACAATACCTACAAATACGCTGGTATACCACCAGGCCCAATTACAATGCCTGATATTTCTGCCATTGAAGCAGTATTGAATCCCGAAATGCATGATTATTATTACTTTGTTGCGGACGTAGAGAACTTCGGATATCATAAATTTGCCAAAAACCTCGCTCAGCATAACCGAAATAAAGCGCAGTATATCCGATGGATAAATAACCAAAATATCAATAGATAGACTACTAATCGGAATTTTTGGACTGGTTAACTAAAATCAGCGATTTTTAACAAGGCGTTCGAATCCACATTTATTTACAGCCATATCTTTGTATTGTGAAATTTAAGCAAACCAATTTTGGTTGTAAGTCTTAAGAAAATAGAGATATGAGAAGATGTATAGTCTTTTTTTGTTCTCTTATCATGCTTTTGATTTTTGCAAGTTTTATTGGCTTAACTTCTAATCAGGAAGTGCCTAAAACTTTAAAAGTCAATGAACCTACGAAAGTTTTGTTTCCCAAAGACAAAACTGTTTTTGCATCGACCATGGTGTCACCGCCCTTTTTGGGCACCTCCTTTATTGGTTTTAAAGAGGCTTTGGCCTTTAAAGAGTCCTCTGGAAATTATTTTGTAACCAATACCTTGGGTTACTTAGGAAAATACCAATTTGGCATTGGCACCCTCAAATTAGTAGGAGTTTCCAATACCTCTAATTTTTTGAATGATCCTATTTTGCAGGAGAAGGCGTTCGAAACTAATATTGCTCGCAATAAATGGATTATGAGAAGAGATATTGCAAGGTTTGTCGGTAAAAGTATCAAAGGCGTACAAATTACTGAATCTGGTATGTTGGCAGCTGCTCATTTAGCCGGTCCAGGAAATGTTATGAAGTATTTGCGTTCTTATGGTAAAATTAATACCAAAGATGCTTATGGGACATCGATAGACAAATATATCAAGAAATTTTCCGGCTATGATTTGTCAATAGTAGTGGCAAAGCGAAACCCAAAGGTTTAAGATTATTTATAAATATGAAAATGGTAGGCCCTGGCAATTTTGTCAGGGTTTATTTATTAGGCCTGTAAAATGAATATGGAAGGCCTTTTGTTAAGATCTAAAGCTGTTTTTTTCCAATCCGAAATCTTTTTGGTATCAATGAACTCAGTACTTAATGTAATATCACATGCAATACAGAGTAGGGTGTTGTTTGAAAGGGTCTTTAATAATTCGGTCAAAAGTTTATCGTTTCTATAAGGAGTTTCAATGAAGATTTGTGATTGACCAAGATCACTAGACTTTTTTTCCAATGATTTAATGGCTTTCTTCCTTTCGGTTGAGTCAATTGGCAGGTAACCATTGAAAGCGAAATTTTGTCCATTCAAACCACTGGCCATCATAGCCAGCACGATTGAAGATGGGCCCACTAATGGAACCACCTGTATATTTTTTTGATGTGCTATTCTAACAACATCAGCTCCTGGGTCTGCAATTCCAGGGCACCCTGCTTCTGAAAGTACTCCAATATTACGTCCTTCAAGACAAGGGTTTAAGAAAGTGGGAATAGCCTCGGGTTCTGTATATTTATTCAAGACTTCAATATGCAAGCTTGGTTGGGGTTTTCTAGGGCTTATCTTTTTAATAAATCGTCTAGCCGACTTCTCATTTTCAACAATATAATAGTCAATCTCTTCAATCGCCCTTTTAATTGAAATCGGCAAAACCTCTAAAGGCTCGTTTTCGCCCAAAGTTGTGGGGATCAAAAAAAGTTTGCCTTTTGGCGCTGTGTTTTCAACCATCTCTGCCCTAATTTGCGTTCAATTTTCTGGCAATAATTGTACAGGCCTCATCAATTAAATGAAAGACATTTTCAAATCCATCATCATCATAGTAAGGGTCCGGTACTTCATTTACCGCACTATTAACTTCTTCTAGGATTAGTTTAACTTTTACTTTCTCCTCTTCATTTTGGGCCAAGGCAATAACGTTATTATAATTGCTGTTATCCATTACATAAATTAGGTCAAAATCCTTGAAGTCCTGAGCTTTGAACTTTCTACAGCGTTGCTGGGTAATGTCAATATTATATTTAAGTCCAACCGCAATACTTCTACTATCCGGTTTGCTTCCAATATGGTAGCCTCCCGTACCTGCAGAATCCACAAAAACAGTATCGATATTGACTTTACTTTGTAAGATACCTTCAGCCAATGGTGACCTACAGATATTTCCAAGGCAAACCATTAAAACCTTAGTCGTCATTAAAATGTATTAGGAAAGTTTCTTTGTTAAATCCTCGATATACTTGCGAAACTGTTTATCGGTTTCTGCAAGGTTATCCACTGTTTTACAGGCATGTAAGACGGTAGCATGATCTCTTTTGCCAATTTGTGAACCAATACTTGCCAAAGAAGCTTTAGTGAATTTTTTCGCAAAGAACATAGCCAATTGTCTTGCTTGAACAATGTGCCTTTTTCTAGTCTTGGATTGTAAGGTCGCAACATCCATTTCAAAGTAGTCAGACACTACTTTTTGAATATAATCGATAGATACTTCACGCTTTGTATTCTTGACGAATTTCTCGACTACCTGTTGTGCCAATTCCAAAGTAACCTCTTTTTTATTGAAAGATGATTGTGCTATTAAAGATATAATTGCACCTTCCAATTCGCGAATGTTAGTCTTAATGTGTTTTGCGACATAATCAATAATATCATCAGGCATTTCAACACCATCGCGATATAGTTTGTTCTTTAATATGGAAATACGGGTCTCGTAGTCAGGATTCTGCAACTCTGCCGATAATCCCCATTTGAACCTTGACAATAAACGTTGTTCAATATCCTGCATATCAACAGGAGCTTTGTCAGAAGTCAAGATTACTTGTTTTCCATTTTGGTGTAAATGATTGAAAATATGGAAGAAAACATCTTGTGTTCCAGATTTTCCCGAGAGGAATTGAACGTCGTCAATTATCAATACATCTATTAATTGATAAAAATGTATAAAATCGTTTCTTGTATTCTTCTTTACAGACTCAATATATTGCTGGGTAAATTTTTCAGCTGAAATATATAAAACAGTACGCTCAGGATATTTATCCTTTATTTCAACTCCTATAGCATGCGCTAAATGCGTTTTACCCAATCCTACACCACCAAATATTAATAAGGGATTAAACGATGTGCCGCCAGGTTTGTTGGCAACGGCCATACCTGCAGAACGTGCCAATCGGTTTGAATCTCCCTCTAGGAAATTGTCAAAATTGTAATTTGGATTTAACTGGGATTCTATCTTTATGTTTCGTATACCGGGAATTACGAATGGATTACGAAGTTCAGGGTTTTTAGATTTAATAGGGACATCCATTTCCTGTGGTCCCATATTACCCCTATTTGAACTGGGAATCTTCTCTGTGAAAGGTTCGCGATTGCCATAGGTGTTTTCCATACGGATAATATATACCAATTTGGCGGTCTCGCCCAACTCTTTTGTAAGTGCAACTTTTAACAGTTTAACGTAATGCTCCTCTAGCCACTCGTAAAAAAATTTACTTGGCACTTGAATACTCAATGCGTTTTCTGAAAGCTTGACAGGTTTGATGGGCTCAAACCATGTTTTGAATGCCTGCGGTTGGATGTTATCTTGGATAAACGCCAAACAATTGTTCCAAACGGAATTTGCAGTTACACTCATTATAAAAATTTCTCTTATTATTGGTTATTTTTAAGCACAATTAGCTTATGGTTCTTATGATATGCAAGAGTAAATTAGGTTTGACAAATATGTGAACAAAAATCCTAAAAAAAAAATGATTTGGGGTTGAATTTACCCTTTTTTTTTCGCATGTTAACGGGCTTCGTGCAGAAGCATTTAAATATATAATTTTTAGTTGGATAAATATGGATTTTAATGATATTTCTTTTCGGGTTCGTTATGGAGAAACTGACCAAATGGGAGTGGTGTATCACGGGAATTACCCACAATATTTGGAGATGGGAAGAGTTGAGTGGTTAAGGACCCTTGGAATTTCTTACAAAGAAATGGAAGAGAACGGAATTATCCTGCCTGTTATTTCTTTACGGCTAAATTTCAAGAAATCAGCTATTTACGATGACCTTTTGACGGTACGCACGATCTTACAGAAAAGACCGCAAGTAAGGATAGAATTTGACTATGAGATATATAACGAAAAGAAGGAATTATTGGCAGAGGCAAATACCGTACTTGCCTTTATGGATACTACAAATAATAAGCCAATAAGATGTCCAGAATATATTCTTGAAAGACTTAATATTTAAATGTCCTTCAGTTTTGCAACAATGCCTTTAAGTGCATTGAATTTGAGTGCAATAGGTTTGGCCATGCTTTTTACAGTGCTCACGGTTAAGGTACAATCCATTTCCAATTGTTGGGATACAATTTCCAACTGATTTTGTTTGATGATTCGCATTACTGTATCTATAACAGCATAGCCAAAGTTGATCTCTATATATGCTTTTATGGTTTTTTCAACAATACGCGATTCTTCGAGTGCCATCTGGGCAGTTTTTCGATACGAACTTATTAGGCCACCAACACCTAGTTTTGTTCCTCCAAAAATTCGAGCAACTGCAACTAGGACATTCGTAAGTTCAAAAGATTGGATTTGCCCATAAATTGGCATTCCTGCCGAATTGTTTGGTTCCCCATCATCATTCGCTCGGTAACTAATTGTAGAAACACCTAGCTGCCAAGCATAACATACATGATTTGCAGTATGGTGCTTTTTTCTTAGTTCTTCAATAATGGCTTTTACTTCATCTTCTGAAGTTATTGGGTATGCATAACCATAAAACTTGCTTTTTTTCTCTTTGAAGAGTATTTCGTTCGTTGGCTTGGCCAACGTCTTAAATTTATCCGAGTTTTCCATTAAAATATCGCAACGAGGATTATACTAATAATAGCCAGAGCGATACCACCCCAGTTTTTAAGACTTATCCGTTCTTTGAACAAAATAATACCTAATAATGTAGATAACATTACAATGGCCACATTGTTGATGGTAAAAACCGACGCACTATTTAAAATGGGGTTTTGCAATGCCCTCAGTAGATAGTAAATCGAAAAATAATTGGGGATACCAAGGGCAATTCCACCTAAAACATTTCTAAGATTTATTTTGAAAGGAGTTTTGAGTGTCTTAAAACCAATAAAAACAAGACCTACCATGGCTGCAGCGGCAAAAACTGTTGCAGAAAAAAGCGGGAATTCATTTTCATTGATGTGGACTTCCTGTACATATTTAATACTGGTATCAATTATTCCGGAACCTAGAAACACTAATATTGGTAATATAAGAGTGGATTTCTTAATTGAAATCTGTTTTTCTTTGATTGATGCAAAATAAACCGCGGCCAATGCCAGAAGAATACCGATCACTTTGATTATCCCAAGCTCCTCTTTATATACCACGACCCCAAAAATAACAGGGATTACCAATGACATTTTAGTTGCAACAGAAGCCACTGAGACCCCAACAGTTTGTGAAGTTTTGGCCATTAGATTGAATACTACAATAAAAAGAAAACCTAAAAGTAAAGTACCCAAAAACCAAGGTTGGCGTGCTATCTCAGAGGGATTTATTTCCCCGGAATAAAAAAACAAGCCAACAATGCACGCAACTACATAATTGGTGATAATAGCATAAAGAGTGTCAATCTTGTAAACGGCATAGAGTTTAAAAATTACAAATATCAAACTGGAAAAACATATGCTAAGTACAAGATCGAACATTTATAATTTTGATTTTAATTGAATTATATCTTCTTGTCCAACGATTAGGTTCCAGGTTTTAATCCCCAACTTGCTTGCAGATTGTGTATTTTCAAACGTATCATCAACAAAAAAAGTTTCAGTTGGGTCTAATGCGTTTTTCTCAAGAACAAACTCAAAGATGTCAGCATTTGGCTTTCTCATATGGATTTCATGCGAAAGGTAAAATTGCTCAAAGGAATTTTTGAACCGTTGGAATTTAGAGTCACCCATTATTATGGCTACTTCAAGAATATGTAAAGCATTGGTGTTACTCAGTAAAAACAAACGGTATTCACTTTCCGTGGCCAATTTTTCAATGAATTCTAAGCGGTAATCAGGAAAGTCCAATAACATGCCATTCCATACGTCTATAATTTGTTGCGATGATGCTTCTGGGAAGTAGGATTGAAGACCATCTATAAAGGTTTCTGTTGAAATTTTGCCCACTTCGAACGCATCGCTAAGGGTTATCAGCTCTGGGGTCAAAATTGGGTTGCCATACCTTTGCATTTCACGAAAGATAATCTCCTTATCCAGATTAATGAAAATGTCCCCAAAGTCAAATATGATATTCTTAATCATTCTGATAAATAGTTATAACATCTGCTTCAATTTCAACGGTGCGGGCTATATTTCCAGAAAATTTCGGAGCTTTTAGTCCATCGCTAAAGTTGATTCTTCCTGTAACAACTCGAGCTTCATCCCACAAATTAGCATCAATGAAAGACTGAAGTGTTTTGGCTCCGCCTTCAATTAAAATACTAGTAATATTGTGTTTATGTAAAACTTCACATATTTCTTGTGGTCTGTTTTTCGTGAAATCAATAACTTCATATTCAATCCCGTTTAGCCATTGTAATTTATCCTCAACCTCGGTGAATATGATAGTTTTTACACTTTTGTCAAGGATATGATAATTCCCTTTAATTTTTAAATCTTTATCGAGGACAATCCTCGTGGGAGATTTTCCAGCCCACTTTCGAACATTCAGCATGGGGTTGTCATGTAAAACTGTATTAGTACCCACTAGAATAGCTTGTTCTTGACTGCGCCATTTATGAACCAACTGCCTTGAATATTTATTGGAAATCCAAAAAGGTTGGGCATCAGGACTTCTTTTGTTTTTTTCTGGCGCAATGAATCCATCTCTGGTTTCAGCCCATTTTAATACAATATATGGTCGTTGCTTTTTGTGAAATGTCAAGAATCTCTTATGATGGGCTTCACATTCTTTTGTAAGAACACCGACAGTTACGTTGCAACCAGCTTCTTTCAATCGCTTAATTCCTTTACCGGCCACCTTGTCATGTGGGTCCAAAACACCTACGAACACTTTGGGTATTTTGTATTTTACAATTAAGTCTACACAAGGTGGAGTCTTTCCATGATGTGAACAAGGTTCCAGGGTAACATAAAGAATGGCTTCTGATAATAATCCCTTGTCTTTGACTGAATTAATGGCATTGACTTCTGCATGCGGTCCACCATATGCGCTGGTATATCCTTCTCCAATTATTTTATTTTCCAATACGATTAAGGCACCTACCATTGGGTTTGGAGCTGAAGATCCCAGTCCGTTTTTGGCCAGTTGCAATGCCCTTTCCATATATGTGCCGTCTAAAGACATTTATTTGATAGTTATTTCTTCACTATGATCAACAGGATAGTCAAAAGAAACCCTGGCAAATTTATAAGTCAAATCCCCTTTTAAATGCACTACCATCTTATTATCCAAAACTTGTTTCAGAATGGTTCCAAATAGGCCACCATTACCTTCCTGGAAAAGTTTTGAAGTAGGGAATTTTACCAAAAGTGGAACTGTAAATTCATCTCGTGGAGGGACCTTGAATACCTTGGAAGAAACCGTTGCAACATAAGTACTATCAACGAATACTTTGATTTCATCCGTTGACAATGTTCCTCCCAAATCATTTCCATTTTTAAAAATGGCATTGGCCTTCAGGTTTATTGTGTCCATGCTTGCTTTGGCAATACCGATATTTTCAACTCCAATGAATTCAGGCTTTTCTTTAATATTACAGCCAAAGAAAAACATGCACAACATCAAAATGGAAAATGCTTTTTTCATTTATTATAAAAGTTTATTTCATGTATCTTCACTCCGCTAAAATAGGACTTTAAAACATACTGGTTTAACAATATATGGAAACTGCATTGATACGGGAAATTCAGCCTAATGATCACGTCGTAGTGGCCGTTGTAATTCGAAAAGTTCTGATTGATTTGGGTGTGCGAAAGATTGGAACAGCCTATGCTGACAAAGCTTTGGATCAAATGTTTGAGAATTATGACGTTGCGAAGGCCGGTTATTTTGTGCTTGAAGATCAGGGTAGGATAATCACTTGTACAGGTATTGCCCAGTTTGGATTTAGAAACAGCTTTGAATATGCTTTTAAGGGAAATTAAAAATATTTACCATAGCGAGCTTGATGCTATTTATAAGCAGGAAGAAGTTGATAGCTTTTTTTATCTTGTGATTGGTCATTATTTAGATTTGGAGCGCTTTATTTTGGCAATAAAACCTCATTTAGTTGTTACTAAGGCTGAAGAACAGCCCTTATTTGAGGCTTTGGGACAATTGAAGTTGGAAAAGCCCATTCAATATATTTTAGGTTCTACTGAATTTATGGATTTGGAATTTAAGGTAAATGAAAATGTCTTGATTCCCAGACCTGAAACAGAGGAATTGGTGCGCTGGATTATTGATGATTTTGAGTTAATTAAAAATAAGGAAATCAATATTCTTGACATTGGTACAGGAAGCGGATGCATAGCAATAGCATTGGCAAAATATTTTAAAAACTCCAAAGTTGATGCCTTGGACATCTCTGAAAAGGCTTTGGAAGTAGCACAGGAGAATGCATCCTTTAATAAGGTGGAAGTTGGGTTTATTAAAGCTGATATTTTCGAACTGGAATATCTTGAAGATAAATACGATATAATTGTTTCAAATCCACCCTATGTCAGGATGCTGGAGAAAGAAGAAATAAAGTCAAATGTAATTGAAAATGAACCTGAATTGGCACTGTTTGTCGAAGATAAGGATCCATTGGTTTTTTATCGAAAAATCAGTGAATTCGCCAAATCAAATTTAAAGAAAGGGGGTTGTTTGTATTTTGAAATAAATCAATACCTGGGAAAAAAAACGAAAGCACTATTAGAGAATGATTTTTACGAAGTAGAACTTCATAAAGATATGTTTGGTAATGACAGAATGTTGAAGTGTAAACTCAAAAATTGAACCTATTAGAACTATGAAAAGTATAGTCGTATTTTGTGGGAGTAGTGAAGGAAATGACCCAGATATTTTGTATGCAGCACAAGAATTAGGGCAAGTCCTTGCCAAGCGAAACATCACCTTGGTCTATGGTGCAGCCAAAATAGGGGTGATGGGAAAAGTTGCTCAAGGCGCTTTGGATTATGGTGGTAAAGTTATTGGAATCATCCCTGATTTTCTGAAATTAAAGGAAGTTTTCCATATGGGTTTAACGGAATTGATTGTCACAGATAACATGCATGAACGTAAATTACAAATGCATGATCTGTCTGATGGAATAATTACGCTTCCTGGGGGGTATGGCACATTAGAAGAGTTATTCGAGATGATCACATGGGCTCAGTTGGGCCTACATCAAAAACCTATAGGAATACTCAACACCAATGGATTTTTTGATGATTTGTTGAAAATGTTGCGCAAAATGGTCGCTCAGGGCTTTCTGAAAATAGAAAACTATGAAATGTTGCTGGTTGACAATTCTGTTGATGGATTGTTAAAACAAATGCAAGAATACAAACCATTGGCATTACCAAAATGGATTAAAAAAGACCAAGTGTAAATGATTATAAAGGAAAAAATAGAGGAGTTGCGTCGTGAATTGCGAGAGCATAACCACAATTACTATGTGTTGGATAATCCCACCATATCAGACTATGAATTTGATATGAAATTAAAGGCGCTGCAAGAACTTGAAGCGAAACATCCCGAATATTATAACCCGACTTCCCCTACCTTGCGCGTTGGGGGTGATATCACCAAAAAATTCAATACCATTGAGCATACTCATCGTATGTATTCTTTGGATAATTCTTATTCCAAAGAGGATTTAGTGGATTGGGAAAAGCGTATACAACGAATACTTGGCGATGCAGAGGTGGAATTTACCTGTGAGCTTAAATATGATGGGGCTTCAATAAGTATAACTTATGAAGAAGGACAATTGGTGACGGCCGTTACCAGAGGTGACGGATTTCAAGGTGATGAAGTTACCACCAATATTAAGACAATTCGTTCGGTACCGTTGCAGCTTAAAGGCGATTATCCACCAAAATTTGATATTCGGGGGGAGATCATTTTGCCTTTGGATGGTTTTGCTAAAATGAATGAAGAGCGGGTAACAGAAGGAGAAGATCCGTATATGAACCCTAGGAACACGGCATCAGGAAGTTTAAAGCTTCAAGATAGTGCGGCTGTGGCCCAGAGACCGTTAGATTGTTTATTGTATGGTATTGTTGGCCCTAACACGGGGATTACCTCCCAATTTCAAATGCTTGATAAGGCTCGAAACTGGGGTTTTAAAGTCCCGAAAATAGCCCAGTTATGTAAATCTACCGATGAGGTAATGGCTTTTATTGATTATTGGGATGTGCATCGGCATGCTTTACCATACGAGACTGATGGGGTGGTAATTAAAGTGAACAGTATTCAGCATCAAGATGAGTTGGGTTATACCGCCAAATCACCTCGATGGGCAATGGCATACAAATTCAAGGCGGAGCAGGTGTCAACTGTCTTAAATGAAATTACCTATCAAGTGGGGCGTACGGGAGCAATAACCCCAGTAGCCAATTTAGAGCCCGTTTTACTGGCTGGCACTACGGTGAAAAGAGCATCTTTGCACAATGCGGACCAGATTGAAAAGCTCGATATTCGGGAGGGTGATACGGTTTTTGTGGAAAAAGGTGGTGAGATAATCCCTAAAATTATCGGTGTCGATTTTTCAAAACGCCAGGCGGATTCCAGGCCAACCCAATATATTACCCATTGTCCTGAATGTGATACAGAATTAGTACGTGCAGAAGGCGATGCCAAGCACTATTGCACGAATTTTTATGGTTGTCCTACCCAGATAACAGGACGGATACAGCACTTTATTTCGCGTAAAGCTATGGATATTGAAGGATTGGGAGGAGAAACAGTTGAACTCCTTTTTAAGGAAGGGCTTATTCGTAATTACGCCGATTTGTACATCTTGACCAAGGAGCAGATAATGCCCTTGGAACGTATGGCAGAAAAATCAGCTGAAAATCTGGTTAATGGGGTAGCAGAGTCTGTCAATATTCCATTTGAACGGGTTTTATTCGCTTTAGGAATACGATTTGTAGGTGAAACGGTAGCTAAAAAATTGGCAAAGGCTTATAAGAATATCGATGCTTTAATATCGGCCACAGGTGAAGAATTGATGGCGGTTGATGAAATAGGAGAACGAATCGCCCAAAGTGTAGTTGAGTTCTTTCAAAATGAAAGAAACCTGGAGAACATTGCCCGCTTAAAAAGTTACGGATTACAATTTGAATTATCGGCGGATAAACTGCTAAACCAAACCGAAATACTTAAGGGGAAAACTTTTGTTGTTTCTGGAGTTTTTGAAACGGTGAGTCGCGATGAACTTAAAAAACTAATTGAAGACAATGGGGGCAAAGTAGGCTCATCCATTTCTTCTAAAACATCATTTTTGATTGCTGGTGATAAAATGGGTCCGAGTAAAAGAACGAAAGCTGAAAGCTTGGGCGTCCCCATTATATCAGAACAGGATTTTCTTGATATGGTGAATTAAGCATTCATTTATGATAACCAATACAACAAGACGTTTTTGGTATGCACTATTATCCTCTATTGCCTTTTTAGTGCGTTACAGGTATTTTAAAAAATGGTTTTGGGTAATTGCCCTAATTCTAGGAATTGGTTTTATCATCCCACAACAAATGATAATTCCTGTAAGTGGAGCAACGACCAAAAGTTGGGCCGTTGATTCGTTTTGGGCCTACCCTTGGGGAACATCAATAACCCATAAAGGCATTGATATATTTGCCGAAAGGGGTACTGCTGTAATATCATCTACCTATGGGATGGTGGTCTATACCTATGAAGGCGGCAAAGGAGGTAAATCGGTTATGATTTTGGGGCCAAAATGGCGTTTTCATTATTATGCGCATTTAGATTCGCATGACGCTTTTGCCTTTCAGCCTGTTAAACCGGGAACTGTTTTGGGAACAGTTGGCGATACTGGCAATGCCAAGGGTAAACCACCACATTTGCATTACGCCATAACCTCGCCTTTTCCCTATCCTCAATATTATGATAGTGAATCCGTCCAAGGTTGGAAAAAGATGTTTCATTTAAGTCCAGATACTTGGTTACGATAAAAAAATAGCGTTTAATTTTGAGGACTTAGTATTTAATAAGATAAAACAGATGAACTACTTTTTAATAACCACCATTCTTGTCTTTCTATCAGCTGCTTTTGGTTTTATCAATGTCCGTTTTCTAAAATTGCCAAATACGATTGGTTTAATGGTCATTACCATATTTTTCACCCTAGGTGTTTTCGTTTTGGGTTATTTTGATGATACCCTTTTAAATGCTGAAAAATACATCATCACTCAGATAGATTTTAAAACACTCCTGCTGGATATTATGTTGAGCTTTTTGCTCTTTGCTGGTGCCTTGCACACCAACTTTCAACAATTGCATGTTCAACGTTGGCCTATATTGGCATTTTCAACATTGGGTGTATTAGTTTCAACTTTTTTGGTAGGCACTTCTTTTTATTACTTATTGATGGTTTTCGGAATGGATGTCGACTATGTGTATTGTCTTCTTTTTGGGGCATTGATTTCCCCTACTGACCCTATTGCCGTACTTGGTATTTTAAAAAAGGCAGGAGTTCCCAAAAAGTTGGAGACAAAAATTGTAGGGGAATCGCTTTTTAATGACGGAGTAGGGGTTGTGATTTTTTTGACCATTTTTCAATTTGCCTCTTCTAGTGGTAAAACGGTTACCGCACTTGATGTTCTGGAGCTGTTTGGTGTTGAGGTTTTTGGGGGAATTGTTTTAGGACTGATTCTGGGTTGGATAACCTATCGTTTAATGAAATCTATTGATGATTATGATATTGAAGTCATAATTACGTTGGCAACTGTAATGGTAGGTACGGTTATCGCACAAAACCTGCATTTATCGGCTCCCTTGGCCATGGTCGCTGCGGGACTAGTCGTTGGCAATGATACCTTAAGGGGTAGTTCAATGTCGGAAATAACAGAAACCTATGTTGACAAATTTTGGGAATTGATAGATATCTTGTTAAATACCCTTTTGTTTGTTTTGATTGGTATGGAAATTTTGGTACTTACCTTTGAGGTGAACTTTGTTGTTGCTGGTTTATTGGCTATTCCCATTATCTTGATTTGCCGGTATTTATCTTTATTGATACCTATCAATTTTTTTAAGAAAAAACTCGATTTTGTTCCCAATACTGATTTGATAATGACCTGGGGTGGCCTGAGAGGAGGTATTTCGATTGCACTTGCCCTAGGGCTTACCCAAGAAATGCATCGCGATCTGTTTTTAGTGATTACCTATGTCGTTGTTGTATTCTCAATAATAGTACAGGGCTTAACAGTGGGTAAATTGGTTAAAAAACTTTCTTGATGATTCCAAAGGATTTCAATCAGTTTCTCGAAACTTTAAGTAGTGAAAACCCTCCTAAGGAATGGCCATTGGCTTTAAAAGCATTATGGTTTGATGCCCAGGGAAATTGGATAGCTTCCCATGACATTGCACAGGATATGCACAATAATTTAGGAAGTTGGATCCATGCCTATTTGCATAGAAAAGAGGGCGATGAATTCAATGCTGGATACTGGTATCGTAGGGCTAACCGACCCATTCCTACTATTACTTTGGATGAAGAGCTAAAGCGGATGGTGGAGTTCGCAATTTTGGCTATTTAATTTAAACGATAATACTTATTCCATCGGCCTGAACGTTTTTCTCGCTATCAAAATAAAAGTCTATTCGCCCTAGATTAATGCCATAACATCCCACTTGATTGACTAAAATGTTATTACCTTTTGCATTTTTTGTTACCGTTGGTTTATCTAAAAAAGTATGGGTATGACCACCAATGATCAAGTTGGTATATTTGGTTTTGGTCGCTAGTTTTAAATCATCTGGTTTTTCCTCGATTTTATAGTGATATCCCAAATGGGAAAGACAAATGACCAAATCGCATTTTTCCTCTTCCTTTAAGGTGGTTTCAATATCGGAGGCTATATCATAAGGATCCAAATATTGGGTCTCTTTGTATAGTTTTTTTGTGACCAGTCCATCAAGCTTAATACCCAAACCATAAACACCGATTTTTAAACCATTCACCAAATAGGTTTTATATGGTTTTACATGCCCGTTCATGACGGTATTGCTAAAATCGTAATTGGCGGATAGCAATTCGAATGAAGCATGTGGTAATTGTGCAAAGAGTCCATCTATGCCATTGTCAAAATCATGGTTTCCAATAGTAGCGGCATCGTACCTGAGCTTGCTCATAAGTTTGAATTCCAATTCACCACCATAGAAATTGAAGTAGGGGGTTCCTTGGAAAATATCACCAGCATCGAACAATAAGGTATTTGGATTTTCCTTTCGAATTGCATCAACCAAAGTGGCTCTTCTCGCCAGTCCTCCTAAATTTGGAAAACTCGAATGATTT
Organism: uncultured Flavobacteriaceae bacterium; assembly: GCA_963768235.1. GTDB lineage: Bacteria > Bacteroidota > Bacteroidia > Flavobacteriales > Flavobacteriaceae > Maribacter_A. Next base: position 36,032 of record CAVYHF010000006.1, read on the forward strand.
TTTGGAAAGGCATCAATATGGCTATGAACGTCATTAGTATGTAAAATGGTGAGGTGTTTTTTCGTATTGCCCAAACAGGAATTCAATGATAATCCTCCTATGCCAACAAATGCACCGGTAGCGGTCGTTTTGCTAATAAATTTTCTTCTATCCATATTATTCCATATAAAATCTATTATCAACTTTTGGGGCAAGGGTGTCCACTTTCTTGAAATAGTCGATCATGGCATTGCGAATCAAATAATCAGTATCTGTAACCAAAGTGTTGTTTTTAAAGAAACCCATATTATCTCCTCCAGATACCAAATAATCGGATGTTGCCACATAATAGGTTCTTTCCGAATCTAAAGGCATACCTTTTATTTTTACATATCGAAGCTCTTTATCTTTATCAAGAGCAATTTGCATTCCCGAAATTGGGTGTGCCCTACCTGATTTTATTAAAAATGAAACCATTTCTTGAACATCACTTCCCTTGATTTCGGCAACGACTATATTATTCTCAAAAGGCATAACCTCAAAAGCATTTCTTGCGCTTACATTGCCTGCCGAAATAATGGAGCGTATGCCCCCGTGGTTAAGTAAGACAAAATCGATTTCCTTATCCGTACGCGATTTAAAAATTGGATTTGCTTCAGAAAGTACAATGTCTGCCATTAAGTTACCTGCTGAAGTATTGAATTCACCATCGAGCTTTGTAATGGCTTTGGGCGTATAAGCCAAAGTACTGTCGAGAACCTCATTTATCCTTCTTCTATAAGGCGATACAAAATCTTCAATTGATGCTTTCTGGATATGGGTACTATCTATGGAAATCTGTTTTCCCTCAATTTTCTTTAAGTTTTTATAATCTTGATTGCAGGATGTTAAACCAATTAAAGTTACAAATACAACAAAATGTTTAATTTTTAAACGCATTATAGTTTTTACATTAGCCTCATAAAGATGAGTGTTTATTATTTACATTTGTGTAAATGTAAAATTACATGTTTTTCAAAGGAATAAAGGATAAATTCAAACACAAATCCGCTGTTAAATATTTAAAAGAAGAATTGTTGAAACCTGTCGATACAGTTGAAAGAAGCAGTGGAATAACTTCTATTGGTTGTATTGTGGATTTGGATAATTTTGATAAACCCGAGCTTTTTTTTGAGTTCGTTGATGAATATAAATTAAGACCCAATGCGGTAAAGATTATTGGGTACAAAAACTATTATGATAAAAATTCGCCTTACTCAACCCCTGTCTTTTCGGATAAGGATTTAGGATGGAAAGGTGCGATTGAAAATAGTTACGCATTGGAGTTTTTAAGTAGGGATTACGATTTATTGGTCAATTACTACAACGTAGATAATTTACTTTTGCAATTGATGACAGTAAAAACCAAAGCACGTGTGAAAGTGGGTTTTAAGGAAGTAGATCAAAAATTGAATGATTTGATATTGGAAATGCCAATAAAAGATTTTAAAACATTTAAACTGGAACTTAAAAAATACTTAAAGGTTCTAAATGAAATTGAATAATGGATAAATTGGTTGGTACGGGAGTTGCATTGATTACACCATTTAAAAGTGATCTTTCTATTGATACAGTGGCTTTGACCAATATTGTGAATCATTGTATTAACGGTGGGGTTAATTATTTGGTTGTATTAGGTACGACAGCGGAAACCGCCACGCTAACCGAAGTTGAAAAAAAATTGGTAATTGTTACCGTTGTTGACGCAAACGCTGGCCGTTTGCCGCTTGTGTTAGGAATTGGGGGCAATAATACTGCGGCGGTAATCGATATGATAAAAAATCAGGATATAACTGACTTCGATGCCATTCTTTCAGTTTCTCCATATTATAACAAGCCAACCCAAGAAGGTATATATCGGCATTTTATGGCGATTGCCGAGAATTCGCCATTGCCTATTATCATTTATAATGTACCGGGAAGAACCGGCAGTAATGTCTTGCCGAAAACAGTTATTCGCTTGGCTGAAGACGCTAAAAACATCATCGCAGTTAAAGAGGCCTCTGGAAATATGACCCAAATAATGCAGTTAATCAAGGAGAAACCGAAGGATTTCATGGTGATTTCCGGAGACGATATGACAGCATTACCTACTGTGTTGGCAGGCGGATCAGGGGTTATTTCTGTATTAGGACAAGGATTGCCAACAGAATTTTCCAATATGATTCAATTTGGACTGAGCTCAGGGGTAAATGCAGCATTTAAATTACAATATTCTTTACAAGAGGGCATTGACCTTATTTTTGAAGAGGGAAATCCTGCTGGTATCAAGTCAGTCTTTGAGGCACTTGGTCTTTCCACAGCTGTAGTTAGGTTGCCTTTGGTTGAAGCTACAAATAACCTTAAAAGTAGAATTCAGGAGTTCATTAAACCTTATGTAGGTCTCCGCGTTTAAGATATTCCCTAAAGAACGTTAAATCTAAGCCAATTAGGGACAAAGAGTGATTTGACCAAACTATTTTAGCACCATAAAATTTGTTTTTTATATCCATTCAGAATCCGTAATTTTGCAAAATGTTTTTTAAAATGAGGAAACTTTTATCTTTTCTTGTCTTGATTGTGGTCTTGTCATCATGTAATGAGTATCAAAAGGTGCTTAAAAATACAGATGTAAAGGCCAAATATGACCTTGCCCAAAAATATTATGAAGAAGAAGATTACAAACGTGCAAATCGTTTGTTCGAGCAGATTGCGCCAAAGTATGTGGGTAAGCCACAGGGCGAAAGGGTAATGTTCTTTTTTGCAAATACATATTTTCAAAGGAAAGATTATAATATGGCAGGCTATCAGTTTGAACGTTTTATTAAATCTTATCCTAAAAGTGAAAAAGTTCCTGAAGCTGCATTTTTAGGGGCTAAGAGTTATTTTAAGCTCTCACCTGCCCATTCCCTGGACCAAACAGATACTGACAAAGCCTTAGTTAAACTGCAAAGCTTTATAAATACATATACTGAATCGGAATACTTTGATGAAGCCAACATAATGGCAAAGGAGTTGACGACAAAAAAGGAGAGAAAGGCCTTTGAGATAGGCAAACAATTCAATAAGCTTGGGCATTTTGATTATACTTTCTTAACACCGGCTATTGCTGCTTTTGATAACTTCATTTCGGATTATCCTGGTTCAATTTATAGGGAAGAAGCCCTGTATTTAAAATTTGAATCTGCTACTGAATTTGGTTTGAACAGTTTTACCAGATTGAAACAGGAACGCATGGAAAATGCAAAAACAGCATATAATGCACTCAAAAAGCAGTTTCCTGAAACTAAATATGCTGAGGATGCTGCTAAATTGCTTGAGAAACTTGAAAAAGATTTAGACAGGACCAATACCAACGATGTAAAAGAAACAAAATAAAATAGCTGTAATTATGAACATGAATGATTTAAAGAACTCAAAAGCAGCCGTTTCAACGGTGACAATCAACAAAAATGAGTTCGATAATAAGACAGATAATATATACGAAGCTATCTCAATTACCGCCAAAAGAGCAGTTCAGATCAATTCTGAAATCAAAAAAGAACTCTTGGAAAAGTTAGAGGAATTTGCTACTTATAGCGATAGTCTTGAAGAGGTTTTTGAAAACAAGGAGCAGATTGAGGTGTCCAAATTCTACGAGAAACTTCCTAAACCACATGCCATGGCAGTAGAGGAGTGGTTGATGGATAGGATTTACCATAGAAATACAGAGAAAGATACAGAGTAGTATGTTAGGCGGCAAGAATATCCTTTTAGGCATTACTGGAGGAATTGCTGCATACAAAACTACATTTCTAGTACGTTTATTGATTAAAGCTGGCGCAAATGTCAAAGTTATTTTGACAGAAAGTGCCAGCTCTTTTGTTTCTCCGCTTACCTTAGCTACACTTTCAAAAAATCCGGCTGTGACTTCTTTCGTTAAGGAAGAGGGTCATGAAACAGATTGGAACAATCATGTAGATCTAGGACTTTGGGCCGACCTTATGGTCATTGCCCCAGCAACGGCCAACACTATGTCTAAGATGGCCATTGGAACTTGTGATAATTTATTATTGGCTACATATCTATCTGCAAAATGCCCTGTTTTTTTTGCTCCTGCAATGGATTTGGATATGTACAAACATGAATCTACCAAGAATTCCATTGCCAAATTAGAGTCCTTCGGAAATATTATGATACCGGCCACATCGGGGGAGCTGGCGAGTGGACTATATGGTGAAGGTAGAATGGCCGAACCTGAGAATATTATGGAATTCATCAAGGATTATTTGTCACAAGGCTTACCTCTGAAGGACAAAAAAGTCGTGATTACTGCAGGACCCACCTATGAGGCAATTGACCCCGTTAGGTTTATCGGCAACCATTCATCAGGTTTAATGGGTTATGAATTGGCCAATGCAGCGGCCAATCTTGGTGCTGAGGTAATTTTGATTTCAGGTCCATCGAGTTTAACCATTGAAAATACAGCCATAACATTAGTTAAGGTGGTTTCGGGAGATGAAATGTACGAGCAGACACATATCTATTATGGGAATAGTGATATTGTAATTTGTGCTGCGGCTGTAGCGGACTACAGACCTAAAACCATTGCTGACCAAAAAATCAAAAAAAACGAGGATAGTTTCGTAATTGATTTAATTAAGAATAGGGATATATTACAATCCTTGGGTAAAATCAAGAAAAATCAATTTTTGGTAGGTTTTGCACTCGAAACAGAGAATGAATTAGTGAATGCCAAAGGCAAGTTGAAAAAGAAGAACCTAGATGCCATTATACTGAATTCCCTGAATGATAAAGGTGCTGGATTCGGCAGTAACACTAATAAAATAACTTTTATAGATAAGAATTCGCAGATTAAAGCGTTTGAATTAAAAACCAAGGCGGAAGTTGCCGTGGATATAATGAACGAAATCTTAATTCGGTTAAATGCGTAGTTTCCTCTTTGTCTTACTTTTTATTATTTCGTTTGCACCTCTTTCAGCGCAGGAGTTGAACTGTACAGTGACGGTAAATTCTGACCAAGTAGCACAGACTAATCAGCAGGTTTTCAAAACATTGGAACGCTCTTTGAATGATTTTGTGAACAAGAACAAATGGTCTAATCGTTTGTATAAGGAAAATGAGCGGGTTAACGCACAAATGTTCATTACCATTACCGAATATGAGTCTAATAGGTTTAAGGGTAATATTCAAATTCAATCCTCAAGACCGGTATTCAATACCTCCTACCAAACGCCTGTTTTTAATTACAAGGATAATCAATTCAATTTTGAGTATATCGAATTTCAACCTTTGATTTTTAATGAGAATATATTCGAGTCTAACTTAGTAAGTGTTATTTCTTATTATGTGTATGTTATTTTGGGCTTAGACGCTGATACTTTTTCATTGGAGGGTGGTAACGACTATTTTAGGATGGCACAGACAATTGTCACCCAAGCTCAAAGTAGCAATTCAGCTGGCTGGAGTCAATCTACAGATCGAAATAGATTTGAACTTGTTGATAACCTTATGTCCAATACTTTTAGGGAATATCGTGTGGCTATGTACAACTACCATAGGAAGGGAATTGATATTCTTGCCGATAATAATAGTACGGGCAAACAAGTGATAGCTGGGACGATGAAATTGTTTGAAACCATGATAAGTCGCAGGCCTAATGCAATTTTAATTCAGACTTTCTTTGATGCCAAATCCGATGAAATACAAAACGTTTTCTCAGATGGACCAAAGGTCGATGTTGTGAAGCTAAAGGAAACCCTAAACCGAATAGCGCCTTTATATTCCAGTACTTGGAATGAGATAAAATATTAGTCTCCATTTTTTTCAACTGAAATAAAAATTATCTTTACAGCATTCCTAAATTTTAGTTTTGCTGAGTAGACTTTCCATAAAGAATTATGCACTTATTGATAGACTGGATGTCTCATTTTCAAATGGGTTCACTTGTATCACAGGTGAGACAGGTGCTGGTAAATCAATTTTGTTGGGTGGCCTTTCCTTGGTTCTAGGTAAACGAGCCGACTTATCTACGCTTCGCAACAAGGATGGGAAATGCATAATAGAAGGTGAGTTTGAAATAAAAAATTATCATCTTTCTTTGTTTTTTGCTGAAAATGATCTTGATTATGAAGACACAACTATCATTAGGCGTGAAATTTTGCCAAGTGGAAAATCCAGGGCATTTATTAATGATACTCCAGTTAATTTAGATGTCTTATCAAGATTAGGGGGCAGGTTGATCGATGTACATTCCCAGCATCAAACGCTGCAACTCGCAGACAATGCTTTTCAATTAAAAGTAATTGATTCTCTGGCCAATAATCAACAACTGCTGATTGATTATTCCAATCACCTTAAAACACATCAGAATACTTCGAGGGAATTACAGCAATTGATAGATTTTCAAAGCAATGCCATCAAGGAACACGAGTATAATAGCTTTTTGTTAAATGAATTGGAAGAAGCTCATTTACAGGATGGTAATCTTGAGCAACTAGAGGAGCAATACCAACAATTGAGTAATGTTGAAACTATTGTTGAACAACTCTCCAAAGGACATCTTTTATTAAACGATGATCAAGTGGGAATATTGAATTTGCTTTCCGAATTAAAGCAGGTAGCTAATAAACTCTCGAGTTTTGGTGCTATCTATGACTCATTGGATAAAAGAATTCAATCCATATTTATTGAAATGGACGATGTTGGATCAGAATTGCAGGTCCTTTTGGAAAATGCGGATATGAATCCACAATTATTGGACGAAGTCAATACCAAATTACAATTGCTTTATGACTTGCAAAAAAAGCATGGGGTCAAAGAAATTCCAGCATTGCTACAAGTAAAAGAAGAACTGACGGCGAAAGTTGATGCTACAGAGAACATAGAAGCGAAAATTTCTGAAAAACAAGAGGAATTGGTAGAGTGTGAGCTGGAGCTGAACAAATTGGCAACCTCAATTTCAAAAGAAAGAGAGAATGTCATCCCAAGTTTAAAATCACAATTGGAAGCGCAATTGGGTTTATTGGGAATGCCGAGTGCTCAGTTTAAAATCGAATTAAATTCATCCAAAGAGTTTAAAGCAAATGGTAAAGACGAATTGTCTTTCTTGTTTTCCGCAAATAAAGGAACTGGTTTTGGTGACCTCAAAAAAGTGGCATCAGGCGGGGAACTTTCCCGTATAATGCTGACCATCAAATCAATATTGGCAAAGTACGAAAACTTACCAACCATGATGTTCGATGAAATTGATACTGGAGTTTCCGGGGAAATTTCAAATCGTATGGGTGATATTATGCAGGCAATGAGTAAGTCCATGCAGATTTTTTCAATTACCCATTTACCGCAAGTTGCTTCAAAAGGGGATCATCATTTCAAGGTATACAAAGAAGATAATAACAATTTTACCCAAACGAACATGAAAGAACTTTCACAAGACGAAAGGGTGGTGGAATTAGCAGAAATGTTGGGCGGTAAGGAATTGTCAGATTCGGCAATGGCACATGCTAGACAATTACTAAACTAAGGTCTTTTTCACTTCTATTTGAACAGCCTATTTTATTCAACTTATTTAAATATCTTTGACGACAATATTTCCCGAACCATCGGGACTAAGAAAACTAGAACATGGCTTATAATTTATTAAAAGGAAAAAGAGGAATTATTTTTGGAGCTTTGGATGCTAATTCTATTGCATGGAAAACTGCGGAACGTATTCACGAGGAAGGTGGGAAATTTGTTCTAACAAATGCACCCATAGCTTTGCGTATGGGAACGATAGCAGAATTAGCTGAAAAAACAAATTCTGAAATAATTCCAGCTGATGCTACATCTATGATGGACCTAGAAAACTTGGTAGAAAAATCTATGGAGATTTTAGGTGGTAAAATTGATTTTGTTTTGCATTCCATAGGTATGTCTGTAAATGTTCGTAGAGGTAACCCTTATACACATCAAGATTATAACTTTACAAAAACAGGATGGGATGTTTCAGCCTTATCATTTCATAGAACAATGAGTGTGCTTTATAATAAAGATGCAGTTAGTGAATGGGGAAGTATTATAGGACTTACTTATATGGCAGCACAACGTGTTTTTCCAGACTATAATGATATGGCAGATAATAAAGCCTATTTAGAATCTGTAGCTCGTAGTTTTGGATATTTCTTCGGTAGAGATAAAAAAGTAAGAGTAAACACAATTTCTCAATCTCCTACACCAACAACAGCAGGAAGTGGTGTAAAAGGATTTGATGGATTCTTAGCTTATGCAGAGAAAATGTCACCTCTGGGTAATGCAACAGCATTGGAGTGTGCAGATTATGTAGTTACTTTATTTTCCGATCTTACAAAGAAAGTAACATTACAAAATTTATACCATGATGGAGGGTTCTCAAATATGGGAGTAAGTACTGCAATAATGGAGGATTTTATGCAAAACAATGCTCCGGAAGAAACGGTTGCTGAAACTGTAAAAAAAGAGCGTAAAAAATAGAAATTAACTTTTAACGATATAAAGGAGGTCTTTTTAAGATCTCCTTTTTTTTTGTTTCATTTTCCCCCAAGTATGAGTTATGTCACCTTTTTGACGAAAAAGATGTGTTATTTTTGGAAAGATTTAACAAAAAATTCAAATAACACTTATGAGACCACTCAAAATAGTTGTGCTTATTAAGCAAGTGCCAGACACTAGGCACGTCGGTCCAGACGCAATGAAGCCTGATGGCACTGTAAATAGAGGGAAATTGGATACGGTCTTTAATCCTGACGATTTACATGCCTTAGAATTAGCACTTAATTTAAAAGATCGTGTACCTGGAACAGACGTGACTGTTATGACAATGGGTCCAAGACGAGCTGCAGATATAATTAGAGATAGTTTTTATAGAGGAGCAGATAATGGAATAATGATTTCAGATAAACGTTTTGGAGGCGCAGATACTTTAGCAACTAGTTATACGCTTGTCAAAGCAATCCAAAAACTCCCTTCTTACGATATTATAATGGGAGGAAGACAAGCAATAGATGGTGATACGGCACAAGTAGGACCTCAATGCGCTGAAAAATTGAATATACCTCAAGTAACATATGTAGAAGAAGTTATTTCTATTACAAATGATGAGGTTGTTGCTAAGCGAAGATTATCTACTGGAGTAGAAACAGTATCTTCTCCTTTACCTTGTTTAATGACAGTACATGGTGCTTCTCCTGCCTGTAGATCTAAAGAAGCAAAACGCGTAATGCAATATAAATATGCAAGAACTAAATCTGAAATTCGTCGTGATGATAATTTTATGAAATCTCTACATGCAAAAAGACCATATTTGACTATTCCAGAATGGGGAGTTGAAGACATTGATGCAGATGTAACTAAAATTGGACTTCCAGGTTCACCAACTAAGGTGAAAAGTATAGAAAGCATAGTCTTAACTGCAAGTGAAGCAAAGGTTTTATCAGAATCAGATTCAGATATTGAAATGATGATAAAAGAGTTAATAGAACACCATACAATTGGATAATAACTAATAAATTGAATTACAATGAAAAGTGTATTTGTTTATTGCGAAGTTGAAAATCATAAAGTAGCAGAAATAAGTCAGGAGTTATTATCAACAGGTAAAAAATTAGCAGCAAAATTAGGCTGTCCATTAGAAGCAATGGTATTTGGGAGTAATTTAGACAATATTAGTTCTCAAATATCACCTTATGGTGTAGATAGAATTTTTACAGCTAATGATGATAGACTAGAACCTTATAGAACCTTACCTCATTCAGCTATAGCAACTCATATATTAAAAAAAGAAGCTCCACAAATTGTACTATTTGGAGCAACTTCAGTAGGGAGGGATTTAGCACCTAGACTAGCTTCAGCTCTTAATTGTGGGTTAACAGCTGATACTACAATATTGGATATTGGAGATCATTTTGTTAAAAAAGAAAAGAAAGAATATAAAGATTTGCTTTATGCCATCAGACCAGCTTTTGGTGGAAGTATCATGGCAAACATTATTAATTGGGATCAACATCCACAAATGGCTACAGTAAGAGAAGGTGTCATGAAAAAAGAGATTTTTGATGATAACTATAAATCTGAAATAGTTGAGGTTGATGTTAATACTATTGTTAATGATGAAGATTTTGTTGTAAAAATAATCGAACGACATATTGAAGAATCTGATGTAAACCTTAAAGAAGCTCCAATTATTGTTGCTGGTGGATATGGTGTTGGATCTAAAGAAAATTTTGAGTATTTAGAAGAATTAGCACATTTGCTTGGAGGTGAAGTAGGAGGTTCAAGAGCAGCTGTAGATGCTGGTTTTATTGATCACAATCGTCAGATTGGACAAACAGGAACAACAGTAAGACCAAAGTTGTATATAGCAGCTGGAATCTCTGGTGCTATACAACATACTGCTGGAATGCAAGATGCTTCAATGATTATTTCAATTAATAATGACCCGGATGCTCCAATAAATAGTCTTGCAGACTATGTGATAAATGGAGATGTAGGAGTTGTAATTCCTAAGATGATTAAATTTTATAAAGCAAACGCTAAATAGGTGTTTAATATATTGAGCAACGATAAGGCTCAAAACTTAAAAAAGTAGAAAATGGATAATTTTTTTAACGATACACCAGACTTTAAATTTCATTTAACACATCCTCTTTTTCAAAAAGTTGTTGCACTTAAAGAGAAGAATTTTGCAGAGTCTAAAGAATACGATTATGCACCATTAAATCACGAAGATGCAATCGATAATTACGAAAAGGTTTTAGATATAGTTGGAGATATTTGTGCAAATACTATTGCAACAAATGCAGAAGCTGTTGATTTAGAAGGACCACATATTGAAAATAATGAAGTGATTTATGCAAAGGGAACTTCTGAAGATTACAAAGCTTTATATGATGCAGGTTTAATAGGAATGGCGCTTCCAAGAAAATATGGTGGCTTGAATTTTCCAATGTTGCCTTATGTTATGGCTGCGGAAATGGTAGCTAGAGCAGATGCTGGTTTTGCAAATATTTGGGGACTACAGGATTGTGCTGAAACGATATATGAATTTGGTTCAGAAGAACAAAAAGACAAATATTTACCAAGATTTAATAGAGATGGAGCAACTGCAGCAATGGTCTTAACAGAACCAGATGCAGGATCAGACTTACAAGCTGTAAAACTTAAAGCAACGTTTGATGAAAAAGAAAACATTTGGAAATTAAATGGTGTAAAACGATTTATTACAAATGGAGATGCAGACATATCTTTAGTTCTAGCTAGATCAGAACCAAACACTTTGGATGCTAGAGGATTATCTATGTTTATTTACGATAGAAACGATCATGCAGTTCAAGTAAGACACTTAGAGAAAAAGCTAGGTATAAAAGGTTCGCCTACATGCGAATTAGTATTTAAGGATGCGCCTGCAGAATTAGTTGGAAAAGAACGTTTCGGACTTATTAAATACGTAATGGCTTTAATGAATTCAGCACGTTTAGGTGTTGGAGCACAATCTCTCGGAATAGCAGATGCTGCTTATCATGAGGCTTTAAAATATGCTGCAGATAGAGCACAATTTGGAAAAGTGATTCTAAAATTTCCTGCTGTTTATGAAATGATTACAAACATGAAGGTAAAAATTGATGCATTACGTTCATTATTATATGAAACAACACTGTTTGTAGATATCACAAAAGCTTACGAAGAAGTAATGAAGGACAGACGCTTAGAAAAAGAAGAGCGTATGGAAATGAAGCATAATATGAGGTTGGCAAATGTGTTTACACCATTGATCAAGCTAACTGCCAGTGAAGCGTGCAATGTTATGGCTTACGACTCACTTCAGATACATGGTGGAACAGGATTTATGAAAGATTTCCCAATAGAACGTATTTATAGAGATGCAAGAATTACATCTATTTATGAAGGTACTTCCCAATTGCAAGCAGTAGCTGCAATTAAAGGTGTAACTACTGGAGTTTATCTCGAGCAAATCAAGCATTACGATACTCAAGTTTCCGATAAAAACTGTGAAATTAGAACCAAGCTTCATAAAATGACTGAAGCCTTTGATTCTATTACTAATAGAGTAACTGAATTGAATAATAACGAGTTGTTGGATTTCCATTCTAGACGTTTAGTAGAAATGGCTGGAAATATAATAATGGGTTATTTATTGGTTATCAATAGTCAGAAAAGTGATACGTTTTCAAAATCTTCAAAACTGTTTGTAAATCTTGTAAGATCTGAAAATTTTGAGAGTTATAATTTTATTGAAAATTTTGAAGTTTCTGATTTGGAATTATATAGAGTCTTAAAACCCGAAGAGGTTTTAGAAGAAGTTTCTTAATTATAATATGGATTAATTACTTTTGTTTAAACTAATGAAAACAAAAGATCTTTCTTTTTCATTTATAATCCCTGTTTACAATAGGCCCAATGAAATAAAGGAGCTGTTGGCAAGCCTTTCACAACAAACATATCCTAGACCATTTGAAATTGTAATTGTCGAGGATGGTTCTACCATAAGTTCCGAGGAAGAAGTTATGGCATTTCGTAACAGGTTGAATATTAATTATTTGCAAAAGGAAAACTCAGGCCCTGGGGATTCACGTAATTATGGGATGAAAAGGGCAAAGGGCAATTATTTCATTGTATTGGATTCCGATTGTATTTTACCACCACAATATTTAATAGAAGCTGATAAATCGCTAACGGAAAAATTCGTGCACTGTTTTGGCGGACCCGATGCAGCGCATGAATCTTTTAGCAATGTTCAAAAAGCGATAAATTATGCGATGACCTCCATATTTTCAACAGGCGGAATTCGCGGAGGTAGATCTTCGATTGATAAATTTCAACCTCGGAGTTTTAACATGGGCATTTCCAAAGAGGCTTTTGAAAATGTAGGAGGATATGGTAAGATTCATCCTGGAGAGGACCCAGATTTGACCATACGCATATGGAATAAAGGCTATGACACTAAATTGATTCCTGAGGCTTTCGTATATCATAAGCGTCGTATAGATTGGAACAGATTCTTTATCCAAGTGAATAAATTTGGGATGGTGAGGCCGATATTGAATAAATGGCACCCAGGGACTGCAAAGATTACCTATTGGTTTCCGACCTTATTCTGCCTTGGTTTTATAGTGGCATTGTTATTATTGACCTTCAAAATAATCTTACCATTGGTCTTATATGCGATTTATTTTATGTTAGTATTCATTGATTCATTGGTAAAAAATAAAAGTCTATCCGTGGCCTTTCTTTCAATTATTGCTGTTTGCATTCAGTTTATTGGTTATGGTTTTGGTTTTCTAAAATCAACCTTTTGGATTAACTATAGCAATAAGAAGCCCAAGGAGTTATTTCCTAAGTTATTTTTTAATTAGAAGATTTATAAAGTGATTGATAAAATAAAGAACATATTAAAAAGAAGAAAGGCAAAAATGTTCTTGATGTTCCTAATATGCTCAGGTTTAATATGGTTCATTAATAACCTCTCGGAATCATATATTGACAATGCCACTTTTGATTTTAAATTCATTAATGTTCCAGACAGTTTGCTACTTACCAAAGCTTCCAAAAAAGAAGTGGATGTAAAAGTTCAGGCAACCGGATTTCAGTTCTTGGGGTTTAATTTGAAGCACAAGGAGGTGAAGATAGATTTGTCTTCTGCCAGTCAAAAAGCCGGTAAATATTATATCGTGCAAAGTGAATATCGAAAGCAAATAGATAAACAATTGCGATCAATGACCTTACTTGAAATTGATAGGGATACCTTGTTTTTTGAATTCACCCAAGTAGGTACTAAAAAGGTACCAGTTAAGTCTAGGGTGAACATTAATCTTTCACAGAATTTTATTTTAGATGGTCCGCTAAAAATTGAACCGAGCATGGTTACGATCAAAGGACCTAAATCCAGCATAGACACCATAAATAGTGTGAATACCCTTAAAATAAGCTTTCCTGAGGAAACATCAAATTTCACGCATAAGGTTGAATTGTTCAAGAATCCTGAATTAATAAATACTACGTACTCTAATAATACTGTGTTCGTTTACGGGAAAGTGGCTCGTTATTCTGAGAAATTAGTTGATGTTCCAATAAAAGTAATCAACCTTCCTGCTGGTTATGAGATAAGAACTTTTCCTGATGCGGTCTCTGTGCTCTGTAGGGCGAAATTGGATAACCTAAAAAATTTGGACAGCACGGGTTTTGAAGTGGTGGCAGATTACAATTCAATCTCAGATAATACCACTAAAATCATTTCTCTGGAATTACTTAAAATACCTGAGAGCCTTCATAGTGCTGAATTAAATGAAGATCAAGTCGAATTCATATTAAAACGGCAATGATGATTGTTGGATTAACAGGTGGTATAGGAAGCGGCAAAAGTACTGTTGCGAAAATGTTCAAGAAACTTGGTGTCCCGGTGTACAATTCTGACAAAAAAGCCAAAAATTTAATGAAATCCTCCAAGAAATTAAGAGCATCAATTAAGGCCCTCTTAGGGGATGATGCTTACAACGGCAAGAAATTGAACAAAGCATATATTGCTGACAAAATATTTCAGGATAAATCTTTATTGAATAAATTGAATGGTCTTGTTCATCCTGCAGTTAGGAAAGATTTTATTGCTTGGACCAAAAAACAAGAGGCAGCCTATGTAATCCAAGAAGCGGCCATAATATTCGAAAATGGCTTGCACGAATTTTACGACAAAATTATTTTGGTAACAGCACCGGAGAAACTACGTTTAAAAAGAGTACTGGAACGGGAAGGGGCTTCTAAGCCAGATATATTGGCACGTATGGGCAACCAATGGCACGATACAAGAAAAATCAAATTATCGGACTACGTAATCGAAAATCTGGTCTTGGAAGATACTATCCTGAAAGTAAAGGAGGTTCACAAGCTTCTCCTTAATCATAGCGAGGGTTGAGCCATTTTAACATTTTTGTTAAGGTTAGGTTAAACGTACAAATTGTAGTTGTTAAATCTTTAATTTTACGCGTAGATGAATAAGAGGTTGTTTGTTCTTTTGGTCATTCTGATGAGCCTCTCACTTATAGGGATAATCTTTGTTCAAGGATATTGGATAAAAAAATCTGTAGAAGATAAAGAAGAGCAATTTTCAAATAGCGTCTCGACAGTGCTTGATAAGGTTACCGATAAAATAACCAGACGTGAGAGGAATGATTATTTTGATCGATATGTAAATATCAAGGACACCATAGGAGATTTAAAGAGTGCAAATTTCAAAAACTTCTTTTTCATTGATCAAGATATCAGCTCTGATGAAATACATTTTTATTCCCATGGTATTTTAGAAGAGGAATATAACATTGCATCGACGTTCTTTGACAGTGGTAATGGTGATGATACCACGACCATAAAAAATTATACAAGTAAACGTGTTAAGGCAACCTATAAGGAAGATTTAGGTTTTGATGGCCGCCAGAGTAGATTCACACCTATTGAAAAAGTAGAAAAAATTGGAGGTTTATCTTCGATGGAGATTTCGGCATTTGAAGATATGTTCAGTGAATTTGCCAAACGTGTCCCAATTCATAATAGGGTTTCAAAACAGGAAATTGAATTATTGTTGGAGCGGGAGTTGAACAATCGTAATATCAATACAGATTATGAATATGGTGTTGCCAGTAAGGGACTTCCTACCGCAGTAAAATCAAGAAAATACAGTTTTAGAAAGTCAACTCCTTATAAGTCAGCAATTTTCAAGGACGCAGAAGGCAATTCAAATTATGCGTTGATGATTACTTTCCCGAAGAAGAAAACTTTTTTGATTCGTTCAATATTGGGAATGGCAGCCTTATCACTTTTGTTCACCCTTGTAATAATCGTAGCTTACTCAAGCGCCATTTATCAGTTGATTCGGCAAAAACAGATCTCTGAGATCAAATCTGATTTCATCAATAATATGACCCACGAATTCAAAACGCCTATTGCGACCATTAATCTGGCCGTCGAAGCGATAAAGAATCCTCAAGTAATAGATGATAAAGAAAAGGTTATGAAATATCTTCAGATGATCAGGGATGAGAATAAGCGAATGCATGCGCAGGTAGAGAATGTATTGCGAATTTCCAAATTGGAAAAGAACCAGCTAGACATAAGTAAGGACAGGGTTGATGTTCACGACATAATACAGGATGCGATTGCCCATGTTGAACTTATTGTTGCAGATAGTGGAGGTTATATCGAAACACATTTAAAAGCCAATAGAAAAGACGTTTTAGCCAATGAGATGCATTTTATCAATGTAATTGTGAATATACTAGACAACGCAATTAAATATTCACCAGAAGCCCCTAAAATTGATATTTATACCGAAGAGGTAAAGAATAATATAATTATTGAAATAAGGGATCAAGGAGCAGGAATGAGTAAAGCAGTGTTGAAAAAAGTTTTTGAAAAATTTTATAGGGAACATACAGGGGATATACACAATGTAAAGGGTCATGGTTTGGGCCTAGCTTACGTAAAAAGAATAATAGAAGATCATCAAGGAGAGGTTTATGCTGAGAGCGAAAAAGACAAGGGAAGCACTTTCTATATAAAACTGCCTTTAATTTAATGTAATATGGAAACAATTAATAAGAAAATACTTTTAGTGGAAGACGATCCCAATTTTGGGATTGTTTTAAAAGACTATTTGTCAATGAACAATTTTGATGTAACATTGGCCAAGAATGGTATGGAAGGGTTTGAAAAGTTTAAAAAGGATAACTATGACGTTTGCATTTTGGATGTCATGATGCCTTATAAAGATGGTTTTACCCTTGCCCGTGAGATTCGGGAAAAAAACGAAAATGTCCCTATTGTTTTTCTAACTGCAAAAACAATGAAAGAAGATGTTCTTAAAGGATACAAAGCAGGTGCGGATGATTATTTAAACAAGCCTTTTGATTCTGAAGTATTATTGATGAAGCTTAAAGCAATACTTCAAAGAAAATCATCTAACACATTAGCTGATAGTAAGAAATTTGAATTTCAAATAGGAGGATTTCATCTAAATTCAAAATTAAGATTCTTGAAATATAAAGATGAGGAGTCTATTAAACTCTCACCCAAAGAGAATGAGTTGCTACGTCTTTTGGCTTTGCATGAAAATGATTTAATGCCTCGCGAATTGGCACTGACCAAGATTTGGAGAGATGATAATTATTTTACTTCCCGTAGTATGGATGTTTATATTGCCAAATTGCGTAAGTATCTGAAACGCGATGATACGGTTGAGATCTTGAACATTCATGGCGAGGGTTTCAGATTGGTCATTAAAACAGAATCTGAATAAGACAAATTTGATATAATTTATAAAAGCCTTGACGATTTGGTCAGGGCTTTTTTATTGGGTTTCATCCAAAATATCTGAAACTATCTCTTCAGGGGAATGATTAATGGAGACATGAATTGCGTTTTCTGGAACCTCTAATGTTTCGAATTGGGATTTTAATAATTCAATCGGCATATAGTGGCCTCGTCGCTCTTTAAGTCTAGTGTGTATTTCTTCAAAAGTTCCTTTGAGATAAACAAAGACCATTTGCTTTTCCAAGTTTAGTTGTAATTGACTTCTATAGGTCGCTTTTAAAGCGGAACAAGCAATTACGGCACCGCTTGGTTTATGTTCATTGGCGATTTCGTTCAATTTTTGTAACCAGCCTTTGCGGTCCTTATCATTTAGGGGAAGTCCACTGGCCATTTTTTGAACATTCGCTTCAGGATGAAAATCATCTCCGTCAAAAAAGGGAATCTTCAATTTAGTGGCCAGCAACTTTCCAATTGTTGATTTTCCGCATCCGGAAACTCCCATAACAATATAAATCAGAGATTCATTCATCTTGTAAGGCCTTTATTTCTTTATCAATAGTCTTAAATATATTTGCTTTATCCTCATCATAATCAAACCAAATAAGGTTCTCGTTTTTTCTATACCATGTTAATTGCCTTTTTGCAAATCGTCTTGTATTCTTCTTTATTTCGGAAATAGCGAAATCCAAATCCCATTCGCCATTAAAATAGTTGAAAAGTTCTTTGTAGCCTACTGTTTGCAAAGCATTTAACGCTCTATGGGGATACAATGTCCGTGCTTCCTTCAGAAGTCCTTCTTTGATCATTATATCAACTCTTTGGTCTATGCGGTCATAAATAATATGACGGTCGGCTTTTAGGCCAATAGTAATGGTTTTGAAAGGTCGTTTTGTTTTCTTTTTATTGAGAAATGAGGAGTAGGGCTTACCGCTTCCAATACATACTTCCAGAGCACGTATTAATCTATGGGGATTTTCAATATCAATTTTGGCGAAATGGGTTTCATCCAATAGCTTTAATTGGTTTTGAAGTCCAACAATGCCATTTTCATTTAATTTTTTGTTCAAATCTTCACGAACCCCCGGATCCACTTCTGGGAATTCATCAAGACCTTTTGTTATTGCATCAACATATAAGCCGCTTCCGCCAACCATGATTACATAATCATGCTTTTTGAACAAATTGCTTAAGAGCGCTATGGCCTCTTTCTCAAAATCACCAACCGAGTAACTTTCAAAAATACTTTTATGGTGAATAAAATGATGTGGAATGGTAGCTAATTCCTCTTTATTTGGGACTGCGGTACCAATCTGCATTTCTTTAAAAAATTGTCGTGAATCTGCAGAAACAATCTCGGTTTCATAATGTTTTGCCAAAGTTATTGCCAAACTGGTCTTACCTATAGCCGTTGGGCCTACGACAGAAATGAGGTATTTGTGAGCCACTACGCATCGATTAAATCATAGCCACACTTTCTACAAAAGTCGGCATCAGATCGATATATTTCGGCACTGCAATTGGGGCATGACCGCCCTTCGTCATCCTCATGTTTTTTTGCAGATACATATTCAGCCGAAACAATTCCCGTAGGAACGGCAATGATACCGTAACCAATAATCATGATAAATGTTGCGATGAATTGACCTAAAGGGGTTTCCGGCGAAATATCGCCATAGCCAACTGTAGTAAGGGTTACAATAGTCCAGTATACACTATGCGGAATACTGTTAAACCCATGTTCTGGACCTTCTATGAGATACATAATAGTACCTAATAGAACGGAAACGACTAGGACGAAAAAGACAAAAACAAAGATTTTTGTCTTACTGGACTTTACCGCACGTGCCAGGTTATTTGATTCTCCTACAAATCGTACAAGCTTAAGTATCCTAAAGACCCTTAATAAGCGCAGTGCCCTAAATGCAGTAAAATATTGCGATCCAACAATGAAGAACGTCAAGTACTTTGGTATGGTCGAGAGTAAATCAATGATTCCAAAGAAACTGAATATGTATTTGCCAGGCCTTTTAATACAAATTATTCTAAGCCCATATTCAATAGAAAAAAGAATGGTAACTATCCATTCCGATATATTGAAAAATTCATGAAACTTGTTATCGAGACGGGGCACACTTTCCATCATTACGATTATTATACTGTACAGAATAACAACCAATAATATAATATCAAATAATTTACCGGCAGGCGTATGAGTACCATAAATGACTTCATGGAGCCTTAATCGCCAATTTCTATCTTGTTTATCAGTTTTCAAATTCTAAATATTTAGCTCCACTATTTTTTTTACCTTTTTTTTTCTTAGGTAAGATTCAATGATATGGGTGGAAGTGGTATTACCTGTCATTGGTGTTATTAAAGATTCTAAGATATGAATATTATTTATTTGATGGTTTAAATCATAATACCCAATCCCTTTAAAAATTCCATTTTTTACGAGGATGGCACTATATTCTCCCACCTCACGCCCTTTATCTATAATTAGTATGTTTTTATTCGCTGTACTATATTTTTTAACAGCTTTAAGGACTCTTTCATTATAATCAGAAGAAGGCTCCCGTTCTGAACAGGCGCCCAGACACTGGCCATCAGCTACTTTTGAGCAATTGGTTTTTGCTTCCGATAGGCCATTTAATTTATCACAAAGTTGAAATTCCCTAGTGATACTATTAAGGAAATTCTTTGCAGAATGATAACTATTGAATGTTGTTATACTTTTCTGGTCTTTCTTTTTCACACCAATCCCCAGCGTATAATACCCGTTTCTATTGGTGCTAAAATTAACCGCATGCAAATACTTTTTTCTATTGTTGGCATTATACTTTGGCGAATTTCGGGATAACTCCTCGTTTTCCTTTAGTAAGGCAACTAGTTCACTTCCAGTCTTCTCAAAAGTTATCTTTTTGGTCTCTTTCTGTAACTGCCTTGCCTTATCACCATTTTTAGTAAAGTGCTGATTCACCCGTTTTTTAATGTTCGTACTTTTACTGAGGAAAAGAATATCACCTTTTTTATCATGCATGTAATACAAACCGGTTTCAGTGGGCATTTGTTCAACAATGTCCAATTGTCTTTGCGATAGTTCGCCATGTGTTTCTTCACGAACAACATCTTTGATGATGGTTTTATCCGTGTCCTTGGCAAGTAATAGCTTAAAGAGCTTTAGAGTGGCTATCGCATCGCCATTAGCCCTATGACGTTCGCTCATGGGAATCCCCAGGGATCTTACCAATTTACCTAAACTATATGATTCAGCATCTGGTAATAAATTTTTGGAAAGGTCAACAGTACACAAGGTTTTACGTTCAAAGTTATACCCCAATCTCCTAAATTCAGTACGTAGAATTCTGTAATCAAACTGGGCATTATGAGCAACGAGAACCGAATCTTCGGTTATTTCAACAATACGCTTGGCCACCTCATGAAATTTAGGCGCGGTGCGCAACATTTTATTATTGATGCCTGTGAGATTAACAACAAATGGCTGAATGTCTTTTTCAGGATTGACAAGGCTAATGAATTTATCGACCACTTCGTGGCCATTGAACTTGTGAATAGCAATTTCTGTTATACCTTCCTCATTATATTTCCCCCCCGTTGTTTCTATATCTAGTATCGTATACATCAGTCTCCTGCAATAATTTTTTGTTAATTGGCATAATTCCTCGACCCAAAGATACTACTTCCTATACGTACCATGTTGCTGCCTTCTTCTATCGCGATTATATAGTCACCACTCATGCCCATAGACAGGATTGAAACGTCTGGCAATAAAATCTTTAACTCGTCGAATATGCACTTTAAATGTTTGAATTCTTTTCTGATTTGGGTTTTATCACTTGTAAAAGTGGCCATTCCCATGATGCCAACAATCTTGATATTCTCAAATTGTCTGAATTCTTCAGAATTTATAATCGCATCCAATTCAGACATGTCCAAACCAAATTTAGTATCTTCTTCAGCAATATGCATCTGCATTAAGCAGCTTATCTTTCTATT
This sequence comes from uncultured Flavobacteriaceae bacterium, assembly GCA_963768235.1. Lineage (GTDB taxonomy): Bacteria > Bacteroidota > Bacteroidia > Flavobacteriales > Flavobacteriaceae > Maribacter_A. Next base: position 57,380 of record CAVYHF010000006.1, read on the forward strand.
ATACTTTTTAGCCTGCTTATTTATTTCCATTAATAACTTAAGACTATCAACACCGTGGATTAATGTAACAAATTCAGCCATATATTTGACCTTATTTCGCTGTACATGGCCAATCATGTGCCATTGAATATCATTTGGTAAAGTCTCCCATTTCTGGGCCATTTCCTGAATTTTGTTCTCACCAAAAACTCTTTGTCCACTTTTATAAGCCTCTAATATTTCTTCATTTGACTTTGTTTTTGATACGGCTACAAGTGTAACATGATCAGGTAATATTTCTTTTATGGTGTTAAGATTTGTTGCTATAGACATGTTGGGTTAGAATTAAAACTCATAAATGGTCATACCACTTCTTAGTTTAGGCTCAATATAGGTGCTTTTCGGGGGCATTACCAATCCGGCATCGGCAATGGCTTTTATTTCATCAATGTTCAGAGGCACAAGACTAAATCCAACGGCAAATTTTCCTTGGTCAATTTCATCTTTCATTCGAATAACATTGTGTTTGCCGTATCCATATTGTATGCGCTTATCAGTTCGTAAATTGGTTATGCCCAATATGGGTTCTAGGACAGTTTTATAGAGGATTTGTGTATCTAACTCACTTAATGCATCTGTAAAATGATATACTTTTTTACGAAGGAATAAGGAATAAAATTCCCCTTCAAGATACATGCTGAAATGATGTTTCTTTGTGGGTTTGTATAATACATTTCCTTTCTTCTCAATTCTGAAAAAGGTATCTAATTTTATTAGAAATTCTTCTTTTGTAAGTCCGTTGAGGTCTTGGACCATGCGATTGAATTCATAAATGCGTATTTCGGACTCCGGAATTAAATAGCTCATAAAATAATTGTAGGGCTCCTCACCCGTATGGTTGGGATTTCTTTTTTCCAAAATACTAGCCAATAAATTAGATGAGGCACTTCGATGATGACCATCTGCAATATATAACACATCGATGCTCTTGAATTCTTTTTGTAGTGCCTCCGTAGTTTCACTATCTGAAACAGTCCAAAGCGTATGCTTTATTTTGTCTGGAGAGGTAAAAAAATACTCTGGCTCCTTTTGCTTCTCTTTACTGATAATTGCTTCAATAGAACGCTTATCCGAATAGGTCATTAATACAGGTTCTGCATTAAACTCAACGGTTTTTAAATATTTCGCAAACAAGTGCTCTCGCTGGCTAAGTGTATCCTCATGTTTTTTAATAACGCCATTTCTATAGTCCTTTACGCTTGTAGCACAAAAAATGCCGCAACATTTGAAATTGTTTTTTTCAATTTGATAAATATAAAAGCTATCCCTACTATCTTTCAAGAAAATGTTATCCTCTAAAAACTCCAAATAGCGATTATGTACCATTTTGAAGCGTTCTTCACCAGAAACCTCTTTGTCAAATTTAAATCCGGGATTTATGATGTGCAAAAATGAAAAAGGGTTAAAGCTTAGAGCAGCCTCCAACTCTTTATTTGAGTATTCTTGATATGACCTAGAAGAAACAAATGCAACTTTGTCCTTTGTTGGTCTAACTGCCTTAAAAGGTTTTATTACAGCCATTTATTCTTTTTGAATTGAAGAGAGACCTTTTCAGCCTTCTTGGATTCCGAGTAATCATAAAATCCCTCACCAGATTTTACACCAAACTTTTTGGCCATGACCATATTGACAAGTAGGGGACATGGAGCATATTTTGGGTTTTTGAATCCGTCATACATCACATTTAGTATAGATAGACAAACGTCCAGTCCTATGAAGTCTGCCAACTGCAAAGGCCCCATTGGGTGGGCCATGCCCATTCTCATTACCGTATCAATTTCTTCAACACCTGCAACGCCATTGTATAAGGTTTCAATGGCTTCGTTTATCATCGGCATTAATATTCTATTAGCAACAAAACCAGGGTAATCGTTGACCTCCGTTGGTGTTTTCCCTAATTTTTTGGATAGTTCCATCGTTATATTTGTGGTCTCATCCGAAGTGCTATAGCCTCGAATGATTTCAACAAGCTTCATAATAGGAACAGGATTCATAAAATGCATACCAATTACCTTTTCCGGCCTTTTGGTTACTGCTGCAATCTGCGTAATTGAGATTGATGAGGTATTGGTGGCCAAAATAGTATTCGCAGCACATAGGGCATCCAATTCCTTGAAAATGCCCAGTTTAAGATCCAAACGTTCTGTGGCCGCTTCGACAACTAAATCAACATTTGATGCACCTTTAGCCAAATCACTGAAAGTTTTAATATTTGCCAAGGTATTGGACTTGTCCACTTCATTTATTTTTTCCTTGGCGATCATCCTATCTAAATTCCTTACAATCGTCTTAAGACCATGATCCAAGGACTCCTCTGATATATCGATGAGATTTACTTTATAGCCATTTTGTGCGAAAACATGGGCAATTCCATTTCCCATTGTTCCTGCCCCAATTACTGCGATATTTTTCATTTATAAATGTTTTCTAGAATGATTCTATAACCTGTAAAGCAACTCGTAAGGCTTGTGTTCCCTGACGCAAACTAACTACAGGGACAGTATCATTGTTTATTGCATCTGCAAAAGTCTCCAGTTCGTCGAGTATGGCATTATTTGTTTCGATATCAGGATTTTCGAAATAAATCTGCTTTTTTACACCCTCTGCATTTTGTAATATCATATCAAAATCACCAGGAGTTTCCGGAGCATCTTTCATTTTTACTACTTCAACCTTTTTTTCCAAAAAGTCTACTGAAATATACGCATCGCGTTGAAAGAATCGTGATTTTCTCATATTCTTCAGAGAAATTCTGCTAGCAGTAAGGTTGGCAACACACCCATTTTCAAACTCTATACGCGCATTGGCAATATCAGGCGAATTGCTAATAACCGATACCCCACTTGCATTGACTTGTTTCACTTCAGAATTCACAACGCTTAGTATGGCATCAATATCATGTATCATTAAATCCAAAACTACAGGAACATCCGTACCTCGTGGATTGAACTCTGCTAATCTATGTGTCTCAATGAACATGGGATTCTGGATTTTGTCCTTCACCGCTATAAATGCAGGATTGAATCTTTCCACGTGACCCACCTGACCTTTGACCGAGTGCTTGGTTTCAAGTTCCAATAATTGTTCAGCTTCTTCAAGTGTATTGGTAACAGGCTTTTCAATGAATACATGCTTGCCCTTTTTCATTGATTTCTTGGCACAGTCGTAATGTGAAAGCGTGGGGGTAACGATGTCAACGACGTCAACAGCATCAATGAGTTCATTAATATTTTCAAAATAAGTGTAACCAAATTCCGAAGCAACTTTTTGCCCGTTAATTTCATCAGGGTCGTAAAAACCAATTAAATCATATTTTAAGGATTCATTGAGAAGCCGAAGATGAATTTTCCCCAAATGTCCTGCCCCTAAGACTCCAACTCTAAGCATAGATAGTATTTTGTTCAAAAATAAACATACTTTGGTAGTTTATATAGTTAGAACTTTAAAAGTTTTAGGGATACTCAGGACGGGATTTAGAATTCTTATGGCAAACTTTATTAACTTCGCTTTTTCAAACCAAACTTTTTAAAGTAACCCTTGAAAGATACGCTAAAACATCGCGGAATGCGGAATAAATTGGCTGATGTATTATTAGCCAAAGGAATAGTCGATACTAGAGTTTTGGATGCTATAAGAAATGTGCCAAGGCATCTTTTTATGGATAGTAGTTTTGAAGGACATGCTTATCAGGACAAAGCTTTCCCCATAGCAGCTGATCAAACGATTTCACAGCCCTATACTGTTGCTTTTCAAACGGAATTGTTGGAGATTGAACCTGGCCATAAAGTATTGGAAATAGGCACAGGAAGTGGTTACCAGACTGCGATTCTTTTGCAGTTGAAAGCAAAAGTGTATACCATTGAAAGACAGTTGGAACTTTTCAAGAAAACCAACCTGTTTTTCAAGAAAATGGGATATCGTCCAAAGAAGGTGATTTTTGGGGATGGTTATAAGGGCCTCCCTGAATTAGCTCCTTTTGATAGTATTATTGTCACAGCAGGTGCCCCTGAGGTACCAAAGGCACTTATGTCCCAATTGAAAGTAGGGGGTAGATTGGTTATTCCAGTAGGAGTAGAAGAACAAACAATGACAATGTTCATTAGAAAATCTGAAAAAGAATTCGAGAAAAAAGAATTAGGCGCTTTTCGGTTTGTTCCTTTGCTTGAGGATAAGAATTAGAGCGATACTATTTAAAATGGAAGCAGAAATCATTTATTATAGCTCTTTTTGATTCGGTCCAAGTCCCTTTTATTATCACGATCTTTCATGGTTTCCCTTTTATCATAAAGTTTTTTCCCTTTGGCTAAAGCAATATTCATTTTGGCCAAGCCCCGCTCATTAAGAAACAAATTCAGGGGTATTATTGTAAATCCACCTGAAGCCACTTCTTTTTGAAGTTTTTTCAATTCCCGTTTGTTCAATAATAATTTGCGTTCTGCTTTCGGCTTATGGTTATAGTGCGAAGCATGCGAATACTCATCAATCTGCATGTTGACAATAAAAAGTTCGCCACGTTCATTAAATTCGCAGAAACTCTCACTAATAGAAGCTTTACTTTGTCGTACGGACTTTATTTCGGTACCTGATAATACAATACCAGCGGTATATTTATCCAGGATCTCATATTCAAACCGGGCCTTTTTATTCTTAATGTTAATCTTGTTCTGCATGGCAGCACAAAAGTAGCAACAATAATTCTATATGCAATTTCATTAAATTGGATTTATTAGTTGATTTTTGTAAAGTTTAAGGCACAATTGCGAACTCTTTACAAATGAAAAACATGAATAAGACTTTGATGATCTTTATTTTGTTAGGATTGATTTCCTGTAAGCAAAATAAAGCAACAAAAATAAGTGCCCAACAGATTGTGGACAAGAGTATTGAGGTTAGTGGGGGAGAACTTTATAAAACAAACGATATTTCTTTTGATTTTAGGGATAGAAAATATATTCTGCAGCGGATTGATGGAAAGAAAATATTGAAACGAATTACGAAGAATGATACTTTGGATTTGGTCGATGTTAAGACCGCAACGGGTTTTGAGCGCTATGTTGACGGCAAATTGGCACAAATTCCCGATTCCTTGGCCAATTCTTATGCCAACTCCGTCAATTCAGTCCATTATTTTGCCTATTTGCCTTATGGTCTTAATGATTCAGCGGTAATCAAGGAATATTTAGATGAAGTTGTAATAAAGGACAAAAAGTATTACAAAATCAAAGTGACTTTCAAACAAGAAAACGGAGGCGATGATTTTGATGATGTCTATATCTATTGGTTTAATACCAAATCATATAAGCCGGACTATTTGGCTTATGAATTTCATGTCAATGATGGTGGACTTCGTTTTCGAGAGGCTTTCAATGAAAGAATCGTAAATGGGATACGGTTTGTTGATTACATCAATTTTAAGCCAATTAAAGACAATGAATCCATTTATGGCATAGATAGCTTGTTCGAGAAAGGTGAATTGGAGGTATTATCCAAAATAGAATTGAAGAATATTACTGTTAATCCGGGCAATTACAATTAAAATTCAATCGCATATCAGTAGTTATTCCATTGACGATTTCTACAATGAATAAACTTCCATTCTGATGGTCATCAATTTGCCCATATTTTTCCTGACCAATCATTTTATTCACAAAATCAGGTGTGGTATTACTATGGCCAACAACAAACACTTTTTTATTTAGATTATCCGCTTTGAACTGCTCTATATCAATAGTGCCAAGGTCATAAATCTGAACGGTAAGGTTTTGCTTTACAGCAATAGGGGCTGCGGTCATTTGGGTTCTTTCATAATCTGTAGTATAAATGGCATCAATAGCTACATCATCCATGATTTCTGCCCAATGCATAGCTCTTCCCAAGCCTTTCTGAGTCAACTCTGGGTCAACATTTTCGGTGTCAGACCTGTCTTTTTCTGCATGTCTGATAAAATAATAGGTTGTAACCGAATCTTCAACTTTTGGGTCTTCATTACAACTGAACGCACCTAATACAAGAACAAAAATCAACACTATTCTTAAAACCTTCATAATCAGTTATTGGTTTGGTTGCAACTTTTCCTTTAATCAAACTAAATATAGCATAAAATAGTATGTAAAACCCATGGTTTTTTTGTTTTTTTGTATATGCTAAAATTCAATCTATCACTTTCATTTTTAATGATTGTATGTACTTTACATGCACAGGAAGTGGCCCTCCCTTTGGATTTAAGACAGCATAATCTCACCAATAGTAATTCAAGTATCTTAAATCCGGCTTTTTCGGTCAATTATGAGAACTCGCATTCCATTGGTTTATGGAGTCGCTGGCAGTGGCAAATGATTGATGGTGACCCAACTACCTTATTTTTCAATTACACAGGTAAACTTGATAGTTCATCATCCATAGGTGCTGGGTTTTATCAGCACAATAGCAGTGTTTTTTTAAATACCGGTGGAGTTTTGAATTATGCATATCGGTATGATATTAATGAACGTGCCAGCTTGACTTTTGGGTTGAATTTATTTGGTTATCAGCAGGAATACACGGGGAACCCTTTTCCAGTTAATCCGGAAATAGATTTACCGCAATTGGGTACTGCAAATGATTTTATTCTGCAGTTGGCACCTGGAATACAATTCTCGTATGATAGTTTTAGAATAGGTTTTGCGTCAGAAAATTTATTCGATTATAACATGACCGAGAAAGAGCAGTTTACTGGGTCAAGCGATAAGATTTATTTAGGAACTGCCTCTTATGATTTTCCGGTAAATATCCTGAAATCGGAAAGCACCTCTGTACTAAGGCCTATGATTTACTTCAAGTCAATTCCAGGTTTCGATACTCAAATTGGAATGAGTGGTTTTCTTTCGACGAATAAATTTTGGGCTCAGACAGGCTATAACAGTTTTTACGGAATATCTATAGGGGGTGGAGGTCGTTTTATGCAACGTTTGTCCATTGGAGCATTAGTTGAATTTGGTACGAAACCCGATTTGAAAGGTAATGATCCAACTTTTGAATTGGTTACGGCTTATGATTTTGGAAATGTGATAACTCGAAAAAAAATGTCTGATATTGAGGAGGATGAGGAAGAGGAAAAACTTGAGGAAATTGCCAAGTCTGAAGAGTTAAAAGAAGAATTGTCAAAGGCTGAGGCATTGGCTATAGCAAAAGCAACCAAAGAGCTGGAGAAAGTGCAGCGTAAAAAAACCAAAGATTCACTTGCCCTAGTCAAGAAAGAAGCCGCTGTTGATAAAGAAAAAACATTCGCCGACGCCGATAAGCGAAAGGACCAAATTAAACTTGATTCCATTAAAACAGCAAATGAAGCTGAGGCTTTGGCTGAAGCACAACGAATAGTCCTACAGCGTAAGACTGATTCAATAAATGACGCAAAAATTGCTGTGGAAGCAGCCGCGAAAGAAAAAGTAAGATTGGAACAGATAGCGCAACAATCCGAAGAAGTTGTGGGAGAGGATGGTCTTATCCCAGGATATTATCTAATTGCAAATGTTTTCGGAACAAAAAAATATTTTGATGATTTTATGGCCAATCTTACCAAGAAAGGCCTACAACCTAAATCTTTCTTTAGAAGCAAGGATAAATACAGCTACGTTTATTTAGAAAGATATGATACCGTGGACGAGGCACGTAAAGCTAGAGATAGTAAATTTAATGGACGTTACACTGATAAGTTGTCGATTTATAGGGTTAAGGCCAAAGATTCACTTCCCCTAGCCGAGAAAGAAGCAGCTGTTGCGACGAATTTACGAAAAGAGCAAGAGCATAGGATAGATTCTATAAGTAAGGCCAAACAACAAGAGGCTGTTGTTCTGGAGCGAATTTCAAAGCAGAGACGATTGGATTCACTTGCCAGAGTTGATAAAGAAAAGGCATTATCCGAAGCTGATAAGCAAAAGGAGTTAATCAAACTAGATTCCATTAAAACAGACAAAGAAACTGAGGCTTTAGCTGAAGCACAACGAATAGTCCAACAGCGTAAGACTGATTCAATAAATGATGCAAAAATTGCTGCGGAAACAGCCGCGAAAGAAAAAGTAAGATTGGCACAGATAGCGCAACAATCTGAAGAGGATAAACCACGAGCTGGTGAGAAATATGAGGAAGTTGTAGGAGAGGACGGACTTACTCCGGGATATTATCTAATTGCAAATGTTTTCGGAACAAAAACATATTTTGATGCCTTTATGGCCAATCTTACCAAGAAAGGCCTACAACCTAAATCCTTCTTTAGGAGCAAGAATAAATACAACTACGTTTATCTGGAAAGATATGATACCATGAACGAGGCACGCAATGCAAGAGATAGTAAACTCAATGGACGTTACGCTGATAAGACCTGGATTTATAGGGTGAAGCCAAAATAAGACAAGAAACTTATTTTTTAATTTCTTTGTTGACCAACACCTCTAAATAAGCTACCGTATTCATAAGATATTTACGGTCATTTGTTATAGTTGTCATCGCAATAGCTCCTTGAAGCATGGTGTATAATTGTTTTGCGAACTGAAGTGGGGGTACTGGCAAATGTATTTCATTATTGTTCACACCATTCTCTAATACCAACGCAATCTTTCCTTCGATAACCTTAATTGTTTCGCTTGCCGCAGCTGCCAATTGCTTATTGTTATGTCGGGCATCCACACCCACATTCAATACAGGACAACCTCCTATCTCTAAAGTGAAAATATCGTAATTGCGATAAAATTTGGTAAGTGAGAAAAGTTTTTCCAAAGAATCTCCCTCAACGCTCAAACGTTCATCTATCGCATTGAGCAATTTGTCAATACTGTATTCATAAGCCGCCAACGCTAAAGCTTCCTTATTTTCAAAATTGCCGTAAAGGGCACCTTTGGTTAATCCAGTGGCTTCTGTGAGATCGCTCATACTGGTGCCAACATAACCATGTTTATTAAAGACAGGGGCAACAGTTTCAATAATAAAAGCAGTTGTTCTTTCGGCTTTGGTAGTCATGGTACGGCTATTTTTTACGAATATAAAAAAACTATATACTGTATGGTATATATTGTTAATAAAAAAAGGCATTCGTTTATCGAATGCCTTTTTTATAATTTAAAATCATTAGTTCACCAATTCACTCTGGTTTCTAAAGACCAGTTGGTCATCAAATGAATCTATTAAAACAACGCTATCTGCTTTAATATTTCCAGTTAAAAGTTCTTTGGATAAATTGTTCAACACTTCTTTTTGAATCACCCTTTTTATGGGTCTTGCCCCATATTGGGGGTCATACCCTTTGTTAGCCAGATGAGTTATTGCTTCGTCAGTTGCATCAATAGTGATATGTTGATTGCCCAACATTCTTTTCAACTGTTCCAATTGAAGCACTACAATCTTGGTTATATCATCTTTGCTCAATGGTGTGAACATGATGATATCATCAATCCTGTTAAGGAATTCTGGACGTATTGTTTTTCTCAACAAGCCAAGTACCTCTACTCGGGCAGCTTCCGAAGCACTATAGATATCTTTATTATTCTCAAACTTCTCTTGAATAATATGACTACCCATATTGCTTGTCATGATAATAATCGTATTCTTGAAATCAGCGACCCGACCTTTATTATCAGTTAACCTTCCTTCATCAAGAACTTGTAAGAGAATATTAAAAGTATCTGGATGTGCTTTTTCAATTTCATCTAACAATACCACGGAATAAGGTCTTCTTCTGACCGCTTCTGTAAGCTGTCCGCCTTCATCATAGCCAACGTATCCTGGAGGTGCGCCAACTAATCTACTAACCGAATGTCGTTCCTGATATTCACTCATGTCAATCCTTGTCATCGCGTTTTCATCATCGAATAAATAATTGGCAAGAGTTTTGGCAAGTTCTGTTTTACCCACACCTGTGGTACCTAAAAACAGGAATGATCCAATTGGCTTTTTGGCATCTTGGAGCCCAGCCCTGCTTCTGCGAATGGCATCGGAAACAGCTTGAATAGCTTCATCCTGTCCTACAACACGTTTGTGAAGTACTTCTTCCAGTTTCAATAGTTTTTCCCGTTCACTTTGCAACATTTTGGTAACTGGAATCCCAGTCCATTTAGCTACAACTTCAGCGATGTCTTCATTTGTGACCTCTTCCTTAATAAGTGTATCGCCCTTTTGTTGTTCCATCAATTCATTTTGCAAAATTTCCAACTTTTCTTGGGCCTCTTTTATTTTACCATACCGCAATTCCGCAACTTTACCATAATCACCACCACGTTCGGCACGTTCCGCCTCTAGTTTATAGTCCTCAATGTCATGTTTTACCTTCTGAACTGAATCGACCACTGTTTTTTCACTTTCCCACTTGGCAAAAATTTCATTACGCTGTTCTTTTAAATTTGCAAGGTCGACGTTCAATAATTTTAATCTTGCCTTATCATCTTCTCGCTTTATGGCCTCTATTTCAATCTCCAACTGCATTACTTTTCTGTCAAGCACATCCAACTCTTCCGGTTTGGAATTAATTTCCATTCGGAGTTTAGATGCGGCTTCGTCCATTAAGTCAATGGCTTTATCGGGTAAAAATCGATCCGTGATATAGCGCTGTGAAAGTTCTACGGCAGCGATTACTGCTTCGTCTTTAATACGGACTTTGTGATGTGCTTCGTATTTTTCTTTGATTCCCCTCAAGATTGAAATCGCACTTTCTGTATCAGGCTCATCTACCATTACCTTTTGAAACCTTCGTTCCAGGGCCTTATCTTTTTCGAAATATTTTTGGTATTCATCCAGGGTAGTCGCTCCGATTGCTCGAAGCTCTCCTCTTGCAAGGGCAGGTTTAAGAATGTTTGCCGCATCCATAGCACCTTGCCCACCTCCAGCTCCAACAAGTGTATGTATTTCATCTATAAAGAGCACTATATTTCCGTCCGAGGAGGTTACCTCTTTGATTACAGCTTTTAGGCGCTCTTCAAATTCACCTTTATACTTTGCTCCGGCAATCAAAGCACCCATATCCAAGGAATAAATAACTTTATCCTCTAAGTTGTCTGGAATATCACCTTGAATTATCCTATGAGCCAATCCCTCGGCAATTGCTGTTTTACCCACACCGGGTTCCCCTACTAAAATCGGGTTATTCTTAGTTCTTCTTGATAAGATCTGTAAGATGCGTCGAATTTCTTCATCACGACCAATGACAGGATCCAATTTACCGCTATCGGCCATCTTGTTTAGATTAATGGCGTATTTGTCCAGAGCGTTGTAGGTTTCTTCGGCACTCTGCGAAGTTACCTTACCCCCTTTACGAAGTTCTTCTATTGCGGCCTTTAGATGTTTCTCTGTTACCCCTTGGTCTTTTAGAATTTGGGCAATTTTGCTTTTAGATTTGAATATGGCCAATAAAAGATGTTCAATGGAGACATATTCATCTTCCATTTTCTTGGCAATTATGCTAGCTTCTGTCAAACTTTTGCCTGCTTCTCTTGAAACCATGATTTCACCTCCGGAAACCTTTGGGAAACTCTCCAATTCCTTTTCAAGAATCTGGTTTAAAAGATTGGTATTGACATTAAGTTTCTTTAAAATAAAAGGAAGAACATTTTCGTCTACCTGTGCGATTGCTTTGAAAATGTGTTCATTTTCAATTTGTTGATGACTCAATTCTTGCGCAACTTGTTGTGCGAGCTGAACGGCCTCTTGTGATTTTATTGTAAAATTATTCAAGTTCATATTAGTAGTGTTTTCTAGTTATAGTTTACTTTTGATTCATTAATGTCAACAATCTTACCAAGCACATCAAGCGGACAAAATGTCGGGTAAAGGCAATATAAGTAGGACATTTCGGCAGTAGTAAGGAATTAGTGAATACACGACTTAGAGATAAAAGTTATAATATGGGATTATTCAATGACCTATTTGGTAAAACAAAAAATGAAACGAAGATAGAGGAGAAGCAGATGCCTTGGAGACCTTTAGTTTCAATTGATCAATTGCAAGAAATAGTTGACAAATCAAATACTAGAGCGCAACTTATATTCAAGCATTCAACTACATGTGGCATTAGTAGAATGGTCTTGAAAACGTTTATTGCCAACTATGATTATACCAAAGACGAATTTGACCTATACTTTTTGGATTTACATAGAAATAGGGAGGTTTCAAATGAGACTGGTTATAAATTCCAAATAATGCATCAGTCTCCTCAGCTTCTGGTTATTCGTAATGGAGTAGCAGTTGCCCATAACTCACATGGGGGAATCAATGATATTGATTTGGCTAAATATCTATAAAAAAAATCCCTGACAGCAATGTCAGGGATTTTTTACTAGTTGAATCTGTGCTTGGTCAGAATACCTTTTAATCGGCCTTTTAAATCTTCCCCAGCATCATAAACCATTTGTTCATTTGATGGGAATGGCACCGCTGCCAAGTTAAGCAATGAGACCAAATCATTGTCCAACGCCCTTTTATCGCCATTGTAGTTGGCATATACATGCTCAAATACAAATTCGCTAGATAAAGGATAAGAGTTTATTTTTTGCTTTGTTTCCAAATCTGAAAAACTAACCAATCCTGTAACCTGGGCAGTTTTGAATTGTGTGAATTGATAAAAATTACATTTGACAGTTTTGAATTTATCGATTTTAATATCATTCCCTAAACTATCTTTTACCACGTTCCCATCATTATCAAGAACATATTGATAACCATCTTTTACTTGCTTTTCTTTTATGATCTGCTTTTCATTTACTTGTTCAGGCGAAATATTAATATCCCGCAATTCAACTTGCATTTCATAATCATATGAAATATAAGAAAGATGATTTGTATGGTACTTCGTCCACTTATCCTCTAATCCAAAGGTGTTGAAGTTTAATAACTCTTCTTCTAATTTTACAGGAATTATTTTATCAGTGTTATTGACCATGCCAACCCTTACATAATCCTGACCCTTATCATAGGCTTCTTCCATTTTACTCTTGCTGTCAGAATATCCGGGATTAATTTCATTCAAGTAGATAAAATCATCGAAAGATTGTCGATAATCCTGCTTATTTGTAGCATTCTTAAGTAGATTCAATGCATTGTCATATAAATAAGCTGAAAGCTCTTCTTTAGTAGTAATGATATTATTACTATAGTTCTTAAAAGTAAATTCTGCATATCTATTTTCCTCGTGAACTTGTAAAGGCAGCAAAGGCTTAATAGTTTCTTGAATGCGATCTAAGTTTTTGTAACTTTTATAAATGCCTTCAAGATTGGCAGGATTGCCATCTTTTGTTAAATAGCTAATACGTTCCATTTCTCTTTCCGTGTTTTTTTGGAAAGCTTCCTCTAGTAAAAGAACATAGGTTTGGTTGCCTTTTTTGTCTTTGTTGTCAGACAACTTTTGGACGGCCCTGTTAATGGCGGTCAAATAATTACCTGTGTTTATAGACTTTTGGGTTCTTTTAGCCCCACCACATGCTATAATAAAAAGTAAAATTCCGCTTAATAGTAAAACTCTTTTCATGACATTCAAATTTATCGTTTCATAGTACAATTTCAACACTCGTGCCAAAACTGTCTTTGTTGATAACGTAAAACGATAAACTATCGTATTGTCTCGATGAAAAAACCTTTTTAAGTATTATTTTTTGGATTTTGATTCAAATACAGGGAGTAATTTAGTAGATACTTCTCCAAAACCAATTCGCTGCCCTTTATCATTACAAAAACCCCGTATTACCACGGTGTCGTTATCTTGAATGAACTTTCGCTCACTACCATCGTTCAGGGGTACTGGTTTTGTGCCTTGCCAAGCCAACTCGAGCATTGATCCATACGAATCAGGGGTAGGGCCAGAAATGGTTCCACTACCCATCATATCACCACTATTTACTTTACAGCCGTTTACCGTATGATGAGTTAACTGCTGGGCCATTGTCCAATACATATATTTGAAATTGGATTTTGAAACGGTTGTTGATATACCTTTTTCAGTGATTATGTCTAATTCTAATTGAATATCATAACTGTGGTCACCATTTTGAGTTAGATAAGGCAATGGTTCTGGGTCTTGTTTTGGGCCTTTGGTCCTAAAAGGTTCCAGGGCATCTAAAGTTACTATCCATGGTGAGATGGAAGAAGCAAAATTCTTTGCCAAAAATGGACCTAACGGAACATATTCCCATTTTTGGATGTCACGGGCACTCCAATCATTGAATAAAACCATCCCAAAAATATAATCTTCAGCTTCATTAATGGGTATGGGTTCGCCCATTGAATTAGCATCAGTAGTAATAAAAGCCATTTCCAACTCAAAATCAACCAATCTTGAAGGGCCGAATACAGGTTTTTCGGCTCCTTTAGGTATTGTTTGTCCCATTGGCCTGTGAATAGGCACCCCACTGGGGATAATAGTAGAACTTCTTCCATGGTACCCAACAGGAATATGCAACCAATTGGGTAATAGTGCATTTTCTGGATCACGAAACATGCTGCCCACATTGGTCGCGTGTTCTTTACTGGAATAAAAATCAGTATAATCACCTATTTGTACAGGTAACTTCATTTCAATTTCATCCATTGTAAAAAGAATAATCGTCTTATGGTCCTCATTATTTTGTAAGGTTTTATTCTCAAAATCAAAAACCTCACTTATGCGATTACGTACCAGTCTCCAAGTCTTTTGACCATCCGAGATAAAATCATTCAGCGTATCTTGAAGAAAAATATCATCAGTCAAAGGTATTCCATCAAAATACCCCAATTGGTGCATAGCGCCTAAATCAATAGCGATATCTCCGATTCTAGTTCCTATGGTGATGATGTCATCGCGGGTCAAAAACACTCCGAATGGTATGTTTTGAATAGGGAAGTCAGTATTTTCAGGGGTGTTGATCCAAGTTTTCTTTATTGGATCATTTGCATTTATAGGCATAATTTGATTGTTAATTTGTGTTTGATAAATTCCTAATCAAATATATTATTTTCTATTCATAACCAGTGGGCAATTTGTATTTTTACCCTTCATTTAACAGAACTTGATATATGCAACGCGACCAACTGATTTTTGATTTAATAGAAGCAGAAAAGGAAAGACAATTAAACGGGATTGAACTTATTGCATCAGAAAATTTTACAAGCCCACAGGTGATGGAAGCTGCCGGTTCGGTGCTCACCAATAAATATGCTGAAGGTTATCCGGGAAAAAGATACTATGGTGGTTGTGAGATAGTTGATCAAGTTGAACAAATTGCTATTGATAGGGCTAAAGAACTTTTTGGTGCGGCCTACGCAAATGTGCAACCACACTCAGGTTCACAGGCAAATGCTTCTGTTTACCATGCTTTTTTAAAGCCTGGGGACAAGATTTTAGGATTTGATTTGTCACATGGCGGTCATTTGACCCACGGTTCTCCAGTCAACTTTTCAGGAAAATTGTATAATCCTGTTTTTTATGGCGTGGATGCTGATACAGGGGTACTTAACTATGATAAAATACAGGAGATTGCAACAAAGGAGAAACCTAAGTTGATTATTGCTGGGGCGTCGGCTTATTCACGGGATATAGACTTTAAACGTTTTCGGAAAATAGCCGACAGTGTTGATGCAATTCTTCTGGCAGATATTGCACATCCCGCTGGGCTTATTGCGAAAGGTATTCTCAATGATCCAATTCCACATTGTCATGTTGTAACGACAACAACGCATAAAACATTACGCGGTCCAAGAGGTGGACTAATACTTATGGGGCAGGATTTTGAAAACCCATTTGGAATCCGGTTGAAAAATGGAAACTTGAGAAAAATGTCAGGTCTTTTGGATTTGGCTGTTTTTCCAGGAAATCAAGGCGGGCCGTTGGAGCACATTATTGCGGCAAAAGCTATTGCTTTTGGTGAGGCTTTGACCGATGAATATTTGAATTATATGATTCAGGTCAAGAAAAATGCCGCTGCTATGGCCGCTGCATTTGTAGCCAAGGATTATAATATCATTTCAGGAGGAACAGATAATCATATGATGTTGATCGATCTTCGAAATAAGGGTATCACTGGTAAGGATGCTGAAAAAGTATTGGTAAAGGCCGATATAACAGCCAATAAGAATATGGTTCCTTTTGATGACAAATCTCCTTTTGTAACTTCAGGGATTAGATTCGGTACAGCTGCCATTACAACAAGAGGGTTAAATGAGAAAGAAATGGAAACGATTGTTGACTTGGTCGATAGGGTATTGAGCAATCCTGAAAATGAGGAAGTTATTTCAGAGGCTAAGGGAGAAGTGAATGTATTAATGCAGGGAAGAGCTTTATTTAATGCTTGATTTCAAGTAATTATTGATTTAACATATAAAGATCTTCATATAAAAAGGTCGATTTTTGTACATCATAAATTACAGCATCAATTTCTGACTCAAAATATATGGCCCAAAAATTATTATAGTTTTGGTTCTTTTTTGAATTGAACATGTTCAATTCACATTGCATCAGATTTTCTACGAAAACGGCAACAAATATTTCATAAGGCACTTCTGCATATCCCTTGGTATAATGTACATAATGGATACCTAATTCACGCAAGATATACTCTAATTGTTCTCCTATGCTCTGATTGTAGATCTTATCGATTATTATAGTGGTATCCTTCAATGTTATGGAAAATTCATCAACATCAATCTGAATATCATTAATGCTTTCTAACCTATAAATATCATTGGAAAGTGAATATTTAGACTGATTAAAAGTCCCCCAATTTCCTGTATGATATTGATGGATTAATTCCCATAAGGTCAAATTACAATTCAGCTCAATCACTAAATTGATTTTGTTACAATTAGATGAATTCTCTTTTATCAAAATCTTGGAAAAGAAATGTTTCTCTAGGTTTTTTACAAAAGTATTCAATCCACTAAATGAAGCAGGTTTTGTATTTCGGGTAGGCAAGTTATTTTTAAACTCTTTTGGATTAAAAGGCATAAACTAAAACTAAACAGGTTGAAATAACCCTAAATTTATAATTTTAGCTTCAAAGTAGAACTCAGGATAACCTTATAAAAACTGAGGTTTTTCTAGATTTATGTTCATAGTATATATAATATATTGATAATCAATACCTTAAAAATAATAAATTATATAAAACCTCGTATTCTTGCCTCTTCTATGAGTTCTATGTCGTTCCCATGCTCAATGCCAAAAAGGTGTTTTAATTGTCGTTTTCGAGATTCAACGGTTGTAGTTGCCGCCGAAATCAATTGACCAATATCCTTGGTTCGTACACCTGTAGAGATGTAATGCAAAATCTTTTTATCGATTTCATCGACCATATCAAAGTCATTGGCCATCTTTTTGCGAATTGCAGACAATGCACTTGCTGTATAATACGGTGGTCTGGTCATAACCGTACGGACCATTGCACAAAGCGATTGTTCATCAATCTCAGATTTTACCATGTATCCATCTGGATCGACTGTCTTAAAAAGGCTATTGATTCGATAACTATCACTAAAGGATGACATGAAGACAATTTTGGAACTAGGGACTTTTTTACGTGCGTAAATCCCCAAATCCTCACCACTTCGTGTATCGTTGGAGTGGGCAGGGAATAATGATATATCAAATAAAAGAATATCATAGGGCAAAGATCGCGCGGAAAAATCGATTTTTTCTATAGCCCCCTCAAAGGTATTTACTGTATCAACCTTAACTTGAAAGTCTTCAAACTCCGAGCCTTCCAAAATATACTTGTAGCCCATGGCAGTCATCGCATGGTCGTCTACTGATAAAAGTCGTATAATCTTCATTATTCACCCAATGATTACTATTCAATATTCTTTAAAACTTGCTCCTCAACAATAATCTTCGGGTGTTCTACGTAATCCTTTAATGGAATATTAAAAGTAATGGTTGTTCCCATGTCAACAATGCTGTCTATATCCCAGGTACCATTTAATTTACCAACCCTTGACTCAATATTTCGCATCCCAATTCCTTTTTTGCCAGCTTTGGCTTTAAATCCTTTTCCGTCATCGATAATGGTAACATTCAGCAGATCATTTGTCCTTACAAAGTTAACCAATATTTTCTTACACTCCGAGTGTTTAACAGCATTTTGAAGCGTTTCTTGTATTATTCGATATAAGTTGATTTTCATGTCGCCCTTCATTGAATCCCAATCAAAGGAGTCATCATAATCGAAGGCGTGTTCAATGCCATTGGCATTGCCAACAGTTTGCAACAAATCTTTTATAGAAGTTATAAAGTTATTGATGTTTTGATATGCGGCATGACTCAGTTCATGGGAAATTGCCCGTACTTCCCCCTCGACGTCCTTAAGTGCCGAAATGGCAATGGCCCTCTCCTCAACAGCTTCTTCATTGGTCCGCTTGTTTAGACCAGTCAATACCATGCGCGCACCAAGCATTTTCCCAAGAACACCATCATGTAATTCCTCAGAAATTCTTTTCTGTTCCATTTTTTTGGTTTCCTCTATCTTTTGTTTTTGGGAAAGCATTAAATCAAAGATCTCTTGGTTACTGGCCTGTTGCTGCTGCTGAAAACGTAGGGCTTGGTTTTTAACGCGTTGGTTTATGATTATATAAACAGCCAATCCTAGCGTAAAGACACCTAAGGCTATGCCTGTCCAAATTTGTTTTTTACGCGTAAGTACTTGGTTCTCGGCACTTACTTGGGCGGTTTCAAAACTTATTCTTGCAAATTTATCTCTTGCTTGACGTTCTTCTTGGATTATTTTGTCTTGCAGTTGAATATAGTCCAAGGTATGCTTCACCCTGTTTTCCTTGTCTAAATGAACCAATATTCCTAAAGTTTCGAACAAGCGCTTATTATTACTGCTTTTGATGGCGAATTGTTCTGCCAATTTCGCATTGGCTAAAGCTTTTAGGGTATCGTTTTGCAACATATAATATTCTGCCAGACTAAAATAGCTTTTGGAGGCACCAGCAAATTCGTTTTCTTCTATTCTTATTTCCAAGGCTTCCAACAATTGTTCTTTAACACCGAGTGTATCGCCAGCATTTAATCTGCTGGAGGCCAAATTATCGAGATACATGGCATAATCTTTAGGACTGTCAATTATCAAACTATCTGACTTTAATGCGTTTTGATAATAGGGTATGGCTCGTAAGAACAACTTTTGTTCCTTAAAAACATTGCCCAAATTGTTTTGTAGCGAAGCGTAGTTTCTCTTTCTAAGACTCTCATCTGTAATTTTGCCAAGATATTCTTCAGCAGCATTAAAATAGCTCAATGACCTATCATATTCTTTTAATTCCTTTGAAATGGACCCTAAAAGATTATAACAATTATAAAGCCGTCTATTATTACCTGAGGGTATTAAGCGTTCAATGGCCTTAATGGTATTAATTTCGGCTCCTGTATAATCTTTTATTTTGAGCTGGGAATCTGCCATATTGTATAGCATTCTTCCAGAATAAATAGTATCCCCTAATACTTCATATAATAGGTGGGCCTCCCGAAAATTGGAATAGGCACTATCCTGTAATTCATTATCCCGGAAAAATGTGCCTAGATCCCAATGGGCCTCAGCATGGGTTTTATGATCATTGACTACTTTTGCATAAACGATACTTTCACTATTCGTTGTTCTAAACAGCAAAGAGTCTTTTAAATTTAAATAAGCTAAAGACAATGCTGACAAATACTTTGGTTTGAGCGTATCATTCTTACTATTCGAAGCTGCGGTGTGTGCTTTTTGTAGTAGTAAGGCTCTTTCTTCTTTTGGAATAGTGCTATTTTTTCCTTGATCAATTAAGATAAAAACACTATCGTTTTCAACTGCTGTAGAAATTTCTGACTTGTTGTTACTTTTTTTGCAGGCCAATGCCAGAAGTGTAAAAACAATCAATAGTGCCCTTTTAGGACATAATAAATACTTTGGTCGGTTCATAGCAATTGACAAACAAGTATATCTAAGGTAATAAAAAATGGCCTTAAATTAGTATTTAAGGCCATTTTGTCAAAAAATTCTTACTTTATTAGGAATTCCCTCTATCGTCTTTTTCATGTGAACAATCATCACAAGCCAGTTCATTGCTGTAAAGTGAATTCCCTCGATCATCTTTTTCATGCGAACAATCATCGCAAGTGATAACTTCTTGGTTTTGAATTTCATTTTCTGTTGTTGAAACGAATAATCCTACTGTCATTGCAACAACTGCCAAAATACTTAGTGCTCTTCTCATAATATATAATTTAAGGTTTAGGTTTATAATTATTACGCTGTAAAGCTAGTAAGCATTGCGGCTGATCGATGTAAGGAAAACCTTATAAATTTTGAGGTTTATGGATTTTTTCTATGAATTTAAGCGATTTTTCATAACAATGCATAAAAAGACACCTTATCTAACAAAATGTTTGTTTTTTAAATAAGGTTTAACACGAGAGGTGTGCAATTAATAAAGAGGCTGGGGGAAACTTTTATTGGTTTTGATCCTTGGGTTTTTAATTCGCGGTCAAATTATAATGTAGTATTGGTGAAAGTGGCTATTATTTCAATTATAGTTTAGTAATAATATGAATATATAACACTCATTGTCAAGCAACTACTTACATCCGATGAAATTAAATAATGTATTCAAATAAGTATAGTAGGAGAACCTTATAAAAAATATGGTATTCGTTAAACTAATGAATTAGGCCAATTTCATTGACGACAAAGTCCTTAACAATTTTAATTAATTATGATTTAGTTTTCTGGATTGAATTCATAAGCTCCAATATCGGGTAAGACTGTTCTATTGGTTCCTAAAATGTCATTTGGCACTAAAAGTGCATTTTCCAAATTAGCTATATCTATTGCCTTGGAAGACTCGCCCAACCAAAAGATATTACGGGTAACATCTTTAAAATCAATATCTTGATTCAATACGACCTGATTGTAATATGTGCTATCTGAAAAGTCGTATAATGGATTTTCATTGAACTGACCTAAGGATTCCTGAAATTTAATAAGGGAGTGATCGAATAAAAAATTAAATGAGTTTATATCGTTATCTCGAAGCGAAAGCTCCAAAGCACTATTTCCATCAACAATACAATTCTTAAAATCCGCTTTGATTAGATTACCACTGCCTATTGCATCATGATTATCAATTTGTAAGGCCGATCCAGTTCTAAAGCCATGGATCCAGTAGTTGGCTATAGTAGCGTGTGTAAATGAATAAATTCCACCTAAATTTAAATGTAACGAAACGTTCCCTGCACCCCCGAGTATCATATTTTCTGCAACTATCTGGCTATTCTTGGACCAAAGATTGGTATTTGCACTGTTGTAAATTTGTGAATTCCTTATTGACAAAGTTGGGGACAGGAGTAATCCATCTCCTTCTACCAATAATCCGTTTGTGGCATTTTTTATGGTCAAATGGGAAATGATATTATTAATGCTTCCCTCAGATAACCATATGGTTCCCCATTGCCCAGGGATATTTGAAAACTCCGGTTCCAAGCGGTCTCCTTCAAAAATCACTTCATTTTCCAAAAGCTCTTGATCAAGACTCAAGGCTCCATTTACATTAAATGAAGCACCATCGGATATATAAATACCAGAATCCTTATGAAAATGTACTCTGGAGCCAGCTTCGATGTTCAAGGTATTATCTTCATTCACAACAGCGTAGCCATATATTACATATGGCTTCTCTTTATTGAATACCAATTCGGCTTCTTCCAAAAAGAATCCTTCCACTCGAATTTCCTCACCATTTAAATCCATACCTAAGCTAATGGTTTCCTTTGTTCCATCTGATAGGGTAGAAGGATAAAGGAAAATTGCATCTTTGACCAAGGTTACCAGGGGTACTTCCTGTAGATTCACCCCTGAATCAAATTCAATTACATCTGTATACAAGAATTCATTTTCGGCATTGTTAGTAACGTCATAAGTGGTTTCAATAAAAATGAAAAGGCTGTCCTGGGCTAGAATGGGGATATTTACAAATTCTTTGCCGGCCACACCATCAACATTCAATCTATACTTGCTATTTTGACCTTGTTTTAATCGAATAGTAGGGATTTCAATATCATCACGATTTGGATTATATACTCTTAAAGTATATGTACTACTTCCTATATTGGTGAAAATGGTATCGAGGTATACTGTATCTTTTGAGAATTCCAAGTTGCCAGCACTGGGGGTATATTCAAAATCTTTTCTGCACGAACTCCATAGGATAACGAGGAGCAAAGCGGATATGAGATATAGATACCGTTGCATTTTTTAGGCTTATTTAGTTTACTTGCTTACAAATACCTTCTTTATCGCCTCTGAAATACGTATGGGTTTTAAAGTAAGAGCATTAAGTAAGCACCACTCAGTAAGTGAACGAATCAAAAGTTGATTTGTTTTGTCATTGTACATTTCTACACACCGCACTGAAATAGCCCCTTTTGTTTCGGCAATAAAAGTCCTAATCAATATTTCATCACCTAAGACAGCAGAACTTACATAATCTATATTATGATTTTTGACCACCCAAATAATACCAGTCTTCATCTCATTAGGTGCCACAGTCTGCCAATGTTCCTTTGAAATATCCTGGATCCATTGTACATAACGCACATTGTTAACATGGTCAAGATCGTCCAGGTCTTCTTGGGCAACAACAATTCTTTTTTCAAAGTGCTCCATTACTTTTTAATGATTTTCACCTCGAACATTTTGTCCCAATTCTTACCAGTAACAAAAAATGTTTTACGTTCAGGATGATATGCCACGCCATTTAGAACATCCAACTTAGCGTGCTTCGTAACTTTTTCCTTTAATCCTCCAAAATTTATGACGCCTTCGATTGCTCCACTTTGAGCATCAATAATCATCATGCTTGGCTTTTGATATACATTGGCATATATTTTCCCATTAACATATTCAAGTTCGTTGGCCATATTGAATACTGATTTATTGGTAACAGTTTCAATATACCCCTCCTCAGCCAAGGTATCAGGATTCAAAAACCAAATTTTTTCGGTGCCATCGCTTTTGAATATTTTTTTTCCGTCGTTACATAGACCCCATCCTTCTTTACTTTGACCATATTGAAAACTACCTGTCTTTTTAAAGTCATTAAGATCGTAAACAAAACCCATTTTATTTTGCCAAGTCAATTGATAGATTTTATTATTCATTATTGTAATACCTTCCCCAAATTGAGTATTTTCCAAATCTATTTGTTTTAGAACCTTACCAGATTTATAATCTATCTTTCTCAAAGAAGAGCTTCCTTTTTTACCGGTACTTTCATAAAGGATGCCATTATAAAATTCCAAGCCTTGTGTATATGCTTTTATATCATGTGGGTATTCCTCTATTATTTCATAAGTGTATAATGTCGGTTCGTTTGGTGCTAATACTTTAATTTTTTTTAAAACTTCGACAGTGTTTTCTTCATAACTTATCGTTGCTTTTAAAGTTTTGTTACCAAATGTTAGCAAGTCAAGTGTGATTTTATTTCCGTTTACTTTAAGCTCTTTATCATCTATGCTATAGGTGATATTGCCAATTGATTTTTCTTTTTTGTTTTTTATGGCAACTCCCACCGATTGATTTTGCTGAAATTTTGTTTTGTTGCCTTCCAATTGAATTTCAAAAAGAGAAGATGCTGATGTATTGCCACTGCCACAGGCTATAAAGAGCAATAGAAAAAAATTAAAGGCGATAAACTTAAATGGATTCATGAATATTTTTATTAGATATATTAGGAGTTTCAACGTTATAATCTTTATATAAAATACACGTATTATTCTCTATAAGAAACACTTACGAAAGTCAATAAAAGGAGAAAGGTAATTCATAAAAATTAGAATATAAAACGATTGAAAAAGATTTAAAAGATTGTATATTTGCAAGCGGCAAGTCCTACACGACCAGCTCCTGTAGAATCCCCCAGGGTGGGAACGCAGCAAGGGTATACGGTCGTAGCGGTGCGATGTAGGTAGCTTGCCGTTTTTTGTTTCCATATCTTTTGGAAAAAGACAAATCCAAAACCACTTTCCTTACGATGATAACTACTTTCGATGAATTGGATTCTTACTTTTCATCGGCTCTTTTTTATTCGTTAATTTGCAACTGCATATGGAACAAAAAATAGTACTTATTACCGGCGGTTCGTCTGGCATTGGAAAATCTATTGGTAATTATCTAAAATCAAAAGGACATAAGGTTTATGGTACCACACGTAAGCTAAGTAATTATCCTGATTTCAATGATTTTGAATTATTGGAGTTGGATGTTAGAAATACCAATACTATAAACATGGCAATCGCCCAACTTATGGATAGGGAAGGGAGATTGGATGTTTTGATCAATAATGCCGGGGTCGGAATTACGGGTCCTATTGAGGAAACTCCACATGAAGAGATTTTAAAAACGTTTGAGACCAATTTTCATGGTCCTTTGCATATGATTAAAGCCGTTTTGCCACAGATGCGGAAGCAAGGTAATGGGCTTATCATTAATATAACTTCGATTGCCGGGTATATGGGTTTGCCTTATCGCGGGATTTATTCGGCTACCAAAGGTGCATTGGAAATTACAACAGAGGCCCTTCGCATGGAAATCAAGGATTTTGATGTTCATATGACCAATTTGGCACCAGGCGATTTTGCCACCAATATTGCTTCAGGGAGATACCATGCACCAGTTTTGACTGATTCTCCTTACACAGGACCATATGGCAATACTTTAAAGTTGATAAATGAAGACGTGAATAGAGGAAATGATCCTATCGAAGTGGCACACATGGTATACAAGATCATGAACACAAAGAAACCAAAAGTTCATTATAAGGTAGGGACATTCATGCAAAAATTCTCACTTACACTAAAAAATTTATTACCAGACAAAGTCTATGAAAAGCTATTGTTAAACCATTATAAATTGTAATTTTAAGCGCTTTCAGAATTGCAAGAAACGCTTATAAAATAGTAACTAAAGAACAAATAATTCCATGAAATTTTTTATTGATACAGCCAACTTAGATCAAATACGTGAAGCACAAGAACTTGGAGTTTTAGATGGGGTAACGACGAACCCTTCTTTAATGGCAAAGGAAGGCATTACGGGTCGAAATAATATTCTAAAACATTATGTTGACATCTGTAATATTGTTGAAGGCGATGTTTCCGCAGAGGTGATAGCAACCGAGTTGGCAGGTATGATCAAAGAGGGTGAGGAATTAGCTGATCTTCACGAACAGATTGTTGTAAAGGTTCCCATGATAAAAAATGGGGTAAAGGCTTTAAAGTATTTTTCAGATAATGGTATTCGTACCAACTGTACTTTAGTATTTTCAGTAGGACAAGCTTTATTGGCTGCCAAAGCTGGGGCAACCTATGTTTCTCCATTTATAGGAAGATTGGATGATATATCGACTGATGGTCTAAATTTGATTGCAGAAATCCGCCATATTTATGATAACTATGCTTTTGATACACAAATATTGGCTGCTTCGGTTAGACATACAATGCATATTGTTGATTGTGCTAAATTAGGTGCCGATGTAATGACGGGGCCACTTTCTTCTATTGAAGGTCTTTTAAAACACCCACTTACAGATAGCGGATTGGAAAAATTCCTAGCGGATTATAAAAAAGGAAACTAGTTTTAAAGTATTCCCTAAACAGTATCAGAAACCTGAAGGCAATTCGTATTCAGGTTTTATCTATTTGAAGGAGCGATACATATCACCAAAAGCATCTACAATCATTTCGTTTTCGGTTATAATGCACTTGTTCATTGGATAGACAATAAGAGCCTTAGTTAATTCCTCAAAATTATCTGCTCTATATTGGTTTGCATTATTAAAACCAGCCGTTTGGGTTAAAACCTTCCAATCATCATCATTGGTTTGTACATTGATGCCAACAAAATTATAATTGGGTTTTTTATGTGAAAGCTCTAAAACGCGTTTAGACATATTTTCCAAGTGTCTTTTATTTGCTCCTGACCAAAAGTAGAAAACGGTTTTCTTGTTTTTTGCGATTTTTTGAAGAGACACTTTTTCCCCATTGATGTTAGAGACTTCAACATCCGGGATTCTTTTATTAGGTTGTATATTCTTTATGCCCACATAAAGATCATCGATTTCATTAATATGTTTGTTATTACCTGATAGCGCATGAAATACCTCAATGAAAATCTTGTTATTGGCTTCAGTATCATGAACTTTCAGCAAATAGTCAACAGCTACATTTCTAAAAAGGTTGTCTTTCAACTCTTTTTCTTCAACAAGGCTATCAATAAGTTTCAACTTGTGTTTATTGAAGTGTAAATGGTTCTTGACCATTTTATCTTTTATATCACAGCCGAAAGAACAGGACATATAAGACAAATTTCCAAAATGATTGACCATATATTCATAATATGGCCTTAAATAGGTGAAGTCCTTATTGTTGTACGTTAGGTCTTTACGATATTTGTAGAATGCCTTAGATAGCTTTGGGACCTCCTTTTTCTTAGAGAGCTTCTTATGTCTAAAAGGATATCGCTCCTTAAATGTTGCATAGTTATATACAATGTTGGCCCTAGCAATTTGCAATGCTTTATCAGATAATGCTGATTCCAAGGTCAGTTCATTTAATAAATCTATTTTTAGTCGTTCCAAAGAATCTATCTTTCTGCTAAAATTTTCTGGGTCTAAACTATATAATTCATCAATAAGATTCTTTTCACCCTCGTTAGCTAAGTAGATTTCCATCATAAAGTTGTTGACTTCCTCTCCAGTTCCTGAAAAAACAAGGGATTCATCAAAATCAACGGTATTTAATCTAATTAATAGACTGTCTCCTTTTTCAAGGTAAACATATTGGTATTCCGGGGCATGATTAAAATGGTAAAGACCATCTTCAATTGAGTCCAGTTCAAAAGAAAACATTTTGTTTTCGTCTAGGGCAGAGGAATCTATAACAACATCTCCCTTATAAAGAACTACATGTTTGCTGGTTGGGTTGACAATTTCCCCGCTGAAAAAAACGTTGGGGGAACTTTTTTCGCTTTCATTACAGCCTGCGAATATGAAAAGAAATAGATAAAGTAATTTTTTATTCATATAACCATATCTAATATGTACCGAGCAAATTTAAGCATCCCAGATAGTCCATCCTGTTAATTGCGAGTTAAAAATTCTGCTGATACGTTAAGATATTCCTAGGATTTAGGTGTAAAGTTTATTGGTCTGGAGATATTAATTTGTCTATTTTTGCACGAATTTTAAAAAAGGCGACTATGTTATCGGTTTCAAATTTATCAGTACAATTTGGCAAACGTATTTTGTTTGATGAAGTAAATGTTTCGTTTACCCAAGGAAACTGTTATGGGGTAATAGGTGCGAATGGTGCTGGTAAAAGTACTTTTCTAAAGATTTTATCAGGTCAAATAGATGCTACTTCAGGCCATGTTCATTTAGAGCCTGGTAAGCGTATGTCAATCTTAGAGCAAAA
Organism: uncultured Flavobacteriaceae bacterium; assembly: GCA_963768235.1. Classification (GTDB taxonomy): domain Bacteria; phylum Bacteroidota; class Bacteroidia; order Flavobacteriales; family Flavobacteriaceae; genus Maribacter_A. The sequence continues at coordinate 84,846 of CAVYHF010000006.1, forward strand.
TCACAATGCCTATGATGAAAGCACGGTGTTAGAGACCGTAGTGATGGGTAACAAACCGTTATTCGCTATTAAGAATGAGATTGATACCTTATATGCCGACTATACCGATGCAAATGCTGATAAAATTGGGGAACTTCAGGTGCAATTTGAAGAAATGAATGGCTGGAATGCCGATAGCAATGCTGCAGCATTATTGTCAAATTTGGGAATTCGTGAAGAATCACATTATACGTTAATGGCCGATTTGGATTCAAAATTAAAAGTAAGAGTCTTACTTGCCCAAGCTTTATTTGGCAATCCAGACGTATTGATAATGGATGAGCCCACCAATGATCTGGATTACGAAACCATTACTTGGTTAGAGAATTTTTTGGCAGATTATGAGAATACCGTAATCGTGGTTTCCCATGACCGTCACTTCCTGGATGCGGTTTGTACACACATTGCGGATATCGATTTTGGTAAAATGAACTTGTTCTCGGGGAACTATACGTTTTGGTATGAAAGTAGCCAATTGGCCGCCCGTCAAAGAGCTCAGCAGAATAAGAAAGCTGAGGAGAAAGCTAAGGAATTACAGGAGTTCATCATGCGATTTAGTGCCAATGTTGCGAAAAGTAAGCAAGCCACTTCACGTAAAAAAATGCTTTCTAAGTTAAGGATCGAAGACATAAAACCTTCAAGCAGGAGATATCCAGCATTGATTTTTGACCGCGAGCGTGAAGCGGGAGATCAAATCTTGAATATTGAAGGGCTATCAGCTACTTCTGAAGATGGGGATTTATTGTTTCAAAATGTGAATATTAATTTGTCAAAAGGGGATAAGGTGGCTATACTTTCCAAGGATTCTAGGGCGACATCAGCCTTTTACGAAATATTGAATGGCAATAAAAAGCAAGATAACGGTAAGTTTCAATGGGGTGTTACAACGAACCAATCGTATTTGCCTGCAGATAATTCGTCATTCTTCACTACTGACATTAATCTTGTGGATTGGTTACGCCAATGGGCAAAGACAGAGGAAGAGCGTGAAGAGGTTTATATAAGAGGTTTTTTAGGGAAAATGCTATTTAGTGGGGAGGAAGCCTTGAAAAAATGTACGGTTCTTTCCGGAGGTGAAAAAGTGCGCTGTATGCTCAGTAGAATGATGATGTTAAGGGCCAATGTTTTAATGCTGGATGAACCTACAAATCACCTCGATCTTGAGAGTATTACAGCATTCAATAATTCGTTGAAGAATTTCAAAGGAACAGTACTGTTTACCACTCACGATCATGAATTCGCCCAAACTGTTGCAGATCGTATCATAGAATTGACCCCTAAAGGCAACATTGACAGATATTTAACGTTTGATGAGTATATGTCTGATAAGACTATAAAGGAGCAGCGTAATAAGATGTACGCGGTGCCAGTATAGTTTTATCGTCCCAAATTCTCAAATTATGAAAACCTACAGCATTATTTATGCGCTTTTGGCATTGGTAGTCGTTGGTTGTATTAAATCTAGCGATTCCCAACTTATTGAAGAAATCGAAGAAAAAGAGAGTTTTTTTAATGCCGATTATATCCTGTTACAAGAAAGCAATGGTGTTCTTTCTACACAGCTTCTCAAAAGTAGTGAGACTAGGATTGATTTAAGTCCTGCAGAAAGCGCATTTTCCAATGTACCCCTTTCCGATGTTTTGTTCTTGAAAGAATCGATTTTTGCCAATTATACGAAATTGACGGATTGCAGCGGGCAAGTGACTGTTCATGATTTTAGTGATGATACATCAAATATTGTAGCTGTTTTTGATGATTTGATCGAGTGTAACGTATCGGCAACATCAATTACAGTTGAAAGTAACATATTGTATGTTTCTTACGTCTTGGAAGAGACTTCAAAAACCGATACATATTTTGTACGGGCTATTGATCTATCTGCCTCAGAAGATAATATTGTGGACGTAGCATTGGATAAAAAACCTTTGCAGATTATTTTCACAGGTGGTAAGTTATTTGTTTTGACCATTGATTTGGAAATTACTGATGAGTATTCACTTACAGTAATCGACGGAGCAAGCACAACTGTGATTCATGAAATTGGCCTAGGGTATGATGTTGAACAGATTTTCGTGGATACAGATCAGAATGTGATTATTTCGTACCAAGAGCTGCATACAATTTTGAATAGCGCTACAATGGGTGTCCAATATATTGGCTATGAGGAAGGTAAAGAACCCATTTTCTCTGATTCCAAATTCAATCGTTTTGATGACCAAGGAAGACTGTTCTATAAAAGACCAATTGAAGATGCGGCGTATTCGAAAATTCCCGCCATATATGATTTTTCAAATAACTTGGCAATCTTATATTTCTATGAAAATTTCCTGACAGCTTCACAATTGGAATTTGAATATAAAATTGGGGATACTACAATGGTAAGTTATGATGACGAAAACAGTATAATGCTTGTGGGTTATCAAAAATTGGATGATGAAAGTAAAGGAGGGCTTTTAAGAATACAACTAGAGCCAGCACCTAAAGTATTGGATAATCTTGATTTAGACGGAGTTCCTTATCAAATATTTTATCAGAACTAGTTCAATAACGGGTTAAGCATTATAATACTTACTTCTCCAAATAGCGTTGCTAAAGTTTTTACCCTTTGCGACCCCATAAAAGATAACTACTGCGACTAGAGATTTGAACATAAAGAAGAAAAGGATCCAAAACTCATAACCAGATGTTGTATTTGTAAAAAGACTCAAAGGAAACATCAAGGTCACCAAATAACTCAGTCCAAAAACAACCCATACGAGGTTGACCATATTCTTGAATGGCCACATTAAGGCTTTTCTCAAAGGGTGCAGGTCATTGCCCCATTTATGTATGAAATAGAAATAGTCATTACCTAAAGGCGCAAACAACAATGGGTCATTCTTATCCTTTAATTTGAAAAGTTTGGAAGGCGCCATAATTTTAAATCCTTTCAAATTTGTTTCATGTTCCTTCTCAAGTTGTTTTATTTTGGAAATCGCTTCTTGTGGAATATCACCTTTGAAGTACCTTGAATCTAAAAATCGAAGCCGATAATCAATACAAACTTTCTTTATATGTTTTATATGATATATTCTACCAGATTCCAATAAATCAAAATTAAATTCATTCGCTTCCTGAGCGTTGCCTTTTTTTATTCGTTGACCAATACTATTATCGTGCTCTTGCTCTGCCACAAAAATCCTATTGATTTCTTTGTGAATATCGATTGTATCGACTTCTTTCATTCTTACACGATCCAAAACATTTACCAAACGGGTTCTTTCTAATAGCATAATATCCTCATTGTTGATATTCTCAAATTTAAACAAATTAATTTTTTGTAAAATTCGACAGTTTTAAAAGTAAATGTTAATATATTGTTAAGATCTATGAACTGCACTGTCTTAAAGGGTTTCGAATGGGTTTATATTGTATATTGTCGATTATTCGATACCGTTTATCGGATATGTATTATCAAGCCCTAATTAGAACCTAAATGAAATGTTATGTCCCCCAGGTGGCTTTGCTCACCCTTTTTTTGACCTTATTCGCCTCAGCCCAAGATCGTTTCCCAAGCTCGGAAAGTAAATTTCTTTCAATGGATATTGAAAAATCCATTATTTCCAATACTGGGAATTCAAAGGACCACACCACCTTATTAGCCGCAATGAAAGCCGCGGATTTGGAAAAAATCTTAAGTTATGATGGTCCATTTACAGTTTTTGCCCCATCAGATATAGCTTTTGAAACGTTATTTTCAAACACTTCTTTTGACCCAATGGATCCGAAGAACAAGGAGGAATTACAAGCGCTATTAAGATACCATATAATTGCAGGCAAATTTACGGCTTCAAAAATTTTGAAAGCTATGTGTAATGGCGAAGGCAAAGCGGTGTTCACTACTGTTCAAGGGGAGTACCTTACAGCTACCATGAGCGGTATTGATATTATTTTGACAGACAATTTTGGGAATTCGGCAAAGATAATTGCTGCGGATGCTAACCAATGCAATGGCGTCATGCACGCGATAGACAGTGTTGTCTTACCAAAAAGAACTAGTTTTTTACCTTAGTTCGGCATCTAATTCGTTTTCGTACTTCTGCTGGAGTTTTGACATTATTTTATCTATCTGCTTATCGGTAAGCGTGCTTTTGTCATCTTGCAACGTAAAACTAACAGCATATGATTTCTTGCCTTCTGGTAATTTGTCGCCTGTGTAGACATCAAATAAATTCACCTTTTTCAATAAATTTCTTTCCGTTTGAAAAGCAATATCATGTATTGCCTTAAAACTGACGGTATTATCCAATAGTAAGGCGAAATCCCTTTTTACTTCAGGATATTTAGGAATATTCTTGAACTGTACTTCCGTTTTTGGAACTAAATCAATGATAATATCCCAATTAAAATCGGCAAACAAGACCTCTTGTTTTACATCAAATTTTTTGGCCAGGGATTTATTAACGACTCCAAAATCGACAATTTTCTTTTTATTGGAAACCAATCTTAATCCCTCAGAAAATAATGTCCCTTCCAATGGACTGGAGTTGAAACCAGAGATTCCTAATCTCTTCAAGATGTTCTCAACAACCGATTTAAAAAAGAAAAAGTCGGTTTGCTTTGCAGGTGAAGCCCATCCGGTATTGTTCCTGTTTCCAGTAACCAATAGACTTAAGTGTTTATTTTCAATTCGTTTATCATCATAATTATGATAGGTTTTTCCGAATTCAAAAAACCTAAGGTTCTGGTTTTTTCTATTGATGTTATATGAAATAGCCTCTAATCCATTTAACAACATGCTCTGTCTCATTACAGATAATTCAGTACTTAAAGGATTCAGCATGGCAACGGACTCTTCTGCTTTTAGCTCATCTATCAAGTTAATATATTCAGGAGATGTTAGACTGTTGGTCATTATTTCATAGAACCCTTTGGATGCCAGGAAATCCCCAATTCTATCCTGTAATTTATAATCTTCGTATTTTGAAATAGGAGCTATTGAGGCGTTCAGTTTTTCTTTAAAAGTAACATTGTTATAACCGTAAACCCTCAGAATTTCCTCGATGACATCTACCTCGCGCTGTACATCGACCCTATAAGAAGGTATGACCAAGCCCATACCGGTTTCGGTTACATTTTTGACTTTTATTTCAAGCGATGCGAGAATAGATTTAATAGTATCTCTTGGTATTTCTTGACCTATTAGCTTGTATATTTTATCAAAAGTCAAGAAAACTTCATAGACATTTTTCTTGTTCGGATAAAGATCTACAATATCAGACGTAATATCTCCACCAGCAATTTCTTTTATCAGAAGGGCCGCTCGTTTAAGGCTATATTCTACATTATCTATATCGATACCACGTTCAAACCTGAATGAAGCGTCTGTATTCAATCCATGTCTTTTTGCCGTTTTCCGAATAGAAACAGGGTCAAAATAAGCACTTTCCAAAAAGATTGATTTTGTATTCTCTGTGACACCGGTGTTTATTCCCCCAAAAACCCCAGCAATGCACATTGGTTTTTCAGCATCGCAAATCATCAAATCTTCTTCATGCAATTCTCTTTCAATGCCATCCAAAGTCATGAATTTAGTGCCCTTAGGTAATGTTTTAACGATAACTTTTTTACCAAAAATCCTGTCTGCATCAAAAGCATGCAAAGGCTGCCCCATTTCATGCAACACATAATTGGTTGCATCGACAATATTATTTATTGGACTAAGACCTATGGCCTTTAATCTATCCTTAAGCCAATTGGGTGAGGGTTGAATTATTAAATTGCTTATGGTTACACCACAATATCTAGGTGCTAATGAGTTATCATCGACAAAAACATCCAACTTTAAGGATCTATCGGTAATATTAAAATGACTTGTTGACGGGGTTATCAATTCAATTTCTATTTCTTTCTGCTTCAGTCCTGCTTTTAAATCCCGCGCAACCCCATAATGACTCATAGCATCGGCTCTATTGGGCGTTAAACCAATTTCAAAAACCTCATCGTTTTCCATTTCAAAAACCTCGGCACAGGGTGTTCCGATCTTTAACGAATCGCTCAATACCATAATGCCTTCATGACTATCACCAAGACCTAATTCATCTTCGGCGCAAATCATACCATGACTTTCCTCACCACGAATTTTACCTTTCTTAATGGTCCAAGGTTCACCTTCCTTTGTATAAAGTGTTGTGCCAATCGTAGCAACAGCAACATTTTGTCCTTTGGCCACATTGGGTGCGCCACAAACAATTTGTAGCGGTTGTTCCTGCCCTATATCCACAGTGGTCAATTTAAGGCGGTCGGCATTAGGATGCTGTTCACAGGTAAGTACCTGTCCAACGACAATACCCTTTAGAGCTCCTTTTACAGTTTCATAATGCGTGATGCCTTCAACTTCCAGCCCTAAATCGGTTAAAAGCTCAGCGGTCTGCTTTGAGTCCCAATCTATGTTCAGGAATTGTTTTAACCAGTTGTAAGAAATGTTCATTGGTTGTATTTAAAGCTGGTAAAGATAAAACAATGAAGTAAGACATTCAATACTGTTTCAATTGAATTGTTTTAATTTTTTCATGAAAGTTTTTATCCGTTACTTCGATACAATCTATAAAAATTGGATTTATGCGAAAATTTGGAGTACTTATAGCCTTAATAGTTTTGATTTTATCCTGCGATAATTCAAAAGCCCCAATCTTGTCAGAAGGTATTTGGTTGGGCGAATTGGAAGTGCAAGACAATGAAATCCTGCCTTTTAATTTTGAACTTAAAAAGAATGATTCAGGGCAAGTGTTTATTGAAATCTATAATGCGGCTGAAGTCATAAAGGTTGAAGAAGTAACCTTAAAGAATGATTCAATAGTAATTAAGACACCTGTTTTCGAGGGTTATATTGCAGGTAAATTTACTGAAACTTCAATTCAGGGTAAATTTATAAAGGAAAGCTTAGATCGTATAGTACCGTTCAAAGCTATTTTTGGGAAAGAAGAACGGTTCAGTGCTAAAAACAATCCGCAAGTTAATGTTTCAGGAATATGGGAAGTTGAGTTCAGCCCCAATACAGAGGATAGTTATTTGGGTAAGGGTATCTTCACTCAGAACGGGAATAAGGTAGCAGGGACTTTCAGGACAGCTACCGGTGATTATCGTTATTTAGAAGGGATAATGGATGGGGATATAATGAAAGTATCAGCTTTTGATGGGGCACATGCTTTTTTGTTTACCGCTAAAGTCACCGATAGCAGCTTAGGAGGAACCTTTTATTCCGGAAACCATTTTCAAGAACCGTTTATTGCAAAACGTAATGAAAGCTTTGAATTGCCTGATGCAAATTCATTGACTTATTTAAAGAAAGGTTACGATAAATTGGCATTTTCATTTCCTGATATTAATGGGTCCCTAATTTCTTTGGATGACGATAGGTTTAAAAATAAAGCTGTAATTGTTCAGATAATGGGCACTTGGTGCCCCAATTGTCTTGATGAAACTAAATTCCTAGTCAATTATCTAAAAGAAAACACAAAGCTTGATGTAGAAGTTGTTGCTTTGGCTTTTGAATATGCGAAAACCAATGAAAAGGCATTCAAAAGTATAAATAGATTAAAAACAGCCATAGGAGTTGATTATCCAATTTTATTGGCACAATTCGGGACTTCGAATAAAAGCAAGGCACAGGAAAAGTTACCTATGTTGAACCATGTGCTTTCTTACCCAACAACAATTTTTATTGATAAAAAGGGTGCGGTAAGAAAAATACATACAGGTTTCAATGGTCCTGCGACAGGTGATAAATATGAGGAATTCAAGAAAGAATTTGATGGATTTGTAAAGGTTTTGGCCAACGAATAGTTCCGAATTCTAGATTATTGTTGATTTTCCCAATCCTATATTCTCATCATTGATATTTAAATTGTCATCAACATCGACAATGTTTCCTGCTATAAAATCACCAACACTCTCTGTACCATATTTGGTACTTCCCATAATATCCATGGTAACAATTTTTTTTCTGAAAGATTTATGTACAGCTGCTACCACAGCGTTAAATTCCTCAGTGAGTCCAAAATGATCAAGGAGCAGGGCAGCACTCAGAATTGCCGCAACAGGGTTAGCAATATCTTTGCCTTTTGCTTGCGGATAGGAGCCATGAATAGGTTCAAACATAGCATTCTCATCACCTACCGAAGCTGATGGTAACAAACCTGAAGACCCAATAAGCACATTACATTGTGCAGAAAGTATGTCCCCAAACAAATTTTCAGTTAAGATCACATCAAAAGAAGCAGGATCCAGGGTCATTAACATAGAGGCATTGTCAATATACATACAGCCAAATTCAACCTCTGGATAGCTTTCGGCAATATTCGTGACTACTCTTCGCCATAATCTTGAAGTTTCCATCACATGGGCCTTATCTACCAAGGTGAGTTTACCCCTCCTTTTTTTTGCTGCCTTGAAGGCCATATGGGCAACTCGACTAATTTCTTTTTCAGTATATCTACATAGGTCTGTAGCTACTTTGCCATCAGCACTTAAGGTTTTCTCTCCAAAATAAATGCCGCTAGTAAGTTCACGATAAATGACCAAGTCAGTACCCGTAATTACTTCTTTTTTTATCGGGGAATTATTCACTAGAGCAGGAAAAACCTTTATTGGTCTTATGTTAGTATACAAATCAAGCTCTTTTCGTAAAAACAATAATCCGTCTTCGGGGCGCACTTTGGCATCTGGATTATTATCATATTCAGGTGTGCCAATGGCCCCAAATAAAATGGCATCGGATGCTTTGCAAAGTTCAAGGGTTTCTTTTGGAATCGGACTACCCATTTTATCCATGGCAGAGGCTCCAATCAAACCTTCTGTAAAGGTAAAATCATGGCCAAAATTATCTTCAACAGCATTTAGGCATTTAACAGCCTGTGCTATCACCTCTGGCCCAATACCGTCTCCCCCTAAAATAGCAATGTTCAGCTGCATTTACGAAACACTTTCAAATTTTATATTGCTGGTTTCAATGATTTCATGAATGTCTTCATCCACAATTTCTTTCTTCCGGTCTGCATATTTCAAGAACTCTTGGTACACCATATCCAATTGTACTTTGGTAAGTTCGTAACCGACTTTTTTGGCCCGATAGGCCAAAGCGGCCCTACCACTTCTTGCCGTAAGTAAAATCGATGATTCATTTACACCAACATCCGATGGGTCCATGATTTCATAGGTCTCCCTATTTTTGATCACGCCATCTTGGTGTATACCAGAACTATGGGCAAAGGCATTAGCACCTACAATAGCCTTGTTCGGTTGCACCACCATTCCCATTTTGTCAGAAACCATCTGACTGGTGTCATAAAGTAATTTACTATTGATATTCGTATCTAATTCAAGGTAAGGATGCTGTCTTAAAATCATTACCACTTCTTCCAAAGAAGTATTGCCAGCACGTTCTCCAATACCATTGATGGTACATTCAATCTGACGGGCACCATTGATTACCCCAGCAACAGAATTGGCGGTTGCCAAACCTAAATCATTATGACAATGGCAAGAAAGTATTGCTTTATGTATTCCAGTAACATTTTCTTTAAGATACTTCATCTTTGCGCCATATTCTTCAGGCAAACAATACCCCGTTGTATCGGGGATATTTAAAACCGTGGCACCAGCTTTGATAACCGCTTCACAAACCCTTGCCAAAAACTCATTGTCCGTTCTGCCGGCATCCTCGGCATAAAACTCTACATCCTCAACAAATGATTTGGCATAACTTACCGCACTAACGGCTCGTTCTAGAATGGCAGCCTTACTAGAGTTGAATTTATGCAGAATATGTGAATCGGAAGTTCCTATACCTGTGTGTATTCTTGGTATTTTAGCTGGTTTCAACGCTTCGGCTGCAACCTCGATATCCTTTTTTACGGCACGGGTCAACCCACAGACCGTAGCGTTTTTTACTACTTTGGCTATCTCCTTGACTGAATTGAAATCACCAGGGCTCGAAATGGGAAACCCTGCTTCGATAACATCAACACCAAGATCATCAAGACGTCTGGCAATAACCAATTTCTGGCTTTTGTCCAATTTACATCCCGGTACTTGTTCACCATCACGAAGCGTGGTATCAAAAATTTGTACTATATCTTTACTCATTATATTTACGTAGTTTTAACTAGCCATTGACGAATATATGACCAATAGGGCAATTGACCTAAACATTGGGATTACATTTACAACGTTAAGTTACTTTTTGGTGAGTGCAAAGCGCTAGAAAACAACGATTTAAACTATATTTATTACGATGACAAATGCGCATAAAGATGCATTGTTTGTACTGGTAAAATCCCTCTCTAAATCAGAGAAGCGCCAATTTAAACTTTATGTGGGACGATTGGGGGTGAATACAGATGCCAAATTTTTAGCATTGTTCAACCTTTTGGATAAAGTTAAAAAATACGATGAAAAGGTAATCCTGGACAGCGGAATCGTCACAAAGTCCCAACTATCGAACCTAAAAGCACATCTTTACAAACAGATTCTTGTAAGTCTAAGATTGAATCCCGTGAACCAGAATATTAGGGTTCAACTAAGGGAACAATTGGATTTTGCCACTATATTATATCAAAAAGGGCTTTACAAACAAAGTTTGAAAATACTGGATAAGGCCAAGTATACGGCTATTGAAAATGAGGAAAAAAATATTGCCTACGAAATCGTTGAACTCGAAAAAATAATTGAGACCCAATATATTACAAGGAGTATTCCGGATAGGGCCGATGAACTGGCCGTACAGGCCAAGAAATTGTCCGAGCAGAATGTGATGACCAGTAAACTTTCCAATTTATCTTTACAGTTATATGGACTTATGCTCAAAGTGGGGTACGTGCGCAATGATGAGGATTTAAATAGGGTTAAGACTTACTTTAAAAAACAACTTCCAAAATATGATATTGATGACCTAGGGTTTCGAGAAAAATTGTGGCTTTATAAGGCACATTTGTGGTATAGTTTTTTAATTCAAGATTTTCTTTCTTGCTATAAATATGCCAATAAATGGGTTGATCTTTTTTATGAAAATGAAAAAATGATCCAATTGAATCCTGTATTCTATTTAAAAGGAAACCATTATCTGTTGGAATCCTTGTTTTTTGTAAAATACAGCTCTCAATTTAAAAAAACACTTAAGCGCTTGGAAGCTAAGGTCGAGTCCAAGGATTTTCCCAAAAATGACAATATTGCCTCCTTGGCTTTTCTCTATATCAATGCCAATAAATTAAATCTTCATTTTCTGGAAGGTACTTTTGATAAAGGGTTGTATTTGGTTAAGATCATTGAGTATGGGATCAATAAACACAAAGATCGTTTAGACGCCCATCATATCATGATCTTGTACTACAAGATTGCCAGCCTTTATTTTGGCAATGGAGATAACAAAAATTGTATTCTTTATTTAAAGAAAATCATAGATAACAAGAATTTAAAAATGCGGGAAGACCTCATGTGCTTTGCGCGTGTTTTAAGCTTGGTCGCCCATTATGAAGCGGGCATGGATTATCATTTAGAACTTCAATTAAAGAGCACCTACAAGTTTCTAATGAAAATGAACGATTTACATGCTGTACAAAAAGAAATGATCAAATTCTTACGTAATCTCGGAAATATTTATCCTAATGAATTGCGTAACGAATTTCAGAAACTGTATAATGAACTTAAAAAGTATGAGAACCACCCTTATGAAAAACGTGCCTTTCTGTATCTTGATATTCTATCGTGGTTGGAAAGTCATTTACAAGGAAAACCGGTTGCCCAGATCATTCGCGAAAAGGCAATACAATTGACACGTTGATTAGACTATTACTGTTTCTTTTCTTGGCTAAATCCTGGAGTACCTGGACTGAATTGTTGTATTAAGCCTTCACCCAATTTACCAAATTGATCGCTCTTGGCCATTTCACGAACTTTAACTGGGTCAAAATCGCCATTAAAATAAAGGAAGGAACCATTGAGATTATTGTTATTGTAAATCAAAATTTCCTTGACGCTATTCCGCTTTTCACGAATAGATACGACATTTCTTTTTAATTCGTCATTTTTTCGATATACCTCAATAAATGAATTGCCCGTGATTCCGTTCATCTGCTTATTCAGAAATTGTGTTTTAGCTGGTGTTGCGCTGGGAAACCGCATATACCTCAAATCTCTAGTATTGCCAACAAGGGATTGCATTTCTGGGGAAATACCACTAATCAAAGTCAACATAAATTGGGGCACACGAACAGCGGTCACTTGATTATCATTCTTATGTGCGTTATAAAAAGTGTCGATGGAGTTATAGCTTCCACAGGAAGCTAAAAGTATTAAGCTGAAAATTAAAAGTATTAAGCTGAAAATTAAAAGTGTTCTTCTGATCATGGTAAAATGTTTTGTTTAGTAATTAAATGTAGAAAAAAAACATCAACAAGCGTTCCAAACCGAATCATTCGGTGGAGGAGCTATTAATTCTAGCTTTTCTTTTTTTACTGGATGAATGAACATAAGCTTCCTTGCATGTAAATGTATGCTACCATCTTTATTGCTTCGGTCATAGCCATATTTAAGATCACCCTTTATCGGACAGCCAATAGCTGTTAATTGCGATCGAATTTGATGGTGCCTCCCGGTTTTTAAATCAATCTCCAATAATAAATAATTATCTAATTTCTTAATGATTTCGTAGTCCATAATAGCTTTTTTACTATCCGGGACTTCTTTTTTATTAGCGTATGATTTGTTTTGCTTGGTATTACGTTTTAGCCAATGGGTAAGTGTGTCGTGTGTTTTAGGGGGCGTATTTTTCACTATCGCCCAATAAGTTTTTTTCGCCTCTTTTTCTGCAAATAATTTATTCAAACGTGGTAATGCCTTTGATGACTTGGCAAAAACCACAATGCCAGATGTTGGCCTGTCTAATCTATGCGCAACACCTAAATATACATTTCCAGGCTTGTTGTATTTCTCTTTGATGTATTGTTTTACAATTTCACTCAATGGCTTATCACCTGTCTTATCGCCCTGTACTATATCGCCTGGTCGTTTATTCACCGCAATAAGGTGATTGTCTTCATAAAGTATTTGAAGATTTTGAGGGGTTGACAGTATCTTCGACATTATTAGATAGATATATTCCTATAACGAATGGTTAAAAAAAGCAAAAGCAAAACCCCTGTGGTAACTGACATATCAGCCATATTAAAGATACCAGTTTTGAATATCCCCACTTTTATTTGAAAAAAGTCGGTCACAGAGCCGTAAACAATTCGATCTATCAGATTTCCTATACCACCGCCAATAACAAAAGCAAATGCTAGCACCATCCCTTGGTTTAGATTTGTTTTTTGAAGTGTTCTTGCCAAAAGAATCAAAAGCACGATTAATGGAAGTCCTTGTAGTAAAATCAACTTCAAAGTCGGGGAGAATCCTTGTCCAAAACCTAACATTGCTCCAGTGTTTTCAACATTGGTCAAAATCAAATTATCGCCCATTATTTGAATGTATTCTTTAGGTTCAACATTCCTACGAACAATGTTTTTGGATATTTGATCACAGCCAATATTCAGCAGTACAAAGGTAATTATGCTAAATCGTTTAAGCATATTTAGTCATGGAGGTTAAAATTTAATATTGCTCTTCATCGCTTGGGAAATCCCTGTTCTTTACATCAGCGACATATTGTGATATGGCATTCCCCATATCTTCATATAGGTTCATGTACCTTCTTAAAAAGCGTGGATTGAATTCGTGGGTCATTCCTAAAAGATCGTGTATGACCAAAACCTGTCCGTCAGCATATTTGCCACCCCCAATTCCGATAGTTGGAATTGATATGCTTTCAGATACTTTTTTGGTCAATTCGGCAGGGATTTTCTCCAGAACTATTGCAAAACACCCTAGGCGTTCCAACAACTGGGCATCAGCGATCAATTTTTCTGCTTCTTCCTCTTCCTTGGCGCGAACGGTGTAAGTGCCGAACTTATAAATAGCCTGGGGAGTTAAACCCAAATGACCCATAACGGGGATACCGGCATTTAATATCCTTTTTACTGATTCCTTAATTTCTTCACCCCCTTCAACCTTAACAGCATGGGCGCCACTTTCTTTCATAATACGTATTGCAGAACGCAAAGCTTCCTTGGGGTCACTTTGATAATTGCCAAAAGGTATATCAACCACCACCAGCGCTCTATTTACAGCCCTAATTACCGATGACGCATGATATATCATTTGCTCCAAAGTAATGGGTAGGGTAGTTTCATGCCCGGCCATCACATTACTGGCAGAATCACCTACTAGGATAACATCTACATTGGCGGCATCTACAATTTTTGCCATTGAGTAATCATAAGCGGTGAGCATAGAAATTTTCTCGCCGTTCTTTTTCATATCAACGAGCGATTTTACAGTTACTCTCTTGTATTCTTTTTTGGCTGTGGACATGTAGTATTTATTAGGAGCGATAAATGTAATGATTTTGCGGCATTGTTTTGGGGATGGTAGTTCAGGATTTTTGGAATGACAGTGACCTAAGTTGCCCATTCCGGATTTTAACTTATTTTTGAAGAAACATGATGTAAATGAAACAAATTTTGGTTTTTATACTTCTTCTCGGTTTTATGAATGTCTTGGCTCAAGAATCTGATGAAGCCAAGGTTCAGAAAACAATTGAAGCTTTTTTTAATGGTTTTCACAAACAAGACTCCCTATTAATCAAACAAACCGTTTCAGATGGAATTATTGCCCAGACTATAGGCAAAAAAAAAGATGGAACAACGGCCCTGCGGACCGAAGATTTCAGTAAGTTTTTAAAATCAATTGTGAGTATTCCCGACACTGTTAATTTTCAAGAGAAAATACTATCCTTCAAGATTCAAGTGGATGGTGCAATGGCGAACGCTTGGACCCCTTATGAATTTTGGTATAATGATGCTTTTAGTCATTGTGGTGTAAATTCTTTTCAATTGTTCAAAGATGGTGCAAACTGGAAAATCATTTACTTAATTGACACACGTAGAAAAAAAGGATGCATAGAATAATAATTAGATTAAAGAAATATTTAAATCCAACTATATAATCAAATAATATGAACAATAAAAAAGTAAAAACAATTGCATTACTGCTGATTGCAACACTTACACTTCAATTAAATGCCCAGGATTCAAAATCAATAGAAGGGCGATGGAACTTGACGTTATCCTTTGATGGAAAAGAAGTGCCATCTTGGTTAGAGGTCAGTCATTCCGGGTTAAGCACCTTGGTAGGCCGTTTTGTATTTTTAAACGGTAGTGCACGACCTATATCGGAAATACACTTCAAAGATGGCAAATTCTCTTTTGCAATTCCTCCGCAATGGGAGACAGGGAACCTCTTGGAGTTTGAAGGGTCTTTGGAAGGTGAAGAACTAAAAGGAACTTTACTTTATACCGATGGCAAAACATATGATTGGGTTGGAACACCTGCACCCAAACTCGCCTATAATGCGAATCCTGTTTGGGGAGAACCAAAAGTGTTGTTCAATGGAAAAGATTTTGATGGATGGCAGGCCATGGGGGAGAACCAATGGGTGGTTAAAGACGGAATTTTGACAAGTGAAAAAACTGGTGCGAATTTGGTTTCTGATGAGAAGTTCAATGATTTTAAATTGCATTTGGAGTTTCGCTATCCTGAAGGAAGCAATAGCGGAATATACCTTCGTGGAAGATATGAGGTGCAAATAGCAGATAACTTTGGAATGGAGCCTTCGAGTATTCTCTTCGGTGGTATTTATGGTTTTCTTACCCCCAACGAAATGGCGGCAAAACGAGCAGGAGAATGGCAAGAATATGATATTACTTTAATTGGCAGACGAATAACCATAGTTGCGAATGGAAAAGAAATAATAACCAATCAAAACATTCCTGGGATGACAGGAGGCGCATTGGATAATAATGAGGCTGAAGCGGGTCCGTTTTTAATTCAAGGGGATCATGGTCCTGTAGAATTCAGAAGTATTATAGTTACACCTGTAATCAATTAGAATACTTTAAAATGTAATTAAAAAGCGCTTGGATACTTAGATCTTTGCGCTTTTTTCTATTAAAAATAAGTTTAGTCGTTCTCTACAATCCTTATTACTATATTTCCTATTTTATGCCCTTTTTCAACATATTCGTGGGCCTTAGGAATTTGTTCCAAGGTATAACTTCGGTCAATAACCGGTTTTAATTTCCCTGTTTCCATCAATTCTTTAAGGAATATTAAATCTTCAACTTTTTCATGTGCTACACCGCCAATAACTTTTTTATTACTTGTTACACCGACCCAGAGTCCTTTAAGAATAGGGGATAGGCTCAAATGAACGGATCGTACATAACGACCATTCTTATTTAATGACCTTATGCACCCTGAAAATGGACTCTTACCAACCGTATCGAATATAATGTCATAAGTCTCGCCATTTTGAGTAAAATCTTCCTTGGTGTAATCTATTACTTTGTCAGCGCCAAGAGTTTTGACCATACCCAAATTCCTTGAACTGCATACGCCCGTAACCTCTGCCCCAAAATATTTGGCAAGTTGTACCGCATAGGTCCCTAAGGCACCTGAGGCACCAATTATAAGCACTTTTTGTCCTTTTTGAATATTTCCCTTCCTCAAAAAATGTAATGCTGTATGCCCTCCGAAATAAATGGCAGCCGCTTCTATAAAGGAACTGTTTGTGGGCATTAAAGTTAATACGGAATCTTCGGGCAAGCACTTGTATTCAGCATAAGCACCCAGTCCAAAGTCAAAGGTCGACCCAAAGACTTTATCGCCAATCTTGAATAGTTCTACCGCTGATCCGACTGATTCTACAACTCCCGCAAGATCTACCCCCAGTATGGAAACCTTTGGTTTGAAGAGTCCAAAAAAGAACCTTGTTAAAAAAGGGTCCGGTTTACGAAGGCGTACATCACCAGAGGTAACTGTAGTCGCATGTATTTTAATAAGAACTTCATTTTCCTTGGGTA
Source organism: uncultured Flavobacteriaceae bacterium (assembly GCA_963768235.1). Classification (GTDB taxonomy): domain Bacteria; phylum Bacteroidota; class Bacteroidia; order Flavobacteriales; family Flavobacteriaceae; genus Maribacter_A. Next base: position 101,879 of record CAVYHF010000006.1, read on the forward strand.
TGGGTTTTTCTACCTCTTCTAAATGAAGAACATCTGGTGGGCCATATTTTGTATAAACAACGGCTTTCATCTCGTATTATAATTCAACTGCAGGCATATCCAATTCAATGTTTATTAAATGCGTAATGGAGTCAATTTCTGTCAATGCCTGGTTGTATATTGAATCTTTGAACTTTGATAGCCCAATAATCTCCAGAAATATGTTTTGAAGTTCAACACTGTAAAGTTTATCTGGCTTCACCGCCTTAATAGTGGCATAATTTATAACACCTTTCATTTCTGGGGATAATTCGTTTATAATTAGCTCCCAATGTATGTTTTCTAACTTGTTGGCAAGAATATAGGTTGTTTCAAGTTTTTGAATAGAACTAGTTATTTCAGAATTTTTCAATAATTTTAATCCCCCACTATTTACTAAAGTTTGGTAGATATTACCGCTATTATGAAAATCAGAGAATTGTGAGAGCCCCATGGCAACATGTGCAAGTGAATCTATTTTTTCCCGATTACCTGACATTATAATTCCAACGCCATATTGGTATATTTCTGAATAATAGTTATTATGGTATCTGACTTTTATCAAATTATTCTTATCATCCAGTATTTGACGTTTTATATTGAGGTATGATTTTTTTTCTTCCTTCCGTTCTATTTTACCATTGTTCCAATTATTGATCTGTAAAGCTATCAATATCCCAATGACCACAAGGAATATTTCTCCTAAGGCATAAATCAAATACCTGCTAAGTTTGTTTTCACTCAGCAGTTGCATTCTGATTTTTCTAAAAAACTTTATCATGGTTTTGTTTAAGAAGAAAAATGTAGGATTTTAATTTTATTCCTTATTTCTGGAAAGTAAGGAAGTAATCAGAAGGCCAACGCCAATTCCTATGATTATGGATGCTGCGGTTATCAATGGCGCTGTTTGGACAAAAATGAGTCCAACCCCGACACCAACAAGGGTCATACCACCAATGGCCCATGAGCTTTTATCATCTTTTTTGGTTGTCATGATGAGTCATTTAAATATTGAAGCTTTGAATTTAGGACAAACACTAGGTAAAGCATATGATAAATATCATGAATATCAATTATTTAAATGGTTTCTAGATTGTTATGTAACTGGAACTAATTGGGATAAAATGCCAAGTAATTAAACCCGGAAATTTCTATAAGTACGATAGATAGAATTTTATATTCCAGCGCATTAATAAGATAGTTACAGCATTATTTCGAAAAAACAAACATCTGCATCATGGTAATGACTTGGGAGACCTTCCGAATTTTTTAATTTCGATATTCCCAAAAAGGTAAAACCACATTTTTCATAGTGTGATATAAGTCTTTTATTATGGCCACAAGTATCCATTCTTATAAAGGATATTTGTTTATCAGCACTATACTTTTTAGCCCATTCAACAATATTTGAAACTAAATTTTGACCTCTATAATTTGGGTTGGTAGCAATCCTGTGGATATATATAGCCAAATCATCATTGCTGTCTTCCCATATTTGTGGGTCGCTGAAAGTTATTGCCCATATACATGCAATTTGTCCATTGATCAATAATTTCCATTGTCTATTTTCTTTGATCTCAGTCTCTACAAGCGTTCTGCTAAAAATGGGCCATTGGTTACCTGGAAATTTTTTCTTTTGAAAAGAAGTAGCGATTTCATATAGTTTGAAAATAGATTCAATATCTGAAATTGTGCTATTTATGATTTTCATATTACCCATTGTTGGTATTAAAAAAGCGGTTTAAAGGTGAGAACCTAAAAACCGCTACTAAAATATCAAATTATAACTATTTACTCTTCAATAAGAATTCCCATTTTACCCATTTGATAATCACGCATAGCTTCAAGAATCTCTGTTTCGGAGTTCATTACAAAAGGCCCATGTTGCACCATTTTTTCATTCAATGGTAATCCAGCTAGTAGCAAGAATGATGCGCCTTGGTCAGCAGTAATGGAAATCTGATCTTCATCATCCTCAAAAATGACCAAACTTTCCTTTTCCACAAGACCATAGTCTTTTACCCTTAGCTGACCTTTAATAGTATAGATCATGGTATTGAATCCTTTCGGAATTGAAAATGTTTGACACCCTCCACCAATTGCATCGTTCCATAACATCAAAAGTTCACTTTCTACTTCAATTTTCCCTTTCAAGGAACCGTAATGACCTGCAATTACTTTGGAGCGTATGTTATCATCTTCTGAAAGAAAAACAGGTATTTCTTGCTCTGGAACATATTGATAACTGGGTTCCTGCATTTTTTTATCAGCTGGGGAATTTACCCAAAGTTGAATTATTTCATTGGTGCCATTCCGGTCTATTAAATCTTGTGAAGGTCGCTCACTATGCACAATGCCAGATCCTGCATGCATCCATTGTACTTCGCCTTTTTTCGCAATTTGGTTATTTCCCCTGCTATCACGATGGTGTATTTCACCCTCGATGATAAAAGTCACGGGTGTAAAACCCCGGTGAGGATGTGCCCCCACGCCCTGATGCACCGCTTTGGCATGTTTTCTATATTTTAGCTCCCCATGATGCAATAGTAGGAATGGATCTACTTGTTGTACGTTAGTTGTGGGTAAGGCCTGTTTTAATGGTATGCCACCCATATCTATATCGAAAGCGGGGATTAATGTCCTTACTTTTTTGTTCATGATCTTGTTGTTTAAATTGCTTCTTGAAACATTTGAATCTTTTTATTCAAGGTTTCATTCAAATCATCGTTTTTTAATCCCTCTTTTGAAAAATTATCATAAAAAGAAGGTAGTGAGAAATCTGTAATGATATTTCCCCCAAAAAAAGGGAATGCCATTATAGCTGTATTTAAAACCGAGCTACCACCTCTAACACCAGGAGAGGCTGCCATTAAGAACATGGGTTTGTCTTTCCAAACTTTTTGATTTATCCGGGATAACCAATCAATTGCATTTTTGAAAGCAGCGGTATAAGAGCCGTTATGTTCTGCCATCGATACTACAATACCATCGGCATCTTCAATTAGGGCGTTCAGTTTAATGGCATTGTCTGGTATGCCTTTTTCGTTTTCCAAATCTATTCCGTAAAGTGGTAAATCAAACTCATTCAAATCTGCAACAATAGTTTTAGAATTCACTATTTGATCGGCAGTATACTGGGCCAATTCTTTATTAATGGATTTCTTACTGTTGCTTCCACCAAGTGCTATTATTTTTTTCATCTGTTGCATTTTATGTTTTTAAAAGGTCAATTGAAATTCGTCAAAATACTATAAGTAAATATTAAAATCTTCATGTGACTTGTTTCATACTACAAATATGCCCAGTATGTTCATAAGATGCATTAATCTAGATTAAGAAATAAATAAGCTATTTGCCCTTTGCTTTTTCACTTTTAACTTTGCTAAGGGCTTCAGGTGTCATGCCTAAATAAGAGGCAATCATGCGTTGCGGGACTCGCTGCATTATTTGAGGATAAGTGCTTTTGAAATGCTCGTAACGCTCTATGGCCGAAGCACTCATTAGCAATATTACCCGCTCTTGTAAAACCGAAATACGCTTGATCATTGTTGCTGTTCGTTGCTTATCGCTATTCAGGGTTAGCGGAATATATACTTCCTCGAACAATTTCTTATCGATTATCTCAATTTCAGAATCTTCCAGCACATCAATAAAAAGTTGACAGGGGGAACCAAAATCTGCACCATCGGCAATTATCCAATCCTCAGGGGCAAACATAAAAATATGTTCTTTTCCCTTATTGTCAATGGTGTAACTGCGCAGCAAGCCTTTTTTTACATAGTAAATTTGTAAGATGCTATCTCCGCTGCGTTGTAAAACAGCTCCTTTTTTTAATGTTTTAATCGTTATTCTTGCTTTGAGTGCATTAATCTCTGTGGAAGGATTCGAATCTTGGTTTAATATGTCTAGGAAAGAACTCAATAATTTAAGGTGTTGTAGTTATTTTTCTTTCAAATCTAACTTTTCTTATGTCAAATTCGGCATAATACTGCTCAATTTCCATAAACCCATTTTTTTCATATAAGGTGACTGCTGGTTGATTTGCGGCTCCTGTTTCTACGGTATAAATTTCCGAATCAAATGAATCAAATAGATAAGAAATTAAATTTTGGGCTATTCCTTGTCTAAAAAATTTAGGATCTACCACCAAACTCTGAATATGAATTGACTTGCCATTATTAATTATCTCAATAACGGCTCCGACTACGTCATCAATCAAATAACCATAGTAGTCATTTTTACTCTCCAAAAATTCATTAATGGTTCTTTTTAAAGGAGGAAATTCTTTCGCCTTCAGTAATTCGGCTTCTACCGCATAGGATACCTGAAAAACAGTGCGAATTTCAGTAGCTATTTTTACATTTGTATGATCAAGTTTTTTAATCATCGACAATAAAATCACACATGCTGATCAATAAGAATGGTATTTCCATCGGGATCCATGAACATAAAACTTGCAGGACCCGTAGAACTTTCGTCAGCTTCACTTAATAATGCAACTCCCTTTTGCTTAAGTGTTTGTTGTATATCCCGCACATCGTCAAATTCTTCCAGTTTGCTTGCATTTTCATCCCATCCAGGATTAAATGTTAAAATATTGTTCTCGAACATCCCTTGAAAAAGACCAATAATTGTATCCTCATTTTTCATGATAAGGTAATTGCGTTCCTTCTCACCAGCGAAAACCGAAAATCCCAGATTTTCATAAAATTGTTTTGAAGTCTCAAGGTCCTTGACACTAAGACTTACTGAAAATGCCCCTAGTTTCATTTTGTTTCTTTTTGATTGTCACTATTAAATTAAGGAATCAAATTTTAATCCTGCCCTATTTTGGACTAATTCAATAGTGAAGGCGAATAGCTGATCTGAAAGAATATGTAAAAGAAAGCTAAAAATTATCATCGAAAGAAACGATACTTAAGCGTTGACCAATTGCACCAATTTCATTCGCCCATTGATGCCGATTTTAGTGTAAATTCTATGGGTGTGGTCTTTCACTGTTTGCAAGCTTATAAAAAGTTCATCGGCTATTTGCTGATTGGTCTTACCTTGGCAAATCTGTTCCACGATCTCTCTCTCGCGCTTCGTGATACGGTATTTTTCATAAATCAGTGCCTTCTTTTGGTCAATGGGGTTCTCTGCATGAACAGGTCTAAAAACGAAATCTGAATTAAGTTTTAAATAAAACAAGGGTATGAAGTTAGATAGAAAATAAATCAAAATAAGGGGGGCAAGAATCCATGAACTTGCAAAGTAGAAAGGGACCACAGCTAGCCTTAATACGAGACCCAGTACCATGAACATCGTAAATCGGGTCATGATTTTCGCATTAGGTCTGTTTTGTTTCTTTGAATATCTTAAAACAACGCTTGCAAATAGGCTCATATATAACAATTCTATGAACAATGTCAATCCAATTTGGGTATATGCAAGTTGCGTTCCTATTTGCCAATTTGTTTTATCCAATAATGCGTATAATCCCCATGCAATGGGTATGATTAAGATGAATATGATCAAGTGAATGCGTACCAGATTATTTTTCATTGGCACCTCGATCAGTGAATACCCCATTTTTAACAACATTATCCATGAAATGAGGAGAAAGGGAACGCCCAAGATGGGCAGAAAGTTAGCGATCATCTCAATTTCTTCGCTTCCAGTAATTATTGAGGAGAGTAATACCCTCATTAAAATCTGTCCCCAGATTCCATAAAAGGCAAATCCGAAAAATGTAACGAGATAATAAAAGTAGTTTCTATGAAACCCAGTATTGTATGTCAGGATAAAGCCATGTGCAATTAATATGCATGCAATGGCCACTGCAAAACAAAAAATAAAAACCACAATGAATAGCAGACTTAACAAGAGTTACAATTTAATAGTCTAAAAGTATGTAAATGCCATTAAAACCGAGCAATACCTTGGTAGTGATTTTATAATCACTACTAAAGTTGGAAGGATTTTTAATTTGGGCCCCTTACATTTATCAAAATTAATATTCGAAGATCATGGAAGTTGTAAAAGAAGAAAGAAAACCACAAGCAACAATCTCAGGAAGTTATAAATACGCATGGCAACAAATGTGGAAATACTTCCTATATCTGTTTATCATAACCGTAGTAGTCGGTTTATTGGAAGCACCGGTTTCAGCAATTCAGGATTCGGAATGGGAAAATACGCCAGGGATTCTATTATTACAAGTATTGATTGCGGCTTATGGGCTATTGTTCCTGCCAGTTGTAAAATATGGAGGGGATTTACTCTATTTACAGGGTATGAGAAATGAAAAAATTGAAATTTCAGAACTCTTCGACGGTTTTAAAAACAATTATCTGAATATAATTTTGGCGAACTTGTTGACCTTTGCAATAATTGGTATTGGTTTCGTTTTTTTGATAATTCCAGGAATAATACTTGCCTGTAGGTTGGCTTTTGTCTCTTATCTGGTAATGGATAAAAACATGGAGCCTGTTGCAGCAGTTGAAAAAAGCTGGGAAATGACACGTGGTTATGGTTGGAAAATATTTGGAATGGCATTACTTGTACTGCCAATTTTTATTGCTGGATTACTTTGTTTTATCGTGGGTGTCCTCTTTGCCATTATATGGGTACATGCTGCTTTTGCTTCTATGTACCACGCTGTTGATCTGGAAGATAAAAAGCTATTGAATGGCAGTGATAAATGATTTTGTCCTGCATGAATGCAGCATCTTCTAAAGATTGAATTGACATGCGCATTACTTGTAGAAGATGTGAGTAACCCAATATCTGTCTTCTGGAATATGCCAATAATTACTTAAAACTCTAGCTCCTCATATTCAAAAGGATTGGAAACTTCCTTAACATTACCTATGTATTCCTTTCCACGAAGTCTTGTGACAGTGTGTGCTGTAAGTTCTTCCTCAGGGTAGGACTGTATAAGTTCCTCTATAGACTTTTTCTCCAATTCATCATCAATGTGGACTAGCCATTTATCTTCCAATTCCAATGGTAAAATAAATGGCATTCGAGGTCCTTTGAGCTTAGGGTTGTTATGGATTTTAGCCAATAAGGGGTTTCCTTCGGTGGTGACAATGGTAAATGTGTTCATAGTACCACCCGTTTCTTTATTTATCCATTCGCTCCATAATCCTGCAAGTGCTAAAGGCTTATTGTTGTGCTGTTTAATAAAAAAGGGATAGGTTTTGCCGCCAAAATGATGGTGCTCATAGAACCCATCAACATAAACGATACAGCGATTGTTTTTGGCAGCATTACGAAAAGAGGGCTTTTCGAAAATGGTTTCCCCTCTGGCGTTTAAGGTTCGGTTCCATAATTTTTTACGTTGTTCGTCATCCTTGACCCAATGGGGCACGAGTCCCCAAGTAGCTACTTCCGGAAAATTTGGGGAACGATCCGTATAGATAAGCAATTCGGGATGACTAAATCCAGAAGCATGATGAATAGGTAGGTCAGTCAAGGGAATCAATTTTTCCATGATTTCCTCAATGGCCTGATAATCTTGTTCCCTTTGTGCCCTTGTTAATTGAGCTTCTAGACTTGCTTTAATATCGTAACACATAATAATATAGTGGTCAGAAAATTGTTTCAGTTGGTTAAATTGCGCCCGTTAAAGTTAAGAAATTCCAAATGAGATATGTGGTGTGACTAATAATACAACTTTTTAATAGAAGCACTGGCCCTGGGGACTTTAAAATTGTCACGTGTATTTCAAAATTCCATTGTATTCATTTAGTAATCACGGCAAATACAATTGGTTTTGCCTTGGCATGCTTAAAAGAATCGACTAGGTTTTTTTAAATTTTGAAATGTTCTAATACTCTTATAGCTCTTAAGGTGTTCCATCTACTAGGCTTGCCGGCTTCCTCCATGATGAAGTGCACTTGTCCTGGATGGGCAGCCTGCATATTCCAGACACCATTATTTTTCCTTTTTTTCTGTATTACGTTTATTGCTTTTTCTATTCGCTCATCCCATTTACTACCAGCATATTGAAAATAGTCCAATGCCCGAAGGATGTCATACTTCCACCTACTTGGATACACCAACTTCAGGAAATCTTTCTTAATAATTTCACCAGTATGGTCAGATATGAACAATTGATGCAGTAGAATGAATTCTTCAGCACTTTCCCTGACACTATGGAGTTCTTTCATCCGATATGTGTATCCTGCTTTCTGAAACTCGAAAATACCTTCAAGAACGGACAGGGTGGTATGTAAGGAACTATGGGTTGCACCACTACGTGTTGTCCTGCAATTAAATCCTCCATCTGGCATTCTCTCATTAAGTATACTGTCCACAATAGGGCATAAGCTTTGCTCATCAGTTCTAAAGTAAGAGGCATAATTCAAAAACATTCCATTTACACAAACATCACTATGAGCTGTTGTTGAGGGACCTAATAAAATACCTCCATCATCCGCCCTACAAGTATGCAACGTTAATTCAATGGTCTCTTTCGCAATTGTATGATCACGACTCAGATTTAAATTGCGAAGGTCTAGCAACGTGTAATGGGATGAAATCCACTTAGGTTGATAAAACTTCCTTCCCCAGTGACCATTTGAATTTCGTTTTGACAAAAACTGTTTTCCCCAACCTTCATGGGCTATTCTTTCTCGTAGATCGTTCCGGTCATTTCCCAACAAATCCCGGTGAACCTGATATTGTATTGAAACATCACCTTGAAGCAACCATGTTATGATCTGTTGTTTGTTCATTTTAATTGCAGCAACGTGTTTTACTATGAGCCGTTTTAACCGCTTAAATCTTGTTGCGCTTAGTTTTTAGCGCTTTGATTTTCATAAACATTTTTGCCCCCAACATAGGTGGCAAGTACTTTGATATCGATTATTTTATCAGAATCTACTTTAATTATATTGTCGCTTAGGACTACGAAATCCGCTACTTTCCCAACCTCTAATGTTCCTTTTATATCTTCATCAAATGAAGCGTATGCAGCGTCTCTTGTATAGGCATATAATGCTTGTTCAACCGAAATTTTTTGGCTAGGCACCCAGCCAGTTGGGTTTTTGTTGTCTAAGGTTCTTCTTGTTACGGCAGCATAAATACCTTTTAGAGGAGAGGCTGGAGCAACTGGCCAGTCACTGCCAAAAACCAGGGTTACATTTGCATCCAAAAGAGATTTAAATGCATAGGTTGTTTTTATCCTTTCAGGACCAATAAGTTCCTCAGCCCATCTTCCATCATCAATGGCGTGATAGGGCTGAACACTAGCAATAATGTCCAAATCGGCAAATTTTTTAATATCTTCTGGTGCCAAATGTTGTGCATGTTCTATTCGCAACCGCCTGTCTTTCTTGCCTCGTTCTTTAATTAGTTGTTGGTATATATTGAGCAAGGAATTGTTGGCGTGATCACCAATGGCATGAACCGTCACTTGTAATTTTTGTTTATCTGCTTCAGATATCCAATTATAAATATCCTTGGGGTCGTTAATAAAAATTCCTTTGTCATCTGCCTTATCAGTATATGAATCCAAAAAAGCTGCAGTATGAGAGCCCAGTGATCCATCAACAAATCCCTTTAGCATGCCATTTTTTAACCATTTACCATCAACTCTAGATTTAGCTGTTAACGTATTCCATTTGTGTAATGGTTGTGCAGCGTAAATTCGAATTTTTAAGTCATCTGCGGTTTTCATTTTTTGGACAATCTCAAAACCACCTAAACTATCGACGTCATGTATTGAGGTCACTCCTTCCGACAATAAATACGCTTGGGCTTTTTTTATTGCCAGTTCTTTTTGGTCGTTGCTTAATGCGGGAATTTTGTTTAACACCAAATACATGGCTTCGCTCTTTAAGATTCCTGTAGGTGTTCCATCTGCATGGCGGACTATCTCCCCGTTAGGAATATCAGGAGTGTCTTTATCTATACCTGCAATTTTTAGCGCCGCAGCGTTAGCCAAGATCATATGACCATCAATTCTGTATATCGCAACCGGATTTACAGTGGTGACATCATCAATCCATTCTTTGGTAGGCAATTGCCCGCCCCAAAGCGTGTGATCCCAATTTCCTTCAACAATCCAAGCATTGGCATTTAGTTTTTTAGCATGGTCCCCGATTCGACGGACAAATTCTTCCTTAGTAGTTACATCTCTTAGCTCTACACTTAAAAGGGAGTTACCTCCCATTAATAGATGAACATGGGAATCAATAAACCCAGGTACAATGAATTTCTTGTCCGTATTGATAACTTGGGTGGACCTTCCTATAAACTCACGAATTTCAGCAGTTGAACCAACAGCAATTATCGTATCTGACTTGATAGCGATAGCTTCCGCAATAGGCATATCAGAATTCCCAGTCCATATAATACTATTCTCAATAATAGTATCCGCCTCCAGCTTTTTGTGGGTACATGAAGAATGCGAAAGAATGATTATTGCTGAAAACAGTATGTATTTGATCATGTTTTTAAAATTAAACTACGGTATCGCGTATGCACAGCAGCGGTTTTTAAGTACTAACTTTTTGGCTGACAAATGACCATAAATTTATGAAATCACCCTCAATTAATTACTTTTTCGGCTATTATTCAACTATATTTTTGAGTATATTTTTTTCGTTCTGCTAGTCATTAAGCATTGGCTTTCCGTAATATTTTTTCCGTAACCAAAAGGAAACCCGAACCAATAAAATCAATGCAGGAACTTCGACTAAAGGACCAATTACCCCTGCAAAAGCTTGTCCCGAATTCAGTCCGAAAACGGCAATGGCAACTGCAATCGCCAATTCAAAATTATTTCCTGCAGCTGTAAAGGCCACCGAAGCGGTTTTGTCATATTCAGCACCCATTGCTTTTGTAAGGAAAAATCCAATGAGGAACATTAAACTAAAATAGACAAGTAAAGGAACCGCGATAATTAAAACGTCCATTGGAATTTCAACTATCAATTCGCCTTTTAAAGAGAACATTATAACAATTGTAAATAAAAGTGCTATCAAGGTCATTGGCGAAATGGTTGGAATAAATTTTTTCGTGTACCATTCTTCGCCTTTTAGTTTTACTAAAATCAAACGGCTTAGAATTCCCATTACGAAAGGTATCCCCAAATAGATGGCAACACTTTCGGCAATCGTTCCGATTGAAATATCAACAATTGCACCGTCAAATCCGAAATAGGGGGGAAGGACAGTAATAAAAACCCAAGCATAAAAACTATAAGCGAACACTTGAAAAATACTATTTAATGCAACCAATCCTGCCCCATATTCGCTACTTCCTTCGGCAAGGTCGTTCCAAACCAAGACCATGGCAATACAACGCGCCAAACCAATCAAAATCAGTCCAACCATATATTCTGGATAATCCCTTAAAAAAGTGATTGCCAATACGAACATCAAAATCGGACCAATAATCCAATTTAGAAGTAGTGATATTGAAAGGATCTTTGTGTTACGGAAAACTTTGGGCAAAAGAGAATAATTAACCTTTGCCAAAGGTGGATACATCATTAAAATCAACCCGATGGCAATGGGAATATTCGTTGTTCCGCTACTGAATGAGTTAATCGTATTCGGAAATGATGGGACAAAATATCCAATACCAACGCCTAAAGCCATTGCGATAAAAATCCAAAGCGTTAGATAACTGTCGAGAAAACTTAATTTTTTTGTAGATGCCATTTTAAGGGTTGGTTATAGAGAAAACATAAAATAGTTCAGTTGCTATTTGCAGGCTTCTTTCCTTGTATTTTTGAGCCTGCTGTGGTGTATTGTCAAATGCTTTTGGATCTTCAAAAGTTATAGGGATACGTTTTTCAGCACCTGCAATAAAAGGGCAACCTTCATCAGCTTGTGAACAGGTCATAATGGCGGCAAACTTTGACTTTGGGTTAAAGTCATCATCGAACTTCTTGGAATATCCTATTATTGGATGCTGATTTTCTGCATATTTTATGCTATAAACCGGGTTTTCGCCTTTTGAGATGGTGTTTATTTCAAAACCTGAATTTATTAATGTTTCAGCTACTATTGGAAAAAGAGCCGTTGCTTCAGTTCCGCCTGAATAACAAAACACATTTTTAATGTCAAAATAAGAGGCCATTGTTTGTGCCCAAACTTGTGATAAATGACTTCTTCTTGAATTGTGGGTACAAATAAAATTGATTCTTATTTCTTCTCCGTTTTTTGATTTATCATTTAAAAAGTCAACCAAAGGCTGTAATACTGTTTTACGTTCTTTTGAGATGGATTCAACTTTCAATGTTGAAATGACAGTCTCTATCTTGTCAAATAATTTCATATTGGTTATTCAATATTTAGCAACATCCACTTTCTGGCGTGCAAGAAGTTGCAGTTTGAATTTCAGAAAGTTTTACTTTTGTTTTTTCCTGTTTTGCCCCTGGCTTGTCGGCGTATACCGTGAGGCTGAATATCCCTGTACCTCCCTTGTTGAAAGCCTTTGCCTCTTCTGGTGAAAGATATTTGCCCAGGATATCATCGGGAATAACAATCGGCTTTTCTTTTTGTACTTTGATATTTTCAAAACCTTTATCTTCTATAATTTGCAAGTATTCTGATTTCTGAATGGCTCCTGCAACACAGCCTGCATACATTTCGGCATCTGCTTTCAAAGCATCTGGAAGGTTACCAACCAAAACAATATCCGAAACACTAAAGTGGCCACCGGGTTTCAAAACCCTGTACATTTCTCCGATGACTTTATCCTTGCTTGGGACCAGGTTCAATACACAATTACTTACAATTACGTCGGCTATTTCATTGCTCACAGGCATGGCATCAATATCCCCTTCTCTAAATTCCACATTGTTGTAGCCTAACTTTTCTGCATTTATTCGCGCTTTCTGAATCATAATGGGCGTAAAATCAATACCAATTACCTTGCCTTCAATACCTGTTTCGTGGCGGGCCACAAAACAATCATTACCAGCTCCAGAACCCAAATCAATTACGGTATCCCCTTTTTCAATTTTGGCGAATTGGGTCGGGAGACCACAGCCTAAACCTAAATCGGCGTCTTCAACATAGCCTTTTGTATCAGTATAGTCATCCATCATAATGTTGTAAACTTTATCGGAAGGTGTGGTCGCACCGCAACAAGATGAGGCATTTTCAACTTTGCCCTGTTCAGCTATTTTGGCGTAGCGTTCTTTGACTATATTTTTTAATTCTTGCTCTTTTTTCATTTTGTTATTTTATTGTGATTATAAAATGGAATATCTAAAATATTATCAGCAACAATTTTCATTCGATATGTCTTGGTCTAAAAACTGTAGCATAACTTCTTTCATTGAAGTCCAATTTTCCTTATCGATGCAATAGCAAACACTTGTTCCTTCTATATTTCCCTTGATTAGGCCCAAATGCTTTAATTCCTTTAAATGTTGTGAAATGGTTGGTTGTGCCAATCCTATTTCGTCTACCAAATCCCCACAAACACAAGTATCGATTTTGAATAAATGTTGTAAAATAGCAACTCGTGCAGGATGTCCAAAGACTTTGGCTAAAAGTGCAATTTTATTTTGTTGCTCGGTAAACATTTCGGTTTTGGTCAATCCCATTTTTTAATATTATTGTTTCATTGCAATATTACGATTAATAAAATATATTGTCATAGTTATTTTCGAATTAAAAGGCACAATTAGCTCTTTTATTCTCGTTTTTTATCAAATTATCTTTGTTCTTATGCAGAAACAGAAAGCCCCAAATTCCATAAAGGGCAATTAATGAAAGTAGTATGGAATATGATGTATATTTCGTTTTTATTTTTTATTTCTTAAAAGCCAAATCATAATAATTAGGCGGTCTTACTAAACAAGCAAAAACCATTCGGAAAGCCTATAATAGCAATGTTTTATAGATGTTGTAAATCGTTATTTTTTCACTTCGTTTATGGAATAGTCCGTGTATTTGTCATAAGCCATTAAATCAAAAACTTTGGATTGTCCAGTTTTCAGCCATTTTTTATAAATCAGCTTTCCATTCATATACACATAAAGTTCGTTATCCTTTGTCTCTTTTGTGAAAACCATATTCGTTAATTAAATTCCGATATGTTCATCGATTTATTTTCAATCAGCTCTTTATCATCTTTATTTTTTAAAATCAATAGTCCGTTGTTTTTATGAGTCCGATAATTCATTAAGAAATTCGTTTTTCCGCTCCGAGTTAATTACGAGTATTCAATTCGGTTTGGGTCAAACTTTTCGGCCATCATTTCTTTTTTTAAGCTCGGTCAATTATTTTTTTAGTCGAGTTATTTTTCCGCAATCGGCTATCTCAATCAAAAGTCTACCAGAAATTTGATTTTGTTTTACAAAATTAAGTTTCTATAATCTAAGGAATTTTATCATTGGTTATTGGCTGGTCTTAATGAAGCATGGCGGTTGTATATAGTTACTAGTAACTATAGTTCTATGTTATCAATACCACAAATCTAATAGATTTTTAATGGTTCTAAAAGTATTTGATACTACATGGGTGTTTATTTCAGTAGTGTTAGAAGAATCATGCCCTATAGCACATTCTAGAAATTTGGCAAGACTATATGGTAAAAGGGCATTCAATGTCAAATCAAGACAAATAAAAAGGGCCCTTTCATTTTTTTGTTGTACCCTTAAAACAAAAAGGAACCCCAATTTTTGGGATTCCTTTGACTTGCTGTAGCGAGAGGGGGGCACGATCCCCCGACCTCCGGGTTATGAATCCGACGCTCTAACCAGCTGAGCTACCTCGCCATTTGGCAGTTTTTGAGACCCTGCCTGGGTCATTTTCCAGTTCAATTCGCTCTAATGCCGACGAAGCTTTGCTTATCGGCATCTCTGACGGAGTCTGATACTCGTCAGAGTCATCAGACCTGATATTCCTTTCAAAGAAAAGGTCAGGACCAGCTGAGCTACTGCTGACGAAATTTTGTTTGTCAGCACCGTGACAAAGACTTTGTCTTTCGTCAGGGCTCGCCATGTCGCTTAAAACGGCTGCAAATATAAAGCTTAATTTCTTCTTCGTCAACATTCAATTGCTAAAAAATATTCTATCGGTTTTAATTTTTTTATCATTTATAAATATATATATTGCCCATAACAAATACCCAATCGTAATGAGCGATAAGATTAAATTTGAAATTGAATTTGTAATACAATCATCACCACAGTTATTATACCAGTATCTTTCAACACCCTCTGGTCTATCAGAGTGGTTTGCAGATAATGTAAACTCAAGGGGAGAGATGTTCACTTTTATATGGGATGGTTCCGAAGAAGAGGCTAAATTACTAAAACGCAAGAGCGATGAATTCGTAAAATTCGCTTGGGAAGAAAATGATGATGATTCTTATTTTGAGATGAAGATCATTGTTGATGAGATTACTAAGGATGTTTCACTTTTTATTTCTGATTTTGCCGAGGAAGATGAAGTTGATGAAGCCAAAATGCTCTGGGAAAACCAAGTTTCTAGTCTAAAACAGGTTTTGGGTTCTAAATAAATTCAACTTATAATTATACAGTATATTTGGCCTTGATTTTTCAAGGCTTTTTTTTATGATAAATTTTGACGGCAAGCTACTTACAAAAGAGGTCAATTTTCTAAATCAAGAAAATAGGGGACTGCGTTATGGTGATTCCCTCTTTGAAACGATTAGGGTTGTAAATGGGAAGGTGTTTTTTTGGGAAGAACATTATCTTAGGTTAATGGCATCTATGCGCATTCTAAGAATGGAGATTCCCATGAGTTTTACCATGGAATACCTTGAAGACCAGATTTTTAGAACCATAAATGCCAACGACCTTGAGGCACGACCGGTAAGGGTACGTTTGACGGTTTTTAGGAAGAATGGAGGATTATACACTCCAGAAACCAATACTATTTCTTTCGTTATTGAGGTCAAGGCGCTGCATGCGCCTTTTTATATTATTGAAGATACAGCCTACGAAGTGGAGTTGTTCAAAGACTTTTATGTTAATCCTGATATGCTTTCCACATTAAAGACCAACAACAAAATCCTGAATGTCGTTGGTAGTATATTCGCCAAAGAAAATAAGTATCAAAATTGTTTATTGTTGAACACAAATAAAAGCGTTGTCGAAGCACTAAACGGTAATCTATTTTTAGCGAAGGGAAATGTAATAAAGACCCCACCGTTATCCGATGGTTGTTTAAATGGGATAATACGTAATAAACTAATAACTATTTTAGCCAAAATTGAGGATTATACTTTTATTGAAGAATCTATTTCCCCTTTTGAACTTCAAAAGGCCGATGAACTTTTCATTACGAATGCTATAGTAGGTATTAAGCCCATTACAAAGTATAGAAAAAAGGACTTTGGAACTGCGGTTTCAAAAAATTTATTGGGTAAATTAAATGCATCGGCCCGCTTAAGTTGATTCCAGCAATAATTTAATTTAAACTCGGATTTTCAGGTGCATTGGACCAAAGCAGGTAATTGCCGCCAAGTTCTAACATTTTTTCCTTCCAAAAAGCGACAGAGGATTTTTGTATAATACTACTTTCGTATTCGTTGGGTACCACAATCCAAGATTTGGACGATAACTCTTCATCCAATTGTAGTGAGGACCATCCTGAATATCCTAAAAAGAATCGAATATCATGATCTGAGATTAATTCTTCATTGATAAGAGTTACGGTTGTTTCAAAATCACCACCCCAATAGATGCCATCCGATATTTCTATACTATTATCAATAAGATGCGGTACCTTATGTATAAAATAAAGGTTGTCCTGTTCAACAGGACCACCATTATAGACCTGTAGGGGTATAGATATCTCGGTGACCAAATCATTTATATGATATTCCAAAGGTTTGTTAAGAATAAAACCAACAGAACCCTCTTCATTATGTTCTGCCAGCAAAACAACAGACCTATTGAATGATACATCACCTGTCAGAGCAGGCTCCGCGATGAGTAATTTTCCTTTTTTTGGTTTTAAATCGACCATATTCTATTTCTTGCTGTAACTAAAATAAGATAAATCCTATAAAACACAAATAGGTAGTACTAAAAAAGCCCTGACGTTAGGTCAGGGCTTTTGGATATTATTGTAATATATACTAGTTTACCGCTTTGCCTAAATCAGCACCAGCTTTAAACTTTACAACATTTTTTGCTGCAATTTGGATAGTTTTTCCAGTTGATGGATTTCTACCTTCTCTTGCATTTCTTCTAGATACAGACCAAGATCCGAAACCTACTAAAGATACACGATTACCTTTTTTAAGAGAACCTTCAACGTTTCCTAAGAAAGATTCTAATGACTTTTTAGCCGCGGCTTTTGTGATGCCAGCATCAGAAGCCATTGCATCGATTAATTCTGTTTTGTTCATAGTGTAATTAAATTAATTGTTTTAAAAATAATTTTAAACCTTCAAACAAATTTATACGGATTTTCAGTGAACGCAAGTAAAATAAGGGGAAATCGGCGTTTTTGTTGATAACTCAGTCCGTTTGTTGATAAAGTAGGGCGTTTTTTACGTTTCTCGCAGCCCAATGAGAACGGGACTTTACACCATCGACGCAGTTTTTGCCAATTTTAGACCGTTCAGGACATCACGGATTTCCATTTTGCGCTTACCTGGAAGTTGAATTTCCAACAACAATATGTAGCCGTCTTTTACCGCAACCTTCATTTCTTTTTTAGTGCAAATGATTTGCCCATTTTTAAGATTATGCTTTTCCTTCTCTTTATTTACTTTGTATATTTTTAGAAAAATTTCTTCACCATTATTCATTAAGGTCGTCCAAGATGTTGGGTAAGGACTCAATCCTCTAATATGGTTGTAAATTTGTTCTAAAGACTGGTCCCAATTTATTTGGCAGGTATCTTTATGAATCTTAGGGGCAGACTTTACATCAGAATCGAAGTCTTGTTTCGTGCGCACTACCTTTCCAATCTGGATTTGTTTTATGGTTTTTAATACTAGATCAGCTCCTGAATACATTAATTTGTCATGTAGTGTGCCCGCGGAATCATCATCTGCTATCGCCACCTTATCCTGAAGTATCATTTCACCGGTGTCTATTTTGTCATCAATGAAAAATGTAGTGACCCCTGTTTCAGTTTCCCCATTGATGATTGCCCAATTTATTGGAGCGGCACCCCTGTAATTAGGAAGTAGTGAAGCATGAAGATTGAATGTGCCATAATCTGGCATTTCCCACACTTTCCTAGGTAACATTCTAAAAGCCACTACAATTTGTAAATTGGCCTTTAAACTCTGCAAGTTCTTTTAAAAAGTCCTCATCTTTAAGATTTGTAGGTTGTAATACATTAAGGAATTTTTCTTCAGCGTACACTTTAATGGCCGATTTATTTATTTTTCGACCTCTACCTGCTGGTTTATCCGGTGAAGTAATTACCCCAACAATGTTGTAATCGTGTTGCACCAACTTATCCAGAATTGTTACAGCAAACTCTGGGGTGCCCATAAAAACAATTCTCAATTCATCCTTTTTGTCCAAGCTCATATTCATTTCGCGTGTTTATGCTTATTTTACCAGTTTCCAACAGTTCTTTTATTACATTCAATATAGTGCTTTCCTCAAAGTCCAAAGCTTTTATCAATTCCCTTGAAGATTTACTTTCAGTTTTTAACAGCCGAACAATCTCGTCGGATACAAAAGCTTTTATGTCTGCATCCAACGGAAGTTTGGCCTTGCAAATATCACATTTGCCACAATTGGTTTCAACTTTCTCGCCAAAGTATTCCAACAATTGTTTACTGCGGCATACTTTGGTATTGTTTATATAGGTCAATATGTTTTCGATGTTTTTGACTTTTGTCGCGTTAAGCGCTTTCACTTTATGGGCGAATACATTAATTGTAACATCGTCTTCACGGGGTACTAAAAAAGTTAGCTCCAAATCGCTATTGCTTTCTTGATATGCTATTATGTTTTCTGCTTTCAACTGTCTTAGGATCTTAAGTATTGATTCTTCACTGGCCCCAGCCTTTTTGGCAATCAAAACCGTATTTATCTTAGTATCGAATTCAAAAACACCTCCATATGTGCGTAAAATGGTTTGAACAGTGACAACAAGGTTCCTATTTTTCGCAAGATATGAAAGCAACTGCTCTTTGTTGGTCAAAAAACGCAGCATGGTTTTCTTGAAGAATGCTTCGGATAGGGCGAAAACAGAATTTTGGTCTAATACCCGAAATGCATTGAAGGTTATTAGCGGATTCAATTTATAGGTTTCACAAAATGCATTGAAATTCAGTTGAAACTTCTCATCGAATCCTTCACCATAGGGTATTTGAAAATAATTGTTCAATTTGTTGTACACCAATTTGATAAACGGAATATCTGGCAAAACACTTAAAAATTGATTTTTCACCTGTTCTTCGTCCATTTTGTTGGTCAGTAGTACTGCTCTTGCCGGTTCACCATTTCTCCCTGCCCTACCTGCCTCTTGGAAGTAATTCTCAATACAATCTGGAATTTGATAATGAACAACCAATCCAACATCGGGTTTATCTATTCCCATACCAAAGGCATTTGTAGCGACCACGGTCTTCACTTTATCACCGAGCCACGATTCAAGTCTTTCCTTTTTTTCCTTTTTTGATAGTCCTCCGTGAAAATAAGAGGCTGAACAATTATTTATGTTCAGGTAATTCGCAAGATCTTGGGCCAAGCGCCTACTACGAACGTAAACAATCGAACTTTTGTTGGTAGTAAGACAAAGTTGTTTCAACGTATACCTTTTATCCTCTTCCCAGAGGACTGAAAAAGCGATATTATCACGGGAAAAGGAATCCTTGACAATCAGCGGATTAATGAACTTAAGATTTTCTACAATATCGTTCGCTACCGCTTGTGTTGCCGTTGCTGTTAAAGCGATGATCGGGACTGTAGGAATAATTTCCCTTAATTTGGAACATTCAAGATAAGCGGGTCTAAAATCATGCCCCCATTGCGAAATACAATGGGCTTCATCAATCGCGATAAGATTTACATTCATTTGCTGAATTCTATCCCGGACAATTTCCTGCTGCAGGCGTTCAGGGGAGAGGTATAGGAATTTGTAATTTCCAAAGAGACAATTATCCAACAAATTGTTGACCTCTTCAAATGATATTCCACCGGTTAAAGCAATTGCCTTTATCCCTTTTTCCTTTAATGTCTCTACCTGGTTATGAATCAAAGCAATCAATGGAGACACTACGATACAAATGCCTTCTTTCGCTAAAGCCGGAATTTGAAAACAGAGTGATTTGCCGCCTCCTGTAGGCATTAAGGCCAACACATCCCTATCGGATAAAATAGTATCTATAATATTTTTTTGGGAACCTATGAATGATTTAAAACCCCAATATTGCGCTAAAATGATATTTGGGTCTTTCGGCATTAAGAAGCATTTATTTGTTTGAAAATAAACGCAACCCTTTCGTTTATACTTCCTTTAGGCACTATGGTCACATCATATGCATGTTGCTCATAGGAATTTTTTAAGCAGTTGTGAATGTGTACCGATTCTTCGTAAGATTCATAGCGTTCATTGTCTGTAACATGAATTTCTTTCCAGGGTGGCATCAAGAATATATGATCATAGCGGAAGTTTTCACAGGCATTGCTAAAGATAGCATCATATGTCTGCTGAAAACAATCCATATAAGCTAAAACGTCTGGTATTCCCCGGTCAAAAAAGAACATTTTGTCATTTGCTTTTTGGGCGGTTTTGAACTGTTCAATTCTAGCATTTAAAATCTTTAAATTGAATTTCATAGGATCCGAAACTGAAACAATGGGATTGGATATGATTTCTATCTTTTCCCCTTGGTTTTTTTCTTCGGAAGTCATACTGCGAATGACCTCATGAAGGCAATAATAGCCATCTTTCTCAAGATGTTCAATGACCGATGTTTTACCTGTGCTGGGACCTCCAGTAATAACAATTTTTTTCGCCTTCAATCGTAAAAGATTATTCATGCAAAAGTAATGAATACCTGATCATTAAAAAATTGGTACCGAACCATTATCTTTGCATTAAAATATAACCATGAACGCAGAGAGTCCAGATGAGTTTTATAAACGGTTGAAAATACAATTGGCAGATAGTACCAAATGGCCTTCTTTATATCTTTATAAGTTTATTGTACTTACAGATGATGATAAAATAAGGCGGGTTCATGAGGTATTTAACAATACAGGTGCTGTTATCGATTCAAAAAAGTCTAAGAAGGGCAAGTATACCAGCCTCTCAATTACTGTGAATCTCAAGAACCCTGATGAGGTGATAGCAAAATATAAGGAAGTAGGTACGATAGATGGGGTAATATCCTTATAAAATAGTAATTCCGGCATAATTTTATTAATTTGCAGCCGTTATAGAAATACTTCCTATTACTTTTTTAAGCATTAAAATTTAAGATTTGAATTTAGTAGAAAACTTAGAATATAATACTGAGCGACCGCAGCTTATTATTCCTGAATATGGCCGTCATTTTCAAAAAATGGTGGATCATGCCGTATCTATTGCAGATCCTGTTGAACGTAACAAGGTGGCTAAATCCATCATAAGTGTTATGGGTAATTTGCAACCACATTTAAGGGATGTGCCCGATTTTCAGCATAAATTATGGGATCAATTGTTTATCATGTCCGACTTTAAATTGGATGTGGAATCCCCATTTCCGATAACTTCCAAAGAAGTGCTTCGCCAAAGACCGGAACCGCTTGGATACCCTCAAAATTTCCCTAAATATCGTTTTTACGGGAATAATATAAAGCGTATGATCGATGTTGCCGTTGAGTGGGAAAAAGGCGATA
The DNA here is from genome assembly GCA_963768235.1 of uncultured Flavobacteriaceae bacterium. GTDB lineage: Bacteria > Bacteroidota > Bacteroidia > Flavobacteriales > Flavobacteriaceae > Maribacter_A. The sequence continues at coordinate 123,681 of CAVYHF010000006.1, forward strand.
TGAGAGATGGCTTGGAGTATGCCATTGCCAATCATATGAAGAAATGTTACTTAAACTGGAACAAAGACACCGTTGATGACAAGGCTATTTTCGCACACCTTTTTGAGCTCAGTGATGGACAAATTGATCTAGCCAAAACTGGGGAAAACCTTACAGATAGTGGGCAGTTCCTTAAAAATAGGATAGCTAAGACGCAACGCAGTAGTTCTGGCAAGAAAAATCAAAGAAGTAATAATCGCGGTAAAAAGCGATACTAATATTCTCAATCCTAAATGGGAACATTTAAAATTGAAGGCGGCCATCAATTGTCTGGGGAAATTACACCACAAGGCGCCAAGAATGAGGCATTGCAGATTCTCTGCGCAGTGCTTTTGACAGCAGAAAAAGTTACAATAAACAATATACCCGACATCCTTGATGTCAATAAACTTATTTCCTTGTTAGAGGATTTAGGGGTGAAGATCCAAAAGAAAGGCAAAGGCTCCTATACCTTTAAAGCCGATGATGTTAATTTGGATTATTTACAATCTGATCAATTTAAGCAGGACGGTAGAGGCCTAAGAGGTTCTATTATGCTTGTAGGCCCATTATTGGCGCGCTTTGGCAAGGGGTATATTCCTAAACCTGGAGGGGATAAGATCGGTCGCCGTAGATTGGATACACATTTTGAAGGTTTTATTAATCTTGGTGCCAAGTTCCGTTATAATAAAGAGGAACATTTTTATGGTGTGGAAGCTAAAAAATTGAAAGGCACCTATATGTTGCTCGATGAGGCTTCTGTCACTGGAACGGCCAATATAGTTATGGCCTCAGTTTTGGCGGAAGGAAAAACAACTATATATAATGCTGCCTGCGAACCTTACTTACAGCAGTTATGTAAAATGTTGAACCGAATGGGAGCAAATATCTCCGGAATTGGTTCTAATATGTTGATAATTGAAGGTGTAGATGAATTAGGAGGTACAGAACATACCATGCTGCCCGATATGATTGAAATAGGTAGTTGGATAGGACTGGCGGCCATGACCAAAAGTGAACTGACGGTCAAGAATGTAAGTTGGGACGATTTGGGACAAATTCCAACCGTATTTCGAAAATTGGGCATTACTTTGGAAAAAAGGGGAGATGATATCCATATACCAGAGCACAAAGATGGATATGAAATACAGAATTTCATTGACGGGTCTATTTTGACTGTTGCTGATGCTCCTTGGCCCGGGCTCACACCTGATTTATTGAGTATTATTTTGGTGATGGCCACCCAAGCTAAGGGTGAGGTTCTTATTCATCAAAAGATGTTCGAGAGTCGCTTGTTCTTCGTTGATAAATTAATAGATATGGGTGCAAAGATCATTCTTTGCGACCCACATAGGGCTACAGTTATAGGACATGATTTTAAATCGACCTTAAAAGCTACTACAATGGTTTCCCCGGATATTAGAGCAGGTATCTCTTTGCTGATTGCCGCATTATCAGCGAAAGGCACGTCTACCATTCACAACATTGAACAGATCGATAGGGGATACGAAGATATAGACACGCGATTACGAGCTATCGGAGCAAAAATTACGAGGGTTTAAAAATATTCTTTGAAGTATTACCAGCTTATGCATTTGAATAAGCCAAGTTCAGTACTGGGATTTTATCCATTTCATTTATTAAGGAATATAGCATTTAAGGAGGCTAAACCAAATTCTTATCTTGGATTAATATTCCTTTTGTAATTAGGTATTGAGCCGTTGCATAAGTGCCCATGACCAAAATGTGTGAGTAGGGGACAGTATTTAAAAATTTATTAATCGCCAAAATGCTATCAGATGCAATAAATAAAAGCGCACCAATAAAAACCAATTTAAAGCTCTCCGAGGTTACCATTTTATTTCTTCTAAAAGCTGTGATCGCCATCAAAAGTATGGCTGAAACATAAATGATCACTGGAATCAAAAGTTCTCCAAGACTATCTTTGAGCTGCATGAACAAGACTGATCCATATAGCATTAAAGTTATCAGGACTACCCAGTAAGTACTTGAAGCACTTTTATTCCATCGCTTTAGAAATACAATACAATACAGAATATGGGCAGTAAGAAAAGATACAAGGCCCAACATAAAGTAATTGGTGGAAATTGTTTCATACATTAAAAATGAATCACCCAACCAAGAACAGAACAAGGCCAACAGCATTAAAATGTATGTTGAACGGTCTAAACTTCTGCCGTTTACTGCAAAATAGATAAAAAGGGAAAATAGAATCAAAGGCTTGGTAAAATGCCGTAAAGATTCATTTTGTAAACTTCCAATAATTATATCCAAGATGACCAAAACTATAAACAAGGGTAGAAAATAGCTTGGTTTAAAATGTGTTTTGGTCATTGAATTTATAAAGTTAGTAGCCAGGACATGCCCAATTTATCCTGAAGCCATCCATATTTCTCACTAATACCTTTATTATCCAGTGACATTAGTACTTTGCCATTTCGTGACAAGGCTGTGAAAATTGAATTTATTTCTTCCTAAGATTCATGGTAAAGGTTAACCCTCCCAACCAATTCTATTGTGCTCACCATCGCAAAAAGGTTTGTTGCTTGAAGCTCCGCAACGACAGAACGCTGTGGTTTTTTCCTTTTTATGTTCTACTCCATTTTGGTCTGTGACCACTATGTTCCCTTGGACCAATATTGGTCCGTTTGGTTTGATATCAATTTTTGTCATATCCATTGTATTTTCATTGGTTTCTATTTCACCTTTAAATTTATAACTCAAAGCACCTGAAGGGCATTCATCAATTTGTGCCTTCAGTTCGGCTATACTGGCATTCTCAGGTTTTATCCATGGTTTGCCATTTGGATCATAAACATTAGGCAATGTTTTGACACATATAGCAGCATGAATACATTTTTTGGGTTTCCATAAAATGGTTAAATCCCCATTTGCATATTCTTTGACTATTTCCTTTTCCATGTACTTTTATTTAGCTATTAATTTCCAACGATTGGTGGTGGGCCTTCAGGGATGATGGGCACATATTTTTCACTCCCTTTACGTTCTTTATATTCCGCCTTTATTTCTTCTACCAATTTAGGATTTTCAAACAGATCAACTGCTGTCATTCCCAAAGCTTTTGCAGCGTGGATCATTCCTTTATGCCCAATGCTCATACCTCCACACGCAACTACTGCCCAAGAATGCCAAGGGGTATCTTTTGGTGCAACAGTAACTCCTAGGTTAATATTTGGCACATTCCAGCTAACGTCTCCTACATCGGTAGAGCCACCTCCCGGATGTTCCTTGGTTTCTTCCAAAGGTTTTATGGCACTATCCATGCCTACCTGTGGCTTGCCTGTGGCCTCTTGTATTTTTTTACCAAAAGCGGTTTCCTCCGCAGTATAGGACAAAGGTCCGAGCAGTTCTAAATTCTTTTGCATTGCCTCGCCACCTGCACGGTTGACCAAGACTTCATAAATACCAGATATCAATGATATTTTATAATCAACATTAGCCATAATTGCAGCACCTTCAGCCATTTTTTTAACTTGCTCATAAACGGGCATCATTCCACTGCGCTTCGTATCACGCACCCTTACCCACAATTTAGAATAATCGGGGACCACATTCACTACTTGTCCTCCATCCTGAATATGATAATGAATACGAACTGTAGGTTTTATATGTTCACGATAGTAGTTGATCCCTGTTGTGTAGAGTTCTAAGCCGTCTGATGCACTTCGCCCGTTCCAAGGGTCGCCAGAAGCATGGGCTGCTTGTCCATAGAATTCAACTTTAAAATCTACAAGGGCCAGTGAGCTCTGCACATCGGCTTCCGTTTTTGCGGAAGGGTGCCAGCTGAGGTTAACATCAACATCATCCCAAAGGCCTTCACGTACCATCCAAATTTTAGCGAAGAATTTCTCTTCGGAAGGTGTGCCCATGAATTTTATGGTACCTTTCAATTTACCTTGTTCAATCAATTCTTTGGTGGCGAGCGCGGCACCTAAGCTTGCCGCTCCGAAAAGGTTATGCCCACAACCATGGCCGGCTGCACCATCATTGAGTGGTTCTTTCGTAGGTTGGGCTTTTTGCGAAATGCCTGGCAAGGCATCAAATTCCCCCAAAATACTGATTACGGGCTTGCCTGAACCATAGGTAGCCGTGAAAGCCGTTGGTATCCCAGCGACACCACGTTCGACCGTCATGCCGTTTTTTTCGGCATAATCCGCTAATATTTTTGCCGACTTATGTTCTTCAAAAGCTGTTTCTGCCAAGGCCCAAATGGAATCACTTATCTTAATCAGTTCGGATTTATGTTTTTCGACAGATGCAACCAAAGTTTTTTTGTTGCTGTTCATTTTTTGGGCTGATGTGGATATTGCCATCAGCATAAAAAGTCCTAAGAGTGTTTTTTTCATTTTAGTATTCGATTAGCTATTATATTTATGTTTGTAATGACTATAGGAAGCTTTGATTAATTCCATCAAAATATCAGTATTTATTTCCGATAGTCGCTTTATGTATAAACAGGATTTACCCGTTTTATGCTTGCCTAATTTTTGCAATAATGCTTCATATTTGGTAAATCCTGCCATGATGTATAGTGACAGGCTTTGCTTTCGTGGCGAAAATCCGGTGAGCATCATATCACCTTCACGGCCCGAATCGTATTTATAATGATAGCTACCAAAACCAATGATACTGGGTCCCCACATAACAGGTTCTTCTCCTGTTATTCCTTTCATAATACTTATAAGGGTATGACTATCCCGTCTTTGGATTTCGTCTTCAACGCTATCTAAAAAAGAGGTTGCTGATGTTGTATTAGGTCTGGTTTTGTTCTGTGACATGGCAACATGTTGCATTGGCCTAAATATACTAAAAAAGGATTATCCCAAAGCCTCCTTATAGACTTTTAGACATCTTTCGCGAGCTATTTTATGGTCGACCATTTTTGCTGGGTAAGTAAGTTCTTGTAAATCTGGCACCCATTTATTGATATATTCTTTTTGTTTATCGAATTTCTCAACTTGTGTTATGGGGTTGAATATGCGAAAATAAGGAGCGGCATCGACACCACTACCAGCTGCCCATTGCCAATTACCTACATTGGCACTGAGGTCAAAGTCCAAAAGTTTTTCAGCAAAGTAGGCCTCTCCCCAACGCCAGTCAATCAGCAAATGCTTACAAAGAAAACTAGCGACCAACATACGCACACGGTTGTGCATAAAACCAGTTTGGTTAAGCTCCCTCATGCCGGCATCGACAAGTGGATATCCCGTTTGTCCGCTCTTCCATTTTTCAAACTCCGTTTTATTATTTCGCCATTGAATACGGTCATATTTGGGTTTGAAAGCATAGTTTACGGTCTTTGGATAATGCCAAAGGATTTGCATAAAAAATTCACGCCAAATCAATTCATTCCAAAAAACCTCATTGTTAGCCTTTAGGGCTTGATGCATGATTTTTCGGATTGAAACGGTACCAAATCTTAAATGAGGACCTATTCTAGAAGTGCCGTTCATTTTAGCAGGATAGTTTCTTGTAGCTTCATAATTTTCAATAAATACCTCAGAGATTATATAATCAGGAACTGTGATTTGCGATGGTACAAAACCCATATCCAATAGGGAAAGGGAGGGTAACTCTGGGTCTTTAATGAAATTATTGGTATTTGACAGCTTGTCGGAAAATCCTAAATGTATTTCTGGATTGAATTTTTCCTTCCATCTATTTTTATAAGGCGTATATACCACATAAGGATTTCCGTCTGATTTGACAATTTCATCTTTTTCAAAAACCACTTGGTCTTTGTACGTGTAAAATGTGATGTTTTTGGCGGTTAACAGTTTTTTTATTGCTGCGTCGCGTTCAAGTGCATAAGGTTCATAATCATGATTCGTATATACAGCATCGATGGAATAGTCGTTAGCCAAGGAATTGAAGATTTCAATAGGATTCCCATAGTACATGGCTATGGAGCTGTTGTAATGTTGTTTTAAATAGTCATTAAGATGCTGAATTGTTTTGTGTATAAAAGTAACACGGGCATCATTTTCAGGTAACTGCTCAAGTATTTCTATATCAAATATGAAAATAGGCAGTACGGGTGAGTTGCCATTTAGGGCCTGATTTAGCCCAATATTATCTTCTAAACGTAAATCGCGCCTAAACCAAAATATCGATACTTTCTGATTCATTTCAATTCACATTAAGTGTTGATAGACCACCATCAACACCTATGATTTGACCCGTAATCCACGAGCTGTTGTCACTTAATAAAAACTTAGCAATATGAGCCATATCTTCAGCGGAACCAACTCTTTTTAGCGGATGCCTCTGTGCCATCATTTCCCTTTTCCTGTCATTGTTCAACAGACGGGTTGCCAAAGGAGTATCAACCAAAGAAGGTGCTATGGCATTGAACCTAAGTTTTGGCGCATATTCTGCAGCCAGTGATTTAGTAAATCCCTCGATGGCACCTTTAGCCGCTGCAACACTTGAATGAAAGGGCATACCCATTTTAACGGCTACCGTACTAAAAAAGACCATGCTGGCCCCTTCTGCCATTAATGGCATAATATGCTTCACCACTTTCACTAAACTGAAAAAATTAATTTCCATATCTCTTTTAAATGTTTCCACATCCAACATTTTGAATGGCTTCAAGTTAATACTCCCAGGACAATATACAAAACCGTGTAATTCAGAGGGCAATAGTGTGTTATCTAAGGAATCCTCTGTGGCATCAAAGGTTATGTGGGTTACATTGGTTAAACCCTGCTCTTCAAATGTACGCGATGCGACATAAATATTATGGTCTTTATGTAGTTGTCTGACCAAGGAAAGACCTATTCCATGGGAACCGCCTATGAGGAGAATATTTTTCATTTTAAATCGATTTTATGGTTAATGAACTTGAGGCACCTTCTATTTTCCCAAATAATTCATTGAGTTTATGTTCTCGGTACTCGAAGATTTTCACTAATTGTTTTTTAATTAAGGGATAGCCCAATTGGCCAAGAATACCATAAGGTAACTTAAGATCAATAATATCCTCCATTTCAACACCTTCGGAAATTGGATTGATAAAGTGTTTATGATGCCAAAGGGAATAAGGACCAAAACGTTGTTCATCAACAAAATATACTCCTTGCTGCACATGGGTTATTTCGGTAACCCATTTAGTAGCATAGCCAGGAAAAGGCGATACTTTATATTGAATTATTTGACCGGGAAACATAGGCCTATCGGCACCCGCCAAAATATTAAAGCCCATATGTTCGGGAGTTATAGTTGCTAAGTTACTGGGATTGGATAAAAACTCCCAAGCCACATCCTTAGTTATTGGTAAAACTTGTTTTGAATGTAATTGAAATAGTTTCATTAAGGGTTTTTCAACAAAGATAATCCTATAAATGTTTAATGATATGTAATAAACGTTAAACAATTAATAAAAAAAGCAATGGGGCAATCTGTTAAAGTTAGATACTAAATGTCTTAGGCCCAGCCTTATTCAAGTACTTCTTTGGAAGTTTTTGGATGTTATTCTGGGCTTGTTTCCAATTAATTATTTTCTTGTTTGGTTAATTCAGCCTTAAGAACCATTAATTTAAACGAGTTTACTGCTGTTTCATCGGGTAATGCTATCTATTAGGGAGTTTTGAATCCATTTTTTTGTATTTTGGGTGCAATGATTGTTATATGAAAAACGGCTTGACATATTTGCTATTTCTACTATCTGCTACTATGATTTATGGGCAGGGTGAGGTTACCCAAAAAGGTGTATTGCCTCCTAGTTTGAGTGAGAATTCTGGTCTGATCTTTTACGGGGGTAAACTTATAACACACAATGATTCTGGTAATGACCCTGTTCTATTTGAAATTGATACGGTTTCCCTTACTGTAACTAGGACGGTGGAAATAACAAACGCGGAAAATATTGACTGGGAAGATATAACACAAGATGACCAATACATATACATTGGCGATATAGGTAATAACCTTGGAACAAGAACCGATTTGGTAATCTATAGGATATCAAAACAGGAATATGACCAATCAGAATCTGTAGTTACTGAAAGAATACATTATAACTACGAAGACCAAACTGATTTTACAAATCAAGGAAATAGTGATTGGGATGCAGAAGCCTTGTTCGTGTTAGATGGGCAACTTATTGTTTTGACCAAACAGTGGAATAGCTTGGGAACTGTTGCATATTCGCTTCCTAGCACTCCCGGAGATCATAGTGCAAGGCGTATAGGTGAACTGGAAATAAATGGGCTAGTAACAGGCGCAAGCTTTAAAAATGACACAAACGAATTATTCATTTTGGGGTATTCAATGATTTTAGAACCATTTGTTTACAAAGTGAGTGAACCCAGCGTCCAAAGCATATTTCAGGGAGAAAGTCTTAAGCTCGATGTATCCTTGGGTTTGGCCCAAACAGAAGGAATAGCCTATATAGCGAATAATCGTTTTTTTATATCATCTGAAAGTTTTTCGAGGGAAGTTCCTGCAATTACATTGAGTGCCCAATTAATGGCACTTCAATTGCCCAGACCCTTGGAGGAACTCCCTGAAGTGGAAGAAGAGGAGGATGAGATTATCGAAGTAGAACAGGGCTTCCAGTTTTCAATCTATCCAGTTCAGGATATCGATAAAATGGCATATGATTTGAATTCAGAAGATATTGTATTAGCAAGGGCAGTTTTTGATATTACCGGTAAAATGATTCAAATCGAGGTTTCTTCAGAATTCGACAGCAATACCATTGGTGTTGCCAGCTTAAAAACAGGCGTTTACTATCTTACCTTTTATCTGGGTGATAAGGTGGTATCTAAACCATTTTTTAGAAAATAAATTAAACTAGCTCTTTTATTTAAGAATTCATTAACAATTGCAACAAGGGTTTATCTCTAGCTTTGTGAAAACTAAAAATCGATATACAATGAAAAAATTTCTCTTATTATTATGTGTGGTTTTGGTTTCCTTTTCTATGGAAGCCCAAATAGATACGCCTGCACCCAGTCCAGCCTCTAAATTGAAGCAAACCGTGGGATTAACAGATGTTACAGTTGAGTATTCAAGACCCTCTATGCGTGGCAGAACCATTTTTGGTGACTTGGTACCTTTTGACAAAGTCTGGAGAACAGGAGCCAATGCAAGGACTAAGATTACCTTCAGTGAGGATGTTACTATTGATGGTCAAGAACTTAAAGCGGGTTCATATGCCATATTCACTAAACCAAATGCCCAATCATGGGAGGTATATTTCTATACTGAGTACCAAGGTGGAGGTGCTCCAAGTGAATTGGATGAAAGTAAGGTAGCCGCTAAAACAACGGCTCAAGTTCAGCCAATGACTATGGATGTTGAATCATTCACAATGACTATTGATGATTTAAGTGACAACGGTGCAACTTTGGGCATTCTTTGGGAAAAAACTTATGTTGGTGTAAAATTCGAAGTACCAACTGATGCAGCCGTAACCAAGAACATAGATCGAGTCCTTAACGGACCTGGAGCTGGTGATTATTATGCTGCAGCTGTTTATTATGCTTCTTCTGGCAAGGATATTAATAAAGCCAAGGAATGGATGGATAAAGCCATGGCCATGACTGAGAAGCCTGCTTTCTGGCAGCTAAGACAACAATCTTTGATCCAAGCAAAATCCGGGGACAAAAAAGCCGCCATAGCAACGGCCAAAAGGTCATTGGCAGCGGCTGAAGAGGCCGGCAATGCCGATTATGTAAAAATGAACAAAGACTCCTTAAAGGAGTGGGGCGCAATGTAAGTTGCCCACATTTAATTATACTGAAGCCCTGACATTATCGTTAGGGCTTTTTTATTTTTATAACTTTTTTTGATTACATTTTAGCTATCTTTATTCGTTCATAAAACCACCACGCATTATGTACAAATCAATTATTTTTTTAGCTTTTTCCATGCTATTCATTTCTTGCGAAAAACAAGTAGAAAAACCAATCTATACTGCTGAAAAATGGGAGAATCCAGAGTGGGAAAATCCTGAAATATTCCAAATCAATAGGGAAGAACCTACCGCCTCTTTTTATAGATACGAGCAGATCGAAGATGCCCTAAAAAATAGTAGTTGGGAGAACTCACCGCTATACCAATCCTTAAATGGTACTTGGGATTTCTATTACGCTGAAAACCCGATGCAAAGACCAACGGACTTTTACCAGGATGATTTTGACCTAGTAGGTTGGGATACGTTGGAAGTTCCATCCAACTGGGAAATTAAAGGTCATGGGATTCCTTTTTATACCAATGTCACCTATATGTTCCCTCCTAATCCACCATATATTCCGCATGAAGAAAATCCAGTTGGGAGTTATAAGCGTGAGTTTGATATTCCTGAAACATGGAATGACAAAGAGGTATATCTACATTTTGAAGGCGTTAGCGGCGCCATGTATATATGGGTAAACGGTGAAATGGTGGGATATAATGAAGGTAGTAAAACGCCTGCGGAATATGCCATTTCAAAATATATTAAACAAGGTAAAAATTCTATTGCAGTCCAAGTCTTAAGATGGTCAGATGCCAGTTATTTGGAAGATCAGGATTTTTGGAGATTAAGTGGTATTGACAGGGATGTATACATATATGCCACAAATAATACCACTATTAAAGATTTTACGGTGATTGCAGACTTGGAGAATGAGTATAAAGACGGATTGTTCAAACTTCAAATAGAGGTTAATAATGCTTCGGAAAATAATCCCCCTGTGGCAGAAGTAAAATTATTGGATGGTAATAACGAAATCTATGTTAATTCCAAGAAATTGGATAATGCTAAAGGTATTTCACAACTTGTATTTGAAGAGAAAATACCTAATGTAAAGTCGTGGAACGCAGAAACCCCTAATCTATATACACTACTTATTAGCCTTAAAAATGAAGATGCTTCAATCTCAGAGGCAACAAGTGTCAAAGTTGGTTTTAGAAAGGTCGAAATCAAAAACAATCAATTCTTGATAAATGGTAAGGCGGTATTGCTTAAGGGTGCTAATCTTCACGATCATGACGACCAAACCGGTCATGTGGTTACAGAGGAACTAACTATGAAAGACCTTACTGTAATGAAGCAAAACAATTTAAATGCCATTCGTTGCAGTCACTATCCCAAGAATCCACATTTTTATAGAATGTGCGATAAATATGGTTTTTATGTTATTGATGAGGCTAATATCGAGATTCATGGTATGGGAGCAACCAACCAAGGACTTGATAATAATTTAGAAGCTATAAAAGTGCATCCAGCATATCTACCACAGTGGAAAGCAATGCATTTAGATCGTACCATTCGTATGTTCGAGAGGGATAAGAACTATACAAGTATTATTACATGGTCCTTAGGCAACGAAGCAGGTAATGGCGATAACTTTATTGCTACTTACGATTGGCTTAAAGCCCATGACAACACTCGACCTGTACAGTATGAGGGGGCTTCTTCCTATGAAAATACCGATATTCAGGCACCAATGTATATGCGTATTCCAGATATGGTCAAGTATGCTGAAAATGACCCAAAAAGACCACTGATCCAATGTGAATATGCGCATGCGATGGGAAATAGCGTAGGTAATCTCCAAGAGTACTGGGACGTAATTGAGAAATATGATGTCTTGCAGGGCGGATTTATTTGGGATTGGGTTGATCAAGGAATTGCTACTAAAACTGATGATGGAAGAGCTTACTGGGCCTATGGAGGGGATTTGGGAGGAATGGACTACCAGAACGATGTCAACTTCTGCTTGAACGGAGTTGTGAATCCGGATAGGAGCGCTCATCCGTCTTTATACGAGGTAAAGAAAGTTTATCAATATGTGAAATTTGAAAGTAAGAATGCCAAGACTGGTGAAATAGTGATTAAAAACAATTATGATTTCATCAATTTGAACAAATTTGATTTTAGCTGGAAGTTGTTTGAAAATGGTAAGGAAGCGGCTACCGGTCAATTACCAATGCTCGATGTGCCATCTGGTACATCAAAATCTGTTCGTATTGGCCTACCACAATTAAAGGATCCAAAAGCTGAGTATTTCCTGAACCTTTATGCAAACACAAAGGAAGCTGCACCATTGGTGCCAGCAAATCACTTGTTGGCTTATGAACAATTTCAATTATCCGATTTTACACCTGAAACTTTTTCTAAGAACGATTCGGGAAGCGGACTAGAGATTACTTCCAGTGATAATTTGGTTATTATCAAGGGGAAAGACTTTGAGGTAAAATTCAATGCTGAGAAAGGCTCAATTGCTTCAATTGACTATGGGAATGGAAATCTTCTATTGAAAGGAATCGAAGCTAATTTTTGGAGGGCAACCATAGACAATGACTTTGGCTATAATATGCCAAAAAAGTTGAAAGCCTGGAATGATGCTACTAAAAATCAAAGTTTGTTAAAGATAGAGGTGGAATCAGGTGAAAATAACAGAACCATTGAAGAACTTAAAGTGGCCCAAAGCCCGTTCAAAGTAGAAAAAGAAAATGTTAGTGTAAGTGCCACCTATGATTTGCCCGATGTAAATGGTAAAGTAAGTATAACATATGATATTAATGATAAAGGCGAAATAAAGGTTACTACGGGATTAGCTGATATCTCGAAAGATTTACCTGTGATCCCACGATTCGGAAATAACTTCATCATAAAAAATGAATATCAAAAAGTAAATTGGTATGGTAGGGGACCTCATGAGAATTATCAAGACCGCAAAACTTCCGCAATGGTAGGCAATTATGATTCCAATGTTGAGGATTTATATTTCCCATATATACGTCCACAGGAAAATGGAAATAGGGCAGATGTGCGTTGGGTAACCTTTACCAATGAAGCAGGAATAGGAATTGAGATTTTCGCTCCCCAATTGTTTGAATTTAGCGCACATCACCAATATAATAATGATTTTGACCCTGGGGAAACGAAACAACAACGGCATACCATTGATATTGAAAAACGTGATCTGGTCAATATTAATATCGACTACAAACAAATGGGAGTGGGCGGAGACAATAGTTGGGGCTTTATGGCTTTGGATAAATACCAAATTCAGCCTGGGAATTTATCGTATAGTTATGTGATAAGACCTCTCAAATAGAACCAGTAAATAGATCAATTAAAAAAGCCCCGACAGCATTGTCGGGGCTTTTTTAAACTTAGTTTGTTTTTGATTAAGGACTTACTGCCGGTTTTTTCAATAACCTGTCAAACGCCTCAAAAGTCAACGCTATTGAAATAACCAAAGCGGAACCTATAAAATTCAACCATAGATACCCTAATTTTTCTTGGCCTGAGGGATAAATATGAATTAGGTTGTAGTAGGTAATACAGATTAATAATTGTGTTAAAATGGCAGCAAAGAATACGGCATTCCCTTTGACATATTTAAAGAAAAATGCCAAAAGGAAAATGCCCAGCACATTACCATAAAATATACTGCCGATGATATTCACTAATTGGATTAAATTATCAAAGAGATTAGCGATACAAGCTATTGAGATGGCAACAACACCCCAAAGTAAGGTAAAGGCTTTGGAAGCCAGTACATAATGTTTTTCCGGCAGCACTTCCTTCTTATTTCGTTTGTATAAATCCAAGGCCGTAATGGTTCCCAATGCATTCAACTCTGATGCTGTGGAAGACATTGCAGCTGATAATATCACTGCTAATAATAAGCCAATAAGGCCTTTAGGTAGATTATTCAAAATAAAGTGGATAAACACATAATCCTTGTCGTTGGTTTCGAGGGAATCATCAGCTTGTTTAATCAAATTTTTCGCTGCTGCCCTATTAGTGCTATCTTTTCTATTAATACTGATTATTTGCATTTTGGCAGCTTCAATTGCCGTGTTTTCCTTTAGGTCCAGTGCTGTGGAGAATTTATTTTGGGCAATAGTTTTTTCAGATTCCAAGGCGATCTGTCTTTCTTGCAGCACTTTATAATCATCAGCATATTCAGAATTCAAAACCCCTTGTGTAGCAGAAGGATTAAAATTGAGGGGAGTAGCATTGTATTGATAAAAAACAAATACCATTACGCCCACTAATAGAATGAAAAACTGCATTGGTATTTTAAATATTCCGTTAAAAATCAATCCTAATTGGCTCTCTCTAACTGATTTTCCTGATAAATAGCGCTGTACTTGGCTTTGATCTGTTCCGAAATAGGCTAACGCGAGAAAGAGACCTCCAGTAATTCCACTCCAAAATGTATATCTACTCTTGGTATCTAAACTAAAGTCCAAAATATTAAGCTTTTCACTGGCCCCAGCGATTTTAAGTGCTTTACTGAACCCAATATCTTCAGGTAAATAACCTAAAATAAAGAAAAAGGCTATGAACATACCGGTCATAATAATGAACATTTGTTGCTTTTGGGTAACACTTACCGCACTGGTTCCTCCTGATACGGTATAGATTATTACTAATGTTCCAATAATAATATTCAATGTCCTTAAATCCCAACCAAGAACGGCTGATAAGATAATGGAAGGCGCAAAAATAGTAATACCTGCGGCAAGACCACGTTGCAATAAGAATAATATAGCAGCCAACGACCTGGTCTTAAGATCAAATCGGTTTTCAAGAAATTCATAAGCCGTATATACCTTTAACTTATGATAAATAGGCACGAAAACCAAGCAGATGATAATCATGGCAAGGGGTAACCCAAAATAAAATTGAACAAAGCCCATGCCATCATGAAAAGCCTGTCCAGGGGTGGAAAGAAAAGTAATTGCACTTGCTTGGGTAGCCATTACGGATAACCCTATTGTCCACCATTTTGACCGATTTCCGCCTAGAACATAGTCGTTTACGTCTTTGCTCCCGCGAGTTTTCCAAACACCATACACAACGATGAATAAAAGCGTACCTGAAAGAATAATCCAATCTAAAGTCCCCATATCATGTAAAAGATATCATTAGATAACCAAAAATCAATATATAAATGATGTTCAATAGCAACACCAAAGTATATTCCTTTTTCCAAATAAGTTTATCTAGCATACTTAGTCTTTTATAGTGATCTTGTTATCAACATTTTCCTTTCCTACAGATAGCATATTGGCAAATAGCTTATAGGCTCCTGATACACCTTCTGGCAATTCCCTGAAAAAACTTAATCCAGTATAAATATAATTGCCCTTACCGTAGGGAGCAATCAATAAGCTACCGGATTTTGCCGACTCACCTTCATCGTTCATAGATAGTATTGGTGTGAATTTGTCATCCCATTCATTTGGAAAATAAAGACCGCGTTCTTGTACCCAACCATCAAAATCAGATGCTGTGATTTTATTCGGATAGTTTACCAATTCATGTTCTTTAGCAATGATTTGAACTGAGGAATTCTCATCTGTAACTCTATCTCTTGATAATTTTAGCGGATAGGGAGCTATATCATCAAATTGTGCGCTCCATCTTCCTGCCGTATTGTATTGTATCACCAAATTACCACCATTCTCAACGTAATCGAATAAATATTTCTGTTTGAACTTTAATTCAGGGACAACGTTATATCCACGTATTCCCACAACAACTGCACTATATTTACTTAATGTTTCTGCATTAATTGTGTTTGGGTCAATTGTATGGACTTGATAACCAATTTGTTCCAAACTTTTTGGTACTTCATCGCCTGCACCCACTATATACCCAATATGTTCTCCAACCTTTTGGATATTCAATCGGACCACTTTGGCCTCAGCATGCAATAAAACAGATTGCGCTGGAACATGATCATAATTAATAGTGACCAATTCATTGGAAAGTTCTTTACCATTTATCTTAATTATGGGCGAAATATAACTTTCATCTTCATGTGCAGGTGGCGTCAATTCGAATACCACAATTTGTTCATCTCCTTTTTTGGCAATTTCGAAAGGTTTACTTTCTTGGTCAACCTCCCATCCTTTAGAATAACAAAATACCACATCCCCTTTAATACTATCTCGATGAGCCTTTATTGTTATTGGAACTTTCTTCGATTTACCGTCTGCAAAAATCATGACCTTATCGCTATATTTTGCCGTGGCCTCAGGTAAAATTTCAAAAGGTTGATATAATTCACCTTTATCTGGTTTTGAAAAACGATGAATTACTGGTTTTATGAATGTAATTTGATAGCCATTAAAATCAACTTTGAAAGTGGCCATAAAAGCAGAAGGAGTCTCCGGTTTCCCTATTAAGTCAGGATTCTCAACCGTATACATTCCTAATGTTCCTTTGTTTTCAAGCCAATAAGGACTAGTATATTTGGTGTTCTTGGGAATATTCAAATCAATGTATAGATTTATTTTTTCATTCTCAGAGAGTACCACATTTTTTTGTTCAGCAAAGATCTCACCGATTGAAATTGATTTTAAAATGATTTGAGCGTTGCTGCGATTTAATGCTTCAATATTTACTTTGATTTTGCTTCCTGGATTCGCGATAGCATTCTGCGATGAAGCTTCAATATATAATCCCGTAATGGATGCTATGATATCTTCCAATTTTTTGGACTTTAGATTTCTCCAATGCGCATCAGGTATTTTTTGAATCAATTTATGGGCTTCCAATAGACTTGATAAATGTTTTGAAGGATTCTGAAAATCGAAGTTTTTTTCAATCCCATAAAGGATTTCACCTACGGCCTTACCGCCTACAACACGGGACCAAGTTGTATTTACGCCATCAAAAATATTGCTTTTATCTTCAGGTAAATCCCCCTTTAACAATTCTATATATTCATTCTGACTGCCACGTGTGGAAAGTCTTCCAAACCCTTGACAGAGATGCTGGCTACTTGCCAAAGAAGCGATTTCATTATTGGATATACCGAGTAAAGGATAATAAACTCCTATATCGAAGCTCAACATATTTGATTTATCTGCTTCCTTAAATTTTTCCTCACTCCCATAAAACCACCACGAAGTATTAAAGAACAATCTTTTGGGTTGCCAAGTATCCAACTTTTTAAGTTGATTTGGGTAGGAGGTAGGGTCGCCAACCAAATCAAAAGCCTCAACACTTAACATAGCGGATGATGTATGATGACCATGGGTAGAGCCCGGCGTTCTATGGTTAAATCGGTTGATGATAACATCGGGTTTGAATTTACGTATGGTTCTCACCATATCACTCAACACAGAATCTTTGTTCCATAATTTCAGGGTTTCATTGGGGTGCTTTGAGTAACCAAAGTCATTGGCCCTTGTGAAAAACTGTTCCCCACCATCAATTCGTCTTGCTGCCAAAAGTTCCTGGGTACGCAATACACCTAAAAGTTCCCTTAGTTCGGGTCCAATTAGGTTTTGGCCACCATCACCCCTCGTAAGTGATAAATAAGCAGTTCGTGCTTTCACCTCATTAGATAGGTATGAGATCAGTCTTGTATTCTCGTCATCAGGATGCGCCGCAATGTATAAGGCCGACCCCAAAAAATTTAATTTTTGAATTGAATGATAAATGTCTGATGAAGAATTCTTTTTAGGAGCTTGCGCAAATGAGACATTAAAAAACAAAAGTATTCCTAAATAGGATACCAATAAATTTCGCATGATTTTGTTTTAGTCGGTTTCCAAAGATATAAAGAAACCCAAGTAACCGATAACATTTACATTTTCTTTAACAAGCCGTAAAAATTAGTTGTCACTATTTTCCGCAACACTGTTTTTGGCGATTAAAGCCACGCCTTTTTGCAATAAAAGATTGTTAGGATAGGTTACCAGCTCACCATTGTCTTTTTTTAGGTATAAATGAAAGGCCTTAATATCCAAAATATCAGCTTCCTCAGGGAAATCACTATCCAAGATTCGGATTCGGTCCCCAATTTTAAATGGAAATGAAAAGAATAGGATAATCCCAGCGGTAACATTGCTCAAAATAGACCACGTTGCGAACATGGCAACACCGATAACAGCAAAGACCGATGAGAACAACAGCCCTATTTCCTTAAAGTTAACTCCCCAGATAAAAACAAGTGCTCCAATACCAATAGTGAATAGGCAATGGAAACATATTTAAGGACCAATCGCGTACGAGCTTGGTTTAAGTCACTTATTCTACCAATTTTACGAATTGTTTTGGTGCTAACAAATTTTAAGACCAACAAGACCACAAATGTTATGCTTGTAGCTAAAATCTCTTGTTGGTTAATTGCAATAAAATCTTCCATAAATTATAGACCTAGAGTATCCCGCAAAGATATATCGTTATTTCCATTTTGCCGCCAGTAAGGTGTTTTTATAGTTTTGATTTTAGTGGCTTTTGAGGTCATGGTTTTGGCCCTATTGCCGAAACCACTTTTAAACGTTTCTGACCAACCGTCAATAGTGTAAGGGAAAGAAGGGTCGAACTTGATTTCAAGGGTTCTATCAAGTGCTGGATAGGTTATTTTGTAGGTGTTCAAACCATTAATTTTAGTTAAAGTTATAATTGCATTATATGCTTTTAACTCTTTGTGGGCCATTCGAATATACTCTAATGATGGAATCATTTTAAATTGCCCGACTGGTAAATCCACTGGATTGATTCTAATCTTGTTCCAGATTTCATTTTCCAATATATTCTTGTCCAATTCAAAGTCATTATCACCTTCACTTTCAAAATAGGAAAAGGACTTAATTTTGAACTTTTCACGATTATTTATTTGGGCAAAGACTTGTCCACACCATTCTTGGGTAGAGAAAGCGACTTTTAAGGCTTGCTGGTTATCATGAACGGGATAGAAACTACTGCTCATTATCGAATAAGGATAAATACCAGTAAGGTATTTTTTGGTGTTGTTTAGCTTGAGCACAGGAATATTTTCTGGATTGCTTTGGTCAGCTTTTACTTGTTTGTCTGCCACGAATGGTTCGGTAACATAGACCAAAACAGATGTGCCCTCCCTCAACTCGCCATATCTCGCCTGTTCTAATTTGTATGAAGTTATTTCTGCATTGCCCGCATACCAGTAATCTTTGAATTCTTTAGACAGTGGTTTTCTTGGATTGGGATTAGCAATGGTTACATTGGTTGAAGTATCCCCATTGTTTTTGGCAGCTATCTCATTGCATGATTCAAAAGTTGTTATTACTACTGCAAATAGAACAATTGATAATTCTAATTTTATCCACTTTTTCATTTGTTATTTTTGATAAAACTACTTAAAATCCATTAGCTTACCATGTTCATTAACGTTTTGTAAACTAATTGGGTAGGAAGCCCTACAACGTTTGTATAGGAGCCTTGGATCTCTTCAATACCTATGAGTCCTATCCATTCTTGAATACCATAACCGCCCGCTTTGTCAAAGGGCTTATACTTTTCGACGTAGTACTGAATTTCATTTTTGGTAAGTGCTTTGAATTTAACGCTTGTCTTATGATTTACTGTTTTTTGGGAGGTAGTTGTCGTAAAGGAAACAGAAGTAATAACATCGTGCCAATCATTTGACAATGCTGTTAGCATTTCGCATGCATCTTCTATGTTTTCTGGTTTGGACAGTGATTTCCCCTTATACCAAACAACTGTATCGGAGGTAATCAATATATCCTTATGTGCAAGAGAACCATCAAAAGCAGAAGCTTTTAGTTCGGCAAGATAATCAGAGATTTCACTGCCTTTTAATGACGAAGGATATACTTCCTCAATCTGTTTGAGGCGTATTTCAAAATCGAGCGCCATATCCTCAAAGAATTGTTTCCTTCTAGGTGATCCGGAGGCAAGGATTATTTTGTGATCTTTTAAGCTATCATTCCACATACTTAATCATTTCTAGCACTCAAATTATCCATCCAATCCCCCCTTACTTTTAAGACCTGTTCTATGACATCACGAACACAGCCCTCACCACCATTTTTATGCGAAATATATTTGCAAACCGCTTTTACTTCTTGAATTGCATTTTGAGGACAAGTAGGCAATGCAATCATACGCATTGGCGGAATATCAGGCATATCATCTCCCATATATAGCACGTTCCCAGGAGCAATGTCATAAACATCCAAATACTCCCCTAAGGGTTCTTCTTTGCGATGTGCATCCATATAAAAAGTTGTTACCCCAAGTCCCTTTAGACGTTCTTTAACACCCTCATTGGTACCACCAGTAATTATACAGACATTATATCCTTTCAAGATAGCTGTTTTAAGTGCATATCCATCCTTTACACTCATTTTACGCAATAGTTCCCCTTGGGTAGTAACTAGAACGGTACCGTCAGTAAAAACGCCATCCACGTCGAAAACAAAAGTTGTTATGTCCTTTAAATATTGCTTATAACTTTTTTCCATAGGTTTTTCGGATTGATTCACTCAAGAGCGTATATATTTTCTTATGTTTTTTATTTTTTAGTTGTGTCAAATGCTTCTCAAGGGTACCTGTATCACTTCGCCTGGCGGGTCCTGTTTGGGCATCCAAAGGGGATAAATCCTGAATCTTCGAAGCGGTTTCTTTGATTAAAGGAAACAGCAATTCAAATGACACATCATTTTGTAAGCATATTTCTTGGGCTGTATGATACATATGATTGGTAAAATTATTTGCAAAAACTGCAGCCAAATGTAATGCCTTTCTTTGGTCATTGTCAATTTGAATCACATTATCCGAAATCGCTGAAGCTAATTCATTTAGAAGTTCGTTGTCCTCTTCGTTTTCTACTTCTATACAAATGGGGATTTCCTTAAAATTGACTTTTCTATTCGCACTAAAAGTCTGCAATGGATAGAAAACTCCGCGTCTATGTTTATGCGGTAATGCGCTCATGGGAATACTTCCTGAAGTATGCACTATAAGTCCTTTTTTACCTACTAAAAACTTTGAAACCTCGGATATGGCATCATCACTAATTGCAACTAAATAAATATCAGCTGTTTTTATCTTGGATAAATCAGTAGTTGTATTTACTTGATTATTAAAATAGGATAAAGCATTTTGAGTACGACCATAAAGTTGGATGATTTCAATACCATTTTGAGTCATGAATGCATCAAACAAGTGTTTGGCCACATTACCCGTTCCAAGGATTACGATGCTAATCATATTGCGAAAATAGTGATATAATCATTCTAGTTGAAGAAATTAAAAAAGTATCGCTAAAGTCTATATGATATCGATAAATAAAAAAGAACCGCATGAAATTGCAGTCCTTTAAAATTTTCTTTTTCAATTATTTATTAAGCGCAGGATACTTGAACTGAGTGTGTGTGGCCATCATCATTGGAAGAGGTAATTGAAATGCTAGCATTGCTTTTTAGTGTAGTAAAATTGCCTGCAGTCAAGTTTACACTATGATTATGGCCTGAAGTACCTTGAATGGAGTACGTTTTGGCCGCCCCGGACTCCACATCAGCCTTAGAAACGGTTAAGGAGTGCCCATGATTGCTTCCAATAGACACAGCCGTGCCATTGGCCAAGCAATCAGCATTTGCATCAGGGTCTGGATTTTGATTTTCTTCGCTATCATCGGAACTGGAACATCCCAGTAGTGAATAGGCTGGTATTGCAATGAGCATTGCACCCGCGGCCTTTTGGATAAAAGTTTTTCTGTTCATAGTAGATATTTTTCGGTTCATACTTTTTTTTCAATACGTAAGTATTTCATTATTAGTGGAATAAAACACGAATACCTTTCAAAGGTCTATCATAAAAAAGTATATTTTTCTGTTTTATTAAGTAGGCTTAAGTAGAATGCGAAAAGAAATCGTAATCTCTGGAAAATACTGTATTTTTGCGAACTGCAAGTAACAGGTATTGTGTTCATATGAAAGATTTGTTCAAGAAAATATTCTTCTCTAACCGCTTAATGGCGGTTCTTTTTATTGTTTTTGCAACGGCCATGGCCTTTGGTACCTTTATTGAAAGTTGGTATAGTACAGAAACAGCAAGAATATGGGTTTATAATGCCACCTGGTTCGAAGTTATAATGGTGTTCTTTGTGATCAATTTTATTGGCAATATTTCAAAATACAAATTGCTTCGTAAGGAAAAGTGGCCCGTTTTGATTTTACACCTTTCCTGGATCTTGATTATTGTAGGCGCTTTCGTTACCCGTTATATTAGTTTTGAAGGAATGATGCCCATTCGTGAGGGTAATTCTGAAAAGGTCTTCTATTCAGATAAAACTTTTCTCATTGCTTATATTGATGGTGAGATTGATGGTGAACCACGCAGAAAGACCTTGCAGGATGATCTAATCGTCACACCGGAAGCATTAAAGTCTAATTTACCTTGGCATAATGATTTTAATGGTCAACCTGTCACCATTTCGTATGTTGATTTTATAAAAGGAGCAAAAAAAGGTTTGGTGCCAGATGAAAACGGTAATGAATACCTAAAAATCGTTGAGGCCGGTGATGGTCAGCGCCATGAACATTATTTGGAAAATGGGAAGGTAACCAATATTCATAATGTTCTTTTTTCCTTAAATAATGAAACTGAAGGGGCGATTAATATTTTCAAGACTGACAGCACCTATTTGATAAAATCTGCCTTCATAGGGGATTTTATGAGAATGGCCGACCAGTTTCGTGGTAATTTGCTTAAAGACAGCTTACAAACCTTACAATTAAGGTCATTGTATAACACAGCTGGAATGCAATTTGTAATTCCTGAACCTATCGTAAGAGGCTCTTATGGAGTCGTGAAAGTTCCTGAGGCTGAAATGACGCCAGTTACACAAGACGCTTTGGTAGTTGAGGTTTCAAGTAATGGTGAAACCGTGCAACAAAAAATATTGGGCGGCAAGGGTACATCAAACTTTTCTGAGAAGATAAAGGTAGGAGGTTTGGATATTGCCATGGCCTTCGGTTCCAAAGTTTATGAACTTCCTTTCAGTATAAAATTGAATGACTTTATTGCTGAGAAATATCCGGGAACAGAAAAGGGCTATGCCTCGTTTATGAGCAAGGTCACCGTTGAGGACGAGCGTCCCTTTGACTATGATATTTTCATGAACCATATTTTGGACCATAAAGGGTATCGCTTCTTTCAGTCTGGTTTTGATCCAGATGAACGTGGGACAACGCTTTCTGTGAATCATGATTTCTGGGGAACTTGGATTACCTATATCGGGTATTTTTTATTGTATGCCGGTCTAATGGGAATCATGTTCTTTGGTAAGACACGTTTCCGGGATCTTGCAAAATCATTGGATAAAATCAAATCGAAGAAAGCCGCCTTAACTATACTTTTTGTCTTCGGATTTACACTTAACGGCATTGCACAAGAGCATTCTGAAAATGACGGTCACGACCATTCCAAAACACCAACACAACAACAGATAGATTCCCTTTTGAATGCTAATATTGTACCCCTCGAACATGCTGAGAATTTTGGGAAATTGGTCGTGCAGGATCAGGGTGGACGTATGAAACCCATCAATACTTTTTCTTCGGAATTGCTTCGAAAGCTAAGCTTGAAGGACAAGTACAAGAATATGAATTCAGATCAGGTTTTCCTTTCCATGATGATGAATCCTACGATTTGGTATAATGTTGAGTTCATCGCACTCGATAAAAAAGCCAAGAATGATAGTATTCGAAAGATTATAGGGATTCCTGAAGGGCAGAAATTCGTGAAGGCTATTGACTTTTTTGATAAAGATGGAAAGTATAAATTGGAACCCTATTTGAGGGCAGCTACGGCCACCAATAATCCTAATAAGTTTGAGCAGGATTTTAAGGATGCCAATATACGATTAAGTCTTTTGGACCAAGCTTTAAGTGGGCAAATTGTAAAAATATTCCCATTGTTGAACGATGAGAATAACAAATGGATATCTGCTGTCGAATTTCGCGGAGGGCAGTACCAAGTAACAGATTCGCTTTATGCCAATTTCATTAAAAATGCGATTCCATATTACTTGATGTCCTTGAATAATGCGCGAGTTAGTGGTGATTATACCGAGGCAGACAAATTATTGGCGGCTTTTAAGAAGAATCAGGCGAATCATGGAAGTGAAGTTTTACCGACCGATACCAAAATCAATACTGAGGTCATTTATAACAAATTGGATATCTTCAATATCTTATACAAGGTCTATGCCTTGGTTGGTATTTTTATGTTCTTCGTTTTGATTTTCCAGATTTTTAGAGAACGCAAAATATGGCGTATCGGAACCTATTTCTTTAAGGGAACTGTTATTATCTTGTTCTTATGGCATACAGCAGGGTTACTATTACGCTGGTACATTTCGGGCCATGCCCCATGGAGTGATGCCTATGAAAGTATTCTCTATGTCTCTTGGGCTACCATGGGTATGGGATTGTTATTGGGACGTAAAAGCGATATGACCATTGCCGCTTCTGCATTTGTGACTGCCATGTTATTATGGATTGCCCACCAAAGTTGGGTTGACCCTTCAATAGCCAATTTAGTACCTGTGTTGGATAGTTATTGGCTCATGATCCATGTTGCTGTAATTGTTGGCAGTTACGGCCCCTTGACTGTTGGGATGATCTTGGGCCTCGTTTCATTGATATTGATTATACTCACCAATAAAAAGAACAAAAAGCGTATGAAGCTCAGTCTTAAAGAGCTGACCATTATCAATGAATTGGCCTTGATGGTTGGTTTGATTATGCTTACTATAGGTAACTTTTTGGGTGGCCAATGGGCCAATGAAAGTTGGGGGCGTTATTGGGGCTGGGACCCTAAGGAAACTTGGGCCTTGATTTCGATTATGGTTTATGCTTTCGTAATCCACACAAGATTAGTGCCCGGAATGCGCGGCAGATGGCTATTCAACTTTTTGAGTGTTGTTGCATTTGGTAGCATAATGATGACTTATTTCGGAGTCAACTTCTATTTGGTAGGTTTACATAGCTATGCCAGTGGTGCTCAGGTAATAACCCCAGTATTTATCTATTACACAGTTTTTGGAGTATTTATTCTTGGTGCTATTAGTTACTGGCGTTATAAAGTGAATTATGGGAAGTAAGGGCTCATGAAACTGTAATTTTCAACTTTCAAATATTTATTGCATCTTTACTACATCATGAAGTAAGCGAATTATGTTATTTATAGATGTCATTGGGTTTATGCCCAGGAAGTAAACGATCAGAAAGAGTACTTCCTGTAACATCTATTTTCTTCAATCCAACATGATTCTTATAAGATGACATCTCAAAATAGACTCACGCTTAAACAACTTTTCAATTATTTTATCATTGCCGTAACAGGTAAAGAAACTGAATTTACTACAGGCAGTATTCGCAAGGCGATTTTTATGCTTTCCATTCCCATGATATTGGAAATGATGATGGAGTCAATCTTCGCTATAGTTGATATTGCCTATGTTTCCCAAGTCAGCGTAAATGCTGTGGCCACCATTGGTCTTACAGAATCCGTAATTACATTAATTTATGCAGTAGCTATAGGACTTAGTATGGCCGCCACTGCCGTTGTTGCCCGTAGAATAGGGGAGAAAGACCTAAAAGGAGCTCGGGAATCTGCAGTACAAGCCATTTTTCTAGGCATTGTGGTTGCAATACTCGTTGGGGCCATCGGATTTTTCTATGCCAAGGAAATTCTTGCCCTTATGGGCGCCGAGCAGGATTTGATTAATGAAGGCTATGGGTACACCCAATTATTGATCGGCGGTAACATTACTATTCTATTATTATTTCTGATCAATGCCATTTTCAGGGGTGCAGGTGATGCTTCTATTGCCATGTGGACCTTGGTACTCTCGAATGGGCTCAACATCATATTAGATCCCATTTTTATTTTTGGATGGGGGCCGGTACCTGAGTTTGGAGTTATGGGTGCAGCTATCGCCACGAATATTGGCCGAGGTACGGCAGTACTCTTTCAATTTGGAATTCTGTTCTTTGGATGGAGTAGGATAAAAATTGGTCTAAAAGATATAATTGTTAGGTTTTCAGTCATGTTCAATTTAATTAAAGTATCCATCGGTGGTATCGCTCAATTCCTTATTGGTACCTCCAGTTGGGTTTTTTTAATGCGAATGATGTCAGAATTTGGCAGCGAGGTCCTCGCAGGTTATACCATTGCCATTCGTGTTATGCTTTTCACCTTGATGCCTTCTTGGGGGATGAGCAACGCAGCAGCTACCTTGGTAGGGCAGAATTTGGGTGCGAAACAACCTGATAGGGCAGAAACTTCTGTGTGGAAAACGGGACGGTACAACGCCTATTTTATGGCTGTTGTTTCCGTTATTTATTTATTTTTTGCCTATGATATTGTAGGTTGGTTCAATGATAATCCTGTGGTTATTGAAAATGGCGGGCTATGTCTTCAGATCATTGCAGCGGGTTATATTTTCTATGCTTATGGAATGGTGGTTACACAAGCGTTTAATGGAGCAGGGGATACCAAGACCCCTACCAAGATTAATTTGATCGCCTTTTGGATGTTTCAATTGCCCTTTGCTTATTTAGCGGCTATAACCTTTAAAATGGGTGCCTTGGGTGTTTTTCTTGCCATTACTTTGGCAGAAGTGATGCTAGCCGTAATCGCAATTGTTTGGTTCAGAAAAGGGAATTGGAAGAAAGTACAAGTTTAGTCCCACGCACTTTGTTTTTTCGAAATGACATTATTTAATTAGTATTGGCTGACAAAAAGAATTTCATAACTTTAACTTTTGATTAAAAAGGTAGCTATGAGCACAAAGAAAAAAGGAATAAATACTATTTGCACCCATGAGGGTGAAATACATGACGAACAATTCAAAGGGGCAATTTCGCCCCTGTATATGAGCACCTCCTATGCTTTTGAAGATGTCGATGTTAAGCGTTATCCAAGGTATTTCAATACACCTAATCAAGTAGCGCTGTCACAAAAAATCGCTGCCCTCGAGCATGCTGAGGCTGCCATGATATTTGGTAGTGGCATGGCTGCGATTAGCACAACATTGTTGGCATTTTTAAAAACTGGAGACCATATTGTCCTACAGAAAACCTTATATGGGGGCACTTATAATTTCGTAAATGAGGAATTTTCAAAATATGGAATTGAATACTCTTTTACAGATGGCTTGGATCCCAAAGACTTTGAGGCAAAAATAAAGGAAAATACCAAGGTGCTTTTTGTGGAAACTCCCTCAAACCCTTTATTGACAATAACAGATTTGGAAGCTATTGCCAAAATAGCCAAAAAGCATGGCCTGGTTTCTATGATAGACAATACCTTCGCCAGTCCTGTGAACCAGAATCCCATTGATTTTGGTATTGACGTCATCATCCATAGCGCCACAAAATATATGGGAGGACATTCTGATATATGTGCAGGAGCCGTTGCTTCAACAGAAGAAAATATGGAACGTATTTTTCAATTGGCTAAAAATTTGGGGGGTAGCTTAAGTGACTATACCGTTTGGCTGCTAGAACGTAGTATAAAAACCATGGGTATTCGTGTAAAGGCACAGAACACCAATGCGCAACACATGGCGGAGTATTTAGAGGCACATTCAGAAATTGGTCGTGTGTATTATCCGGGGCTACCAAATCATCCAGGTCATACTTTGGCGAAAACACAAATGCGTGGATTTGGGGGAATGATGTCGTTTGAATTGAATGCAAAATATGATGCTTCTGATTTTCAAAAAGCATTGAAATTGATAAAATCCACAATGAGTTTGGCTGGTGTTGAAAGTACTGTACTTTCACCAACCCAAACGTCTCATGCACTGATTGGACCGGAAGAAAGAAAAAATCAAGGAATATCGGATGGGTTGATTCGCTTTTCTGTGGGCATAGAGGAACCAGAAGATTTAATTGCAGATATAGAACAAGCATTGGAAAAGGTAAGGAAGTCTTCTATGGCGAAGACACATTAGGAGAAAATTATACATTGACAGTTATTTTCCTAATTGCGGATTAATTGTCATTCCCGCGTAGGTGGGAATCAATAAAATAGAGAATTTATATATGAAACTGGATATATTGGTTTTTGGGGCACACCCCGATGATGCAGAACTTGGGGCGGGAGCAACAATCGCTAAAGAGGTTGCCAACGGTAAAAAAGTTGGTATTGTTGATTTGACCCGAGGTGAGCTCGGAACAAGGGGATCAGCAGAGATAAGGGATGGGGAATCTAATGCAGCTGCCCAAATATTAGGAGTGGCACTTCGTGAAAATCTGGAATTTGCTGATGGATTTTTCGTGAATGATAGGCGTCATCAAATTGCGATAATTCAAATATTGCGAAAGTATCGGCCTGATATTGTTTTATGCAATACGATTGAAGACCGTCATATTGACCATGCCAAAGGCAGTAAATTAGTCAGTGATTCCTGCTTTTTAAGTGGATTGATGAAAATTGACACCAAAATGGAAGGAGATGACCATTGGCAAGATCCTTGGAGACCAAATCACGTCTATCATTATATTCAATGGAAGAATATACAACCAGATTTTGTTGTGGATGTGTCTGGGTTTATTGATAAAAAAGTTGAAGCCATATTGGCATATTCTTCGCAATTCCATGACCCTAAAAGTGATGAGCCCGAAACCCCGATTAGCAGTAAGAACTTTTTAGAAAGTGTTAATTATAGAGCTAGGGATTTGGGTCGATTAATAGGGGTAGAGCATGCTGAAGGGTTTACTTCGGAACGTTTTCCTGGAATAAAGAATCTAAACGACCTTATTTAACCGGCTTTCTGGAATTTGTCACGAACCTTAGGCAAAGTAAAATAGAAACAGGTACCATCTGGTTTAAAACTCTCAACCCATATTTTCCCGTTATTCTTTTCAACCATTTCCTTACAAAGTGATAGTCCCAAACCAGTGCCTTTTTCGTCGTTTGTACCATAAGTTGTTATATTCGAATTTTTTTCGAAGATCTTCTTTTGGATTTCTTTATCCATACCTACGCCTGTATCACGTACAGAGATTTCCCATGTACTACTTCTTTCTAAAGCATCTATGGTAATCATTCCTTTTTCAGGGGTGAATTTTATAGCATTGCTCATAAGATTACGAATAACAATATCAATCTGATCACTATCTGACCAGGAGAGGATATTCGCTGTCATTTTATTGACAATTTTGAGGGATTTGGCTTCAGCGGATTCAGATAGCAAATTAATGTTTTCATTCACTAGATTCTCAATTGAAACAATACTTGGTTTGGTTACAGATCCATTCATTTGTGTCTGACCCCAAGATAATAAATTGTTTAGAGTAAATGATATATGTTCAATATCCGAGCTTAGCTTGGGTATAAACCCTAAGAACTCCTTACCATCTATTTCACCATCTTTATAGAGTTTTAAAAGTCCTTGGAAAGCAGCGATAGGACCTCTAAGATCATGACCTATAATAGAGAACAATTTGTCCTTGGTTTCATTGATTTCTTTTAATTCCTTTTCATTTTCAACCAATTTAGCGGTTTTGTTGTAAAGTTCAATATTCAATCTTTTTTGGATTTTTTCATTTCTTCTAACAATCAGCGTGACAATCAAGAATATAACTAAAATAAAAAATGCTGCATAAATATATCTTTTTTGACTAGCTAAAGCTTTCGAATTTTCTTCCATCAAGCTTTCCTTCTGTTGTTCAAACTCCAATTTCGTAACCAACATCGTAATACTCTTTTTGTTTTTGTTGGTTGATATGGTATCATGCAGGGTTTGGTATATTTCATGGTAGACCAATGCCGATTCAAAATCTTTCTTGTTCTTGTTTATTCTATAAAGGGTATAGGCGCTTTTCTGGGTTTCTTCATGAAACTTTATTTTTTTGGAAAGCTCATAGCCTTTTAAAGCATATTGCTCTGACAAACTATCTTTATGTTGACCCAAATAGGCTTCAGCAATTCCATTTAATAGCGATGTTTCACCCCTGTCATCTTCAAGTTTTTCATGGATCATTTCACTTTGCTTGTAAAAGAATAAGGCCCATTTATTATCCCCCTCCTTTAAATAAGTTTTACCTTTTACCTCATAGGCATAGGCAAGCCAATCCATTATTTTGTGTTTTTCAAAAACTGTTATACTACTATTTACATTGTACATAGCATATTCCAATTCACCCATATCCGCATAAACAGAGGCAATATTGCTCATAGTTTCTGCCGAAGTAATATCACTGCCAATTTTATCATTGATTCTTTTGACGATTTTATAAAAATGAATCGCCTGTTTATAATTTTTTTGGGTTGCGTAAAGGTTTGCTATATTTTCATTGAGGATAGATAGCATAAGATCATTCCCGATTTGGGTTGCTAGCGCAATACCTTCTAAATACCTACTAAGAGCTTCGGCATAATCCCCTTTAAAATCATAAGCACCGGCGATATCATTCTGAACAGTAAGTATAAGGTCTTTGTCATCTAGTTGTTTGGCCTTAATTAAGGCTTTTTGGTAGTATGAAATTGCTTGATCATAATTTCCTTTGTCGGTATAATAATCACCTATACCTACTAAAGATTTGCATTGGCCATAATCATTATTGGCTTCCTTACTGAATTTAAAGGCTTCTTGGGAAAGCAGAAGGAGGCTGTCTGAATTAAAATACTGCATTTCGGATCCCAGTTTATTAAGCAGATCAATATAAAGACTATCCTTAGGTGAAAAATTATGCTTTGAGCGATAATTTTCAATACGCTTCTCTAAGCTATCCCTTCGGGTCAATTGGGCATAGGTAAGGCTGTATCCAAAAAAAAGAATGACTGTTAGTAAAGCGTACTTATTCAACTCGGGTTTTAGTTTTAAGTTATTCTTTGGTGTCAACGACATTGGATTGAAAACACTAATAGGATTTAGGGAATAAAAATAAACCTCGGCTATGCGGATAAATAATAATTGTTGTGAAAACGCAATTTTTGTGTGTTTTGTCTATAAAAATGTGTGTTTCGTCGATAATTTGGCGACCTGACGCTTATTGGGAGGCTAGTGATAGAATTTTATAAAACAAAAAAACCGATAAATATTTTAAAAAATATAATATGTTTTAGTTGGAAAGATCAGTGAAAAAAAATTAACTTTGCCACCGCTTACAAATGGTGGTTGTAGCTCAGCTGGTTAGAGCATCGGTTTGTGGTATCGAGGGTCGCCGGTTCGAACCCGGTCTTCCACCCATTTTATCGAAAGGTCCTGTCCAAATGTTGGCAGGACTTTTTTTATTTACGGTATCGGGTGAGAAGCCTGTACCGAGCGGAGCCGAGGTGAACCTGGTCTTCCACCCAAAATGCAAAAGCCTTGTCAATTGACAAGGCTTTTTTGATTATAAAGCGTTCGGCCTATTATTTTGTTGCTTTGTCAACAACTACCTTTTGATCACGATTGGCTATTTCCCATGCTGTATGGAAAATCAATCGGGCTCTATTTTCCAATAGGTCATAATTAATTTTATCAGGAGTATCAGATGGCCTGTGATAGTCATCATGGGTTCCATTAAAATAAAAAATTATCGGAATGTTGTTTTTAGCAAAATTGTAATGATCACTTCTATAATAAAAACGATTGGGGTCGTTCTCATCATTGTACTTATAATCTAATTCTATGTTTGCATACTTTCTATTCACCTCCTCAGAAAGAACATGTAATTCGGTACTTAGCTTATCAGAACCAATTAAATAAACATAATTACGGCCACCTTCACGCTCAGGGTCAATTCTACCTATCATATCAATATTCAAATTAGCAACGGTTTGTGCAAGTGGAAAAATAGGATTGTGGTCAGTATAATATTGCGATCCTAAAAGTCCCTTTTCTTCTCCAGTAACATGAAGAAAAACAATTGAACGTTTTGGACGTTGACCAGCTTCGGCAGCATTCTTAAAGGCCTCCGCAATTTCCAAAAGGGCAACCGTACCTGAGCCATCATCATCAGCGCCGTTGTTTATTTCGCCTTTACTCGTTTTGCCAATATGGTCTAAATGTGCAGAGATAACCACATATTCATATGGTTTGGTTGACCCTTTGACAAAAGCTACGACGTTTTCCGAGCTGATTGAGTTATTATCAGTGGTAATATTCAATTTAAGGTCGGTAGTTACTGATTTAGACTCGTCGCTCTCAAAAATATCAGGGAAAAGTGCCGAGGCTGTTTTTTCATTGAACAGGATATTTATGAAATCCTCTTTACCAGCTTTAACAGATAAACTTCCTGTAGGACTTTTTTTCATTCTATTAAAATAGCTTTTGTATCTTCCAAAGTTGGCCGCATCTTCATAGATCATTCCTATTCCGCCATTGTCCATAACTGCTTTTGAACGCCGGCCAAAGGCGTCGGAAATATTGCTCCAATTAGAACTTTTATTGGTACCGGTGACTTTGTACGTGCCATCTTGGTTTTTTGGTTCACCAAATTTGACCAACACCAATTTGCCCTCAACATCAAGATCTTTATAGTCGCTATAATTTTTGTCATCAATGCCATACCCTGCATAAATTACATTGTCAAAGGAACCTTCAGCTGCAGAAAATGAAAGGACATCTTCACCAAGTTTATATTCAGTGCCATTTAAACTTATAGTTCCAGCAGGCATTTTTTTGGCTTCCAATGGCACGTTTTGATAGTAGTTTCCATCGCTTTTTGCTGCTGGAATGCCCAAGGAAATATATTCATTCTTTATATATTCAGAAGCCATTTTTTGTCCTGGTTCACCCGTTTCGCGACCTTCATATTTGTCAGAAGCATATTCATAAAGATGTTCTTCCAACTCAGCCATTGTAATGGTTTTTGCAAAGCTAAGAGGACCAGCAGATGGTTGGCTAACAACTGTTTTTTCTGGGACCGTTTTCTGGGATGAATTACATGCCATAGCCATACCAAGGGCTATTAAAACTAATTTCTTCATTATATCTAATTCATTATTTGGATCAAAAATAATGAAAACAATAAGAATGGTAATGCTTTTTATGCCAAATGAGGATTGCATTGTTTAATGATCACTTGGTCATTGCCCTATAACTATATTGCGAGGGTGATATTCTTTTTTGGGCTTTGAACTGGCGATTAAAATTTGAAATTGAATTAAATCCTGATTTTTCTGCAATTTCCGCTATGGGCAATTCAGTCTTGTTGAGAAGTTGACAGGCATGTTCTAAGCGTAATTCAATTAAGAACTGAAAAAATGTTTTGTTCGTGCGATTCTTAAAAAAACGACAAAAAGCGTTTGGCGTCATAAAGGCCAGATTAGAAACTGTTTCAAGGCTAATTTCCTGTTGGAAATTATTTATGACAAAATCAAAGATTACCTGTAGGCGTTGACCATCCCGATTACCTATTTTCTTAGGATAAACAAAACTGGTCAGAACTTCCCGCTCAGCTTTGCACAGTATTTTAATCAATATCAAGAGATTTATAAATCGGGTTAATTTGTCCCGTTCCGGTAATTTGATCAATAAATCAATTACCGCTTCTTTATCGGATAGTAGTCTAAACCCATCATTGGCAATGTCAAAAAACGAATGTATCTCTTCAATATCAGCAAGATCAAAAAAATCAGTTCCAAAAGAATCCCTAGTAAAAAAAAGTGAGATCATTTTGACCTCCAAATCTGTTTTTTCACTCTGAAAGAGATGTGGACAGTTAGAGCCTATCACAAAAAAATCATGGGCTGCGAAGTGATGAATACTATCACCAACAATTAATTTCCCTTGCCCTTTTAAAACTAAACTCAATTGCAACTCTTCATGTTGGTGCAATTGGTTATAGAACATTTTTGACTCATCAACTTGTACAATCAAATTTTGGTTCAGGGGCTTAGGAATTTTAAAAGGAAGGACTTTCATATAGTAATAATATGCATATATTTAACTTTAATTGATGATATATGTAAAATATAGGGTAATATACTCATAATAATTGATAATATTGATATAACAATTACACTGGAATCCATAGTATTTTTGTACTACAACCATTTAAATAAAAATAATATGCAAGTACAATGGGAAGGTGTAATGCCAGCAGTGACTACTAAATTCAATGAGGATGATACTTTAGATTTGATAATGTTTCGCAAAAACATAGAAGCACAATTAAAAGCAGGTGTAAGCGGAATAATACTTGGGGGAACCTTAGGTGAAGCAAGTACCTTGACCGATGATGAAAAGCGAATCTTGATTCAGGAAACCGTAGCAATCGTAGCTGGTAAAGTTCCAGTAATCATTAATATCGCGGAGCAAAGTACCAAAGATGCCATTCTAGCTGCCCAAAGGGCTAAAGAGTATGGTGCCAGTGGATTGA
Source organism: uncultured Flavobacteriaceae bacterium (assembly GCA_963768235.1). GTDB lineage: Bacteria > Bacteroidota > Bacteroidia > Flavobacteriales > Flavobacteriaceae > Maribacter_A. Next base: position 157,827 of record CAVYHF010000006.1, read on the forward strand.
TGATCTTGCCCCCAATGCGCTACAAGGCCACAGATCACGAAACGGTGGTTTATTTTAAAACTGTAGCCAAAAGTACGGGTCTCCCTATCATGATCTATAATAATCCTGTTGATTATAAGATTGAAGTGACCTTGGATATGTTTGAGGAATTGTTGGAAGAATGCGGCAATATCGAAGCAGTTAAGGAATCAACTCGCGATATTTCAAATATTACTAGAATTAGAAATAGATTTGGAAATAGATTGAAAGTGCTTTGTGGTGTTGATACCTTGGCATTGGAAAGTATTTTAATGGGTGCTGATGGTTGGGTTGCAGGTCTTGTCTGTGCTTTCCCAGCCGAAACAGTTGCAATTCACGAATTGGTCAAAGCTGGAAGAGTATCCGAGGCTATAGAAATCTACCGATGGTTCATGCCATTATTGGAATTGGATATAAGTCCACAATTGGTCCAGAACATTAAATTAGCCGAAGTAGGTACTGGTATTGGTACAGAAATAGTTAGAGCTCCTAGGTTACCATTACATGGTGAGGAAAGAGCTAGAGTACTACATATTATTGAAGCGGGTTTGCATACAAGACCTCGTTTGCCAGATTATAAGGCAATTGCCCAAAGCATTTAAAAGCATTGATTTATTTATTGGTTTCGGCCAAGATTAAAAGAATAATTCAATACATTGGTATTCACATAATTTTGGAAAATCTAGATAAGAACTTAAAATGATTACAGGTAAAAATTATATTGGGAATAACCTATCCGTAAAGGGAAATAAAACATACACCACTTTTAATCCGCAACTAAACAAAGAAAACGAATTCATTTTTGTGGAGGCAACATCAGAAGAGATTGATCAAGCTGTGCAGTTGGCAAAAAATGCCTATCACGAATTCAGCGGAATTTCAGGAACAAGAAAGGCTGAATTTTTGAATGCCATTGCCGATGAAATTCTGGCTTTTGATGATTTGTTAATCAAAACATATTGCTCAGAAACAGGTTTGCCCGAAGGAAGGGCAATGGGAGAACGTGGAAGAACCGTTGGTCAATTACGTTCATTTGCAGCGTTGGTAAATCAAGGTTCATGGGTAGAAGCATCTATTGATACTTCCATTCCTGATAGAGTGCCTATTCCTAAACCCGATTTGCGCAAAATGTTGATTCCCTTGGGCCCTGTTGTTGTCTTTGGAGCTAGTAATTTCCCATTGGCATATTCTACGGCTGGGGGTGATACGGCAGCTGCTTTTGCAGCAGGTTGCCCTGTCATTGTAAAATCACACCCAATGCATGCAGGCACAGGTGAATTGGTTGCCTCAGCGATAGTAAAAGCTGCTGACAAAACGAATATGCCCAATGGTGTATTTTCCAATTTAAATAGTAGTGGCATTGAAGTAGGTATTGCTCTGGTAAAACATCCAGACGTAAAAGCTGTAGGTTTTACGGGAAGTATTAGAGGGGGTAGGGCATTGCTTGATTTAGCTTCGCAACGTGAAGAACCTATTCCCGTTTTTGCCGAAATGGGCAGTGTGAATCCAGTTGTTATGATGCCGGAAGCGGTTCAGCAAAGAGGTGGTGCTTTGGCAAATACTTATGCGGGGTCAATTACCTTGGGTACAGGTCAATTTTGCACGAATCCAGGACTTTTATTAGGAATTAAAGGAGACGGTTTGACCAATTTTATTCAAACGCTTTCAGATGAAATTGTAAAAATTGAACCTTCGTGTATGTTACATCCAAACATCATCGGAGCCTACGAAAGCAACAAACAAAAAGCGGTTACCCAGGATGGATTGCAGCTGGTGGCTGATTACCCAACAGATGTTCAGACAAATTATGCTAGACAAACTGTTACTACGGTAGAAGGCAAGACCTTTTTGGAAAATACTACCTTGCATCAAGAAGTTTTCGGGCCATATTCTATTATAGTACAATGCGAGGATATTGACCAGTTGGAGCAAATAATATCTAAACTTGAAGGGCAGCTTACCGGAACAATAATTGCCGAGGAAAATGAATTAAGCAAATATCCAGGAGTGGTCAGTGCTTTGCAAAATAGAGTTGGTAGATTAATATATAATGGGGTTCCCACTGGTGTAGAGGTTTGTCCTTCAATGCATCACGGCGGACCATATCCAGCTTCAACGGACAGTCGTTTTACCGCGGTAGGTATTCATTCAATAAAAAGATGGGTAAGGCCAATAAGTTATCAAGATTGGCCAGACAACTTATTACCAAATGAATTGAAAAACTCAAATCCGTTAGGCATATCAAGACTGGTGGATAATGTTCATACCAATAGTTCAATATAAGTATTACCAAAATGAGTTGTAGTACGTTTACCTGTATTGATGCACATACCTGCGGAAATCCTGTTAGGGTGGTAGTGGAAGGAGGTCCTGAACTCAAAGGTGGGAATATGAGTGAAAGGCGCCAACATTTCATCAAAGAGTACGATTGGATTAGAAAAGGATTGATGTTCGAACCGCGAGGCCATGATATGATGAGCGGGAGCATTTTTTATCCCCCGTCAAATCCTGAAAATGATTTTGGTATTCTTTTTATAGAAACCAGCGGTTGCTTGCCGATGTGTGGTCATGGTACTATTGGGTCTATAACCATCGGTATAGAAGAAGGCCTTTTGGAGCCCAAAACACCAGGTAAAGTCAGAATGGAGACTCCAGCAGGATTGGTAGAAGTAGAATACAAGCAAACCGGTAAAAGAGTGGATTGGGTTAAACTGACCAATGTTAAGTCATATCTGGCGGCTACCGATCTTACTATTGACTGTCAGGAGTTGGGTCAGTTGGATTTTGATGTTTCCTATGGAGGTAATTTTTATGCTATTGTAGATCCCCAAAAGAATTTTTCGGGCATTCAGGATTTTACGGCAAGTAAGCTTATTCAGTACAGTCAGGAATTACGCAAGAAAATCAATAAAAAATATCCTGGGAAGTTTGTTCATCCCGAAAATGAAACCATAAACGGTGTAAGTCATATGTTGTGGACAGGTGATACTATTTCTCCAGATGCAACAGCCAGAAACGCTGTTTTTTATGGGGATAAGGCTATTGATCGTTCCCCTTGTGGAACAGGCACTTCCGCCCGGATGGCCCAATGGTATGCCAAAGGTAAATTAAAATTGGGACAGGATTTCATACATGAAAGTATTATTGGTTCACAATTTATTGGAAGGGTAGAAAAGGAAACTTCTTTGGGCGATATGCCAGCTATCATCCCAAGCATTCAAGGCTGGGCAAAAATATTTGGCCATAATATAATTACAATAGATGATGATGACCCTTACGCGCATGGGTTTCAAGTAATTTAACATGGGTAAAAGCATTATAATAATCGGGGGTGGAATCGTTGGGCTTTGCGTTGCATATTATCTACAAAAAGAGGGTCATGAAGTAACGGTTATTGATAAATCGGATTTATCAAACGGGGCTTCATTCGTAAATGCCGGTTATATTACACCGAGTCATATCATTCCATTGGCAGCTCCTGGCATGATTTTCAAAGGCATTAAATGGATGTTCAGTTCCTCGAGTCCATTTTACATGAAACCTCGCTTTGACATGGACTTCTTTAAATGGGCGTGGTACTTTTATAGGGCTTCGACACAAGAGAAGGTTGAAAAGGCAATCCCGGTTATCAAGGATATAAATCTATTTAGTAGGGATCTGTTCGAGAATATAAAGGCCTCTCGGGATTTGGGCGATTTTCAATTAGAAAGAAAAGGATTATTGATGTTATATAAGACCGATGCCGCTGCTGAAGAGGAAATTAAAGTTGCCGAAAAGGCAAAGCAGTTGGGGTTGGAAGTTGAATTCTTGAATAATCAACAAGTAAACGCCATTGAACCCAATATTAATACTAATGCAAAAGGTGCAATCCATTATGAGTGTGATGGGCATATGACACCGACTGAATTCATGCCCAAAATGATTGATTTTTTGCAGCATAATGGAGTTGTCATCAAGACCAATGAGGAAGTGTTGGATATTTCAGTTTCTAATGATAAAATTCAGAAAATTGTAACCTCGAAAGCATCCTACAAAGCCGATGAAGTGGTTATGGCTGCCGGATCATGGAGTGGAACACTTTCCAAAAAATTGAATATTAAACTACCCATACAGGCGGGAAAAGGGTATCGTATAAATGTTGAGAGGCCCACTGGGATTACGATGCCTGCCATTTTATTGGAAGCCAAAGTCGCAGTTACCCCAATGAAGGATTTCACTCGATTTGCAGGTACTATGGAATTTTCGGGAATTAATGCAACTATTAGAAAAGAGCGTGTAAGGGCCATTGCCAATGCCGTTAATAATTTTTATCCTGAAATAGAAATCAAAACGACAGAGATGGATAAAGCCAAAAGTGGAATGCGACCTGTATCCCCAGATGGCTTACCTTATATTGGAAGATGCCCTGATATTCAAAACCTCACATTTGCAACAGGCCATGCTATGATGGGCTGGAGTTTAGGTCCTGTAACGGGCAAATTGGTTGCAGAGGTTATTGATGGAAAAAAACCCTCTATGGATATTAGTCCGTTCGCGCCTGAAAGAAAATTTTAGTATTAGCATGAATGATCGCCAACTATTTTCCATTCGCCGTTGATTCGTTTGAATACGATCATGAATGTGCCATTGGCGTTCCCTGCTTCCCTGATTAAATGGTATTCTCCCATGACCCAATAAGCTTCTTCACTTATTTTGGAAATATTGGCAATGGTGAATTTCAATGTTCCAGTTTCTGCTATCGAAGGATATCCTTTTTTGTAGCGATCCAACATATTATGCCAGCCATAAGTAACTCCGCCACTCCCAAAGTAGGGTATGGAGTCGGATTGAAGATAACCCTGCATAAACCCATCCAAATCGTTATTAGACCAAGCTTGTTGCTGTGTTTTTAGAACTTTTTTTATTGCTGCAACGTCATCCGTTTCAGCGATTGGGGATTTGCACGCACTCAGGCTAATTACAATGAACAGGATTTTAATAATTTTCATAATGTCGGAATTATACATGTAAGTTAAAAAAATCTACTCTTCTGATTTAATTAAATTAAATGCCCCTTTGACCAAAAACAGATCTTTTTCAGTAAAATCATCTATATTTTTGATCATAGTGTACCCATTAAAACTGCTGCCAATAGTAACTTCTTTTTGATTAAAAACATACCGTGCTTCCTCTTTGGAATTGATTAATAGGACATAGTATTTATCATCCAATGTTATGATGGCATCATTAGGTAAGGCAAGAGCTTGGCTAGATTCGGTGATTATCTGTGCATCAACGAACATGCCTAAAGCGAAATTATGGTTTTTGTCATCCTCCAAATGGCCATGCACTTTTACTGTTCGATTTTTTGTGTCAATCGAAGTCCCTACTAGATGCACTTCAGCTTCAAACGTATCTTCAAGAGCTTCTGGAATGTTGAAAACGATTTTTTGTCCTTCCTTAATTTTAAGGATATCTTTTTCAAATACAGCAAGTTCAAGATGTATATGGTCTGTATTTATGATTTCCATGATCTCATCCGCAGGTGAAACATAGGTTCCTTTGCTAATATTCATTTTTGTAACACTGCCATGAATAGGCGCGTATAAAGTAATTTCCGAAGTAATATTGCCCGCTTCAACGGCATTGATATTGATATTGAGCATTTGTAATTTCTTTTTCAGTCCGTTGTAGATGGCCAAAGCACTTTTGTAATTGCTCTCCGCTTTTAAGAAACTCTTTTGGGAGCTAATTTGTTCTTCGACCAAGGTTTTTTGACGCTCATATTCAGATTTCAAATAGGTAAGCTGTTGTGCCGTTTCAAGATAACTTTGCTGCATTTCTACAAACTCTGGGTTTACCAAGGTCGCCAATACCTGACCTTTTCGAACTTTGTTACCAACCAATAGTGGGGTTTTTTGAACATATCCCCCGGCAAAAGAACTTATAATAGCCCTGCTTTGTGGGGGAACATCTATCATTCCCGTACTTTGAACAATTAACGGAAAAGATTGCTCTGAGAATTCACCAAGTAGCATTTTGCTTCCTTCGAACTGCGCTTTACTTATTTCAATCAGTTTTTCTTCTAAATTTATTGGATCATTTACACTTTTGTTTGCCGATTCCCCACAGGCCATAAATAAAAGTGTGGACAAAAGGAATGTGAAGTACTGAAAGGATTTCATGAAATATATATTAAGGTTTTTATTTTTTAAAGTATTCTTAGCCGCTAGTCGATGTTTATTCTTCATAATGTCAAATGATTTAATGCGATAACGGTTTGATTGTATTTGTTTAGATTTTCCAAATAAGAGATGTTAATACTATAGGCATTCTCCAAACTCTGGATATATTGGAAAAAGTCGATTTCCCCATTCTGGAAACTTATTGAAGCAGTTTTAAGTATTTCGTCGGAAAGATTTTTGCCACTGTTTTCATAATATTTTAAAGCTTCTTCATATTTACGTAGTTGTCCTATAAGTTGCTCATACTTGAGTTGCAGTCGGTTCTTATAATCAAGCGATTCTTCAATAGCTATATTCTTAGCAATCTTTGCTGCCTTAATTTTGGAAGCATTTCCACTAAAGAGCAACGGTATTTTCAGGCCTACTTGATAACCGTAAAGGTTCTCGCCAAGACCGGTATTGGTTCCTTGGAAATAGTCAAAACTAATGTCCGGTAATAATTGCTGATTTTCAAACCCGCTTTTGGCTTTGAAGAGCATATTCCTTTGGTCATATAATAAAATACCTGAGTTTTGTGCTAAATCATTAAGCTGTAATTCCAATTTATAAAGTGGTGTCAAAGCAATATTCATAGGTTCTTCTACCTGTGTGATTTTTTCCAAGCGTGCATAGGCAATTACAACATCTTCACTGGATTGATTGAAAAGTGCGTGAAATTCTTTTTGTTTGGCTTGGGCCGTTATTTTTTCAAGATAATTGGTTTCCCCTAATTCGAACCTTCGTTGGGAAGCATGGGCGAATTTTTTATAAATACTATCCAAATACATATAAACCTGTTTCTTCTCCCGAACAAATAATAATTGGTAATAGGCCGAAGCAATTTCACGTTCAAGACCTTGTTTTTGCATCTCGTAAAGACTTTGCTCCATCCTCAAATTGGCTTTATTAATACGTTTGCCAGCGAAATAAAGTGTGGGGAACATAATCCTTTGTTGAATGCCATAAACTTTTAACGGCTCATTATTGAAAGCCAGATTATTCTGGTCATAATGATAATATACCTCCGTCTTATCAAAATTAAATGCACTACCAACAAGAGCTTCTGATTCTGTTACTTTTAAGGAAGCAGCTTTTAATCCAGCATTGTTTTCCATTGCCAAAGCCCTAATATCATCAAAATTCAATCCTTTATCTTGTGCATTTGTATTGATGGTGAAGAATAAGAGGAGAATGCTCAAGCCTTGAACGTGTTTCTTTTTCATCATCTTTTTAAGTTCAACTTTTGAATCGAAGATTGCGTATAAAACAGGTAAAACTACCAAAGTAAGTAGGGTAGCGGTTATAAGTCCACCAATAACGACCGTTGCCAATGGTCTTTGCACTTCTGCACCGGCACTGGTTGAAATCGCCATGGGCAGGAAACCTAATGCCGCTGCCGATGCAGTCAAAAGTACAGCTCTTAGTCTGTCTTTCGTTCCTTGTTTAATTCGAGCTTCAATATCAATCATACCTTGATGTTTTAATTCCTTAAAATGTTCTATCAAAACAATTCCGTTTAAAACGGCAATCCCAAAAAGTGCAATGAATCCAACCCCTGCCGAAATACTGAAAGGCATATCCCTTATCCATAGGAAAAATACCCCTCCAACAGCAGCCAAAGGAATGGCGGAATAAATCATCAATGCATCTTTGACCGATTCAAAAGCAAAAAAGAGTAAAAAGAAGATTAACACCAAAGCTATGGGCACGGCTATTTTTAATCGGTCTTTGGCACTTTGTAGATTTTCAAACTGGCCTCCATAAGTAATACTATAGCCCACGGGAAGTTTGATGTTGGATTCTATCCGGTTTTGAACATCGGTCACTACAGACTGCAAATCACGATTACGGACATTTATACCTACCACAATTCTTCTTTTGGTGTCATCCCTAGAAATTTTAGCCGCTCCTTTGGTATAAGAAATTTGTGCGAGCTCACTTAGTGGAATCTTTCCACCTGAGGGCAGATCAACATATAGGTTTTTAATGTTGCCAATATCCTTTCGGCTATCACTATCCAACCGTAAGGTAAGGTCAAATCGTTTTTCCCCTTCGAAAACGCTACCCAAATTTGCTCCAGCGAAACCCATCGAAATCACTTTGTTCAAATCATTTATATTCAATCCGTAACGGGCTATTTTAGCGCGTTGGTATTTTATGTTCATTTGTGGCAATCCCGCAATTTTCTCTACACTTATATCGGCAGCGCCTTCAATACCTTCGACCAACTTTCTTATTTCATTCCCTTTCTTGTTCAAGACATCTAAATCCTCACCAAATATCTTAATAGCGATATCAGCACGTACACCCGTGATAAGCTCATTAAATCGCATTTCAATGGGCTGGGTAAATTCAACTTCCATTCCTGGAATAATGCCTAGGGCCTCTTTGAATTTATCTGCAAGTTGGTCTTTTGAAGAGGCAGATACCCAATCCTTTTTTGGCTTAAGGGTAATGATAACGTCGGTCTCTTCCATAGACATAGGGTCTGTGGGAACTTCTGCCGCACCAATTCTAGTGACTACCTGATCTACTTCAGGGAATTGAGCCAACAATATCTTTTCAATTCTTGTGGTCGTTTCTATCGTTTTGCTCAATGAAGTCCCGGTTTTAAGGATGGGTTGAATAACAAAATCACCTTCATCCAAAGTAGGTACAAATTCCCCTCCCAGTGTGGTAAAAAGATAAGCTGATAACGCTAGTAAAACGACGGCAATACCGAGAACCAAGTTTTTGCTTTGTAACGCCCAATGAATGGTTGGTTCATAGACCAGATTAAAAAACCGCATTAAACGAACCGAGATGTTCTTATCAGAAACCCTTGAGGGTTTTAATATCAAAGTCGAGATTACTGGGACATATGTAAAACATAAAAGCATAGCACCAATCAAGGCAAAGCTAAAGGTCAATGCCATGGGTTTGAACATTTTTCCTTCAACACCACTCAATGATAATATAGGAATGAATACAATAAGGATAATCAGCTGTCCAAAGATTGCAGAGTTCATCATCTTGGAGGCACTGGTAAATGTGATTTCATCTTTGGCGAGCATTACATCTTTTGCCGACATCCTGTTTAGCTCCAATCTTTTGGAAGTAATCTGAAAGGCAGTAAACTCTACAATAATCACAGCGCCATCAATGATGATTCCAAAGTCTATGGCTCCAAGACTCATTAAATTTGCGTCGACTCCAAATAAGTACATAAAAGAAAGAGCAAACAAAAGGCATAACGGAATCACCGAAGCTACGACCAACCCAGACCTAAAATTACCAAGGAGTAGCACCACCACAAAAATTACGATTAGACACCCTAAAATGAGGTTCTCAGCGACTGTAAATGTTGTTTTGGCGATTAATTCACTGCGTTCTAAAAACGGATTGATATAAACGCCTTCAGGCAATGTTTTGGAAATAGAAGCAACACGATCCTTAACTGCGTCTATTACCTTTTTTGAATTGGCATTTTTAAGCATCATTACCTGTCCGAGGACCTTTTCACCTTCACCATTTCCAGTGATTGCGCCAAAACGCGTTGCGCTGCCAAAGCCGACCTTGGAAATATTCTTTATAAAAATGGGTATGCCGTCTACGTTTTTAACTACAATATTCTCAATATCTGTCAGCGAAGTAATTAATCCCTCACCACGTATAAAAAAAGCCTGGTTGGTTTTTTCAATATAACCACCCCCAGCAACACTGTTATTGTTTTCCAGGGCTTTAAAAACTTCAGCGACGGTTATATTCATCGCATTCAGTTTTTCGGTATTAATGGCAACTTCATATTGTTTTAAATAACCACCCCAAGTGTTTACCTCAACAACTCCAGGGATACCAGAAAGTTGGCGTTTTACGATCCAATCTTGGATGGTGCGTAAATCCATCGCCGAATATTGGTCTTTATACCCTGGTTTGGTATCTAGAATGTACTGGTAAATCTCACCCAAGCCTGTAGTTATGGGTCCCATTTCTGGAGTACCGAATCCTTCAGGGATTTTTTCTGAGGCTGATTTTATTTTTTCCGCAATCAACTGGCGGGGCAAATAAGTACCCATGTCATCGTCAAAAACTATGGTGACAACAGACAAACCAAATTTCGATATTGAACGGATCTCAACAACACCAGGTAAATTGGCCATTTCCAGTTCAACAGGATAGGTAATAAACTGTTCAATATCCTGGGTAGACAGATTCTGGGAAGTAGTTATAACCTGTACTTGGTTATTGGTCACATCAGGAACCGCACCAATTGAAATCTGGGTCAAGGAATAAATCCCAAAGAAAACTATGAAAAGCGTTAGTAAAAGAACTATAAGTTTATTCTTTATACTAAATCGTATAATTTTAGATAACATAATCCTAAGTAAAAAGTGATACAAAACATCAACCCACTGTTGTAGTCGACGAACTAAATCGCATGGGGATTATGCCTGTTTGGGAGGTTGAAAAATATCAAATTTTTCAAATGAAGCGTAATTGTCCAAATAATAAAAATTGGTCGTAAAATCCACTATCGCACATGTTTTTAATGCTGGTATTTGAATTTTATTAATCACATTGGCAGTAAAGGCATGCGAACAACACTGATTGGTGAAAGGAAGTTCTTCATGTTCTTGTTTTTCTTCCTGGTGATCTCGTGAATGATCTTTTTGCAATTCACCATAATGCTTTGAAATAAAGACAAGGAAATTATCGCCGTATTTTTCAGAGTGAAATTCGGCATGTTCCAAAAGTTCATCAATATGGGCCAAATCACTCAAATCCAAATTAAAACTTTGGAATAGAACTAAAAAAGATAACGTTATAGAAAAAATCTTGGCCATTATACCATAAAGATACTGATTATTTCAAATTTGTGAGATATCACTGATAGATAACCCTTATGAGGTATTTCTTTTTTATATTGTTTGATAAATGATAAAACGATTACCAATTGACCACAATGAATAGAATTTGTAAATATTTTGCTTTGATAATGGTGCTCATAGTAAGCAGTTGTAAATCAAGGGCAGAGCTTCAGGAAACAAAAAAAGAACAACCTAACATCCTTTTTGTTCTTTCAGACGATCATACTTCACAGGCTTGGGGCATTTATGGTGGAATTTTAGCCGATTATGTTCAAAATAAAAGCATTGATAGACTGGCCTCAGAGGGAATGGTGTTGAATAATGCTTTTTGTACCAATAGCATTTGTACGCCGAGTAGGGGGAGTATTTTAACAGGACAATACAGTCATATAAATCAGGTATATACCCTCAATGAGCCCCTTCCAAGAAACCATCCTAATATCGCCAGGACATTATCTGAAAATGGCTATCAGACCGCTGTAATAGGAAAATGGCATTTAGTGGGCAAACCGGAAGGTTTTGATTATTACAATGTGCTCCCAGGTCAGGGAAGATATTGGAATCCTATTTTAAAGACGGAAAGTAATTGGATTGATGGGCATAATAGTACTACCGGACAAGAATACCAAGGTTTTAGCACAGATGTTATAACAGATTTGACAATTGACCACCTAAAAAAACGCGATAAGAAAAAGCCGTTTTTGATGTTCTGTAATTTTAAGGCGACCCATGAACCTTTTGATTATCCTGAAAGATTCAAAAACCTTTATAATGATGTGGAAATTCCAGAACCTGAGTCACTATTGGATTTTGATCAGGAAAATACAGGACGTACTTTCCATGGGCAAACCTTGGAACGGTTAGGAAAAAGATGGGACAATGCCACTCAAAATCCAGACAAATTTTGGACTTCTTATCCTGGTTTGCCTTATCCACTGGAGGGGTTGGATAGCACTCAAAAACGAAAAAAAATCTATCAAAAACTAGTTAAGGATTTTATGCGGAGTGGAGCGGCAATCGACGACAATATCGGTAAGTTGTTGGATTTTCTTGAAGAGGCAGGTATTGCTGATAACACCATTGTGATATATACTGCGGATCAGGGGTATTTTTTGGGAGAACATGGATTTTTTGATAAACGTATGATATATGAGGAGTCACTCAGAATGCCTTTTGTTATTCGATATCCGAGAGAGATTAAAGGCGGTCAACGATTGGATGATATTATTTTGAATATTGATTTTGCGGCCTTAATATCCGATTATGCAGGTATTGGGAAACCAGAATATATTCAAGGTCAAAGTTTTCGTGAAAATTTAAAAGGGGATACCCCAAAAAATTGGCGTAAACAGATGTATTATAGATATTGGCTACATCATCCCGATAGACCAGCCCATTTTGGGGTACGCAATGAGCGATACAAATTGGCATTCTTCTATGGACAGGATTTGGGAATGAAAGGGACATCCAAAGAAATCACCGATCCTGTTTGGGAATTTTTTGATTTGCAAAAAGATCCTAAAGAAATACATAATGCTTATGGTGAAGCCGAGTATGCCCCCATAATTTCAGAAATGAAATTGGCGATACTGGAAGAGCGCGAGAAATATAGCGATAATGACAAGGAATATGAAGTAATGCAATCAATTCTAGCCAAAGAATTCAAGTAATGTAAATTGTAACGATAGGTTCTATGTTATAAAACATTTGATGTATAATGGGACACCTTCAAGTTGTAATTTCGAGGAATAGTCCTTATAGCACAACCTTTAGATAAAGCTTCGAATTATTAAAAGGAATTAGCTCTCAATTGAGTCTTATATGTCGTAAATTTATTATTCATTCCAGGTTAAAAGTAACACCTTGAAAATTAATCAACATGAAAAAATCCCATTCAAAAAAAAAGAAAGCCAATCAAATTTTCACCCCTCTTTCACGTAGAAAGTTCATTTCAAGAACGGCATTGACTGTTGGTGCAATCAGTATTGTGCCACGTCATGTATTGGGCCAAGGGTTTATTGCTCCCAGTGATAAAATCAATTTAGGTTTTATCGGTCTAGGAAAACAAACCAATGGATTGGCAAGACGCTTCGTTGATAGCACTAGTGCCCAAATAGTAGCGGGTTGTGATGTTTGGACAACAAAAACAACCGCTTTCGAAAAACATGTTGGTAAACTTTATGCTAAGGAAAGGAAAGTAAGAAAATATTCAGGTCTCACTAGTTATTCGGATTATAGGGAATTACTGTCCCGAGAGGATATTGATGCAGTCGTAATTGCCACTCCAGATCATTGGCATGCAACACAAGCTATAGATGCAATGCAAGCAGGTAAGGATGTATATTGTGAGAAACCATTAACCCATAGAATTACCGAAGGTATAGAATTGGTTAAAACGACTGAAGAAACAGAAAAGATACTGCAAACGGGTAGCATGCAACGTTCTGGGGAAAATTTCAGGAAGGCATGTGAATTGGTGAGGAACGGATATTTGGGAGACATCAAAAAAGTACTGGTAAATGTAGGCGATCCGGCAATACCCTATAATTTGGAAGAGGAACCGGTTCCTAAAGAATTGGATTGGAACAGTTGGTGCGGGCCAGCACCTCTATTGCCTTATAATCACAGATTAGCACCTTCACGTAATGATGTTGATTTTTGGCCAGACTTTAGATTGTTCAGGGAAGTAGGTGGTGGTATTCTATGTGACTGGGGTGCTCATATGTTTGATATAGCACAATGGGCTTTGGGTATGGACAAAACGGGCCCAATTAGGTATCTTCCTCCTGTAGATAGAACATCAGTTCGCGGATTACGTATGTTTTATGCCAATGGAATTGAAATGGTGCATGAAGATTTCGGCAGAGGTTGGGGAGTTCGATTCATCGGAAGTGAGGGCACCATGGATATTAGTAGAAGTTATTTTGAAGCAGATCCTGCAAACATCCTAACGGCAGCGTTGAAAGATTCTGATATTAGGCTTTACGATACCAAAGGAAACCATTATCAAGATTGGTTGGATTCCATAATAAACAGAACGCAACCTATTTGTGATGCGGAAACAGGTCACCGTTCAGCTAGCATTTGCAATATTGCAAATATTGCTTATCAATTAGGGCATAACTTGGAATGGGACCCTGAAAAAGAGCAATTTAAAGGTGATGCTGAAGCAAATACTTTACGAAGCAGAGTGAATAGGGATTATGCTAAATAGAATAGTTAATTTCCATTTGATTCCATAGCGTTCATAGCATTGATCATAGCCTTAAAACATTCCGCCGAGTTTTCCTTATTCTCGGTGGATTTTTTTTGTTCTTCAATAAAATGAGTGGGAGATGACCAATAGGTCTGCATCATACCCAAGTAATGGGCAGCCATTTCCGGTGTTGAGTTCTTTTTAAAATCATACATCATCGCTACTTGTGAAACTGCCACATCGGGCTTGCGCCATGGGCACGTTATCACATCAAAACCTTTCATAGCAAATAAAGCGGCAGTTGGATAGGCTTTTTCATAATGCCAATCGCAAATAACCACGGATTTGGGAATCATGTCAATAGCTCTGGCCGTGTTGTTCATTGATGCCTCCCACATTCCAATGCCTGTGACTGCTCCATCAATTAATCGGTCACCCCAAATCCATAAACGAGCACCTCTTTTGCTTAGATGATTGCTTATTTTTGTCAATTCGCCTGCAAATAAAGTGGCAGGGTCCATTCCTTTACATCGCGGACAATTTTCCTCCCCTAAATAAAAAACTTCATCCATGCCAGCATGAAAGGCATCCGCCTCGAAAACATCCAAAATTTCATCCATTAAGTCAAAAACAACATCATGTACCTTGGGGTGCAAAGGACAATAACTCTTACAATAGAGACCGTCTTCATTGGGCCATTCATACTTTTCAGGTAGTTTAATATGAGGGGTCTCATCAAATTCAGGATATACTTGCAATAACTTGGTATGTTCAGAATGCCAACTTTGGTGTCCAAGTAAATTTACTTGAGGTATTATATTGATATTAAATTCTTTACATGTATTTACCAATTGTTTTATTTGAATATAACTCAAAGGGTTTTCACCACGTAGTTCGGGTCTCTTTTTATAGGCGTAGTTATAATCTACCCTCAAAACCAGGGTGTTAATACCATTCGGCACTAGCTCATTTCTTATAAAATCGACAAACTCCCCAACTTTATCCGAAGCTGGTGCGGAAATGCAAAAGCCTTTGATTTCAAAAGGTTGCTGTGCAGTTATTAGAAAAAAGGAAAAAAGGAAAAATGTGACTGGAAATATACGTTTCATAATGATTGGGATTTATTCTAAAATTACCAAAAAAAAGAATTGTATTTATGAAATTGGCAACTTAGTCGAGAAAGTAAATTGAAGTTGAATCTAGAGTTTCAATGAGAACCCTTTTTTCTGTATCCACCCAGTAAAAATAATGACTAACAAGGCAAAACAAAACGAGCTCAGTAAACCAATTACACCACTATTTAAAATGTCCGGTAATTCTATTCCAGTAAGATTACGAATGGGATATGTGAAATATGGGATTAAATAACATGTTAAGGTAGCCGTGCCAGCAGGAATAATGATCTTCGCCCAAGAACTTTGTTTTTTAATATCAACGATGTAATACAGAATTACAAAAGATATAAATCCGATGCCAGTACAAACCATCAACCAAGATGGTGTTCCAGGAACCTTTGATATTCCCCATAAATGCCTTGTCAATAAACCGGCTGCAATGTTTATTATGCCCAAAGTCATGAGTGTGAGTAAAGCTTTGGAAATGGTTGTTTTGGATAGCTTTTGAAAAAGGAGGGAAGCGATCATGCCTGCTGTCGTGAAGGCTGGGATTGTTCCTGAATACCATGTGGAAAAATAACCAATAGGGGATGGCATTGCATCCAAATAGCCCAATGAATCACCAATAGATAGGAAATTAAACAATAGCCATAGTATAATCATAAAAACTAGGTTGCCTTTCGTAATTAGATAAGCTAATGCATTAATAGAATATGCCCAACCAATTAATCCTAAAATTCCCCACCATTGTACGCCCATCAAGCCTTCGCCATCTGCACCGCCTTTATAAAAAATGGCTATTAATATCAAAATGACCAAACCCAGTGATTGTAGGAACTTATGCCATTTTTGAGGAACCGGACTATTTTTCCACTGTATCCAAATTAAAGAAACGGCAAAAGCCATGAGTAAACACCATAACGATTTACCCAATCCCATCGTTTCATTATGTGTTTCATAGTTGACCATGAAAACTCCGATAATCAAAAGGGATAAAGACCTAATGACTATATGTTTTGCCATAACCGCTATGGATTCCTTTTTGGCAAGTCTGTTTTGAATGGCAAACGGAATACTTAGCCCTACAATAAAAAGGAAAAGGGGAAAAATAATATCTGAAAACCCAAGATAATCTTCGTTTGGTTTGGCATGCGTTAACCATTTTGGGATATTGGTCAGCGTCCAAAAATCATTTACCCAAATCATGAGCAACATCGTCAATGCCCGCAGCACATCTATTGAAGCTATTCTAATCGTTTTCAGTTTTTCCAAAAGATTAATTTATTTCTTCTTCGAAGTAGCTCTATGATACAGGAACAAGGTAATCAGCAATATAATCGTCAAACCAGCAATGATACTCATCGCAATAAAAATGTGCCTCTGGTTTCTTTTTTGCGTATTAAGCGCATCCACTTCTATTTGCTTTTGGGCAACTTCGTAATTTGTACGTTGATTGGCCATCTCCTGTACCACCCCGATATTTGTAACACTGTCCTTATAGGTGGCATAGTTCTTGGCTTTTGAAATTGCAGCTTCAGCCAAGGGAGCCATTATCTCATAACCCAATCTCGTAGGGTGTACTTCATCATTCGCGTATTTTTTTGGAAGTCCTTTACGCTCATCCGCCATTGCTGAAAAGTAATCCAAGTAAACATGTCCGTTTTGATCCGCGTATTCTTTTAATATCTTGTTAAGTGCTATTATTTTACCGGCAGGTTCCAAACCGGGTTTCCATGGATAATCAAAAGCGGGCAGGGTAGAGGATATTACAACTTTAATACCGTGGGCTTTTGCTAACTCTGCCATTGATTTTATATTATCCGCAATCATTTCCAAGGTTGATGGTCCTGTATTACCAGCAATATCATTGGTCCCTGCAAGTATGACCACCACTTTGGGCTGCAGTGCAATAACATCTTGACGAAAACGTAGCAACATTTGTGGGGTGGTCTGACCGCTTATGCCTCTATTGATGTAGGGTTTGCCTTCAAAGAATTCCGGCATCGTACTCAGCCAACCAATGGTGATTGAGTTGCCCATAAAAACAACTCTATTTTCATTAGGAGCGGGCAATCCGATTTTAGCATTGTCGATCTTGAATTGTTCAAGATTTGCCCAATCTTGGGCATTGGAAGTAGCTATGATAAACATTGAAAAGAAAACTAAAACTGATTTCATGTAGAAGGATTTAAGCGAATATTAAGTATAAAGTTCGACAAACATTAAATATAGTGATTTAGCTTAATGACTGGAAACAAAAAAAGCCCTGACGTAATAGTCAAGGCTTTGATTTATTTTAATTTAAGATTTCTTATTCGCAGTCTATATCTTCACCTGTGCTGTCCCAGCAATGCCATAGTTCATCCTCAAAATGAGTTGGAGCCATTACACGACCGTTAAAATCAGTGCTGTTCCATTCAATGTTCACATCAACGAAGTCCTCCCATTGCAGGTCATAGACGTGAATGTTATAATATACATCATAATCTCCTTCTTGCAATCCATATTCCAAATAACTGCCCCTGAATAGGTCATCACTATCTTCGTCATTTAATTCCCGTACCCAAGAATATCTGATATTTCCAATTTCATCATTTTCACGACTCCATTCAATATTGATCATACGATTTGGTCGTTCTGGACTTTGGTAGAGAGCCCATTCCCCGCTATTTCCATCTAAATCGGAAACACCTGAGAACCAAAGGAACTCTTCAAAAGCACCAATGCCAGCTTTGGTAACATACATTTTCCAAACAACCTCTTCACTGGTCAATTCTCCAGTAAGTCTCGCGGTATATTCGCTTGTAAAACCATCAACCGTATATGACCATTGCCATGTGTTTTCACCTATTAATTCTGCCTGGTGCGCAAATGCCCCTTTAAAAGAAGCAACCGGAACAGCGAGGTTAGTGAATAAAGCTGTATTCCAAATACCGACAACCAATCTAGGATATAGCCAGTTACCTCCTACTTTGGCGGTAGTCGAATTTAATTTACCTGAGTTTGATGAATCATCTAAAAAATCACTGAAGTCAACTGCCATTGATTCATACGGCGGTAGCTGCAATGCATCATTTACTAGTTTGTCATCATCGTCGGACTTGTCACAGGAAACATTAAACACCATTACAAAGGCCAACAAAGCAAAGCCTATTTTAGTTCTAAATTTCATAACGTTTGGGATTATTTTATTTTTTATCTAGAATCCTAAACGTAAAAATGAAGTCTTAATTGTACGCTGAATCAACTTTTTAAGGGATTTTGATGCATTATTTTTGCATAGACAACAAGCCATACTTCAGAAATCAAAATAATGTTGTATTCCTTAAATCTATTATCAGGACGATATAACCAAAATTATAATCAAAACTTTAGCTAAGTATTAATTTAATACTTGGCACTTTCCCCATTCGCTACGGTACGTTTAATGAAGGCACGAATATCATTATTGGCATTCTGTAGATCCTCACGCCGTAAGTACATCATATGTCCACTGCGATATCCCTTAAACTCAAAACGGTCTTTCATTCGTCCGCTCGGATCAACCTGCCACATGGTATATTTGGCATTGAAATAAGTAGTAGCCCCATCATAATATCCCGACTGAACCAACACATTCAAATAAGGGTTCTGAGCCATTGCCTGACGCAGATTATCACGGGTATTGTCATTCTCATTGTTCCATGGGCGAACTGGTCCGAACATATTATATTTAATATCGGTTTTAAATTTTAATTCTTCCTGCAGGTAATAATTGATTGCAGGGGTAAAACTATGCAACCAAGAAGTTAATTCTGCACTATAATCAGGTCTTGAACCAAATTGTTGACGGTCTATTCCTAAATATCTCGAATCTAATCGTCCAGTGGTATAGCCTTTCTCCTTCAAAAGATTTTTCCAAAAATATCCCGTAGGAACCACTAAATTCTGATCAAGAATTTCTTTCTCTGACAGGCCTGAATAATAGGCCATTTTTTTAGCAACAGCCTTCTTTTCAGTTTCACCAATATATCCGCCTTTGGCAAGTGCCGGAATAAGGGTATTAATGGTGTAGTTTTCAGATTCCGGTAGAATCTCCAACAAATCTTTGTTTTGTAATTCTGTAGGCAGGGCCTTATGGTGCCAAGCAGCAGCCGTATAGTAAGGAAGGTTCATGGCGTCAGAAACTGGACCACCATTTCGTATCACCTTATAATCAGCTGGAGAAACCATAATCACCCCGTTTAAATACATCCATTGTTGGTTTTGCAATGCCAAGGAAAGTCCCATCACACGGGTTCCACCATAACTTTCACCAATAATGTATTTTGGTGAGCGCCATCTATTATTTCTTGTCACAAAGGTATTTAGCCACTCTGCTAAATACTTTATATCAGCGTTAATTCCAAAAAACTTATCTCGATCAACATCTTTTCCTGTTTCAGGAATTGTTCGGGAATAACCTGTATTTGCAGGATTAACGTATACAATATCGGTTACATCCAAGACAGAATATGGATTATGTTTAACTCCGTAGGGTTGTATAGGATAACCTTCATCATCAATTTTTAGAACTCTAGGGCCTGTATATGCAAGATGCATCCAAACTGACCCTGAACCTGGACCACCATTAAAAGAAATTAATAAAGGCCTTGACGCACGGTCTTTTACATTATTTCGTGTATAGTAGGTATAATGTAAAGAGGCAGTAGGCTTGCCTTCTTCATCCCATACGGGTTGTGTACCTGTTTTTGCCGTATAGTTGATAGGTGTACCATTTATGGTAACACTATGTTGGGTAGTAATTACAGTATCGATTGGCAGCTTACGTTCTTGGGCATTTATAATCGCAAAACTGATAACAAGGCCTACGGAAAGTATTAATTTTTTCATTTTCGGGTTGATTTTAGTCTTGCAATAAATGTAGGGAAATTTGAGCGATGATAAAAAATGATATTTAATGTAATTTAGAACTTTTCAAATACACCAAGCCCGAAAAGCGCAAAATCGTATTTAACGGGATCTAATGGGTCTAATTTTCGCAGTGAAGCATCCAATTCTGCCAATGCCTTGGCATCATTCTGTTTTCGTTTGAGTAATATTAGTTTTCGCGCTACATTGCCAGAATGAACATCTAATGGGCATGAAAGTTGAGCAGGTGATATTTTACTCCAAATTCCAAAATCAACTCCGGTTGAAGCATCCCTAACCATCCACCGTAAAAACATATTGATTCGTTTGGCGGCTGAACCTTTTATGGGGTCTGATATATGTTTGGTCGTTCGTTGCGGATGAGGTATTTCAAAGAACACTTTCTTGAATTCTGAAATTGAATTTTGCATGGAATCCTTGTCAGCGTTAATAGCAAAAACATTTTCCAACCCTTTGTGCTTAGTATAAATATTCTTTAAACTTTGAATAAAGAATGAAAGGTCGTTGCCATTGTATGTTCGGTGTACGAAATCCTTCAAATTGTCTAAATCAGAACCTGTATGGTTCTGGACAAAATCTAAAGGTGCGTAGTCCAACAAAGACATCATTTTATTGGCGTTATTGATGATGCTCTTTCTATTACCCCAGGCAATGGTTGCAGTTAAAAAAGCACTAATCTCTATATCTTCCTTCGCACTGAATTTGTGGGGAATTTGGATTGGGTCACTTTCTAAAAATTTGGGGAGATTGTATTGATTGACTTTTGCATCTAAAAACTCCTTGAGTTCTTCATGGGTCATAGTAATGGCCGGTTGGTAAAATCTGTCCATTCAATACCAACGGAGTCCGTAATTCGCCCGTCGACCATGGTAAGCTTGCGGTCGGCCAAATCAGCCAATTCCAAGTTATGGGTAACAATAACAAAGGTCTGTCCAAATTTGTCACGTAGCTCAAAAAAGAGTTTATGCAATTTATCTGCACTTTCAGAATCCAAATTTCCACTAGGCTCGTCAGCAAAAATGATAGAAGGATTATTGATTAAAGACCTTGCCACAGCAACGCGCTGCTGCTCTCCACCTGATAGTTCATTCGGTTTGTGGTGAATGCGGTGTGAAAGCCCCAAAAATTCCAGCAATTCTTTGGCTCTTTTTTCAACCTCACCTTTTGGAGTTTTTTTAATGTAGGCAGGTATACATACATTTTCAAAAGCCGTAAATTCCGGTAATAGTTGATGAAACTGAAAGATAAATCCAATATGTTGATTTCTGAATTTTGCTAATTCCCTATCCGACAGGTCACTGACTTCAATGTCATTGATAAGTAATCTACTATCCAATTTGTTGCTCTGAACATCCAATGTTCCCAATATTTGCAAAAGTGTTGTTTTACCAGCACCAGATGGTCCAACAATAGAAACAATTTCACCTTTTTTTATATGAAGGTCTACTCCTTTTAATACTTGTAATTCACCGTAAAACTTTTGGATATTGGTGGCTTGGATCATGTAAGCTTTTTTTGCAGCTTGAAAATTAAACAATAGTACAGACATACCAAAACGACCATGGTTATAACAACAAAAGAATGTTGTTTCATTTTATCGATTTTAATGTAAATTGCCATAGTGTAATTTTCATGGCGAAATAGTGACTATAGTTATTGTAAAAATGAAATTCACTTTAATTAAAACAAAAATATGGCATCATATAAAAGTTTAGAAGAATACAACTTGGAAATAACGAATGATGTTAAAGAGCGATATTCAAAAATCATTGAAGAAATAGGGGAGGATGTCTCTCGGGAAGGTTTGTTGAAAACCCCAGAAAGGGCCGCTAAAGCAATGTTGTTCCTTACACAAGGGTATCACCAGGATGCCGCGAATATATTAAAAAGTGCTATGTTCAAGGAAACTTATAACGAAATGGTAATCGTAAAGGATATTGAACTCTATTCACTTTGCGAGCATCACATGTTGCCCTTCTTTGGAAAAGCCCATATAGCGTACATTCCCAATGGGCAAATCGTTGGACTAAGTAAATTGCCACGTATTGTAGATGTCTTTGCGCGAAGATTACAAGTTCAAGAACGATTGACAGAGCAAATATTGGATTGTATCAATGACACCTTAAAGCCGCAAGGGGTTGCGGTGGTAATTGAAGCTGCACATATGTGCATGATGATGCGAGGGGTCCAAAAACAAAACTCCGTGACAACAACCTCAGGGTTTAGGGGAAGTTTTGTGAAAGAGGAAACCCGCAATGAATTTTTAAAATTGATAAGTTCAAATCTGTCCTAGGAAGTACATTTTTCCATCTTCAAATTTGGCATCCTTGTTGCATTGCTAAAGGTGATTTCATACTTTTAAATATGTCAAAAAACAAAGATAAGAAGTACCAAACCCTATTATTGGGACTGTTATTCGATGGCATAGGAATGCTTTCCTTTGCAATGCCCTTTATTGGCGAATTTTCCGATATTATTTGGGCCCCTTTGGCGGGCTGGTTGATGACCAGATTATACAAGGGTAAAATTGGTCGAGCCGCAGGGGTATTTACTTTTATAGAGGAAATTATGCCAGGATTGGATGTTGTGCCTAGCTTCACTATTATGTGGATTTATACCTACATTTTTAAAGGTTCAAAAAAGGGAAGAATAATCGAGGTCGATGCTGACTAATAATCTTCCCTTATTGGTTTTATAATGGAATACTTATTGCCAATGAGATATTTCTGCCAATATTGGCAATCCCATCAGTTTTCAATCTAGATAAATGCGAGATATATGTTTTGTCAAAAATGTTCTGTGCACTGAGACGTACTTCAAAAGGAGTATTGAATGCCAAAACATTACCGCCAAAACCAAGATTCACTAGATTATATCCTTTGGTGGGGTTTTCGAAATCGCCAACGTTATCTTGATCAAAAACTGATTTTAAAGTAATGTAGGCATAGCCATTGTTAAGCCAGTTTTGGGCGGTTTTTGATTCCACCCTTATGGTATTGACAAGACTGTTGGCGGGTATAAGTGGTAAATATGTTCCGTTTTTCTGTTTGCCGATAACTGTTTCAAAACTACTTTCAAAATGAAGCCAATCCAATGGGTGTGGATGTAAATGAAAGCCAATTTCACCCCCATATAATTCGGCATTTTCTTGTTGGTAAACAAACACGTCATCTTCACCAATGACTTCACCGTTGGGTTCAATAAAAATAAAGTCTTTGATGGCATTATAGAATCCGTTTACGAAGAACTCTATATGCTTGTTTTTATATTCCAAGGAAATATCTGTCTGTACATTTTGTTCATTCTCTAGATTTGGATTTCCAATCTCATATCTATTTGTTCCTTCATGAACCCCATTAGAGGTTAATTCGGCTAAATTTGGTGCTCGGAAACCCGTCGCCAAGTTCATGCGGGCAATACTTTTTTTGGAAAGATTGAATTTATAGCCGACTGCAGCATTTATGCTATTGAAATTACGGTCTAAATTCTCATTCAAACTACTTTCTGGTGGGCTGATGTTTATATCTCCATTAATATTTCTATGATCAAAACGTATTCCCAATTGCATCCCACTTTCATCTTTAAAATGAATGTGCGAGGTGGCCAACACCCCAATATCATTCGTTTTGGCATCAGGTATCAGTTGTTCTTCACCAAAGTTTTTATTCGTTTGGCGCATACCTTGTAGTCCTACGATGGTCTCAAGTTTACCCCATTTGGGCATTTCATATTGTAAATTGTAATTGAATGTAGCTAAATGCATTTCCAAGGCCGCATTGTTTTGGTCATCCTCAAATTCTTTACGATTGTTGAATACATAACCTAAAGTGCCTTCCAGGCTTGAATTTTCAAAAAAAACTTTGGATTTTGAGCTTAGAATATGATTGTTGATCTCTTGATTTGGTAATTCGGGCGAACGTG
This sequence comes from uncultured Flavobacteriaceae bacterium, assembly GCA_963768235.1. Taxonomy (GTDB): domain Bacteria; phylum Bacteroidota; class Bacteroidia; order Flavobacteriales; family Flavobacteriaceae; genus Maribacter_A. The sequence goes on from CAVYHF010000006.1 coordinate 182,038, forward strand.
TCTTGGTTTGTTCTCCTATTTCCTCCGGAATTCCTAAATCAGAGGAATTGAAATTATACCTTAACTCGGTTTTAAATGAAGTGGATTGGTAGCCTACACCAGTTTTTAAGTCAAGCTCTTTAAAGCGCGAATTGGTTAATCTTTCATTATTACCTGTCATATAATCAATGTGTGAAGCATAACTTCCTCGTACTAGGAATTTTAATTTTTCTCCTGAAGTTTTTAACCCCGCATCTGCACTTAATCCCTGCGTATTTGTAAAATAATTTAAATTTAAATCACCTTCTGTTTTATTTGCCGGGCTAAATTTTTCTGGATTGAAATAGAGCACACCACCCATAGCATCAGAGCCATAGAGCAGGGATGCAGGACCTTTTATTACTTCAACACTTTCTAGTCCGGCACCGTTGATTCCAAGGCCGTGCTCATCACCAAATTGCTGATTTTCCAATCGAACTCCTTGGGTATAGACCAAAACTCTATTGGCACTTAACCCTCGAATAACTGGCTTGCCTATGCCAACACCGGTTGAGACGTTTTCAACGCCTGCAATATTTGTAATACCGTCAGAAAGGGTAACAGCTCCCATTGTTTTGAGATCCTTCATATTGGCGCGTTCCACTTTCATGACATTTTCGCTCTGCAATTTATGAAAAGGTGTTGATACGATGACCTCCTCCATTTCAATGGCACTAGAAGTCAAGGAAACATTGATAATGTTTTCTCCTGAGCTAATATTTATGGTCTTTGAAAATGTTTCAAAACCGATTGAGGAAACGACCAGAATAAAACTACCCCTAGGAAGGTCTTTAAGTTCATACCTTCCGTCTTCATCGGTTGCAGTACCTTTTTCCAATTCCGAAATATAAATGGATACTTGTTCTAATGGAGCCATATTTTCCGCATTGTTTACTGCTCCTGAAAGTGTGTTTTGTGTAAAACCCATATAAAAGGGAATTACCATTACTATGAATAGAATTATGTACTTCATGACGTATTGCTTTATAATTAGATAATAAACTAAATCGAATAATCTATAAAGCTGTTGGGGGACCCCTAAGGGTAAAATGGAGTTTTTGGTACTTACTTAGAAAAGTATATTGGGAAGTAATTTTATTCGGAATATGGATTATCAAGGGCCTTGGAACTTCAACTAAGTTAGAATTAAATTGTGGTGACAAGTTGAAATCCTGAAAGTCACAATCCAGTTCAACTTCATGCATATGCAATTGTCCAATGGCTATGCATTCCATTTGCTCATGTTCAATGAGCGCATGGGCCATTTTGACTATTGATGGAGCGCACAAAAAAACTACCAACAGTAGGCAAAGTGTAAACATGAAATTTTTGTTGTGGAACAATTTCATAGCTCAAAGTTAGCCATTAATTTAGTTTTAGTTCTGTTAAGAAGAGCGTAATTTATTTAAGGAGAAAACCGAAACCTAATCGACGCAGCATTTTCTTTTCAAAATTCCAGAAAAACTTGAATTGACCAAAAAGCCATCCAAATGCAACTAATAAAACCTGATAAATTGGAAAGATGAGAAGAATTCGAATTATCCAATATAGCCATGCATTGGTGGTTTCCCTGTCAAGACCAATCAGTTCAGTAACAGGTGCAGCTAATTTTGCTGCAGCGGAACCTGTTACCGCGAAGACTACAAAAATCACCATTATCTGAAAATTGGACTCTATACCCCAGCGCTGCTTTAATTTCTCCATATAAGCTATAATAAGCGGCAAATATACTTTTTAAATCCGAGGGATGAAAGGTCCTAAACGCTGGTTGTACTTGCGTTGAAAATATATAAAATAATTATAGAGTTTATAGTTTACTTCATACCCATAATCAATAAGTGGGGAATAATCTATTTGTAATTCGTATAAATGGGGACTATACCGCTGTGGTTGCAATACACGCCGGTTCCATTCAAGAACATACAAGTTGTTTCGGTTTTCCATGTAGGACTGTGAGTAGTACCCTTCCGGTTTGGCAATACTTTGTAACCAAAAATTGAAGCCTGGCTCAATAATTATAATTTCATATTCTGTTTTATCACTGACGATTTCAATGGTATCGCCAGCCTTTTTTTTAAAGGCCGTTTTTTCTTCGTCCGAGATATTCACCTGCTCTTTAGTACTGCCACAGCTACTCGCCATTAAAACCACTACAAACAAAAGGCCACATGTTTTTAGGATTATATTTTTCATTTCTATAGCTTTTTTTATTAATATTCAAATAATCAGTCATTTCACGTTTCACTTCATTTGAATAGTAAGGTACAAAAAAAGCCGCCTTGACGATTCTGTCAGGGCGGCTTTCTTATTTAAATGATGGGATTTAAGCTTATTTTCCGAAAAGACCTCCGAGTAATCCACCAAGTCCACCTTTTTTCTTTCCACCTCCCATTACCATACCGGCAACGTCATCTAAAATGCTACCGTCACCATCGGCATCAAGTAAAGTAGTGATCAAGCTTTGATTTTGTTGTGGTTGACCACCAAGCATGCCGCCCAACAAACTGTTCAATCCGTTGGCATCACTAACATTACTTTGGGCTTTTTGTTTTCCTAAGAACCCCATTACTATAGGAGCGGCTATTTTAAGAATGTTGGCAATAGAGCCTGTATCCATTCCTGATTTTTGACTTAAGGCATTTTCGACTTGGGGTTGTTTTCCGCCAAAAACGTGGCTAAGAATACCTGCGCCATCATTCATTACAGAATCATCAACACCACCACCGAACAATCCTCCAAGATTATCCAAAATACTTCCGTCATGTTTCGAAGAAAGGGCATTCATTAATCCTTCAGCTCCTTGCGGCGAGGATACATTTTTTTTCATGGCGCCCAAAAGTAATGGCATGGCCATGCTTAATACATCAGCAGTTTTATTCTCAGGTTGACCAGTTTGGCCAGCTACCCCGCTAATAAGTTGTTTGCCCATTGGGCTGTTTAATAAATCTAATAATCCAGACATGTTATAGTTAATTTAATGTTCAGTCTTGAAATGTACAAAAAGGGTTTCAGTTTCTAAATATGCAGGACATAAAATTATTTCAAAAGTGAAATAATCTGGGAAGCCAATTCGCTCCCGATCCTGTCCTGTGCTTCCCCAGTTGCAGCTCCAATATGTGGAGTTAATGAAATTTGTGGGTGCATAAGAATTTTAATTTCGGGAATAGGTTCAGATTCAAATACATCCAAACCAGCAAATGATACTTTACCTGATTCTAGGGCATCTACCAAAGCGACTTCGTCAATTACCCCGCCTCGCGCGGCATTGACTAGACCAACACCATCTTTCATGGCATTGAATTCATTCTTACCAATAACATATTCCTTTTGGGCTGGGACATGTAGGGTTATAAAATCAGCAGATTGTAAAAGCTCTTCTTTTGAAATACTGTTGAATGCAAATGTTACCGATTGCCCATCAAAAAAAGGAACTTCTATTGCTGCACTTTCAATAAAAGGGTCTGAATAAATAACCTTCATACCAATACCCAAAGCTATTTTAGCTGTCGCCTGACCAATTCTGCCAAAACCAATAACACCTAAGGTCTTTCCTCTGAGTTCTGAACCACCTGCGTATGCTTTTTTGAGTTGTTTGAATTTACTATCACCCTCCAAAGGCATATTTCTATTGGCATCGTATAAAAAACGAACGCCACCGAATAAATGGGCGAAAACCAGTTCTGCTACAGATTCTGAAGAAGCAGCTGGTGTGTTGATTACGTGCAATCCTTTTTCCCTTGCATATGCAACATCAATATTATCCATACCAACGCCTCCACGACCAATAAGTTTTAGTGAAGGACAATTGTCGATGATGTCTTTACGTACTTGGGTTGCACTACGAACCAATAATCCTATAACTTTATTCTCATTGATGTAGTTTACTAATTGTTCCTGGGCTACAGTTGTTGTAATAACTTCAAAGCCTGCTGCCTCAAGATCAATTATCCCTCTTTTTGATATACCGTCGTTTGCTAATATTTTCATAATAAATTGATTAACCTTTTCTTTCCATTTCACTCATTATATCCACTAAAACACCAACACTTTCAAGGGATAGGGCATTGTACATAGATGCTCTATAACCCCCAACAGAGCGATGTCCGTTTAGTCCGTTGATGCCTGACTCTTTCCACATGCTGTCAAAAGTAGCCTTCAATTTATCATCTGTTAAGTTGAAAGTTGCATTCATATTTGAACGGTCTTCTTTCTTTGCAAAACCATCAAAAACTGGATTCAAATCTATTTCTGAGTACAATAATTGGGCTTTTTTATTATTTATTTCTTCAATAGCTGCAATGCCGCCTAAGTTTTTGAGCCATTCCAAAGTTAACATAGAAGTAAATACTGCAAAGACAGAAGGTGTATTATACATACTATCCTTAGAGATATGTACTTTATAGTCTAACATTGATGGTATCTTTCTAGATACCTTACCAAGTATATCTTCTTTTACAATAACGAGCGTAGTCCCAGCAGGTCCCATATTCTTTTGGGCCCCTGCATAAATCAAATCGAATTGCGTAAAATCCAATTGTCTAGAGAATATATCTGAACTCATATCACAGACCAACGTACTATCTACCTTTGGAATTTTTTTCAACTGGGTTCCAAAAATGGTATTGTTAGACGTTAAGTGCAAATAGTCCAATCCTTGGGGAACACTATATCCTTTAGGAATATAATTGAAGTTTTCATCTTTGGATGAACCTACTTCAATGACCTCACCAAAAAGACGGGCCTCTTTTATTGCTTTACTGCTCCAGGTTCCCGTATTCAAATATCCCGCTTTGGTTTCCAATAAATTATAGGCAACCATTAGGAATTCGAGACTGGCACCTCCTTGTAAAAATAAGGCCTTATAACCTTTTCCGTCAAGACCAAGAAGCTCTAAGGAAAGTGCTCGGGCTTTCTCCATTACCTCAACAAAATCTTTGCCTCGATGTGAAACTTCAATAAGCGAAAGGCCAGAGCCATTAAAATCCATTACAGCCTCTGAGGCTTTTAACAATACTTCCTGTGGTAACACACAAGGACCCGCACTAAAATTATGTTTCTTCATTTTTTATTGAAATTTAGACCGCAAAGGTCATGAATTATAAGGGAACAATTGGTATGATTTCATTAATTGTTGCACTATGTTTTTAACAGGAATTCAACAGTGTCAATACCATCTGCATAATCGGTTAAACTTGGTTTTTGCGTTTGACCGAATTTAATTTCATCTTCAAGAATGCCATTTGCGACTACACACTGTATTTTTTCATTATCTGTTAAAAGGCGCTGTTTTAATTCATTTAAAGAACGGTAGTCCTCATAAAATAAAGTTGCGATAGGCGAAGCGTAACTTTCATCATTTTTGAGCATTAAGAATCCGTTATCCAGGATTTTAAACTCGCTCATTAAGTAAACCGCCTTGTTGTAATCGTAATTGTTGGCATATTTTGCCTGATTTATTATGGGATTATAATTGAAAATGGCCTCAAAGAAATTATCAAATTTATATCCTTTGGGTACAAAGACCTTTGAAACACTTCTGCAGCCCAGACCATAGTACCTAAAAATATCCTCGCCCAATGCCATAAGCTGCTCATTGGATTCTTTACCGGTAATAATGGCAATAGAATTCCGGTTTTTGCGAATTACATTGGGTTTATGACCAAAATAATGTTCAAAATAGCGGGAGGTATTGTCACTACCTGTGGCAATTACAGCATCAAACTTTTCCAATGTACTTTCAGTAAATTCAATTTCATCCTTGAGGGATGGCATTTCTTCAAGTAGATAACTTGCTATAAAAGGAAGTAAAATGGCGTCGTTTGATGATAGCTTAATGACCGCTTTATTGCCTGATAAGATGACAGATGCAAAATCATGGAAACCGACCAGCGGAATGTTCCCCGCCATAATCAATGCTACGGTTTTATGTTGGTTCTTGGCTATATCATAATTGGATAACCATTGTTCCAGATTTGCCTTGGTCAATAAGTCTCCCCAACTGGTTAGGGCATAAATTATATTTTCCTTGGTAAACCAGCCATTTTTATGTCCGGCAAGTATAATGGCATCATTTAATTTTGTGTGCCATGCTTGTTTTGATGTGTCAAAGTGGTCTTTTTTATTGATTTCGCAATACTCCCTAAAGAATTCTCCGAGTTTTATAAAAGCCTTTACTCTTTCTTTATGGTCTATCATAATATTTGTGCAGAAATCTATTTGGGTTTACCTTTGGGCAAAAATAAGCATGCTGAAGTTAATTCAGTTTAAAAGAAAAAGAAAATTATGGCAATTATAATAACAGACGAATGTATAAATTGTGGCGCTTGTGAGCCTGAGTGTCCTAATACTGCAATTTATGAAGGCGCAGATGAATGGCGCTATAGTGATGGTACCTCTTTGAAAGGTGATGTAGTATTACCGAATGGCAAAGCGGTTAATGCCGGTGAAGTACAAGAACCCGTAAGTGATGAACTTTACTATATAGTAGCGGATAAGTGTACAGAATGCAAGGGATTTCATGATGAACCACAATGTGCAGCAGTTTGCCCAGTAGATTGCTGTGTGCCTGATGAGGATCATGTTGAAACTGAAGAAGAACTTTTAGGAAAGCAAAAGTTCATGCATCCTGAGGACTAGAAATACTTAAATTTTATTTTCTATGATCTTTGCTGCTATTTCCTTTAGGAATTTAGCGCATACCATGGCTGTTACCCCATTGATATCCCTTTTGGGATTATATTCCACAATATCAGCACCGATAATTGGGACTTTTATTTTTTGTATAATTTGAAGTACTTGTCTGGTGCTAAAACCGCCAGGTTCGTGGTGGGATACACCCGGGGCAAAAGCAGGGTCCAACGCATCTATATCCAAGGAGAGATAGATTGGTTCGTTGAAATTAGGTATTGAATCAATATCAAAATCCTTCATCGCCAGGATTTCAACTCCAAATTTTTCGGCCTGTTCTTTTTGATGGGTTGACAAAGTTCTAACGCCGACCTGTACCAAACGGCTTGCCAATTCTTCTTCCATAATCCGGGCAAAAGGGCAGGCGTGGGAATATTTATCTCCCTCAAACTCATTATAAAGATCACTATGCGCATCAATATGAAGAATATTCACAGGACCATGCAAGTGGGTGATGGCTTTAAGAATAGGGTAGGTGATTGAATGGTCCCCGCCCAAAGTAATCAAGGGTTGATTTGTATCGAGATTTCTGTTTGTATTTTTTTCAATATCAAAATAATCCACTACTTCATAATCCCCTTTATCATCCCAAATATCTGGCCGAAGTTCTAATCCGGATTCTGAAAAGTAATTTGCGGAATCACTATTGTATGCCTTTCTGATTAAAGGAGGAGCTAAAGCCGGGCCCCTCATATAAGATGATTTTTCATCATATAAGATTCCTTGTAGTCTAATTTTATGGTTTCTCATGATGACTTTGTTTTCATGGTTTAATGAGAATTAAAGTTAATAAGATATTTGTTTTCGTAACTATGATAAATATACATTGGTAACACCTATATTTGCAGCGTTTTTAAATAATTTAGCATGAAAGCAGGAATCGTAGGGCTCCCCAATGTAGGTAAATCAACACTGTTTAATTGTTTGTCAAATGCAAAGGCACAAAGCGCGAACTTTCCGTTTTGTACTATTGAGCCCAATATCGGGGTTGTAAATGTTCCTGATGAAAGATTGGAAAAGTTAGAGGCACTTGTAAATCCAGAGAGAGTATTGCCAGCCACCGTTGATATTGTTGACATTGCAGGTTTGGTAAAAGGGGCAAGTACGGGTGAAGGATTAGGTAACCAATTTTTGGCTAATATCCGGGAAACAGATGCTATTATACATGTACTTCGATGCTTTGACAACGAAAATATTGTTCATGTGGATGGTTCGATAGACCCTATTAGGGATAAAGAAACCATTGATATGGAACTGCAATTAAAAGACTTGGAAACTTTAGAGAAGAAGCTTGATAAGGTTAAAAGAGCTGCGAAGACGGGGAATAAAGAAGCCCAAAAAGAGGAAGCAACCTTATTGAAAATAAAGAAAGGGCTTGAAGCTGGAGTTTCAGTCAGGGCCATTGAGCTTTCTGATGATGAGAAAAGGGATTTTGTGAGGCCATTGCAGTTTATTACTGATAAACCAGTGATGTATGTTTGTAATGTTGATGAAGAAGCAGCTGTTTCTGGTAATGCTTATGTTGATAAAGTAAAAGCAGCTGTGGCCAATGAAAATGCTGAGATTGTAGTTCTTGCCGTAGGTACAGAGGCTGATATCACCGAACTGGAAACCTATGAAGAACGTCAAATGTTCTTGGAAGATCTTGGTTTATCTGAACCTGGTTCTGCCAAGCTGATCCGTGGGGCTTATAAATTACTTAATTTGGAGACTTATTTTACCGCTGGAGATAAAGAAGTCCGTGCTTGGACAATTCCAGTAGGTGCAACTGCACCACAAGCTGCTGGGGTAATTCATACCGATTTTGAAAAAGGGTTTATCCGTGCCGAGGTTATTGCGTATAATGATTATGTAACCTATGGTAGTGAGGCCAAAGTGAAAGAAGCCGGTAAAATGCGTGTAGAGGGTAAGGAGTATGTTGTTCAAGATGGTGATGTTATGCATTTTAGATTCAACGTCTAATTTTAAGACTTAAAGCGTATCAATTTTTTGGTTTTATTGATAATTCTTAAATCGCGGAATTTCAAGAAATTGACAAGTCAGAATTAAAACTTATTCCGTCTAGCAGTCTGTACTATCCACAAATTTGGTAATTTCGTTGTTAATTACTTTCCAAGCCAAATGCTTTGATTTTTGCTTTGAAATTTTATATTAGCAGGGTAAACCCTGACGCATTATGGCACAGTCCCAATATACCGAAGATAATATTCGATCACTCGATTGGAAAGAACATATTCGTTTACGTCCAGGAATGTATATCGGTAAATTGGGCGATGGTTCCTCGGCCGATGATGGTATTTATATCCTTTTGAAAGAAACCCTGGACAACTGTATCGATGAGTTTGTGATGGGTGCAGGTAAAACCATTGAAATTACCATAAAAGACAATATTGTTCGGGTTAGGGATTATGGTCGCGGTATTCCGCTAGGAAAGGTTGTTGATGTGGTTTCTAAAATGAACACTGGTGGAAAGTACGACAGTCGTGCGTTTAAAAAATCAGTTGGATTAAATGGGGTAGGTACGAAGGCCGTTAATGCATTGTCCAGTTTCTTTGAGGTGCAATCCTCTCGAGATAATCAAATAAAGACAGCAGAGTTCAACCAAGGTAATTTAGTTTCTGAGGAAGGGCCCGTAGAGACTTCAAAACGCAAGGGTACAAGAGTTTCCTTTACTCCTGATGAGGCTATATTCAAAAAATATAAATATAGAAATGAGTATGTAGAACGCATGCTCAAGAACTATGTGTATTTAAATCCTGGGTTAACAATAGTTTTCAATGGGGAAAAGTTCCACTCCGAAAACGGATTGAAGGATTTGTTAGAGGACAATAATAATGCTGAGGATCTTTTATACCCCATCATACACTTAAGAGGAGATGATATAGAAGTTGCGATTACGCATAGCAAGACCCAGTATAGTGAAGAATACCATTCTTTCGTCAATGGACAACATACTACCCAGGGTGGTACGCACCAGGCGGCATTTCGTGAAGCATTGGTAAGGACCATTCGTGATTTCTACGGAAAGAATTACGAAGCAAGTGATATTCGTAAGTCTATAATCTCTGCGATTGCAATAAAAGTAATGGAGCCTGTATTTGAAAGTCAGACCAAGACCAAGTTGGGATCTACTGATATGGGAGGTGATTTCCCTACCGTACGAACATACATCAACGATTTTGTAGGAAAATATTTAGATAACTATCTACATAAAAACCCAGAAACCGCCGAAAAGTTACAGCGTAAGATCATGATGGCCGAAAAGGAACGAAAAGAGCTTTCAGGCATTCGTAAATTGGCGAGAGATCGGGCTAAAAAGGCAAGTTTACACAATAAAAAGCTACGTGATTGCCGTGTACATTTAGGGGATATGAAAAATGAACGCCGCTTGGAAAGCACACTTTTTATTACAGAGGGCGACTCGGCTTCAGGTTCGATCACTAAATCCCGGGATGTAAATACCCAAGCGGTATTCAGTTTGCGCGGTAAACCTTTGAATTCTTATGGAATGTCTAAAAAGATTGTATATGAGAATGAGGAATTCAATCTTTTGCAAGCAGCATTGAATATCGAGGAATCAATGGAAGACCTTCGTTACAATAATATTGTAATTGCAACTGACGCTGATGTAGATGGTATGCACATTCGATTGTTATTGATTACGTTTTTTCTGCAATTTTTCCCTGAATTGATAAAGGAGAACCATCTATATATTCTGCAAACACCATTATTCAGGGTTCGCAACAAAAAAGAAACATTTTATTGCTATAGCGATGAAGAGCGTAGAAATGCAATTAATAAGCTAACGGGTAAGCCAGAAATAACGCGATTTAAAGGTTTAGGTGAAATTTCACCGGATGAATTCCAACACTTTATCGGAGAGGATATTCGATTGGAACCGGTAATGCTCGATAAGGCCATGTCAATTGAAAACCTACTAAAATTCTATATGGGTAAAAACACCCCTGACCGTCAGGAATTTATCATCAATAACCTTAAAGTAGAAATTGACCTAATAGAAGAAAATCAATTATAAATCAAGATAATACGATTCTTTCTTTATGGAAGATAATGAAGAACTGAACGAAGCACAAAACGAAGATCAACCCATTGAAGATGCTTCAGGAATAGATGATTCCCAAGATGCCCTGACCAAGGTTACGGGAATGTATAAGGATTGGTTTTTGGACTATGCCTCGTATGTGATATTAGAGCGTGCGGTTCCGGCCATTGAAGATGGTTTTAAACCTGTGCAACGCAGAATTTTGCATTCACTTAAGGAGTTGGATGATGGTCGCTACAATAAAGTGGCGAACGTTGTTGGTCATACGATGCAATATCACCCGCATGGCGATGCTAGTATAGCCGATGCAATGGTACAAATAGGGCAAAAAGACTTGTTGATCGATACCCAAGGTAACTGGGGAAATATTTTAACAGGGGATAGGGCAGCGGCTTCAAGGTATATTGAGGCAAGACTTTCCAAATTTGCGCTAGAAGTTGTTTTTAGCCCAAAGATTACGGAATGGCAACTTTCATATGACAGCCGTAAAAAAGAACCAGTAAACCTTCCGGTCAAATTCCCATTGCTATTGGCACAAGGAGCTGAGGGTATTGCCGTGGGACTTTCAACAAAAGTACTGCCGCATAATTTCATGGAGTTGATCGATGCTTCTATAAAGCATTTGAAAGGCCAGGGATTCAAGTTGTTTCCTGATTTTCCGACAGCAGGTATTATTGATATTAGTAATTACAATGATGGTTTAAGAGGAGGTAAGATTCGTGTTCGCGCCAAAATTTCACAGAAAGACAAAAATACGCTGGTTATAAGTGAGATACCCTATGGCACCAATACATCTTCTTTAATAGATTCCATATTGAAAGCGAATGAAAAAGGGAAGATAAAAATTAAGAAAATTGAAGATAACACTGCTGCTGAAGTAGAGATTCTAGTACATTTGCCTAGTGGTATTTCGCCAGATAAAACCATAGATGCGCTCTATGCCTTTACTTCGTGTGAATCCTCTATTTCACCTTTGGGATGTATCATTGAAGACAATAAACCCCTTTTTATTGGGGTTTCCGAAATGTTAAGGCAATCAACGGATTTAACAGTTGAATTGTTAAAGGCTGAATTGGAAATTCAGCTTTCAGAACTGGAAGAACAATGGCATTTTGCATCTTTAGAGCGTATTTTCATTGAAAAAAGAATTTACCGCGATATAGAGGAAGAAGAAACTTGGGAAGGTGTAATTTCTGCAATTGATAAAGGCCTTAAGCCCCATACCAAGCACTTAAAACGAGCTGTAACCGAAGAGGATATTGTTCGTTTGACGGAAATCAGGATCAAGCGTATTTCTAAGTTTGATATTGACAAGGCCCAACAGTATCTTGATACTTTAGAGGAAAAAATAGCTCAGGTTAAGCATCATTTGGCTAATCTTATAGTATTTGCCATTGATTACTTTAAAAACCTGAAAACCAAATATGGCAAAGGGCGGGGGCGTAAATCTGAAATCCGGATTTTTGACGATATAGAAGCAACAAAAGTAGTAATTCGAAATACGAAACTATATGTGAATCGTGAAGAGGGCTTTGTAGGGACTTCTTTACGACGCGATGAATATGTTACTGACTGTAGCGATATAGATGATATTATTGTCTTTACAAAAGATGGTAAGGTAATGGTCACCAAAGTTGACGCAAAAACCTTTGTCGGAAAGAATATTATCCATGTGGCCGTATTTAAGAAAAAGGACAAGCGCACCACCTATAACTTGATTTATAAAGATGGTAAAGGTGGCCCTACTTATATTAAAAGATTTAATGTGACTAGCGTCACTAGAGATAGGCTTTATGATTTAACGACAGGAAAGCCCTTATCCGTAGTGCATTATTTTTCTGCAAATCCCAATGGTGAAGCAGAAATTGTGACTATTAATCTTAGACAGGCAGGCAGTATTAAAAAACTGAAATGGGATATAGATTTTGCAGATGTTCTTATCAAGGGTAGGGCGTCCAAAGGAAATATTGTAACAAAATATACAGTTAAGCGAATTGAGCTTAAGGAAAAAGGAGTTTCAACTTTAAAACCCCGTAAAATTTGGTTCGACGATGTTGTTCGGCGACTCAATGTTGATGGTCGCGGAGAGTTGCTCGGTGAATTTCGGGGAGATGACCTATTGTTGATTGTCAACCAAAAAGGAATTGCAAAAACAATCCTACCAACTATGACTTCTCGTTTTGATGACGATATGATCGTACTTGAAAAATGGAATCCGAACAAACCATTATCCGCAATATATTGGGATGGTGACAAAGAACGGTTTTATGTAAAACGCTTCTTGATTGAACAAGGGAATAGGGAAGATATATTCATAACGGAACATCAAAAATCGTATCTGGAATTGGTTTCCACAGATTGGCGACCAGTTGTTGAATTGGAATATTCCAAACCTCGAGGAAAAGATGCTAAACCAAATTTAAGTGTTGATATAGCGGATTTTATATCGATTAAAGGAATAAAAGCCTTAGGCAATCAACTAACCTCGGAAAAGGTCAAGAATATTAATGTCATGGAGTCATTGCCGTTTGAAGAACCAGAGGAACAAGAGGCGAACGAGATTGAGGTTGTTGACGAGGAAGATGTAAGTTCAGAAACCGTTAAGGCTTCGGAAAAAAAATCAAAAAACACTGAAGACCCTGATGAAGACGACGAGGGTCAAATAACTTTATTCTAGCGGTTTCAATGAAAAAATTTATTCAGGAATTCAAGAATTTTGCGATTAAAGGTAATATGATCGATATGGCTATTGGTATCATCATAGGAACTGCTTTTAATAAGGTTGTGAATGTCTTGGTGAAAAAGATTGTCATGCCTCCATTATCTTTAATGACTGAGGGGGTTAATTTATCCCAAAAGAAATACGTATTGCGTGAAGCCCTTGGTGATGTTGAAGAAGTTGCTATAGGATATGGTGAGTTAATTGAAGTATTAATTGATTTTGCGATAATATCATTGACCATATTTGTGGTTATTAAATTCATGAATCGTTTCCGGACTAAGGCAGAAGACCCTTCAAATTTAGAGGAAAAAACCCCAAAGAATATTGAATTATTGGCCAACTTAGAGCAGCTCATGAAAGAGCAAAATGAAATTTTAAGAGATAATAAAGAATAATCCCATTAATATGTTTTGCATTGATCCCACATTATACTGTATCTTTGCAATAATTTAAAATTTATGGATTTTACCAACCCCCTGGTATACGGAGTACCCTGTTTTATAGCGTTTATCTTATTGGAATTAGCCTATAGTAAAACTCATGGTGATGAGGAATTGTATGTGTGGAAAGACTTGTTTGCCAGTGGCTTTATGGGAGTAGGTTCCGCCATCATTGCGCCTTTGATCAAGGTGATTTCCGCGATAGTAATATTCGAATTCACCTATGAATTGTTCAATCCAATGGTAGATGGTATAAGGACCAATATTATGGGTTATACATCTTTTGGGTATGCTTGGTATATTTGGTTGTTGTGTCAGCTAGCAGATGATTTTACGTATTATTGGTTTCATCGCGCCAATCATGAAGTACGACTGTTCTGGGCTGCGCATATAGTGCATCATTCATCAGATAATTTTAATTTGGGAACTGCCGTCCGTAATGGGTGGTTCACAATATTGTACAAACCTTTGTTTTATATGTGGATGCCTGCTTTTGGCTTCCCACCAGAGATGGTCGTTGTGTGTTTGGGAATAGAGGCATTGTGGCAATTTCAATTACATACGGTTTATATACCAAAAATGGGATTCATTGAGAAAATATTCAATACCCATACCATGCATCAGGTACATCATGCCCAAAATGTGGAGTATTTGGACAAAAACCATGGGGGTTTCTTGAATATTTTTGATAAAATGTTCGGAACTTGGAAAGAATTGGATGATGGTGTTGATGTTAAGTATGGTGTTATTCATGCGCCTGAATCCTACAATCCAATCGTTATACTCACCCATGAGTTTAAGGACATCTGGAACGACGTTAAGAAAGCAAAGAAATTCTCCCATGTATTAATGTACATCTTTGGCCCTCCAGGATGGAGCCCTGATGGTAGTACATTAACAGTTAAACAGCAGCAACGCATATTTAGGGAACACAAGCAGAAAAACCCAAAGGTCGCTTACCATAGACCCAATTAAGGGGAAGTAAAAAGAATCAATCCTCAACTATTTCTTGTGCTACAGTTTTATTTTTCTTCATTCTCATATTAAAGAACTCAACCATCAAAGAGAAGGTAATTGAGAAGTACAGATATCCTTTAGGAATAGTGCCTATTTCATTGCCAAATACCACGAGATGCGATAGGTGGGCCGATTCAGCAATTAACATAAATCCAATCAAGATCAAGAAAGACAAGCCCAAAACCTGAATTGATGGGTGTTTATTTACGAATTCACCTACTGGGTTTGCAAACAACATCATGATCAAAACGGATATGACCACGGCGATGACCATTAAAAGGAGCGCGTCATTAGGATTAGGTGAAATACCATTTGTCATTCCAATAGCAGTTAATATGGAATCAAAGGAAAATACAAGGTTTATAACGGTAATTTGAACAATGGCATTCATCAATGATGCTGAACGATGGCTTTTCACTTCACGTTCATCATGCCCCTTATCTTCAACTTTTTCATGTATTTCTGAAGTGCTTTTATATAATAGGAACAGTCCACCCGCAAATAAAATCAATCCTTGGCCACTAATTCCACCAGAAACCCATTCACTATCCAAAATCCAAAATGGTTTTTTCATACTGGTAAGCAATGAAATTCCGAACAACAAAATAATTCGCATGACCATTGCAAGGACCAACCCTATATTAGTCGCCTTTTTGCGTTGTTTATGTTCTAATTTCCCAGCTGCTATCGATATGAAAATAATGTTGTCGATACCTAATACGATTTCCAAAAACGTTAGTGTCAGCAATGCCACCCACGCATCAGGACTTGATAATATTTCGAACATGGTTAGTTGGTTTTTATAACTATTCCTTTAGATTTATTATTGTCTCCTACAATGTTGTATTCAAATGTATATGAATTATCACTTGTTGTCAATATTTTCATATGAACGGATTTCTCCTCAGCTTTGTTTCTTGGATGCAGTTTTTTTACGATGTATTCACAATCATTGATCCAACGCACTGATGAACTGTCTGCCTTACCATTGAAATAGTCAATTTCCAAGCCCCCTTTCCTCATGAAGGTAGTTGTCACTTCCTTTTCATTAATAGTAGTCGTAAAACTAAATTCCCCGTCTTTAAATGCCTTACAATCCCTTTGGGGTTGATAACAAGAACTTAAAACTAGAAATGTAACTATTGAAATACTGATTTTTCTGAACATGAACACAAAATAAAGAATTTAGTGATAAATAGAATAGTTGTACCTAAAAATAACAACCATTTTTTTGCATCCTTATTCTTGATACGATTTGAAACTACCGTCACTATAAAAAATAATGATTTTTTCTATCGTTTTTTCCTTAATGGATTTGACAGATGATACTTCCTCTTTTTGAAAATTGGAATGTTGGGTAGGGGCAATCACTTTTGTTTGGCTAGTGGAAAGTGGGGGGAAGGCCCCTTTACCATTTAACAGCCAATATAGATTTACTTCAGGAAAGGTTTTGATAACCTTTAACACGAACTCCAGACTTGGCTTGTTTCTACCAGAAAGTAAATGGGAAATACTTGATCGCTGTACTTTGA
The DNA here is from genome assembly GCA_963768235.1 of uncultured Flavobacteriaceae bacterium. Taxonomy (GTDB): domain Bacteria; phylum Bacteroidota; class Bacteroidia; order Flavobacteriales; family Flavobacteriaceae; genus Maribacter_A. The sequence continues at coordinate 198,517 of CAVYHF010000006.1, forward strand.
TTTTATCCGCAAAGACAGCGGCCGACAAATCGTAATATTGAAGTATTTTCTCCAACCGTTTTACAAAATCCTCAGAGTTTACCACTGTAACAATTATTTCTACAAATCTAATAAAAGAAAGGGTCAAATCCAGTTAAAATGTATTAAAATAGGTACTAATATTTGTAATAATAGTTTAACTGTAGTATAGTAACATGCTGGTAATTAATAATATATATTAGAAATAATAGTGCAATACCAATTTAGGTTGAAATTGTTTACAATTGTATAAAACAATACCCCTAAATACGGCTTGTTTAGTATACAAATGTAAATTATGTGATTACAATTGTAATTTATATTGATATTACATTTGTAACCACACAAAACATTAAGAATGGATTTCCCTGAATTTGAACATCAATCTATTAAGGAAAAAAGAATAAAAGGAAGGTATATTACCTACGATCATATTTCGGGCATTCTAAAAAATTTAACCACGCATTTTGAGGTTGAGGAAATTGGAAAATCCGTTAAAGAGCTTCCCATTAAATCTGTAACCTTTGGCAAAGGGTCAAAAAAAATATTGATGTGGTCCCAAATGCACGGGAATGAATCAACCACTACAAAGGCGGTTTTTGATTTGATAAATTGGGTTGGGACAAAAAGTAAGTTATCCAATTCAATTTTAAATAATTGTAAAATCAAGATAATTCCTATGCTCAATCCTGATGGAGCCACAGCATATACCCGCGTCAATGCTAATAATATTGACTTAAATAGAGATGCCCAAGACAGGAGTCAGCCAGAAAGTAAGATCCTAAGAAATTGTTTTGAGGAGTTTAAACCTGACTTTTGTTTCAACTTACATGATCAAAGAACCATATATAACGTAGGAGCTACTCCAAAACCAGCGACAGTATCATTTTTGGCCCCAGCATTTGATAAAGAACGAAATATTTCTGAATCAAGGGCTATTAGTATGCAATTGATTGCTGCAATGAACCGAGAACTTCAAAAATTGATTCCTAACCAAGTGGGTCGCTATAACGATGGGTTTAATGCAAATTGTATTGGGGATACATTTCAGATGTTGGGTACGCCTACCATATTGTTTGAAGCAGGACACTGCCCTGAGGACTATGAACGGGAAATTACGCGAGCGTATATTTTCAAGGCATTAATCACTGCCTTATATGTGATTTCGGTAAATTCAATCGCTGAATTCAGCCATGAAGAATACTTTGAAATACCCGAGAACAATAAGCTTTTCTATGATGTCCTCATTAAAAACGTCCATAAAATAAACGCATTTTCTTATGCTAAGAAAGACTCGATAGGTATTCTTTTCCAGGAAACAATAGCTAATGATGCCATAAAATTCGTACCTAAAATTAAAAGGAAAGGGGATTTACAAGGGTATTATGGCCATAAAATCTTTGACTGCATCAATGAAGTAGATATTGAGGATTTGAAAAAACAACCCTATTGGAATATGATATAATGCATTATATGCATCAAATACTTTGAATAACGTATTTATATTATGTTTTATTCAATGAAATAGATTAATCATTGAATAAAAAACTTCATTTCACTATTTTTACTAAAAATAATGAAATTGAAAAAAATAAAACTTAACGATATTGACCATCAAATTCTTGAAATACTAATTGAAAATGCGAGGACCCCATACACTGATATTGCCAAAAAGCTCAACATAGCGGCAGGTACGGTACATCTGCGTGTAAGCAAAATTGAAAAAGCTGGCCTAATAGGTGGTTCTTCGCTTTTGTTGGATTATAAGAAGCTAGGATATGGATTCGTTGCTTTTGTTGGTGTTTATTTGGAAAGAGCGCATCAGATAAAATTCGCACTGCAGCGGCTGGAAATGATACCCAATGTAACAGTAGCTCAAATTACTACGGGAAAGTTCGATATTTTTTGTAAAATCCGGACAAAGGATATTAATCAGGCAAGAAATGTAATTTTCGATATTGAGGACCTGGATTGTGTTGAACAAACCGAAGCAATGTTCTTTGTTGAAGAAAGTATAAATGACAAAAAGCGTCTTATAAAAACTATTTTCGATGAATATGATCTGTAGGTTAATACATTGAATCAGAAAACTGACAGAATTTGTAGTAAGTATGCCAATTACCGCGCTGTCAACTCACTTCCAGCAAAAAACTTTCGGGCAATTTTCTTATTATTTCTAAATTTTCGAAACATTCCTTTTTCGTTTAGCATAAAAATATTATTAAATAGGAACTTATCATTGTCTTATTTCGATGCTGCTTTTTATATAATATTTTCCAAAAATGATAATTTATTACGTTTTTGTTAAAAAAATTCAAGTTTTATTAAATTTAATTTCTTAATTACTTATTTTTGCCAAAAATATGATTACCATGACAAAAGTTAAATTAGACGAAATAGACCATCAAATTCTGGATATGTTAATTGACAACACCAGAACACCTTTTACGGATATAGCAAAAAAACTCTTGATTTCGGCGGGTACGGTTCACGTTCGTGTTAAAAAGATGGAAGAAGCAGGAATCATTCGCGGTTCTTCACTTACTTTGGATTATGTAAAACTTGGATATGCTTTTATTGCCTATGTGGGTATATTTTTGGAAAAGACCCATCAAACCAAATTTGTATTGGAACGTCTGGAGCAAATTCCAAATGTTACTGTAGCTCATATTACTACAGGTAAATTCAATATTTTTTGCAAGATTAGGGCAAAAGATACCAATCACGCTAAAAACATTATCTTTAAGATTGATGACATTGATGGAATCAGCAGAACTGAAACCATGATTTCACTTGAAGAAAGTATTAACGATAAGAAACGTTTAATGCATAGGATTTTTAACGAAATGTAAAGCCTTTGTGTTTTAAAAATATAAATCCCAAAGGCAATGTCGTTGGGATTTTTTGATTCAATACCATATGAGAATAACAGAACTAAAAGAAGAAGAATACAACCCCTTTTATCAAACATATATTGATGTTTTAGGTGATGTCGAATTGTTTGAAATAATTAGAAGTCAACTAAAAAATTTTCCTCAATTTTTAGAAAGTCTACCGGATGAAAAGTTAAATTATGCTTATGCTGAAGGCAAGTGGACAATTGCTGAAGCATTAATACATGTATTGGATACTGAAAGGGTTTTTCAGTACAGGGCATTGCGATTTATGCGAGGTGATAAAACACCATTACCTGGTTTTGATCAAGATTTATTTGTGCCTAATTCTAACGCCGATCGAAGAACCAAAGAAAGCATTATTGAAGAATATAAGGTTATTAGGCGTTCAACGATTGCCCTTTTCTCAAATATGAAGGGTCAGACGCTTCATAATATGGGAATAGCAAGTGATTCCCCAATGAGTGTTGCTGCCTTGGGATTCATTATTTGTGGCCATCAGAAGCATCACAGAAATGTGATTAGGGAAAGATATCTTTAGCCTTGTCTAATTAATACTCCTCATCGAAATCTTCTTCCGATTGTAGTTTCAGTTCGGCCATAGGAGCGTCTTCTTCGTTTAAAGCTGTTACAGTGGCATCTAATCCTTTTTCCATGTTTTCCTCGAAGTTCAAAATAAAGTTAGCCAAACTCTTACTTATTTTTACCAAATAAACAGTATCGTTGGTCCTTAATTCAACGGTTTCGATAATTTCACCTCTAACATTTTTAAACGTGATGATATCTTCATCCCCATAACCATCGGGATAAGTCTCGATAAGTTTAGCAGCAAGATTGTGGTCAAGTTTTTTGTAATCTACAAGTTTGCGAATCATAATAGTTTGGTTTTTAAAGATTATTCTCAGTGGAATAATTTCTATAACCTAAACTAGCTGTTTTTTCCTTTGAAAAATTCAAAGTGTTGTATATCACCGATTTTAGTATATGAAGCTACTGTTCTTTGTAGTATGCAAATGCCTCAAGGTATAACTCATTAGGTATTTTCACATCAATAATCGGCCTGCCAATAGATTCTAAGAGCACGAAGTTGATATTACCATGGGAATTTTTCTTATCGAATTTCAGTAGTGACAAAATAGCGGTGATATCATTTTCGGTGAAATCAATTTTTTGATATCTCCTTAAAAAAGTGGATTTTATATCCTCCAGTTCCTCTTTCGCAAGTCCGGTCAATTTATGCGAGAGATATGCCTCTAATACCATGCCAACAGCAATGGCTTCACCATGTAAGAGTGTTTCCTTCTCTTGGTTTTCAAGAAAGCAAGATTCAATGGCATGACCAAGGGTATGACCATAATTCAATATCTTTCGCAGATGCTGCTCAGTCGGGTCTTCAAGAACTACCCTATTTTTTATTGACACAGATTTATAGATATGGTCATCAATGTTCTGAAGATTTTTCAACGCCTTCAGCTCTTCCCAATAGGCTGCATTTTGAATAAGGCCATGTTTCAACATTTCTGCAAACCCACTTTGCATCTGTCTATCTTCAAGTGTTTCTAAAAACATTGAAGCTACCAATACCATTTCAGGTTGGTTGATAACACCAATTTGATTTTTTAATGGTCCAAGGTCAACCCCGGTTTTACCACCCACGGAGGCATCTACCATTGACAAAAGGGTAGTGGGTATATTTATGAAATCAATACCCCTTTTATAGGTCGATGCTACAAAGCCACCTAAATCCGTCACTACACCACCACCGAGATTGATCAGAAGGCTTTTACGATCGGCATCCATTTTTGAAAGAGCTAGCCAAACGTCATTGCACGTATCAATATTTTTGTTCACCTCACCTGATTTTATTTCAATTAAATCAAAAGAAATAGTATCGGAAAAATGCTTTTTAAAGATGGGCAAGCAAAGGGCTTTTGTATTTTCATCGACCAATACAAATATTTTTGAATATGTCTTAGAGGCAAGGTGATTGTACATTGCATCAAATGCTTGATCATTGAAATGTACAGCGTAGCTGGAAGTAGTAATTGATTCCATTTTGAAATTAAATCTATAACACAAAATAAACGTTATTTTTAATTATAGGAATACAAATTCTGTGTTTATATTTGAATCCTTAAATAATAGACAATAATGAAGCGTATTTTTGAGGATACTTCAACAGCGTTTGCTTTAAAAACGGATTCTGAATTAGAGCGTGCCTATTTTTTATTCAAAATGATTGCCAATGAACCTCTTGTGAGGATTGGCACGGCAATGACCAACTTTGCCTTAAAAGCCCATCTTCCAGTTGACAAATTGATTCGCGCCACGGTTTTTGACCATTTTTGTGGTGGTGTCAATGAAGCTGATTGTATGCCAGTGGTAGATAAAATGTGGGATAAAGGGGTATGTTCCGTTCTTGATTATTCTGTTGAAGGCAAAGAAGATGAAGATCCTTTGGATTACTGTTTGGCCAAGACCTTGGAAATTTTGGATTTTGTCAAAAAGAAGGATGCAATTCCTTTTGCAGTTTTTAAACCCACTGGATACGGAAGATTGGCACTTTATAAAAAAATTAGTGCAGGAAAATCCCTATCTGAAAAGGAACGGACTGAATGGAAAAGAGTAATCAATCGTTTCGAAACAACATGTAAAAAGGCGTATGACTTGGATGTGTCTTTATTGATTGATGCTGAAGAAAGTTGGATGCAGGATCCTGTGGACCAATTGGTTGAAGAAATGATGCGCAAATACAACAAAGAGAAGGCTGTTATATTCAATACACTACAGATGTATCGATGGGATCGAATGGATTATCTTGAAGGTTTGCATTCAAGGGCCAAAGGAGCAAGGTTTTAAAATAGGAATAAAAGCAGTACGAGGAGCTTATATGGAAAAGGAAAACCTACGTGCTGAGGAAAAAGGGTATAAGTCACCCATATGTGCCAACAAGAAAGCAACTGATGAAAACTTTGATGCTTGTGTAGATTACGCTTTAGGTCATTTGGACGACATTTCTTTCTTTGCAGGAACGCACAATGAAGAAAGTAGCTATCATTTGATGGAGCTCATGGCTAAAAAAGGGATTGCCAATAATGACGAAAGAATATGGTTTGGGCAGTTGTACGGAATGAGTGATCATATCTCATTCAATCTTGCAGCTCAAGGTTATAATGTGGCAAAATACCTTCCTTTTGGTCCAGTTAGGGATGTAATGCCCTATTTAATTCGAAGGGCTGAGGAAAATACTTCCGTGGCTGGCCAGACAAGTCGTGAACTATCATTACTGAAAAAAGAACGCAAGCGTAGGAAGATTTAATTTCAGTAGTCAGTAGTCAGTAGTCAGTAGTCAGTAGTCGTGGTCAGTCAGGAGTGGCCGAGCTATGCAAGGGTTGTAAGACAGGCTTTTGTGTTAAACCTGGCATAAACCGCTAATTAAAGTCCACGTTTTTTATCAAGGCATTGTCAAGACAATTTTGGACCGTCATGACAGCGGGCTTTTCATCAAATTCCACTTCGATGATATATGTTTTACAGGGACTTGATTTTGTATCACTTTTTTTGAAATCAACGTTACCCTCCTTTAGGAAATAGGCGATTTTTACCGAATCCAATTGATTTCCATTCATTAATTTCCTTACATCATCTGAATAGGACAGGGGCTTGGAACGAATATCCTTAAGTGTTCTGCAGTTAGGGAAGTAGCAAAATGACACTCCCGTTTCTTCTGTCTTTTTCTTAAAAAAAATAGCTAAGAAAACAAGGCCTATTGCTAGACCAAAAAGATAAAATCCCAAGCGTTTTAGAAAGGCCATGGTTAAAAGGTTGTGTGTTCGTTTAATAATTAACTAATTGATACTGGCGCAAAAATAAGAATAACTGATGTGCAAAACACCAGGTGCCAAGCACCAATTCCTAAAAAAAGTTTTGAACATGAATATGGCCCTGTACGTTGTTAATCAGAGGGTCCTTGGTTCGAGCCCAAGAGGGGGAGCGAAAGCGACACTAAGCCATCCACGAAAGTGGGGGGCTTTTTTCTTGAGAAAACTTGGGAGAGAAGCCTGTGCCGCATTTTTCGCGGTAAGTCCAAGAGAGGGAGCTTCTTCACAGAACTTTTATCCGATAATTGATGTCGTTAAATTTCTTATTTAGAATGCTTGCGTTTGTATAACTCGATTCAACCCTCTGCTTTTTATTATTCCAAAATCTTGGTTCAACCTTCATACCTGTCTGAATCTTTTTTCTAATGTCTCTTCCATTGACAACATCAAAAGTAATATTGCAAGTTCCATCTTTAAGAGGACGTTTAATATTTGTTTTGCCCTACAATTTTGGGTATTGACCATATTTTTTTGCAACTTAGCTTTAAAGACAACAATCAAATGACAAAGAACGTACTTCTTCGAATCGCCTTTCCAATGCTTGTTTGCTCCTTGCTTTTGGAGTCTTGTACCACGAAAACAACTCCCGATGTTACTGCAGTTGACGAAATACCTGAGATTTTTACCAAGTTATGTGCCTCTTGTCATGGCACTGACCTCAAAGGTGATATTTCACAGAGCCTCCTCGATGGTTCTTGGCAGTTCGGCTCCAGAAAAAATGATATTATGAGGTCTATCAAATTTGGCTATCCCCATCATGGCATGCCTGCATGGGGAGCAGTTCTGACCAATGCAGAGATTGATTCCCTAGTCAGTTTTTTAATGCATGAGGAAGAACGTCTGGGCATCTCTAAGCCACCGATTCCAGATACATTAGAGACACAAGACTATATGGTCAAGGTAGAGGTAATGGCTGAGGGACTCGATGTACCTTGGAGCATTGATTTTATCGGCCCAAATCGGGCATTGATTACCGAAAGATCAGGGCGCTTACTAATTATGGAAAATGGGGTGCTGCTCCCCGATGCTGTAGAAGGCATTCCTCAGGTTCGCGCTTGGGGGCAGGGTGGCCTACTCGATGTCGCTGTAGATCCCGATTATAATCGCGAGCCTTGGTTATACCTGGCCTTTAGCCATGGCCTGGACACCATTATGGAAAACGGGGAGGAACGAGTTCCTGCAATGACGTCTATCGTGAGAGGTAAACTAGTAGGCAATACCTGGAGCGATCAAGAGGTGCTGTTTGAAGCCCCACATGAAACCTATAAAACAACTCCCCAGCATTTTGGTTGCCGTATTGTCTTTGACCCTGAAGGCTATCTCTACTTTAGTATTGGAGACCGAGGTACTTCCGAGGATGCCCAGGATCTTAGTAAACCTAATGGCAAAGTACATCGCATTTATAGGGATGGTCGCATTCCTAAAACGAATCCTTTTTATGATGCACCAGATGCCGTCAAATCTATTTATACCTATGGCAATCGCAATCCACAAGGGCTGGCGGTGCACCCGGAAACGGGCCAGGTTTGGGAAACGGAACATGGGCCACTGGGTGGTGATGAACTCAACTTGATCAGACCGGGCCTTAATTATGGTTGGCCGGTCATTAGCTATGGTATAAATTACAACGGCGAAATTATTACAGAGCTTACACGTAAAGAAGGCATGGAACAGCCCATCTCTTTTTGGAAACCCTCTATAGCGACTTGCGGTTTGGACTTCTACAGCGGGGATGTCTTTCCTAAATGGAAAAACCGACTCTTGGTCGGGGCGTTAAAAATGGAGGAACTTCAATTGCTCCATATTGAGAAAGACAGGATGATGTACCGGCAAACGATTCTTAAGAATGCTGGTCGTGTACGCGATGTAAGCACCGGCCCTGACGGGGCCATCTATGTAGTCCTGAACAAACCGGACAAGGTGCTACGGTTAAGCCAGCTACCAGAGCTATGATGAGGTGAAATGGGCTATAAAAAGACATACATTTCGGTTACCCATTAAGTTGGCAAGTTGATAAATGGTTGGATATTAATAAGTTAGTCTTCCTTGTTCGAGCTTGAAGGGGGAGTAATCTCTTTAAAACTCATTGATAGAGGCTAAGTTTTGCCCAAAGTAAGAATTAGATGAATTTACAGAGTTTTTAGTATCTTTAATGGCCTTTCCTAACTAATACAGCGTTGCTCCATTGATAACCTAATAGGTTTTCTATTCTCTGTGGGACAAATCTTTTTATGTTTTTTAATAACAAACCAATGAATAATCTTTGGCAAGAATTAAAACGACGCAATGTTATCAAGTCTGCTTTGGCTTATTTGGTGGTTGCTTGGATATTGTTACAAGTTTTCCATTTATTATTACCAATTGTTAATGCCCCCGATTGGGTTTTAAAAGGCATTACTTTAATAATTGCTATTGGGTTGCCTATTTGGATCGTTATTTCATGGATTTATGATCTCACACCAAAGGGCATTGAGAAAACAGCTAAAGATTCAGAAAATGAATTAGTTACCCAAGCAACTAACAAGCGCCTCAACGCTTTTATAATAGCCAGTTTATCTATAGCTGTTATTGTTATGGGATTGAAGTTATCGAATGTTTTTTCTTCCAATCCAAATCAAGAATATTCTATTGCTGTAATACCTTTTGATAATATTAAAGTTGACCAAGACAAGGATTGGTTAAGCCAAAACTTTACCCAAAATGTTAATTCATATTTATCTAAGGTTAAAAAATTAAGGGTCATAGATTCATATTCGGCTAGGAAATATAAAGACACTGATCAAACCAATATTGAAATTGGTGAGGAATTGGATGTATCGTATGTCCTGAGAGGATCTGTAACTCAGTTAAATAACAAATTAAGTATTACAGTAGAATTGATTGATGTAATTTCCAATTCTGTGTATTGGTCTGATAGTTATGATGAAAAATTTGAGGAAGATCCTTTGAGGTTACAACAAGAAGTATCTCAAAAAATAGTGGCAGAATTAAAAGTTGCTTTAACTCTTAATGATGAAAATGCTTTAGGCAACTTACTTACCAAAAACCAAGACGCGAATATTTATTTTAATGAAGGTGTTAGAATAGCTCATAGTAGAACAGTAAAAGATGAGGACTCAATTCTTAGTGTTAGTGCTAATTTGTTTCAAAAAGCTATAGATCTGGATCCTAATTATGCTGATGCTTATGCTGAACTGGCATTTATTATGCGCTTAATGAAAGAGGATAATGCGGTTTTTAATAATAATGATAAACGTAAAACCATAGATTCTTTAGTAAAAAAGGCATTGGAGATCGACCCAAATTCGTCACGTGCCTATACCACATTAGGTTCGTATTCGATGAACAGGGATTGGAATAAAGCAAAAGAATATTTTGACAAAGCGCTTGCCATAAAACCTAATGATGCGACCAACCTGCATTATTATGCACTATATTATATTTGGAAACCTGAAAAAGATCCTCAAAATGCCCTTAAGTATATAACCCTTGCTCATAAATCAAATCCATTTTCTATCTCAATTAATTCTACTTTAATTTTTAGACTGTTAGGCGTTGATAAAATAGTGGAGGCTGAAGAATTTTTTAAAAAGAACAGCCATGTCTTTACAGAAAATGATAAAAAAGGATTAAATGCATACATTATAAGGGCTAAAATAAAAAAAGCCTGTATTGAAAAGAAGGATTGGTCAGAAGCCATCACTTTATATCACAAAGAAATTGAATTGGACTCTACAAATTCAACCTTATATAGAAGGTTAGCAAACTCTTATAATGATATTTTATTAGATAATAAGAATTATATCAATTATGCCAAGAAAGCATATGAAATAGGTGAGTTATATGCACAAAATGATGACAGACGTAATACGTCATCAAATGCATATAGCTATTATATCTCTTTGTTAAAAACTGAGAAATTTAAGGAGGTAATTAACTTATTGCAAAACAACTATTTTACCTCTTTATTTGATAGTCAATACCAAAATATGTTAAGTTATAAGTATCATTATTATATGGGAAATTATGATCAAGCTGCGCTAACTATTGACAGTTTAGTTCAAAGGTGGTATTTTGATTATTCCTTAATTTATGCCCAACAAAATGACATAAAGAAAGTGACTTCAATTTTAAATAAAGATATTTTAAGACCCTACCAAAAAGCCATTGTATTTGCCGTTTTAAAGGAAAGGGATTCTATGTATCATTATATGAATAAAGAGAGTGACATATTTAGAATTATTGAAATCAATGGATCTATCGAGGTAGACGCCTACCGGAAAGAAGATCGTTATAAAGCTTTCTTAAAGAAAAATTATTTACCTCTTACGCATTGGAATGAGTGATGAAGGTAGTTATAAAGTTTAGAGTTAAAAGTTGTAATTAATATAATTGTGAAAACAAAGAACTTTTCGTTCTTATCGATCAAATATGTAAATTGTATTCACTATTAATATTAATAGAAAAAGGCATACATTTCGGTTACCCATTATGTTGGCAAGTTCTCAATAGTTGGATTATAAGGTGTTACTGTCCTTGGTTCGAGCCCAGGTAAAGGCCATTTAATTACCAAAGAGTTACATCAAATAAATGATGTAGCTCTTTTATATTTGCACAAAAAATCGGATTTATTCGCTTAATGTAGGACTTCGCAATACTCATTCCTTCCTTGATTCTTTCAATTATTAAATCGAGCTAAAGCTCTTTAATAAACAGTAATAGTGTACCATCAAAAGTTGAAAATCAATACTGTATTCCTAAAGTTCAAAGAAACGATAATTTCAAGAAAGGCAGTAGGCTACTTACTGACTAGGGCGATTTTTGATAAGCCCATTTAGAATAAAAACAATAACACTTAGGGCAATAATTATGGCTGCAGTCGCGATAAAGGATATAAGTGGATTCATATGTTACTTGTTTTTAATTAAAAGACAATTCCTATAGCAGGGGGGTGATTTTTATTATGATGTTAATTTAGTAACTGATCATGGATTTGAAGTGTATAATTGTGTGAAGTGCTGTCCTTATTGTATAAAATGTAAGAAGATCAAATTTTTTTGATACACCGGTTCGTCTAAAATTGGTGTATTTTGAGAAAGCAAAGTTCAAATAAACGATAAAATTTAATTGGTATAGATGAGATTCGCCCATACAAACATAGTCAGTATTAATTGGAAGAAGCTTACTGATTTCTATGTAAAAACTTTCAATTGTAAAATTGTTCCTCCAGTTAGAAATCAATCCGGGGAATGGCTTGACAAAGGAACTGGTTTGAAAAATGCCAAATTGGAAGGAGCCCACCTTCTTTTACCAGGATATGGTGAGAATGGACCAACTCTTGAGATCTACCAATACGAGAATATTGAAAATCAAGAATTTATTTTACCAAATAAAAGGGGATTTGCACACATCGCATTTGAGGTTGATAATGTCAAAATCATTCTCGAAAATTTAGTTCTTAACGGAGGAAAAGTATTTGGGGAAATCACAAAAAGAAAAGTTGAAGGCGTTGGAGAAATCACATTCGTTTATGCACGTGACCCAGAGGGAAATTTGATTGAATTACAGCGTTGGGAATAAGGCCAGTGCACAACAATACCGATACTTAATACAGGGTCTCTTACTACACCCAAAGCTTATGGCCTAACCAAAAAAAACGTTGGCAAAGTTCAATAAAACGATTAAAAATCAATTTAACAATTAATAGATATAGGAAGTTGCCAAAAGTGTTTTTGGTCGAATTTAATGTGGAATAAACATGTTTGTAATTAAATTTTTTTAGATTCCAAGAAATTTCCTACATATGCTCAATTACATAACTTTGTTTTGCTTTTTTGCAATATGTTTTGTTTTCGCTTGCATAATGATCGTTCTGTTCTCTGGAGATTCGGGTGATTCCGGTGCTAAGACATAATTGGAAAAGTCTGGCTAAACGATAGATATTACCCAATTAATGCCTAAAGACAAGGGAAACAAAAGATAGATTTTTTACTTTTTTTATATTCCAAATGCGACAGAACCTTCAATATTGACTTAAAAGATAAGGAAGTTGATATCGCTATATTGAAGGTCAAACCATTCACCAACCGCTTTACTGGTTAGTATGCCGTGATAGATGTAAAGGCCATTACGAAGACCTTTATCAAAACGAAGGGAGTTCTCCAATCCGCCATCTTCACCCAATTTTAAAAGATAGGGGGTGAATATATTACTAATGGAAATTGACGCTGTCTTTGGATAACGCGAAGGTATATTCGGTACGCCATAGTGCATAACCCCATATTTTTCAATTGTTGGCTTGTTATGATCGGTGATTTCGCTTGTTTCAAAACAACCACCCATATCTATACTCACATCAATGATCACAGCACCTTTTTTCATATGTTCAACCATGGTGCTAGAGACTACGACCGGAGACCGCTCTTTACCACGGGCAGCACCAATGGCAACATCACAGCGCTTCAAAGCCTTTAACAGATTCTTGGGTTGAATTGTAGAGGTATAAACGGTCTGCTTTAAGTTCGTTTGTATATTTCTAAGTTTGGTTAATGAGTTATCAAAAATCTTTACGTTAGCTCCAAGTCCTATCGCAGATCTAGCCGCAAATTCACCAACTGTTCCAGCACCTATGATGACAACCTCTACTGGCGGTACACCGCTAATATTCCCAAACATAAGTCCATTACCTTGATTGGTAGCGGCCATAAGTTCAGCAGCGATAAGAACCGAAGAAATACCAGCGATTTCACTTAAAGAACGAACTGCGGGATATTTTCCATCCTCATCCCTTATAAATTCAAAAGCAACCGCTGTTAAGCGTTTTTTTGCCATTTTCTCGAAAAACTCCTTTTTTTGGGTCTTGATCTGAAGTGCCGAGATAATAGTAGTCTGCGGATTCAGCATTTCAATTTCCGAAAGGGTAGGGGGTTCAACCTTCAATATTAAGGGGCAACCATAAACCTTCTTTACATCTTTGGTCACTTCCCCACCAGCTTCAGCATAGTCGGCATCCGTGAAATGGGCGCCTTCGCCAGCACCGGCCTCAATAAGGACCCTATGGCCATGGGCGGTTATTGCATTCACCGCATCTGGAGTTAAGCAGATACGTTTTTCTTGGTATTGGTTTTCTTTGGGAATGCCAATAAAAAGCTCCCCTTTTTGTTTTAAGACCTCAAGGGTTTCTTCTTGTGGGAGTAATTGCTGTTTGCTGAATGGTGAGGTTGGTTGCTTCATATAAATGACTTCTAATCGAACAAACTACGATTAAAAGTAAAATTAAGCTTTTTTAACGAAAATCAATTTATAGGTAAGTTGAGATGCAGACTTTCAATTAAGGACGGTTAAAACTTAAGATGCAGCCATCCTTTTAAATTGTTTTGAAACTGTCTGAATTGCCTTTCAATATTGTCAGTAGAAAAAGAAGTGTTTAAATATTCTGAAAAAGATTGATATTTATAATTAGGTTCCTTATCTATTTCCTTATCTATTTCCTTTTCTATTTCAATTTTATCATCATTTTCATTATGACTAGTGGTATTATCATTTTTCCTATAATTATTTAATTCTTTTTCCATTGCCTCAAGGTCAATGCCAAGCACATGTTTATCAAACAATTTTACCCTAATGAAATATACAAAAGGAATAATGATCATCATGATTGGGAGTAACCAATAGATCTCCACCTCATCTAGATATCTATCTTCATATAGAAGTGATGTAATTTGAAAGGCAAACATCGCTATTGGAATTAGTATTACATGATACCACCAATGTTTACATGTGAAGAACCAAAAAACTAAAAGTATTAAAGGAATGAATTTAGCCATAAAGAACCACATAACCGTTGTTATACTTTCTTGATATTTACTTTCATAGACAAAAAAGTAAAGGTCAAGAGTATTGCCAGCAGGGAATGATTTATAGGTGTAAAAAATATAAGGTGTTATCGCAATAAAAATCGCAATAATACTCCCAATTAGTATACTTCTTGATTTTCTCCTCTGAGAATTATCACTAAGGCTTTTATTTTTCTTTAACATCTTCTTGTAAGTAGGGTAATAGCTGATTTCATAACAAAAAAAAAGGGTTTCTAGTATGTAGAAACCCTCTTTATTCGATTAAATGCAATATTTATCCGTTTGATGGAATTTTTACTTTAGTTCTATCAATACCATTGGTCGGAATTTTTACTTTTGTTCTATCGATGGTTTCGGTATCATATAATTGATCTTCATCAGCAGTTGAATTAGGCTCACAAGAAAGGGCCATTAATGATATACACGCCACAAGGCCAAATAATAACTTTTTCATTTTCATCTAGGTTTTTAGTTAGAAATCGGACAATTATAGCGTAAATGTAGGAAAAATATGAATACCAATTTGTATTTCATCGGTAAAAAAGTACTTTTTAACGTGAAAAACTTACATTTTATCGAAGATTTTACCGTTCATCGAAAAGGAAACAATAAAAAATGGGGAGAATTCGTTGGCTGGCGACCTTATTTTTGATTTTAAAACGAAAGTTTTCTAGTTTTTGGATCAACAACTTCAATTTGAATATGAACAGCATCTGAGGGAAGTATTGCCGCAATTTTTCCCGGCCATTCCATAAATAACCAAGCCTCGGTATTAAAATAATCTTCAATGCCTAAATCGTAAGCCTCATTCTACATTATTCAATCGATAAAAGTCAAAATGATAGGCCAAAAGCATTTCATCGTCATTATGATACTCATTAACGATACCAAAAGTAGGACTATTGGCTTCGTCCACCGCTCCTAGTTGTTTTACAATGGCCTTGATCAAGGTTGTTTTGCCGGCATCCCATTTTACCGTGGAAACATAAAGTTTTTGAAGGGACTTCTTGGATTAGCTCCTCAGCAACTTCGGTAATTTGATCTTCAGTATAGAATATTTTCTTCATTTCATCGATAAAATATTTTTAGTTATCGAGCAATTATTAACTTGTCGTGATATACAAAGGTACTCAAGTAGAAATGGATTTTGCATAAGATGTTTTAATAATAAAGTCATCCATTATATCAAAAGCTTAAAGAAGAACATCAAAATTTACAAACCAATAGTGCAACTTGGACAGCTGATCCAATTGAAGAGTAAGTTGAATTGGGAACTCGATAAAAAATGTTTTTTTAATCATATATGTTTTAAATGAGCACTTCCAATAAAAGAAGATACATAAGCGGAATTTCCACGGGATTTTGGATATTGATCATTCCTTTTTTTCTTTATTTTCATAAGGCTTTTGGGGACAACGAAGTATTTGAAGTATTTGGATTTACCATTAATCATGGGTTTGGCCATAATGAGACCTTCGCATGGTACGTATTAACAAAAATCGTGGCTGTTTTATTACTTCTTACCTGGTTCGTAACAACAGGTTATAAATGGAAATACTTCATTTTAGCACCCCTAATGGTATATACTTATTCCTTAATTAAAGCACTTAACTTTATTCCTGTCATAGTAGCAAATAATGCACTATTTGCGAAGATTATGACCATGGTGATATTAGGCCTTTTGGCAATTTTCGATTACCACTATTATCAAAAACCAAGAGCCATTAAATTCAGGGCCAAAGATACTGGGCTGAATAAGGAGTTTTACGAAAAAACCCAAACTAGAAAGACTCAAATCAGAAAGCTTGAGAAGCAACTCCCTCCCAAATCGTATTTTTATGAACTATATAAATCAAAGGAATTATTGGCTCCAATCTTTCAAAAGTCAAAATCAACAAGCAAAAGTAAATCAAATCGTAGAATTATATTCGATACTGTAATTTGTACTTTATTACTATTAATTGTTCCTATTTATTACACCTTTGAATTGGTGCCTGTGGAAGTTCAAACTTATAACCTGTTTGGTTTGATTATAGGTAGTCATGGTTTTCATGATGTCAGTTGGTTTGTTTGGTACACCTGTAATAAAATCTGTATCATCATACCCTTATGTATTTGGTTTGTCACCTGCGAACATTGGTGGCGCCATGGTATATTGTCACCCATTATATTATTCACTTATCAACTTTGGAGCGCCTACCAGAATGTGACCAGTGAAATTGACAACTATGAATATGTTAGGGCCATGCCTACAATTCTGATACTTTTGGTAGCATTGACTTATATTTCAAAAAAGGTTAAATATAAAGTGAGGATATTGGAATATTACGAAAACCTTTCCCATGAAATAGAGGATTTGTTAAAAAAAATAAATACAGAGGAATCGGATAAAATTAAAGCCAAATATGGATTTGGGATTATCGGCGATAAGAACATATCTAACAAAAAACCAACGAGCTACATAAAAAATCTAAATAAAATGAAAAAGGAGTTGTTAAATCAGCTAGACCAATCGTACTAACTTTTTTTTCTTAATTTCTTTTGGGTGCGTTTAATTTCTGCGGTAACCTCCTTTAGCAATCTTTTTAATTCTTTCTCCTGGCTCTCTTTAATTTTTTGCTCAATAATCTGCTCAATTTCGTTTTGTTTTTCTTTGGGCAGTTCCTCAAAGTCCAAAATCAACTCTTGTTCATTCTCTTTGAGCATTTCACCTTCACCAGTAATCAACCAGATCACATTTAGTTGCGGGTAAGTTTTTATAATATTTTCTATAACATCACTACCAATAGAGGCACTGTTCTTTTGCATACGAAGCGTATAGCCATTACTGGCGCCAATGGAAAGATCAAACTGTCGGGCACTCAATCCTGCATATTTGATAAACTGCATCAATCGATCTATAGTTTTGAGCATACACGAGAAAATATTCTACAAAATAATTTTTTTGTGTTACAAAGATACACATTTTGAATAACCATGCGTATAGTCTGATTCTTACTATTCTTGTGGATTTAAACTTCCTTCACTTAGAAAAAAATCTATATTTTAATTTGGTGATATAGAAAATAATCTATATTATTATATAACTAATCAATGAAAATGAAACAAATTTTCCCAAAAGAGATTATTGAAAATACTTCCGAAGTTCACCAATTTAAGCACACTAATAGAAGCAAGATAATCTACTCAATCATATTGTTAGCACTTACAGGTGCATTTATGACCCTGCCTTTTATAACTGTGGATGTCTATTCAAATGCGCAGGGTATTATAAAGCCTAATAAAGAAAGAGTTGGCTTAAATGTTATCAATTCAGGGCGCATCGTTTACAGTGATATCAAAAACAATAGAAAGGTCCAAAAGGGAGATACTTTGCTGGTGATAGACAACAATGGAATAGATGACCGTATTGATTTATCAAATTATCAGCAGGAGGAAGCTAAACTCTTTCTCGATGACCTTTCCCTTTTGTTAGAAAGAAAATCATTAAAAATTAATGAACTTAAATCCTCAAAATATCAAAGAGCGTACTTACAATATTCACAAAAGTTGAGGGAGTTGGGTGTTAGGTTCGTGAAAGCTAAGAGCGATTTTAATAGGCATAAGATATTACATGAAAAGGATGTGATTTCAATGTCAGAATATGAAAACAAGAAGTTTGAATATGATATGGCACAAAGCGAAGTTAATCAATTTAAAAAACAACAACTCAACACCTGGCAGGTTGATTTTACACTATACGCGAATCGGTTAAAAGAAGTCAAAAGTCAAGAGGATCAGTTGCTGAAATCAAAGACCCAATTTCTAGTCACAGCACCTATTAATGGCACTTTATTGAATGTGAAATCTCAGGAACTTGGAAGTTTCATTACAATAGGGACCCAATTGGGCGAAATATCTCCTGACACCAATCTATTGGTAGAATGCTACATAAATCCAACTGATATTGGTCTATTAAGAGAGGACACTACCATCAATTTTCAGATTGATGCCTATAATTATAACCAGTGGGGTATGGCCACAGGAACTGTCATTGAGATAGGCAGAGATATTGAGCTAATAAACAATATACCCGTATTCAAAGTTCGTTGTAAAATGGATCAAAAATATCTAGAGTTAAAGAATGGTTTTCAGGGGAATTTGAAAAAGGGAATGACCCTAAATGCGAATTTCAGATTAACAGAGAGGTCATTGTTTGAATTGCTCTATGACAAAATGGACGATTGGCTCAACCCTAGCCGAAAAGAAATGGAAAATTTATAATTCTCTAAACATTGCGTGAATGAAAACCATTAAAAATTTGGAACGCCTACAACAAATACATTTGTTGATTGAAAAAGAATGTACTGGATCCCCGGCTCAAATGGCAAAGCGTATGCACATCAGTGAACGTTTGGTTTATAACTTAATAGATCAGTTAAAGGATTTTAATGCAAGAATTTGCTATGATCGCAGTAGGAAAACCTATTACTATAGCGATGATTTCCAATTAAAGGTTAGCATCTCCGTCTCAGTTATGAGTAATAATGAAATCACCCAAATTTTTGGAGGCAGTTATTTCATCAGGAATAAAGGAAATATCAATGTTGAACGCAGTATATAGGTGCTAAATTTTCTTAAAAATATTTCACCGCAAGGTTTATGCAGTGTACGCATTTAAATTAGTAGTGTCAAAATCATTTAGGTGCGCAATAGATGATTTTGTTAAAATTAATGATTAATTAAATGTAAAAAAATGGAAAATTTAGAAAACTACAAGGTGCGAGAAATCAGTGGCTCCTCCTTAAAATTGATTAGTGGTGGCTCATGGTTTGGTGAGGCTATTGGCAAACTTTTTGGGTCAGCAATTAGGTATAGTGGACCAATGGGGGCGGCCCAAGTTCAGGTTGATATGGCGATATCTTTCGCAAAACAATAATTATAGTTTAAGTAAAATGAAATGAAAAATAACTTAATAGAATTTGATAGTAAAGAAGCAGCAATTATTAATGGTGGTGGCTGGCTATATGACCTTTATAAAATAGTTGTCGAAGAAAAAGATGATTTTGTGAAAGGATTTAAGGAAGGTCTTAATAAAGGAATTTTTTGAAAAAGTTTGATTTAGACTAAATTGATTATATAAAAGGGTGCGATTGCGCACCCTTTTATTGAGAATCGTAAATTTAGACTCAAAAAATCTTGGAAGCCATTTAAAATTTATGACTTTAGTGCATGTAAAATTTAAGTGCCTTACAAATGTGCGTCATACACATAATATCAGTTACATCAAAGTAAGTATTAATAATGGTCAAGCCACATAAACATTATTCATAGATGGGCCAGAATCAAAGCACAAAGGGATGGATGCGCTTACTTATGTTTATAATTCCTTACTTTTTTATTGTTGGTCTTTTTCAGTTTTTTGGAGCTTCTCTTGCAGGAGTATATTTGACCAATGAAGGTATTCAAAAAACAACAGAGCAAAATCTAATGGTTTCATTTTTTGGGCTTTTGGGAACTTTTCTCGTTGTATTTTGGTTCATGAAATCAGTTGATAAGCAACCTTTTCTGAATCTTGGTTTTTATTTTCAAGGGCATTTAAAGAGCATATTTGTAGGGGTAATAGCTGGTTTTCTTACTATAGTAATTGCGTATTTGACGTTAATTTTTTTAAAGCAAATTCAATTTTCCAAAATAAATTTATCATACGGTGAGATTCTATTAACATCTTTCCTATTTTTCATAGTTGCCATTACCGAGGAAACTCTTCTTAGAGGTTATGTACTACGCAATTTGATAAATTCAATGAATAAGAGTGTGGCCTTAATTGTATCAGCTGTAATATTTGCCATAATGCACGCGGCAAATGCTCATATGACCTGGATAAGTTTTGTAAACCTTTTTCTTGCGGGAGTTTTACTTGGGCTGCCATACTTGTTTACCAGAAATCTATGGTTTCCCATAGGATTACATTTTAGTTGGAATTTCTTTCAATCCCTATTTGGGTTCAATGTGAGCGGTAAGGAATCTTATTCCTTAATTGAATTTAAAATGGTTGAAAAAAATATTTTTAATGGTGGAGATTTTGGTTTAGAAGGGTCTATCTTATCTGTAATATTACAAGTTTTTTTAATTATTTTAATCTTAGCTTTTTTTAATCAAAAGAACCGAAAAAATAAAAAGATATTGGTTTAATTTTTAGGCCCTATCGTTTTATTGCCAACCTAAAAGATAGGATAGCTAAAATTAGAATATTCTTTCCTACATAAATTTTAACTTAAAAAACTGCAAACTTTTTGCAGTTTCGAAATCTACCTTGTTGCCATTCTAAATAATCATTATGGCGAAGATTACCATTAAACAACATGATATTACCGATTGTGGCGCAGCTTGTTTGGCCTCAATTGCAGCGCATTATAATTTGGAATTACCATTAGCTCGAATAAGGCAATATGCCGGTACTGATAAAAAAGGAACTAATGTTTTGGGCCTATTGGAGGCAGCTGAAAAACTAGGTTTTGAGGCGAAAGGGGTAAGGGGCGATTTTGAAAGCCTTTTTAAAATACCTAAACCTACAATTGCCCATGTAATCCTAAAAGAGGTACTGCACCACTATGTTGTTATTTATGAGGTTACTAAAAGCTATGTCAAGATTATGGACCCTGGTAATGGGAAAATTCATAAAAAGACCCATGAAGAATTTAAAAAAGAATGGACAAGTGTCTTGGTATTACTTCAACCAAAAGAAGATTTCGTAATTGGCAACGAAAAGGTCTCTATATATAAGCGTTTTTGGTTTTTGCTCCGGCCCCATATGTTCGTTTTGCTACAAGCTCTCGTAGGAGCGGTGGTGTATACGCTGCTCGGATTCTCAACGGCAATTTATGTACAGAAGATTACTGATTTTGTGCTAGTAGGGGGAAATACAAAGTTGCTCAATCTTTTGGGTGTCATAATGCTTGTTTTACTTGTTTTGCAATTTGTAATTGGCATATTTAAGGATGTCTTTCTGATAAAATCAGGGCAACAAATTGATGTCCGCCTCATTTTGGGATATTACAAACATCTTCTAAAATTGCCACAACAGTTTTTTGATACAATGCGGGTTGGGGAAATCATTTCGCGTATCAACGATGCAGTGAAAATCCGCCATTTTATTAATGGAGTCTCTTTGAACCTTACAGTGAATGTATTCATCATCATTTTTTCTTTTGCCTTGATGTTCTCCTATTATTGGAAATTAGCACTAATAATGCTCCTGGTCATTCCACTGTACTCAGTGATTTATTTTGTGATAAACAAACTAAACAAAAAAACAGAGCGTAAGGTCATGGAGAAATCTGCAGATTTAGAAAGCCAATTAGTTGAATCATTAAATTCCGTTGGCACTATAAAACGCTTTGGCCTGGAGGATTTTGCAAACATAAAAACAGAGACCCGATTTATTGATCTTTTGAAGACTGGCTATCAGTCCGCCTTAAACAGTATTTTTTCTGGGACGAGTAGCGGATTTGTTTCACGATTATTCACCATTATTTTATTATGGTCTGGTTCGTATTTTGTAATTGACAGGGAAATTACTCCAGGAGAACTTATGTCATTCTATGCTATTGTAGGATATTTCACTGGTCCTGTTGCGAGCTTAATTGGAGCAAACAAACAAATACAAAATGCTCTAATCGCTGCAGATCGTTTATTTGAAATAATGGACTTAGAACGCGAAGACTCAGAGAATAAAATAGAATTAAAGAAAATAAATATTGCTGACATCGAATTTAAGAATGTAGGCTTCAGATATGGTACTCGAGTAGAAGTATTTAAAGACTTTAATTTGCAAATTCCTAAAGGTAAAATTACAGCAATTGTTGGGGAAAGTGGGTCAGGTAAATCTACCCTAATGTCACTTTTACAGAATATTTATCCAATACAAAAAGGGAATATCCTTATCGGGAAGATTAATTTAAAATATATTGATAATAGAAGCCTGAGGGATTTGGTGGGTGTAGTTCCCCAAAAAATAGATCTATTTGCTGGTAATGTCATAAAAAACATTGCTGTTGGGGAATTTGCTCCTGACATGGAACGCATTACCAATATTTGTAATACCATTGGGATATTAGAATTTATTGAGAAATTACCAAATGGTTTTGGAACATATTTAGGGGAAAATGGAGCTACATTATCTGGGGGGCAAAAACAGCGAATTGCAATTGCTAGAGCGCTATATAAAGAGCCAGAGATTTTGGTATTGGACGAAGCAACTTCCTCCTTGGATAGTGCATCAGAAAATTTTATTCAAAAAACAATTAAAAATCTAAGGGAAAATAATAAGACCATTATAGTTATTGCACATCGATTAAGCACAATAATCAATGCCGATAAGATAGTTGTACTGGATAAAGGAGAAGTATCAGAGGAAGGGTCACATGATGAACTATTTGCACAAAAAGGGCAATATTTTAATTTGTGGCAACAGCAGATGCCAATATTACAGGAATTCGCAATATCATAAAAAATTGATCCTATCTTGGTTCTAATACCACAAAAGGTATAATCATCTCTTCCAAAGATACCCCGCCATGTTGGTATGTGTTCCTGTAATAACTTACATAGTGGTTGTAGTTATTGGGGTACGCAAAGAACAAGTCATTTTTGGCAAAAATAAAAGAGCTACTCATATTTATACTTGGCAGATGAATATCTGCAGGATTTCTCGCCTCCAACACATCTTTTTTGTCATAGCTTAAGCTACGGCCCGTTTTGTACCTTAAATTTAAACTGGTTTCTTTATCCCCAATTACTTTTGAAGGTTGCTTAACATTTATGGTACCATGGTCCGTTGTAATGATCAACTTGAGTCCCATTTGTTGTGCTTGCTGAATAATTTCCAGTAATGGGGAGTTTTTAAACCAACTCTGGGTAAGCGAGCGGTACGCTTTATCATTGGATGCCAACTCTTTGATGACCTCCATTTCAGTTTTGGAATGGGATAACATATCCACAAAATTATATACGATAACCGTTAGGTCATTATCTTTTTGGGTTTTGAAGTTTTGCGATAAGGACTTCCCTTGTTTTAGGCTACTTATTTTATGGTATTCCCATTTAAGATTTAATCCCAATCTTTTTAACTGTTCTCCCAAAAACTTATGCTCGTAAAGGTTCTTGCCGCCTTCTTCGGTATCATTTTTCCACCAATCTGGATATTTTTTCTCCATGGCCGATGGCATTAAACCTGAAAAAATAGCATTTCGAGCGTATTGTGTGGCCGTTGGTAGTATGCTTATATATGATTCTTCTTTGATCTTTTTGTAATAGGAACTTACCGTCTCCTCAAAAGCAAACCATTGGTCATACCTTAAATTATCAATGACCAACAAGAGGGTGGGCGTATCAATGATTTCGGGTTTGATCCATTCTTTGAAAAGATTGTGCGACATTACAGGCGCGTCATGATCGCTAAACCAATCTTCATAGTTTTGCTCAACAAATTTTCCGAACTGATTGTTGGCTTCAATTTTTTGCGATTCCAGAATTTCGAACATGCTACTGTCCTCGATATCTTCAAGACGCAACTCCCAGTAAATCAATTTCTTATACAACTCCATCCACTCCGCAAAAGAATTCACCATGGACAAATCCATTGCAATTTTTCTGAATTCCTGCTGATAATTGGCAGTTGTACGTTCAGAAACCAAACGTGAGTGATCAAGGTTTTTCTTTAAGGATAACAATATTTGATTTGGATTCACAGGCTTTATCAAGTAATCAGCTATCTTGGAGCCAATGGCCTCTTCCATAATAAGTTCCTCTTCACTTTTGGTAATCATAACGACAGGAATGGAAGAATTAATCACTTTGATTTCATGCAAAGTTTCCAGCCCCGAAAGACCTGGCATATTTTCATCCAAGAAAATAATGTCCACGGCGGTTTTCTGGATTTCCTCCAGCGCTTCCTGCCCACTCTTACAAGTAACAACCGCGTAATTTTTTCCTTCAAGGAAAAGAATATGTGGTTTTAACAAATCGATTTCATCATCGACCCAAAGGATTGTTATCTTGTTCATTTTAGTGAAATTGTATTTATTAAAGTCTGCAAGACGCATATGAAATACGAAACTTAACGAACCCTGACCAATAGGGTCAGGATCTCATTTCATTTGCATAACTTTGATTTTCGTATTAAAAAAATAAGCCATTTTGATAGAATCGAACAAGCTTAAGATTTTCAATGACCCAATTTACGGATTTATTAGAATTCCCAGCACCCTTATTTTTAACCTAATAGCAGAACCATACTTCCAGCGGTTGCGAAGAATTTCTCAAATGGGTCTGTCGTATTTAGTATATCCGGGCGCCCACCATACCCGCTTTCACCATGCGCTTGGAAGTATGCATTTAATGCTCAAAGCGATACAAGTGCTTCGTTTTAAGAAGGTTGAGATTTCTGAGGAAGAAGAGGAGGGGTTACTTATAGCCATTTTATTACACGATATTGGTCACGGTCCTTTTTCGCATGCCATGGAAAATAGCATTGTTGAATGTATTTCACACGAGCATATATCCCTGTTATTCATGAAGGAACTTAACCGAAGGTTTAACGGAAGTTTAACGCTTGCTATAGAAATATTTCAAGGGGAATACTCTAAAAAGTTTTTAAACCAGCTTATATCCAGTCAATTGGATATGGATAGACTGGATTATTTGAAAAGAGATAGCTTTTATACAGGAGTCGCCGAAGGGGGAATTAATGCGGATCGTTTGATTACCATGCTGAATGTGGTTAATAATGAGCTTGTTGTTGAAGAAAAAGGAATCTATTCGGTCGAGAAATTTCTAATGGCAAGGCGTTTTATGTATTGGCAGGTGTATCTACATAAAACCGGATTGGTGGCTGAACAATTATTGATTCGTATTTTGAAACGGGCACGCCAGCTCGCCGTTAAAGGGCTGCCGTTAGAATGCAGTGAGGCGCTAATGTTTTTTATGGAAAACAAGATTGAAAAAACTGATTTTGATTCAGCAATCTTAGAAAGATTCTCACAACTTGATGATATAGATATTCTCGCAGCAATAAAGAAATGGCAGTATCACGATGATTTTGTGCTTTCGAAATTATGCGGAATGATAATTCACCGAAAGTTGTTGACCATCAAAATGAAAAATAAGCCAATTGCTATTGATAAGCTTGATGCGGAATTCAACGCTTTCAAAAAACTTCATGGTCTATCTGATGAAGAAACGGGGTATTTCGTTTTTAAAGGTGAAATAGAGAACAGAGCTTACAATCTTGAAAAGCAGAATATTAATATCTTAAAAAAAGATGGTAAATTGAAGGATGTGGCCAAGGCATCAGATCACCTTAATTTAAAGACGCTTTCTAAAAAAGTCACCAAATATTATATCTGTTACCCCAAAGAATCTGTTTAACTATTTTTCTTACTTTTGTGCCCATGGTATTTACAGCAGGTCAGATTGCGGGCATATTAGAGGGCGAAGTTGATGGAAATTCAGAAATAGCTGTTCATAGGCTTGCCAAAATAGAAGAAGGCGAAAGTGGTTCATTGACCTTTTTGGCCAATCCAAAATACACTTCGCATATCTATACCACAAAGGCATCTGTTACTATTGTAAACAAAGATTTTGTTCCTGAACAGGACATAACAACGACAATGATAAAGGTAGATGATGCTTACGAATCATTTTCAAAATTGTTGGAATACTATAATCAGGTTGAGAATAATAAAGTGGGTATCGAATCTCCCGTTTTTACTGCTGATGATGCTGTTTATGGCGAAAATTTTTACCTAGGGGCTTTTTCATATTTAGGTAATAGTGTGGCCATTGGTAATAATGTAAAGATTTATCCCAATGTATATATTGGTGATAATGTAAAAATCGATGATAATGTCATCGTTTTTGCAGGAGCCAAGATTTATTCTGAAACGGTGATTGGCAAAAATTGTATGATTCATAGTGGAGCTATCATTGGTGCAGATGGTTTTGGCTATACCCCGAATAAGGAAGGTGAATTCAGTAGGGTACCACAGACCGGTAATGTTATTTTAGAAGATAATGTGGATATTGGTGCAGGTACCACCATTGATAGAGCTACTTTAGGGTCTACAATTTTACGTAGAGGGGTAAAGCTCGATAATCAAATACAAATTGCGCACAATGTTGAGATTGGCGAACATACTGTTATTGCCGCTCAAACCGGCATTGCAGGTTCTACCAAAATCGGCAAAAGATGTATGATTGGTGGCCAAGTGGGAATTGTAGGTCATATTACCATCGGTGATAATGTGAAAATACAGGCCCAATCGGGTATTGGCAGAAACATTAAGGATAATGAAGTCTTACAAGGGTCACCAGCTCTAAATTATGGTGATTATAATAAGTCTTATGTTCATTTTAAGAACTTGCCCAAGATTGTAAACAGAATTGACAAACTGGAAAAAAAATTTGACAGTGACCAAAACAAATAATAAACAAAGGACCATTGCGAAAGAAGTTACGCTTACCGGTGTTGGCTTACACACTGGTGAAAATGTAACCTTAAAATTTACTCCGGCACCCGAAAATCACGGCTATGCGTTTAAACGAGTAGATCTAGAGGGGGAGCCCATAATAGAGGCGGATGCCAATTATGTGGTAAATACCCAAAGAGGAACCAATTTAGAGAAACATGGGGTCAAAATACAAACCTCCGAACATGTTTTGGCGGCTTTGGTAGGCTTGGAGATTGACAATGTCTTGATAGAGCTGGATTCCCCGGAACCACCAATTATGGACGGTTCTTCCAAGTTTTTTGTTGAAGCTCTGGAAAAAGCGGGAATTGTTGAGCAGGATGCTGAACGCGAAGAATATATTGTCAAGGAAGTTATTTCTTATAAAGATGAAGCAACTGGCAGTGAGATTACCGTAATTCCTTCTGATACATACCAAGTTACTTCAATGGTGGATTTTGGAACAAAGGTTTTAGGTACGCAAAATGCGACTTTAGAAAAAATATCAGATTTTAAAACTGAGATTGCTGATGCCCGTACATTTAGTTTTTTGCATGAATTGGAAATGTTGTTGGAAAATGGATTGATTCAGGGGGGTGACTTGAACAATGCCATCGTATACGTGGATAAAGAAATCTCTGAGCAAACAATGAGAAAATTAGAGAAAGCCTTTAATAAGAAAAAGCTTTCTGTAAAACCCAATGGGATTCTCGATAATCTAACCTTGCATCAACCTAATGAAGCTGCAAGACATAAATTATTGGATGTTGTAGGCGATTTGGCATTGGCTGGTACACGAATACGAGGTAAGGTTATTGCCAACAAACCTGGACATTATATTAATACGCAGTTTGCGAAAAAATTGTCCAAGATCATTAAATTGGAAAAAAAGAATAACATTCCCAAATATGACCTTAATCAGCCACCTTTGATGGATATTCATCAAATTATGGCGATGTTACCACACAGGCCTCCTTTTTTATTGATAGACAGAATCATTGAGATTTCCGAGAAGCATGTGGTTGGTATGAAGAATGTAACTATGAACGAACCATTCTTTGTGGGTCACTTTCCCGGAGCTCCTGTGATGCCTGGTGTTTTACAGGTTGAAGCCATGGCTCAAACAGGAGGGATATTGGTGTTGAGTACCGTTCCGGATCCTGAAAACTACCTGACGTTATTCATGAAAATTGATAAAGTGAAATTTAGGCAAAATGTATTACCCGGCGACACTTTGATTTTCCATTGTAGTCTAATAACTCCCATTCGTAGAGGCATATGTCATATGCAAGCTTATGCTTATGCCAATGATAAATTGGTGAGCGAGGCTGAAATGATGGCCCAAATCGTAAAAAGAACCTAGTATGAATCAACCCCTTGCCTATATACATCCTGGAGCAAAAATTGCCAAGAATGTAGTTGTAGAGCCTTTTACTACAATACATAACAATGTCATAATTGGCGATGGCACCTGGATTGGCTCTAATGTAACCATTATGGAAGGTGCCAGAATTGGTAAAAATTGTAACATCTTCCCAGGGGCTGTGATTTCTGCACCACCTCAGGATTTGAAATATGAAGGCGAAGAAACTACCGTAGAAATTGGGAATAATACCACAATCCGTGAATGTGCAACTATTCACAAGGGCACCCATGATCGAATGAAAACGGTTATTGGTAAAAATTGTCTCATTATGGCTTATTGCCATATTGCCCATGATTGCCATGTAGGGAATAATTGTATATTTTCGAATAACTCAACCTTAGCGGGCCACGTAACCATTGGGGACAATGTTATTTTAGCCGGATTGGTCGCTGTACATCAATTTGTATCTATTGGTAATCATGCTTTTGTAACTGGAGGGTCTTTGGTACGTAAAGATGTGCCACCTTACGTAAAAGCTGCTCGTGAGCCATTATCTTACGTAGGTATTAATTCAGTTGGATTAAGAAGAAGGGGATATAGTTCGGATAAAATACGTGAAATACAAAATATTTACCGCATACTATATCAGAAAAACTATAATAATAGCCAGGCAGTACAAATTATTGAAGCCGAAATGGAGGCGACTCCTGAAAGAGACGAAATCCTTCAGTTTATAAGGGATTCGCAACGTGGTATTATGAAGGGCTATTTTAGTACTAATTAATTTACAATATGGCATCTACATCAGATATTAGAAAAGGATTGTGTATCAAGTACAACCATGATATATTTAAAATAATAGAGTTTTTGCACGTAAAGCCGGGTAAAGGTCCAGCTTTTGTGAGGACTAAGCTTAAGAGCGTCACCACCGGCAAGGTTATAGATAATACCTTTTCAGCTGGCCATAAGATTGATGATGTTCGAGTTGAAACCCGATCATATCAATTTCTCTATGCGGAAGGTGATACATTTCACTTTATGAATACTGATGATTACAATCAGATAACATTAGAAAAAAGTTCCTTGGATACTCCTGATTTATTGAAAGAAGGTGAAATTGTCACCATTTTATTCAATACCGAGGATAGTATGCCTTTGTCAGTTGACATGCCAGCTAGTGTTGTGTTGGAAGTTACCCACGCGGAACCTGGAATTAAGGGCAACACGGCCACCAATGCGACCAAACCAGCTACCGTTGAGACTGGCGCAAGGGTCAATGTTCCGCTTTTTATAAATGAGGGTGATAAAATAAAGATTGATACTGAGAAAGGTAATTATATGGAAAGAGTAAAAGATTAATACTACTATTTCCTAGAATTCCTTTTATAACTATGAGATTTCCTAATCCGTATACCTTAGAACAAATAGCCACAATAATAGGGTGCACCCATGTTGGGCCTAAAGATTTTCCGGTTTTGGGAATGAATGAGATTCACGTGGTGCAAAAAGGGGAAATTGTTTTTGTTGACCACCCTAAATATTATGATAAAGCGCTGAATTCGAATGCTTCGGTTATTTTGATCAATAAAGATGTAGCATGTCCAGAAGGTAAGGCCTTACTTATTTCGGATGACCCCTTTAGGGATTTCAATAAAATCTCCAAGTTTTTCCGGCCTTTTGAAGAATGTAAAACTTTAATTTCAAGTTCAGCTAAGATAGGTCAAGATACTGTTATTCAACCAAATGTGTTTTTAGGAAATAATGTCTCAATTGGCAATGGTTGTCTTATTCATGCCAGTGTTTCCATATATGATAATTGCGTAATAGGGAATAATGTGATCATACATTCCGGTTCAGTTTTAGGCGCTGATGCCTTTTATTATAAGAACAGGCCAGATGGTTATGATAAGTTGGTTTCCTGTGGAAGGGTAGTTTTGGAAGATAATGTCGAGATTGGTGCTTTGTGTACAATAGACAAAGGAGTCACCGGTGATACCACTATTAAAAAAGGTACGAAACTTGATAACCAAGTGCATGTTGGTCATGATACGGTTATTGGTGAAAAATGTTTGATTGCTTCACAGACAGGAATCGCTGGTTGTGTGGTAATAGAAGATGAAGTTACTATTTGGGGCCAAGTTGGTACGAATAGCGGAATAAGAATAGGTAAGAAAGCTGTAATTATGGGGCAAACCGGAGTTACAAAATCCGTGGAAGGAGGAAAAAGTTATTTTGGGACACCAATAGAGGAATCCAGGGAAAAATTGAAGCAATTGGCCTATGTGAAAAAAATTCCATCAATCTTAAAAAAATTGGAAGAATAACCTGAATATAACTTTAGAAATCATTAGTAATCGCATATTTTTGTGCAGCAAAAATTAAATCTATTCATATATGAGCGTTCTAGTCAATAAAAACTCCAAAATAATAGTTCAAGGATTTACCGGAAGTGAAGGGACTTTTCATGCAGGGCAAATGATTGAATACGGCACCAATGTTGTTGGTGGTGTAACTCCTGGCAAAGGGGGACAAGAACACTTGGGAAAGCCTGTTTTTAATACAGTTGAAGAAGCGGTTGAAAAAGTTGGCGCTGATACAACCATTATTTTTGTGCCACCAGCTTTTGCAGCAGACGCTATTATGGAGGCTGCTAGCGCTGGAATAAAAGTGATCATTACAATAACAGAAGGAATTCCTATTGCCGATATGGTAAAGGTTTCAGAATATATTAAAGATAAGGATTGCCGATTGGTAGGTCCAAATTGCCCAGGCGTTATTACACCCGGTGAGGCTAAGGTAGGTATTATGCCAGGTTTTGTATTCAAAAAAGGGAATGTTGGTTTAGTATCAAAATCAGGCACTTTAACCTATGAAGCTGCTGATCAAGTTGTTCGACAAGGATTAGGTATAACAACCGCAATTGGAATTGGGGGTGACCCAATTATCGGAACCACTACGAAACAAGCCGTTGAACTTTTAATCAATGACCCCGAGACCGAATGTGTTGTCATGATTGGTGAGATTGGCGGTCAGTTAGAGGCTGAAGCCGCAAATTGGTATAAGGAAAGTGGTAGTAAAAAGCCAATCGTAGGTTTCATCGCTGGTGAAACTGCACCAGCCGGTAGGACTATGGGGCATGCAGGTGCAATTGTAGGTGGTAGCGACGATACTGCCCAAGCCAAAAAGAAAATTATGCGGGATTGCGGTATTTACGTAGTTGATTCCCCCGCTGAAATAGGTAAAAAGGTAAAAGAGGTAATGGGATAATTGCCTTTTGAAAAACCCATAAAGTAATTCCCGATGGTTCTGTATTTTTTCAGGATATTCGGGTTTTTTTTCGACTTTGCATAAACATAAACTATATTTGATAATCAACCGGATAAAGAAGCAAACAAATGAAACTGTTAGAAGGGAAAAATGTAATAATCACGGGTGCTAGTAGAGGAATAGGCAGAGGTATTGCAAAGGTATTTGCCGATAACGGCGCTAACGTAGCTTTTACTTTTAGTTCAAGTGAAGGGCCTGCTTTAGAATTAGAGAAAGAACTTTCAAGTAAAGGTGTTAAGGCAAAAGCATATAAAAGTAATGCCGCAAGTTTTGTGGAATGTGAAAAATTGGTGGTTCAGGTTTTGGAAGATTTTGATGGAATTGATGTGTTGATCAATAATGCTGGGATTACAAAAGACAATCTTCTAATTAGAATGAGCGAGGAAGACTTTGATAAAGTCATCGATACGAACTTGAAATCTGTATTCAATATGACAAAAGCTGTGCAGCGAACTTTATTGAAACAACGCCACGGTTCAATTATCAATATGAGCAGCGTTGTAGGGGTAAAAGGCAATGCAGGGCAGACCAACTACGCAGCTTCCAAAGCGGGTATGATTGGGTTTACCAAATCCGTAGCTTTGGAGTTGGGCTCAAGAAATATAAGATGCAATGCTATTGCTCCAGGGTTTATAGAAACTGAAATGACAGGGAAACTTGATGAGAAAGTAGTGCAAGGTTGGCGAGATGCTATTCCGTTAAAAAGAGGTGGAACACCAGAAGATATTGCCAATGCATGTTTGTTTTTCGCCTCGGATTTATCTTCTTATATAACAGGGCAGGTGTTGAACGTTGGCGGTGGAATGTTGACATAATTTGTTTTAGGTACAATGGACCACACTATCCTTTGGATATTCGTCATAGATTATCTATTCAACATGTACTAGCAATAGAATAAATGCAAACGACAACAGTACTTTTAATCATTTTGGCCGCTGTAGTGGCAATGCTAATTGTACTCTTTCAATATTTTTATAAATCAAAAACCAAAGGAAGGCAGCGCTTGTTGCTTTCTTTTTTGCGTTTTATAGCTTTGTTCAGTGTGTTTTTGTTATTGGTAAATCCAAAATTTACCAAGAAGGACTTTTCTTTGGAAAAGGTTAACCTATTGGTTCTTACAGATAATTCTTCATCTATTGGGAATATTGGTGCTGTAGGTCAGGTTGATTCAATTCTTCAAAGGTTAATCACTTCAAATGAGTTATCAGACAAATTCAATTTAGAACAATATCATTTTGGTAAAACCATTGAAGTTTCAGACAGTTTGGGTTTCTCGGACAAGGCGACAAATATTGTTAAAGCATTAAAAGCACTAAATACCATATATGGCAATGCGGCGAGCGTGGTCGTTCTCTTAACAGATGGGAATAATACTTTAGGGGAGGATTATGAGTATTATGGTGAAAATCAGAAATTCCCGATTTACCCAATTGTTTTGGGAGATACAACTAGATATGATGATTTGAGAATCACCCAAGTGAATACCAATAATTATGTATTCTTAAAAAATAGGTTCCCAGTTGAAATATTCATTTCATATGATGGCAATGAGAATATAAGAACGCAATTAAATGTAGCATTGGATGACAAAAATGTGCATTCCCAAAAATTGGAATTAAGCAAAGACAACAATTCAAAGGTGGTAATGATCAATGCGAATGCACCATCGGTTGGTTTAAAAACAATGCGAATAGATCTGCAGCCATTAATTAATGAAAAAAACACACGTAACAATGTCAAAACTGTTGCAATAGAAGTAATAGATGAGAAAACCAATGTTGCGATAGTCTCGGAACTACTGCATCCTGATATTGGGGCACTTAAAAAATCTATTGAAAGTAATGAGCAGCGATCCGTTACCATAGTAAAACCCACGGCTGATTTAAAGAAACTAAACGATATTGACCTTTTTATTCTCTATCAACCAACTTTTTCTTTCGGTAGGATATATGATTTTATAAAAAAGGGTAACGTGAATTCTTTTATCATCAGTGGACCTAAAACAAACTGGAATTTTCTCAATAATGCCCAAAGTTCATTTACTAAGAATAGTTATGACCAATCTGAGGAAGTTACCCCGGTGATTAACAATGGCTTTTCAAAATTTGATATTTCAAATTTGGTACTGGATGATTATCCACCATTAGAAACGAATTTAGGCGAGGTTATTATCAATAAAAGTCATGAGGTATTGCTCGGACAGCGCATAAAAGGTGCCGACATTGGTGAACCCTTATTGGTTTTGGCAGAAAATGGTTTGGAACGCGAAGCCATTTTATTTGGTGAAAACCTTTGGAAATGGAGAGTTCAAAATTTTCGCGAACACCAAAATTTCAATGATTTTGACGAATTAGTCGGTAGGATTTTACTATACCTCTCTTCCAGTGAATCTAGAAGTAGGTTAGTGTTGAATTATGAGTCGTTCTACGAAGGAAATAGTGAAGCAAAAATAGCTGTAAATTATTTTGATGAATCTTTCTCATTTGACCCGGATGCCAAAATTTTATTGCAACTTAGGCAAAAAGGCGAGGGTAGTATGCAAGAATTTCCAATGCTTTTGAAGGGAAGTTTTTATGAAGCAGATTTGAGTACCATGCCTCCAGGGGAATATACTTTTACGGTCAAGGTAGCGAATGAGAATATTACTAAATCAGGCAGTTTCAATATATTGGATTTCGATGTAGAACAGCAATTCACATCAAGTAACTATAAAAAATTGAACAGGCTTGCAGCGAGTACTGGTGCCGACCTTTATTATCCTTCTCAAACCAATGATTTAATGAACGATTTGATCGTTGAAGACAAATTTAAACCTGTCCAGAAAAGCCATCAAAATGTCGTACCTTTGCTTGATTTTAAAATTCTACTGGCAATAATCATAAGTGCATTGTCTATAGAATGGTTTATTAGAAAGTATAACGGATTAACTTAAATTAAATTAAAATGGATAAATTACCTAAAATAGCATTACCCGCAATTTTCAT
Organism: uncultured Flavobacteriaceae bacterium; assembly: GCA_963768235.1. Taxonomy (GTDB): domain Bacteria; phylum Bacteroidota; class Bacteroidia; order Flavobacteriales; family Flavobacteriaceae; genus Maribacter_A. The sequence continues at coordinate 233,331 of CAVYHF010000006.1, forward strand.
ACTGATTCTAGCGGTGATCTTAATTACAAAATCAGCTATCACAATTGGTTCCGGTGAAGCAGGAGTTCTTTATAAAACTTTTGGTGACGGGGTTGTAGTTGACAAACCACCTATGGGAGAAGGATTTCATATAGTAGCTCCTTGGAACAAAGTCTTTATTTATGAGGTTAGACAACAAGAAGTATTTGAAAAAATGCAAGTGCTTTCATCAAATGGATTGGAAATTAAATTGGATGCCTCCGCTTGGTTTGAACCAAAACGTGAATTCCTTGGAAAACTACATCAAGAAAAAGGAGAGGCTTATGTTCAACGTGTATTGTTACCAACTATTCGATCTGCAGCAAGAAGTGTAGTCGGCCGTTATACGCCAGAACAATTATATTCCAGTAAAAGGGATGCCATTCAGGTGGAGATTTATGAGGAAACCCTTAAGATTGTTGACGAACAATATATACAACTCAATCAAATACTAATTCGGGATGTTACCTTACCCCCTACAATAAAAGAGGCCATTGAGCGAAAATTAAAGCAAGAACAGGAATCATTGGAATATGAATTTAGATTGGTAACCGCAAAGAAAGAAGCCGAAAAAGTGACCATTGAAGCCCAAGGTAAGGCCGATGCAAACAGAATTTTGAGTGCTTCTTTAACAGATAAGATTCTTCAGGATAAGGGTATTGATGCTACGTTAGAGTTATCCAAATCTCCAAACGCCAAAGTGGTTATTGTAGGAAGTGGAGATTCAGGCCTTCCTTTGATTTTAGGGAACAACTAAGTTTTGTTTGTTAAAGTACTTGGCTAGGGAAGAATTGTTCAATTTTTGACAATTGTTTTTGTGATTTGAAAATAAGTTCTAATTTTACAAACATAATGAGGAACCAAAATACACATCATCATTTTTATACTTGCTTTCAAGCGAGGTAGAAATGTATTGTAGTATTTACAACATATAGCTGACCCGTTTGAGAAATCAAACGGGTTTTTTGTTTAATCCAATTTGTCAAATCCCATAAAAGGGAAAAAGGAATATTAAAACAATCAAAATGACAAAAATTAGAATTGCCATACAGAAATCGGGACGTTTAAATGAAGAGTCGTTGCAAATCCTTAAAAATTGTGGTGTTTCAATTGATAATGGCAAAGACCAACTAAAGGCCTCTGCAAGGAATTTTCCTATGGAGGTATTTTATCTGCGTAATGGGGATATACCACAGTATTTAAGAGACGGAGTGGTAGATATTGCGATTATAGGCGAAAATGTTTTGATTGAAAAGGGTGGCGATATTGATATTGCCGAAAAATTGGGGTTTTCGAGATGTCGGGTTTCACTGGCCGTTCCAAAATCCTTAAAATACAGTTCGGTCAATGATTTTCAAGGAAAAAGAATTGCAACCTCTTATCCCAATACTGTTAGGGAATATTTAAAGAAAAAAGGTGTTGAAGCGGATTTACATATTATTAATGGATCTGTTGAAATTGCGCCGAATATTGGTCTAGCAGATGCCATTTGCGATATCGTATCAAGCGGCAGCACACTTTTCAAGAACAACCTTAAAGAAGTGGAAGTAATGTTGAAGAGTGAAGCTGTTTTAGCGGTTTCCAAAAAAATCACAGCCGAAAGGAGAGCTATCCTAAGCAAATTGCAATTTCGAATTAAATCCGTATTACAAGCTAGACAATCTAAATATGTATTATTGAATGCCCCAAATGATAGATTGGATGATATTCTAAGGTTATTGCCTGGAATGCGTAGCCCAACGGTCTTACCATTGGCAGAAGTTGGGTGGAGTTCAGTTCATACAGTAATTAATAAAGATAAATTTTGGGAAGTGATTGATGAATTAAAGCAAGCTGGAGCAGAGGGAATTTTGGTTTGCCCAATTGAAAAAATGGTACTCTAGTATTTTTGTCATTCCTGCGAAGGCAGGAATCCAATAAAAGAAGAATGAACAAGATTTATAATCCTAAAAGAGAAGATTGGGAAGACCTATTGAAAAGGCCTACCCAAACGGTATCAGATATTGAAAGCACTGTAAATAAAATATTTAAAGAAGTTCAAGGCTTTGGGGATTCTATTTTATTGAAGTACACCCAAAAATTTGATGGAGCTGCTTTGGATACTATTCAAGTTTCTGAAAGTGAAATTAGGCAGGCTTCTTCTTCGGTTAGTAGAGAATTGAAAAATGCCATTGCTGTGGCAAAGCAAAATATTGAAGTATTTCATAGTGCACAAAAAACAAAAAAAGTAGAAGTTGAAACAGCTCCTGGAGTATTGTGCTGGCAAGAAAAGAGGCCCATTCAAAAAGTAGGATTATATATTCCTGGAGGTTCAGCCCCTTTATTTTCAACCATTCTAATGTTGGCCGTACCCGCTAATATTGCTGGTTGTAAAGAAATAGTTTTATGTACACCACCTAATAGTGAAGGAAAAATACATCCGGCTATCCTGTATACCGCAAATTTGTGTGGCGTTACCCAAATATTCAAAATAGGGGGAATCCAAGCTATTGCGGGGATGACTTTTGGTACTGAGAGTATTCCGAAAGTTTATAAAATATTTGGGCCAGGAAATCAATATGTAACTGTGGCAAAACAAATTGCAACCAAGCATGGCGTAGCTATTGATATGCCTGCAGGACCAAGTGAACTTTTGGTAATGGCCGATGACAGTGCCAATGCTTCATTCGTTGCTTCAGATTTGTTGAGTCAGGCTGAACATGGTGCTGACAGTCAGGTAATATTGGTTTCTACCTCAAAGGATATGATAAATGAAGTTGAAAAGGAAATAGAGAAACAGATAGCCCAGCTTCCGAGAAAAAATATTGCCGAAAAAGCAATTGCCAATAGTAGGTTGATATATATAGATGAAACTCAAACAGCAATTGACTTAATCAATGAATATGGTCCGGAACATTATATTCTATGCGTTGGGAATGAGGATGAATTTCTTAGTCAAATTATAAATGCAGGTTCAGTTTTTATTGGAAATTATACTCCTGAAAGTGCAGGGGATTATGCATCAGGAACAAACCATACATTGCCCACGAATGGGTATGCAAAGCAATATAGCGGCGTGAACCTCGATAGTTTTATGAAAAGTATGACCTTTCAAAAAATATCTTCCAAAGGTATTCTTGAAATAGGTAAAACCATTGAATTAATGGCAGAAGCAGAAGGTTTGCAGGCTCATAAGAATGCGGTGACACTAAGGCTTAATAGTTTAAAACGATGATTAATGTCCGGTCGAGCGGAGTCTAGACCTATTTTAATTGATAATAAAGAGAATGTCAGAATTCAATATAAATAACATTGTTAGAGAAAATGTAAAAGGTTTAAAACCTTATTCATCTGCTCGCGATGAATATGTTTCAGATGGCACGCAAATGATTTTCTTGGATGCCAATGAAAACCCGTTTGATAATGGCGTAAATCGGTATCCAGACCCTCAACAACGCGGCCTTAAGGCGGTTATGTCTGAGCAAAAAGGAGTCAGCGTCAAAAATATGCTCCTCGGAAATGGTAGTGATGAAGTGTTGGATTTGATATTCCGAGCCTTTTGTGAACCAAACAGGGATAATATCATCTCCTTGCCACCGACATATGGAATGTATAAGGTTTTATCAGGTATCAATGCGGTAGAAAATAGGGAAGTGTTGCTGACCCAAGATTTCGAGCTTGATGTTGAAGGTATTCTAAGCGCCGTTGATAAGAACAGTAAGATTATATTCATTTGCTCACCGAACAACCCCACAGGGAATAGTTTTGATGAAATCGCTATTTTGAGGCTTTTGAATGCATTTGATGGATTGATTGTAATCGATGAGGCCTATATAGATTTTTCAGGCAAGGAAAGTTGGTTAAAAAGATTAGGTGAATTTCCGAATTTGATAATTACACAAACCTTATCCAAAGCTTATGGAATGGCCGGAATTCGATTGGGGTTGTGTTTTGCTTCGCAAGAAATCATTACTATATTGAATAAAATCAAACCTCCGTATAACGTGAATGAGCTTACACAAAAAAGAGCTTTGGAGCAAGTACTTAAAATAGAACTACTAAAATCTGAAGTAACTGAAATTTTAAAACAAAAGAGTACTTTACTTAAAGTTTTAAATCAGGTTGAGTTCATTCAGAAAATATATCCTTCAGATGCCAATTTTGTTCTGGTAAAAGTTGATAATGCGAATAAAAGATATGGTCAACTTTTAGAAAAAGGTATCGTTACTAGAAATAGAACAACCCAGCCACTTTGTGAAAATTCATTAAGATTTACTATTGGGACCAATGAGGAGAACTTGAAATTAATAAGCGCCTTAAAAGAAATAGCTTAAAATGAAAAAAGTATTATTTATTGATCGAGACGGAACCATTATCAAAGAAACTGCTGATGAACAGATAGACGCCTTTGAGAAAATGGTGTTTTATCCCAAAGTGTTTACATTTTTGGGTAAAATAGCAAAGGAGCTGGATTATGAATTGGTTATGATCACCAACCAGGACGGGCTAGGTACTGATTCGTTCCCGGAGGAGACCTTCTGGCCCGTGCAGAATTTTATTCTAAAATCTTTTCAGAATGAAGGTGTTGTTTTTGATAAAGTTTTTTTGGACAGGACTTTTCCTCATGAAAATGCTGATACCCGTAAACCAGGAACAGCATTGTTGACCGAATATTTTTCAGATGATTATGATTTAGCGAACTCTTTTGTCATAGGGGATCGCTTAACTGATATGGAGTTAGCCAAAAACTTAGGGGCCAATGGTATTTTTATAAATGATAATACCAATTTGGGAACGGATGAAATAACCATAAAAAGAGAAGAGGTGAATGATGTTATTGTTCTTGAAACCAATGATTGGGAAACTATTTATGAATTCTTGAAATTAAGAGATAGAGTTGCTGAGATTACCCGAAATACCAATGAAACTAATATTTATATCAAATTAAATCTTGATGGTACTGGAATCGGCAATATCGAAACCGGATTATCTTTTTTCGACCATATGTTAGATCAATTGGCCAGACATGGGCAAATGGACTTGGACATTAAGGTGAAAGGTGATTTAGAGGTTGACGAGCATCATACCATTGAAGATACGGCAATAGCATTGGGAGAAGTGTTCCATAAGGCATTAGGCAATAAATTAGGGATAGAAAGATACGGTTTTTGTCTACCAATGGATGACTGTTTGGCGCAAGTTGCGATTGATTTTGGGGGTCGTAATTGGTTGGTATGGGAAACTGAATTCAAACGAGAGATGATTGGCAAGCTGCCAACAGAGATGTTCAATCACTTTTTTAAGTCTTTTACAGATGGGGCAAAGGCAAATCTGAATATAAAAGCAGAGGGCACCAATGAGCACCATAAGATCGAGGCCATTTTCAAGGCCTTTGCAAAGGCAATAAAAATGGCGGTAAAAAGGGATGTTGAAAAAATGGTTTTGCCATCAACTAAAGGAGTCTTATAAATTAGGAAGTTAAAGGTCAAAAGTACAAAGTATGCAAGATTTAAAGCTTAGAACCAAAAAATTCGCTGTTGAATGTTGGAAGTTCTGCAAGCAAGTGCCTAGGTCAAGAGAACTTGACGCTTGGGCTAGGCAATTGATTCGTAGCTCGAGTTCAGTTGGGGCAAACTATCGAGCATCCCAAAGGGCTAAATCAACTGCCGACTTTATTAATAAACTTAAAATTGTTGAAGAAGAAGTTGATGAATCGGCCTATTGGTTAGAGTTATTTATGGAAGTGAATGAAGGCGAGTGCCAACAAACAGCAATATTACATAAAGAGGCAAAAGAGCTTTTGGCAATAATTGTATCATCAATTAATACCTCAAGAAAAAATAATAAAAAATAGTAAAGCTTACCATCTAAATGATAAAAGTTAAAACTTTAAACCTTGTATTTCTAACCTTGTACCTTTCCATATGAAGATTGCAATAATTAATTATGGTGCTGGTAACATTCAAAGTATAAAATTTGCTTTTCAAAGATTGGGATATGACGCTATTTTAACCGATGCTGAAGATGAAGATAAAAAATGCAGATAAAGTCATATTTCCTGGCGTAGGCGAGGCAAGTAGTGCAATGAAAATGCTAAGACAAAGCGGATTGGACACCTTGATTCCTCAATTAAAACAACCGGTTTTAGGCATTTGTCTAGGTATGCAGTTAATGTGTCATTCTTCAGAAGAAGGGAATACAGAAGGACTTGGAATTTTTGATACCAATGTGGTCAAATTTTCTAATAAAGTTAAGGTTCCGCAAATTGGATGGAATGAGATTTCAAATTTGAAAACAGATTTGTTTAAAGGTATATCAGAAAAAGAGCACATTTACTTGGTGCATAGTTTTTATGCCCCATTATCTAAAGAAACTATAGCAACTTCCGATTACGGACTATCATATAGTGCTGCTTTGGCTAAGAATAATTTTTATGGGGTACAGTTTCATCCTGAAAAGAGTAGTGCAGTGGGCGAGCAGATTTTGATAAATTTTTTAGAAATGTAATATGCGGATTATACCAGCAATAGATATTATCGAGGGTAAATGTGTAAGGCTTTCCAAGGGCGATTATGACACAAAGAAGATTTATAATGAAAACCCGTTGGAAGTGGCGAAGGAATTCGAAGCCCATGGTATTCAGTATCTGCATTTAGTTGATTTGGATGGCGCAAAATCGCATCATATAGTCAATCATAGGGTATTGGATCAAATTGCGTCCCAAACCGAATTAAGGATTGATTTTGGAGGTGGTTTAAAAAGCGATGATGATCTGCGCATTGCTTTTGAAAGTGGAGCTAATCAAGTAACTGGTGGTAGTATTGCAGTAAAAGATAAAGAAGTATTTCTTGGTTGGTTGAAAAAATATGGATCCGATAAAATTATTTTAGGCGCTGATGCCATGAATGAAAAGGTAGCAGTTTCAGGTTGGTTAGAAGAATCTAATGAGGACTTGGTACCTTTTATCCAATCGTATCAGAAAAAGGGAATCGAATACGTGATTTGTACCGATATTAATAAAGATGGTATGTTAGAAGGTCCTTCTTTTGAATTATACAAAAAAATACTCAATAAGGTTCCAAATCTTAAACTAATCGCTTCTGGCGGAATATCCGAATTTGATGAATTGCCTAAACTTTTAGATATGGGATGTGAAGGAACTATCATAGGAAAGGCGATCTATGAAAATAGAATCAGCCTAAAGCAATTAGAGAGCTTTATATTAACTCAAAACAGTTAAGGTGTTAGCAAAAAGAATTATTCCATGTTTGGATATTAAAGATGGCCGAACCGTGAAGGGTGTCAATTTTGTTGACCTTCGTGATGCAGGTGATCCTGTTGAGCTAGCCGAAATATACAGTAAAGAAGGTGCCGACGAATTGGTTTTTTTGGATATATCCGCTACTGAACAAAAACGTAAAACATTGGCAGATTTAGTATATCATGTTGCCGAGAAAGTAAACATCCCATTTACGGTGGGCGGTGGAATTTCATCGGTTGAAGATGTTGATGTGTTGCTTCATAATGGAGCCGACAAGGTTTCTATCAATTCTTCAGCGGTAAAAAATCCACAATTGATAAATGATTTGGTGGCCAAGTTTGGTTCGCAGTGTATTGTTGTTGCTATTGATGCCAAAGAAATAGATGGGGAGTGGATTGTGCATTTAGTAGGAGGGAAAGTGCCTACGAAACTTAAACTTTTCGATTGGGCCAAAGAAGTTGAAACACGAGGTGCTGGCGAAATATTATTTACCTCAATGAACCATGACGGCACAAAAAACGGATTTGCCAATGAGGCACTGGCTAGATTGTCATCTGAATTGAATATTCCGATAATTGCTTCTGGAGGCGCCGGTAATGTAAAGCATTTTATAGATACGTTTGTTGATGGTAATGCTGATGCAGCTTTGGCAGCCAGTGTTTTTCATTTCAAGGAAATAGAAATAAAGGATTTAAAAAAGGAACTCCGTAGAAACGGAATCCCTGTACGATTATAAACTAATCCCCTCCTTCTAAAGGAGGGGTGCCCAAAGGGCGGGGTGGTTTCCCTCTCTGCCAATGGCACTCCTCCCTTATTGAAGAGAAGGATACAATTTTAAAGAGATGGAAATCGATTTTAATAAAAATAATGACGGACTCGTTCCTGCAATAATTCAAGATTCAAGTACAAAGAATGTTTTGATGTTGGGCTATATGAATGAGGAAGCGTATCAGAAAACATTGGAAACCGGAAAAGTCACTTTTTTTAGTAGGTCCAAACAACGCATATGGACTAAAGGCGAAGAAAGTGGAAATTTTTTAAATCTAGTAAATATTAAGAATGATTGTGATTACGACACCTTATTAATCCAAGTAAATCCTACGGGACCTACTTGTCACAAGGGAAGCGATACCTGTTGGAATGAGGAAAACAAACAAAGTTTTGGTTTTTTGACCGTATTGGAAGATGTAATCTCAGAACGAAAAGAAAATCAGAACAATTCCAAAAGTTATGTTGCTTCTCTTTTTAGAAGTGGAATAAACAAAATGGCCCAGAAAGTGGGAGAGGAAGCTGTTGAGGTCGTAATAGAAGCCAAAGATGAAAATGACGATTTATTCCTGAATGAAAGTGCCGACCTCCTTTTCCATTATTTAATATTGCTTCAAGCTAGGGGGTATAAACTCAATGATATTGCTGAAGTACTAGAACAAAGACATTAAATACTGATATGGTTATTGGTCCTGTTCACCTGGAGTTTCAATTTGTGGGTTAGATGCAGACCACATATCCAAAACAGTGATTAACTCTTGTGTATTTAGATACACTTTTTTACTATAATAACGCCCTCTATCCCAATCTACTGGATCCGCTGCTTTTTCAGCATCATGAGTAATATCCATAATCAATTCTGTCGCATTTTTGCAGTCACAATTTTTCATGCCCTCTGCTATTTTTTTGTACGATTCCAAAGTTTTGCCCGAATAATAAAGTTGATGATCAAAATTATTGGACTTTAATGCCTTTTTGCTATGTGATAGGGCGTAAGTAGCCATATTATAAACAACAGAACAGTCGTTCTCGGTATTGGACGGTATAAAAGATAGTACAGAAATGAGGATAATAAATAATTTGTTCATGGTAAATTAGATTTAAGACTTTCTCTAAGGACAACGGATCATACTTTCTTATATTGTTTTTGTGGTCTCTTGTGAGGACGAATGGAAAAACTAATCGTTGTATGGTGAATTATTGATGAAAATGGCCAAGGGATCAAGCTATCTTAAATTGGATTTATCCGTTAAGTTTTTCTAAAAACAAATTCCCATCGTTCTAAATACCTTATTTTTATAGCATGGCTATGAATTTAAGAAAGGGGTTTCGTTTTTCTACTTACGAGGCACCTGAACAATCTCCTTTTGAGAAGCTTTTTGAAATTTTTCAAGAGCTTATTACACATACCTCAGGTGATGTGGATGAGGCTTTGGATTGGCTTCGGGAATTAGACAAGGAATATGAACTTACCGATGAGAATTATACCATAGATGATTTTATCGAAGATTTAAAAGCAAAAGGATTATTAAAGGAAGAGTTTGAAGATGGAGGTGGTGATGGCGAGGGTGAAGAAGGTGGCGGTAATTTATCGATTACCGCAAAAATGGAACGAATCATAAGACAACGGGCCTTAGATCAGATTTTTGGTAAATTAAAACGGAGTGGGGCTGGCAATCATAGAACGAACAAAGCAGGTCAAGGTGATGAGCATACGGGAGATTTTAGGGAATATCGCTACGGTGATGGTTTGGAACACATATCTATGACCGAGAGTTTAAAGAATGCCCAAATCAATAATGGCATTGGGGATTTTTCGTTAACAGAAGACGACCTTGTTGTGGAGGATACTCATTTTAAAGCACAGATGAGTACGGTACTGATGATTGACATTAGCCATAGTATGATTCTATATGGGGAAGACCGTATTACACCGGCTAAGAAAGTGGCAATGGCACTTGCTGAATTAATAACAACGAGATACCCTAAGGATACTTTGGATATTCTGGTTTTTGGAAATGACGCTTGGCCAATTCCTATAAAAGATCTTCCTTATTTAAAAGTGGGACCTTACCATACAAATACCGTCGCCGGATTACAATTGGCCATGGATATGCTTCGTAGAAAGCGAAATACCAACAAACAGATCTTTATGATAACCGATGGTAAGCCAAGTTGTTTAAGATTGCCAGACGGCACCTATTACAAAAACAGTGTAGGTCTTGATGATTACATAGTGGAGAAATGCTACAATATGGCCAGTCAGGCACGAAAATTACATATTCCGATTACAACTTTCATGATTGCCCAAGACCCTTATTTAAAACAGTTTATTCGACATTTTACCGAGGCCAATAAGGGAAAGGCTTTTTTTACAGGGTTGACTGGTTTGGGCGAAATGATTTTCGAGGACTATGAGGCTAACAGAAGAAAAAGATTAAAAGGATAAAAAAAATTACCATTCCTGCGAAAGTAGGGATATACTGAAAAAGAAAATGAATCATAAAGCAATTAAAACACTGGCCGACCTTAAAAAGTCAGGCTACGAAAGTAAAAGCATAAAGGACGAACTGAGGGAGAATCTCAGGGAGAAAATCAAAAAAGGGGAGGAGTCCTTTGAAGGAGTATGGGGTTATGAGAATTCGGTAATCCCAGAATTGGAACGGGCTATTCTTTCCAGGCATAATATTAATTTATTGGGGCTTCGAGGTCAAGCAAAAACTAGATTGGCCAGATTGATGGTTAATTTGTTGGATGAATGGATTCCGATAGTGGATGGATCGGAAATAAACGACGATCCTCTTAATCCCATATCCCGTTATGCCAAGGAGTTAATTAAGGAACAGGGTGAAAAAACCCCTATTTCCTGGCTTCATAGAAATGACCGATTTTATGAAAAATTAGCCACACCAGATGTTACCGTGGCTGATTTAATTGGTGATGTAGACCCTATAAAGGCTGCAAATCTTAAGCTTTCATATGCTGACGACCGGGTAATCCATTTTGGAATGATCCCAAGGGCTAATCGCTGTATTTTTGTGATTAATGAGTTGCCTGACCTGCAATCCCGAATCCAAGTTTCACTTTTTAATATTTTGGAAGAGGGTGATATACAAATTAGGGGATTCAAGCTTAGGTTACCATTGGATTTGCAGTTTGTATTTACCGCTAATCCGGAGGATTACACTAATCGTGGAAGCATAGTTACCCCTTTGAAAGATAGAATTGGGTCACAGATTTTAACGCACTATCCCGATGACATTCCTACGGCACGGAAAATTACAGAGCAAGAATCCAATTTGGATAATCGACAGGTGGATGCTGTTTATGTTCCAGAAATTGCAAAAGATTTACTGGAACAGATTAGTTTTGAAGCTCGAAATAGCGAATATATTGACGCCAAAAGTGGTGTAAGTGCTAGGACGAGTATTACGGCATTTGAAAACCTGTTAAGCACGGCGGAACGAAGGGCCCTGATTTCTGGCGCAGATAAAACAACAGTCAGATTAAGTGATTTTCTTGGCGTAATTCCAGCAATTACCGGAAAGATTGAATTGGTCTATGAAGGCGAGCAGGAGGGAGCGGATGCTGTTGCCTTAATTTTATTGGATGAGGCGGTGAAATCTATTTTTCCAGAGTACTTTCCCAAAATAGAAAAGTTAGAACGAAAAGATACTGATGGCCCATTTGATGAGCTTATTGCATGGTTTTTTAATGGAGAAGGTTTTGAGCTCCTTGATGACTATACAGATGCAGAGTATAAACGGGCTTTGGACAGTATACCTACCTTAAACCAATTAATTAAGGAGTTTAATCCAGAAGTTATAAAAATTGATAGTTACTTCTTAAAAGAATTGCTTTTATGGGGATTGGTATCTTACAAAAAGCTAAGTAGGCATAGATTCTCTGAAGGCTTTCAATTCAAAGATCTTTATGGTAGTTTTATAAGCGGATTGTAGGTCAACGATAATTCCCTTCAATCTATGTGGTCATTGATATCATCAAATCTGTAAGGACCAACTAGGTCTATCCTGTGTTTGAAGGTTACCAAAGTAAGTAATAATAACATTAAATATAAAAAGACAATCAGGATACCTATGGGAATAAATGTTGCAGGTATTACGTGGCTTTCGAAATCGTTATACGTTAGTAAAATGAATATCGTATCAAGGAACCTATAGACGTAAATGAAAAATATGATATACAATGCAAATTCCAAATTTCGCATTTGAGGGTCTGCTATCTCGTTTTCCTTTATTTTGAAACGCATAGCATATAAAAATGTAAAATGGATAATGGTCAGAAAAGGGAAAATGTAATTATCAAATTTAAACAGATAGAATTTATTGGTATAGAGGCCATAAAAACTGAAAACAATCAATAATGGTAAAACTATTATCGAAAGCAAAAGGCTTCTTTTCCATGAAAACATGCGTAAAATCAACTTCATATTAAGTAGGTAGCTGGGATTTGGGGAACCCTTGTTTCAGAAGTAAAAACGAAGTTGAAAATTGTTTATTTGAAAAAATCGATGAACAACATTTTATGTTGGGAACATCAATAAAAGTGTGGTCAAAGCAAATAATATGCCCTGCCACACTTTCCTTTTTTACTTAAATAGTTATGTAATCCAACCTTTGTTTTGTGATGATTTGGCAAATAATACAAGGCCAATACCAATTCCAATCAACAATATAGGCATAACCACTCCTTGAACCGCGCCATAGACTTCAGCTGCATTGGTCATAAAGAAAGCGTAAGCCATTTGCACCAGAATTCCAAACAGGGAAAGCAATAAAACTGGTCGTGCCCATTTTTTACGTACAAGCAGGCCTATACTTCCTAAAACACCAGCCCAGACAGCAGTTGCAAAAGCTGCTGTCGCCCATGCTGGGGTATTTTCCAATAATTCCAATTGATCGGAAGGTAACATGGCTTTACCTTCATCAGTTATAAATGCCTGCGCTAAATAGGCCATTGCACCCATAAGGTTCCAAAGGAGAGCTACCACACTTACAATCCAAAACCATACAGGTAGCTTCGCTGTTACATTTTGTGTCATAATTTAATATTTAGTTGATTATTCCTTTCAAAATACAAAATTTATGCGAAATCGTTTTAAACTGTATTTTTAGGTCAAATTAGCATTTATGAAAAAACAGCGGTTTTATTATATAATCAGCCTGCAGTATTTAGGGTTTAGATTCAGTGGCTGGCAAAAACAACCCCAACAAAAAACCATTGAAGGAATGCTTTCAAAGACACTTAAATTCATTCTATCAGGAACGAAATTTAAAATTTTGGGTGCGGGCCGAACTGATTCCAAGGTGTCGGCACTTGATGCTGCTTTCGAATTGTTTTTAGATGACAAGCCTATAGCGGATCTTACGGTTTTTCTTGAGCTTTTCAATAGGAATTTACCCTCCGACATAAGGGCGATAGGAATTAGGTCTGTTGATGAATCGTATAATATAATAAAGGATCCTAAATCCAAGGAATATATTTATCTCTTTTCTTTTGGGGAAAAGAACCATCCCTTTTGCGCTCCTTTTATTGCTAATATTTTAGAAGATCTGGATTTGGAATCAATGAAGACAGCAGCCAAATTATTTGTTGGCAGTCATAATTTCAACGCATTTACAGTAAAAGAACAAAAAAATGCAAACAGAGTTAGGACGATTGAGATTTGTGAAATAAGGACAAACAACACGCTGAAAGCCAATTTCTTTCCACAAAAGTCATATGCGCTACACGTAAAAGGCAAGGGATTCATGAGATACCAGATACGAATGATGATGGGCGCCCTTATACAATTGGGGAAAGGGGAGTTGACGATAAACGATATAGAAACTTCGCTCACAGCCGAAAACAAGCTTCAATTGTCCTATGTCGCACCTGGCTCCGGTTTGTTGTTGAATAAGTTGGAGCTTGGCTGATTCAGCTTCACAAATATTTTTTTGTACATTGTTGCTAAACGAAAGCTCATGCAATATTGGATTTTTATTTTTTTGATTGTTCTTGGCATTTATCTAGGAATTAGTCTACTGTTGTATTTTCTTCAGGATTATTTAATGTTCAAGCCAGAAAAGCTTGCAAAGGATTTTGAGTTTTATTATGAAAACCAGGAGATTGAGGAATATAATGTAGAGACCAGAGATGGCGCGATTATAAATGGTATTCGATTTAAGGCCAAGAACCCAAAAGGAGTAGTATTTTATCTGAAAGGAAATTCGAAAAGTATAAAAGGGTGGGGCAAATTTGCCGTTGATTTTACGCGGCACGGATATGACGTATTAATGGTGGATTATCGTGGTTTTGGTAAAAGTACTGGACGACGAACCCAAAAAGCTATAAAGCGCGACCTGCAAATGATATATAATAAAGTCAAGGATATTACTCCTGAAAAATATATTATCCTCTACGGTCGCTCTTTGGGTTCTGGTTTCGCCACAAAGTTGGCCTCAATGAATAACCCGCGTATGTTGATATTAGATGCGCCCTATTATAGCCTAAGTAAGGTTACCAAGAAATATATTCCATTCATGCCGTTGTCATTACTCTTGAAATTTCCTATGCCCACTTATAAATGGTTGAAATACGTAAATTGTCCTATTCATATTATCCATGGTACTGACGATAAATTGATTCCCTACAAGACTAGTATAAAACTGTCTAAAATAAAACCAGAGTCCACACGATTGTACACTGTTATTGGCGGTGGACATAAAAATTTGAACACATTTACCGAGTATCACAAAATGCTAACTGAAATTATTACTACAAAACCAAAAGAAGTTAACCTAGAGGGCTCGAGCATCGATGTGCGACACTCTTCAAAGCGAACCAATGCAAAGGTTTAAAGGAATAGCCAAGGTTTTACTTTTTATTTATGCCTTAATTACGACTATGCTTTATTTATTACAGGAAAAACTGATTTTTCTTCCATCAAAATTACCACATGATTTTGAATATTCATTTTCCCATGATTTTGAAGAAATCAATTTAAGAACAGAAGACGGAGTTGTTTTGAATGCCATTCATTTTAAGCAAGTTAACCCTAAAGGATTAATCCTTTACTTTCATGGCAATGCAGGTGACTTGTCACGTTGGGGAAACATTACTTCCTTTTTTGTGGATAAGGAGTATGATGTTCTAGTGATGGATTATCGAACGTATGGCAAAAGTACCGGCAAACTAAGTGAGGAAGCCTTGCACAATGATGCACAGTTGTTCTATGATTATGCTTTGAAACAATATACCGAAACGCAAATAATACTATATGGCAGGTCTTTAGGAACGGGAATTGCTGCGAATCTGGCATCAAGGAATAAACCGAATAAGTTGATTCTGGAAACGCCTTATTACAGTTTGTTGGATGTTGCCAAGGAACGTTTTCCTTTTTTACCAATGAATTGGTTGATGAAATACAAACTACTATCCCATGTATTTATACAAACCGTTACATGTCCGATAACCATTTTTCACGGTACAAATGATAGCATAGTGCCCTATAAGTCGGGAAAACGGCTTTTTGATTCAATTTCCCATAAAACAATTAAATTTTACACTATAGATCAAGGGGAGCATAATAATCTTATTCAATTCGAAGCTTATTTAGAGGGTATTGATGAAGTTTTACGATAGGCTAGTCAAATAGGTCTGAGGAAAGATACCTATCCCCACGATCACAAACAATAGAGACTATCGTCCCGCTTTTAAGGGTGTCTGCCAATCTTAAAGCGGCAACAGCAGCTCCACCACTGCTCATTCCAGAGAAAATACCTTCTTCCTTTGCAAGTCTTTTTGCCATAATGGATGCTTCTTCCGAGCTCACCTCACGTACTTCATCCACTTTTTTAGCATCGAATATTTTTGGAAGATATTCTTTAGGCCACTTCCGAATACCAGGAATTTTTGACCCATCGGTAGGTTGCACACCTACTATTTGGATAGCCTTATTTTGTTCCTTTAAAAAGGTAGATGTGCCCATAATTGTCCCTGTTGTACCCATAGCAGAAACAAAATGGGTTATGTCTCCATTGGTATCCTTCCAAATTTCGGGACCTGTTGTTTTGTAATGTGCTTTCCAATTATCTTCATTTGCAAACTGATTCAACATCACAAAGCCTTCATCTTCGACTTTGGCTTCTGCATAATCACGTGCTCCTTCAATACCAACATCTGCTGGAGTGAGAGTTACTTTGGCGCCATAGGCCCGCATGGTTTGAACCCGTTCCTTGGTCGAGTTCTCAGGCATTACCAGTTCAATGTCCAGTCCGTAATTACCGGCTATCATGGCCAAAGCAATTCCTGTATTACCGCTTGTTGCCTCTATAATTTTATCATCCTTTCTAATGGTGCCTTTTTCCAATCCAACTTTGATCATATTAAATGCTGCACGATCTTTAACACTTCCCCCAGGGTTCTGACCTTCCAACTTAAAAAGAAGTTTAACATTAGGGTTTTTATTGAGCACCTTTGATTCTACTAATGGTGTATTTCCAATTAAGTCTAGTACGGTTTTAGACATTAGTTCCGGTTTTTATCTTTATTTCTGGCGTATGGAAAACAGTTGAATTGGGAGGGACTGATGATGTTACCCAAGCATTACCTCCAATAATGCTATTTGCTCCAATTATGGTTTCTCCACCAAGTATGGTAGCACTAGCGTAAATGGTCACATTGTCTTCAATGGTAGGGTGCCGTTTGGTTTGCTGTAAATTCTTGGCGACATAAAGTGCGCCTAATGTAACCCCTTGATATATTTTCACATTGTTTTTTATGATTGCTGATTCACCAATAACAACACCTGTGGCATGGTCTATAAAGAACGATTTTCCAATATGGGCTCCTGGATTAATGTCTACCCCGGTCTTACCATGCGCATATTCGGTCATAAGCCTTGGAATTAATGGTAAACCTTCTTTGTAAAGTTCATGGGCAAGTCTATAAATAGCAATGGCATAGAACCCTGGATAAGCCATATAAACTTCCTCTATCGACTTTGAGGCTGGGTCACAATCCAATATTGCCTCAGCATCAAGATTAAGACTTTCAAGTACTTTTGGCAAGGTTGCTAAATAACGTTGCCAAACCTTACCGCATAGTTTTTCGGTTTCCCAACATGCCAAGTTGGTCAACTCCTCAAAATCATTTTCCAATTTTATCAGATTTTCATCGACAGGGGTGTCAATATCAAAAAGGGTATAAAAGAGCCGCTTCGTAAATACCTCGACTTTCTCTTTTAAAGCGAACCTTAGATTAGGTTGCTTCTTATGTTCCTGAATTTTATTTATTATTGATTGATGGTCCATTTGCTTCTAATTACAAAATCAAAATTAACTATATTTTTAAAAGGAGTTTATTCCATTTGGTTAACTTTAGCTTAAAATAACCAAAGTTAAGTCGTATGCAAAACCCAGTAATTACCAAGGAGGTATTTCGTTTTTTGAAGGATTTGGAGAAAAATAATACCCGGGAATGGTTTGCTGAGAACAAATCCCGATTCAAAAATCTGGAGATAGGCGTCAAGGCCTTCTTTGCTGCTGTAATGGAAAACTTGAAGCAGCATGATGAAATAGAAAAGATGAAAATGTTCCGTATTTATAGGGATGTTCGTTTTTCCAAGGACAAAAGCCCTTATAAATCGCATCTTGCGGGTTCATTTGCTAGGGCAGGAACACGTCTAAGGGGCGGTTATTATTTACATTTAAAGCCAGGGGACAGTTTTATTGCAACAGGTTTTTGGGAACCTAATAAGGAGGATTTATTACGTATTCGAAAGGAATTGGAGTTGGATGCTGAAGAATTTAAAAAAGTGATTTACGACAAGAACTTTATGAAAATTTGGGGCGACTTGGTAGGTGATGAAGTCAAAACCGCACCGAAAGGATTTAATAAAGAACATCCCAATATTGATCTGATAAAAAAGAAACAATACATTTTTGTTCGTAAATTCTCTGATAAGGAAGTCCTTTCAAAAGATTTTGCAAGGTCGGTCGATGAATCTTTTAAGGCTATAAGACCTTATTTTGATTTGATGAGCGACATTCTCACAACAAATTTAAACGGAGAATCATTACTGGACTAAAGGATGGAGCTCAAAAATCTGGATTTGGTTTTTAATTCTTTCAATAACCATACTCATCATTCGCTTGTTCAGGGCTGAAGAATTCTTTATATAGATTTCATATTCTTCGACTGTAAACTGACCTATAATCATTCCTTTTAAGGAGTTCCTGAATTTTATGTCTTTCTGAATGGCATTTTCTACGTAACCCAACTGATTTTCAATGCTTAATTCGTAATATTTGTTCTTGTGTTTGGTGATATAATTTTGAAATGCAGCGACCAGTAACTGGTTTTGTAACTTAAGAATGGGTCTTAACGTTCTGTTCTGAAATTGCTCACCAAAACTCATTGATGGGTTGACTTTGGCCGATAAAATTTGTGGACGTATTTGCAGAAGACTCTGGGATCTATCGCTCATGACAGTAAGTTTTATTAAAGGTACTTGTTTAAGTATTCCTTTAAAACCTCTTTAATTTATAGTTTTTAACGAGGTTATCAACATTGACCTATTTGTAAGTTCTATTTTATGGATAACAGAAAATTAATATGCATAACTCTAGTTCCCAAACTTAAACGACAATAAAAAGGCCCTAAACAACTACGTTTAAGACCTTTGTACTTTTAGTATTTATAAAATTAACTTTTAGTAATCTCAGCAGCCACAGCCTGCACTTCATCAAGCACTCTTAACAGGTTACCTCCCCATAATTTTTCAATTTCAGATTCAGAATACCCTCTTTTAATCAATTCAGCAGTTACATTCATGGTTTCAGAAGCATCTGACCAGCCCTCAATACCACCACCGCCATCAAAATCGGAACTAATGCCAACATGGTCTATGCCTATTAATTTCACTATGTAGTCAATATGATCTACAAAATCGGCAACGCTTACACCTTCAGGAACACCTTTTCTAGTCTTAACCAAATCTTTGCCAATTTTTACAACCTTTGGATAATTTTCCATGAAGGCTTCTTTTTGGGCATCGCTTAAACTTGAAAATTGAGATCTATCATACCAATCAAAACCAAGGGAATCAGCAACTTGGGAATGAACACTTTTCATATAGGCAGATAGCCTATCACTCTTTTCTGTATTTAGATATGATGTAAAAGCAACAGTTTGGACAACACCACCATTTTCTTTCATCATTTTTAGTTGGTCATCATCTAAATTTCTACTATGGTTGCAAAGTGCCCTAGCAGAAGAGTGGGAAGCAATAATTGGTGCTTTTGACAATTTTATCATTTGAACCATAGACTCCTTGGAAGGGTGTGAAATATCAATCATTATCCCTAGTCTATTCATCTCTTTTATAGCATCTTTACCCAATTCACTTAAACCATTATGTAACCATACATTATCAGCTTCACCTGTGTTGGAATCGCAGAATTGGCTATGCCCATTATGGGATAAGGATATATATCTGGCACCCAATTTATGGTACTTTTCAAAATTTGACAGGTCCTCACCAATCGGGTACGCATTTTCAACCCCTATCATGGCCACTTTTTTACCGGACTTGTTAATTCTTCGAACATCGTCTGAAGAAAGTGCGAGTTCAATTTTGTCAGGTGCAATTTCTTCACAAAGTCTGTGTATTGCATCAAATTTAGCCATTGCATTAGCCTTTGCCTTCTTATAACCCGCAGCGTTTAATGAATCTTGGCCGGTATATACAATAAGCCAAGCAACATCCAACCCGCCTTCTTCCATCTTGGGAATATTGACTTGAGTCGATAACCGTTGAGTGTAGTTTATCGAGTCTGTAAAATTCTTCACATTTATGTCGTCATGGGTGTCAATTGTAATAATTTTTTCATGTATTTCCTTGATCTTCTCATCAGAGCTTAATACTGTTTTTTTCTGGGCTTCTGAGCAAGAAAGCATTACAAGAAAGCAGGATAGATAGAAGAGATATCTCATATGATTAATTTTTATACCTACAAATAAAGCAATTTGACAACAAAACAAGCCGATTCGAAAACAAATTATTGCACATATATCTTTTAATCATCAGTTTTAGGTTGTTAATGTGAAGATGCAATATTCTGTTACTCTTAAGAAAATACAGAATTGCGCTAAATCGCATTAAAGTATAAACCTAAATCAACCTGCAACTTGAAAGCAAGAAAATTACTTTCTCACTTATCTCAGATGGAATCCATGCTGAACGAATATTCCTTTGAAGAGTTAACTTCAGAAGAGGGTTCCCATTTGAAGAAAACGTTTAATGCTTTCAAAAAATGCTTGGATCACATGATTTTTAAGCCCGCTATTCCCGTTAATCTGGAAAACTATGCGGTGGTTAGTAATCAAGCAGTGCCTTCTACAGGGCCAATGGGAAACAAAACAACGACAAACTCCACAATGCTAATTGCGAAGGTGAGTCATGAAATTAGAACGCCACTCAATGGAATTATAGGGTTTACGGATCTCCTGAGAGAAGATTGCTTATCGAAAAGGCAACTATCCAAAATTAATGCTATTCAATCAGCTTCAAATTCATTAATGGAAATCATCAATGAATTATTGGATTATTCGAAGCTTTCATCGGGGCTAGGAAGCTTTGAGAACAACAACTTCCATTTTCAGAATGTAGTTAATGACGTTGTTTATTTATGCGACACATTGATTACTAGAAAAGAGGTGAAACTAAAAACAAAAATCGATCCAAATATTCCTAAGGTATTGTTGGGAGACCCTTCAAAGCTTTCCCAGGTATTAATCAATCTTTTGGGAAATTCCATAAAATTTGTTGAAAAAGGGGAAATATCATTGAATATTAAAATTAAAAAAAGGGACCGGAATAGCATTTATCTTGAATTTATGATCAAGGATACAGGAATAGGTATATCGGAGAATAATTTAAAACACATTTTTGACCCATTTAAGCAAGCTGATCAAGACACATTTGTTAACTATGGTGGTTCAGGCCTAGGTTTAAGTATTGTAAAACAAATAATTGAAAGAAGTAAAGGGCAAATAACGGTTAGCAGCGCATTGGGAGTAGGAACTACATTCAAGTTTTTGCTCCCTTATGAAATAGGTAAAGACAAGGATATGGTAAAAAAAGAAGAAAGTACTTTTAGCTTGGATGAAGGTATAAAACAAGTCAAAAACATGGGCATTTTAGTGTTTGAAGACAATTCACTCAACCAGAAACTAATCGAGACAAGATTAAAAAGTTGGGGGTGTAAAACTTTTATCACCGATGATCCCTACACGGGTATAGCTATTTTAGAAAACCATGTAATTGATATTGTTCTAATGGATTTAAGGATGCCTAAGATGAGCGGTTTTGAAGTTACCGATTTGATAAGACAAAACGATAATCAAAACATCAAACAGGTTCCTGTTATAGCCTTAACAGCTGATTTTACAGCTCAAAACAGGGAACAATGCGAGGCTCATGGATTAAATGATTTTATATTAAAACCTTATTCGCCGGAAGAATTACTCTCTAAATTAATAAATAATAGCGTTAGTGGATCTACTTCAAAATTGGTTTGTGGTGATTCACCGAAAATAGATTTAACAAGTTTGCTTGACGATTGTATGGGAGAGTACGAATTATTGGAAAACCTAATTTCATTATTCAAACAAAATGCTATTGAGTTCATCGGTGCTTGCTGTATTCATCTAAAAAACAAAGACTATGAAGGTATTGGTTTTGCTTCGCACAAGATTAAGTCAGGTTTGGCAATGTTGAAAACAAACTCATTGTTGTCAATTGTAGAGAAGATGCATGACCTTGGCAAAAATGGCACTGGTTTGGATGAATTGGAAAAACGCTATACAGCATTCATAATTGAGTATTCAATAATTGAGAAAGCGTTAGATATTGAAATGGAAAAACTTGGAAACATAAAATAAAACCTAATGGATAAGAAAAGACTTTTGCTTGCAGAAGACGATGAATTGTTGGCATCCCTACTTAATTACCGACTTGAAAAAAGCGGTTATCAGGTAAGCTTGAGCAATAATGGAAAAGAGGTAAAAGATCATCTGGCAAAAGAAATGCCGGATTTGATTATTAGTGATATTATGATGCCGTATTTCTCGGGACTTGAACTCATTGATTTTGTACGCAATGAGTTAAAATCCAAAACACCCATTATTATTATTTCATCTGCCGGCAATGAAGAAAACGTATTAAACGCATTTAATCTAGGTGCCAATGACTTCATTTCAAAACCAGTGAGTCCGGCAGAACTGATTGTGCGCGTAGAAAGAGAATTAGCCAAAAATCAGTAATTGTTCGAAAAACTAACATACAAGACAATTCCATTAATAAGTGTGCCAAAGATCCAAACGGATCTTTTGTGGGATTTAACTATGTTGTTTATAGGCTTGGCTATTATTATTATTTCAACAATTTTCTATTTCAGAAATAAACTTACGAACACTGCGCGTAGAGTGCAGGAAAAGAAAAAGGAATTGTCTCCCATGATCAGTGAATTTATCTTTTATTCCAATGATGCTCCAAAAGAAGAGAAGCACATATATATCAAGCATAAAATCCTAATAAGGGAATTATTGAAAAATGACTTCGACCGTAAGGTGCTTATCAGCATACTTCTTGATTTAAGGAAAGATGTATCTGGTGAGACCCAAATGCAGTTAATTCATCTCTATAAAAATTTAGGCTTACACGAAGACGCCTACAAAAAATTGAAGAGTTGGAGGTGGGAAGTAGTTGCCAAAGGCATATTGGAGCTAACGCAGATGCAAGTAACCGAGTCATACCAATTTATTGTTGGGTTTATCAATAATAAAAGAAGTGTTATTAGAAAACAGGCAGAAATTGCTACTGTAACCCTTAAAAATGAGGGGATTTCCCATTTTATGGATACTACAAAATATAGAATTTCTGAATGGCAACAACTGGTGCTTCTAGAAGTTCTACGAAACAACAAAGATTTTGAACCTCCCAGATTCAAAGCTTGGCTTACTTCAAAAAATAAGCATGTGGTTCTATTAGCTCTCAGACTCATAAAACACTTCAACCAGAATGATGCAAAAGCGTCCTTAATCGAACTATTGAAACATCGCAACAACCAAATTAAGGAAGAAGCAATATACTGTCTGAGGGAATTTCATGTGGTAGAAGCTTTAGACACCTTGAAATTGGTGTTTTGGAGATGCTCAACAGATATAAAAATCTTAATTCTGGGGGCCATTGCAGATTTAGGTGGTATTGGGGATATCGAGTTTTTAAAACAGATAGAGCATAAGAGGCTCCATTTTTTGGTAAAAAGTAAGGCATTAAATGCAATCAATTCGATTGCCCCAGAAAGTGTTATGCCGACAAAAGATATTGAAAGCACTGAAAGAATTCTTGTTCCAGAAGATTTAATAAAAGAAACCATGAAGGAAGAAGTCAATGAAGAAAGACCCACTGAGGATGCTATTTATGAATCAAAGGAGATTCCACCTGAAGAAATTGAATCCGTATCCCTTGAAATTGATTTACCAATAAAGGAAGAGGAAATAGAGGGAAAGACTGTTTTGGAGAATCTAGAAGTAGAGGAATTATTAGACTTTTTACCCATAGTTGTACCTGGTGAAACCAAATCTGAAGAAACTGAAATTGATGTTAATGAAATTGATATTGTTTACAAAGAAGTCTATTCTTCAAAGAAATCTGAAGAAATTGAGGTAGATGTTAATCTTCTAGACGTTATATATAGTGAAATTATTGCCAGTAAGAAATCTGAAGAAGAAGAAGAATTAGTTGAGGACATTAACCATTTAACACCTGATTTAATTGATAAAGATTTAAATTTTTTACCGATTGTTGTTGACGATGATGTTGAAAATGTATTGAACAAAGAGGAAAAACTATTTCAAGAAACAATGTTGGAATTTGATTTGGAATACGAAGAAGTCATTACACAACCGGAAAAGATAGTAATAGATGAGATTTTGGAGGGCAATCAGGATGAAACAGAAAAACAATCGTACGAAATCTCTTCAATCAAAGTAATCTATGAAGAGTTGATTGCGAAAGAGAAAGTTGAGGAAGAGGAGTTTATCAAATGGTCAGATTTAGTAGAAGATATCCCTGGTGATGAGCCTAATAAAGAGGAATTGGAAGCTATTTTGTCCATAATACCTAAGCCTTATGAGTTCGATAGTGAAACTTCGGCATTAATTTGTTTGTTGTCTGATATTGAAGAATTGGGCGATCATCGTGAAATCCCCTTTTTGACCAATTTGCTTTTAGATGAAACTAGACCTCTTATCAGAGAACGGATTCGTGATGTTATTTATGGAATTGAAAAAGTAGTTGATGCTTCAAATGAAATAGTTAGACCTAGTGTATTCGAGCAATTGTTCAATCGCTCTGATTTAGAATCTAAATTGATTTTAATGGATGAGATAGAAGCTATTGGTGATGAAAAGGAAGTTTATTTTCTGGCTCAACTAATTAATGCCAGCAATATTGAAATAAGTACAAAGGCAGAATCTACATTAACAGCATTGAAGGAACGACTCTCAAATGAGAATCGTAAAGAAATGGATATAGGGTCTTTTGACATGTTGAATTCTTTAGAATGTCCTTTGGACCAAAGAGATGAATACGAGGATTTATTGACTTTTACCGATGAGTTCACTTTAGAGCATACTTTAAAGGGTGATAAAAACCACGAAACTAAAGGTCTATCGGATGTAGATAAGAACAATACTATTTTATCACAGTTGATGTCAATCCCTAATAAATTATTGGAAAAGTTAAATGGATAGCGGCATATCAAATATCATTCTAGAATACATAAACATCGTGTTTTTAACATACACAGCGGTGTTATTTGTTTTGTTTTCAGTAATGGGCTATTTAGCTTCACTAAGTTCCTTCCACTACAAAAACAAAAACAGCTTCGGAAATCTTACTAAAATTGCTGCATCGCCAATGGCACCGAGCATTACAATAATTGCCCCGGCATATAACGAGGGGTTGACAATTGTAGAAAATGTGCGATCATTATTGTCTTTACGATATATGAATTATGAAGTAATGGTCGTAAATGACGGCAGTAAGGATGACACGCTAGAAAAAATGATAGAGGCCTATAGTCTAGAAAAAATTGATCAACAAATTAACCCTGATTGGAATTCAAAACCAGTACGTGGAATCTACAAATCCAAACAACGTTCGTTTTCAAAGCTAACCGTCATTGATAAGGCAAACGGGGGTAAATCTGATGCGTTGAATGCGGGAATGGCTTTGTCTACTAACAAATATGTAGGTTGTATAGATGTAGATTGCCTTTTAAAACCTGATGCCCTATTACATGTAGTGAAATCATTCTATCAACGTTCTAAGAAAAAAGTTATCGCTGTCGGCGGGGTTATAAGAATAGCGAATTCCTGCAAAATTAATGGCGGACATTTGGAAGAAATTCAACTCCCAAAGAA
Organism: uncultured Flavobacteriaceae bacterium; assembly: GCA_963768235.1. Lineage (GTDB taxonomy): Bacteria > Bacteroidota > Bacteroidia > Flavobacteriales > Flavobacteriaceae > Maribacter_A. Next base: position 258,850 of record CAVYHF010000006.1, read on the forward strand.
TTGGCTTGCAAAATTTCAGTTATTGGAATATACGCGTTCCTTTAATTTAGGAAGAATGGCTTGGGGTCGTTTAGATAGCCTTTTGATAATTTCTGGTGCCTTTGGTTTTTTTGACCGCGAAACCGCCATAGCAGTGGGCGGTTACGATACGAATACAGTAGGCGAAGACATGGAAATTGTATTTAAAATGCGTAGATACATGCACGACAGTGGAGAGCCGTATACCATAGAGTACATTCCCGATCCATTATGTTGGACGGAAGTGCCTGAAGACCTAGGAATTTTGATCAACCAGAGAGATCGTTGGGCGAGGGGGAATTTGGAGACGTTGTACAAACACAAGGATATGTTCTTTAATACCAAGTACGGAAAATTGGGTCTATTGAGTTATCCTTACTGGTTTTTTTACGAATGGATGTCGCCATTATTAGAGTTTTTTGGATTTTTCACCATCATATTTTTTGTCTATTTAGGTATTATGAACTGGGATTATTTCATTGCGATAACCGCTACCGTTTATATGTTCTCAATCATGTTCTCATTCTATGCCATTTTATGGGATGTGTATTCCTATAATGAGTATAGAAAGACTAAAGATATATTAACCTTAATGGGGTATGCCATAATAGAGCCCTTGGTATTCCATCCTATTGTTGTTTGGGCAGCGGTAAGGGGCAACTTTAAAAAATTGTTCGGGATAAAATCAGGCTGGGGATCACAGGTTCGAAAAGGATTCGCGAAAGCAACATAATATGCAAGTAAATAAAAACATATCATCCAATGTGCAGCGTAAGGCGTTGAAGGATTTTATTCCTTTGGTATTTGCCTTCTTTGGTTGTATGATAGTTTTATCATTCTATCAATACTTCAGACTTTATTTTGATGGAGTATTGGATACCTTTTTGAATAAAAGCTTTTTTCTTTTGGTAATGCACCATACAGGTTTCACAGCTTTCGCTGCACTAATACTGGCGTTCTTATTCAATTATCTGGAAGGAAGAAAACCCAATTTGGGTTATAACAGCACTAAGATAGTATTTGGTATATTAATTCTTGTTGAAGGTGCTTTGATAGAGCATTATATTCAGAATTATGAGGTTTTGGGTTATGGCATGTTCAGTTTCATTGATGTCCTAAGAGAGGGCTATTCAATACTAGCTATCTTAATTATCCTATTGGTTACCTTGTTCCTATTTCATTGGTTCACTAAGCTCACAAAGTCATTATATAATGTGGTGAGTAAAATGTATCCTTTCACAATAGTTTTGTTCAGTCTGTTCTTAGCTACATTAAATTCAGAGAAAAAACCAATCAATGAAAACAAAACCCAGCATTATCTTGAGAGTGTGGCTGATTATGTTTTTGATTTCAATAAATATGAAGGAGAAGCAGAATATCCCTTGGTAAAGAAATATAAGCTTGAAAATGATTTTAATAATCTATTGGGGTTGTCAGCGGCAAAGCCAAATATCGTTGTACTGATTGTTGACGGACTAGGGTCTGATTTTATTGGGCAGAATGCAAAATACAAAGGATTCACACCATTTTTAGAATCACTTTCAGAGCGCTCTTTATACTGGGAAAACAATCTGAGTAATACGGGCGAGAGTTTTGCAGCTTTACCAACAATCTTGGGTTCTTTACCATTTGGTGAAAGTGGATTCACAAACCTGACCAATAACGTAAATCGCCAGACCTTATTTAGTATCCTCAAGGAAAACGGCTATAGGACTTCATTCAATTATGGTGGTAATAGCGCATTGAATGGCTTGGATCGATTTTTGGATGAAGAAAGAGTAGACGCGATTTTGGATAAAAAAGGATTTGGTGACGGCTATAAAATGCAAGATGAAGATGCTGCAGGGATAACATTGGGGTATCCGGATGAAGAACTTTTTAGAAAATGGCAATCACTGGAAAACAAAACAATGATGCCCAGACTGGATGTTTTCTTGACGCTAAGTACAAAAAATCCATTTCTGATTCCCGAATTGGAATTGTACGAGGACAAAGTTGATAGATTATTAGACGAATACCAAATGGACAAAAGAACGAAGAAATTGGTGAAAAGGAACAAAGAGGTTTTTGCCAGTCTACTTTATACGGACAAAGCACTTCAAAGATTCATGAACAATTATAAAAATCAAAAAGATTATGAAAATACCATTTTCATAATCACAGGAAGTCACAATTTAAAAGACTTGCCACAAGACAATAATTTAGGAAGATACAGAGTTCCTCTGATGGTATTTGGATCCTTGGTAAAGGCCCCTAAAAAAATCAAGTGCCTTGTTTCCCATGCAGATATTACTCCTTCAATTATTTCCATGCTGACCACAAAGTACAATATGCAGGTATCGAAGCAGGTAGCTTGGATGGGAGAGAACCTTTTGCACAAAAAAGTTTTTATGCCAGCTAAACAGATTCCTTTATTTAGGGATAAGAACAATATTCAGGATTACATTCTTGAAAATCTATTTGTATCAAATGGTAGTGTATATGAACTAGATAGTAACCTTGTGTTGACCAAAGCAGAGGATGATGACCAGATAACCCAGGCAAATGATAGATTCAAACAATTCAAGGCAATTAACAAGTACGTTACGGTAAATAATAAGATACTTCCACAATCAGAAGCTTTGTATGCCAAGATTACTAATGAGTTCACAAAAGCTGAATTAGTTTGGGTACAAAGCGTATTTAACGGAAAAGACTTTGACAATGCCTATAAAACAGCTAGAAACCTGGCTATTGATAAGGATTGGGACAGAGCTTTGTTATTGTCTAATTACATCCTTAATAAGATACCCAGACATGCCGACACAGAGGTTTTAATTGGAAGAATCCATTCTTGGAAACAGGATTATAGTACTTCAATTGAGGTGTTAAGTGAAGCCATTCGTAAGTACCCAACTTATACCGATGCCTATTCAGCTTTGTTGGACACCTATTATTGGGCAAATAAAAGTGAGCAGGCTGTTGGATTATTCAAAACAATTCTAAGTAATAATATTTCCTCACCGGAAATTGAAGAAAAGATAGCTAGGGCCAAGAAGCAAATAGGAAATAATGCTTTGGAGAAAGCTGCGAAAGAAGCAAAAAAGGAAGCAAACATCGCTTCTGTAAATAAGCAATGAGGATGAAACGAACATATCTAATACTAATCGGCTCCCTTTTTTTAAGTTTCTTGGGAATTGCTCAGGAATTCGAATACAACGGTAATCCGGATATGTCTTTACAAAAAGCTCAGAATCTAGCATTTAGTGGAAAACACGCGATAGCACAAGATACATTGAACCGTATTCTAACAAAATACCCGCACTATAATGATGTACGAAACCTACTGGCAAGTACCTATAGTTGGGATGGTGAGTATGATAAAGCGAGAGGTCATTTTAATAAAATCACCTCGACTGACAAGAAAAATAAGGAAACGTGGGTTGCGGCCATTAAGAATGAAATCTATGCCAAAGAGTATTATATAGCACTGGGGTTGGCAAATAAAGCTATTAGTTATAATGAAGCTGATGGGCAATTGCTAAAACTTCGGGATGAGATTTTGAAAAATACCCCTGGGTCTGCTGAAAGTCAACCTGAAATCCCTGAAGAGAATTTTAAAAAATTCTTTGAAGAGGATAAAGTGTTTAAAAATAGACTGGCCATATCCAATGCATACGAAATTTTTGATATTGCTTACGATCCCATGATTTATTCAAGTTTGGAATATAAAAGGGAAACCAAATTGGGTAGTATTATTCCTCGTGTCAATTTTAGTAATCGCTTTGAAACTAATGGGATTCAGTATGAGTTGGACACTTATCCTAAGTTCTCAAAGAAGTTTTATGCGTATACGAACTATGCATTCTCCAACTCTTCTATTTATCCAAATCATAGGGCAGGTCTAGAGTTTTATGCCAACTTGCCTAAATCTTTGGAAGTTTCCGCCGGTCTTCGATATCTGGATTTTAAGGACACCAAGGCTAATATAATCACCGGAAGTGTTGGTTTGTATCGAGGCAACTATTATTTTTCGTTAAGACCATATCTAACATCTGGCGAGGATAAACCATTGGGGGTTTCTGGAACTATACTTGGCAGAAAATATTTAAAGGATGGCAATAACTATTTCGGGCTAATTGCTGGCTATGGCTTTATCCCAGATTTGAAACAATTACAAGATGGGGATCTGATATTGGCTGAGACTCTTTTATATGTTGAATCCCAGCATGTACGATTCGAATACCAGTTCTCGGGTAAAAAACAACCACATCTTTATAGGGCCCACTTTGGTATCTTAAGACAAGAATTAATCTTTTCTTCAGGTACTTTCTACTGGTCACTTTCCGCAGGATTTGTATATCATGTTAAATTCTAGAATACGTTTTCCTGAAAGATTCACAAAAACAGCTATGCACTGCCAAAACCCACTTTTGTCATACATTTCTTTTCTTAAGAAAAGGGTGTTTTACAACAATATTTGGCAACTACACCACAATTTCTTGTAGCAACTACTCGTTATCTATATGTTTACTATATGAATTTTGAATCCCAAATCAATATTTAACCTAACCCCAATACCCATGTTATACGATACCTACGGCGAGGAATATTTAACCTTTCTTCAAGATTTAAATGAAATCTTAAGTTTAAACGAATTAGTGGAACTGGATTATATGTAATCTTTTCCAATTACAAACCCCCTAAAACCCTTATTATGGAAAATCAGAACCCAGACAACGCAGCTTACTTGAACTTCATTGAGGATTTAAATGAAATTTTGGTAGATATTAATATAAACAAGCTGAGTTTTTCTTAGTAGTTGATACATAAAATAAAAGAGCCCTGACGTATTAGTCAGGGCTCTTTTTTATTGGAATAAACTTAAATCTTATCCTAAATAGGTCTTTAAAAGCTTACTACGTGAGTTATGTCGTAACTTTCGAATCGCTTTTTCCCTAATCTGACGTACACGCTCTCTGGTAAGATCAAAAGTTTGACCAATTTCTGCCAATGTCATTGACTGCTGGTCACCAATACCATAATAGAGCTTTACGACATCAGCCTCTCTTGGGGACAATGTTTCCAATGCTCTATTTATTTCAGTATTTAAGGATTGTTGTAGTAATAAGTTATCAGGTCTCGGCGATTCTCCTGAACGAAGCACATCATAAAGATTGGAGTCTTCACCTTCTCTAAGTGGGGCATCCATAGATACGTGTCTGCCTGCATTTTTTAGTGATTGCTTAACTTCAGTAACCGTCATTTCAAGTTCCTTGGCAATTTCCTCAGCTGAAGGTGGACGCTCATGCGCTTGTTCTAAATAAGAAAATGTCTTTTTGATCTTATTTATAGAACCAATCTTGTTCAAAGGTAGACGAACCACCCTTGACTGTTCTGCCAATGCTTGGAGAATAGACTGGCGTATCCACCAAACGGCATACGAAATGAATTTGAACCCTCGGGTCTCATCAAATCGTTTTGCGGCCTTTACAAGCCCTAAATTGCCTTCATTGATTAAATCTGGGAGTTTTAAACCCTGATTTTGATATTGCTTAGCTACTGAAACTACAAATCTTAAATTGGCAGTGGTTAGTTTCTCAAGAGCAGCTTGATCTCCAGTTCGAATGCGTTGCGCTAATTCTACTTCTTCTTGTGCGTTAATTAATTCAATTTTGCTGATATCCTGTAGGTATTTGTCCAACGATTTTGATTCTCTATTGGTTACCTGCTTGATAATCTTAAGTTGCCTCATATGTGTAATTAGTGTTTTGAGTTGAACATTCTACAAGAGTTCATAATACATTAATATTCCGTCTTTTCCAAAGGATATAAAGATTGTTATTCAAATTTTATTAGCAATTTATGATATTACACTAATTACGTGCTTCATTTTCTGCAGGCAAAGTGTATTTTTGAAACTTAACTTAAAGGCATGAGTAAAAGGGCTCTAAAAAAATATTTGACAGAGTTAAAAAAGAAAGAGCTTGAAGAACAGCTTATGGATCTTTATACACGCTTTCCGGTGGTAAAAGAATACTACGATTTTATTTTTAATCCCAAAGAGGACAAAATGGTCCAGGAGGCCAAGGCAAAGATATCCAATGAATATTTTCCTTTGAAAAGAAGACGTCCAAAGGCCCGGCGATCTGTTGCCCAGAAGTACATAAAGCACTTTATTAAATTAGGGGTTGAGCCACATCTAATAGCCGATGTTATGTTGTATAACCTCGAGATTGCCCAAACCTTTTCGCAAAATAAAAATGTACCGGATGCCTTTTATAAGAGTATGTTGAATTCTTTCAAAGAAATGGTGCAGTTCGTGTCCTTAAACGCACTGCTACCTAACTTTAAGGATCGATTAATAAAAGTTTACGAAACAACTCAAGAACAAGACTGGGCCTTCGGTGAGGGGTTTTCCAGAGCTTTGGATATATTGGATTAATATGGGAATAGTAATAATTAGACAAGACAATAAAATTGAAATATGGAAAGAGGCATTGAAGCGAAAGGCTCCTGAAATTCCTGTCTACAATTATTTGGAAGACCATCATAGGGAAAATATTAGGATGGCCCTAGTCTGGAAACATCCTTCCGGTGCTCTAAAAGGGTATCCAAATTTAGAATGCATTGCTTCAAGTGGGGCAGGTGTTGATTTCCTGTTTGAGGATAAAGAACTTCCGACCAAAATTCCCATTACGCGTGTCGTAGATGAATATTTGGCAAAAGATATGTCGGAGCATGTAATTGCCCTGGTTTTCAGTCATCTCAAAAATTTAAATCAATACAAAGTCGACCAATTCAATAAAGTATGGAAACCCGTAGACTACCATAGAATAAAGGATCTAACCATAGGAATTATGGGCCTTGGTGCTTTGGGTAAGGTATTGGCAGAGGATTTATATAGATTCGGCTTTAAAGTCCAAGGATGGTCCGGTTCCAGAAAAAACCTTGCTGGAATAAAAACATTTGCAGGCGATAGGGAGCAAATGACTTTCTTGAATTCGACCCAAATTTTAGTTTGTTTATTGCCTTTGACAAAAGAAACTTCGGGCATCTTAAACAAGGCTTTATTCTCGCAATTACCAAAAGGCGCACATATAATCAATGTTGCCCGAGGCGGACATCTTGTCGACAATGACCTTTTGGGAATGCTGGACAACAACCATCTTTCAGGAGCCAGTTTAGATGTCTACCATCAAGAACCATTGTCAACCGATCATCCGTTTTGGGAACATCCTAAGGTGCATATGACACCACATTATGCCAGTGTTTCTGACACAAATTCTGTTGTACCGCAGATTTTGGAGAATTATAGACGTTTAGTTAGTGGCGAGGAATTATTAAACTTGGTATCCAAAACCAAAGGCTATTGATATTGATTTTTAGATTGAACTGAGTGTCATTTCGACCAATGGGAGAAATCCCATTCAACTTCTAACTCTGAACTCCACACTCCAAACTTCAATCAATGTTCATATTTTTTAAGTATTTCTACCTTTTAAATTTCGTACAGGCTTTTATTTCTGCTAATTTTGCAAAATTGTGCCCTAACGAAGCGCAAAAAAGAAAGGAATTGTAGAACAGCACAAATTTACCTGTTTGGAAATACAAAATAATACCACAGAAAAGACGCTTTACGATTATCAATTGGAGGACCTTAATAAGATATTCAATTATCTTGAGGAATCCCCAGATAATGTTAATCTCCTATATCAATTGCCGACCGGTGGGGGTAAGACCGTTGTTTTTTCTGAAATTGCAAAGAGATATATTTCACAGTCCAATAAAAAAGTTGTTGTACTAACGCATAGGATCGAACTGAGTCAGCAAACTTCAAAGATGCTCGACGGTTTTGGCGTTAAGAACAAGATCATCAATAGCGAGGTCAAGGAACTCAAGGACCAAGATGAGTATATGTGTTTTGTGGCCATGGTAGAGACCTTGAACAACAGGCTGCAAGAAGAAAAGATCGAAATAAACAATATTGGTCTTGTAATTATCGATGAGGCACACTATAATTCTTTCCGTAAGCTTTTTAAGTATTTTGAAAATGCTGTAATTCTTGGGGTTACGGCCACTCCGTTAAGTTCCAATATTAAACTTCCGATGAAAGACAATTATCAGAAGTTGATTGTGGGCGAATCAATCGCTTCGCTCATTGGTAAGAAATTCTTATCCAAGGCCAATATGTTCAATTATGACGTGAGCTTACAAAGCTTAAAATTGGGTATAAATGGGGATTACACGGTTAAATCTTCAGATGAGCTTTACGGAAATCAGAGTATGCTGGGCAAATTAGTGAATGCCTATAATGAGATTTCCAAAGGGAAGAAGACCCTCATTTTCAATAATGGTATAAACACCTCAATATACGTATACGAAACCTTTAAAAAGGCAGGTTATAATATCCGCCATTTGGATAATAAGAATAGTGCTTCTGAAAGAAGGGACATCTTGCAATGGTTTTCGGAAACCCCAGATGCAATTCTTACTTCAGTGAGTATTTTGACCACGGGTTTTGATGAACCTACGGTGGAGACCATTATGTTGAATAGGGCAACCCGCTCATTGACCCTTTATTTTCAAATGATAGGTCGTGGTTCTAGGGTATTGCCCAATAAGGAAGAATTCACCGTGGTTGACCTAGGGAACAATGTAGCTCGTTTTGGAATGTGGGATGCGCCGATTGATTGGCAAGAAATTTTCCATTTTCCTGATTTCTATTTGGAAAACATTAAGAACGATGAGGAAATTGAGCGAGAGTTTGTTTATGAAATGCCTGCAGAACTAAGGGCTAAATTCGCTAAATCAGCGAACATAGAGTATGATGTTAAGGCTGAATACAAGAAGATTTTCGCACAAGGCCTTAAATCCAAGACCGTTTTGGAAAAGAGTATTGAACAGCATGCTACTATTTGTGTTGAGAACTCTGAAGATGTTTTCGATGCACGAATTTTAGCAAAATCATTGAAAGAGGAGATTTCCTATAGGGTTCGTTTATATTCGTACTGTATCATGAACAATACCAAGAATTATAAGGAATGGCTAGAGGAAGATTATGAGCGTAAGTTGCGTTCAGCGATTTCCCGTATGTTCGCTGAAATGATGTAGTTTTAGTTGGCAGTTGTATTTTTCAGTAGGAAGTTGCTGTAATCAGCGCAAAATGGGAATTCATGGTGCAAAAAAAAATTCTTGTCATCGGCTACACTTGGCCAGAACCTACGACTACGGCAGCGGGTAATCGCATGATGCAGCTTATTGAGTTTTTCCAATTCCAAAATTACGACATTACCTTTGCCAGTACCGCAACCAAGAGCGAATATTCGATAGATTTAAGCACCTTCAATATCAAAACGGAAAACATTGTATTGAATGATTCCAGTTTTGATGATTTTATAAAAAAGTTGAATCCGGAAATGGTGCTTTTCGATCGTTTTTTGACCGAAGAACAGTTTGGATGGCGAGTAGCAGAATTTGCACCTAGTGCAATTCGTATTCTTGATACCGAAGATCTGCATTCCCTGCGTCAGGTTCGGGAAAAACTATTCAAATCCAAAATTGAATTTACTCCCACCAAATGGTTGCAAAGTGATATCACCAAACGCGAGATTGCTTCCATGTATCGATGTGACCTTTCATTGATTATATCAACCTATGAAATGGACTTGCTTTTAAGTGTGGTTAAGATGGACAAAAGGCTGCTATTGCATCTCCCATTTCAATTGAATAAAATTAATAACGCGCAAATAACAAGTTGGCCAAGCTACAATGCACGCAAGGATTTTATATGCATGGGCAATGGCAAACATGCCCCAAATGTAGATGCTATTGTATGGTTGAAAAAAGAGATTTGGCCACTGATTCGGAAATCAATGCCAAACGCCAATCTATATATTTATGGAAGTTATCTACCAGAACAAATACAACAGATGCATAATGCAAAAGATGGTTTTTATGTTAAAGGCTGGGCTGAAAGTGTTGCGAAAGTAATGGGACAGAGCCGTATTAACTTGGCACCTCTGCGTTTTGGTGCAGGAATCAAAGGGAAATTGATCGATGCCATGCAATGTGGCACGCCAAGCATCACGACGGCAATCGGAGCCGAAGGAATGCATGGAGAATTACCATGGAATGGCTGGATCACAGATGCTGCTGAAAGTTTTGCCAATGCCGCTGTTGCCTTGTATAACAATGCGTCTGACTGGAGGCAATCACAAGATAATGGTATTGCCATAATAAATGCATTTTATGATAAGGCATCCTTGGATAAAAGACTTTCTGATAAAATTCAAAACTTAAAAAATGTATTAACGGCCCATCGCGAAACAAATTTCCTTGGAGCTCTATTAAGGCACCAAACACTGAATAGCAGCAAATATATGGCGAAGTGGATTGAAGCTAAGAATAAGATAAAAAGGTTACGTTATCGTTCAGAATAAACACCTGTTTTCAAGGCGTTTATTTTTTGCTATCGGATGTGCTATTCATTTTGTGGCTCTTTCAACAAAATACATCTCAATCTCTCCTTTTCCTTTGACTTCAATTTTACCTCGGGATTCAAAAGCAAAATCTTTGTCATCTTTTAAGAGTTCATATGTTGCCTTACTAATATTCACCTTGCCAACTTCCCCCTTGCTTTCCATTCTATTAGCAGTGTTGACCGTATCTCCCCAAATGTCGTATTGGAATTTTTTGACACCTACAATACCTGCTACTACTGGGCCTGTATGGATGCCTATTCGCATTTGAAAAGCATGCTTTCCAAGTGCATCCATTTTTTCTTTCCTCATCGATACAAAATCCTGCATCTCTAAAGCGGCCAATATAGTGTTCTTCACAGAATCCTCTGTTGGAACAGGCAACCCACCGGCTGACATATAGGCGTCGCCAATGGTTTTAATCTTTTCGATACCATACTTATCCATAATCTCATCAAAAGCTTCGAAACACGCGTTGATTTCAGTTAGAAGCTCATGAGCACTAAGCTTTGCAGAAGTTTCGGTAAATCCGATAAAATCAGAGAACAGAATTGACACCATTTCAAAATCACGGGCCATTGATTTCCCTTTTTCCTTGAGTTCGTTTGCTATCTCTTCTGGTAATATATTCAGCAATAAATTCTCGGAGCGATCTTTCTCTTTTTGTAACTTGGCTTTTGACTTCCGAATGTAGTGTAAACGGCTATACAAACCAGCGGCAATGAGAAGTATCAAACCACCAATAATAAAGGAAATATTTCTCGCTTGTTCTTTTTGCCGTATTGTTTCTTCATGAACTTCTTGTACTCGACGCCTTTCTTCAGCCTGTGCGAGACTATCGATCCTGGCAATCTTCTCATATTCCATTTCTTGGAATTTTCTCGCTGTCTCTTCAATTTGCAAACTATCATTTAATACCTGAAATCTTTCATAAAATTCAAGAGCTTTATCTTCCCGATCCAATCCTTTGTATGCTCTGTATATACATTCACAAGCATCCCGCTTTCCACGTAAAGCATCCGAGTTTTCATAAAGTGATAAGGCTTTATTGCAATAAGACAATGCATTCCCAAACTGATTCATGGGCAAATATATTTCTTTGCCTAAAAGCTCATATATAAAGGACTTGATAATCAAATCATTCATTTCATCAGCGATTTTTAAACCCTGGTTTGAGTATTCTATAGCTTGTTCAAAGTCATTATTCTGAGCGCTAATACTGGCATAAACCCTTAATGCCATAAGTGTGCCATGAGAGTAATCCGCTTCCTTCGATATTTTATAACAGTCATCAGCGAATTTCAGGGCATTACCATAATCTTCTTGTTCTATGTAGATATCTGCTATGATAGCCGTGCTCCAAGCCACCGCAGCCATATCATTTCGTTCTTTTGACAACTCAATGGATCGATGCAAGTATTCAATGGCTTTCGGATAATTCTCAATAAATCTATAGATTCCACCCATGTTACTAATTATGGTAGGCAGTATCACAGAATCCCCTAATTCTTTAAAAAGAGCATCGGCACTTTCGTAATTATCAAGTGCCTTACGATAATTACCTTGAATGGCAAGAATGTTGCCAAGGTTAAAAAGAGACATGGCTATTTCATATTGATAATCTGCTTCTTTGGCAATAGTAAACCCACGCTCCCAGTTTTCGAGTGCTGCCCGTTCATTCCCAGATTGGAAAAATGAGCTGCCTTTAAAATGCAGTATCTGACTTATTTTTTTCTTGTTTTCAGTTTCTTCGGCATACCTTAATGCCTTTGACAAGAATTCCTGGCTTTTGGGATAATCACCCTTTTCAATATAGACACTTCCCATTCCCAGATATGAATCTGCCAACCCAAGGTTGTCACCAAGTTCAGTAAAGAGTATCAAACCTTGTTCGAAGACGTTCAGTGCTTCTTCGTTTTCATATTTCCAACCCAGGCACCAGCCCTTATGGTTTAAGGCAGCGGCCTTATATTTCCTCAAATCGTTCTCAACGGCCATGTCATACATCAGTCCCGCTAGAACCAACGCAGAATCAGGTTTGTTTGAATGAAACACAACATCAGATAAAATAGTATGCAACGCATTTAATCTGTTAGTATCAGAAATAGTTTTATTATTCCACGAGCCCAGGAGTGAATCCATTTTTGCCTGTGCAGAAATTTCACTTTTTAAGCTGAAAATTAAGAGGATTAATAGTAAATATTTCATAATCTATTTATATCATGTAGCGAGATGTAAATATACGGGGAAAGCATTTCTTATAACGATAAAGATATGAATCGAATTTAATGATTTATATCTACCGATATTGAAACAAGTTCAACACGAGTAACGAACTTAGCCTAAATCTAGTAGAGATTACAGTGTTTGTGAATTTCCCTTTTACTGTGAATAAAACAAAGCCATAACGAATTAGCAATTGTTAGCAACTGTGGCCTAAAAGCTCAATCAACGAACTTCATTTGGGTTTTTCTTTGCCTAAATTGTGTTACTTTGCAATAGGTAAAACAAGTACAAAACTAAATTTAAGACCATGTCGCAAATCAATTGGAAAACCGCTTTGGAATTTGAAGATATCACCTATAAAAAGTGCAACGGGGTCGCCCGTATCGCCTTTAATAGACCCAATGTGCGTAATGCCTTTAGGCCAAAGACCACTAGTGAGCTCTATAAGGCTTTTTATGATGCCCAGGAAGATACTTCAATAGGTGTGGTTTTACTTTCCGCCGAGGGTCCTTCAACTAAAGATGGCGTTTATTCATTCTGTAGTGGGGGTGACCAAAAGGCTAGGGGTTATAAAGGATATGTAGGTGAGGATGGTATGCACCGTTTGAATATCCTTGAAGTTCAGCGCTTGATTCGTTTTATGCCAAAAGTCGTGATTGCCGTGGTGCCGGGCTGGGCTGTCGGTGGAGGTCACAGTTTACATGTGGTTTGTGATTTGACCTTAGCAAGCAAAGAGCACGCATTATTCAAACAAACAGATGCCGATGTTACCAGTTTTGACGGGGGTTATGGCTCTGCCTATTTGGCAAAAATGGTGGGACAGAAAAAAGCACGTGAAATTTTCTTTTTAGGTCGTAGTTATACCGCACAAGCCGCTTATGAAATGGGAATGGTGAATGCAGTAATTCCGCATGAGGAATTGGAAGAAACGGCCTACGAATGGGCCCAAGAAATTTTGGAAAAATCACCAACCTCTATAAAAATGTTGAAGTTTGCCATGAACCTAACCGATGACGGTATGGTCGGTCAGCAGGTGTTCGCTGGTGAAGCTACACGTTTGGCTTATATGACTGATGAGGCTAAAGAAGGTCGTAATGCTTTCTTGGAAAAACGAAAGCCCAATTTCGGCAAGGATAATTGGATACCTTAAATCATTAATTCTCTATTGTCATACCACCATTCGCCTTCGCTCTGGATAAACTTCGGTGGGAATCCATTGCCAATTTCAAAGACATTTTTACCATATTTATTATGGCTAGCTAGCATATAGATTTCTGCTCTTGTCTGCCAACAAACAGGTTCGCAGGAATGACAAAAACCGTCATTCGGAAGAAGGTGCTACTGAGAAACCATACTCGAATTTCAGAATAAAAGCTAAGGGAGATTCCGCTTTGCAGCGGAATTAATTCAACCATCCAATTTGTCTAAATCCACGATGTACAAATTAGGGTTTCATTAACTAAAAAGAGCCTCACCGGTTACGACAAGACTCTTTTACGAGAACACTATATGAAAATGAAAAAAATTATTTACTTAATTATTACATGATAAATGTAGATTACAATCACAGCAATTAATAATTATTGTTGTCAGATAAGCGGAAATTGTGGTGAACCTTCTTAAAAAAGATATTTCCACAGTGAATTAGGTGAGAAATCAGTGTTATTTGATTGCTTTGATCACTTCGCTAAGAAATTTATTTACATCAAATTCAGGATCTTCGGCAAGTCCAGTGCGTACAATTACCAAATCCTTAGAGGGAATAACAAAAACATATTGGCCTTGGTAGCCATTGGCAGAATAAAGGTCTCGGGGTACATCAGGGTATTTACCTTCGGCATTGAGCCACCAATGAGCACCATAGGTTCCGTTTGATTGTGCTGTGGTTTTGGTGATATAATCGGTCCATTCAGGACTGAACAATTGTTCGCCATTCCAATGACCTTTATTCAAGTGCAGAATTCCGAATTTAGCCCAATCCCGAGTATTGGCCCAACCATAGGAAGAACCTACGTAATTACCATTCATATCAGCTTCAATGAGCATCGAATGCATCCCGATTTTGTCGATTAATGCGGTATACGGGAAATCCAAGTACTCTTGATGGCTTTTGAATTGCTTCCTAAGAATTCCCGACAATAGGTTAGAGGTGCCTGAAGAATAATTCCAAATTTCTATCGGTGGGGCAAGCGCCTTTTTGTCGCTCTGGCAGATGCTCATATCCTCATCCAAAAACAACATGCGGGTAACATCGGAAATGCCCTTATAATCCTCTTCCCAAGCCAAACCACTTTGCATTCTAAGTAAATGGTTAAGAGTAATATTTTTACGTTCGTCTTGCTGCCAAGATTTAATTGGGGCAGGTTTGCTTAGATCTACCTTTCCTTCAAATTCCAAAATACCATATAAAGTAGCTAAAACGCTTTTGGTCATAGACCAGCCTAAAATAGGAGTGTCTTTATTGAACCCATCCCCATATTTTTCTGCAAGGATATAATTTTTATAAGTGACAAGCACGGTTCGTGTTCTTTGCACTTCTGCATTTTCAAAAGCACCAGCTATGGCCTTTTGAATTTGCTCATAATCAACATTTTCAAAAATGGTATCAATTGTTTCATTATTTCCATACGGGAATGGTAGTCCATTTACAATTTTAGTCCGATTGGGCTTATAATTGATTGTATTGATGTCAAAATCGTCATTGATAAGAACGCAGCCCAATCCTTCAGAACAAACTGATTTTCGCTCCATGAGTCCATAAACCGTAGCAGACACATCATTATTATTAACATCAACATCTGCAAATTTGATCATTGGAACATTATGGTCGTTAGCCGTAACTGACTTCACTGTACGTGCGGCAATAAACCTATTCGATGCCATATTTTTAGCAGCGAAACCTGAAATAATGTTCAGTTTTGGGTAATTGAGGATTATAATACCCCCAATGACCAAAAGTAGCGCAAGAAGAATACGTTTTATTAATTTCATAACTATATCTAAAAAGTCTCAAAGATAAATATTAGATTTATCAAAGTATGCTTCTTTAGGAATCTACAACAATAAATGTGCAATGATTTTTTAAAGAACAATATGCCTATAATGCTTATGCGAGTAACAAAAGGTTTTCATTTCTTGGTCTTATTCTTACTTATACTTTTGTCTTCTTGCGCTTCAGACAAAAAGAAAAAGGCCATTGTTTTATACGATGATTATTGTACCAGTTGTCATATCGCACCTTCAATTCAATCATTGCCAAAGCATCTTTGGGCAAATGAGGTTTTACCCGAAATGGGGGCTAGAATGGGAGTTCGGGATTCGTCTTTTAACCCGTATAAAGGTCTTTCTTATGATGAGTATGAAGCTGTATTGAAAACAGGGCTTTATACCCTAGCACCCATTATTAAGAAGAAAGAATGGAACTTATTAAAAGAATACATTATTCAACAAGCACCTGATTCCCTTGTAATTCCCAATTATAAAATAGCGAATAAGAGCCTAAATGGCTTTGTTCCCAGACCAATTTCGTTCGATGCTATAAGCAATGCATTGTATACCTATATAAATGTTGATAAGAACAATGGCAAGATTAAACTAGGGCATATGAAAGGTAGCTTATTGACCTATGATTTTAAAAAGGACTCCTTGGTTATTAATGGCAATTTTTCAAGACCAATAACCGCTTACAACAATATAAACAATTTTAAATATGTTACTGCCGTTGGTATGCTTAACCCATCTGAGTTGGCCTCAGGTAAGATTTTCATGGTAAATGAAGACAAGGTGACTGCGATTCCTGCAACTTTGCATAGACCTGTACATACCGTGGTACAGGATTTAAATAGCGATGGAAATGATGAAATATTGGTGAGTGAGTTCGGATATCTTACAGGTAGCCTTTCCTTATTGAAACAAAAAGATAGTGTAACTTTTGATAGGCAAGTCTTAATAAATCAACCAGGAGTTATTCGAGTGGTTGTAAAAGACATGAATGGGGATGGCAAGAAAGATATTGTCGCCCTTGTTTCGCAAGGGGATGAGAGTATTACCATCTTATATCAGGAGAATGCTCTGAATTTTAGAGCGGAAAAAGTAATTCGCTTTAGCCCAATTTATGGTAGTAGTTGGTTCGAATTAATTGATTTTGATAATGATGGGGATGATGATATAGTGACGGTTAATGGGGATAATGCCGATAAAACCTACACCCCTAAACCTTATCACGGTATGCGATTGCATATCAATGATGGAAACAACCGTTTCGAGGAAAAATATTTTTACCCCATGAATGGCGCAACAAGGGTAGTTTCAAGGGATTTTGATCAGGATGGTGACTTCGATTTTGGTTTACTTTCTACTTTTCCAAACTATGAAAATACCGAGGAGTCTTCGTTTATTTATCTTGAGAATAAAAATGCAAATGACTTTATTTTTGAAGATTTTACTTTTAAAGAATCCAACTTTGCCAGATGGTTACTTATGGATGCAGGTGATGTTGATGGTGATGGCGATGAAGATATTATACTAAGTTCATTTTCTTATGTATTTACTCCTGTGCCTGATGAACATACCAACTTTTGGAAGGAGAAAAATACTGACCTAATGATATTGGAAAATGAATTAAACGAATAGGCATGTTTGTTAAAAATTTTAATTTAATCATTGTCTTATGCTTGTTTTTAGGCTGTAACGAAACTAAAAAGATAGATCCTTATGTTTGGATTCCTCTCGAAGTAACTGCTACTGCCTATAATTCATTCGGTTATCAGACATCAGGGAATCCTAATATCACGGCTTGGGGCGATACCTTAGTTCCTGGAATGAAATCGATTGCGGTATCCAGGGATTTAATCGCTAAGGGCTTGAAGCATGGCACAATGGTGCGAATTGATACTTTTCTCGATACATTCTACATCAATGATAAAATGCATCGCAGATGGAAAAACAGGATTGATATTTATATGGGTAAGGATAATGAAAGGGCACGGGAATGGGGAAGAAAAAAAGTAAAGATTGAGTTTGCCGTTTTGAGGGAAAGTGTGGATTCTTTAACTATAAGCGAAATAAAAGAAAAATGAAGCGATTATTAGGGGTTTTAATATTAGCACTACTCCAATCATGTTCTGCATCAAGAAAAATAGTTGATAAACCTATTGTTTTTAATGAGGAACGTAATCAATTGACAATACAATACCTGAAAGATAGATACGGTTTGGAACAAGACAGTCCTAACATAGTACCCAAGATGATTGTTTTACATTGGACGGCCATACCCACTTTCGAAGGGTCTTATGATGCCTTTTACAATGAAAAGATACCAAGTTGGCGCGAAGTAGTAAGCATGGCGAGTGGGTTGAATGTTTCCTCCCATTTTTTAGTAGATCAAGATGGTACTATTTATAGTCTAATGCCGGAAACCATAATGGGAAGGCATGTAATAGGGTTAAATCACTGTGCTATCGGAGTTGAAAATGTTGGGGGTACCAAAGACACCCCATTGACCAAGGCACAATTAAAATCAAATATTTGGTTGGTTAAGTATCTGGCTAAAAAATATAATATAGAATACGTTATTGGCCATCATGAATATACCTTATTTGAAAATCATGAACTATGGTTAGAGAAGGATGAGGATTATAGAACCAAAAAAACCGATCCAGGAGACGCGTTTATGGCTAAAGTTCGAAAGGCCACAAACAATTTTGAATTTAAACCACTACCCGTAAAAACAAACTAGAATGAAGATGAAAGTATTACTTCTATTTGTGTCATTTATGGCATTAAATATAGGATTCTCACAAAATTTTGACTTAACGACAAACTTGTATGAAACCTACGATAATTATAAGGAATCTAGTCTAAATAAGAGAAGAATAAAGCATAATGAACTACAGCCATTATTAACAAAACATGGCGTTAATAATGCTTTTATAGTTAAAAAAGTGGGTGAATCAATCGAAGGCAGGGCATTGAATCTTATTAGTATAGGTTCTGGTAAGACCAATGTTTTATTATGGTCTCAAATGCACGGTGATGAACCAACGGCCACACAAGCAATATTTGACATTTTGAATTTTTTGGCCAGTGATGATTTTAAAGAAGAGAAAAAACAAATCCTGGAAAACTTGACTATACATTTTCTTCCCATGTTGAATCCTGACGGAGCTGAGCGTTTTCAAAGAAGAAACCTTTTAGGAGTGGATATAAATAGGGATGCTGTTAGACTTCAATCCCCAGAAAGCAAAACATTAAAGTATGTTCGAGATAGTTTGAATGCAGATTTTGGTTTTAATCTACATGATCAAAGTACCTATTATAATGCCGAACGTACAGAGAAACCGGCGACGATATCGTATTTAGCGCCAGCCTTTAATTATGAAAAGGACATTAGTGAGAAGCGGGGAAATGCAATGAGGATTATTGTTTTTATGAATAAGATCATTCAAAAATATGCACCTGGGCAAGTTGGCCGTTATAATGATGATTTTGAACCAAGGGCCTTTGGGGATAATATTCAGAAATGGGGTACAAGTACCATTCTCATTGAGTCAGGTGGTTATGGCAATGATGTTGAAAAGCAAGAAATTCGAAAACTGAATTATGTTTCCATTCTTTCTGCAATTTATACCATTGCTAGGGAGAATTATAAAACTATAGCCATTGAGGAATATGAAAAAATCCCTGAAAATGATAGAAAACTCTTTGACCTGAAGATCGTAAACGCTACCTACCCGTTAATGGGACAGGATTATGTCCTTGATCTAGGTATAAATCGCGTGGAAGTAGATAAAAAAGGGAATAATGATTTTTGGTATAGCAGCAGGATAATAGATCAGGGTGATTTGTCAACCTACTATGGGTACGAAAAGCTTAATGCCGAAGGGTTTACAATAAGACAGGGGAAAATACACCCAAATATCCTGACTAATACCAGAGAATTAAAAGACTTAAATTCATTTGATTTGTTAAAACAGGGTTATACCTATGTACGTGTTACAAATATTCCGGTTGGAATGTTGGAATCTCCAATATCCTTGAATATGCTGGGTTCAACATATGAGCTGCCAGACCTTCAGTTGAAAGTGGGAATTAATCCAACTTTCATTTTAGAAAAAGACGGCAAACCCCATTATGCAGTTATCAATGGTTTTCTGATTGATTTGATTTCGGGAAAAAGTGACTTTAAAAATGCGATGATTTATAGGTAAGTCGTTCGTTGAAATGGGTATTCCCACAAAAAGAGGTCCATGTCATTTCGACCAAAGGGAGAAATGACATCCTGATTTTCCTATTTGCTAGAGCTAACCTGAAAAAACATGCCAGGTATAGCGAGATTTCCCAGTCGTTCCTTCTTAGAAATTAAATGCGTATTAGTACCCGAATTGAATGGTCATATATGGACCATATTTGAGCAAAACAACAAGCATTGTGAATAATACGGATACTATAGTTGAGAATAACAATAAAACAAAGCTCTTATAAACTTTGGATAATGGGCCAATGGCGCTGTTTTGAATAATTTCGTTGATTACATCCATGATTTCTTTTCTTTAATCCTGTCTACTGACAGGCATGATTAAACTTCTTAATAGTTTTTAGGATGTAGGTATTCAATATTATTGGGGTTGTTGGTTATATAACAGTTTTACGGACAAAAACCCTACCTATTTAATTTACTTAGTTATTTTTAAAATATAAAAAACAAAAAAAGGCGTCCTTTTCAGGACGCCTTTACTCAATTATTATTTTCTTGACTTTTATTCGCAACCACCCGTGAAACCGTCTGCACTGAATTTAGTCTGTACAGCTCCCTGTCGGCTACCATCCATTACTTGTATTGCGAGATTGTTATCACCGCTTCCATCACGTTTTGGACTGCAATATTCAAAAAGGTAAAAACTGTTTGCCCGTTCAGAAATTTTAATGGATATATCATTGAAGGTATTTTCCAATTCCTCGGCATTACCGGCAAATACACTGAATGTTTTTCCGATGTCCATTAAAACTTGCGTATCTATTTCGGTACCAAGTCCTATAGAAAAGAATGAAATGTTCGCACTGGCTTCGTTCACCACCTTGAGTGCTGCCTGCTCAGTATATCGCGATGCCTGATCTGTACCATCTGTAAAAACTACTACTGATGCAGCACCTATTATCTCATTCTTAATACTTTCCGTTAATAAATCCTCTGCAATTTTCGTTGACTTTATGACGGCGCCATATAAATCAGTAGAAGGGTCATTACTAATAGCATCGGTAATACCATTTATGGCAGTCACTAATTCTTGTTTTGAACTGGTCAAATCATTCAATAGGTGAAGTTCATCTTCGCCATCAAACCAATAAATTGCCATTTTATAGGAATCTTCAGTAGTAGCTGGCATCACATTATTGACGAAACTCACAGATGCGGTTTTCAATTCTTCCAAACTACTACTAAGTACGCTATTACTTAAATCCAAAACCAAAATAGTATTCGTATTGAATATTTGGGAATTCGAAGAGATTCTTGCAAAAGATTCTGATTTTGATATCGTATTGAAACATTCATCATTACGACCTTGCTCATAAATTGTGAACTTATCGGCATCAAGTCCTGAGACAGGATTGCCATCAGTATCAGATACCTTAAATAATATGGATACTTTTCCAGGCAGGGTAGTGTATTGTTCTTGAATGGACAAGACCAAATCACTTTCACCAAGATCAAGACAGTCGTCTACTGGCTCCCCCTTGCCAAGTCCTTCCCCAAAGTTTAGATTAAGGTTAACATCGTCATCGGCATTACCGCAAGAAAAGGTCAAAAATAGTACGGAGAAAAGACTAAAATACTTTAAACAGGATTTCATTTTCATTAATTTGAGGTTCAACACTCAGAACGCTCAAATGAATTTTAAATTATGCCCCAAAAGAAAAAGTTTGTTAAATCTTGTTAAAGTAAAAATCAATGCTATTTATTAAATTAAATTAGAAGTGAAATAGCTGGCCAAGAATTTCAACAAAGAACTATGAGTTTTCATTTAATATATTATTTAGCTTACTATTGTTAAAGAAAGACTTTTAAGATAAGAATTTTATAATGACCCACGAACTCAAAATAATTATTGAAGCATACCAAGTTGCCAAGGAGCATAAAAAGAAAACGGTATTGGCTACTGTTGTTGCCTTGGAGGGTTCTTCATATCGACGTCCAGGGGTTCGTATGTTGATACAGGAAGATGATAAAGCCATTGGAGCTGTCAGTGGTGGTTGTGTTGAAAAAGAGGTAATACGTCAGGCTCAAACTGTTTTCAATGATGGTATATCAAAGATGATGACTTATGATGGCCGCTATAGACTGGGATGCGAAGGTTTACTATATATATTAATTGAACCTTTTGAACCAAATAAAATATTCCTTAAGGCTTTTCAGGATAATTTAAAAAAGCGGAGTCCAATTCTAGTTTCCTGTTATTATTCAAAATCTGAGGGGTGCCATGAATCGTTAGGTTCTGTTTTTTCTCTAGGGCAAAATGGAATACCAGTTCGAGAATCCTTTGAGCTTGATAAAAACCTAATGGTATTCAATCAAGAAATGGAGCCTTGTTTTAAATTATTGATTATTGGGGCAGAGCATGATGCCGTACAACTATCTTCCTATGCAGCACTTACTGGTTGGGACGTAACTGTTGTGGCTGCACCATCAGAAGAAAAAACGTTGGTTGACTTCCCTGGGGCACAGGAATTAATATGTGTGGATTCAGAAAGTTTACCCATAGAAAATATTGACAACCAAACTGCAGTGCTCTTAATGACCCATAGCTATGTGAAGGATTTAAAATATCTATTAAGGATTAGCAATACTCGACCTGCCTATTTGGGAATTTTAGGTCCTGCAAAAAGACGGGAAAAACTCTTGAATGAGCTTATTGAACGTTACCCAGAAATCGATGATTCGTTCTTTGATATCATTTACGGACCATCGGGCTTAAATATAGGCGCAGAAACTGCACAGGAAATCGGTATCGCCATTTTAGCAGAAATTTTAGCGGTTGTTCGCAAACAAGAGCCCATAATGTTGAAACATAAATCAAGCCCCATTCATAATTAATGGCAGACACTGAAAATATAGCCGTAGTCATATTAGCAGCTGGGGAATCTTCACGTATGAAGCAAGTCAAACAATTACTCCCTTGGGGTACGTCTACACTGCTAGGTAAGGCAATAAAGGAGGCAGTACAAAGTAATTCTGAAAGGGTTTATGTTGTTCTTGGTGCTAAAGCAGAAACCATCCAAATGCAATTCAACTCAACTGATGTAACCTGGGTTTTGAACAAGAATTGGAAGAAGGGCATGGGTTCCTCGATTTCATGCGCTATCAATTACCTTATACATTTAAAAACGGATTATGATGGGATTCTTATTATGTTATGTGATCAACCGTTGATTGATGCTGACTATATTAACAAAATGATTTCCACTTTTAAAAGATCCAACAAAGGAATTGTAGCAACGGCATATAAACATAGCAACGGGGTACCTGTTCTTTTTGATAAAAAGTATCTTGAGGATTTATCCAATTTAGAAGGAAACGGAGGTGCAAAAGAAATAATAGCCGCCAATTCGAATAACGTCATAGCCATAAACCCCAATGGAAAGGAAAAAGATTTGGATACTATGGAAGAATACCAACAAGCATTAAAAAGCATTTAACATTATTCACGAAATACATATATAAATGAAATACAAGTACTTATATCTATTAATTATCACGCTTATTTTGCCCCTAACATCGGGATGTGCCCAAGACATGGGTTTTGAGGAGTATAATCCAAAATCTACACTGGTTGTTCCTGTAAATGAGGTGAAAAAGGCTAAATATCCTTTTATCGATGTGCATAGTCACCAACGGGATATGTCCGCTAAAGCCTTAGAAGCCTTAGTTAAAGATATGGATGCACTCAATGAGGGCATCATGGTGAATCTTAGTGGAGGTTCGGGAGAACGAATAAATTCCATGTTACAGAGTATCAAGGAAAATCATCCCAATCGGTTCGCTGTTTTTGCCAATGTGGATTTTGATGGAGTTGGTACCGATGACTGGGCTAATAAGGCCGCTACACAATTGGAAACTGATATTAAGAACGGCGCAAAAGGATTAAAAATATATAAGAGTCTTGGCCTTAGATATAAAGACACTGACGGAAATAGATTGGCGATTGATGATCCCCGGTTAGACCCAATTTGGGCCAAATGTGCGGAAATGGGCGTTCCAGTTCTAATACATGCTGCCGATCCAAAATCCTTCTGGGATCCAATGGATGGTAACAATGAGCGCTGGTTAGAGTTAAAGACGCATTCTAGAAGAAAAAGATCGGCAACTGATCCAGCGCCATGGGAGCAGATCATACAGGAACAGCACAATATGTTCAAAAAAAATCCGAAAACAAAATTTATAAATGCCCATATGGGATGGTATGCCAACAATTTGAAAAAATTAGGTGGATTAATGGAGGCAATGCCGAATATGTACGTAGGTATTGGAGCTGTTATTGCCGAATTAGGTAGACAACCTAAAAATGCGCATGCCTTTTTTCTAAAATACCAAGACCGTATTCTTTTTGGAAAAGATAGTTGGAAACCCAATGAATTCCCTACTTATTTCAGGGTCTTGGAAACCGATGATGAGTACTTTCCTTATTACAAGAAATACCATGCTTTTTGGGCCATGTACGGCTTGGATTTACCGGATGAAGTTTTGAAAAAAGTGTACTATAAGAATGCTTTGAATTTAATTCCAGGATTGGACAGGAGTTTGTTTCCTGTAGATTGAGATTTATAATTATTATCTTAATAATTTGCCATTTAATATAAAAGATAGGAACTTTAAGTGTTTATGTTAAAAACCACTGTGATTCTCTGCAAAATCGAATACTAATAAAAATATAACTATGCAATCCGAATCTAATTCTTATGATGCTATCGTAATTGGCTCAGGTATTTCCGGCGGATGGGCAGCAAAGGAATTATGTGAAAAAGGGCTAAAAACCCTCGTTTTGGAAAGAGGACGGAATGTGGAACATTTAAAAGACTATCCGACTGCAAATATGCATCCTTGGGAATTTAAGTACCGAGGGCGCATGAGTAAAGATTTTTTGGATAAAAACCCCTTAATTACCAGAGCTGCAGGTTTTGGTGATGATACGGCGCATTTTTTTATTGAGGACAATGATCATCCTTATGTTCAAGAAAAACCATTTGATTGGATACGTGGGTATCAGGTTGGGGGTAAATCACTTACTTGGGGAAGAGCTTGCCAACGATGGAGTGATTATGAGTTCAAGGCACCAAACAAGTATGGTTATGGGATTGAATGGCCTATTTCCTATGAAGATGTTGGCCCATGGTATGCCCATGTCGAAAAATTTATAGGTGTGTGTGGCAATAAAGATGGAATTGACGCTATGCCAGATGGTGAATTTTTACCGCCATTCGATTTTAATTGTGTAGAACAACATATGAGTGATAGCATTCATAAACACTATCCCAACCGGCATTTGGTTCAAGGAAGATGGGCACAATTAAGTGAGCCGCAGGAAATTCATTTAGAGCAAGGCCGTGGAAAATGTCAATCACGAAATTTGTGTATGAGGGGTTGCCCATTTGGCGGTTATTTCAGTTCAGTATCCTCAACACTGCCATGGGCAGATAAGACAGGTAACCTTACCATTAGGCCTTTCTCAGTAGTACATTCGATACTTTATGATGAAGCAACCGGGAAAGCATCAGGAGTAAAAGTAATCGATACCAATACGCAGGAAGAAATATTCTTTAAAGCCCGAATAATTTTTGTGAATGCCTCAGCATTAAACACCAACCTCATTTTACTTAATTCCAAGTCATCACGTTTTCCAAACGGTTTGGGCAATGACAATGGACTTTTAGGAAAATATGTCTGTTTTCATATTTATAGAGGATATGCTAGTGGTAAAATCGATGGTTTTGAAGATAAGTATGTATATGGCAAGAACCCCACAGAACCTATCTTGGCAAATTACCGAAATTTAAAGCAACAGGAGATGGATTATGTTGGTGGATTTACCACATTTTGTGGTGCTTATAGGGTACGTAAAAACGAACTTTCAGAAAGCGATATTCAGATAGGTGCCGATTTTAAGCATGCAATCAGTGAAGCAGGTGATTGGTATATCTACATGTATATGCAGGGCGAGACCATACCCAAAGAAACCAATAGGGTATATTTAAGTACAGATAAGAAAGATCAATGGGGAATTCCTCTTTTGGTTACCGACGTGGGCTATGATGAAAATGATGATAAAATGGTTGCCGATTTTATGGAACAGAGTAAGGAAATGTTGCAGAAAATAGGGTGCAAAGAAGTATATGTTGATGATAATAAGCAACCTCCAGGATTGGATATACATGAGATGGGTGGGGTAAGAATGGGCCGAAATCCTGAAGACTCGCTCTTAAATGAATGGAATCAAATGCATTTGTGCAAAAATGTTTTTGTGACAGATGGCGCATGTATGACAAGTACAGGGAACCAGAGTCCGTCAATTCTTTATATGGCGCTAACAGCGAGAGCTGCGAATTTTGCAGCAGAAGAATTTAAAAAGGGGAATTTATAATTTAAACTTTGATAAATGGATAAAAAGGTCGGCGTTGGACTTGTTGGGTCACAATTTATTTCATCAATACATGCAGAATCCTTAAAAACGGTTTCCGAGGCAGAACTCATTGCAGTAATGTCCCCAACAAAAGGCAATGCCAAGAAGTTTGCTGCCAAATATGGTATCCCGCATCATTTTACCAATTTGGATGAAATGTTGGCCATGAAGGAAATTGATATGATAGTTATAGGTGCACCAAATTCTTTGCATTGTGAAATTGCTTTAAAAGCGGCGAAGGCCGGCAAGCACATGGTAGTGGAAAAGCCATTGTGTATGAACTTGGCCGAAGCAGATCTTATGATTGAGACCTGTAAAGAGGCAAATGTAAAATTAATGTACGCAGAAGAGTTATGCTTTACGCCAAAATACGTACGGCTTAAAGCGTTGTTGGATGAGGGGGCCTTGGGGCGTCCTGTGTTATTAAAACAATCCGAAAAACATGATGGTCCCCATGCTGATCATTTTTGGGATGTGGAAAAATCAGGAGGTGGTGTTACTATGGATATGGGTTGCCATGCCATCGAATTTTTTAGATGGATGAACGGAAGAAAACCCATAAAATCAGTTTATGCACAAATGACAACCAGTGTCCATAAAGATAAAACCATTGGAGATGATAATGCTATCATTATTCTCGAATTTGAAAATGGTGTTATTGCGGTAGCAGAGGAGAGTTGGACAAAACTTGGTGGAATGGATGACCGAGCCGAGATTCATGGCTCTGAAGGCGTGGCCTATGCCGATGTGCTCCAAGGGAATTCTATTCAAACCTACAGTAAAAAAGGTGTGGGCTATGCCGTGGAAAAAGCAGGAAATACAGTCGGTTGGAGTTTTACCATGTATGAGGAAATATGGAATTACGGTTTCCCTCAGGAATTTGCCCATTTTGTAGATTGTGTAAAGAACGACAAAAAGCCGGCGGTTACAGGAGAAGACGGAAGAGCAGTATTAGAGGTCATTTTTGCGGCTTATGAATCGGCCGGAACACATAAAAAGGTATTTATGCCATTCAAGTCAGATGTGGATAAGCCCTATAAACTATGGAAAAAACGAAGTTAAGGTTATAATTATGAACCGAAGAAAAGCACTGCTACTCACTACCAGTATCATGGGGACAACAATTATTGGCTCCAATTTATTTCTATCTGGCTGTACCCCAAAAGTAAAAGATAAAAAACTGTTTTCCGATTCTGATGTTTTATTGTTAGATGAAGTTGGCGAGACCATATTACCTGAAACCAATCGTTCACCGGGGGCAAAAGCAGCTAAAATAGGTATGTTCATGGTTACCATTGTATCTGATTGCTATGATGAAAAGGAGCAAGTTATTTTCAAAAAAGGAATTGAGACCTTACAGCGAATGGCCACTAATACATATTCCAAAGGTTTTTTAGAGCTTGATCAAGGGCAAAGACATGATTTGTTGGTCCTATTGGACAACAAAACAAAATCATATACAGAAGGGGAACCCCAACATTTTTTTTCTATGATGAAACAACTTACGATTTGGGGCTATTTCACTTCGGAACCTGGAGCTACAAAGGCATTACGATATATTCCTGTTCCAGGCGATTTTAAAGGATGTATTCCTTATAATAAAGGAGATAAAGCTTGGGCATAACAAGACTTGGGCATAAACAAAATTAATTTTATACTTACCAACCGAAATAATTAAATTTTTATGTGAACCTGACTGCGTAGGCTGAAGCGAAGCAGTTGATCTACGCAGTCTTGAAAATTCGGGATTATTATACTCATCTTTAGATTAAAAAAAGAGATTAAATAGATGAAAATACAATATTGCAGCGATTATAATGCAATGAGCCAATTGTCTTGTGATTCCATTGTTTCTGATTTAAGAAAACAGCCTAGACAATTGATTTGTTTGTCAACAGGGAATTCCCCAACGGGAACCTATGAAAAATTAGCCAGTGTTTTCAATAAATACCCCGCTTTTTTCAATGAACTGATAATCACAAAATTGGATGAATGGGGAGGTATTGATTCCAACGAACCAAGCTCCTGTGAATCGTATATTCAAGAGAACATAGTGCAACCCTTGGCGATACCTCAAAACCGGTATATTTCATTTAAAAGTAATCCTGATTCTCCTCAAAAGGAATGTGATAGAATACAAATTGAAATTCAAAAAAAAGGCCCGATTGATATCTGCATTTTAGGACTTGGACAAAATGGGCATATCGGCTTCAATGAACCGGCAAATACTTTAACAGCCCATTGTCACGTTGCGGAACTCACGGCTGATTCATTAAACCATCAAATGATAAATGCTCTGAATAAAAAGCCAACCTATGGTTTGACCTTGGGCATGGCCAATATTCTACAGTCAAAAAAAATTATTCTACTATTAACCGGTACTAAAAAGAAGGATGTTATCAAAAAACTATTGTCAAAACAGATTACCACCAATTTACCGGCCTCATTTTTATGGCTGCACAACCAGGTGGAATGTTATATCGATGCAAATTCTGTTTAATTCCTGAGACTTAGTAAATAAGATTTTTAATTAGCTAAATTGAATTAACACTACTAGGCAGGAATGACGCTCAAGAAACCTTATTTTTTAGTTATTTCAATGGTAGTTTGTGTGCTACTTAAATTGACATTACCATACTCCTGAAAAATTCCGCAAGAAAATCCTTTTCTGACCAATGACGCATCTTTTTTTATTCTCTTTTTTGCCAAAGCCTCAATTTGTGGAGATAAGTAATTCATATTTTTACATTTAATTATCAGTAATGGATATCAATCTTAAAATTAGTTATACTTTCCTAACGCTTTGAAAAGTCCTTTTAATATAAGGTTATGTCACTTTTGTTCATTTTTTTTAATAGTGATGTGATTTTTTTGCAACAGCGGACACTAATGAATCAAACCAAAACCAGTACATGGATAGGGAGAATGAATTTGTTCAGGTTATAAAACAGAACGAAGGGATTATTTTCAAAATTACCACGATTTATACGGATAATAGGGAGGACCAGGAAGATCTGTATCAGGACATTGTATATCAGTTATGGAAATCATTTGATTCCTTTAGGAATGAGGCAAAATTTAGCACATGGATGTATCGCATAGCATTGAACACGGCTTTAACACGGATAAAAAGGAATAAGCGTAAGGGTCATTCGGTTGCTATAGATAGGGTAGTACTTAGCCAAACTGAATTTTATGATACCGAATTTGAAGAGCGGATAAAAATGCTATATACCCAAATACATCAGCTCAACATTTTGGAAAAAGGTATAATGCTGTTATTGTTAGAGGGTAAAAAGTATGATGAAATAGCCGAAATAACAGGAATGACATCCAGTAATATTGGTACTCGCATTTCGCGCATCAAGGAAAAATTAAAAACACAAATGGTTAAATAATTAGCATATGGAAATTGAAGAGTTACAAGCCACATGGACTCAAATGAGCGAAGAGCTTGAAAAACAAAAAAAATTAACAAAAGAAATCATATTGAAAATGACACATCAGGACTACAAAAATAGATTAAACAAAATTGCAATTCCAGAAAAAATAAGTGCTGTTTTCACATACGTTATCGCAGCCATTATACTTTTTAGATTTTATGAGCTGGACACCTTGCCGCTGCGAATAAGTGGGGTCATTACCTTGGCCATACTTATTGTGTTACCATATTTCTCGCTTAAATATTTAAACGATATGCGAAATTTGGATGTTTCTGTATTAAACTATAAAGAAAGTATAGTTGCGTATGAAAAAAGCAAACAGCGATATCAACGGTTTATGAAATTTACGGTCTACGCTGGTTTTGTTCTTATGCTGATAATTATTCCTGTAGGCTCTAAAATATTCGATGGAGATGATATTTTTTCGAAATCCCAAGGTAATTTTTGGTTCTGGTTTCTACCGCTGGGAATGATATTTTACTATTTGTTCACACGCAAGATAATAGGTTTTTATAATAGCAATATTAAAAAAGCAGGGGTAATTTTGGAAGATTTAGAGTAGTCATTCAAATAAATCGCAATTGCTTTTGAATATAATCCAATATAAGCATCCAATTCATTTTTAAGACTAGTGCCGCTGTGGGAACATTGTCGTCCTCAATGGCAGATATAATACCATCATGTTGGTTATCAGACTTGGCGTAAATAGAATCGTCAGACATAAAGGCCCTCTCATAGAAAATGATTCTAGTCTTAAGGTCTGTCAATATTTGTTGGGCCAAGGCGTTCTTATAATGCTGGGTAAGAATTTTATGGAATTCGAGCTTGGCATGAATTCTTGATAAGGTATCCTTCGCACCTTTGAATTTAATCTGGGTTTCTTTTAATGAGGCTATTGAAGTCTCGTCAAAAACTGAGTTCTCAACTGCCAAAACCTCTAAATCGGCCACTAGCTCATATAAGTCTTTAGCTTCTAGATAATTTAATTCAGCAATAATAAACCCTCTATTGGGTATGGCCTTGATGAGTTTAGATTGTTGTAATTGGGTAAGTGCCTCACGAATAGGCGTTACACTAACATCCAATTTCCGCGCCAAGGCTGCAAGATTAATTGTTTTTCCAGGTTCCAATAGTCCATTTGTCATTTGGTCTAACAAATGCTCTCGTACTTGATCACGTAAAATTATCTTGGAAATCATGCAACTAATATAATATATCGTATACGATTTAACGAATTAAACTTCACTGTGGTATATATGAATCATAAAATTTTTATAATCTGTTGGAATATGGCAAAAAACAGTACTTAATTGTCATTAAACAATCATCGAATTTTACAAAATATGGGTAACTTGGTTATGATTATGAAGAACCCCTATTTAAGCATTGTTCTAACCCTCATTTGCCTACAGGGAATTGCCCAAAAAAAGAATGAATCTTTTAGGTTGAATATTCGTAAAACTACTGCACCCATAGTTATAGATGGAGTAGGCGATGACCTAGCCTGGAAAAATACCGATGTAGCCAAAGACTTTTTTATGGTATTGCCGATGGATAAAGGTAAGGCCAACGAGAAGTCTGAAATCAGAATGGCTTATGATGATAGGAATATATATCTATTGGCAACTTTTTTCAATAGCCAATCTGGTCAAAATATTGTGGAATCCTTGAGAAGGGATTTTTCGTTTGGCAAGAACGATAATTTCCTGCTCTTTTTAGATCCCTTCAATAACCAAACCACTGGTTTTACCTTTGGTTCAAATGCAGCTGGTGCACAATGGGATGGAACCATGTTCAGTGGGAGTAGTGTTGATTTGAACTGGGATACCAAATGGGTATCAAAAGTACTGAGCGATGATGAAAAATGGGTTTTTGAAATGGCCATTCCCTTTAAGTCCATCAGATATGGGGATGACGTAAAAGAATGGGGAATAAATTTTAGCCGGTTAGACCTTAGGGCTAGTGAAAAATCTAGTTGGACACCGATACCTAGGCAATTCCCAACTTCTACTTTGGCATATTCAGGGGTATTGGTCTGGGATGAGGCACCTCCGAAAGCAGGAACAAATGTGTCGATTATTCCATATGCTTTAGCGAGCGTTAACAATGATCTTGAGGGTGAAACTACTTTTGATAAAAAGGTGGGGGGAGATGTAAAGGTGAGTCTTACTTCTTCTTTGAACCTTGATTTAACGGTCAACCCGGATTTCTCCCAAGTTGAAGTTGACCGACAAGTAACCAATTTGGAACGATTTGAACTCTTTTTTCCTGAGAAAAGACAATTTTTTTTAGAGAATGGAGATCTTTTTGCCAGTTTTGGCTATCCGACCATACGACCTTTCTTTTCACGTAGAATTGGGCTGGGAGTGCCCATACGTGCAGGTGCTCGAGTAAGTGGCAACCTTAATGATAAATGGCGATTAGGTCTTATGGATATGCAAACTGCAGCTGTAGATGAAACCGGACTCCCAAGTCAGAACTTTGGGGTACTGTCATTACAACGTAAAGTCTTTAGTAGGTCCAGTGTTGGCCTGATGATCGTGAATAAAGAATCATTCAACTACCCTCAAGAGAATGATTCCATTACTGACCTGTATCCAAAGTTCAATAGAAATATAGGCGTAGAATATAATTTGGCCTCATCCAACAATTTATGGAATGGGAAGGCATTTTTATTAAAGTCGTTCTCACCGAATAAATTTGGTAATGGTATTACACAGGCTGCCCATTTGGAGTATAAAAGTAGAAAATGGAAATGGCGTATTCAGGAGTCGTTCGTCGAGGATAGTTATACTGCCGAAGTGGGTTTTGTACCTAGAAATGGGTATGTGAATATCCAATCTTATTTAGGACATCTTTTTTTTCCTAAAGCAGGTACTATTTTGAGTCATGGCCCAACATTGAACACCAGTTACTTTTTCAATGAAAATTTTGAGCGAACCGATAATACGAGTTATCTAGTATACGGTTTAGCTTTTCGGAACCGAAGCAGTTTGGATTTTTTCATTTCTGATGATTTTGTGGAATTATTGTCGCCATTTGACCCAACTAGGTTGGGCAATGAGGAGCTTGAAGCAGGTACCAAACACCAATGGAACGCCTTTGGTTGGATGTACGAATCAAAACCCCAAAGCCTTTTTACGTATACCTTCGATGCCCGTTTTGGCGGCTATTACGAAGGTGGTAAGCGAACAAGCCTTACGTCTGAATTAGGTTATCGCTTTCAACCATATGTGAGCCTAAGTGCAAATATGAACTACAACCACATCAAGTTACCAGCTCCTTGGAATACGAATCAATTTTGGCTTATAGGTTCTGAGGTAGATATTACATTCACGAACAAACTGTTTTTTGCCACACTTTTTCAGTACAACGAACAATCCAAAAACTTCAATTTAAATTCGAGGTTCCAATGGCGCTATAAGCCAGCTTCTGATTTGTTCATTGTCTACACGAATAACCATCTTTTATCCCCTTATTCTGGAAGAACATGGTCGCTCACCTTGAAACTAAATTATTGGTTTAACCCATAGAATCACAGTTTATGCCTTATCTACCGCAATTTTTGCGGCACATTCCAATTTATTAATAGCATTTTAGTATTTTTAAAGGATTCTTGAGTCATTCCAATATTTAAATACTATTGCATGTTTTTCAACCAAAAAGAGAGCTTACCATTTTTAATAGCAATCTGTTTCATTCTTGCTTCAGTTTCTTCGGTCACTGCACAAGAAGATATTCTTAAAGAATTGAATGAAATAGCCATCGTTGACCAAAAGGTTATGATGCCTATGCGTGATGGTATTCGATTGGCCACCGATATCTATAGACCAAAAACAACGGAAAAAGTCCCTATTATTTTCTCAAGAACGCCATATAATTTTAATTCTTGGGGAGATGGAGAACAACGCACAAGAACGGCTCAAAGAGCATTTGAGGCTGTGAAAAGGGGATATGCATATGTTGTTCAAAATGAACGTGGACGGTATTTTTCTGAGGGTGAATGGGATATTTTAGGTACACCCTTAACTGATGGTTACGATGCTTTTAGTTGGATGAAGGATCAAGATTGGTCCAATGGTAAAATAGGAACATTGGGATGTTCTTCAACTGCAGAATGGCAAATGGCAGTGGCAGCACTAGACCATCCGTCACATGCAGCAATGGTTCCCCAAAGTTATGGCGCAGGAGTTGGTAGGGTTGGGGAATTTTTTGAGCAGGGGAATTGGTATCGTGGTGGTGTTGAACAGTTGTTGTTCTTTTCTTGGTTATATGGTGTTGAACATGATAAGTTCAAACCAAGAATCCCAGTAGGCGCTACCCAAGAAGATTTAATTCGAATTTCAAGATTTTATGATCTGGCACCAGAAAACCCGCGTGTTGATATGTCAGAAGCTTTAAAGCATTTGCCGATAAAAGACATCCTTCAGAACATCAATGGAAAACGTGAAATTTTCGATAAAATGGTCGTACGAAAGCCCAATGATGAAGATTGGTTTAAAGGAGGATTATACCATGATAATATGGACTTTGGGGTGCCCAGCTTTTGGTTTGCTTCTTGGTACGATGTTTCCATTAGCCCAAATTTGGCCTTGTACAACCATGTACGGAAAAATGCTAAAGATCCTGAAGTAAGTGATAATCAATATTTGGTCATTGCACCAGTATTACACTGTTCTTATACCAGAGCTACAGAAAACACAATAGTGGGTGAACGCAGTGTGGGTGATGCTAGATTAAATTATGATGAACAGATCTATTCGTGGTTTGATCTTTGGTTAAAAGGAGAGCAAAACGATTTTAAAGAGAACACGCCAAGAGTACAATACTATACGATGGGTAGCAACAAATGGCAATCTTCAGAAACATGGCCGCCAAGTAATGCAAATATGGAAACGTTTTACTTACAAAGTGGAGGGGGAGCCAATAGTCTTTTTGGTGATGGAAAATTAATTAGCAAGAAACCTGGGGAACAGGATAATGCCGATGCTTTTACGTATGATCCAATGAACCCCGTTACTTCGTATGGTGGCAATGTTTGTTGTACGGGAAATGCTGTAAAAGGCGGTTCTTTTGATCAGCAGGTCATGGAGACCAGAAATGATATTTTGGTATATACTACTGACCCATTGAAAGAAGGAGTTGAAGTCACTGGTTTTGTTGAGACCACGTTGTATGTTTCTTCAGATGTCAAGGACACTGATTTCACAGTTAAACTCATCGACGTCTACCCTGATGGAAGTGCATACAATCTTGATGAAACCATACAACGGGTTCGATTTAGGGAAGGTTATGATAAGGAGTTATTTATGGAGAAGGGCAAAGTTTACAAGGTAGCTTTAACGCCTATGTCAACCAGTAATTATTTTAAAGAAGGGCATAGGATCCGAATAGAGATTTCAAGTAGTAATTTTCCAAGATTTGCACGAAACCTGAATACCGGAGGCAATAATTTTGATGAAAAAGAAGGAGTTGTAGCCCATAACAAGGTTCATCACTCCAATGAGTACCCGTCCCAAATAAGAATACCCATTGTAAAAAGAAGATAGTAATCTCGATTATAACCTATGGGATTTTGAAATAAGAATCAAATCGGGATTGCACTGAATATAAGCTAACATTTGCAGTAAAAAACTAACAAATGTCATGTTATTCGATGTAATGTAATTTTAGATTTGTAACTACAACTTAAATCAACACTTCATGAAAATATACGACGATAAACACATTAAAAATGTAGTTCTTGTAGGGGCTCATAATTCTGGAAAAACGACCTTGGCCGAGACGATGCTTTTTGAGGCTGGCTTGATCAATAGAAGAGGATCTGTTGAAAGTATCAATACGGTTTCCGATTATCATGAAATAGAACATGTGAGAGGAAATTCGGTTTTCGCAACTCCAATGCATACTGAATGGAGACAGTACAAGATAAATATTATTGACACTCCCGGTCTTGACGATTTTATAGGTGAGATTATATCTTCAATCCGTGTGGCCGATACTATAGTTACCGTATTAAATGGACAGTATGGGGTAGAGGTAGGGACTGAGATTATTTGGAATTATATTGATAATTACCAAAAACCGACCATATTCGTAATCAATCAGATAGACCATGTGAATGCCAAATTTGAAGAAAGCTATAATAGCATCAAAAACTTGGTAGGAAACAATCTGATCAAGATACAATATCCATTAGTCGTAGATGGCGCCCAATGCATTATTGATGTGTTGAAAATGAAAATGTACAAATTTGGCCCAGATGGAGGCAAACCCGAAAAATTCCCAATACCTGATGATCAAAAGGAATTGGCTGATCAATTGCACAATGAACTGGTAGAGAAAGCTGCTGAAAATGATGAGGAGTTACTGGAGTTATTTTTTGATAAAGGAACATTGAATGAAGATGAAATGCGCCAAGGAATAAAGGCAGGTATGCTCAACCATGAGGTTTTCCCAGTGTTCTGTACCTCAGGCCTCAATGATATGGGCAGTGGTCGTCTTATGGGATTCATTGATAATGTAGCGCCTTCATCTGCGGATTTAAAACCTGAACAAAGTGTCGAGGGAAAAACTATTGAGCGCAAAAAAGAGGCCCCAACAGCGCTGTTTATCTTCAAGACAATACATCAACCCAATCTGGGGCAAATCACCTTTTTTAAGGTAAAATCTGGTGAAGTCAATCAAAATGATAAATTGGAAAATTCTAGGAACGGGGAAACCGAGATTCTGAACCAGCTTTTTATCATGGATGGTAAAAAACGTGAACCCGTTTCAAAATTGACCGTTGGGGATATAGGCGCAACCTTAAAGTTGAAATATACAGAGACTAATGATACTTTGCACAAAATTGGTAAGCCCATTACCATCAAACCTATCCAATTCCCAGAACCTAGAACAAGAAAATCAATATCTGCCGTTAACAAGAAAGAAGAAGAGAAACTGAGTGATGCCTTGAGAAAAATTCACAGTCAGGATCCTACGGTTGAAATAACCTACTCCAAGGAGTTAAAACAATTAATTTTAGGCTGTCAGGGCGAGTTACATTTAGCAACGGTTGATTGGGCTTTGAAAAACATTTATGGTATTGAGGCCAAGTTCGAAAAACCCAGAATCGCTTATAGGGAGACTATTCAACGTTCTTCAAATGCCAGCTACAGACATAAAAAACAATCTGGCGGTGCTGGACAGTTTGCCCAAGTACACATAAAAATAGAACCTTGGTATGAGGGTATGCCAGAACCAGAGGGCTTCAATCTCAGGGGAAAAGAAGAAGTTGATCTTCCATGGGGAGGTAAACTTGTTTTTTATAATTGTATTGTAGGTGGTGTCATAGATGCCCGTTATTTACCATCAGTTATGAAGGGCATATTGGAGGTAATGGAAGAAGGACCTTTAACTGGCTCCTATGTTCGCGATGTAAGGGTAATGGTTTATGACGGTAAAATGCATTCTGTGGATTCCAATGATATTTCCTTTAAAATAGCAGGGGCACATGCTTTTAAGGAAGCTTTCTTGAATGCAAAACCCAACCTAATGGAACCCGTTCAGGAACTCACGGTCAAAGTGCCAGAGGAAATGGTAGGTAATGTGATGACCGATTTACAATCACGAAGAGCTATAATTCAAGGAATAGATACCAATGGGCATTTCCAAATATTAAAATGTATGGTACCTGCAGCTGAACTTTATGGCTATTCTACCAATTTAAGGTCTATGACACAAGGCAGGGCAACCTTCAAATCTGTTTTCTCATCCTTTAAGGCCGTTCCATCGAATGTTCAAAAAGGATTGGTAAAGCAAGACTAACAGTAAATTTCTAACCAACCCAAGTAAAAAGGGCATACTTATAATAAGCGTGCCCTTTTTCAATTTAATAGCTGTATAAAAATCAACTATTCCTTATCCAATTCATCAAGTAATTCTTGATAAGTTTCCATTTTGGTGTATAATTTACCTCCCAGATTAACAATAGGAGTTTTCAATGAATCCACAGGAGTACTATTGGCCCCAAAAGAACGCTGTAATTGACTGGTTATATTCTCGTTTTCCGAAAGTAAATATGAAATGTACTTATATTTCCCATTTTCCAAGGGTGGAAGAATACTATCACAGCTAGTGCAATTATGGGGAATATATAAGGTTATTTGTTTTTTAGGATTGATTTTTATCTTTTCAAATGGTTTTTTTAAAGCCCTCTTCGATAGACTATCATTTTGGACAATGCTATAGGTATACGATGGTTTTTTTCCTCTGATCAGCATAATTGTCTTAATGTGGACTTTTGAAGCGGCCGGTACCCTTATCAATCGCGGTTTTGCTTTGCTTTGCCGAAAATTTGTACCAGAAATTGTAACCATTACATCATAATCAGTAGTACTCTCATTAATTGCATAAAACATTAATCTATTTGGGATATCTTCCGCAACTACCTTAACGGGCGATGTTTGCGCACTAATCTGTAAAACAAGAAATAACGTTAAAATATTAAGCTTAATCATTGGAAGGATATTTCGCTTAAGATATAAATTTATTATTTGGAAAGAATTGTAAAATAGGATATGATTTATGGTGCCAATTTAGGAATAAAAAAAGGAGTTACATTTAAATGTAACTCCTAACTACTTTTTTCTGATTTGGTTGTGGATAGTGGTTTAGTTATGGGGTCTATCGCGTATAGCTTCTATATTCTGCCCAGCGTACTCTTTTACTATTTTTGAAGTTTGAAAAATAACTGTACTTTCTTGTTTCTGTCGGTGTTTTACTTATTGTTGCTTTCATGATTTCTGTTTTTTATCCTGAACGGTTTCAGGGTTGTTTTTTGATTTGATGATGATGATTCTTGATTAGCGATTATAATTTCTATAACCTGCCCACTGAACCCTTTTTGTGTCTTTAAAAGTTGAAAAGAATGAATTAATTCTTGTTTCTGTTACTGTTTTTCTTGTTGATGCTCTCATGATTATATGTTTTTAGTTGTTTTGTTTTCAATTTTTTGATGATACAATCTATCTGTTATCCAACCAGAACCTATTTGGTAATAAACTCTAGGTCTTAATTGATGTTGATGTAAAGTTTCCATTTTGTTGTTTTTGATTGACTTACACCTAATAGACGAGAGGGGATTCTTTTTGTTACAGTACTATGTATAAAAAGGTACTATTTTATAAAATATTTAACAAATAACTTTTACAATAGGGGATAAGAAACGTCTGTATATATGTGTTATACAGTGTTTTACATATATAACAAGCAATAATGTCAATTAATTGTTAAATATTGAAAAAATATGTAATCAGTCATATTACATAAGAATGAGCAAGACCTAATGTAGCTGTTTTTATAAAATTTTGAGGTACTCAATAATTGCTTTTCTTTCATTTTCAGTTAAGGAGTTCACCTGATGCTCGACTTTAAGGTCAAAGTAATCTTTGAACGGTTAATAGTAACGAAGTATACTTTTGGGATTAAAGGAATCAATTCTGCATTCAACCCTAAATCAATGTTAAATAATTGTGTGAATGACCAAGATCATTGCCATGACTCTTTAAATTAATTTCATTTGTACCAAAATTAAGTGATGACACTGGTTATAATACTTATTGTACTGAGTGCGGTTTTATGCTACTTGCTATTCATGAAATTGATTTTGTATGTGGATACAGCCAATAATGAGTTTTATATTCAGGCCAAGGGCCTTGTTAAGGCGAATATTGAAACCCATGAGACCGAATTGATCCAAATTAAATTTAGAACTCTGTTCCTAAAATTTAGTTTTTTTCCGTTAAGAAAATCAAAGAAGAAAAAGAAAAAGGCCAAAGTTGATAACACTACGGTAAGCAAGCGCAGGACTATTGAAATTCAAAAATTATTGAGAATTGCAAGAACTTTCAAAGTGGACCAATTGTTAGTGGATGTAGATACTGGTGATTGTATTACCAATGCCAAACTGTATCCTCCTTTTGCTTTCATGAATTATTATGGAGGTCAATTTAACGTAAACTTCGAAGATAGAAATCGGTTATTACTAAATGTACAGAACCGACCAATACGAATCATTAAATCATTTATTAACTTTTAAATCATAATAAAATGGAACTGCATTTTGAAGAATTATTAGGCAAAATTACAGACTTTATGAAGTCTGAGGCCAACACAGACACTGTAGTTGGTGAACAATTTGAACTCGGTGAATTCAAATGTGTACCTGTAATTAAAGTAGGTATGGGATTTGGTTCAGGTGGAGGAGAAGGAACGG
Source organism: uncultured Flavobacteriaceae bacterium (assembly GCA_963768235.1). Classification (GTDB taxonomy): domain Bacteria; phylum Bacteroidota; class Bacteroidia; order Flavobacteriales; family Flavobacteriaceae; genus Maribacter_A. The sequence goes on from CAVYHF010000006.1 coordinate 298,925, forward strand.
AAGCAAAAATTAAAAAAGGACAAGGCATGGGTGCAGGAGCTGGGGTAGGTATTGAACCTATTGGCTTCTTGGTGACCAAAGACAGCGAAATATCATTTTTGGAAGCTGGAAAGACCCACGGATTGGCCGCAGCTTTTGAAAAAGTTCCTGATCTTATTGAGAAAATAGTCAAATACCGGGCTAAGGAAGAGACTACCGTATAAAGTAGTCTATATTATTACAAAATTTGAAGCAGGGTTGGTATGCATAATAAGGCTACCAACCTTGTTTTTTAAAATATCAACCACTATTAAATTATTGTATCGCGTTTAGCCAGTGTATTCATAACACAACCTATTCCTTTAATATTTGATTGCAATACACTATATTTGCAGTGCTTTAAGAATTATGATCAAAAAAAATGAATATTGGTCATGGGTTTTATTCTTTGGATAGTATTTCTTTTCAATGCACGATTTTTAGACCTCTTTTCTTAAATTAATAACTCAAAATATTCAAGTAAAACATGGCGAAATCGCAGCAGACATTTAATAAAAGTGAAAAAGAAAAGAAACGTTTAAAGAAGCGTGAAGAAAAAAAGAAGAAAAGAGTGGCCCGTAAAGCAGCAGCCAAAGAAAGTGGAGGGGGCATTCAATTTGCCTATGTTGATTATAATGGCAATTTAACCGATACCCCACCAGATCCATCCCAAAAAATTGAAATAGAAGCCGAGGATATCGTATTAGGAATTCCGAAGAAAGAAGAGGGTGATGAAGAAAAGTTTGATCCTGTAAGAAATGGAAAAGTATCTTTTTACGATTCTTCCAAAGGATTTGGATTCATCATTGATGCTGTTAATCAAGAAAAGTATTTTACCCATGTTAGCGGGTTAATTGATGAAATTGTCGAAAATGACATTGTTTCCTTTGAGCTTGAAAAAGGTATGCGAGGTATGAATGCGGTTAGGGTTAAAAAAATATAGCTTCGTAGAAATTTAGTATACAACATTTGATTTAAAAGGACCACAAAACGATTGTGGTCCTTTTTTTTAATCCTAATTTAAGAGGGCATTTAGCCCTCTTAATTGTTTATAAAGCAAGCAAAAAAAGCTAAGTTTTTTGGCATAAAATCATTAACTTACATAAAAACAGAGTATGCCAATTTATATGGATCGCCACGACGTTTCAAAGGATGTTACTGCTGAAATCGTTGCTCAATTACACCAAGAAGATTTAAAAATTGAGCATAAATTTGGTTGTAGGGGATTAACCTATTGGTTTGATGATAAAAGGAAAACAGCTTTTTGTTTGATTGAAGCACCAAATAAAGAGGCAATTAAAGAAATGCATGACCATGCACATGGTGAGGTTCCCCATAGTATAATTGAAGTAAATGAACAGGTGGTAGAGTCGTTTTTGGGTAGAATTGAAGATCCTGATAAAGCCAAAAGTGAAGAATTAAACATCATTGATGATCCAGCTTTTAGGATTATCCTGGTCATGGAGACCAGCAATTATTTAAATAGACTTGACGCTAATCAATTCAGCATCTTTACACAAAAATTCCATAAAAGTGTTACAAAATCCTTTAATCATTTTGAGGGTAGTGTAGCTAAAAAGGACAATAACTCCTATTTGGTTTCTTTTAAATCTGTTACCAACGCTGTGCTTTGTGCACTTAAAATTCAATCGTCATATAAATATATTACACCAAAGTTCGATGCTCGAAACCGGAGATTAAAAATAGGAATCACTGCCGGATTACCTGTTACTGATCAGGATGGTATTTTCGCAGAAGCCATTGCAATTGCCACTCAAATGTGTGAAGTGGTCCAGGGTCAGGTTATAATTTCTTCAGTAGTTAAGGCATTATATGAAAGTGAAAATAGGCATGCCAGAATTGACAATGAATTAATTAGAACCCTAAGCCCAAAGGAAGAACAATTTTTAATGCGGTTAATTGGCTATTGTGAAAAATCATGGAGAAATCCCAATTTTGATGTAGCTACATTTAGTTCTGAATTGGGTTTTAGCAAATCACAGCTATATAGAAAATTAAAACAACTCACTGGTAAATCGCCCAATAACTTCATTCGGGAATTTAGGCTGCATAAGGCCGTGGAATTAATACACGATCAATTTGGAAATATTTCAGAAATTGCTTTTGAAACTGGATTCAATAGCCCTGCCTATTTCACTAAATGTTTTACGGAAAAGTTCGGTATCCTCCCATCAAAATATGCACAATTACATATTGCATAATATGCATGTTATTGACGATATGTTTAGTTGCTTCTACTCTTAGACAGCTAAATATGCAGATCATCATATGGTGGAATGGCCATAATTAATCAGCACTTGATACTTCTATGGGTACTCGAATTCAATATTACCCTTTTCACCTCTAAAATAGGTCAATAAGATGATAAATGTCAGTTATTTATAACAACTTCCTATGTAATTTTGGTTAATTATTAAGGAGGTATATCATGCACATTTAATGCGTATGCTTTCTACAACACAAACAGAATTAAAGTATTTATCCATGAAAAAAACCAATAGATTATTAGTTGTATTACAAGGAACGGTAGTTCTTTTTTTTCTAACACTTTTTATGGTGCTAACGAGTTGTGAAGAAGTTAAAAAAGAGGCTCCTATCGCCATGAATACCGAAAGTGGCAAAAGCGTTGAAAAAATTATTTGGCATATTAAGGCCATTCATCCGGATGGAAGGTTAATAGATATTAAGGCAATTGATAAGGATGGGGATATTTATGATGTTAAGGCTATACAAAATACTGCTCAACGTAGCTTTATAGACATAAAAACCTTAGTTGGTGACAAAGAATTTCCAGTCAAGGTATTAGTGAGTGGGGACAAATACACTAGGGTAAAGGCATTGGCCGATGATGGTAGTGTTTATGATATTAAAGCATTGACGCCAGAAGGAGACACCCTGGATGTTAAGGGAGTTAGTCGCACGAAAAATATAATCCATATAAAAGCAATTAACAAAGCTGGCGAATTTTATGGTGTTAAAGCTATATCCCCAGAAGGTAAGCTCAATGATGTGAAAGGGGTGAAAATGACTGAGGAGCAAACCGAAGTACTGATTAACGGCCATGCCGTTTATGCGCATATAAAAGCACTACCACAGGCAGGTGCAGCAAGTAATAACGGACAATGGCATATTAAGGCATTTCATCCACAAGGCAGAACATTGGATATTAAAGCATTTGATCCGGATGGAAAAAAATATGATGTAAAGGCTATTCAGGACTCATATCAACGGACCCTGTTGGATATTAAGGCCATTGATGGAAACAACCATATACCTATAAAAATGATTGTGAGTGATGACAATTATGCGCCGATAAAAGCTATTTCTGAGGACGGAACCTTATTTGATGTAAAAGCGCTTACCCAAGATGGTCGTAAACTCGATGTAAAAGGAGTTTTACGCGATGGAAATATTATTCATGTGAAGGCAATTAATAAAGATGGTGATTTTTATGGCATAAAGGCCATTTCACCAGATGGCGAACTCAATGATGTTAAAGGGGTTAAAATAAATAAAGTAGATTTAGAGACCGAGATTAATGGTCAGAAGGTATTTGCACATGTAAAAGCACTTCCACAGGCATACTAGTGCGTGCAATCCTATAAAACCAAAGAGGGCTTTAAAAAGCCCTCTTTTTTATTTATGCATAATTAACACTGCAGTTCATCGAATAATCCAAAAAAATTCAAATTATTAGCAAAGTGTGCCCCATATTAGTTGCTGTAATTAGATAAGACCTTATTAATTAAGGTTTTAACCTACGTTAAATATTAAAAATCGAAATTATGAAAATTAAAAATCTGTTTATCGCATTATTCGCTTCATTGTTCTTCTTTATAAGTTGTTCAGATGGCGATGATAGCCAAAATGGGATGGGAAAACTTACAGTGCAACTTACTGATGCGCCTTTCCCACATGATTTGGTCGCAGAGGCCAATGTTACCATTTTTAAAATAGATGCCAGAAATAAAGGCAGTGAGAAGGAAATGGATGATGAATCTGAAAGTAATGATGAAATTGAAGATGAATCTGTGAGTAATGACGAAATGGAAGATGAATCTGATAGTTCTGATGAAGAGAACGACAATTCTCCGTTCGTTACCCTCATGGAAAAGGAAATTGAAGTAAACCTTTTAGAACTTATAAACGGCAATACCGAAACCCTTGTTAATACTTTTGTCCCTGTTGGAACTTACGATTTAATAAGAGTATATGTCAAAGGTGTCAGCATTGTACTTACCGATGGCACTACATATGATTTAAAGGTGCCAAGTGGTGAACAGACCGGCATTAAGGTATTCATTAAACCTGGACTTGTGGTCAGTGGTGGGTTAAGTGCAGACCTAATACTTGATTTTGATGTAAGTAGGTCTTTTATCCCTAAAGGAAACAGAAAGGACTTTTCTGGGATTACAGGTTTTAATTTTAAACCTGTGATTAAAGCGTGCAATAAATCTACCTCAGGTACTTTATCTGGATTAATTTATACTGTAGAGCAGGCACCAGATGCACAGGAGGAGACACAAATAGGGTTAGGAGGAGCTCAAATTGAAATTTATGAAGCTGGCACCATAAATACCTCAACTTCTAGAATTACCACAACTTCTAGTGTAGAAGATCCGGGTGCTTATAAAGTAATGGGAGTTACCGCAGGTACTTATGATGTGGTTGTAACTTTGGAAGGCTATGAAGTGAATACGGTAGAAGGTGTTCAATTATCAGCAGCTAACACGACGACACAGGATTTTAAAATGATTGCGAAATCTGAATAACTAAATATAACATCAAAATTATAGGTGGATCTAATCGGATCCACCTTTTTTATTTCCACTTGGTTACAAAATCGAAGTATATGCTTAATATTGATCTATAATTGAACAATAATTAGGTGATGTCAAAATCCCAGAGTCCAATTCTTATAATCCTTGCGTTTTTCTCCATATATGTGATATGGGGCTCGACCTACCTTTTAAACAAGATTGCGGTTCTTGAATTACCCCCATTCATGTTGGCGTCTATACGATTTGTAGTTGCAGGAATTTTGATATTCATTATCGCTAAACTTATGGGTAAGAGTATAGCCATAAGTGGGCGACAACTCAAGAACACCGCTATTGCTGGATTTTTGTTTTTAACCTTTGGCAATGGGGTAGTGGTATGGGCCTTAAAATACGTGGACAGTGGTTTTGCCGCATTGGAAATATCTGCCCAACCCTTGATCATACTTTTACTTATGCGAGTGTTGCAAGGTAAGAGAATACAATTGATGTCTATTATAGGAGTTATTTTGGGATTTATTGGCATCTTTCTTTTGGTAAGTCAAAAACAAATCATCAGTCAAGAAAATTCAATTCTTGGAATGCTCATGATTTTTGCTTGTATGCTCAGTTGGGGTTATGGTAGTTTGTTCGTGGGGAAGGCAGACCTACCTCAAAACTATTTTGTAAATACAGGATATCAGATGCTCACTGGGGGAATTATGTTATTGATATCGAGTTTACTTTTTGGTGAAAAATGGACATCCCCATTGGTTTGGAGTGCTCCGGTGCAATATTCCATGCTTTTATTGATTGTTTTTGGTAGCATAGTCGCTTTCACCTCCTTCAATTACCTATTAAAAGTGGTTTCTCCAGAAAAAGTGGCAACATCGACCTATGTAAATCCCATTATCGCGCTTGTTCTGGGATGGTACTTTTTAAATGAGCAAATAACGCTTCAATCTATAGTTGCAGCAGTGATACTGCTGACAGGGGTATATTTTATCAATACCAAAAAGAAATTTGTAGTCTTTTCTAGATTTTTTCGATAACAAATTATTTAAGGATTTTAGCTTTGTATTTATGTTAAAATCACTTTTTGGTTACATTTTTTGTAACTAAATTGATTTTTGAAAGTCAAACGAGTATCAATCAATCAACTTATGAAACATCTATTCTTAATTCTGCTAAGCTTTTTTGTTCTCAATGCTGCCGCCCAGTCAACACTCACCCACAAACAATGGCAAGAAGATCTTAAATTCCTTCAGGAAACAGTACATAACGATTATTCGTTTTTATTCAAAAAGACCACGGCAAATGATTTTGATAAGGCTGTGGAAAAACTTCACGACGATATCCCAAGTTTACAGGAGCATGAAATCGTAATTGGTCTTGCAAGATTGGTTTCCTCATTCAAATACGGTCATACCGTTTTAGGTTTCAGGTATCAACCACACGCTTTTCATCAATTACCTATTACCCTCTATCAATTTAATGATGGTGTTTTTATACAAGGAGTGCATAAAGATTATGAAAAAACACTCGGAACCAAGGTGGTAGCTGTTGAGGGTGTAACAATCGAAGAAGCCCTAAAGGCTATTTATCCTGTGGTACCAGCCGAGAATGATCAATTCTTTAAGGCCTATGCCGGTATTTATTTAAGTATTCCCGAAGTATTGCATGCCCAAGGTGTTATCAAGAAATTTTCAGATACTGTGGAATTCACTTTGGAAAAGGATGGTAAGACTTTTAAGCAGTCTTTTAAATCGCTTGCAAAAGGGGAACGGGTTCCCACGGAATACGGTTTAACCCAACAGGACAGCATTTGGATGGATTCACGTCAGCAGAATATGACACCTTACTATTTAAAGAACTTGGATAAAATCTATTATTACGAATATTTACCAGAACAAAAAACAGTTTATGTTCGACATAGTCAAATTCAAGACGACCCATCGGAGGACATACCCACTTTCTATGATCGGTTATTCAAATTTATTGAAACGAATGAAGTTGATCGATTGGTTATCGATGTTCGGCTAAATGGGGGCGGGAATAATTACAAGAACAAACCAATAATCACTGGGATCATAAAATCCAAGAAAATAGATAAAGTAGGAAATCTGTTTGTTATCATAGGAAGGCGTACTTTTTCTGCCTGTCAAAATTTGGTCAATGAAATGAGTAATTATACCAATGCCATTTTTATAGGTGAACCCACAAGTGAGAACATTAATTTCTTTGGTGATAATAATAGGGTAGAGCTGCCCAACAGTAAAATCCCCGCATACTTGTCCTTTGCCTGGTGGCAAGATAAGCCTCAATGGGAAGGTGGTGATTGGTTGGCCCCTCATATAGCTGTTGACGTGAGCTCTGAAGATTATCGCTTAAATAGGGATCCTGTTCTTGATGAAGCATTGTCATTTGATGCCACTGATTTTATTGTAAACCCAATGAAACATATGACAGATTTATTTTTAGCTGGAAAAATTGAACAACTAAAGACAGATGCTGCTAAGATGATAAAAGATCCCAAATATAGATTTTTCAACTTTGAAGAGGAGTTTAATAAGGCAGGATACAAGCTTTTGGGTAGTGGGCAAAATCAGGAAGCCGTTTTTATATTTCAAATGATCACCGAATTATTTCCTGATTCCGCCAATGCATGGGACAGTCTCGCAGAAGGATACTTAAAAGCTGGTGATAAGATAAAGGCTACCGAATATTATAAAAAAGCCATACAAATGGATCCCAATGGCCCCACAGGAAAAAATGCACGGGAAATGTTACGAAAAATGGCCGAAGATCATGAATGACAATAATCAATCAGCACTATTTTCTAATTTCACCATCAGATAATTCTGGTATGGTCTCATCCTTCAATTTGAAATCAGAAAGTTTTGGCTATCCTATTGGCCTGCTATTCCATATTATGGTTTGGTTTGTTTTTGATAAAGATTACTTGACCTTTCTGTTTAAGAATACAATTGCAAGCAATTTAAACACTAATGTTATTAGGGTATAAGAATATTTATGATAAATGGGTGAAAATGCTAATCAGATGATTTATCCAAGATCTCAATCTTATTTCTAGTGGATGATATTTCACCCGCTTCACTCAGTTCCTTTAATAATCTAGTGACCACAACCCTTGAGGTGTTAAGATCATTTGCTATATCCTGATGGGTAATATCAAGGGTGGTGTTCGTTGTGGTATGTAGTTTTCCAATCAAATAATTAAGCACACGGTCTTTCATTTTTAAAAATGCCAAACTATCTATTGACCCAACCATTTCAAGAAGTCGAAAGTGATAACTATCAATAATAAAATAACGCCATGACTTATACTTTACCAACCATTGGTCAATTTTGTGGACAGGTAGAAGAAACATTTCAACATCCTCTTCAACAACACCCTTGAAAATACTTTTTTTCCGATTTAAACAATTGGCAAAAGATATTGCACAAGTATCCCCCTTTTCCAAATAGTAAAGTGAAAGTTCATGGCCATTATCTTTTCTAAGGATCTTTATCACTCCGCTAACTATTAAAGGAATATGGGTCATTTCATCTCCTATATCAATTAACAGTTCACCTTTTTTAAGCTGTTTGAATTCACATATCCCAAGAATTTCTGCGAGAAGCTTCGGTTCAAAGACATCAGCATAGGCATTCCGAAGTTTATTTATGAATAATTGCTCTTGTGACTGCATGTTAAACATTTTTTTGTCCAACAAAGATATTGAGCTAAAAGAATTTAAAAACTGATATAAGTTAGGTAATGCATCTAATTTACTTTTTTAGCGCTTAGAACAAGTTTATAGTTCAAAGAAAGTCACTAAATTTAGTAATCGTAAGACATAAAATTCACCATATCATGAAAAACCTTAGCTTATTATTGTTTCTATCCATTTTAGTTTCAAGTTGTAGTTCACAAGAAACCACTAGCCTTTTTAACGGAAAAGATATAACCGGTTGGCATATAGATGTCCCTATGATGGATAGTATCCCTGATGCCATTAATCCGTTTATTGTAAGAAATGGTATGTTGGTAAGTTTAGGAACGCCACAGGGCCATATCATTACCGATAAGGAATACAAGGATTATAGATTGGATGTGGAATATCGTTTTGCAGGGGAGCCTGGTAATTGCGGGGTATTGGTATTTGCATCAACGCCTAGGGCATTGTACAAAATGTTCCCAAAATCCATTGAAGTACAGATGATGCATGAAAATGCCGGGGATTTTTGGTGTATTGTTGAAGATGTGGAAGTTGATGATATGGTTGCCCGAAGAGGCCCAAAGGAAGAGTGGGGCATCACCGAAGGTAAAAAGCGTCGCATATTGAATTTGACAGATGGTTCTGAAAAACCTGTAGGGGAGTGGAACCATATGAAGATCGAATGCCTAAAAAATGAAATTAAAGTTTGGGTAAATGGCGATTTGGTCAACCATGGTTACAATGCCACGGCAGATAATGGGCAAATTGCTTTACAGGCAGAAGGTTCAGAAGTTGAATTCAGAAAAGTTGAGCTAACCCCAATTACCGCATTGAGCGAATAATAAATTTTTGGATGAAAATGATCTTTCGTTATAAACTACCGAATACCCAGCAGTAACCATGAAGTACACAACGCTTGTATTACTGGTTTTGTTTGTTGCATCATGTGCTACGCCAAGACAGTATAAAAAATTGAAGATCCATCAATATGCCAAACTAGTCGATACCGAAACCAAGGCCATTGAATATCAGACATCAGGTACGTATTTGATCGATGGAGTGGGTGCTACCAATAATTTTTCTGGAGCAAGATTAAACAAATTCGATAGAATAAACGACAGCCTATACGAGGTAAGAATAACGCCCGAAAACGCTCCAATAAACCCGAGCCCATGGTACGCCTTTAAGATATGGGCCAAAGAGGCAAGGACGCTGAATGTACGTTTGGAATATGGAAAATTTTGGCATCGGTATAATCCAAAGATCAGCGCGGACGGTGAACATTGGGAAGCTTTGGATTCTACCTTGGTTCAATTGGGTATTGACAGTACATCGGCAACCATAAAACTTAATATTGATAAAGATACACTCTGGGTAGCCGCTCAGGAAATTCAGGACACTAGAAGGGTCGGGGCATGGATGAATTCATTCCAGAACAATGCATTGGTTACTATTGGAAAAGCTGGTGAGAGCGTTCAAGGCAGACCGTTATTTCATATGAATATTACCAAGGGTGACAATATGAACAAACCTGCGATTATTGTTATCAGCAGGCAACACCCGCCAGAAGTCACAGGTTTTTTTGCCATGAAGGCCTTTATAGAAACCCTTATTGAAGTAGGGGGTAACAATGGTTTTTTTGATCGGTATCGACTCATGGTATATCCGCTTATGAACCCTGATGGAGCTGATCTGGGGCATTTTAGACATAACACTGGGGGTGTTGATTTAAATAGGGATTGGAGCGTCTATCACCAACCTGAAATAGCACAAATAACCCAACATATGGTCAATGAGACAAAAGAACATAAAAACAATGTGCTTTTAGGGTTGGATTTTCACAGTACTTTTCATGACGTATATTACACCCCACATGAATCAGTAAAAAGAAAGATTCCCGATTTCACAAAAACTTGGTTGGAAAGTATTCGTTCTGCCCTAGATATTGATGATATTAATGAAAGTCCTGGAAAGGGAGAGCGACCTACTTCGAGTGCGTGGTTCAATAGACAATTTGGGGCCACGGGAATCACCTATGAAATCGGGGACAAGACCCCTCGGGAATTTATAAAGAAAAAAGGGGAGGTTTCGGCCCATGCCCTAATGGATTACTTCCTAAAATTAAAATAAGCATCATTTTATAAGTAAATTTTGTGATGATTTAGACCAAAGGTGTACTAATAAGTAAATACTAATAATACACGCAATGGCAAATACTTTCAAAAAAAGCGATTTTAGGAAATGGCTGATCAAATTCTATAAATGCGAACGTAAGGAATTCAAAAGAATATTGGGAATAAAACAATAGACTTAAAACGACAATGGTACCATCATTATGGAATAATAAGCAAGTAGTAGGTCGTAATAATGAAAAGTACGACCAATTGTATTCCCAATAGTTTTATCGAACGATGTACATTTTTAAATTTTGCGGCCGCTATTTTCGAATTTATATATATCTGTTGCCCCAATTGATCAAACAACTCAATCTCATCCAAACTTATATGATAAAAGGTTTTTGAGAATTCCTTGATGCTACCAAATTTAGAAATAACATCCCCAAAGAAAAATACATTCTTATCGTATTTAGCTTCAATATGCGGAATAAAACATTTGATACTGAAGTAAATTGATCCCCCGGCAATAAGAAACCAGAGTCCCGATAGCACATAGAGTAATTGATATGTTGCTGCCTGCTGCAGTACCAATTCAATATTCTCGTAGACAAAGTTCAACATAATACCATAGAATGATAGGATCAGACCCGCCTTTATTTCTGAAGCTCTAATTAGTTCTGCCACATAACTAATACTGCCCCAATAATGATCTACTAATTCTTCTGCATGGCTCCCATCCATGGGAGGGCGCTTGGCCCAAGTTTTTTTCTTGTCCTCTTTTTCATGTTCTTGTGATTGCTCCATACAATTCAATTTTAGTTGATTGATAGTTTTTTCATCCACTTAGCCTATCAACCAACTAAAATAGTAAATACATTAGAATTCCCAATTTTATTTCTATCCTTGATCATTTGTGATGCTATTGTGTTTTGGGTCTAATTTATAGTATATTTCCCTAATTGTTCTCGATTGGGTAATTATTTGGGGCTATTGGGACAATCATACGTATGTTCCGTCCTTTATTTGCTTCATTTTATTGTTGAATCGTATTAATTTACACTTTATTAATAAATCAAAACCCGATTATGAAAACCAGAAAACAACTTTTTATTTTAATTGTTCTTACATTATTGACTTTCAGTAGTGCTTCTTTTGCCCAAGGACTTCATGTAATTACATTAAATGTGGATACTAATGAATTAAATAACAATAACAAGGATGCAGCTTTTTCCTTTTCAGTTAGCGAGGGGACACAGGTTGAAAACATTGATGACCCCGAAAAGTTTACAATATTAGTACAAGCGAACGATGATATTGAATGGGTTGGCTCATCTTCATCGCAGGCCGCAGTAAGTATTGATGAGATAGAAATAGTTGAAGACGAGACTAAACCTGATCGGAAAAAGATATTTAGAAAAAATAAAACTTTAGGTAAGATAAATAACGGGAAGAAAAAAGTGAAAGCAAAAGTAAAAGATAAAGCAAAAGGGAACACTTATAAATATATCATAAGGTTCAGCATTGGGGCATCTTCTTTTGAAATTGATCCAGGCCTTAAGGTAGGGAAATGATTTTAGATTTTGTAAACGGAGCTTAATGCAGAAACGGCGATCTATTATTTATAAAAGAACAGCCACTAGGGAAGTCTTGCTTACGCTGGGCTTTCTTTTTATAACTGGTTTTGTGCTTTTTGGGCAGGACCAAGCCTTGGCCGATAGGCTTGAAATCGACTATACCAGTCAAAATTTCGAAGAAAAAGACCGATTGCAATTGCTTGATGATCTTGCCTTTAACCATCAGAATCCTGAAAAATCATTAGTATATGGCGAAGAGCTCTTGACCAGAGCCCAAGCCGTGGATTCAATGCGTTTTGTCATTAAGGGATTTCTACATATCGGTAATAGTCTTAGGCTTAAAGGAGATTTAAGCCGTGCTTTGGCCAGTTATCTTGAGGGGGTAAGTATTGCAACGAAAGCCGAACATAAAGAAGAATTAGGGAAGTTGTATGTCTCCATTGCCCAGGTCTACCAGGTAATGGGCAACAATATGAACACCATTCGGTATTACAATAATGCCCTACCCATTCTAGAAGAAGAGGGTGATACTTTGAACTACGCCAATACCTTGGAAAATTTCGGGGATTATTACAATCTAACCCTGGCCAAACCCGATTCCGCCTTGCTCTTTTTTGAACGTTCTGGGGCTCTTTTTAAAGCTTTGGACTCCGAGATTGGTCTTGCCTATAACCTGGGCAACAAAGGCCTGGCGTATGCCCAATTGGGGCAAAATACCATTGCTGAAAAGAATGTTAGCGAGGCTATTGGAATACTTGAAGAATTCGGGGATTATTATCCCATTTGTATATATCTCACCTATATGTCAGATATGTATCTGCTTCGTGATGACTGGGATGGTGCCTTCGGTGCTGCCCAAAGAAGTTTGGAATTAGCGCAACAATATGGGCTTAAAGATCAGATTAGTGATGCCTATCTAAAATTGTCAGAGCTTCATGAAAAGAAAGGCAATGCTGTAGAATCCCTTACGTATTATAAGAAACATATCACATTTAAGGATAGTGTGCAAAACATTACCGCGGCTCAAAATATGGCTGAACAGCGAACCAATTATGAAGTATCCCAAAAACAAATAGAAGTGGATCTTGCAGAGCAAAGAAATAAAAACCAACGCAGCATAACGATCGGGACCGCCATTGCCTTGTTCTTAATAGGCCTATTGGCCTTTGGATTGTACAGACGCAATCGATTCATACGAAAAACAAAAGAGATCATTGAAATCGAAAAGGATCGCTCTGATAGTTTGTTGCTCAATATACTACCTGAGGAAACTGCAGCGGAATTGAAGATAAATGGTAAAGTAAAAGCCAAAAAATTCGAGGCTGTCACGGTTTTATTTACCGATTTTAAGGGGTTTACCCATTACTCAGAAAATTTGGACCCGGAAAAATTAGTGGAAACCGTTGGGGTTTATTTTACCAAATTCGATGATATCATGGAAAAGTACGGCTTGGAAAAAATAAAAACCATTGGGGATTCTTATATGTGTGCTGGGGGCTTGCCCTACCCAACGGAGGACCATGCCCATAAAATGGTACAGGCAGCATTTGAAATTGTGGAATTTGTGGAGGAGACAAAGCGCAATGCGCAAGAAGGTCAAATTTATTTCGACATCCGTATAGGGATCAATACGGGGATGGTAGTCGCAGGTGTGGTGGGCAGTAAAAAATTCTCCTATGATATTTGGGGCGATACCGTTAATGTAGCTTCCCGTATGGAATCGATGTCAGAACCCGGGAAGATCAATATCTCAAATAGCACTTATGAATTGATAAAATCAGATTTTGATTGCGAGTATCGTGGGGAAATTGAAGCGAAGAATAGGGGTAAAGTGAAGATGTACTTTGTAAATGCCTTAAAAAATCAGACTTCTAAAACACCTTTGGTAAATTAATAAGACCTTTCGGACACTATTTATAGTGTCTCGTCCCACCCCATAGTATCGCTCCAATAAATTTAGTAGATTACTTTTTAAAAGTGACAAATAGTAATTAATTTAAGGCAAAAATCAAGGTGCCATAAACTTTGATTACTTTATGCGTATGACGAATTATCGTTTCATAATAATGGTTTTCAATTTAAAAGCCTTTATAACACTGGGCTTTTTTATTATGCTATCTACCTTGGTTTATGGTCAAAACCAAGCTAGGGCCGATAGCCTGGTACTGATCTATACCACGGGTCAGTTTGAAGAAAAAGAACGGTTACAACTTTTGAACAACATTGCCACAAATCATCCAGATCCCGAAAAATCGTTACAATATGCTGAAGAACTCCTACGCAGGGCAAAAGCTGTTGATTCTGCCAAGCGTATTAGTAATGCATATATGCAAATGGGAAATGCCCTAACGTTAAAAGGTGACCTGAGCCAGGCATTGACAAGCCTTTTTGAAGGCATGAAAATAGCTGAGAAATTAGAAAATAAAAAAAGTCTTGGGGTTTTTCATTTAGGTATTGCCGGGGTCTATGGTAGCATGGGCAATAACCAAAATACAATCCAATATTATAAAAATGCCATCAAAATTTTTAAAGAATTGGGTGATTCATTGAATTATGCATATGCCATGGAGAATTTGGGGGATCGAGTATAACTTGAATATGGCCAAACCCGATTCTGCATTATTGTTTTTCAAAGAATCCGGGCCAATATTCAAAGCCAAGGATTCTAAAATTGGTATGGCATATAACTTGGGAAATATGGGATTGGCCTATGCACAATTAGGTCAAAATACGATTGCAGAGGAGAATATCAAAGGTGCGATTACGCTGTTGGAAGAAATAGGGGATTATTATCCCATTTGCGTATATCTCACCTATATGGCAGATATGTACCTCCTGCGTGATGATTGGGAAAGCGCCTTCGGTGCTGCCCAAAGGAGCCTTGAAATGGCACAACAATTTGGGCTTAAAGATCAGATTAGTGGTGCTTATTTAAAACTGTCAGAACTTCATGAAAAGAGGGGCAATGTGGCAGAATCCCTTAAATTATATAAAAGCCACATCACATTTAAAGATAGTGTACGTAATATTACCCAGGTTCAGAATATGGCCAATCAAGAGGTCGCCAGAAGGCAAATAGAGTTAGATCTTGCAGAGCAAAGAAATAAAAACCAACGCAATATTATGATCGGGACCGCCATTGCCTTGTTTTTAATAGGCCTCCTGGCCTTTGGGTTGTATAGGCGTAATCAGTATATACGAAAAACAAAACAGATCATTGAAGAACGAACGGGATCGGTCAGATAACTTGTTGCTCAATATACTCCCTGAGGAAACTGCAGCGGAATTAAAGAAATATGGCAAGGTAGAAGCCAAAAAATTCGAGTCTGTCACAGTTTTGTTTACAGACTTTAAAGGGTTTACCCATTACTCAGAAAATTTGGATCCTAAAAAATTAGTGGAAACGGTAGGAGTTTACTTTTCCAAATTCGATGATATCATGCAAAAGTACGGCTTGGAAAAAATAAAAACCATTGGTGATTCGTATATGTGTGCTGGTGGCCTACCATACGCAACCAAGGACCATGCCTATAAAATGGTACTGGCAGCATTCGAAATCGTGGATTTTGTAGATGAGGCAAAGCGAAATGTACAGGAAGGTCAAATTTGTTTCGATATCCGTGTAGGAATCAATACGGGAAAGGTTGTGGCAGGTGTGGTTGGCAGTAAAAAATTCTCCTATGATATTTGGGGAGATACGGTAAATGTTTCCTCTCGCATGGAATCGATGTCAGAACCCGGTAAGAATTAATATTTCGGCAAATACCTATGCCTTGATCAAGGATATCTCGGAATGTGAATATCGGGGTGAAATCCAAGTAAAAAACAGGGGCATGATGAAAATGTACTTTGTTAATAGCGTAAAAGATAAAACTGATAAAGTGGCCTCGATAAATATATAGGGGCATTCGGACAATAATTATGGTATTTCTTACAATACTGGTTTTGTATGAATAACTAAATTGTCTACATTGTTGACTTATTAACTTTAAAATTGTAAAAATGATACAAATCACCATTGAAAAAGATCCAAATAATCCACCATGTGGATTGCTATTTGATGATAACAAAACCAAAGGGCCAGATATAACAACCCTTGTGTCTAAAGATGAAGAGGTAAAGTTCAAGGTTAAGAACAACTCAGGAATTTCTGCTATTGATAGAATTATTGATAATTCGAAGGTTCAATTGTTCAGCACATTACCCACTGCTGCCAATAACTGGAAAGGAACAATAGGCGATTTTCCTCCCAATACAGAAGAGTCCTATACGGTTTCTGTGACTATTAGTGATGGAACCTGTTCTCAGGATCCACAACTCAAAATGAAATAATATCTATAATGAAGTATGATGACAATTAAAAAGAAAGCCTATCTAATCATAGGCTTTTTTTGTTTTATTTCTTATGTTGTAATTGGCCAAGATCAGAAATTGGCAGATAGTCTAATCAATGTGTATAATTCCAGGTCTTATCAGGATGACGAACTTGATATCTTGGCGAAAATTATATCAGAAGAAACAAATCCAGATAGAACTCTTGAATATTCAGAGTTATTGATAGCTAAGGCCGCTAAGGACTCTTTATATTATTTCCTTTATACAGGATATTTACAGAAGGGTAATGCCCTTAAGTTCAAAGGTGACAACGCGGAGGCTTTAAAAGCCTATTTTCAAAGTCTTGATTATGCCGAACTTACGGGCGATGATAAAGGAATAGGTTCACTCATGATTTCTATAGCAGGCACATATACTGCCATGAATAACTCCAATAATGCCCAAATCTACTTCAATAAAGGGATACGATTATTAAGAAAAGTAAATGATTCCATTAAGATTGCTACCGCATTGTTAAATGCCGGGGATGATTATTTTAATGCTGGCAAACTAGATTCAGCTCTTATTTATACCAAGGAATCAGTGATCATCTTCGAAAATATTGATTACCCACTTGGCCGAGCCTATAGTTTGGGTAATGCGGGAATGATAAATGCCGAACAAGGCAAAGATATTCTGGCAGAAGTGAATATTAACAAAGCCATAGGCATATTAGAAGAGCTGGAAGACTATTACCCAATTACGGTTTACCTTACCTATATGGCTGACATTTACCTAAGAAAAAAAGATTTCCCAACAGCATTAAGTTATGCCGAAAGAAGTCTGGAATTGGCTACACTTTATGGATTAAAAGAACAAATAAGTGATGCCAACCAAAAATTATCTGAATTGTATGAAGTAAAGGGTGACCAAGCGACCGCCTATAAGCATTATAAGGCTCATATTGTATATCGGGATAGTGTTAAAAACATAGAATCCGTTCAGCAAATGGCCAATCAACGTACCAATTATGAGGTTTCCCAAAAACAAATAGAAGTAAATCTACTAGACCAAAGGCGAAAAAATCAACGCAACATAGCAATAGGGACTGCCATAGGTTTATTCTTACTAGGGATTTTGGCCATAGGATTGTTTAGACGAAATACCTTTATAAGAAAGACAAAACAGCTTATTGAAGAAGAACGTGATCGGTCCGATAACCTTTTGCTCAATATCCTGCCCGAAGAAACCGCAGCCGAGTTAAAGGCCAATGGCAAAGTAACGGCCAAGAAATACGATGCGGTTACGGTGCTGTTTACCGATTTTAAGGGTTTTACCAGTTATTCAGAAAAGCTATCGCCAGAGGCCTTGGTAGAAACGATAAGTTTTTACTTTTCAAAGTTCGATGCGATTATTGAAAAGTATGGCTTGGAAAAAATCAAAACGATTGGCGATGCCTATATGTGTGCCGGGGGCATGCATGATAATACCAAAGACCATGCCCACCGAATGGTAGCGGCGGCTTTTGAAATTGCTGCCTTTGTCGAAGAGACAAAAAAAGATGTGGACGCCAGTGAACTGACCTTCGACATACGTATCGGTATCAATACCGGACCAGTAGTGGCTGGGGTAGTGGGCACCAAGAAATTCGCCTATGACATCTGGGGCGATGCGGTTAATGTTGCTTCCCGAATGGAGTCCATGTCAGAACCGGGCCGTATTAATATATCAGAAAACACCTATACCTTGATAAAAGAGGATGCCGAGTGTGAGTATCGCGGAAAAATTGAGGTCAAAAACAGGGGTATGATGAAGATGTATTTTGTAAATAGTATGAATACAGATAGTTTACTAAGCGAAACCCATACGGTAAAAGCTGAAAATGGCTAAAACTAGAAAGTTCTTGGGTCAACCCTATCTTTAAGGGGCTATTTTACGGCTTTAACGACTAGTTCAAATAACTGCATATCGTCATGGGCAGTTCCCGGTTTGGGATGTACCGGATTTTCAGCTTCATATTTTAATACCACCACTAAATCCAAAGAAGGTACAACGCCTATGATTTGGCCCCCATAGCCACTGGCTAAAAAGGAGGGATGTCCGCCTACATTGGTAAGGTACCATTGATACCCATAACTATACCTACCATAGATATTGGTTTCGTGGTCTTTGGTTGAAGTTTCAACCCATTCCTCCGAAAGTAATTGCTGGCCTTCCCATTGGCCCTGGTTCAAATACAAATATCCGAACTTGGCCATATCCCTAGCGGTCAAATACAGCCCAAAACTAGCGCACTCTATGCCGTTTGGATCTTTCCGCCAGCTTTGTTCCATGGGTAACATATATTCTTCCCAACGGTTATAGATAATGGGAGGGTCCAATAGTTCAAAAGGGATTCCCATGGGATCAAATAGTTGTTCCTTTGCCAATTTTCCAGGGGCCTCTCCGGTTTTATGGGCAACAAGTGCCGTCAAAAAATGGGAATTGCCAGAGCTGTAGTAAAACTTCTCGCCAGGATCGCGCACCTGGCCTCTTGCAAGTGCTTCAGCTACCCAATCATCGGAAAAGATCCATTTAACCCATAAGGGTCCTTCTTCATTCCAGGACAGACCTGTGGTCATGGTCAATACATGGTGTAAGGTGATCTTATTGAACTCTGGATAATCAGGCATCAATTCGGACATCAATAGATCGGTGGAACTGATTGTATTACGATCCATGAGAATACCCACCAAGGCCGATGCAAAACTTTTGGTAACCGACCACAAGTTGGTACTTGTATCCACAGCACCATCCCCATAATAATTCTCATGCACTATATAGCCATCTTTTACTACCAGTAAAGCTCTGGCCAGTGGGTCGTTCTTAGCGAACTGATCGGCCTTTTCCATTTTTATTGGATCAATATTATACGCTTCCATGGGAGCCAATTGCCAACCATCTGTAGGCCAATAGGCTCGATCTTGATCTGGCCAATCGTATCCATTTACCGGAACAATGATTACCGGGTCATCTGAATTGCAGGAAAAGGAAAACAAGAACAAAGTTAAAACGAGAAGAAAACTTAAGGACACTTTTATATGTATGCGCATGACCAGTACATTTGAGGAGCTTCTTATTAATCAAAATACTAATCCCTTAAATTAATTGTTATGTTGCTTATTTAAAATGATTTTCGTCACCCCTGAAGGTCTTGAAATGGATGTCATTAGGCTAAGCTAAAATACTCTCATGCCCCGAGTCTTTTACAAAAAGACAGGAACTCCCTGTTTTTAGGGTCATGGTCTTAACAAAATCGAATCTTAGGTTTTCATCCATACCAAAGATATTCAGGTCCGCCGATGGGGCATGCCCAACAATTTCCATGAAATCACCTACATATACTTCAATGAGTGTTTGGGGCAGGCGTGCAAGATTGATCAAGGTCTTTAAAAATTTATCGGCATTCTCTTTTTCCTTTTCATCGCGGATAACAATAATCAATCGTATGGTAGCCTCCCAATTCTTTTTAAGCTTATAGGCTATAAGTGTTGACAAATCCAAATTGCCAATATCCCAACCCAGGTTCCAATTATCGGTTCTGTCACTTACCCAAACATTGATCATATTTCTTTTGCCCAATAAGGCAGTAGGATGTGAAGAATAAAGCAAAACCCCGATTTCCAAACGTATACTTTCCTTGATGACAGGTCTTATTTCAGATTCATAGTCATCGTGCTGTTGTAAATTGAGGAAAACTATATTGGGTCTAAAGAAAGCCCCTCGCAAGGCTTGGTTCCCATAGTTGACGCCTCGGGCAAAATCATTACTGTTGATGACCGTCCATGAAGAGAAAACACCTTTATTCCGAAACGATTCCGAAAGTACTTCGAGCTCCTTCACAAGAATACCGTCCTCAGAAGAGGGTTCGATTCCCAGTAGTTTTATTGAACCTTTGGGTCTGGCGATATTCCGTAAAAATTGGAAATTTCCTTTGGCACCACTAATATCCCGAATAGGCACCATTAGGTTTGGTTTCCAAGCCCTTTGCTGCATACTTTTCATGCCCCAGGTATGCTTGGCGGCCCATTCAGCAAAAGAAACAAAAAGTCCTGAGCGTACATCCTCAAAAGGAGTATCGATATTCTGTTTTGATAGAAACCAATACACCACAAAAACGATACTTATAGAAATAAGGCTTATAGTAGGGTTAATGATGAACATGGCCAAGACCGAAGAAGCCAGCCCGATCCAGGGAATCCATTTATTCACTTTAAAAAGAGGCCTATAGCTTATGAGCCCCAATTTCTGTTCAATAATCACCACGATATTAATCATGGCATAGGTTATCAAGAAAAACAGGGTTACCAAAGGGGCTACGGCATTTAAATCGCGCAAAAGCATGGTAACAAATATCATTATTCCGGTCACCAACATCGCATTTCGGGGTTGCCCATTGGCACTTTGCCCTGCAAGGAATTTTGAATAGGGCAGCACATTATGCTCGCCCATGGCAAACAATATCCGGGAAGAACCTACCATTGATGCCAGTGCTGATGAGAATGTTGCCCCTAGAATACCTGCAATGACCAATGGTCCATAAAATGCCTTTTCGATGATAATATTATAGTTGTTGATCAACTCATTTTCAGTTGCGGAACGCGCCAACCAAAAAGCCAAAGCCATATAGATCACAAAGCTTACTCCAATGGCCCAAAGCGTACCTGTTGGTATACTTTTCCGAGGATCCTTAAGTTCACCAGACATATTGGCTCCAGCCATGATACCTGTTGAAGCCGGAAAGAACACAGCGAATACGATCCAAAATCCCGATCCGCCCGATTTATTATCAGCAGTACCCTCAAAAGTACCCCACCGAATAGCCTCCTCGGTAGCAATGCCCATGGATCCATAATAGGCCGCCATTACAATCGATATCAGTGAAAGTATAATCACCAGCATAATAAAGAACTGCGTTTTAATGGCTAAATCGGCACTGATATATGCAATGGTAATCAAAACCCCAAAAACAATGATATCAACCAGAAAGGCATTATGACCCGGAAAAATTTCCAGCCAACCTTCCCTAAAACCAAAAATATACATGGTAACCGCCAAACCTTGGGAAACATATCTGGGGATGCCCAAACTGCCACCAACTTCCAATCCCAGGGCCTGTGAAATAATGGCATAGGCACCACCTGCACCTATACGTATGTTTGTGGTTATGGCAGACATTGATAGAGCCGTGGTCAAGGTTATCAAAAATGAAATGATGATGATCAACCAAGCACCTAAAAGTCCGGCATTACCAACTACCCATCCCATTCTTAGGTACATGATAACACCTAGAATAGTAAGTAAAGTAGGGGTGAAGACCCCTGCAAAAGTTCCGAATTTTTTGATGCTGTTCTTTTGCGTATCCATTATATGTTAAAACTAACTTATATTTTTATGAATCCCATAATTTTAATTTACTGTTTTAATAGAACGAAACTCAAATGTCTTAAAGAGTCAATTGTAGTATGGGAACTACTTCGTCAGGCTTCATGTTTTCAAGATATATTCCTCCAATGCGCACGCGAACCAATCGTAAGGTTGGGAAACCTACTGCGGCAGTCATTTTTCGCACCTGCCTAAACTTACCTTCAGTTAATGTTATACTTATCCACGAATTGGGTCTATGTCTGGCCAATCTAATTTTTACATCCGCTATGGCCAGCGAAGGGGGTTCATTTAGTTCTGTAACAACACAAGGTTTCGTATGGTAACGTTGCCCTTCAAACCCTATTTCAATGCCCTTTTTCAAAGTTTCAATGGCTTCTAAGGTAATGGCACCATCCAGTTGGGCATAATACTCCTTCTCAACCCCAGAGCGATTAATGGCATCGCTAAGCTTCCCATCGGTAGTCATCAGCAAAAGCCCTTCGGACTTTTCGTCCAGTCGACCAACTGGCATTATTCCTTCGGGAAAATCATATAATTCACTTAAAAACCTTTTGTTACGAATTTGCCGATCCTCATTGGATGTTAGTTGACTAAGCATCCCAAAGGGTTTATAAAGTTTGAAATGAAGATGTGATTTTAAGGACATTGAAGTGCAAATGTAATAAAGGTTAATTTTTCGTGAATTTTGCCGCTAAACTTCTACATAAAATTTGGATAGCTTGCCTTTGATATTGTAAATTCACTCCTTAAAGCCAAACGATGCAACTAGCCTATAAAATCATTCATCTTAAAAAACGATTCCCACTACGTATAAGTCGTGGACTTGTTTCAGGATCGGACAACCTCTTTGTTTCAGTGACCAAGAATGGGGTTACAGGTTGGGGCGAAATGGCCCCATCATCCACTATGGGAGACGAATCTCCTGAAGAATCAAAACAACAACTAAAGCAATTTTTTCAGACGGGTATAGATGATTTATCAATTACTGAAATTTATGACAAGGGAAGGGATTTTGATATGCCCGCCTGCGTTTTAGCTGCCTTGGATATAGCCTTATGGGACCAATTGGCAAAAACGGCCAAGCTGCCCTTATATCAATTGTTTGGTGTTCCGTTGCCCAAAGTCGCCACTTCAGTGACGATAGGAATAAATCCGCCAGAAGTGGTCAAAGAGCGCATCCCTCTGCTTTTGAAGGGGACAGGCGTGCGTTTTTTAAAAGTGAAACTCGGGTCTAATGAGGGTATCGAAGCTGATAAGGCCATGTTTATGCAAGTTGTTGATAGTGCCAAAAAGTATAAGGTAGGACTGCGTGTGGATGCCAATGGCGGATGGAATGTAAACGATGCTGTTCATATGATGAAATGGTTGGCAGATTTGGGTGTTGATTATGTGGAACAACCGCTTGTACATGGTAGGGAAGAGGATTTACCAGCTATTTTCAAAAACAGGCCGCTACCCTTATTCGTTGATGAATCCTGTTGCTTTTCTACAGACATACCCCAATGGGCAAATGCGGTGGATGGGGTAAACCTTAAACTGATGAAATGTGGTGGATTGACTGAGGCTCTTCGGATAATTGCCACTGCCAAAGCCTTTGGTCTAAAAACCATGATTGGATGTATGGGCGAATCATCTTTGTCTATTTCCGCGGCAGCTTCCTTAACGGGATTATTGGACCATGTTGATTTGGATTCCCAACTTAATTTAGATCCAGATCCCTTTTCAGGAGCACAGTTGATCAATGGAATCATAATGCCGAACAACAAGCCTGGGCATGGAGCCATTTTAAAAGAAGAAATATAACTTATGATCAAAAAGGAAAAGAAATTGGCCATTTATATGGAAGGTAACCTAGATTCCATGTTTGCAAAAATGGGTTATGGGGTTTTGCGTTATTCAAAAAACCCCATTGTTTGCGTAATCGATACCGAGTTTGCAGGAAAAATGGTCGACGAAGTTTTAAGTCATCAACCTTTTAAAATACCCATTGTTACCACAGTGGAAGATGCCCATAAAATGGGCGCGGAGGTCCTTGTTCTTGGATTAGCGCCATCGGGTGGGAAGTTGCCTGATAGTTGGCTCCCTGCTGTTGAAACCGCTTTGAAAATGGGAATGTCGCTTGTTAATGGACTACACGACTTACTTAATGAGCGTTTTGCACATCTTTTAGACCCAAAAATCCCAGATCAACTTATCTGGGATGTTCGTAAGCCCAAATCCGATTATGCCATTGCCAGGGCCCGAGCGGGTAAGTTGAACAATAAACGGGTACTTATGGTCGGTACCGATATGGCAGTTGGTAAAATGACTGCGGGCCTAGAGGTTTATAAATGGTTGAAAAGCAAAGGCAAGGACGCCGATTTTCTACCGTCTGGCCAGATTGGTATAACGGTAATGGGGAAAGGAATTCCTTTGGATGCCATCAAGGTTGACCAAGCTTGTGGAGCCGTTGAGCATATGGTGTTGGAAGCCAAGGATAAAGAAATAGTATTTATTGAAGGCCAAGGTTCTTTATTGCATCCTGGTAGTACCGCCACTTTACCGTTGATGCGTGGTAGTTGCCCTACCCACTTGATTTTATGTCATAGGGCAGAAATGGAGACCCTACGGGATTGTAATGAAATTAGGATTC
Organism: uncultured Flavobacteriaceae bacterium; assembly: GCA_963768235.1. Taxonomy (GTDB): domain Bacteria; phylum Bacteroidota; class Bacteroidia; order Flavobacteriales; family Flavobacteriaceae; genus Maribacter_A. Next base: position 323,507 of record CAVYHF010000006.1, read on the forward strand.
CTCCACTTTCCCAAGTAGTAACACTCAATGAGTCCGTTGCCCATGCCTGCGGAGCATTTCCAAAGCCCAAAACTATAGGTATTGCTTTGAATACGAGCAAACTTTCTGAAGGTGAAGCCTTGAAACTGATCGATAAATTGGAAAAGGAAACGGGTTTGCCAGTGACCGATGTAGTGCGCTTTGGAGCGGAAAAACTGGGTAAACCATTACTGTAACTTAAACTATTTATGAAAAAAGAGGCCCTCCTTACCATTTTTGTATTAACCACGGTGTTGACCACCTTTGCACAACAGCAAAGGGCTAGGGGACATGGTATTGAAATTGGTGTATTGCAACCCGGCGAAAACAATGCCATTACTGATGTAAAAGGAGTAAAAGTGGGCCATACAACCCTGCATATTGGTGATAGTATTCGTACTGGGGTTACGGCAATATTGCCCCATGGAGACAATATTTTTCAAGAGAAAGTTCCAGCCGCTATTTATATCGGCAATGGCTTTGGAAAGTTGACAGGGTATAGTCAAGTAAAAGAGTTGGGGAATTTGGAAACACCCATAATATTGACCAATACTTTAAGTGTGCCCATAGCATCAGATGCTTTGATTACGTATACCTTGGGCTTAGCCGGAAATGAACAGGTACGTTCTGTTAATCCCGTAGTGGGGGAAACCAATGATGGCTATTTGAATGATATACGTGGGAGACATGTTAAGCAAAAACATATTATAGAGGCTATAAATAATGCCAAAACAGGCCCAATAGCTGAAGGGAATATTGGTGCGGGAACAGGAACCATCTGCTTCGGTTACAAGGGAGGTATAGGAACCGCTTCAAGGGTAGTGGCAACAAGATTCGGCGGTTATACCGTCGGGGTTCTTGTGCAGACCAATTTTGGTGGCGTACTTGAAATCAATGGCGTTCCTATCGCCAAGGAATTGAATAATTATCCGAAGTCCTTTCGATATGATGTTGACGGATCTTGTATGATCGTTATTATGACCGATGCCCCATTGGATGCCAGAAACTTGGAACGTATGGCCAAAAGGGCAATGCTTGGATTGGCCAAAACCGGAGGCATTGCCTCTAATGGCAGTGGGGATTATGTAATCGCAGTTTCCACAGATGAAAAGAATAGGATATCCTATACTGACAATTCATTAGTAAGAAAGACCGAAACTTTGCGGAATGATGTGATTTCCCCTTTGTTCTTGGCCACTATTGAAGCCACTGAGGAAGCCATCATTAATTCATTATTCGCTGCAAAAACAACCCTAGGTCGGGATGGTCATCGTATTGAAGCGTTACCTGTGGAACAGGTTCTAAAAATCATTGAGGTATATCAGGGTCATAAAAAATAGGAGTTAGTTAGAAATATATTCATTTGGTTTTCTTAAAAGGATACCATTTAAAAAAGGTGATACTCCGCCATAGCCATTCCAAAGGGCCGTACTGAAACTTACTCAACCACCATTTGCTTAATAGCATTTGCACAAGAATCACAAGGATTGCAATTAAGAATGTGTAACTGTTTCTTATTTCCGTCAAATAGCCCAAGCCCCAACCGAAGAAAAGAAAAGTACCCAACAAACTTTGGAAGAAGTAATTGGTCAATGCCATACGACCATAGGGCGCAAACTTTAGCAACCATCGTTGCACCTTACTTTTTTGATAAAACATGGCAAACAGCATGATAAGAATAAGTGTCATTGCAATATTGTTCAGATCAAAGGCCGTTAATCCAAACATAGCGGTCCAATTATCAAAAGTAGCATCCTCGCCTAGCTGTATAAATATAACAGCGGTCAGTGCTATTGAAACCACAAAAAGAATAATGGAACCAATAAGTACCTTCTTGATCTCTTTTTTATACTCTTCGAGCTTTTTAAAGAATCCGACCCTACCGGCATAAAGACCCAGTAAAAAGAATCCAAAAGTGAGATACCCCCGACCAAAATATCCCAATTGAAATTCCAATTTATTCAAATGCCCCATGGTTGAATTGGAAATAAAGACTTCCTTTAGCGAGCCACTTTTTATGGTATTAAAGTAGGCCAAGGCCTCTGGGTCATCGGGCATTATACCACCAAGACTAAATAAATTGTCGCCATTGGCAAGTGCAAATACCAAAAAGCGGCCCATGCCCAAAAATAATACCATCGCTAGACCAAGAATCCACTTAGTATCCAATTTATAAAAAGGGATCAATAAAATACCAAGCAAAGCATAAATGGTAAGTATGTCGCCACGATAGAACATATGGTGTATGACGCCTATGATCAATAAAACAACTAAACGCCATAAAAATCGAGCTCCAAAATAGTTGCCTATTTTCTGGGCATTATCCATTTGAATAAAAAAACTCAATCCAAAAAGAAAAGCGAATAGTGCGAAAAATTTCCCCCGAAGGAATAGGCCTATAAAGACATCCACAACATAATCCATAGGGCCTACGTGCAAGCCCTCCAATACGTTCTCTGGAACAGCTGAACCAATAAAATTTTCAACAAAATGCACGATGACTATCCCGGCCAATGAAAACCCTCTAAGGGCATCTACAATTTCAATTCTTGGCTTGGTCGGATCGGTGGACATCTATAATTGGTTTTTACTTATAACTACTAGACAGCAATGCTAATAAAAAGTTACGTTTTTAGCAGTATAAATACTTCTAGAATACCTCAAACACGTATCCTAAAAGCCAATAGAGAATAATGAAGACAACAATAAAGCCAAAACAGCCGCATTTGCCACCACCGATTTTTTTGGCTCCGAGAAAGGCCAGAATACCTCTAATTAGATTTTTCATGGTTTTTGTTTTTTGATTGAACTTAAAAGTACAAAGATTTCTTGGCAATGGCCCAAGGTCTCGCTTTCCAAATGTCTTAGAACATTCTTGTGCCAAAGTAGGCCATAGGGTTACTTTGGGTTAGCCTATCGCTCGCCCTAGGCAGACATTATAATGTATTTCTTACATAAAAAGTAGGAGTGACTGATCTGTATCATGTAGATCATGAGTATCGTTCCATAATTTTAAATGACAACTCAAGAACATACATTTTTTCCAAATAAGACGACCCTTTATAATTACTGGTATTTGCATAGAATACGGCTAATTAAGATTTTACTTTTTGTTCAAAACCTTCTAAATCCTATTATTATGATAAAAGTTTTTATCCCAAGTCAAAAATCAATATTCCTTTTATTTGGTTTATTGATAGCTAGTTTGTTTTTTATTGGATGTCAACAAGATCCAGTTGAACATGATGCTGTTTATCTCACTACAGACGCGAATTGCCCTATTTCAGAATATTGCTGATAAAAGGCACCCTGACTTCAGGGGCATTGTATGAAATTGAATTACCCCCAACCTGGAATTATATTCCTGATGGCCTTAGGGTTATGTTGGTTTACGCCCATGGGTATGTTGATCCCGGCAGACCCATTGCTTTACCTACCGATGAAATATCCGATGGCGTGGGAGGCACTGTTGCAATCAAAAAGTTTATTACTGACGGGTTTCTAGGTTATGCCGCAACCAGTTACAGGGACAATGGACTTGTAGTCTTGGATGCAGTGGAAGATATCAAGGAATTAAGAGCTACAATAGATGTATTCTTCGAAGAAAATCCAGCAGGTATCACCACCTGATAAAGTACTACTTGGTTGGACCTTCCGAAGGTGGGTTGGTAACCGTTCTCACTATAGAACAAAATCCGGGTATGTTCGATGCTGCTATTGCCACCTGTTGCCCAATAGGCAGTTTTTACGATCAACTTCAATATTATGGCGATGCCCATGTATTGTTCAAATATTTCTTCGGACCAAGTATTAATGGTATAAATCTGGGTAGCCCAAAACGAGTTTCGAAGCATACGATGAACGCCTGGAATGATGGATCTTTAAAAACTGCAATTATTGAAACCTTGCAAGATGATTATGTCAATAATGGAGGGAATAAAATCAGACAATTTTTAAATTGTGCCAATATCCCAGCAAACACTTCAGATCCAGTTGCGGTTGTTTCTGCAATACTTGAAGTGCTACGGTTTCCTATAATGGCAACCAATGATGCCATTGCCCGGCTTGACGGAAGTCCATACAATAATAAAAATGATAAGACCATCTATGTAGGCTCCGATAATGACAGAAAGTTGAATTTAACAGTGGAAAGGATAAAAAGATCTGACTGGGAACAAGCAGCCCAAAATGTAGCTGATTTCTATGAAACAACGGGTTTTTTATCCACCCCTTTAATTACATTGCATAACGAATTTGATCATGTTTCCCTTTACGAAAACCAAGCCTTTTATGCGGATAAGGTTTTAGTTCCTGAATTATTTATTCCTATAAGATCTAATCAAGATTTTGGCCACTGTAATTTCACCGTATTCGAAATTCAAGCAGTAATTAATACACTTTTACAACCTGCATTGCCCTGAAACGGTGTCGCGATAGGTATAAGATCCAATACGGTAGTCCTATGATGTACTTATAGGGTACTAAAAGGAACTAAGTAAAAAACCCTTGGGATTATATTTCAAGGGTTTTTTCCGCACAATGAGTAGGGGCCGAAACCTTGCTTTGTTCGTGCAATTTAAATTATATGATATTCCTTAGGGAATTAGTATATTTAAGATAGCAATCGTAAAAAATATAAAAATGAGTTTGGCAGAGAATTTAAAGCGTTTTTTTAAGGATAAAGACAACAAAGATAAAACCACAACTGCACCCGAAGGTGTTTGCCCAAATTGTTGGGGGAGACAGGAATGGGAAGGTGAATTTTATAAGCAAATTAAAGCGAGGAACATTACACCGGAATCAAATACCTATACTAGTTTTATCAATGAGGTTGCATCCAAATTGGATGAAATAAAATTAAAAGAAGATACTTACGAATGTACTACCTGCAACGTAAAATATAAACACGATCACTAGATTAACTGGATTAGTCTACGATAAGGAATATTTAAAGTTGCTTTATCCTTTGGTGGTACTGCAAAGTGCTGATGCCAAACCTACGAACCCAACAAAAGAAGCAGTTTAAAAATTATTGATACATACTGATGGGGATGAAGACCAGATGGCAATCCATTTCCCGGTAATACTGATTTCAATTTATACGCCAATAACCATTATATGAAAACCACTATTTGTACCTTATTTGTTTGCCTTTTTATCACTACTGGGGTATTTGCTCAGAAAAAGAAAAGTACAACAGCTGTCATCACGGAAAAATTGTATGAATCTATGAAGTATCGAAATATTGGTCCATTTCGAGGTGGTAGGTCTACGACGGTGACAGGTATCCCCGAAGATGTTTTCACTTATTATATGGGGGCCACAGGCGGTGGTGTTTGGAAAACTGCCGATGGTGGTAATACTTGGAACAATATTTCGGATGGATATTTTAATACTACCGGCATTGGTGATATCACCGTTTCATTGTCTGATCCGAATATCATCTATGTTGGTACTGGAGAATCCCCGGTTCGTGGTGTAAAGACCTCTCATGGCGATGGAATGTATAAATCAATAGATGCGGGTAAAACTTGGCGGCACTTGGGGCTAGAGAAAACAAGACATATCAGTGATGTTTATGTGCATCCGACCAATCCTGATAAGGTATATGTTGCAGCGCAAGGCAATCCATGGGGGCCTAATGAGGAAAGAGGTGTTTATCTATCTGAAGACGGTGGAGTGACTTGGGAAAAAATATTGTATGTGAATGAAAATTCTGGAATTGTGGATATGACCGTTGACCCTAATAATCCAAATTTTATGATGGTCGCTTCATGGGATTTTCATCGTAAGCCCTGGGTTGTTCAAAGTGGCGGCCCTGGTAGTCGAATCTACAAGACCACTGATGGTGGCAAGAATTGGAAAGAAATTACCAAGGGATTACCACAATTGAAAGGTAAGATGGGTGTTTCTATTTCTCCTGCGAATCCTGATATCGTATATATTGCTATTGATGCCTTGGGAGAGAAAGCCGGAGTATACCGATCTGAGAATGCTGGAGAGAGTTTTAAGCAGACAACTAATGACGCCACCACTTATGCCCGATCTTGGTACTATATGCATATCATCGCAGATCCCAATGATGAGGACGAACTTTGGGTCATGAATAGTTTTGCTATGAAATCAATTGATGGAGGTAAAACATTTAGTGGAATAAAAGGTAGTCATGTAGATCACCATGATCTATGGATTAATCCAAATAATAGTGATATAATGGTCAATGCGAATGATGGCGGTGGCTCGGTTACCTACAATGGAGGAAAAACCTGGTCTACCATGATGAATCAGCCAACTGGGCAGTTTTACCGTTTGATTACTGATAACCAATATCCGTATCGCGTGTACTCGGGGCAGCAAGATAACAGTACGATAGCCATTGATAGTAGAGTGGTCGATGATGGCATCGGGGAAATGCATTGGGATGTCATGCGAGCAGGGGAATCCTCTACTGTTGCATTGGACCCAGACAATCCACGATTTGTGTATTCCACGTATTTTGCAAGTAATTTTGTGGAATGGGACAGGGATATCGATAATACCCGCACGGTAATGCCATATCCCACAAGGGTAACCGGGGAACAACCCAAGAATTTAAAGTATCGTGCAAATTGGAACGGGCCGGTTATCGTTTCACCCCATAATCCGAATGTGATTTATTATGGTTCGCAATATGTAATGAAATCCATGGACCGAGGGGTTACTTGGGAAGTCCTCAGTGAAGACCTTACCCGTAATAATAAAGAACATCAAGGCAAAGGGGGTAAACCCATTAGTAATGAGCAGATTACGGCCGAGAGTTACAATAATCTATTTAATATTGAAGAATCCCCTATTAAAGAGGGTGTTATTTGGGTTGGCTCGGATGACGGTTTGGTGCATGTGACCCAAGATGCTGGCGAAAGTTGGAAAAATGTTACCCCAAAAGGACTAAAGGAAAGTATTATCAATGTGGTCGAACCATCCCCCCATGATCCAGGAACAGCTTATATCGCCGTTGCAGGATATAAAATGAATGATTTTACGCCCCACATATACAAGACGAACAACTTTGGTGTTACTTGGGAGAAAATAGTCAATGGCATACCTGGGGATACCTTTGCAAGAAGTGTGCGCGAAGATCCAGACCGAAAGGGATTATTATATGCCGGTACTGAAACGGGTGTTTTTGTGTCATTCGATGACGGAAAATTGTGGTTACCGCTGCAAAATAATCTACCGGAAGTGCCCATTACTGACCTTCGAGTGAAACGAAAAGATTTAGTTGTTGCCACACAGGGTAGGGCTCTTTGGATTTTGGATGACCTATCACCACTTCATCAAATTTCCGAAGAAGTAGCCAGAGCCGATTATTACCTGTATCAACCCAGAAATATTGATGCTGAACTTTCGGTAGCCTACAGTATCGATGGAGGATATGGTGAAAACCCACCTCAAGGGGCTCAAATCAATTATGTGCTCAATAAAGAAATACCTGAAACTACACCTATCTCCATCGAAATTATGAATGAAAGTGGTAAGGTCATTCATTCAGAATTCTCCAACCTGTCAAGGGTCGGTTGCGATACATTGGTAAAACCCCAGCTTAAGAAGAAAGTTGGATCGCATCGCTATCAATGGAATATGAAAGTTGGAAGATTCGACTGTTTGACAGAATTATACACAACCAACCGTGATTTAACCGCCTATAATGCTGCTCCTGGAAAATATAAAGTGCGTTTGAATGTGGGTGATTTCAACCAGACCCAGGATTTTGAAATTAATGTCGATCCTAGACTTGAGAATAGTATTGAGAATGTTGCTGCTGCTTATATTGAACGGGATAAAATATCGAAATCCATTTATGAAGGAGCAACGGAAATGGCGAAAGGAGTTAGAGACCTTCGTAAAATAAAGCAACAATTGGATTTCGTATTGGAAGTTACAACGGATGACAATATCAAAAAAGAAGGTAAGGCCTTAAATCAAACCATCGATGATTGGATTGCCAAAATCCTTCAAAAAGAAATGCGAACCTATCAAAGCAACTATATGTTTGAAGCACGTCTTTTAATAAAGTTCAAGGATTTTCTCAATAGAATTGGAAAAGGAAATTTACCTGTAACCCAAGGTGTACGCGATGTCAAAAAAGACTATTTGCAGCAGTGGAATACGCTGAAAGCCAGTTTACATAGTCTCCGAGTCAATGATGTTTCAAAGTACAATACTATTTTGAAGAGTGCAGGCTTACCCGAATTGTATTGGCCATAAATTGACACTGCAGACCTATGACTTTAATACACCTTTGGTCATTTAAAAGAAATTGATGCAAAAGATTCAGCTTCAAAATAGTACAAATCCCAAGCGTTCTGGTTATTTCTTACACCTATCATCAACGCCTTTGATGACAATGAGCCGATGGGTATTACTTTGCTTTGTTAGGCCTAAAATTTCGCTTTCAATCTAAATTACTTTCATATATTTGGTTAGCTATTTTTCATAGGATAAATTCCTTTAACCAATGCATTCCAACATGTCAAAATCAACTATTCTTACCTGTCTTATTTTATGTATAGGGCTTCAATTCGGTACCGCTCAAAAAAAGAAAAAAGAGGACAAACAACCTCTTGATGAGATTTCAATATCCGGACTTAAATGGCGGGAAATTGGTCCATCATTAACCTCGGGACGGGTTTCCGATATTGCAGTAAACCCAAACAATCCTTTTGAGTATTATGTGGCTACATCCTCAGGTGGCGTCTGGAAAACCGTTAATTCTGGAGTTTCCTATACTCCTTTATTTGATAGTGAAGGTTCTTATTCAATAGGCTGTGTAACTATGGATCCCAATAACCCAAACGTTATTTGGATAGGCTCTGGCGAGAATAACAACCAACGTTCTGTGGCCTATGGCGACGGTGTCTACAAGTCGATTGATGGTGGCCAAACCTGGGAAAATATGGGCCTCAAAAGCTCAGAGCATATCGGTAAGATCATTGTGCATCCCGAGGATTCGAATATTGTTTATGTGGCGGCTATTGGTCCTCTATGGAGTAAAGGCGGTGAAAGAGGATTGTACCGCACAAAAGATGGTGGAAAATCTTGGGAAGCTGTATTAGCTGTTGATGAGCATACAGGGGTCAACGATGTGGTTATGGATCCAAGAAACCCAGAGGTGCTTTATGCATCTTCCCACCAGCGCAGAAGACATGTATTCACTTATGTAGGAGGTGGACCAGGTTCTGGTTTGCATAAAAGTACTGATGGTGGAACCACATGGTCGGAAATTAATAAGGGGCTACCTGAAGTGGAATTGGGCAGGATCGGTTTGGCAATCTCGCCGGCAAACCCTGAGATTCTCTATGCTATTGTTGAGGCTGCTGATGGTAAAGGTGGTTTTTATGCCACTACCAATAGGGGAGCGAGTTGGAAGAAACGAGGTGATCACACGACCAGTGGTAATTATTACCAAGAAATAATCGCGGATCCAGTAGATGAAAACACCATTTATTCAATGGATACTTGGATGACCGTTAGCCATGATGGGGGAGCAACCTTTGAAAAAGTAGGTGAGGACTATAAGCATGTTGACAATCATTCCATGTGGATCAATCCGAATAACAACAAACATTGGTTGGTAGGTTGTGACGGAGGGATTTATGAAACCTTTGATGCGGCCAAGAATTGGGATTTCAAAGAAAACCTTCCTATTACACAGTTCTATAAAGTTGCTTTGGACAATGATACCCCTTTTTACAATGTTTATGGAGGCACTCAGGATAATTTCAGCCTAGGCGGACCTTCAAGGGTACTTACCAATCATGGTATAACCAATAGTGATTGGTTCATCACCAACGGAGGTGATGGTTTTGAGTCTCAGGTAGACCCAAATAATCCAGATATCGTATATGCACAATCCCAATACGGGTTCTTAGTGCGTTACGATCGTAAAAGTGGTGAAAAAGTAGGCATACAGCCTAAGGAACAAAAAGGAGAGGACGAATATCGTTTTAATTGGGATTCACCTTTGGCCGTTAGTAAGCATGCCCAAGGGCGATTATATTTTGCAGCGAATAAATTATTCCGTTCAGATGATTACGGAAATAGTTGGAATATAATAAGTGATGACCTGACACAGCAAATTGATCGGAACAAACTAAAAGTCTACGATAGGATAGTTAGTATTGATGCCGTTGCAAAAAATGGCTCAACATCCCTGTATGGAAGCATTGTTGCTTTGTCTGAATCGCCCTTGGATGAAAACCTTATTGCAATTGGTACTGATGATGGATTGATACAAATTACCGAGAACGGTGGAGATACTTGGCAACGAATCAATGGTGTCGAGGGTGCGCCAAAACAATCGTATGTAAATAATGTGTATCTGTCGCGACATGATACCAATGTGATTTATGTGGCCTATAACCATCATAAATACGGGGATTTTAAGCCTTATATTTTCAAATCTTCAGACAAGGGGAAAACATGGAAAAGTATTGCATCAAACTTACCAAAAAGAGGTAGTATTTATGCTATTGAAGAAGACCATATTGATGCTGACTTATTATTTTGTGGTACTGAATTCGGGGTTTTCTTTTCTCCAAATAAAGGACAACGATGGAAAGAACTTGATAAAGGATTACCAACCATTGCCGTTAGGGATATCGCCATCCAGGAACGAGAGAACGATTTGGTTTTGGGAACCTTTGGTAGAGGTTTCTACGTGATGGATGATTATTCATCACTCAGAAATATCAAAAATGAAAACCCAACAGAAACAGCCGTTGTTTATCCTATTCGTGATGCTTTATCTTGGGAAGAAAGTAGTCCGTTAGGATTACCCGGTAAGTCGTTTCAAGGAGATAATTTCTATAGTGCCCCTAATCTTGGCCCAGAAGCGATGATTACCTATTATTATAATGAGGATTACAAAACTCTAAAAGAAAAGAGAACAAAAAAAGAAGGTGAACTAATCAAGGAAAATAAAGATGCAAATTATCCTGATTATCAGACCCTCAAGGCTGAGAAAGATGAAGAAGAAGCAATGCTTCTATTCACTATAAAAAATGCTGAAGGCAGTATAGTGAAAAAAGAATTTGTAAAACCTGCCAAAGGTATTCAGCGCTTTCATTGGAATTTAAGGTTTACACCTCAAGACCCCATAGATTTTAGCGAGTCAAGTTTCTATAATCCTTTTAGTGGAAAAGATGTGGGTACTTTAGTTACTCCCGGAAAATATACGGTTGACATGCAATTATTTAGAGATGGAACATTAACTTCTTTGACAAGCCCAGTTGAATTTAATGTGGTGGCCTTGAAGAATACGACCATGCCTGCAGCAGACAGAGCGGCCAAAGTTGCGTTTCAGCGACAGGTTTCCAGTTTACAGGCTGATTATCAAATATGCCAAAACCTGATCAAGGAATCCAACCATAAGCTAAAATACATCAATGCCGCAATTAAAGGTTCAGAACAGCCATTTGGACTGCTTTTAAAAACGGTAAAGGACATTGAAAGCAAATTAAAGGACATAAATGTGGACCTCTACGGTGATCCTATTAAAAACAAGCTTGATATAAGTCAACCGCAAACTCCTGCCAATCGAATTGGCAGGATAAGCTATGAACAGAAGTACTCAACATCAGCCCCAACAAAAACGCATAAGGACACTTATGCCATCGCAAAGGCTGAATTGGAGGTTATCAAGAAAAAGGTAGAGGTTGTATTCAATAACGATATTAAACAGCTCGAAGAGCAATTGATAAAATCAGGAGCGCCCTATACACCTGGTCGTGGTTATGAAAATGAAGATTAAGATGTTTTTAAGATAATACTGGTTTCGAGTTTTAAAGGAAAGGCCCAATTGGGCCTTTCTTTATTAATAGGCAAAAGGATCGTATAGATTAAACTAAATATCATTTAAGGGAAAACTCATATAAAAAAGAAGGTTAATCCCAGTTGAATTGTGTTCAAATATCAATAAATTTAAGGGTACAACTAAAATCTTCAAGTTATGGCCTTTGAAAAAAATAATTATGTTGACTTTCATTGCCATTCAGCAATGAAACCCTTCGGTAAAAGTTATAATTACGAGGTCATTGGCAGAAACAATCCAAACCGGAGAAGAACCAATAGCATTTGGAGATACAACCCGCCCTCGTTATTGGACAAGTTTATTAATTACATTATCCATTTGACAAAATTTTCGCAAGCCAATTTCACAAGTTTGGCAAAAGGCGGAGTTTCAGTTGTATGTGTTTCCCTTTACCCCATAGAAAAGTGGTTTTTTGTAAATAAAATCAAAAATGAATTCATCAAGGATATTGCTTCCAACTTTGCAACCGGCGTGGGCAAGAAAAGGGTAGATGCCGTGCAGGCCATGACAGATTATTACAAGGATCTTGAAATGGAATATGATTTTTACAAACAACTCGATGGTTTGGTAAAACGGTTTCCAGAAGGAAAGTATAGATACAAACTGGTCTGTAATTATAAGGAAATTGAGGCCATTAGGGCTGAAGACCAAGATGGCCTCAATACTATATGTGTTGTATTGTCCATTGAGGGGATGCATGTCTTGGATCAAAATATTGGAAAGGCACCGAATGAAAAGGAGTTTTTGGCAAACCTTCAAAAGATAAAAAATTGGGATACGCCTCCATTTTTTGTGGCCATTGCGCACCATTTCTGGAACCACCTATGTGGTCATGCCGAAAGCTTTACCAAACTGGTGAGAAAGAAGGTAGACCAAACGGAAGGAATCTATACTGGGTTTACTGATTTGGGAATCAAGGTAGTCAAAGAATTATTGAGCACCACCAATGGCAAACGTATTTTAATCGACCTGAAACATATGAGTGTGGCCTCTAGAGCGGATTTTTATACGTTCGTAGACAGTAAGGCTAAATATAAAAAACTGCCTATTATTGTAAGTCATGGAGCGGTCAATGGAATGAAATCTGTGAGCATGCCAAAGCAAACGGGATCTAAGGTCGCAAAGAAGTTTAATCCTGTGGATATTAATTTTTTTGATGAGGAAATCATTAGAATTGCAAAAAGTAAGGGCATTTTTGGATTGCAGTTGGATGAACGCAGAATAGCCAGTAAGAAGACGCTTAAAGACACCAAACATTCCACAAAACGTTCCAAAATAATGCACTATAGGTCCGAGCTGTTGTGGAATCAAATCCAACATATTTTGGAAGTGCTCGACAATAAAGGAATTTTTGCCTGGGATTGTATGGTCATTGGGTCTGATTTTGACGGTATCATTGACCCCTTAAATGCTTTTTGGACTTCGGAAGAGTTGCCCTTTCTAGCTGACTTTTTAGAAAGACATGCCTACAATTATATGAAAGACGCCAGTTTTAAAGTGGCAGCAAACAATATTAAGGCCGATGAAATTATTGATAGAATAATGACCCTAAATGGAAACAATTTTCTTAAGCGCAATTTTAAGTGATAGGCTAATGACCAAGATCATTTTGCCCCTTCTGATTATGCCATATTTTTGCTAATGATGAAATATGTAATAGGAAAAGACAAAACCATGAAGAGGATCTTTCTACTATTAACAAGCCTACTTTTGTTGTGCATTAACACTGCAACGGGCCAAAAGGACTATATTTTCCATAGGGAGCAAATGGTAAAATTGCAATTGCAGGGAAGGGATATTACAGATCTCGCCACCCTATCCGCTATGTTGAACGTACCTAGGCATAAGTTTGTGCCCGAAAACATGAAAGTACGGGCTTACACCGATGGTCCCTTGCCCATTGGCAATAGACAAACCATTTCACAGCCTTATATCGTAGCCTTCATGACCCAGGCACTCCGTTTAAAATCAGACTACCGTGTACTTGAAATAGGAACAGGATCCGGCTACCAAGCTGCAGTGCTGGCTAAAATCGTAGATTCGGTATACACCATTGAAATTGTAGAGGATTTGGCAATAGTAGCAAAAAAAAGATTGAAAGATTTGGGGTATGACAATGTAGTCGTAAAGTGGGGAGATGGTTATCACGGTTTACCATCCAAGGCTCCTTTTGATGCTATTATGGTCACTGCTGGGGCTGACAAAATCCCCCAACCCCTTATCGACCAATTGAAGGTAGGGGGTCTAATGATCATTCCCGTTGGGCCACATCATGGCATCCGCCAATTGGTACTTGTCACTAAAAAGAAAAATAAAGTCGTCCTGAAAAATTTAATGCCCGTTCGTTTTGTTCCATTTACCCGAGCTAAAAAACCTGATGAAGGGTGAGAGTTTCAACCGCAGCCCTCATGAGGATAGTAAAATATTTGCATATGAGGCCGGCTAGTAAATTAAAGAAAGTAAAATGGCAAATAACATCATTATTGGAAACCTTGTCGATGACACCATAGAGATGGCCGAACGAAAAGGCATTGGACACCCGGACACCATTTGTGATGAAATTACTGAGCGAATTTCAGTTGAACTTTGTAAGTATTATTTAAAGGAATTTGGGGCCATAATGCACCACAATGTGGATAAGGCTTTATTAATAGGTGGGCAATCAAAACCTGCTTATCTTGGCGGTGAAGTAGTACAACCCATTTCCCTAATCATTTCGGGTAGGGCCACATCCCAAATAAAAGACAAGAAAATCCCTATTGAGACCATTGCCATTGATACTGCAAAACAATGGCTACGGGAAAATATCCGGCATCTTTGTGTTGAAAAAAATATTCAACTTTCCTCAAGGATACGTCCAGGAAGTGAAGATTTGGTTGAGCTATTCAACCGTTTTGGAAAAGGGGAAATTCCGCTGGCCAATGATACTTCCTTTGGAGCCGGTTTCTATCCCAATTCGGACATTGAATCGACAGTTGTCCAAATTGAACAGCTTTTAAACAATCCCGACACAAAAAATAAATTCCCATTTATAGGTGAAGATATTAAAGTGATGGGGGTGAAGGCCCCTGAAGGGAATTATTATACCATAGCCATAGCAATGGTCGACCAACACATAACTGATTTGAGTGATTATATCTCGAAAATTGAAAGGGTAAAAGAATTTGTAATTGCCAATTTGAATTTATCCGGGTCTACGGTGTACATCAACACAGCCGATGACTACCCGAGAGAAAGCATTTACCTTACTGTAACTGGCACCAGCGCGGAACACGGTGATGATGGCCAAGTAGGCAGGGGAAATCGTATCAACGGATTAATTACACCCTATCGACCCATGAGTTTGGAGGCTACTTCTGGTAAAAACCCGATCAGTCATACAGGCAAAATATATAATTACTTTGCCATGGACCTGAGTCGAGCTGTTGTAGAAAACCAGTTTGCTGATGAAGCCCGTGTCTTTCTCGTATCCCAAATCGGAAAACCAATAAATGAGCCTCAGTTATTGCATTTTCAATTAAAAAACAGGAAGGTTGCTAAAAAGAACATCGAAGAATTGGCTCGTGAAAAGCTTACCCAGCTTTCCGAATACTGGAAGCGAATTACCCATTTAAAAAAATAGCCCTAAAAATGGATCACAATAAGCTTGACATTTTCGGTTTCACTAAAGGTCGTCTTTAATCAATCTAATTGCCCATGACCAATTCCAATTCCATAGGATTACCAACAGCCACAGCCATTGTCATAGCCAATATGATCGGCGCCGGTATCTTTACAAGTCTTGGATTTCAATTAGTGGATACCGTAAATACCTGGTCAATCACTATTTTGTGGTGCCTTGGGGCCATAATGGCACTTTGTGGCGCGTTGAGCTATGCTGAACTCGGTACGTATTGGGCACGTTCTGGTGGGGAATACCATTTTCTATCAAAGGCCTTTCATCCACTGCTGGGCTATTTGTCCGGATGGGTTTCCCTAACCATTGGGTTTTCGGCCCCTATAGCCTTGTCAGGAATGGCCTTGGGGGCTTATGTTGCACCCTATCTTGGTCTTACGGATTCGGTTTTGGCGGTATTTACGATTCTCGCCATCAGTTTTTTTCATTCCATTAGCATTAAAAGGAGCAGTATTCTACAAAACTCGACTACCCTGCTTAAGATTATCCTGATCCTTGTCATCATCTATTTTGGATTGACCCATACCCCCGTGTCATCTGCATTTCTTTTTGATCATAGTTGGAAACAGGAAATTATATTACCCGCTTTTGCGGTCTCTTTCGTTTATGTCACCTTTTCCTATTCAGGTTGGAACGCTGCTGCCTATATAGTAGATGAAATAAGGGAGGTACGTAAAAATCTGCCCAGGGCACTTCTGATAGGAACGGCCGTGGTAAGTTTACTTTATTTGTTATTGAATTTTGTATTCCTCAGACAAAACTCGCTGGAAGCTATTAGAGGACAACTGGAAATCGGACAAATAACCGCCATTTCACTATTTGGCGAAAAAGGAGGGGAGTGGATCAGTTTTGGGATAGGCTTGATGCTCATATCGAGTATAAGTGCCATGGTATGGGCAGGACCTAGGGTGACCCAGGTCATGGCCGAAGACCATGCCCTTTGGAGGTGGTTTGCCTTAAAAACAAAGAACAAGGTTCCGCTTCGGGCCATTTGGCTCCAAACCGGCATAACCTTGGGATTGGTGTTCACGGGAACCTTTGAACAGGTAATGATCTATAGTGGTTTCGTGTTGCAATTGTTTGCCGCTTTGGCGGTGGTTGCGGTTTTCGTCCTAAGGCGTGAGAATAAGACCAAAAGCGGATTTAGAAGTCCGTTTTTTCCTATTCCCCAAGTCATCTTTTTGATGCTGAGTGCCTGGGTGTTGATTTATTTGGTATTCGCCCAACCCTTGGAAACCGGACTCGGTCTTCTTAATCTAGTGTTTGGCTTTCTGGTTTATAAAATGGATGTTTTCTATAGTAAAAAGGGGCAAAGCGCTTAGCTGACTTTCATGACCCTATTGCAAACAATCTTTTTAAGATTATGACTAGAATTAACAAAATTTAAGTATAAAAAGTATTGATAAAGCAGTATTTTAAGGGCATGAAACGATTGAAAACTCTTGCGTTATTGGGAATGGTATTAGGGCTGTTCTGGAGTTGTGGTGGCACCCAAAGTGCTGCGGACATCGCATTAAAAAACCAACAGTTCGAGGAATTAAAAGAACTGATTGCTACAAAATCCTATATGATAGAAGTAAAAACCGCGCATCCCATGCAGACCTATGATGTTACCCAGATAACCAATGCCTTGATGCGCAATACGGGAAATAATGCCGCGCGAATAGACGTAACGGGAAACTTCATAGAAGTAAATGGAGATAGCGTAAAAGGAGGATTGTCCTATTATGGCGAAGTACGGATTGCAAATACCTTAGATCCCAGGGATAGTGGGATTAATTTTGAAGGGAAAACCTTATCCTATGAGGTTTTCGAAAACGATAAAAAGCAGATATTAAGTGTTGAGTTTGACATTAAAGGAAACTCAATGGAGCTTTTCTCCCTGATTATGCAATTGTACCCAAATAAGCGTGTCACAATTTTTATAAACAGCCCCAACAGGAACTCTATACGCTATGATGGCCGGTTAAATGCCCTTGACGAAACAGAGACTACTATAAAGTAAGGCAAGCGATGATTTCATCACCTTTTATGCTAGCCAACAGTAGGAGGTAATTGAAACAATTATTATGCTATTTACAGTTCGTTCTTGTATATCTTTCCATCTTTCATAATCAATTTTAAGTTTTGCTTATGATTTACAATCACCTCAAGGTCTTTTAACGGATTTCCCTCATAAATCAGTAAATCGGCATATGCACCCTTTTTAATTACACCCAATTCACCTTCAGTATAGGGATTGATTTTCCCAGATAATAATAATAATCGGGCATTTTCAGACGTGGCTTGTTTGAGTATTTCTAGAGGGGAATACCAATTTAAACGGGCGGTAAATTCCGTAAGCGCATAAGTTTCATAGCCCAAGGCTCCATAAGCATCCGAACCAAAGGCGACATTGATATTGTATTTTTTAGCCAATTCCATTGCATTCACAGTGCCATCTAAAACAGGTTTGATTTTTTTATATAACCGTGGAGGAATTGAATCCATACCCGGCACCCAAAAACTTGCCGGAGCTGTTGTCCAAAAAGTCTGTGGTACTAACCACGCATCCTTTTCTTTAATCAATTTCACAGTTTCTTCATCAATTAAGTGGCCATGATCCAAACATTTAACACCAGCATTCAATGCACGTATGGCACCTTTAGCATTATAAATATGAACAGCAACGTAGGTATCCCAATCCGCTGCGGCTTGAACTGCAGCCTTAAGTTCTTCAGTTGTAAATTGTACAGAGTGAATAGGGTCAAAGTCCGAGGCAATACCACCTCCAGCCATAACTTTAAGTTGGGTAGCTCCTTTTCTTAGGTTTTCCCTTGATGCCTTAAGCACTTCGGGTACACCATCAACCACAAACTCCCATCCCAAGGCATCAACAGGGTGCATGGGCCTACCTGACCAATATGTGTTAGGTTCATTTAGATTTCGCGAATCGCTATGACCAGAGGTTTGACTTATGAACGCACCTGACGGATAAATTCGGGGACCAGGAATCAAGCCCTCATCAACCGCTCTTTTTATACCGAATATGGGACCTCCCAAATCGCGAACTGTCGTAAAACCAAGCATTAAAAAATTCTCCGCAGCTTTTGCCGCTTTTACAGAAGTGTACATCCAATCCGCCTCATTTCTGATTTCCTTCATTCCCATAGTTAGCGCCAGATGAACATGTACATCAGAAAGACCAGGAATGAGTGTATTACCCTTGCCATCAATTATTTTGGCATCACTAGGTGTCTCTATATTTTTAGCTACCGCTGTGATCAAGTTCTTTTCAATGAGAACGTCTACATTTTTGTCAAGCTGATTACTCGTCCCATTCCATACATTCACATTTTCAATCAATATTGAACTTTGTGCCGTTACATTGAGATTGAAGAAAGCAAAAAAGAGGAAGAGAAATACTACTTTCATAAGGTTCTGTTTTAAGAATATATAAGTTTTACTCAGGACTTAATCAAATATATGAAGTAAAAAATGAGATGAACTACAATGCTTTTTAATAATCAAGTTTTTGCTTTTTCATTGCTCTGCGGTAGTTCATGGCTACGGCATCGAATTTTAAATGCAGTTCGTCCGTAAAATCGAAAGGTACTTGATGCGGTCTTTGGGATTCTACAACACGTTTGTCTTGGTCAAAAATGACCTGTTCAAAATCCTGTAAAATAGTATCGGGTTCATCGAGGTTATAGTTACGTCCAATTATACAGAAGCCTCTACATTTATTTTGTGAAATAGGTTGTGAGGTGAAGAAATACACCATTCCTTTTTCACCACCCCATCCTAATCGGAGCACAATAGTGTAGGGGAGGTGCAGTTCGTATACACTTCGACGTTCTGGTTTTACTACATCATCATTGGCAAAAATTGGAAAATCATCACTATTCGTTGCTTCCGGTCTAACAACTGAATAATGTAATACGGAATCTTTAACAGTCACTTTGCAATCTGGAACCTTAGGGCGTTCAGGATCTCCTAATAAACCAGGATGTACCCAAGGAAAGTGTCCAAAATCGGTGAAATTCTCTACCTGACGGGAGCTATCACTATTCCAATCAAAAGGACCTGTTTTGACTAATTTCCAATCCGTACTTTCATATTCCGGTATGTCAGGCATATCAAATTCAGGATCTTTCAAAGCAACCCATACCAAGCCAAATTTTTCTTGGCAATGATAGATTGGGGTTTTTGCCTTACTGGGTATTTCAGCTTCCGGCGCTTGTGGAATGAATACACAATCGCCTTTCTTGTCGTATTGCCAAGCGTGATAGGGACACACCAGGCAATCATCTTTTATCCAACCAAGCGATAATGCGGTTCCCCTATGAATACAGAGATCTTGCATCGCATACACGCGACCGTCTGAAGTTCGCCAAATAACTAAGGCTTCGTCTAAAAGAAAGGTACCAAAAGGCTTACTTGAGGTTATTTCTTCACTATACCCCACAGGATGCCAGCAAGCAGATAATCGCTCAGGAAATATTTTTTGAGTAGGAGTCATAAGTACGTTCAATCTTTACATTAACAATCGTTCATGTAAAGATATACAAATGTTAATAAATAACAAAAAATCCTTATTTTTGTATGCAATTCACTTGAATTACACGTACATGAAACAATCCACAAAAAAAGAACGTTTTTTTGAAGAAACCCTTAAACTAATCCATGCGAAGGGGTTCAAGGCAACAACTATGCGTGATATAGCCCAAAAACTAAATTTCGAAGTAGCCAATGTCTATAACTATATTGATTCAAAACAGGCCTTATTAGAGCTATATCTTTTTGACATCTCTAAAGAGTTTCATACTGCAATTGATCTTATTCTAGATTCAACCTATGCTCCTGATGAAAAATTACGGCTGGTGATGTCATCCTATATTCAAATTACGGCGAATAGACCCTATGAACAGGCATTACTCATAAATGAGTGGCGCAATCTAAAAGAACCCAAACTCCAAGAATTTATTGACAGCAGAAAAGACTATGAAAATAAATTGAAGACGGTCATACTTGCAGGAGTGGAACAAGGCCAATTTAGAACAATGAATTTGGATCTAGCTACGCAAACCATAATGGCTACCATGCGCTGGCTATACACGAGCTATATAGATTCGGAAATAGAAATAAACACTGTGGAAATTGAAAAACAACTTACTGATTTTGTTTTTTCTGGAGTT
Source organism: uncultured Flavobacteriaceae bacterium (assembly GCA_963768235.1). Taxonomy (GTDB): domain Bacteria; phylum Bacteroidota; class Bacteroidia; order Flavobacteriales; family Flavobacteriaceae; genus Maribacter_A. The sequence goes on from CAVYHF010000006.1 coordinate 344,229, forward strand.
TCTAAAGGTTAAATAATAGCACAATTTGAGCAAGGGTATTGCAATTGCCTTAGAAAGAAATTATAACCTCTATAGGAAACATTATAGACATCATTTAGGAGACTTTTTAAAGATTGCGCCAGCACCCCATCTCGATAGCTGGAAATGGGGATTATATAAAAGCATGTAAATCAATACATTAACATATTTTTTGGAATTTCGACCTTAGTTTAAACTACCTTTGCGCTATTAGTTAGTTGAACAGCTTTTCTTTTTTTATTTTCTCACGATTTTAATCAATCCTTTGCTTTCTTCATTTTTAATAGACGTAGTTCAGTCTTAATAGTCAGATGCGTCACAAGGCTTTAATACAATATTAGGTAGGTTAATAATTAAGCAACAATGCTATTAATTGCCATGATATTTTTTTTGAAGTAGTATAAATTGAATAAAAAATAATATAGCATCGATAATCCAAAATTTTCAAGAGACATAAATCCCGGCTTTTCAAAAACCCTAAGAAGCAGGGTAAACACCTATTTTAAAACCCACAATAAGAGTCGAAATGCCAATTCAACAATGGTGGTTAAGACCATTATTATGCTTGCCTTATTTTTTGTACCATTAATGTTGCTTGCATCAGGTATGGTTACAACTGTTTGGATGCTTTTTTCGCTTTATGTAATAAGTGGATTGGGAATGGCGGGAATAGGTATGGGCGTTATGCATGACGCAATTCATGGCTCATATTCAAAAAACAAGAAGATTAACACACTTTTGGGCTATACGTTTAATCTTATTGGTGCTAATTCAACGATTTGGAAAATACAACACAATGTCTTGCATCATACCTATACTAATATTGATCATGCTGACGATGACCTAAATGCACCTTTTTTTCTGCGATTCTCTCCACATGCCAAACACTATTGGGTGCACCAGTTTCAGCACATCTATATATGGTTTTTTTATGGTATATCGACTATATCCTGGATTACCACAAAAGATTTTGTACGCCTAAAACGTTATAAAAACATGGGGTTTTTAGACAAGAAACATGAGTATGAAAAAACACTTGTAAGTATGACAGCATGGAAGCTGTTTTATTATTCCTATGCGCTTATAATTCCTATTATTATGGTACCGTTTTCGTGGTGGCTGATAGTATTGGCATTTTTAAGTATGCATTTTGTTACTGGACTTTTGGTGAGCATCGTTTTTCAGATAGCGCATATCATGCCGGCTAACGAATTTCCCCTACCAAATACCAAGGGCATGATGAAAGAAGATTGGTATGGCCATCAATTTGCCACTACCAGTAATTTTTCACCCAACAATAATCTTTTATTTTGGCTGATTGGCGGCCTGAATTACCAGGTAGAACATCATGTACTGCCAGACGTGTGTCACGTGCACTACAAAAAGTTAACCAGGATTGTAGCTGATACTGCCCAGGAATATGGCATGCCATATCATGTTAAAAGATCTCTTGCGCATGCTATTTGGGATCATACAAAGATGCTTCGTTTATTAGGAAAAAAGTAAACAGTAAGCACCATATGAATAAAGAATTTAAATAAAAAACACTTAAATAATGATAAAAAAATTGATAAATAAACTATTGCATATTAATAAAACAAATGCAATGAAGGAGGGCACTGTAAAATTTTTCAATAACGCCAAAAAATTTGGTTTTATAAAGTTTACCGATTCAAATCAAGAGATTTTTGTGCATTCATCAAATCTTATTGATGAAATTAAAAAGAACGATAATGTAACATTTTATGTTGAAAAAGGCGAAAAGGGATTAAGCGCTGTAAGAGTGAGCCGAGTATAATAAACCTAATAGTTCATAGCAACGGGAAACCATCTTGCAATGAATGGTTTTGTTGTATCCCATTACTATAGAGAATAGCATATCAATTGTTACTATTCCCAGTATGAGTGTGGATATCTTTGTTAAAAATATCTTTATGTTAAAACAGTTTTCCGATTTAGGAATTAATGAACAATTACGACAAAGTTTAGTCGATTTACAGATCTACGTTCCAACAGATATTCAAGAAAAGACAATTCCGCTGATATTAAATCAAAACAAGGATGTTGTCGCTCTGGCAAAAACAGGCACAGGTAAAACTGCTGCTTTTGGATTGCCTTTAATACAATTGATTGACCCTGAAAATACCAATATTCAGGCAGTAGTATTGGCGCCTACACGGGAATTGGGTCAACAGATTTATACGAGCTTAGTCGCTTTTGCTTCCTATTGTCCTTCCGTTTCCATTGCATCAATTTGCGGTGGTATTCCCATCAAACCTCAAATAGAACGTTTAAAAAGCACTACGCATATTGTGGTTGCAACCCCAGGACGTTTAGTTGATTTGGTAAAACGGGAAGCCATCAATATTAAAAACATACCCTATTTGGTTTTGGACGAGGCTGATGAAATGGTGAGTGCATTAAAAGAAGACTTAGATCCAATTATCAAAGAAATTCCAAAATCGAGAAGAACATTGTTGTTTACGGCTACCATGCCAGGAACCATAAAACAATTGATTCAAAATTACATGTCAAAGCATGTATTACAGATAGAAGCGGACATGTCTACGGTTGGTCATCAAGGCATAGAACATCAATATGTGGTTGTAGAACCTATAGAAAAACTAGAAGTATTGCTTCATTTCTTAAATTCAAAAGAAGGGGAAAGGGGCATTATATTTTGTAAAACCAAAGCAGCTGTTAATAAATTAGCGAAGAATTTGGCCATCAACAAATTCTCATCTGGCGCTATTCACGGAAGCCTTAACGCAAGGAATTCGTGACCGAATTATGGGGCAATTCAGAGAAGGTTTTATTGATATTTTGATAGCTACTGATTTAGCAGCTCGGGGCATTGATGTCAAAGAAGTATCATACGTCATTAATTACCATCTGCCAGACACCTATGAAACCTATGTACATAGAAGTGGGCGTACAGCAAGGGCGGGAGCAAAAGGTCTTTCAGTAAGCATAATACAAAAAGAGGAAATTGATGATATTCCTGATTTTGAAAAGGAGTTAGGCATTGTTTTTAAAGAATTTAAAAAAGCAGATGATGAAATTAGGGCAGAAACCAATGGAATATTATGGGCTAAGAAAATATTTAAGACCAAACCAAACCATACAGTTTCCGCAGCGTTTAAAGAAAAAATAAAAACCATATTTCATCATTTGACGAAAGAAGAATTAATAGAAAAAGTACTTGCAAACCATTTGGCACAAACAAATTTTGGACATCCAAAAGCAGAGGAGGCTAAAAAGAAAAAAAAGAAGTAATTAGTATGGCAAATATTATAAAAGACCAACAGGATATTTTAACAAAATTAAATATCCACGTGTTGAATCCTATGCAGGAAAAGGCTATTGCTGTAATTGAAACAACCACAAATACAGTTCTTCTTTCCCCAACAGGAACAGGTAAAACCTTGGCTTTCTTACTGCCAATCATTAAAAGATTAAATCCTAATTGTACAGATGTACAGGCACTGATTTTAGTGCCTTCACGCGAATTAGCCATACAAATTGAGCAAGTAGCTCGGAATATGGGTTCTGGTTTTAAAGTAAATGCGGTTTATGGTGGCAGACCTATGTCTAAAGACAAAATTGAAATCAAACACAATCCTGCAATTTTAATAGGAACACCTGGTAGAATTTTAGATCATTTTAGTAATGATCGTTTTTCCAAAGCAAGTATTAAAACGTTGGTATTAGATGAGTTTGACAAGTCCCTGGAAGTAGGTTTTGAGGATGAAATGAGTAGTATAATAAGTAAATTACCTAGTATAAACAAACGCATTTTAACATCGGCTACCCAAGGTGTTAAGATTCCGAATTTTGTGCGATTGGATAAGCCAACTATTATCAATTATTTAAAAGAAAGGACCGTATCTAAATTAGCGATTAAAACGGTGGTTTCACCAACTAATAATAAATTGAAAACCTTATTGGATTTAGTTTTGCACATCGGCAATCAACCAGGAATTATTTTCTGTAATTTAAGAGACAGTATTGAAGAAACAAGTACTTTTTTAGTGAAAAATAAAATCAGTCATGCTTGTTTTTCTGGCGCAATGGAACAAAAAGACAGAGAACGGTCTTTAATTAAATTCAGAAACGGAACTTGTCAAATTTTAATAGCCACAGATTTGGCTGCACGAGGTATAGACATTCCAGAAATGAAATTTGTCATTCATTATGAACTACCAAATACTTTAGAGGAGTTTACACATAGAAATGGTAGAACAGCCAGAGTAAATGCAAAAGGTACCGCTTATGTTTTGAAATGGGAAAAAGAACAATTGCCTGGGTTTATTGCAACATCGAAAGATGAAGATATTTCCAAAAAAGCTCCAATTAAACCACAATACTGGGAAACATTGTTTATTTCTGGTGGAAGAAAAGATAAAATATCGAAAGGTGATATCGCAGGATTGTTTTTTAAACAAGGCGGTATAAATAAAGATCAGTTGGGTGTCATTGAATTAAAGCAGGATTGCGCATTTGTTGCCGTTCCTTTATTAATTGCAGATCAATTGGTAGATAAATTGAACAATACTAGATTAAAAAAGAAAAAAGTAAGAGTCGGTAATATTTAATTCACTCAAATTACAGGAGAAAAAGAAGTACTTGGCTACCCAAGTAATTGTACTAATTTGGATAATAATAGTTTGAATTATTGAAAGAGGTATATAATCGATGAAGAACCGTAATCCCATTTCATGATAGGTAAAAAAACAGCTTTCGATATTCTTATTTTGACTTTACATGATTTGTGGTATATTCGCCATTCTTTAAATTGAAGAAGTTCAATATAGCTATGGATTCAAGCCCTAAACTGAGTATTAAAAAGTCTAGAATAAGATTGCTTCATCAATATTATTCCTATACTGGTTTTTATTCATTTGTTAAGTCCAGTTTGGGTAAGGTAATTGTGCCGATTGTCATGTTCATGGTAGTATTATGGCTTATTCATGTTTTTGTAATTGATTTTGATGATTTATTTACTTCGATTACAACCACCTATGACCCTTTAACAATTTTAGCGGTTTTCTTTGCCTCAGAATCATTATTGGGGTTAGTTCCTCCAGAAATTTTTATTGCTTGGGCCGGTAAAACCGGAACACCGATTTTTTATCTATCAATGCTTGCTTTAGTATCCTACCTTGGGGGTATATTTTCTTTTTTTATTGGCAAGGCAATCTCAAAAATGCCTTCGGTTTATGAGTATATTACGGTAAAAATGCATAAGCAAGTAAAGATGATTCGCAAATGGGGAGGATTTTTAATTGTTGTTGGTGCTTTATTGCCAGTTCCATTTTCGATGACAAGTATTGCTGCAGGGTTAATACATTATAGATTTAAGAATTACTTACTTTTTGGATTGTTGCGAATTTTACGTTTTTACCTTTACGCAATTGTAGTATTCAATATTATTTAATTCATAGGTGCTTTTTACCCGTATCAGCTCGCCATCAGTTCGCCGCCAGCTTGATCAACAATGCTTTGACGAAATTGTAAGACGGTGGGTAGGGAAATGTGGAATGAATAGTTTCAAATTGCCACTGTTTGATGTTTCAAGTATGGTTCAAAAGTTAAATCGCGAATGCTCTTTGTATTTACTTGCAGCAGTAATACATTACTTTTGCACAAAAATCAATGAAGATGCAATCGTTTGACGAATTCAAAATCTCTAACCAATTACGTTCCGCTATAACTGATCTGGGCTATGTGAATCCAACACCAATTCAATCACAGGCCTTTCCAGTTATATCATCAGGTAGAGATGTAGTAGGTATTGCACAAACGGGGACAGGTAAGACATTTGCCTATATGTTGCCAATTTTACAGACATTTAAATTTTCAAAAGAAAAACATCCAAGAGTTTTAATATTAGTTCCCACACGCGAATTGGTAACACAGGCTGTTGAGGAGATTAAAAAATTTAGCAAATATCTTAATATTAAAGTAGTGGGGGTTTATGGCGGAACCAATATAAATACTCAAAAAGCAATGCTAGAGGAAGCTCAAGACATTGTTGTAGGAACCCCTGGACGCTTATACGATTTGATTTTAAGCCGTGCATTGTATCTAAAATCGATTAAAACATTGGTAATCGATGAAGTTGATGTCCTGCTAGATTTGGGATTTAGGTTTCAGCTTACCAATTTGTTCGATTTAATGCCAGCCAGGCGTCAGAATATTATGTTTTCGGCAACGATGACAGAAGATATAGAAGATATAATAGCTAAATATTTTAAATCATCAACTAAGATATCTGTTGCTTTAAGCGGTACGCCTTTAAAAAATATCACGCAAAGTAGCTATGCAGTTCCTAACTTTTATACGAAAGTGAATTTGCTCGTTCGCTTACTAAAAGAGACAAAAACATTTAAAAAAGTGTTGGTTTTTGTAGCGAATAAAAGAAGCGCCGATCGTTTGTTTGCAGCACTACAAGATTATTATAATGATGAAATTTGCGTAATTCACTCTAATAAAACGCAGAATTACCGAATGCGGTCCATAAAGCGGTTTGATGAAGGCAAAAATAGGATTTTGGTCACAACCGATGTGATGGCACGTGGTCTCGATTTAAACGAAATAACCCATGTTATTAACTTTGACACAACAACTTTTCCTGAAAATTACATGCATCGTATTGGTCGTACCGGGCGTGCTAAAAAGAAAGGAGAAACCCTATTGTTCTTTTCGGAGAAAGAAATTGACTTTAAAAATGCCATTGAAACACTTATGAATATGGAAATTAAACAAATTCCATTACCCGAGGGCCTAGAAATAGCTACAAAACTCACACCAGAGGAGCAACCAGAAGTGACTGAACCATATAATCCGAATAGACAAAATAAAGGGGATGAACGTGGAACAAGTTTTCAAGAAAAGGCAGAAAAAAATAAGAAATCAAATGAAGGAGGGTCTTATAAGCGCATAATTAAAGCCAAATATAAAAAATCCCAAACAAGAGGTGATAAGAATTATAATAAGCGTAATAAAAGAAAATGACTTTTAGGTTTTCCTTTTTCAGATGTTTTGGCACTTGATTTGTCCTTTAGGCTAGAAACCATAACATTGATTTAAGTGGTAGTTTGGGACATCTATAATACCTCAGGATAAAGAAACCTAATGCTGGCTATTTCCAAACGAGCCAAATTAGGTTATGAGGGTATTGTTGTCGTTTCTTGTTATCCTCGAATATTATCAAACAATTTATAATCATTCTTTTGGTATTTAATTGAATTTTTTGGTAACTTCCTACTGCTTAATTAAATAGAATAGTTTATAAACCCATAGTATACTTTTATGGAAGAAAAAAACCAAAAGTCGGGAGCTAAACCGGGAAAAAACATAACCAGAAGAAGTTTCATCAGAGGTGCCGGATTATCTACTGCAGGTAGCGTATTGTTGACAACAAATGCTTTTGCCTTAGCCAATAAGGAAGAACTTACGACCACAAATGAAATTGGACCAGATGCCATGACCATCAAAATGAAGGTAAATGGTATTACCAAGTCGCTTAGTGTTGAACCGAGAACTACATTGGCTTCGGCCTTAAGAGATCATTTGGAGCTTACAGGAACCAAGGTCGTTTGTGATCGGGGCTCATGCTCAGCCTGTACCGTTTATTTGGATGGTAAACCAGTGAATTCCTGCATGCTTTCGGTTTTTGATGTGGGTGAAAAAGAAGTGACAACCATTGAAGGGATTGCTAAAAATGGTGAGTTGCATCCCGTACAACAAGCTTTTATAGAACATGATGCCTCCCAGTGTGGCTATTGCACACCAGGGATGGTCATGTCTTGTGTGCACCTTGTGGATAATAATAGTGCTCCCAATTTAGACGATGTGAAAAATGCAACGCGAGGCAACCTTTGTCGCTGTGGAACGCACCCCCATGTTTTTAAGGCTACTTTGGACGCATCAAAAAAAATGATATAAGATGGATACTAGAAAAGAAAAATTACCATACGGTATTCCCGGCCATAATTTAAGTGAAATAGAGAGAGATATCCCTATTGAAGAGCCGCCAGTATGGCCTGTCAACGATAAGTTGAAAATCATAGGAAAAAGGGTGACAAGAATTGATGCCCTCGATAAAGTGACCGGTAAAGCAAAGTTTACCTCCGATATGAAATTGCCGGGTATGCTTTATGCGAAGATGCTGCGTTCAAATGTACCGCACGCTACCATTACATCAATCGATATCTCAAAAGCGAAAAGTTTAGCTGGCGTACATGCTATCCATCTCATTGAGAATGTCCAAAAAGAAGGTGAAGAAAATAAGAACGGTAAATATCCAATGGTTAAATATGTAGGGCAACCCTTGGGCGGTATCGCTGCTGAAAGTCTTGAAATTGCCAAAGATGCGCTTAAGTTGATCAAAGTGAACTATGAGAAGAAGCCTTTTGTCATAGATATGGAAACTGCTATGGAAATAGGTGCACCTATAGTTTTTGATGTGCCCATTACCCAACAACAGGATGGTGGGGATGTAGGCGAAACACATGATGGAAGCAAAGGGAAAGGAAATGTCAGGGGACCATCAACCAGTAGTTTTTTTGGTGGACCAAGAGGTGATCTTGCAAAAGGTTTTGAAGAAGCCGATGTGGTGGTTGAAAAAACATATCGCACCCAAGTGCATACACATATGCCCTTAGAGACACATGGCGTGGTGGTCGATTGGAAATCTGATGTCATGATGGTTTATGCATCTACCCAAAATACCAACGCAGTCAGAAATGAGATGGCGAGTATTTTCAATTTACCCAAAAGCAAGGTAAGGGTTGTCTGTGAATATATGGGAGGCGGATTTGGTGCCAAACATAGCGCCGGAAGTTTTGGACCTATGGCAGCAAATCTTGCTAAAAAAACAGGACGACCTGTTTGGTTGATGTTAGACCGACAAGAAGAACACATAGCTGAGGGGAACCGCCCCAGTTCAGTTCAATACTTAAAAATAGGAGCTAAGAAAGATGGCACATTGACGGGAATTCAGCAACGTTCCCACGGTACAGCAGGTGTAGCGCTTGGAGCCGGCGTCGGTCGTATCGCACAAGTTTTGTATCCATGTCCAAATTTTGCGACTGAACAATACGACGTATTGACCAATGCCGGGCCCGGAGCAGCTTGGCGTGCACCAGGTAATGTGCAAGGTGCTTTTGGACTGGAACAGGCTATTGATGAATTAGCGGAAAAATTGAATATGGATCCTTTAACTTATAGGGACCATATTGATAAAAGTGAGGTGAGAAAGGTTGAGCGCCAACGTGGAGCGAAACTATTCGATTGGTCACGACGTAAACCAGCCGGCAGTGATAAAGGCACAGTAAGGAAAGGACTTGGAGTAGGTCAATCTACATGGCCACGATTTGTGACGCTTGATTCTTCTGTGGAAGTCAAAATACATAACGATGGAGGCGTTGAAATACGATCTAGCGTCCAGGATATAGGTACAGGTACTAAAACCATTCTTGCCCAAGTAGTCGCAGAGGAAATGGGCATACAGGTAAAAGATGTAAAAGTCAATATCGGGGATACGTTTTTCCCTGTCGGACCAGGTTCTGGTGGAAGTGTGGTAACAGGTTCTATTACCCCTCCAGCCCGTAATGCCACTTTTGAGGCCAAAAAAACGTTGTTGAAACTTGTTGCCAAAAAATGGGAAAAAGATTCCTCAGAATTGTTTATCGAAGACAGTATGGTAGGTCATAAAAATGATACCAGTCTGAAAATGTCGTTTAAAGAAGCGACCAAATTAATGCGGACGAGCCAAATAAGCAAGACTGCAAGTCGTTCAGATGATTACGGCGGCTTTCAACAACCTTGGGGATTGGCCTTTGGTGATTTGGGATCTGTTCAGTTTGCTGAAGTCAGTGTCAATACCGATACAGGGTTTGTTAAGGTAGATAAGATAGTGGCAGCACACAGTTGCGGTAGACCACTTAATATCGGTCAATTGGAAAGTCAGATCAATGGAGGTGTCATCCAAGGTGTATCTTATGCCTTATATGAAAATAGGGTAATGGACAATGCAACTGGGCATATGATGAATGCCAACGTAGATCAGTATAAAGTGCCTTTCTCTATGGAAATTCCCGAGATTGAAACGCTCATTGTGGAAGAATATTCAGCACTTTCCTCTACGGATGCCTATGGTATAGGGGAACCCGCAAATATTGCAACGGCAGCTGCTATTGCCAATGCCGTTTATAATGCTATTGGAGTTAGGATTTATGAAATACCCATTACCCCATCAAGCATACTTAAAGCATTAAATAAAGTCTCATAAAAATAAAGACATGAATAAATTTAGTTGGTACGAAGCGAAATCTGTTGAAGATGCCCTTGAGCAAGTTAGTTCTACAGTTTCTGAAGAGCTATATCAGCATACAAATAATGCCTCAGTTCTTAAATCCGGGGGCATAGATGTGTTCGACTGGGTAAAGGAAGGATTGCTTCAACCTGAAAAAATCGTCAATATTCGGAATATTCCTGGTCTTGACAAGATCAGTTATGACAAAAAAAAGGGTTTGAGCATAGGATCCAATGTGACCTTGGCGGAAATTGCGTCAAATCCCGAAATTAAGAATAATTATTTGGCACTCCATCAAGCGGTAAACCATGCGGCCACTCCACAATTACGAAATATTTCAACCTTGGGAGGTAATATAGCCCAGCGTAATCGATGCTGGTATTTTCGGTCTGCAGATCATGACTGCTTCCGTAAAGGGGGCGATCGTTGTTTTGCCCGTCATTCCGAAAATGGTGAAAATGAAAATCACGCTATCATTGATAATGGTTCCTGTGTGAGTGTTCACGCTTCTTCTATATCAACTGCGCTTATGGCTTTTAATGCCGCTGTGGTTATTGTCAATAGTGAGGGCAAAAAGAAAGAAGTCAGTATGGATGACTTTTTCGTTACAGCTTCTAAGGATATTGCTATGGAAAACATCCTTCAGGCGAAGGAACTTATCACCGAAATAATCCTTCCGGCTCCCGCAAAAAACACCAAGAGTGCCTATATTAAACAAGTAGCCCGTGAATCGTATGACTGGTCATTGGGGGATGTCGCGGTAGTTTTTGAGGTTTCCGGGAATAATACCTGTCGTTCGGCGAGTATCGTTCTTGGCTCGGCCGCTCCAGTACCTTATAGGTCAATGGAAGCACAAAAAGCTATTGAAGATAAGCCAATTAATAATGAAAACGCTGTGGCGGCTGCAAAAGCGGCTATGTCCATAGCACGCCCGTTAGCTAAAAATGGGTATAAGGTACCGCTATTTGTAGCTACCATTAAACAGGCTATTTTAGAAATTTCTTAGATATGGAAGACAATAAACCAACAAATAACATCTGCAAATTTCTACGTGCTAGAAACCCTTATGGAATGATGGAGGGAGGGGATCATCCTTGGCTTTTATTGGATGATGCCAATACTATATGCTGGTGCATCACTTCTGCGGGAGCGATGGGTCCCGATGATGGTTTGGTCTCTCCAATGAGTTGTAGGGAAGGTCGAAGTTGTTTCATATCTGAGGATAATGATGTTTTGTGATAAGGTGCATTTAACCTTTGATTACCTGTTCGTTTTCTCGAGAGGAATGTCCAGTTCGACACGGGCAAATCAATGGAATAGGAGAGGAGTGAAGCCTTTGGGCTCACAACTGCATAACCAACAATGTACAAGCCATACCTGTGGCAAGTACGTATGGAATGGAATTCAAATTTATCCCTCGATAAATTCACCATTTTCACTGGCAACGGTCATTCCCCATGCTGCAATTGACGTTAAGACTGGTGCCAAACTTTTCCCAAAGGGTGTCATTGCATATTCCACTTTTAATGGTGGTTTTTTTGTGTATACCTTTCCCGTGATCAACCCATCTTTTTCCAACTGATTGAGTTGTAAATTCAGCGTACGTTCGGTAATGATCAAAATAAGCTTACACAATTCATTTTATCGCTTTGCACCATCTATCAAATAAATCAAGATTACACTTTTCCAATTCCCACCCAATCAATCCCATCGTGATACTCATTGTGCATGAAAACATTTTATCAATTTTTTATAAGCCGTTTTTTATGCTGCACATCCATATTTTCTGTTTTAATCATTCATAGAGTGATTATACTATACTAAATTACACAACTATACTTTTTATAGTTAGATTAAAAATCGAAAAATATAGATATTATGCAAGCAATAATTTTAGAAAAAGCAGGTGGAGTTGAAAACCTGATCATGAAAGATATCGACAAACCCGTCGTAAAAGAAAATGAAGTTTTGGTAGAAGTAAAAGCCATAGGTGTTAATCCAGTAGACTATAAAGTACGGGCTAATGAAGGAGCACTTAATTGGATATGTGGCGAAGAGCGTCCTGTTATTATTGGATGGGACATTGCCGGCGATGTCGTGGCCGTGGGTGATAATGTGACTACATTTGAAGTAGGTGAGAATGTTTTTGGAATGGTTAATTTTCCCGGAAGAGGAAATGCTTATGCAGAATTTGTAGCTACCCCAGAAAATCATTTGGCGAAAATGCCTTCAACTATTTCCTTTGAAGAAGCCGCGGCTACAACATTGGCTGCACTAACCGCTTTACAGGTTCTGGAAACCAGGGTAAAAAAAGATGATCGGGTATTGATTCACGCAGGTTCAGGTGGAGTAGGGCATTTTGCAATTCAATTAGCCAAAGCACTTGGTGCTTATGTGGTTACCACCAGTTCTGCTAAAAATAAGGATTTTGTCATGTCCTTGGGTGCGGATGAGCATATTGACTATCGTTCCCAAGCCTTTGAAGAAGTTGCAACCAATATAGACTTTGTTTTGGACCCAATGGGCGGAGAAGTGTTGTTGAAATCAATACAGGTAGTGAAAGAAGGAGGTTCAATTATCTGTCTGCTGGCAAAGCATGTTACCAAAGAAGTGCTGGAACAAGCGGGAAAACACCATATTAATGTTGCTCCTTTGTTGGTACAATCGAATGGAGAAGATATGAATACGCTAAAAATTTTACTGGAAAGTGGAAAGATAAAACCCCATGTTTCCAAAACCTTTTCTTTTAGCGACATGGCCCAGGCGCATCAGCAACTTGAAAGTGGCAGAACCATAGGAAAAGTAGTTGTAACCCTATAAAAAGCAATACTGATTAATAATAATCATTTAACCATTAACCATAGTTGCCAGACAATATCGGTAAACATTATTGCGGCCAGTTTTTTAGTAGCAGTCATTGGAGACTTATCTTATTAAGTGGTCAAATCGAAATCATGGATTGTTCAGTTGATTGAATATAATGAAAAAGAAATAAATATGCCATGATTCTTACTACTTCCAAATTAATCAAAAAAGCAGTACTTATTGCAAAAAGTATGTGTGTAAGTAGCTGTTACAGAATTATAGTTTGCTAGAGTAATCTATGAACATGGAAGTACAATTTAACTAAAATCCTCTACTGCTTCCAACCACACCGGTAATTCAATTTGAGAAGATTTCAGATACAAAAAAAGAGATTCAATGAGCAATGTATAAAGAAAGAGCGTAAGATTAATCCCGATCTCATTGAACAGGCTAAAGTAAATGTCATAGACTGCAGAGGTAATTCCGAACACTTTTATCGCTTTGGTAATGATAAGAATTGATAGATGAAACATGGCTTTGATTTTCTTTGATTGATGTCTTTACGCTATATAGACGAGGCTAGAATTATTTTGTTACAGTACTATGTATTAAAAGGTACTATTTTAAGAAATAATTAACAAAATTATGCAATGGCAGGGGAGAACAGTCCTGCTTAAATCGATAATGTTAAAAGGGGTTCTTTAGAGACCCACTTCCCATAACTTTCGATTGAAACAGTTTTTCTTATTGAGGAAATGGGCTAACTGCAGGATTTTTAATTTAATTCACCAGCCAGTCGATACTCGGCATGGCAAATGTGAAGCATTCACGAATACCCTTAGGAAACAATTACGCCATAATACTTATCACTTCTAAACTATTTCAGGGAAGCATCACATAAAATCTGCAAAATAGTTATATATCAATAATATATATACATCATTCAGTAAAATGTATAATTTTGGGCTGTGGTATCACTTAATTTTACATCGTGAAAATTTAAGTACATTAAAAATTAAAAGAACATTGAAACGATTTTTAAAATATCTAAAGCGAATGATCATATCGTTAATTCTCCTCATAACTGCATTGGTTGCAGCTTACTTACTGTTTGTGACTTTTTATCCTTCGTTTGGTGGAGATGTTACAAAAGAAAGACAATTGCACTATGCTAACTCCTTACAATTCGAAAACGGAAAATTTGTAAATACCAATCGGGTAAATATGGATTTGGGTTTTTCTGAAACGCTATCGTTAGCGAGAAAATTCTTCTTCACCAAAGTAGAAAACGGTCGCCCAAAACAGGATATTCAGGTTACCAAGATAGATTCTTCGGCTATTGCAAACTATAACAGTCCGACACGATTTGTTTGGTTTGGCCATTCCTCGTTTTTACTGCAGATGAACCATAAAAACATCCTGTTCGACCCCATGTTCAGTGCTGTTCCCGCACCACATTCGTTGTTGGGAGCAAACCGATTTAGTTCAGAATTGCCTATTGAAGTCAAAAAGCTTCCGAAAATCGATGCCGTATTGATCTCACATGACCATTACGATCATCTAGACTATGAATCGATTCAATTGTTGAAAGATAGGGTAGTCATGTTTTATACGCCTTTGGGTGTTGGTGCCCATTTAGAAGCCTGGGGTGTTTCTAAAGACAATATTGTAGAAATGGATTGGTGGCAAGAAAGCACATTTGATGATTTAACATTTGTGAATACCCCAGCACGCCATTTTTCAGGTAGAAAACTCACTAACCGGCAAAGTACGTTATGGAGTTCCTGGGTAATTCAATCCGATACCGAAAATATCTTCTTCAGTGGCGATAGTGGTTACGATGCCCATTTTAAAGCAATAGGCGCCAAATATGGCCCATTTGATTTTGCGATGATGGAATGCGGACAATACAACAAAATGTGGCCTGATATTCATATGTTTCCGGAAGAAACCGCACAAGCAGGTGTTGATTTGCAAGCCAAAAAGATAATGCCCATTCACTGGGGAGCATTTAAGTTGGCGATGCATTCTTGGACTGATCCTGTAGAGCGTGTAACCATAAAAGCCAATGAATTGAATCTGCCCGTGATTACACCAAAAATAGGGGAGGCTTTTTTATTGGAAGATGCCGTTATAAACCACCAAGATTGGTGGCAAGACAAATAGTAAGAAGACGAATGCAAAGCATTCACACATACCCATAAAATACAATGGGCAAGCAATGAATAAACCTGGCTTCAGAAAACCTTCGGCAGGCAGGAGTGCATAATTGAATAAGTTTAAAATGGGTTCTACTCAAACCACCAAGCAATATACCGACCTTTCTTTTGCCCTTGTGCCATAGGGATGATCTGATAGATGGCTTTTGCTTTTTTTAGTTGTTTTTCAATCTTGACCAAGTTGTCTGCCTTGGCGACCAAACTGGTAAATACTTTTATCTGATTTTTAAATAGTATACTTTCCTTTATTAGCCTTTTAATAAAGAGCGCTTCTCCGCCATTACACCAGAGTTCGTTGGCTTGTCCCTCAAAATTAAGCGAGACGTCATTTTTATGTGTTGCTCCTACCAAATTTTTAAGTTTTCTAAGGGAACCTCTTAGGGCTTCTTCCCTAGAACTATGAAAAGGCGGATTACAAACTGTAAAATCAAATTGCTCATTTGATCGTATCATATTCTTAAAAAGAAAACTCTTATTCTCCTGGTGTCTTATCTCGACCTTGTCTTGTAACCCCTTTGTATGCTGCATGTTCGCTATGGCTATTTCTGCAGCCTTAGTGTCACTTTCTGTACCAACCATGGTCCAATTAAAATGTTGCGCACCTAGAATGCAATAGATTCCATTGGCACCAGTTCCTATATCCAACCCACGTAATTTAGAATCTACAACGATGCCTAATTTTTCAGAAATAAAATCGCGTACATGCAACAGATAATCCAATCGCCCGGGAATAGGAGGGATAAGATACCCCGTTGGTAAATTATAATCGGCTAGTTTAAAATCGGTAAGTAGCATCGCTTTATTCAATTCATATACCGCCCTTGAAGAACTAAAATCGATTGTCTCCTCGCCAGAGGAATTTAAAACAACATACTCTTGCAACGAAGAATTGTGTTTGGCTAATATTTTAAGATCATAACGTTTATTATATGGGTTTTGTGGGTGCATAGAAGTAAAGGTATGGGATTTCAAGGCCACTGGGATTTTCAAAAAAAATATCCAATTCCAAAAGTTGCTTTATAAATCAGATTCTCAAAATAGTAGGTGCCTTCTGTCCTTGTTAATTGTTTAATTTTGTAAATTCATAGGTATAATTGCTAAGATCTAGTTTGATATGGTACGTACCTTCTTCAACAAAAATGTTATCACCATCAGGCATGGCATCTCCAGATAGGTAACCTTCTTCACCGTAATTACCTCCCCAATTGCGAAGCCAGCTATCATTGCATCTAAATTTAACAGTCCCTTTTTTTAGGTAGAGTTCCGTCTCCCATATGCTATTTTCAGCATCAGTTCGCTGCAAAGGGGTTGATCTACCACCCACATCATCATAGCCGTCTAGGGCAGTCCCTATGATGCCTACGTTTTCATAAATTACCTGAACCTCCGGGTAATAGACCTTTATCAAATCAAGGATAGATGTACCGTGGTTATATTTGGCTTGTGCCCCCCTTTTATAAGCTATTTTCTGACTCCGGAAGGTTTTGATAATAGCTTGGTATTTACCAGTTTTTATATCTTTTTTTAATTTATTTAACCTTGCTTCACTATAATACAAAGAGTCGTTACTAAGCCATCCTTCATTTAGATCTTCGCGATTCATTTCGGGAAATGCGAGGTCTTCCGAAATTAAAAAATTGGTAAAAATATCATTATTAATGTCATAGTCATTCGTTCCATCAGATCTGACTAAATTCAAATAGCCTGAAATTTGTTTTACCAACTCATTCCGTTCTAAATTTTCATAATCGGATTGCAGATCGTTCGCATAAAAAAAGACGTCAGATTGGTATGATTTAAAATTATCAAAGCCAGTATTATACAAGGCATAAGGCAGGCTTTCCTTGGAAATCGAATCGGGAGATTCTAGGATATAGTCCAGCGTTTCAATTTGAAAATTCAAGAACTCCATTTGGTTCTTGTATTTGTCTACGTCATAAAAAATGGTATTGTACACTTGTTCCAATATTACACTGAATAGCTTTTCCTGTTTGCGCTCTTCATTCCAATTTTGCAATTGTAAGGCCATAAAAATACCGATCATAATTAAGGCTACTTCGCCAAAAGCATAACGAAAATATCTCCTAAATTGGTTATCGTTGGCAAGCTGTTTTCGAATTTTTCTAAAAAAGTTGATCATTGTAGCAGGCATTAGGCATATAATTCCATAAAGCTAGGTTAAAATATTTTTATACACACTTTAGAATGGTGTAGAAGAGTAGTAACATAGACGATAGCTATGAGGCACTACATCGTGTTCAAGATGCATAAATTCCTTATTGGAGAATAGCTGGCTATGAATAAATGCCTTGCCGCCGAAGCCTTAACTTAGGTACGATGGGAGTAGTGGATATAAATCGTTTACTATCTGGTATAAGTCATTGTATGCACCAGATTTCCTTTCATATCATAATATTTCCATTCTCCGATTGGTCTTTTCCAATGTAAGTACTGACCTTCAGATTTTACATTGCCATTTTCATAATAAAAGGTAACAGGCCCTTCAACACGATTGTTCTTGTAGGTCCCTTCGCATTCCTTTATCCCTTCAGGACTATAATCAATCCACTTACCATTGCCTACGCCATCTACATATTCTTGCATGGTTTGATAATTTCCATTGTCATATTTACCGTAGAGAATACCGGTATATGGAGTGTTTGTTCCTGTTTTATAATAAACTGATCCAAGTTTATAGGATTTTTGATAGGTATCACTCATAGGTACCATTTCCTGAACATTAGCAACCGTTTGTGCCGACGTGATATTGTGCATGAAAGCGATAAAAATAAGGGTAAATAAAGTTTTCATAATCAATTTTTAGTGACACTAATTTAACCCAAATTACAGTTAAATATTTTATATTTTGTTAAGTACTTGTTATATTTGTTCAATATATATCAAATATAGTTAAACAATTATATGAAAGCAGTAATCATCTTATTGTTTCTTAGTGTTATGTGTCAAGACAGTACATCATATATATTCGATTTTAAAAATGAAAAAAATACCGCTAACTGGTATGTTGTAAATGACGGGGTCATGGGAGGCTTGTCTAGGGGTGCAATGACTATAAACGAAAAGGGGAATGCCCTTTTTAAAGGTTTTGTAACTACTGAGAATAATGGTGGGTTTTCATCTATTAGATATGTTTTTAACGAAAAGGATGTTTCAAAATTCAAGCATGTCATCTTAAGGTTAAAAGGTGATGGTAAGTCGTATCAATTCCGTATCAAAGAGGATCGGTCACAACGCTACTCGTACATCACAACCTTTACAACCTCAGGAGAATGGGAGACGATAAAATTGCCCTTAGCTATGTTTTATCCAAGTTTTAGGGGGTACCAATTGAACAAGTCCAATTTTTATGGTGAAGTTATGGAAGAAATAGCTATTTTAATAGGCAATAAGACAAAGGAGTCCTTCGCGCTGGAAATCGAAAAAATATATTTAGAATAGCATAGAAAATCGGATAACGAATAAATAACTAGTAACCCAATATTAAGAAGTCATGAATTATTTCATTATAGCATTACAATGTATAGTGGCCATAAGCATTCTCAATGTATGGCTTGTACAAAATAAAAAACCCACACAATGGCGAGGAGGCAACGCCAAGACTATTATCGAAGAGTTTAAAGTTTATGGACTTCCAGTTTGGTTGTGCTACGTTATTGGTACGTTCAAAGTAGTATTGGCCTTATGTCTTTTGGCTGCCATTTGGTATCCCATCCTTAAACAACCTTCGGCATTGGGTCTTGCTTTGCTATTACTAGGTTCCATTGCAATGCATTTAAAAATTAAAGACCCATTAAAAAAGTCTTTTCCGGCCTTTTTGTTTTTGATTATGTGCTTGTACATTGCTTTTTCCATTTAAAAACGGACAAAGTCATAAAATATCCAATAACATAATAAATAAGGTTGCATTAAGCACTGCATAAATTAACGAAGGTGCAGATTGAATAAAGGAATCCCGAATTCTCATTCGGACAAAAAATCCTAATATCATCAAAATAGAAAGACCTGATGCAGCTAAAGTTTGAAACAGGGGTGAATAGAAATAGCCTAATAGCAAACCCAATGCCCCCAACAACTGCAATCCTCCAATTAGCGCTCTGAAGTTCTCAAGATCATATCTTATAAACTCAGATTTCATTTGGGAGGTAAACAAACTGGCTGTCCCGAAAAATAGAAATGAAAATCCAGAAAAAAATGTCAAAAAAGTGATTAGACTCATGAATTGCTAAAGATAGCTTAAGTAATTCTATAATAATGTTTGACCGCGAAAGATATTCTTTCAATTTAGTATGTAAGCTTTGTAATTAACACTTTATTCTTCAAAATAACCCAACCGAGAATATTTTTGCACTACGATATTGTTTAATGTTATGTTAAATATATTAAACAATATAATATTCATAGTATCTTTAGTCAATAATTAAAAACTAAAAAATAATGAAAACTTTTAAAACACTTACCATCTTCGCTTTCGCTGGATTAGTATTCATTTCTTGTGGTGAAAAGAAAAAAGAAATGAAAGAAGAAACAATTGAGGAAACAACTGAAGTAGCCGTCGTTGAAGAAGCAACACCAAATATCGTGGAGGTTGCAGCTGGCAATGATGCCTTTACAACATTAGTAGCTGCTGTTACGGCTGCAGAACTTGTAGAGACATTAAGTAGCGAAGGTCCATTCACCGTGTTTGCACCAACAAATGATGCTTTTGCAAAATTACCTGAAGGTACTGTAGAAAGTCTTTTATTACCGGAGAATAAAGCTACATTAACCGGTATTTTGACGTACCATGTTGTATCGGGAAAATTTGAAGCAGCAGCGGTTATAGAAGCAATCAATGCCAACGATGGCAAGTTTACCGTAACTACGGTTCAAGGTGGTAGTATTGATTTAAGTCTAAAGGATGGTAAGGTAATGTTGACAGATGCCAAAGGAGGAATGTCTACTGTAGTAATTGCAGACGTTGCGGCCTCTAACGGTGTAATTCATGCGCTGGATACGGTAGTGATGCCTGAATAAGAAACAAACTATGATTAAGATAAAGAAAGCCATTACTATTTTGTAATGGCTTTTTTGTACGCTAGAATTCTGTATCCTTATGTCATGCGTTATGAGACTTTACTTGGTCGGCATAAAAAAGGGGAGCAATACTTATTAAGCGAGCTGGTTCCAATAGCTATCGGAAATAGGGGAGTGGCATCGAGGGACGAGGTGCACGAATTCCATAGAATAAAATAAACATTCAATAATATTAAATATCCGTATACATTTACTAAAAAAATGACATTAGGTAGAGGGAGTATTTCTCTATAAGTCAAATCTCGGTTGCATCTATCGACAACTTTCAAATAGTTTTATCAGCCGCTTTTATTTTTAACAGCTTTTTATAAGTTTCAGCTATTTCAATCTATATATTTGTTTCATATTTGTAAAATATTATTAAACAATATGATGTTCAAATTAAACAAAATACTTTTCTGCATTATTTTAACCTTGACCGTCGAAAGTCTTGTTGCACAGGTTACCACAGCCATCTACGGCGAAGTAATCGATGAGCTTGGAGAGCCCCTTATCGGCGCTTCCGTTTTTTTGGAAGGAACCCAACTGGGCGCACAGACTGACTTTGATGGCAACTATAAAATTTCTGGTGTCGCCCCGGGTTCATATAATCTTATTGTGAATTATTTGGGTTATGAATCCCAAACAAAATATAATATAATAGTGCGTTCAAAGGGTACCCCTGCTTATAATTTTGCACTAGAAGAAGCCACGCAAAAGCTCGATGAAGTAGTGGTTTCAAATACTAATATCATTACTCGACCCAAAGAAACACCCCTCTCCACTCAAACACTCTCCGCAGTCGAAATCGCTACATACCCAGGTAGTAATAACGATGTTGTGCAAGTGGCGCAAACACTTCCGGGGGTTTCACCCTCGATAGGGGGATTTCGAAATGATCTCATTATTAGAGGAGGCGCACCGAATGAAACGGTGTATTATTTAGACGGGATGGAAATCCCCAACATCAACCATTTTGCTACACAAGGTAGCGCCGGTGGTCCTGTTGGTCTTATCAATGTATCATTCATAGATAATGTCACCTTATCATCTTCTGCTTTTAATGCACGCTATGACAATCCACTATCTGGGGTGTTGCAGTTTCAGCAGCGCAATGGAAATGCCCGAAACTTTGCCGGAAACTTTAGGTTGAGTGCCAGTGAAGCGGCCTTAACACTAGAGGGGCCGTTGTTTAAAAAGGGTAATGAGGAGTCCAAAACCACCTTTTTGGCTTCGGTTCGTCGCAGTTACCTCCAATTTTTGTTTCAGGCCATCGGCCTTCCCATTAGGCCAGACTATTGGGATTACCAGTTTAAAATCAATCATGAAATCAATGAATTCAATACGCTTACCTTTCTTGGGGTAGGTTCTATAGACGATTTCTCCATAAGTCCGCCAGACGAATTTGATCCTGAACAACAAGCGACCCTAGATCAAGCCCCATTCATTAAACAGCGTACCAATACCATAGGTTTGAGTTGGCGTAATCGTTTTAAAAATGAAAAAGGATTTATGCTGACCACCTTGAGCAACAATACCCTAAATAATGATTTTACGCGTTATGCGGATCCTGAGAACGAACAAGACGTTATTTTTAGCAACGACGCCCGTGAATCCGAAACCAAACTGCGGTACGAATGGACCCAGTTTTTTGAAGTTTGGAAGTTGAC
The DNA here is from genome assembly GCA_963768235.1 of uncultured Flavobacteriaceae bacterium. Lineage (GTDB taxonomy): Bacteria > Bacteroidota > Bacteroidia > Flavobacteriales > Flavobacteriaceae > Maribacter_A. Next base: position 366,335 of record CAVYHF010000006.1, read on the forward strand.
CTCAGGTTTCAATATTCAACACTCCGATTATAACAATGTTACCCTTGATGTGCTTAATAACTTGACCTTTGATACCACCATCGATTTTATGAAATATGGGTTGTTTGCCAATGCAACGCGTTCCTTCTTTGATAATAAGCTGGATGTTTCTTTTGGATTTAGAATGGATGATGATAGTTTCACTAAAAACGAGAGCCTTTTGAGTACTTTTTCACCGCGTTTTTCGGCTTCCTATGAATTTGCCCCTGATTGGCGTATCAATGGTTCACTGGGGCGCTACTTCAAAATACCACCTTATACCATTTTAGGTTTTAGAAATAATGAAAATGAACTTGTAAACCAAAATGTGGATTATACCCAAAGTGACCATTTTGTGTTAGGGCTTCAACACTATTTTTCTCCATCGAGCAATATTTCATTTGAAGGGTTCTACAAGCGTTATGAAGATTATCCGGTTTCCGTACGCGATGGTGTCTCTTTGGCAAACAAAGGGGGCGGCTTTGAGGTATTGGGCAGCGAACCCATTGAAACAGTCGGCAGAGGTAGAAGCTACGGCGCAGAGCTACAGTTTCAACAAAAACTATCTAACAATTTCTATGGTATTTTCTCGTACACCTGGTTCTATAGTCAGTTTACTGGTTTTGATACCAACACTTACTTACCTTCAGTTTGGGACAGCCGCCATCTTATTTCTTTTGTAGGTGGATATAAATTAAAGCGTAATTGGGAATTGAGTGCGAGATACCGCTTTGCCGGACGTACACCTTTCGTACCAACGGATTTGGATGCCACATTGGCCAATTATCCCGAAGTGATTTTAGATTATTCGAGATTGGGAGAGGAAAAATTGGCTATTTTCAGTCAATTGGATGTCCGATTGGATAAAAAATGGAACTTTAAAAAGTTTGCTTTCGATTTGTTCATTGAAGTCCAAAACATTTTATTCCAAGATATTCCCAGTCCAACAGAATATGGTTTGAACAGAGATGAAACGGGTATGGTCGTACAACCCGAGAGTTTGGTTGCCATTGAAAGCGATTTTGGGTCGGCAATACCCAGTATCGGAATTGTTATCGACTTTTAAAAACTGACAAACGGGTTTTAAGACCTGCTAGCCAGGAGGTTGTGTGGAATTGATTTTTTAAATTTTCAAGTCACGAGATCGGAATTTAAATTATATAATCCAAGAATTAGACCTCCAAATTCCAAATTGTAACAAACATCAAATCACGTTTGATTAACTGATAGGTCTTCGGATGCAATTGTAACCTCAAATGTTTACTTAAAAGTAATCCCTGAAATGTCAAGCATCGTATCCCGAGGAGGTACCTATAGATAAATAACAGTATTGGGAGAACGATAGAATTATTGTAAATTCATACAAATATTAATCATATCATAGCATGAAATACCTTCGTATTACATTTGCCTTTGTGCTTGTCGCGATGATGGCCTGTAATTCAAGCCACAAGCAAAAAAAAGAAAAAAAAACACTCGCAGATAAGAACATCCCCAATGTAGTTACTGCCGATATAGAGGCGGGCATTAAAGCCAATATCGCTAAAAAGGTAGAAGAAGGGGGTGGGTATTTCAACATGACTATAGAAGGGAAAGAACTGCGCCTGCAATTGGTACGTGTACATACCGAATACCTATCAAATTTAGGTCCTCGACGTCATTTTGCGTGTGTTGATTTGGCCGATATAAGTGGCGATGTATATGATGTGGATTTTTTCTTAGAAGGAGATCCAGGTAGCATGGCAGTTACCGAAACTACCTTGCACAAGCTCAATGGTAAACCTTTTTACACTTGGAAACAACGTAAGGACAAGACATGGTATAGGAAACCTGTCCAAAACGCAACATCAGATTTACTTGGAGTCATAGAAGGAGAGGACAAATTTGAATTTCATTATGAGGTTACCCTGCCGGAAATTACAGCATCGGCGAAAATGTGGATTCCTGTTCCGCAGAGTGATCGCTTTCAAACTGTTGAATTACTGGCTATAGAAGCTCCCGCGAAACATCAGATACTAGAAGAGAAGTACTACGGCAATTCTATATTATATATGGAACTTTCTCCAGAACATAGCGGGCAGCAATTGGAACTTGTTTACGATGTTGAAAGGCAAGAGAAAAATCCTTATGAGGAAGATTCGTCACCAACAAAATATCTAGATGCCAGTTTGCTGATGCCAGTCGGTGACCGTTTTCAGACCCTTGCGGATTCCATTATTGGGAGTAAACGTAAGGAGGGTGCCATCATGCAGGCCAGGGCCTTATATGATTACATCATTGACAATATGCGTTATATAAAGGCTGGGAAATATGGCACAGGTGATGCAGTTTACGCCTGTGATGCCCTTACGGGAAATTGCACTGAGTTCCATTCTTTGTTCATCTCCCTGGCGAGATCCGCAGGAATACCATCACGGTTTGCTGTAGGAGCCTCCATTCCATCAGATCGAGACGAAGGAGGCATCGATGGCTATCACTGTTGGGCAGAATTTTATGCCGAGGGAAAATGGTGGCCTGTGGATATCAGTGAAGCCAATAAATATACTGCTCTCGCCACGTACTACTTTGGCCGGCATCCGGCAAATCGTATCGAATTCAGTCGAGGACGGGATCTTCAAATAGAACCTGGCCCAGATTCCGGGCCAATCAATTTTCTCGCATATCCGGTCATGGAAATAGGAAAAACCCCTGCGTTCCCAAAAACATTTTTTTCATTTCGTAGGAAAGCTGATAAAGAAACCTCAAAAAATCTGGTAAGCCTACCCTGATACGGAATCCTTGGCGGGATGTTCTTCGCCTTCTGGATGTTCTTCTTCACCTTCTTTAGCGGGATGTTCCTCACCTTCAGGATGTTCTTCCTTGGCAGCTCCTTCTTCTGTAGGATGTTCTTCGCCTTCAGGATGCTCTTCCACCTGTTCAGTACTTTCTTTTTTCTTTTGTTCCCTGCAAGACGTCAACGCACTGGCGGCAATGAAGCTAAATAAGAGCATTACCAAAGTAAAGTATTTAAGTTTTTTTAATCGGTTCATAATATCAATTCTTTATTAATTAAAAAACCAAGCAAAACGTTTGCTAAGTACCTGATCATGTTAAATATAGCAAATTTTGCCTGAACCCCATTGACTAACCCAAATTTTATACAGCTTTTAACAGCAGAAAGTTACGCAGGCAATGAATTGAACAAATCTCATTTTGTGTATAAGATTTCAATTAACCTTAACCTGCTTGCCTGTATACCTATCGTAGGCAGGCAGGTAGGTGTGACTTTGCTTGGAAGAAATAAAAAGTGAAGGTCTTGCAGACCTTTGATTTTTTAGGCGGGTCGGTGCGCTGGCCTTATTTCGTACTTCACCTACTTAAATCTTTTCTTTTAAAAAGTCTATTCTTCAAGGTGATGAAATACTTTTTTGCGACAAGCCCGTGCTGGGCATTTCGACTCCGTTCGATACAGGCTTGTCGAAGTATAGGAGGGAGGAATGATGCCTGCCTGTAGACAGCTGTGTGGAATGATCAACAATTATAAACCAATAGAAGGAAATTCTAGATTTATATTTAATGATCTTAATAAGTCGAATTATAATGGCTTGGTAGTCTTTAAAAGATGAAATGTATTCTAAAGGGCAACGGTTGACGCTTTTAAAATCTAAATTTTATATTTTTATGATGAAAATAGCAAAACCTTCCATGCCTATCTATTCTCCCGGATCCGTTAAGATATATGAATGCATTTTTGCATTACTTTTTTATTTCGGTTTTGGATTCTTCATTCATGCTCAGGAAACTACCCTGGATTCTGTTAAAAAACCGAAAGTGGAACTTGATTATACCAATAAAGGTTTTCAATTTAAGACTACCGATAACAAGTATGCATTACAATTAGAATCTCGCTTGCAATTCAGGTTTGCCACACCGGGCGATCAGGACCCTCTGAGTTTCGATGAACTCTATAATGACAGTAATTCAGTATTTAAGATTAACAGGGCCCGTTTAAAGGTAGGAGGACATGCGTTTCAACCCTATTTAAAGTATTATTTCGAATACGAACTCTCACAAGGGAATCTTTTGGATTTTCGGTTGATGTTCACCAAATGGAAAGGCTTTAATATAAAAGTAGGGCAATGGAAGACCTATTACAACAGAGAGCGCGTTATATCCTCAGGTAAGCAGCAAATGGTAGATCGATCTATAATTACCAGGCCATTTACCCTAGACCGACAGCAAGGGGTTTCCTTTTACGGTCGCTTGTTTGAAACCACGCTGGCCGATTTCACCTACCACATATCACTACTCACGGGCACCGGTCGTGGGGCGCGTACTAACGATGATGATGATTTAATGTATGTTGGACGGCTGCAATGGAACTTTTTAGGTAGAGAAGTCTCCATGTCGGGTTCGGATCTAGATTTCACCCAAAAACCCACAGCGCTAATTGCTCTTGCTGCCGTGACGAATAGTAGTCCATACACGCGATTCTCGCAAGCAGGTGGAGGGCAGTTAGAAGGATTTGAGGAAGGAATAGGAGGTCAATACCAGGTACAACAGGGCTTGTTAGAATCGGCATTTAAATATAAAGGCTTTTCCTGGCAGAGTGAATTGCATACCAAACATATCGATAATCGGTTGAATGCAACCAAAACTACCTTAACCGGAAGTTATTATCAGGCCGGGTACTTTTTTGCAAATACGTTCGATTTTGTTCCTAAGGCTTTCGAAGTTGCAGCCCGTTATGCAAGATTTCGGCCAAACATAGATATCCCTAAGAATTTACAACATGAATACGGTTTGGGCTTTAATTGGTTTTTTAAGGGGCACCGGAACAAGCTTACGACAGAATTCACCTATTTTGAATTTCAAAGCACACAAGAAGAGCTAGCGGATGGCTTACGTTTTAGAGTTCAGTGGGATATATCCTTGTAATTATTGCTACGAAAATAATTATTTTAAAAGTATCCAGTGGTTGTTTTTGTCAATACGAATGCCTGTCCGCCGTAGCCATTTTTTAGCATAGGGGATAGGAGGGGAGCATGACAGATCTTAAAATATTTCCAACGACAAGATATAAGGGCAGTAAACGTAAAATGTTGTCTTGGCTTTATGAAAATTTAAAAAAAATGGAATTTAATTCTGTACTAAAGTATATATTTATACCATAGTTGGAAATGGAATGCCCGATAATCATATTTAGTTCTTGACAGCAATACTAAGATTCTAGTTCTCAATAAGGCGTTTGTTTTTCTATCGATTCTATTTCTGATAAAAATTGATTTATTAAAAATAATAGCAATCTATTGTATTTATGCATGCGTACTTATTCCCTGGTCAAGGCAATCAATTTCCAGGTATGGGAAAAGAGTTATTTGTAAAATCCAAATTGGCTCAAGAATATTTTAAAAGAGGTAATGATATTTTAGGATTTTCAATTACTGATGTAATGTTTGAAGGATCAGTTGAAGATTTGAAACAAACAAAGTTTGCTCAACCGGCAATTTTTTTACATTCATTTATTCTGGCAAAAACCCTTGGTAATGATTTTAAACCCGATATGGTTGCCGGGCATTCTTTGGGTGAGATATCAGCTTTGGCTGCTATTGGATCTTTAGATTTTGAATCGGCCCTGAAACTTATATCCAAGCGCGCTTCTCTTATGCAAAAAGTTTGTGAAGGCGAAAATACAGGTATGGCAGTTGTGGTTGGATTATATGATGTTATCGTTAAGGATATCTGCAATCAGATAGACGGAGTAGTTGTACCTGCTAATTATAACGCTCTACATCAAGTTGTTATTTCCGGTGAAATGAAGGCTCTAAAAGAGGCTTGCGAAAAATTAAGACCAGCTGCTATTAGAGTAGTAAATTTACCTGTGAGCGGTGCATTTCATTCTCCCTTTATGGAGCCAATAGTTGAAGAATTTAGATTAGCTGTAGAGGAAACAAAATTCAAAAATCCAATTTGCCCTATTTATCAGAATGTCAAAGGACGACCGAGTGGCAATATAGAATTGATTAAGAAAAATTTAGTCGATCAATTGACGCATCCGGTAATGTGGAGGCATACAATTCTCCACATGATAGAGGACGGAGCGACTGAGTTTACAGAAATTGGCCCTGGACATTTTTTACGAAGGCTTGTTCGTCAGATCAATAAAAATATGAAAACATACGGGATTTCGTAAACGGCCAAAACACTTGTCAAACTACATTTATAGTTATATAGCTATTTAAGGATTAGTCACATAGCAATTTATCCCATTTCTACTGATTTTGATGCAACCATTGCGGAATTATACCAGCACACCATCTTTCTTGATTATTGCTTCAGCCGCCGGTTAAACCAACCCTGAAAAATGTTCTAAATCGTACCGCATTACTCAATTTGTGCCTTGTCTTAAAGAGCATGGTATGTTAAATTTGCTTATCTTAGTAAAGGCTTTTTTTTAACAGTACTGTTTAATATTTCAATTTATTAAAGATGCTTACAAGTGTAATTATTTCAGTCATTGCAGGGGTTATATGTTTGTTGTTTGCAATAATATATAAAAAGAATACAACCATTAAGATAGCTTTAGGTATTATTGGGGTGGTGTTACTATTTTATGGAGGTTTTAGTTATGGAGCTATGAATCCCTTGGCCTATATTGAAACTTTCGATACCGGAAATAAATTACAAGTGGAATACCCGGTTAAAAAGGTACAAGTATTGTCTCCGGTTAATGCTGATACCGTGACATGCCGTATTCTTACCATGGGTGTTTATCCTGAAACTCATAATAAAGACATTTGGGTGCTGTTAAGACCTTCAGACAAAAAATACTATCCACAGTCAGACTACACTAATACCTCATATAAAGAAAGTGGAAAGTGGCAGGTGGTTACCAGATTTGGTGGTGACCAAGGCGAATCTTATGATTTACTTGTTTACGAAACAGATCCGTCGGCTTCTCAGTTTTTTACTGAGACCATTGCAAAATGGAAAGCAGCTAATGACTATGAAGGGCTACAAATGGAAGAATTACCACCTGGTGCTATTGAAATAGATAGAATACAAATTACCTTAGAAGGTAATTGCCGTGGAATACATTAATTGTAAAGATAGCTTCCAATTCATATATGAAACACTACCGCATAGTAAATCCAGGTCTCCTTTTATACATTATTTGTTTTACGGGGATACCTCTGTACGCTCCACCACTTCATCGATCCAGGTAAATATTTTAAATGCATATATAGTAATTTTATCGGTCGATAAGTTATTCCCTATGCTGCTTATGACCAATGATAAATATCAATAAGCTAATGGGATAAAAAGTGATTACACAGTAGGTGATTGCTTTCTTGCCTGCCGGCTGGTAGGTTTCGGTGAGTTGGGGGGTTGGGAAAATTATCCAAAAATTAATTCATACCGGCACGCCATCTTTTTTGGTGATTGCTTCAGCCATTGGTTTAAATGATAAAGAATTTCTATAAAGGGTTACTTGATTGGCTGGCCACATCTTCTCTGGTTTTAACACGAAGGCTGTATAGGCTGATTTTACTATTGTATATGGGAGCATATGATTTTTCTTAGACGGGTTATTAAGGTGGACAACCCAAATCAAATCCTTGATTATTGCAATATTACATGAGGTTAGACGTTTTTATTGAATAGTTAAAAAATCACCTTAACCCCAAACAAATGAAAAATTACCAAGCCATATTATTCGCACTTATTTTCCTATTCGCTATTACCAATGTACAGGCCCAGGCCCTTTATCAAGCAGGCACGCTTCACCTTAAGAAAGGAAAAACACAAGAAGTCTTTATTGAATTGGATTATGCGTATCCACAACGGTTTCAGCAGGGAATAACATACATATCCCCAGACGATTTTGAGAAATACACTAAAACTGGAAAGCTAAAGGGCAATATGAAGCAAAAAATGGAGCCAAAGCATCTAGAGGGTTTTACGTTGGAAGATGGAAGGGAATTTAAGACTGTTTGGTATTCAGATCTTACTGGAAAAGCAATTAAAATGCTCCCTAAACGGATGACATTGGAACAAGTGGCCCAAGGCCGTATCCTTATGTATAAACTATACAGTAGAACCACAGGGCGTATAAATCAGGAACTGGCCGATATGGTATTTGAAGACAGAGAGAAACTTATAGCCTATATTCAGGATAATTTTCAGTTGCTGATTCAGAAAGAGAGTGACAAACCTAAAAATGTAATGCACATAAACCTTCTGAACTTTATAGGTGACAACTCCAGGGTAAAGGAAAATTATGTCAATAATCATTACGGTTTACGCAACCAGTTTACTGAAAGACAAAAAATGGGGAAGTATGTTAATAAGGAGTACGAAGCGGCTTTTCTACGAATGTTGGACGACTATAACCAAGAAGCCAATACATCGAAATAAGGGTCCACGCTTTGGAATGTGCCAATTTACATAATTGGTATAGTTGTATCATAATGTCTTGAGTGGCGCGTGTCATGAGTACTTCGTCTTCGCACAGCACAGGCTCTGACGAAGGGACACATTGCTTGGACAGACGATGAAAAAACATCCAGTGGATGTTTTTAAAGAGAGTGGGATGATGCGGCTGCCTTTCTAACCATAATTTCCAACGCGCCAACCCGCTCAAGTTTTAAATTTTTCTTCTAAAAAGTTTCTTCTCAAAAGGTAATGAAATCGAAGAATGAGATTGGGCAATAGCTAAATCACATTCTAGATTCATGAATACCTTTAAAAAACAATGGACAAGCAATGAATAAACACTTATTAACTGACCCACAAAAGGAAGGAGAGCGATGTGTGTGGAATGGATTATATAAATATAACTTTTCACTATATTTAGTTGCACCAATAATTAAATGTCAAACAATATGCGCCTCTTTTCATTTTTCATTGTATTTCTCATAGTATCTAGTTGTAATATGGATAAGAAATCAAAAGAAGTTGAAAAAAATGTTGTGCCCGAACGTGGGGAATTGAGCAAAGACTCCCAAATTTTTCTTGGTAATCGATTGTTTTCAGAAAAAACATGTATTACCTGCCATGATGTGAACAGGATAAAAATAGGCCCTTCAGTGAAAGAAATCATGAAGGTGTATAGAGAGAAAAATGGAGATATCGTAGCCTTCTTAAAGGGCGAGGCAAAACCGATAGTTGACACCACGGTGAGTCAAGTAGCGATTATGCAGGCAAACATTGATGGGTTTTTAAAGAACATCTCCGATGAGGAGTTGAAAACCATAGCCACTTATATGCTGCATGTGGATGAATTGAATCCAGATTAGTATGATGATTTAAAATGAAAAAGGTCCTTCAGATTTAATTTCACATGCTGGGAACTTAACTATGTTACTTAGAACGTATCGCAATTTCATATAACGTCGGATTATAGAATATTTATGTTCTATAATGTACGGCGTTATGTAACTTGAGCTTTGATTACGGCATAAAAAAGGAAGGTCTGGTAGACCTTTTCTTTAAAGAGCGCGCTGGTGGGGTGGCAAAGTCTGTACTTCATGGCATTCTTCAAACCTTGAAAGGCTGATTTTAGCGAAATTAAACAAGCACTTAGCACTAATCTACTGATACCCAATGCCATTTCGACTTCCCAACCCAATAATTTATTTTAATAAAGAACGTTATATTTATATTAAAGTTGACGTACAAAGTGTTATGGCCCCAATCACCTCAAATCTGTCTTCTGAAATTACTTTCAAATTAAAGTACACAAGCAAATGGTTGAAAACAACAACGCAATTTGTGTTGCTGTTTTTTATGTTCATACTGTTGGGCTGTAACAATTCGCAGGATCCCGAGTCACCCGAAGAAGAAATTGATCCGGACAATGAAATTGTTGATCTAGAAAATGTGGCCCTCACATATCGAAATCAATGTGGCGGTTGCCATGGACAGGACCTGGCCTCATTTGTTGAACGCGATTGGACGTATGGCAATTCCGTGGAAGATGTCATAGAATCCATAACAAATGGGTATTCAGGTAATGGTATGCCAGCGTACGGTTCTACGTTAAGTGCACAAGAAATCGAGGTTTTGACCAACTATATACTTACCGAGATTGATGGAAAAACCAAAGCAATGTTGGAGGAGGACAACCCCGATTTGTCTGGTTTAATCACATCGGATGATCTTAACTTCCGATTGGAAACCATAACAGATAAGATTCCCGGCATTCCCTGGGGGATAGAACAATTGCCCAATGGTGAAATTTTGGTGACCGAACGTGGGGGAGGCCTATTTTTGGTAAGTACTGATAAGCAATTGACGGAAATTACTGGTGTTCCAACTGTTGCTTCACAAGGGCAGGGCGGATTGTTGGATGTGCTCATACATCCAGATTTTGAAAACAATTCATTTGTTTATCTATCCTATTCCCGTGTCAACCCCAATAATTCATCTGAAAGAACCACGGCAGTAGCAAGAGCCAAGCTTGAGGGAAACAACTTGGTGCAAGTGGAGAACATATTTACTGCACTTCCGTATCTAAATAGTTCTCACCATTATGGTTCAAGACTAGAATTTGATAATAATGGTTATTTATATGTTTCAGTTGGTGATCGTGGAAATAGGGATGTTTACCCTCAGGAATTGGACAATTCTCTCGGTAAAATTCACCGTATCCATGACGACGGTCAAGTTCCTACCGATAATCCTTTTTATAATACAGCAGGAGCGGTCAATTCAATTTTTACCTACGGTACGCGCAACCCTCAAGGAATGAGCCTGCATCCGGAAACTGGAGTGGTTTGGGAAGGCGAGCATGGGCCTCAGGGAGGTGATGAAATCAATATTTTGGCAGAAGGGAACAACAATGGTTGGCCCGTGATTTCATACGGTATCAATTATGATGGCACCACATTTACAGACCTTACGGCATTGGATGGTATGGAACAGCCCATATATTACTGGACTCCTTCCATTGCTCCCTGTGGCATGACATTTGTGTCCAGCGATTTTTATGGAAATTGGAAAAATGATCTGTTCGTTGGCTCGCTCAAATTCGAATACCTCCATCGTTTAAAGATGAATGGCAACGAGGTCATTGGCCATGAAACACTATTGGATGGTATAGGCAGGGTACGCGACGCACATATGGGTATAGACGGTTATCTGTACATTGCGGTAGAGGGTCCTGGCAGACTTTTGCGCCTTGTACCTGAGCAATAGTGCCCTACCTTATTCTAGTGTAAGAGGTAATTTAAAAATCACAGTAAGGTTAGTTAACCCAAAAACGACTTCCAAAGCAATTTTATATCATGGCTTATTATGGGAATGAAATAATCTGTTTCATAATGTCTTGCATTATGACACTTTGCTTGGGTAAAGCAAAGTATTCGGTACTATATCTCCTTTAAATTTTTCTTCTTAATGTTTCTTCTCTAAGGATAATGGAACACTTATTAACTGACTGACGCAGGATGGAAGGCAATGTGTGTGGAATGGTTTTTTATCGTGTATTTAGGAAAGTTTAATTCTTAATTTTTTCTGGTATATTAGCTCTATAATGTCTAAATGAATACCACTAAATATGTCCATAACACAAATAGTATTACTTATTCTAATTTTGCTAATTATTATATTAATCTACCGAACTAAAAGTACAAACGGGAAAATCAAGAAAAAACTAGAAAGTGTTTCTGGTCCTCCTTTAAAGGAAAAGATAGATGGTATAAAATGCTTAGTGTTTCATTCATTTGCTACCAGCGATGATACAGAAATTGAAAGAACATCTTACACGATAAAGTCTCCTTTTATTGATATGAAAATTGGAGAACTTGACGTTTTTTTTAAAGATGGGAATCTAGATACTTATGAAGCTAGTCATATGTTCTTCATAGCTATGGCAAGTCAAAAGAATTCTATGGAATCTTATAGACGAATGATGTTAAAAAGTAAACATAAGTAAGCCATAAAATGGCAAAAAAATACTTTAACACTTTTTAAAAAATAAACTTCATGAGCTTTTGTAATGAATGTAATGCCAAGATAGATAAAAAATTCACTCTACTTTTAAGGAAACATTTTACACCCAAAATGATTGCCTTAGGATGGCAAGGTTCTGGTTTACATTATAGAAAAACCCTAGATAATCATGTTATTCAAGTTTTTTCAATTGAGACAAGTTGGGAAAATAAGTATGCCAAAACAAGACAGGTCAAGTGCAGAGTTGGTATTCATTTTACCTTTTTACCGGATGTAGAACGTATTAGGGCGATTTGCTGTTATTTTAGTAATGAACTTTCGCCTTCAAGGCCAAAACCTCGCTTTATTTGGAATTATAGTAACGTAGTAGAAGAAAATATTGAAATGCTACATTCTATATGGGGTGCATTTCAAAAACATAGTCCAGAATTCTATGATGATTTTAATAGTTTTCCTCATCCATTAGATAAGATTAGGCCTGAAGATTTTGATAGTAATATTGCCAATAATATTTTAGGTGAACACAATCTTCCCCATTCTGGACGAAATCTCGCTTTATTAAGAGATGTGAATATATTTCTAGGTAACAAAGCTCTTTCTGAAAATTTTTCAAAACGCGAAAAAGAATATTTTAAACAAGTAGAGGAAGAAACAACTGCATTTAATTTAAATGAAACTATTACAATGTTAGAAAAAGAAAAAATGAAGGACGATATAGATGAACATCTGGCTAATATTTTTTAAGTCTAATAATTTTATAAAGACCACAAAAAAAGAATTAATAAAACTATTAGAAAATTATAATGATGACGATTTAATTGGTATTCAATGTAATTTTGATAGAGGGATAAATCTTAAGAGCTTAGAAATTGAGGAAAGGAATATACCCATGCCATGGATAAAACCTGGTACTAAAAAAATCGTCCTGATTATAAAGAATATTAAATAGCTTTACTATTATTTTTATGGCCTAAGAGAATTTTGGCTAAAACAATAGGGGAGAGGAGCGTTAAGAATTTTAGGGGGCTGGTTACCATAATTGTTTACTTCTAAACTGATTCCTTTGGCTTAAAGCAGTCTTTAGAGTTACAATGGATCCTAAAATTTAGTAACCGACCCGTACATTGTTTCCAAAATTATCTGTAAGTCTTGATTTTTTTGTTTCTTTTTTTATCAAGAAAAAAAGCAAAGGAGACTCATTGCGCTATTGAAGTAAGGGATAAATTGATATCATTTTTCCTTTGTTAAAAATTATTTCTACTGGTACGTTGGATAAAGTTTTACTTCTAAATTTGTGGTCCGAATCATTAACTTTTTCCCTATTTCGATATGCCAAATCGCATTCTTCCAGAAGGTTTGCAAAATTCCAATGTTTTGGAAAAAAGGTACTTGGTTTATCCTTCAATATCCATTTTTGACTATCTATATTGAAGAATTCAATTTTAGCCTGCCAGACTTTGGTAATCTTATTAATTGACATAATCTCAAGAATTTTTACTCTTTCATTATCATAGAAATGTACGCCAGTAATTTTTCCTTTTTTTATTCTTCCAATTGTAGCATGCATTATAAGGTCTATAAACTCTAGGTCGAAACTAGTGTCTTCTGGTGTCCAAATCATATTCTTCGCTTCGGATATATTCTTGGACAGTAAGATTTGTTGACATCGTTTAGGGTCAGTTTTGCTTAGCTCTTTAAAAATTGGTGAGTTCCTTTTCAATTCTTTCAGAGAAGAGTATGGTCCATTACCTTCTGTAAAGGTGATTTTGAAATGCGTAGGTGTTTTCATTATAGCCGCCCCAGGTTTTAACCCTTGTTTATTTGACGTCCAGACATCTGTATTTATGTAGTAGTAATACTTTGACATTGTTACAAATTTAAATCAAATGAAAAATATGCTATATATTCTATTTTACATAATGTTGAAAGTAGCTAAAGAAAAGCTTCAAAGAAGACGAGAGGTTAGCGAGGGCTAAGAATTTTGCTCGCAGAGAAAATTTTAGCTGTTGCGGCAAGCTGCCGAGAATCTCCTGAAAAATTTAATGACGGATAGTTTCTCATAAATCGCAAATTTCAAAATAATCTAAAAGTTTTGCTTTTTTGGCGCTGGCCGAGCGTTGGCATATTGCGCGTAAAAAGAAATGCCATCTAGCATTTTATTTTTATGAAAGCAATGAGCGATTGGCCGAGCGGCAATTTGACATAACGACAAATTATGGGGCAAACGAAAAAAGGCGTCGCAGACACCGCTTAAAATAGTTTCATGACCCTGTTGAAAGTTTTAATCAATTCTCAGAGCTTGAGGGATATTTTATATAATATAGAATTATGGCTTTCCAATATTAATTTACCTTCCAGTAAAACGGCTTGGACATAATTGTTGACGATATAGAACACTGGCGTGTTGCTATACCTACAATTATTTCAAATACGCGGTATGCACCGTTTTACACCATAACCATATTTGAACCATAATTTATATTATGTCAAATAGAATATTTGAATAGGCCTATTCCTACCATTCATCGAATAATTTTGATTCTTGACTAAAATAACCGCTCTAAGTACACCGAACTGATATTTATCAGGTTTTTAAAATAATTTAAATAATAATTTCATTATGTAAACTCTAAATCTATATTAAAATGAAAAATTCCCTCGCACTTCTTATCTTGGGTGTTATTTTGATTTTTTCAAGTTGTAATAAAGACGATGTCGAAAAAGCCGTTATACTTCAAAGTGTAGAATATTCGATATATGACATTTCAAATTCCAATATTTCAGGAAAAGCTACTTTCACCCAAGAAGATAATGGATCAACCCACGTTCTGATAGAGCTCGAAGGAGCCTTTACCTCCGAAAATCCGGCTTATATTCGTTTTAACAGCGCAGCTGAAGGCGGACTTGTGGCCATTACCTTAAAAGCGTGCGAATGCGCTATAAGCAATACCACAATTACCCAATTGGACAATGGTAGTCCTATTACCTATGAAGGTTTGATTATGCTAAATGGCCATATTACCATTCACACTGGCATTGGTCCACAGGCACCCATTGTTGCTGTGGCCGATATCGGCTCCAATGCCAATTAAATAAACTTGGGTTTAAAACAAACCTGTAATTCGCAACGTGCGGTTTTAATGGTTTATTTTAATGGCTGGATTGTCCAAATCCTTACTTGAATTATCTTGTTGGAGATGATTTACGCGATGGTATCTTAAATCATCAAAAGGCCTGCCCTAAATCTTTCCAAAAGTGTTATACATCGGAATTTTTAGGCTTCTTATAGAAAAACTATCTCAATCTACTACATCGTGATTTGCTATTTATATTTTTGATGTAATCGATAACTCAAATGAAAATATAAAATGAAAAGTTCCCTTTCCATTCTTGCTCTAGTATGTACTTTGGTTTTTACAAGTTGTAAAAAGGACGATGCGGCCGCAGCGGTTATACTTCAAGAAGTAGCCTATAATATTTACGACGTAGCTAATTCCGGGATTACTGGTAAGGCGACTTTTACCCAAGAAGATAATGGTTCCACCCATGTTTTGATACAACTAATCGGTGCCGATACATCAACAAATCCTGCTTATATTAATTTCAATAGTGCCGCTGAGGGCGGTGATATTGCAATTACTTTAAATGCTTGTACCTGCTCAATCAGTGATACTACCATTATTCAATTGGACAACGGAAATTCCATTACTTACGAGGGTTTATTAAGTCTTAATGGTCATATCACTATTCTTGATGAAATGGGTAACATTATTGCTGTTGCTGATATAGGCTCTAATGCAAATTAAAAAATCATAAGAACTCAATAAAAAGCCCTGACATTACTGTCAGGGCTTTTTTATTACTTGTTTCTTGACTTTCTTTTAACCTGGGATGTACCTATTGCTTGTCAATCCCATATACTCCTCTACCCCTTGTCGTAATTTATTAAATTCAGAATACAGTTGTTTTACTTTTTCAACATAATCCCTGGTTGACTTTTTCTGCTCTTTTAGTACAGCAATAATTTCCTGATCTTTGCGACTCAAAGCCTCTAACTCAATTTTAAGAGATTCTATTCGCTCAAACAGGCTATGCGTTTGAGGTTCACAACAATAGGAATTCAGTTTACTTCGTAATTGATTTATATCTTTTAAATTACGTTCTAGACGAACAACCAGTGCATTACTTTTATATGCCTGTGGATTAGAACTGTTCTTGTAAGGCGCAGTGTTTTGTACTTCTTTCATAGAATTTGATTTAGGGGGGAACAAATACTAATATTAATCACCTTAAGTTACAAAATAATCTTATTTGATACGTATCTAAAATCGTACAAAATCAGATTTTAACGTTTTATTTACTTTGACCAAAAAAATGTTTAAACCCAAGAACGTACAAAAAAACCACTACAAATACAGAGGTTTATTAATAATTGGCTTGTTATGGTAGTTAATTTTCCACTTCTTCGGCTACAAATTCAATTTCAGCAACAGCCTTATTCAATTTATCTGAAAACGGATTTTTAAGAAGGGCTTTGAGTAATCTTTCCCTGCGCCTTTCTGATATATCAAGGGTGTCCAGAATACCTCTTCTTCGCTTAATTGTAGCAATGCGCTTTTTCTTAAGGCGAACACGTTCATCAACACTCAGCACCAATTCCGGTTCATATTGTTCCATTACCGTATATTTTTTAACTTTTAGAATATGGCTTTTTTTTCCAGGAAAAGGATCTTGTGCAATGAGTTGGCTGGAACCTAATAAATAAATTAAGGACCCCACGGCCAAGTAGGTGATATTTTTCATTTTAAAAGGTATAGTATCTCAATGCACAATGTAATAAAAATTTCTTTTGATAACATATCATAGATATACACCACAACAAATATTTACATCACTTAATCTATTAATAGAGATAAACTAATGCTTGGATAATCAATCTGTTATGGTTTCTGGTAAAACTATGGTATTTAATAGCTGTAGAATAAAAGCATTAACCTTTTTAATGAAACAGAAAAACCGATACAATCCACTCACAAAAATTGAGCAATTGTATCGGTTTTACGACCCTATTTTATGGTCTAGGGCTGTAGTTTCATCTTTGCCTTCAAATACTTTTTATACTGCCCTTTAGAAAGCAATGCAGCCATATCTTCATTCTCCTGCTCACCCAGCTGTCCCATAATACCAATTTTATCAACCTCTGATACATTTAATTTCTGAGCTTTCGCTTTTCGCATCATATAACCCAAAACGATTTCCTCAAATTGAGCTGTCAAGTTGGCATCCAATCCCAATTCTGCTCTATATTTTTCGGTAAGTTCCTTGGCCTTGGCCTTCAGCATTTCTTCATCATCCTGAATAACGTTCCCAGCGGCACTTGCTTGTGTCATTAAAAATACAGTGAAAAGTAAAATAAGATGTTTCATGTTTAGTGATATTTAATTTATTATAATGGCCTTCTAAAACCAGGATAAGGTATAAAAAAACAACTTATAGTGGCAGCGAATCCAGCTTTTTTTTAAATCAATTGCAATATTCAAGCCAAAATAAACTAGTTGTGGAAAAGTTGATTATTCCATTACGAAAATGATGCTTAACTTCGTCCCGTTCAAATTGGTTGTTAATATGTGGGTTTGGGTTTTGTTCATCGCTTTGGTTATTGTATTCCTTGCACTTGACTTAGGGGTTTTTCATAAGAAAGAACATGTAATTAAAAGTAAGGAAGCTAGTATCTGGACAGCCATTTGGGTGACAGTTGCATTAAGTTTTAGTGGTGTAGTATATTGGTTGTTCTCATCGGGAATAGTCGAGAACCCTACCGGCCTTACACCTAATAATGCGGTTCTCAAGTATATCACTGGATACCTTATTGAACTTTCACTGAGCATTGATAATGTTTTTGTCATTGCCGTCATCTTTAAGGCTTTTAAAATTCCACCATTATACCAGCATAGAGTGCTGTTCTGGGGTATTTTAGGCGCTATCGTATTTCGAGGCTTAATGATCATTTTTGGTGTGGCACTTATCACTAGGTTCGATTGGATTATTTATGTGTTTGGAGTATTTCTTTTATACACGGCCTTTAAAATGTTGAAATCAGATGAATCGCAATTTGATCCGCAAAAATCTTGGGTGTTTCTGCAAATTAAGAAGATATATCCTATTACAAGCGACATTAAGGACAATCACTTTTTTGTAAAACGAATGGGCGTTTCAGCTGCCACTCCCTTATTTGTAGCCTTGATTATCATTGAGGTGACCGATGTTTTGTTCGCTCTTGATAGTATCCCTGCAATTTTGGCAATAACTGCCGATCCATTTATAGTCTTCAGTTCTAATATCTTGGCCATTCTTGGGCTACGCTCCATGTATTTCCTGATTTCAAGAATGTTGGCAAAGTTCCGCTTTATCCATTATAGCCTTGTGGTAATTCTGGCTTTTGTTGGACTTAAAATGCTTTTCTCACATCAGATTGAATTGCCCGAGTGGGTCTCATTGACACTCATTTCCGTTTCCTTGGTCGTAGGGATTTTGGCTTCGTTAGGTATTCCAGAACATAAGGACAGTGAATAGGCACTTTTCAGCCTTAAAAATAATTTGGTGAAGTTTGGTAACATCCCAATTACCAATAGGAAATTAAAGCGCCAAGAACAAGGCCATACCTAATGCGAATGTGCATTCCTCAAAGAATTGGCCCATTCAATAAATTCATAGATTAAATCCTATTTATGGGATATTTTCTTATTAATAATGTTAATAGCATCATTCACCGTTTGCATCTGATCCATATCCTCATTTTCCAACTGAATATCAAAAGTGTCTTCCACATCCAACACAATATCGACCAGATTGGCCGAATTGATATTAAGTTCTTCCAAAAAGTTACTTTCGCGGTTTATGTCGTCTACCGAAACATCTTCCGGCAGGTAGATTTTAATAATGTCCCTTAAATTTTGATATTTGGCTTCGTCCCCCATAGCTTCTGTTCTCCTTTTTTTTTGTTTTGAATAGACTGTTAGGAATCACACTTTTCGCTTTAACCTTTTAGTTGCGAAAATGTAACTCAAGCATTAAAGGCACTAAAAATAACACAAGCATTAACATCTCCAAAACCAAAACTTGCTTTTGCGATGATTTTGATGTTATAAGGAATCGTTTTTTGTGGAATTTTAGCTTCAGCTATGACATCGGCTATCCCTGGATGCACATCCTCACAATTTACATTTCCAAAAATCACCCCTTCTTCAATTTGTAGTACAGCGCCAACACATTCTATGCTTCCAGCTGCAGCCAGGCAATGGCCTATAGTGCTTTTAAAAGAATTGATATAAGGAAAATTAGACCCTTTACGCCCTAGGGCAGTGCTCCAATTCGTAATTTCCAGCACATCCTTGGCAGTAGCTGTTAGGTGTCCGTTGATAGCGTCAATATCATTTCCGTCTATTCCTGCGTTCCTTATGGCATAACGGATACATCGTTGCACAGCCTCATTGTTAGGTGCGGTCATGGAACCTTTTCCTCGTTGACCACCACTATTAATTTCTCCACCTAGCACCTCTGCATAAATCTTTGCACCCCTTTTTTGTGCACTTTCCAAAGATTCCAATACCAGCGCCCCTGCCCCACTTCCGGGTACAAATCCTTTTGCAGAAGCGCTCATTGGCCGACTAGCCTTAGAAGGAGTATCATTATAGGTTCTGGGTAAAATACGCATGGCATCAAATCCACCCCAAACATAGGGTCCACTATCACTACAGCTGCCTGTAAGCATGATTTCGGCCTTTCCACTGGAAATGCGATCATAAGCCATGAGCACCCCTTCTGTTCCCGTAGTACAGGCCGAGGAATTGGTTGAGACTTGATTGCCGCACCCCAACATTCCCCCCAAGTAGGCACTTATGCCACTGGCCATCGTCTGCAACACTGTAGTGCTTCCTAAACGTCTTACCTTCTTTTCATCTAACAGATATATGGATTCCCGAAATTTATCCACGCCCAATATTCCGGTACCAAAAAGAACACCTTGTTCCCAAGAAGGTTCATTGGAAGTGTTTTTGTCCAAACCAGCATCCGACCATGCGTCCAATCCTGCAATAACGCCATATACAATACCCGTAGCGTTTAATCCTTTTAACTGTAAAGGGGTGAAGTAATTGTTCAATATATTGTCCTTAATTAACGGTTCTGCAGCTACTTGACATCCAAAGTTCAATGCTTCTAATTTTGATTGGTAACGAATACCACTTTTACCATTCATTAAAGCTTCGGTGAAATTGGTTACGCCCACTCCATTCGGTGCACATACCCCTAAACCTGTTATAACGACCCGTCTACGCATGCGCATCAGCCTTTAACATTCCAGATAAAATCCCTTTGCAAACCAAATCACCTTTTGAATCATGCATACGCACTTCACATTTTAATTTATGGAACCTAAAATAGATTTTTTTTGAGGTCACCATTACTCTTTCTCCTGGCAGCACGGGTTTGTAAAATTCCATTTGTGAACTGCTTAACCCAATTTTTGGGTTTTTCGGTTTTTGTTCTTTATTTAGAAGGAAGATCCCTAGGCATACAAGCCCTATCTGGGCACAACACTCGGTTAAGATAACTCCTGGAGTAATCGGATTTGCCTTAAAATGACCTTTATAAAATTCCAACTCCCTCTTAAAAGTATAATTCCCCTTAGCACCCATTTCATTCACGTGCTCCAACTCATCCACAAAGAGAAAAGGTGTTTGGTAAGGTAACTGGCTTACGATTAAACTTGTGTCCATTCTATCTGGCATTGAATCATCTTAGACTTTCCCCTCCATCGACCTTGATTATTGTTCCTGTTATCCATTTAGCTTCATCCATAGTAAGCAGGTACGCTGCATTGCCTACATCCTCTGGAGTGGTGAGTCTATTGTTGGGATTGCGCCGGAGTGCATCTGATTTATTTTTCTGATATCCCGGAATCATCTCAAAGGATTTTGTTGGGGTAATCCCGGCTTGTATGCAATTTGCCTTTATACCAATAGGCGCAAATTCCAAGGCGATACTTCTTGTGAGTGCTTCCAATGCGACTTTAGCAACAGAAACCGCTGCATAATGAGCCATCACTCTTTTATTGCCTTCACTGGTGAAGGATATGATACGCGTGTCCTCTGAAAATAAATTGGCTTTCACCAGTGCCTTTGTCCAATCATAAAGACTTATTGCCATAGCCTCAAAAGTTATCTTTAGGTCTTGGTCTGTCAATGTTTCCTTCTCATTGGCAAACATCGGTTTTAAACTTCCCTTAGCTATACTGTGTACCAAAACCTTAATCTTATGACCTTCAGGTAATAATGTCGTAATTTCATTGATTAGCGCCATTCGTTTATCACTGTTCAAGGCATCAGTATTGAACGCCTTAAAAAGAACTCCCTTGGACATGATATCATTAAAGCCTCTATTTATTTCTTCTAAGTCAGCCCTTCTATCCCTGTGAATTATGATGATATGGAAACCATGCTTGGACAGTTTTTTGGCCGTAGCCAATCCTAAGCCACTGCTCCCTCCTAAAATAAGTACCCAATCTTTTTTCATTTTTAAATCATTAATATGACATCCCCAAGGACAATTTACCACTCTAATAACACCCGCTGTGCGGAAAATCCTGGCCCAAAACTCAAAATCAGGCCTTGGTCCCCTGGGGCCATTTCTTTCTTTAAAAAGCGTTCCAAAACATAGAGCACGGTTGCACTGCTCATATTGCCATAAAGTCGTAATACGGCTCTGGTATCATCAATATTCTTGCCCAATTTACCAAATAGTTCTTCCACAGTTTGGACTATTTTCTTGCCCCCTGGATGAAAGATCAAATGATCTACTTTAGCAATAGCACTTCCATTACTCTCCAAAAAAGGATGTACTATATCTGGAAAATAAGTCGCTATAGTTTCTGGAACAGCGGGGTCTAGAATCATTTTTAATCCGTGATTTGTCAGGTCAAAACCCATAAGATGTGTGGCATTCTTAAAATGGTACATTTCTTCCCCGATAATGTGGGGTCCTACGGCATCTTCCTCAGAAGAAAGTAGTACGCAAGCGGCACCATCGCCGAAAATAGCTGCACTGACCATGTTGGCCATAGAAAAATCATTCAACTGAAATGTAGCTGTTGGACTCTCTACGGATACCAATGCAATTCTTTTGTTGGGATTTGATTTTAGAAAATTATGGGCATAAATCAATCCGGAAACCCCAGCGGCACATCCCATTTCCGTAACAGGCAAGCGAACTATGTCTTGTCGTAAATTCAAGGTATTGATCAAATAGGCATCCAAGGAGGGAATCATAATCCCGGTACAGCTTACTGTGATAATATAATCCAATGATTCAGGTTGCCAGTTGGCCTTTTTCAAAGCTTTTTGTAACACAACAGTTCCCAGTTTCTTGGACTCCCGAACGTAAATAGCATTTTTTTCTTCTAAAGAAGTAGCTAAGAAAACCTCTTCAATGGGCATAATGCCGTATCGTTTATCCACGGCCGCACCTTCAAATATCTTAACAACCTTACGTCTAAAGCGCTCATCCTGGCCTTTAAGCCATTTTTCAACATATGGCAATATATCCTTTGTATCCCTACAATGTTGCGGAAGTTCTTTGGTGACAGCAACTATTCGAGTGTTATTCATATGAATTCTTTTGTCGCTGTTTCCTCATGATCCAGACATACCTGAAAGCCCATTTCCAAGCTATTTCATGATCAAGATTGGTTAACGACCTAGAAAGATCCATTAAGTCAGACTTCAAAAAGCCTTTTCTGATGGATGCAAGTCCGTCTATCTTAGCAACTTTTGTTTTTATAAAAATAAGGCTAAATCCCTTAAACAGATAATAAGCCAATGCACTTCTATGAAGGTCATTGATAACCACCCCTATGGAGGCAAGCTTAGTAAATTGTTTGACGAAATTGAGTATTTCAGAATTTTGAAAATGATGTATGGTCAAAGTAGTCATTACTATATCGCAGCCAAATTCGGAAAAATCAGCACTTAAGATGTCTTTTTTATGATACACTATTTCAGGAAAATCGATTGATGCCTTCCTGGCCATTGTCAAGGCATCACTATTTAAATCAATACCAATCAAATCCAGTTTTATATCTTTTTTTCTAGCGGCCATTGCAAGCTCGCGCAGCATATTTCCCTCGGCACAACCCATGTCCAAAATCCTATATGATTCTTTTGAATGCTCCTGTATAAGTCTGATTACAGCATTTACCGTTATGGCGTTGCCACCAAGAATACGGTTTACCCTATTAATGTCTTTTAGCACACGCTCCAGTTCCTTGGAATCTCCTTGCCAGTCATCCATTATCTCTTTCTGGTGACTCCTTATCTTTAAATCAATCATCATACAATTGGTTTCCCATGGGTTTTGGTAATAATGAATTTCAATAGTCCTTTTGAAGCTCCAGCCGTTCTGATACCTACATCAATACACTTCTTATTTAGAAGCAGATGCTGTAATATTCTACCATACCACAATCTTCTTTTAAAGGTTCGATTCCAAACTTGTCTGTAGTCTTTTTCCAATTGTGCCCTGTCAAAAGTAGTTTCTTTAAAATATTGATGTATCAGTTCCGAAGCCAATTTGGCACTGTGAATTGCCATTGCCATACCGTTGCCACATAAGGGATGTATGAGTCCTGCTGTATCACCGCACATCAAAATATGGTTTACAATGGGTTCTTTCTTTTGAAAAGAAATTTGAGCAATGGATAAGGGGTTTTCAAATACAGGGTTGGCTTCATCTAAAAATACCTTTAGATACTTATTCTTAGAAACTACCTTTTGATTGAATTCCTTAATATCACCATATTTCTTAAAACTCTGGTAACTGGTCAAATAACAAAAATTTACAGTGCCATCCTCAGTTTTGGAAAGTCCGCCATACCCCCCTTCAAAATTATGTAATGCCACAAGGTTATGAGGAAATGTTGAATGTTCAAAATGGCCCTTGACGGCAAGCCAAGAATGCTTTTCAAAACTAAAACCTCGTTGCAAGGACTTATCCAATACCGAACGTTTGCCATAAGCCCCAATGACCATTTTGGCGGAATAGGATTCGCCATCAGCAGTAATAAAAAATCGGTCATCTTTATAAGTAACTTCAGATACTTTTGAAAAAAGGAATCTTACACCCTGTTCGCTCGCTTTTTCATACAACAGATTGTCAAGGGCAAAGCGGCTCATCCCCATACCACCTAAAGGCAGTTTAGTGGCCGTCTTATACCCATTTTGGGTGCTTATTTCAAAGTCGGTGATTTCAACGGCTCCTTCCGCCAATAAGTCTAAACCAAGATTCTTTAGATATGGGCGTACTTCATTGGAAATATACTCGCCGCAAACCTTATGATGAGGATAACTGTTCGTTTCAAAAAGAACGATATCATAGCCGTAGCGCGACAAATCCAAAGCCGCCGTAAGTCCGGCCAGTCCACCTCCAATTATAATGATATCATGCACCTTCACTTTTGGGAAGTTACATATTTTCCAAAAAAAATCCCGACAATAGTTGCCGGGATTTATAAATATAGAGCGTTAAGTTTATCCTTTGGTTTTCTCTTTTGCTTCTTCTTTGAGTTCTTCACTAGCAACAATCGCCAATTCAACCCTTCTGTTCTTGGCTTTGCCTTCAGCGGTCGCGTTATCTGCTTTTGGCTGGTTCTCGCCATACCATTTCGTGGTAAAACGTGTTGGACTAATTCCTTGTGCAATTAAATAATTAGTAACGGACTCAGCACGTTGCTGCGAAAGTTTCATATTATAATCTTCAGGTCCTGCACTATCGGTATGGCCTTCAACCAAAACATTACTTTTAGGATATTCCTTGAAAATACCTGCCAATTTATCCAAAGTAGTGGCAGAGGCACCTTTAACTGCAGATTTATTGGTGTCAAAATAAACGCCAGCATCTTCTGTAAAGGTTACGTTGATTCCTTCTCCTACTCTAGTTACTTCAGCTCCAGGAATCTCCTCCTCAATACGCTCAGCCTGGCGATCCATACGATCACCAATATAGCCACCTGCTACACCGCCGACCACAGCACCTATTATGGCACCTAGCGCTGTATTGTTGCCTTTTCCAATATTATTTCCTAGGATGCCTCCTATCACGGCACCTCCTGTAGCTCCGATTACGGCACCTTTTTGTTTTTTGTTTGCATTTCTGGTGGCACTACAGCCGGTTATCAAGGCCATGCACATAAAAACATATATACTCTTTCTAATTATATTCTTCATCTTTTACTTTTTTGTGAATTTGTAAACGATGGTAACGGTTTCACCATCTACATTATTGTTTGATTTTAAGGTCATTTCCGTTCCTGATAAGGAAGCGATGTTCAATCGATAACCCAATCCGCCTGAAATATCCTTTAGCTTTTCATCTATAAACTTAAATTGAAGTTGACTGGTATAATTCTCGGCACGGTCAATAACCGACCAGCGAATAAATCGGTCTCCTCCATTGCAAAGGCTTGATGGTGCTATCGTATATCTTCCGGTACTGTTATTATCCCTAAAGAACCAATCACTGCCTTCAAAACAAATATCCTGGGCATCGTTGAACAGGGTTGCAGAGAAATTACCAGTGTTGTTTTCATAGGAAACATCATTAAGAATCCAGGTGCCACTCAGGAGGTTTCGTTTCTCCCGTGCTACTTTTGATACGGAGCAGGAAGTGACAAGTATTGCCACAGTACCAAGCAGTAAGAACATTTTTTTCATATTACTTAATTATGGTTAGGGTATATATACGGAAGCTCGAAGATCTTGGATGTAATTTTCGTTGAAATGTTAATCAAAAAATTGTATGTACAACAAAGATCAATACCTAAATCAATAGGCCAACAATTTTAGCAAGGCAGCTTCAAAACGACTTTTAGCTAAATAATTGTCTTCTAGATTTTTAGCAAATGGGATAGGCGTTTCCAAACTCCCAACCCTTTTTACAGGGGCATCCAAATATTCAAAGCAGTTTTCCATGACCATTGCAGATATATCACTGGCAATACCACCAAAAAGACTATCCTCTTGCAATATGATTAATTTTCCTGTTTTCTTTACTGATGTATAAACAGCTTCAATATCCAAAGGCTGTAAGCACCTTAGGTCAAGCAAATCGGCACTGATTTCTGGATGGTCTTCCAAGGTTTCCAAGACCCAATGGACTCCTGCACCATACGAAACAATAGAAATTGCCTCGCCTTCTTTTATTAAACTTGCTTTTCCTAACGGTAGGGTGTAATAATCAATGGGTACGTTTTGACGTAAACTACGGTACAAGGCTTTATGTTCAAAGAACAATACAGGATTTGGATCATTGATTGAGGTTGCCAACAAGCCTTTTGCATCATATGGGAAAGCGGGGTAAACCACCTTTAAACCGGGGGTTTTGGTAAACCAAGCTTCATTGGTCTGGGAATGAAAAGGGCCTGCCGCTACCCCACCGCCACAAGGCATACGAATTACCACATCGGCGTTTTCTCCCCATCGGTAATGCGATTTGGCCAGATAATTCACAACGGGATTGAAACCAGAACTCACAAAATCTGCGAATTGCATCTCCATTACAGCTTTCATTCCGTTTATAGAAAGTCCCATTGCCGCTGAAACAATTGCCGATTCGCAAATAGGTGTATTCCGAACACGCTCCTTTCCAAAAGCTTCGAGAAAGCCGTCGGTTATTTTGAAAACTCCGCCATAATCGGCAATATCCTGCCCTAGGATGACCAGGTTTTCATGCTTTTCCATAGACTGTCTTAATCCGTCTGAGATAGCATCGACCAGGCGAATATTATTTACAACCTTACTAGGGGTAACTTCTTCAAATACAATATCTTTATAAACACTATTTAACTCTTTACTTGTATCTACTTTTACTTCATCTTCTGCAAAAGCAAGCTTTAAATTATCATCAATTTCATGTATAATTTCCTTCTTAAAGGCAACTTCTTCTTCTTCAGAAAGTATCTTTTCATTATGGAGATATTCCAAATAATTTTCCAAGGGATCCTTGGCTGCCCATTGGTCCAATAAATATTGGGGTACGTACTTATTGCCACTTGCCTCTTCATGACCACGCATTCTAAAGGTTTTGAATTCCACCAAAACAGGCCTTGGTTTTTTTCTCATACTTTGACAAAGTGCATCGACCTTGGTATAGACTTCCAAAATGTTATTTCCGTCTATAATATGTGATTCCATGCCATATCCTATCCCCTTATCGGCTATATGTTCACATTTAAATTGCTCATTTATAGGTGTCGAAAGACCATAACCATTATTCTCAACACAAAAAAGCACGGGCAAATCCCATACTGCCGCAACGTTCAACGCTTCATGAAAATCTCCTTCACTTGTAGCCCCTTCTCCTGTAAAAACTGCGGTAACTTTTTTTTTCTTCATCAAAAGATCCGCAAGGGCAATACCGTCCGCCACACCCAATTGCGGGCCTAAATGTGATATCATTCCTACAATATTGTATTCTTGGGTACCAAAATGAAAACTGCGATCTCGACCGTTGGTAAAACCACTCTCCTTACCTTGCCATTGCGCGAATAATCGATTTAAAGGGATTTTTCTGGTCGTGAAGATTCCCAGATTCCGATGCATAGGCAGTATGTATTCCTCAACTTTCATTGCAGTTGCCACTCCCACAGAAATAGCTTCTTGACCTATGCCACTAAACCATTTTGATATTTTTCCTTGACGCAACAAAATCAACATTTTCTCCTCTATCATACGAGGTTTCAACATCGATTTAAAAAGGTTTATCTTGATTTCTTGGCTTAGGTCGTATTTGCTGTAATCCATGTTATATTTATCGCAGTGTTTTCTGAAGAACGGGATAAATGTAACAAAAAAGAAGGCATCCACATAAAGGAATTGCTCCTTTAAATCCAACATTAATTTGTAATTTTGGCTTAACCTTTAAAAAACAAGCATGAGCGCTATACCAAGTGTAGATTTGCGGGATTTTGTTTCGGGAGATCCCCATCAAAAGAAGAAATTCATTACTGGAATTGGACAGGCGTTTGAACAAATTGGTTTTGTTGCACTTAGTGGACATTTTTTATCTGATGATCTTGTAAATGATCTATATGCAGAAATCAAAAATTTCTTTAATCTACCTCAAGAAACCAAAGATAAGTATGAAATTGAAGGTATTGGTGGTCAACGGGGTTACACTTCTTTCGGCAAGGAGCATGCTAAAGGCAGAAAAGAAGGTGACTTGAAGGAATTCTGGCATTTTGGACAATATGTAGTCGACAATCCTAAATTGGAAGCGGAATATCCTGAAAATGTCATGGTGACTGAATTAGAAAAATTCAATTTAGTGGGAAAAGAAACTTATAAAATGTTGGAAAAAACTGCGAAATATGTACTTCGTGCCCTGGCATTGCATTTGGATTTGGATGAGCACTATTTTGATGAATTTATATTGAATGGCAATTCTATCTTAAGACCAATACATTATCCTCCTATTACCCACGAACCCCAAAATGCCGTTAGAGCTGCTGCCCATGGCGATATCAATTTAATTACCTTGTTAATGGGCGCACATGGTCGGGGATTACAGGTTAAGAACCATAAAGGTGAGTGGATAGATGCCATTGCCAGACCTGATCAATTAATGATCAATGTAGGTGATATGCTTTCACGGCATACCAATAACAAATTAAAGTCCACTATTCATCGAGTAGTTAATCCACCAAAGGAATTATGGGGTACATCACGTTTTTCGATTCCGTTTTTTATGCATCCTATCAGTGAAATGCCACTGAATTGTTTAGAAAATTGTATAGATGCGGAACATCCTAAATTATTTGATGATATTACTGCTGGTGAATTCCTACACGAAAGATTGATTGAATTAGGCCTCATTAAAAAATAGACTATGGATCTTAGTGATCAATTGAAAAACCTATTCCCGGAACATGTACCAGCCAAGGAAGAACAAGCATCGCAAAAACCGGATATTTGGCTACAGGAAGACCCTATCATTTGTAAATATGAAAAACGCAAGGGTAAACCCATTACGATATTAGAAGGTTATAATGGGGCCGATTCTGATTTTAAAAAACTCGCCAAAGAATTAAAAACCAAATTGAGTGTTGGAGGCACATTTAAAGAAGGTCGTATTATTATCCAAGGTGATTATCGCGATAAGATCATGCAACTACTTCAAGAAAAAGGGTTTAAAATAAAAAGGGTTGGTGGGTAAGAAATCCCCTTTATATTATTTTTTTTAAAAGGTTGCTTATTTTTTTGTTAATTTTTTTTGTTATTTTCGATTAAATGTTACTTTTAATGGTCAAAACCTAAACTACCGCTATAATGAGTTCCCTATTGCACATTACCAATGGTGACAGCCTTACAGATAGGCTTAAATCATTAGAACTAAAAGGTGATATTATCACATGGCGGGAAATGCTTTGTGAAGGTAAAACATTGACCAATGTTGGGAGCGAATCTTTTTGGAAAACCCGGTTTGAATTCCTGAACAAGAATTATAAGGTATCAAAAACTTGGTTTGTAGAGAAGACCTTAAAGGAATATAGATCACTTTGTAACCATAAACAGCAGGACCAAATAGTATTATGGTTTGAATATGACCTGTTTTGTCAAATAAATATGCTGGCCGTCATCAGTTGGTTAAAGACCCATCGTAAATATGCCCATATTTCTCTCGTATGCAGTGGCAATGAAGATGAAACTGATAAAATGTACGGTCTTGGCGATGTTTCCGATGAGAAATTACTGGAGCTTTATGAAAATAGGACAGAATTATCAATGAATGATATAGAGTATGCTGATTATGTATGGCAACTCTATTGTAGTGATAACCCTATTCGCTTGGAAAACCTTACTGATTTCAAAAATTACCAATTTGATTATCTTTCAGATGCTATAAAAGCCCATTTAAAAAGATTTCCTACAATCAAGAATGGACTTAACGATATTGAAAATCATGTTTTACAATTATCATTTGATAAAAAGCCAAAATCCAAACGGGAATTATTACGTACAGTGTTATCGGATCAAGGCGTTTATGGTTTTGGAGATTCTCAATACGAGCGTATCATTACAACTTTAAAGCCCCTCTACTCTTCCTTCAATCCTGTTCGTTTGACTAAAAAAGGCAAGGAGATCCTTGAAGGGAAAACCAGTTATTATTCTGCTATTCAAGATAATGATGCCTATTTGGGTGGTGCCTTAAAATATAACTTCCTTTATAATACAGAATCGGATAGAATTCTAAAATTATAGTATGCTAGAAGCTTCCGAGCTCATTATAAATGCTGATAACAGCATTTACCACCTTAATTTATTACCAGAAGACATCTCAGATACCATTATCGTGGTTGGTGACCAAAATCGTGTGGGTCAAGTATCCAAATATTTTGACATCATAGAGGTCAAAAAAGAAAAACGTGAGTTCTTTACCCATACAGGTGTATTGAACGGCAAGCGTCTCACTGTTTTATCCACTGGTATTGGAGCCGATAATATAGATATTGTCCTAAATGAATTGGATGCCCTAGCGAACATAGATTTTGACACCAGAAAAATAAAAAAGAAGTTCAATCAATTAAAAATAGTTCGTATAGGAACTTCAGGTGCTATTCAAGAAGACATACCTGTAGATTCGTTCATTTTAAGCGAATATGCTTTCGGTCTTGATGGTGTTTTACACTTTTACCTTAACGAAGGAATACTGAATGAAGAATTTTCTGAGGCTTTTGTAAAACATACGTCATGGTCAGAAAAAAAACCTTGGCCCTACTTGGTTAAAAGTGATGATATACTACGTGCAATAGTATCATCAAATCGTATACGATATGGTGTAACTATAACTAATTCAGGTTTTTATGGTCCACAAGGACGAAAATTACGATTGGACTTACAAGATAATAGTCTAAACGATAAACTGACCTCATTTAGGTATAAAGATTTAAGACTTACCAATTTGGAAATGGAGTCTTCTGCTATTTACGGACTTGCAAAATTGATGGGTCATCAAGCTGTTTCCCTAAATTGTATTATTGCCAACAGGGTTTTGGGTGAATTTTCAGAAAAACCATTGGAAACAATCGATAACCTTATTCAATACACCCTTGACAAACTCACCCAATAAACAGCGATTATTTTAACTCCAAATACCAAGTTCAAAATTCCAATTGAAATATCTTTGATAGGATAATTTATATGAATTTACCCTTTCTTAAATCAGAAAATGAAAAAAGTAAAAATCATCGGCGTGCCAGAACATTTTAACCTCCCTTGGCATATGGCCATTGAGGAGGGGGCATTTGAAGAACGGGGAATTGATTTACAATGGACGGATATTCCCGAAGGCACCGGTAGAATGTGCCAAATGTTGGAAAAGGGGGAAACGGACTTAACGATAATACTTACAGAAGGACTTGTAAAGAGCATAACTGAAGGGAATCCTGCGAAAATTGTTCAGGAATATATTGCCTCACCCCTGCTTTGGGGTATTCATGTGGGTGCCAAAAGCGAATATAGGTCTATCCCCGAGCTTAAAACTACCAAAGCGGCAATTAGTAGGTTTGGCAGTGGTAGCCACCTTATGGCCTATGTAAACGCCCAAAAAGAAGGTTGGAATACTCAGAAACTACAATTTGAGGTTATCAATAATCTGGATGGTGCTGTTGAAGCACTTACCCAGGGAACAGCCGATTATTTTATGTGGGAGCATTTTACCACCAAACCCTTAGTTGATAACGGAATTTTTCGAAGATTGGGTGACTGCCCAACCCCTTGGCCCTGCTTTGTGATAGCGGCAACGGATAAATTCCTAGAAGAAAACAGTTCTGTTTTAAAGCATATATTGGAAGTCATTAACCTATATACTGCGGAATTCAAAAAGATCCCGAGTATAGATCGCACATTGGCTAACCGCTACGAACAGCAATTGGAGGATATTCAAGAATGGTTGTCTTTAACACGATGGAGTCAATCCCAAATCGATTCTCACACGCTTGAAAAAGTGCAGGATACATTGATAGACTTAAAACTGATTGATAAGAAATTAAAAGATTCTGCAGTTGCAACGATGTAACTATTAAAACCTTTCGCTATCCTCAGGACTCAGGACTTACTATAGTTATAGGAATGAAAGTACGCATGGTCAATTCACAACTTGTCTCCTCCTTTACAAAGGAGGTGTGTCACGCTCCTAGCGTGACGGGGCATTTGCTACCACTCAATAGGTTTCTTACCTATTTTAATTAATAATTCATTGGTCTTACTAAAATGTTTGTTGCCAAACCAGTACCCTCGATTGGCACTTAAGGGTGAGGGATGTCCAGAAGTGAGTACATAATGCTTGTTTTCATCAATCAGAACGGCTTTCTTCTTTGCATAACCGCCCCAAAGGAGAAATACAATGCCTTCTCGCTCTTTCGAAATTGTTTTAATAACACGATCAGTAAAGTTTTCCCAGCCTTTTTTTTGATGACTCCCAGCTTCATGTGCCCTAACAGTCAAAGTAGCATTCAACAGCAATACCCCTTGGTCTGCCCAACGTTCAAGATTCCCACTTTTGGGGTACGGATTGCCCAAATCACTCTCAATTTCCTTAAAAATATTGATCAAAGAAGGTGGGTGCTGTATCCCATCACTTACCGAAAAACAGAGTCCGTTTGCTTGATTGGGTCCATGATAGGGGTCCTGCCCAATGATGACGACCTTGGTTTTTTCAAAAGGACTATGATCAAAAGCAGCAAAAATATGCTTGCCTTGTGGGTAACATAAGTGTTGACTATACTCCGTTTTAACGAAGCTGACCAGTTCCTGAAAATAGGGCTGCTCAAATTCCTGTACTAAGGGCTGTTGCCAGCTGTCGTGTATGTTTACATTCATTAAACTCCAACATTTTGTCATTCCTGCGTAAGCAGGAATCCACAATTAAAAGGAATTCAAAATTAATTAAAAACTTCTAAAAAAGTAATGAATGCCTTCCCTTGTTAATTTGGTTGTGTTCGGCTAACATCGTCAAAAGGGGAGTATAATAACAAAAGCATGTTTAAAATGGATAATAAAAATAAATCCGATGAAATAATGTCATACGTTTTTACAAAATGGTGCCATATAAACATCCTATACCTTATTTTTACCTTTAGGACCATTAGTAACGATTCATAGCTAACGTTATTCTTTATTGAAAGATATTAAATGAAGAATTAAGAGAATAATGGAGTAAAGTATAATCTAGACTCCAATTTCTTAGCATCAAATTAAATCGCTATCAAACAAGTTTTCTGTCAAATCCAAAAGCATGCGGCGCAAACGTTGCATCTAATCCCATCCCTATCGCCGCTTGTTGCAACTCTTCCGGCACATTGCCACAGAATAGGAAAGCTCCAGGTGTAGCAATTTGGAGTAAGGCAGGAAAATGTCCAGCAGCGGTAGTGCCTAAATGTTGCCCTAAAGCAGCACCATCTTTAAATAGGTCGTATACTATAAGAGCATTTGTGCTCTCATCGAAATAGCAATCCACTTTCAGCGCATTTGGCTCTGTTTCCTGCATCTGTTTTTCAACTTCCCTGTAAGTTGCTTTGAGTGCTTCGGCTTGTCCTGGCTTAGCCGTCCATTTGTAAACGACCGTGATTTCTTGATTGTTCATATTAATCTTGTTTTTATATTTAATTAGTAAGTTCCGTCGGTCATATTCCCACCATCAATTGTAAAATGGCTTCCTTGTCTTGAATAGGTTGCGGGAAGTTTCAAAAATTTAGAATACGTTCTAATCACCCATGATACCGGACCTCTAAAAAAGTATTTTTCAGGTACTGCAATCTTGTCAATATCTTTTTTATACTTCTCTGCTGTACCTTTAGACAAATGGAATTGCAATTCAACGCTGGTATCAAACGTTTCATGAATAATTAAGGCATTCTCACCAATTACCCGATAGACTTCAAATCGCACCAGCCCTTTTTCCATATTAAAAGCATCGGTACCTACTTTTTGCCACCAATTAATCAATTCTTCCACACTTTCTCCTTCCTTACATGCCCATTTAGCCGTTACTTGAATTGCATTCTTAGCATCTGGACGTTGATAGTTATTTCTAACAAACCCAAACAAATACTCTCCAAATGCAGCCGGTACATTTTTAGAGACAATGACCTCTCTAACTTCTTCCGAAATATGTGTGCCTTTCACCAAATGCATGTCTGGTTTAGCTACGTCACCCAATGCTTCAGCATGATTTGTTGCCGTATTTGCAAAATACTTTATCAATGAATCTGTATTTTTAAATACATGATGTATTAAAACAGCATCTTGTCCGACGGCATGGTTAATTTCAGTAGAAAGCATACCCTTATGCTCTCTTGCTTCTTTATGTATGTCTTCCCATTCCTTTAGCATTTCTTTCGATTCTGCGGATTTCATAAACAACCCTCCTTTTTTAGAAGGCAACCATTTACCAGTAATACTTATTTCTTCTCCTATTTTTGTCGATTCTGACATAAATTCGGGTAATGCTTCTTTCATTATTATCATTTTCGTTTTCTTTTAGGTTCCATTAATAAATTATAATACAAATTTATGGCGTAATACCATATAAATGAGGTGTCTTTTTAGACATATTACAGGGTTGTTTACGACATTATTTATAATTAACTTTGTACCTCATACTTTTAATCATGAAACACATTAGTATAATTATTCCAGTAGGGCGTAGCATTGTCGATACCATCATTGCCCCCTATAATTTGTTAAGTATGGCCAATTCTTATCATAAGGAATTAAATGGGTTAACTCAGGAATTATTCAAAATTGACCTTGTAGGTCTGACCATGGAGCCGGTATATTACCAAAAGTTATTCAGTGTCTTACCTACAGCTACGATTGATGAAATATCTGAAACAGATTTGATTATTGTATCACCCATAAGTGGAGATATTGAAAAAGAGATTAATAACAATCGAAGCTTTGTACAATGGATCAGGACCCAGAGAATAGAAAATGATGCAGAGATTGCAAGTTTATGCAAAGGAGCTTTTCTATTAGCTGAAACAGGCTTAATTAACGGTAAATCATGCGCAACACATTGGACAGCCCATGAGTTGTTTCAGAAAAAATATCCAAAAGTGAATTTAATCCCGGAAAAGATCATTTGTGAGGATAATGGGATTTACTCCAGTGGTGGAGCGTATTCCATATTGAACTTTACCCTTTATTTAATTGAGAAGTATTTTGGTAGGGAAACCGCCATATGGTGTTCAAAAATTGCTGAAATTGAGTTTGACAGAATTGACCAGAATGAGTTCATAATATTCAGTGGACAAAAAGGACACAGTGATGATCAAATCAACAAAGCTCAGCTCTTTATCGAAGAGAATTATGAAAAGAAGTTAAACATTGCGGAGATAGCAGAAATGGTGAATATGAACAGCCGAAGTTTCCTCCGTAGATTTAAAAAGGCCACAGCCAATACTCCTTTGGAATATATTCAAAGGGTCAAAGTAGAAGCGGCAAAAAAACAATTGGAGTCCACTGCTAAAACTATCCTTGAGGTTATGTATGGTATTGGTTATCACGATGAGAAAGCCTTTAGAAATATTTTTAGAAAATATTCTGGATTATCACCTAAGGACTATCGTAATAAGTACAATCGAGAGATGGCCTTTTCATAAATTTAAAGCAAATCATCGGATTTTCTATACCAGCTTAATGAAGCACAATAACGTGTAAGCGAAACACATTAAACTATAAATTTCAATTTAACCCAATGGAAGCCGTAATTTCACTTCGCTGCAATTGCTCTTCCACGATTTTGTTTTGGGCAATACGCTCCCTTAAGATGTCCATATAAGCTAAAGCATATTTGTTTTCATCATGGGCATAGGCCATTACGACCCATTCCATGGCTTCTTCATATTGCCCATTCATTTCGTCATAAAAAGCCATATTATAGCATGCTTTGGCCTTTATTTTAGGGTTTTCATTAGCGACTTCCTGCTCCCATAATGCAGCAGCAGCCTGCCAATTATCTTCGGCTGCCAATTTTTTGGCTTCTACCAACTTTTCCGAACCACGCACAAAGTAATCACGAATTATTTCTTGTTCTTGCGGTAATAAACGGAGTCCGTAAGAACTACCTGAATGCTTACTTTGATCCAATACGGCATCCCTACGGTCGCTGATGTCATATAAGGCATCCACTTCATTAGTTCCTGTACCTGTCGAAGTAATTTGATCATTAAAAATCAACTCATCGATAACTTTTTGGTTGTAAGGATCATAGATACGCCATCCGTTCTCTATCAATGTCTCTAAGGTAATTTCATGTCCCAGTACTTTTACATATTGGCGAAGCATATTTTGTTCTTCAATCTTTTTCTTTTTAACCGACACCTGCGTATCAGCCTCATAATAAGCCAAGGAGAATATGGCATCAACCCCATTCGCATCACAAATTTCCTTTATAGCATCCCAAGAAATAGTATCTACGGTATCGCCCAATCCTTTGCTTTTGTTTACCTCGGTAATGATCAATTGCACCGTATCAAAACGTTGGTCTTTTACCAATTCATCAAACAGCCCTGAAATTGCAGCATCAATACCGTCTTGCTGTAATTGGTGGTCCTTTGCAGACAATATTTGTTCAATACGCGTATAATATTCACTTTTTTGGGAAGTATTACTTTCGTTGATGATCCCAATTTTAGTGATGTTGGTGGCCAAGTCAACTGAAGCGGGTTCCAACGCACTCAAAGTATAATCCTTGGTAGCACTGCAGCTGGCTAGCGTCGCTAATAGCCCTAATAAGACTGCAATTAGATATGGGTATTTTCTATTCATAATAATGGGATTATTAAGCCATGTTTAACGGGACAACTGTTGGTTCAAAACTTCTTTTTGTCGTGCTCTGTATTTCAGGGTGTTCAAATAGCTTAATGCATAATTGTTATTATAATCCGTATATGATTTGGAGGCCCATTGTATGGCTTCATCCAAATTACCATTGATCTCATTGCTTATGGCCATATTGTAACAGGCCCTTCCGGCAACTTTCGGATCTGGATTAACTGTTTCCTGCTGCCATAGAACCGCTGCACCATCCCAATCCCCGGCTTGTGCCCTTCGTTGGGCAATTTTAAAATTATCGGTGCCACGGACGAAATAATCTCTATTTACCCGGTGTTTGAAGGGTAATAGCCGTTGGGCATAATTCATACCCATGGATTTACTTTGGTACAATACCGCTTCCTTTCTTCCTATTATGGCCTCATAGGCCTTTATGGGGTTGATTCCTCTCCCAGAAGAAACCACATGGTCACTAAAAACAAGCTCGTCAGCTATTCTGTTATTGTATGGGTCATATACACGCCAGCCGTTCTCGACCAAGGTGTTCAATGTAATTTCATGGGCAGGTACGGCTACTTTTACTCCCAGATCATTGGGTATATCCATCATTGTGGTTTTATAGGAGACTTTGGTATCCGTATCGTAAAAAGCTAAAGAGAATATGGCATCGACCTTATATGCTTCACATAGGTCTTCAATTTCATTCCATGTTAAAGTTGACGGAAATACACTTAATCCCTTTCTTAAATGGGCAAGGTCGTCGATAATTACTATCTCTTCAATCGCTTCATTGCGTTCCAGCTGGTCTTTCAGGGCCAAAATGGCAGTTACTGATCCTTCTCTATCAAGATCCCGACCTTCAGCAGAGAGTATTTTATCAATCTTATCAGCGGTTTTATTCCCTTCCGAAGGCAAACTCCGATTAATAATACCGATACGGGCAACATCTTTTGAAAGGGTAATGGGAGCAGGCTCTACGGCGCTCATAGTTAGGTTATTAGTGGCGCCACAGCCAATTAAAAGCAGAGCACAGATAGCACTGAATATGGTTTGGTAAAGGTTTTTCATTGGGGTTGAATTTTGTATAGAACGTTAAAATGGGGCGATATCGTATGTAAATGCTTAATAATTAATCATCTAAAGAAGACGAGGAAAAAGCTGGATTAACGCTACAAAGACAGGCAAGAAGGTTCGCCATTTCAACCCTAAACCATACCTTTGCAATCGATTATTTAGAAAAATGGGTAAGATTCACACTAAATCGCTCCAAGATCTGGAATTCGATACGGTCTTGGAACAGCTTTCTGTTCGTTGCAATACCGAATTGGGCAAGGAACGTGCTTTGGGAGTTGCTCCCCTACCCGATACTGAATCAATACACAGCGAACTGGGACAAACCTCAGAATACTTATCTTCCCTAATCAGTGACAATCGCATTCCCAATCATGGATTTGATACTATTGACGGGGATTTGAAATTACTCAAGATTGAAAACACTACTTTGGAAATCAGTGGTTTTAAACGGATAGGAAATATTTGTAAGACCATCGCGGAACACAAGAAATTCTTTAAAAAGTTCAAGGAATACTTTCCTTTACTGTTTGAAGCTTCTGAGGAAATTCAATTGAATACAGCGATTCCCACCCACATTGATGTCGTAATAGACCGTTTTGGAGAGATTAAGGACAATGCCTCGGTTGCCTTGTTGAACATCCGTCAGGAAATCAATCAGGTAAAAGGCAAGATCAACCAAAGTTTCGCTTCAGCCTTGAATACGTATAAAACCTCAGACTATTTAGATGATATCCGAGAGTCTGTGGTTGATAATCGCCGGGTTTTGGCCGTTAAGGCCATGTATCGCAAAAAAGTGAGAGGTACAGTAATGGGTGCTTCCAAAACAGGGAGTATTGTCTATATTGAACCGGAAGCCGCTCTTAAATATAGCAGGCAACTCAATAACTTGGAGTTTGATGAGCGTGAGGAAATACAGCGTATTTTAAATGAACTAACAAATAGCATCCGTCCCTTTGCCCCCTTTTTGGCAGAATACCAAGATTTCTTGGCGCATATGGATATCACTGCGGCAAAGGCAAAATACGCTTCGGAAATGAACGCTGTATTGCCTAAAATCAGTACGGAGCGCAAAATGTTCCTGAAGGATGCGTATCATCCGCTATTGTACTTGAACAACAAGCTGAAGCGCGAAAAAACCTATCCACAGACAATCGAATTACATCCTGAAAATCGCATCATTGTCATCTCAGGCCCCAATGCCGGAGGAAAAAGTATCACCTTGAAGACCATAGGCTTATTACAACTTATGCTGCAAAGTGGATTTTTAATTCCTGTACACGAGCGTAGTAGTATGTGTTTGTTTGATAAGATCCTTACGGATATTGGCGATAATCAGTCCATAGAAAACCACTTGAGCACCTATAGCTATCGTCTAAAGAATATGAACAATTTTTTGCGTAAGTGCAATGGCGATACACTGTTCTTGATTGATGAATTTGGTACGGGTAGTGACCCGGAATTGGGCGGTGCACTTGCAG
Source organism: uncultured Flavobacteriaceae bacterium (assembly GCA_963768235.1). Classification (GTDB taxonomy): domain Bacteria; phylum Bacteroidota; class Bacteroidia; order Flavobacteriales; family Flavobacteriaceae; genus Maribacter_A. The sequence continues at coordinate 405,723 of CAVYHF010000006.1, forward strand.
AAGCCTTTTTAGAGGTGTTTTATGAACGTGGTGCTTATGGCGTAATTACGACCCACTATGCCAATTTAAAGGCTTTGGCGAACGAATTGCCCCATTGCACCAATGCGAACATGCTTTTTAACTCAAAAACCCTGGAGCCAACCTTTCAATTGGTATTGGGACAGGCAGGAAGTTCCTTCACTTTTGAGGTAGCTCAGAAAAACGGAATCCCCTATTCCCTGATCAACAAGGCAAAGAAGAAGATAGAGCGTGGCAAAGTACGTTTTGACGCAACTATAGCCAAATTACAAAAAGAACGCAGTAAAATGGCTGAAACAGGCTCTAAATTACATGAAGAAGAGTTAAAAGCAAGAGAAGAAGCACGGCGTTTGGAAACATTGAATTCCAAAATCAAATCCAAACTGGAGAATTACCAAGAACTTTACGATCATAACCAGCGGATGATCTATCTGGGCAATAAAGTAAACACAGCGGGCGAACGTTATTTTCAAGATAAGAAGAAACGGATACTGGTTTCGGAATTATTACGCATAGTAGAGACAGAAAACAGTAAGCGCAAGAAGAAATCAGCCAAAGAAGTAAAAGCAGCACGCGTTAAAAAAGCCCAAGTCACCCAAGAAGTGGAGAAAAAGGTCAATGTGATTCGGCAAAAGAAAAAAGTAGCCCAGAAAAAAGCGGTATTTGCGGAAAAGAACAAACCACGTCCTGTATTTAAAATTGGAGATCGTGTTCGTTTGATGGATGGTAAGGCTGTGGGTAGTATTGATAAGCTCGAAAAGAACAAAGCCATTGTAAATTATGGAGTTTTCACTACTAATGTAAGTGTAGACCAGTTGGAATTGGTAGAGGCTAAAAAGTAAATGGGCTCCTACTAACCTTAATTTGTACTAAAATTGATTATCAAGCAGTTACGGATAATCGTATATGATTTAACCCCTGTTTCCAATCAACTACACCTTGTAGAATAGATTGCAAAGTATTTAAATTTGCAAGCAGTGTAATTGAAAAGGGTAAACTTTAAAACAATTATGAACTCCCCTCCTATCAGGGAGGAAATTAGGAAGGTATTGCATGGAAAACAATAAAAGTATTATTCTTTTTGACGGCGTTTGCAATCTTTGTAATCGCTCTGTACAATATATTATTAAACGGGACAAGAAAGATGAGTTTCGTTTTGCGACACTGCAAGGTGAAATAGGACAACAATTGATTAACGAACGAAATATAGATACTGCAAAGGTTGATTCCATCATACTAATCGAGCCAGGAGTCGCCTATTATGTAAAGTCTACTGCAGCACTAAAAATAGGCCGTTCTTTTGGTGGTTTTTGGAAAATAGCAAACGTACTAAACTTGATTCCCAGACAGTTACGGGATATCGTATACGATTTAGTGGCTAAATATAGGTATCGATGGTTCGGTCAAAAAGAGGAATGTATGGTACCTACCCCTGCACTGAAGGCAAAGTTTTTGGATAATATCAATCCTTAATAAACTATGCTTTGAAATGTTGGTTTTAGCAGATAATCGACTAGTTTTGCAAAGTATAATTTAGGATCCACACCAAACTTCTACACGGATTCTTATTCTTATGACCAATGGAACAAATATCGCACATAATATATGATTATTTACTAACTACTGGGCTATCAGAGGAATGGTCAGAAATCGTTAACATGCTTATTTTACTGGTCGGAATACTGTTGTTATTATCCTTGTTCGATTATATCCTACAAAGACTCCTATTAGGTGTTTTTGTGCGTTTATCCAATAATTCCAAAACCAATTTCGATGATTTATTGGTCAAGAACAAAGCTCCACGAAATATCGCCCATATTATTCCTGTGGTATTGGCTTATAATGCTGTTCCTGCTATTTTTCGGGACTTTCCAACTGCTGAGATTATCATTCTAAACGGCATTGAGGTTTTTGGCATTATACTGTTTCTTTGGGTTATACGAAGCTTGCTTCATACCGTCAAAGATTATTTCAAAACCCTGCCTAACCTAAAGGATAAGCCCATAGACAGTTACATTCAGGTATTTATGATCTTCTCATGGGCCATTGGCTTGTTTTATGCCTTTTCGATTATTACAGGTGTTGAATTATGGAAATTCTTAACTGCCCTTGGTACCGCTTCAGCAGTGATTATTCTTGTTTTTAAGGACACTATATTGGGATTTGTGGCAAGTATCCAGGTTTCCATTAATGATATGGTGCGTATTGGGGATTGGATCTCCTTTGAAAAATATGGAGCAGATGGCGATGTCATTGAGATAAATCTTGCCACTGTTAAAGTCCAGAATTTTGATAAAACGATTACAACGATACCAACGTATGCATTGATTTCTGATTCCTTTAAGAATTGGCGTGGTATGATGGATTCTAATGGAAGGCGCATAAAAAGAGCCTTGATCATAAAACAAGAGAGTATACATTTCTTGACTAAAGATGACATTGAATCTCTCAAAAAGATTCAAATGATTACCGAATACCTTGAAAAGCGGGATAAAGTGATTAATTCGTTCAATGCTGAAAATCAAATAGATAAGACAATTTTGATTAATGGTAAAAATTTAACAAACATAGGTGTTTTCAGGAAGTATATTGATAATTACATACATCAGCATTCGGGAATCAACAAAGATATGACCTTAATGGTGCGGCAGTTGGCGCCCACTGCTCAAGGATTACCGATTGAAATTTACGCTTTTAGCAGTGACAAACGTTGGGCTAATTATGAATATATTATGGCTGATATATTTGACCACCTTTTGGCCGCTATCCCCTATTTTGATTTGGAAGGATTTGAATTACCTAGCAGTTCTAATTTCAAATCGAACCAAGTAGGCTGACTTCTTCGATATATTTAGTGCGATTTCTCTCTTTGGTCGAAATAACTGGGTATATCACTTCGAAGAAGGGAAGTGGCTGAGATAGCCCACACCTTACTCAATTTTAATTTTAGTGCAGCATGCCGTTCCTGAAACTACTTCAAGTTATTAAGAATGAAATCCAACGTCTTGTTGGTGTTCCGGTTTTTGGTATAGGCCAGATTATTGTGTGTAATGGTTGTTGCCAACCCTAAATGTTGTAGGTATTTGATATTGTTCTCAAATTCCAGTGTTACCTTTCCAGTTAACATGGTATCCATGGAATCTTCTTTGAGGTATCTTTTATAAATTTTACGAAGCCCACTTAAATAAAGACGGTCTTTGGTGAAACCTCCTCCTCTATGTGCCCTTAAAGTGATTGTAAAAGCTTCTTCCCTATTTAGTTTATACTGGTTATGGATCATATCAAAAGTATCGGCAAAAGAGTACCCTTTAATCAAGCTATCCGAGGCTAAAACCCGATAAGCCAATTCTTTCAATCGTTTTAAGGTGAGTGCCCCACTCATATATTCACTAAAGACGGCCAAACCTTCTTGGGTTTCTACGTTGTTCGGGAATCCGTTAGAGAATATCTGCAATGGTTGTTCTACTCCATTAAAAGTAGTGACCAAGTGTACCCCGATCTCATGATTCGCCAAAGTCCGCAATTCATTTTTACTGAACTTGCTGTTTTTCTTGATCAAAAGCGCCTGTGCGCTATTGCTCACCATCGCCTCAGCGGATAAATGGGTTGTAATCTTAATATTTACTGGAAAGTCGTATTGTTTACCAAAGTCTTCAAAATAGGATTTCGCTTCTTTTGCAGTATATATTTTTTCCATATCATTTGATAAGGGCTCATCTGCGAAATGAAGAATAAAGCGAGCGTTTTGCACATCCTTATCATTGGGTGTACCATACACTCTCAAGGAATTATAATGAAATTTTCGAGGCTCCCCAATAGTCTCAATACATTGGATCATATTGGAGTAGAAATAGATTATCTCCTGATATAGTTTCTTAATATTATCATCCTTGATGCGCTCTAATCGCTGTGAAAAGAAGAGTCGATGGAGTTTATAGCCGTTAAATTTTTGCTTTGGATATTTAAAAGAAGGGTTCTCAGTATATTTTGAGGCGAAAAAACGATGTTTTTCCTTTTCAATGTTAAGCGGATTCACATAGTTGAGCAACTCAATCTTTTTGACCAAACGGTCCAGATTGGCATCAATCTCCAATAAATCGGTATATTCACGTTGTATCTCTGTAGCCTCTTGTTCGCGGATCATAAGTTACTTTCTTGAAATTCTTTGACTTGCAAAGGTATCAATTCTTTTAAATGCTTCTCAACAGAATGTACTACTTCTGGATAAATTATTCCGCTTAGCTCGTCACAGTACACTTTCGAGATTTCAGTTGCCAAAACCAAAGTATTATCAAAATGATTCGTAATATACTTTAAGAAATACCCATTTCCCTGAAAAACATCATTTACCAGCGAAGTTTGGGGAATATTACCAGGCAATTTCATGCTACCCAACTTAGCACTCCAGGAATCAACAATACTCCCAAAGCGCCCATTGTCAATATTGATTGTTCCTAAATTCCACGTTGGTACGGGTCTATCCCAGCGTCTCCAATTATAACTATGCATGTCAAAAACAACGACATTATTATGAAGTTTTTCAAGCTGAAGTACTAAAACGTCCACTACACTGTAAAAGGCATTGTGCTTACTTAAACTAAGTTCTTTTTCTTCATTGCTTAAGGGATTTCTCCATAGTTGCTTCCCCCAAGCCTCTTCAAATACAGCCGTTTCAGGTGGTCGATTCAAATCATATTCAAATCTACTATCACACCCTGCTATTACTATGGGATGGGACTTAACCATCGCAAAGGTACACGGATCTTCCTCATACCAGCGTTCATGCTCGGTATGAATGCAATTCTCCCATAAAGAGGTGCGAAACTGATGTCCGTCATGCACTGCACCGCAGATATAGGGTGCATACTCGTCAATTTTTATTCTAAAGGAATAATCCTCGGATACCGCTTCAAAAGGAATCCCTGATTGAATATTGGAAATTATTTCCGCTACAGAAAGCTTACGCATTTTCAACCTCGTTTCTAAGTCTTGAACGCCTATCAAATGCTTGAAGTTTATCAATGACCTTGCTTTCAACAAAGTCAATCACTTTTGCTTGAATCTTGGTTTTATACACCTTGTTCATATAGGTAATTCCACCGGGAGACATCACGTTTACTTCTACCAGCTTTCCTCCTATTACATCAATACCTACAAAATAGAGCCCGTCCTTGACCAATTTGGGACCTATTTGTTTACATAGTGCTTTTTCTTCCTTGGTAAGTGCATGCTTTGCTATAGTGCCCCCAGCTGATACATTGGAACGATGGTCCTCTTTTCCCGGTATACGCCGCATAGCCCCAATAGGCTCTCCATTTAATATTAAAACACGAACATCACCTTGGTCTGCACCTTCAATGTATGCTTGAAGTATTACATAATTAGAGCTTCCATCAGAGTTGGTTACATAAAAATCCAATAGTGATTTAATGCTACTCATTGCTGATTTTTCAATAAGTATAACCCCTGAGCCACCAAAGCCATTCAAAGGCTTTAATATCATTTTATCAGCTGTGGATTCCTTGATTTGTCGAAGCAAATAGTTCTTGTTTTTTGAAACATGGGTAGCAGGAATAATATTGCTATGTGAATCACCAAAAGCAGCGGTATATAATTTATTATTCGCTTCACGAATACCTTGTAATGAATTAACTATAAAAACATCGTCCTTAACTGAATCCAGAAAGTTGAGCATTATGGGGTCCAAAGGTGGATTGGCACGCATAAAAATTACATCAAAACCTGCCAATGGCAACATTTCTTCTCGGAGACTTGCCTGTTTGTAAAAGGATTTAAGACTGACTGAAACCTTATCCATCTTGTTAATAACAGTACAGAAAGCATTGGTAACACTATTACGTATTGTCAAATTGGCCGGACTACATAAGGCCACTCCATGTTTACGCTTTACACATTCATGAATCAATGCCAAACTAGTGTCGTTCTCTGCATCGATTTCTTCCCAAGGGTACATTAAAAAACAGATGTTCATGTGATATAATTTTATATTTCTACTTTACTTCATCCAAATGGTCATCCCAATTCCTTATATGTGGCTCTCCTAATTTACCTACAGACTTGGCAACCACCATGGCAACTGTTGCATCCCCAGTAACGTTTATAATTGTCCTACACATATCCAATGGCCTGTCAACTGCGAATATCAAAGCCAAACCTATAGCCAATTTATCTGCCGGGAATCCAACAGATTCCAGTACAATGACCAGCATTACCATACCCGCTCCAGGAACGGCTGCCGAACCAATCGATGCCAAAAGTGCCGTTAATACAATAGTAAGTTGCGCTCCCAAAGTAAGATCAAAATCCAACGCCTGGGCAATAAAAACAGCGGCTACGCCTTGATAAAGACTAGTACCATCCATATTGATGGTAGCACCTACTGGCAAAACAAAACTGGAAACTTCTTTATCAACCCCAATATGTTCTTCAACACGTTCCATGGTTACTGGCAAAGTCGCAGCACTGGAACTGGTAGAAAACGCTAATAATTGCGCTGGACTTATTTCTTTCAAGAACCAGAATGGGTTCTTTTTCGTATAAGTCGAAACAATAATCGTATAGAAAACTATCATAAGGAATAGCCCAAATACCACAACTCCGGCATATTTTAATAATGCAAGCAGCAATTCTGGATCACTTGAAGAAACTACTACGCTGGCCAATAATGCAAATACAGCCACCGGAGCTGTTAGCATAATCAGATCTACCATTTTTAGAACGACATCATTGAGTGCGTCAAAAAACTTTTTAAGCGGTTGTGCCTTTTTCTCCCCAATCAATAGCATTGAAATCCCCATAAAAATCGTAAAGAAAATAACCTGCAACATTAATTTATTGTCGCTCATGGCCTGAATGGCATTATCAGGCACCATATCTTCCAAGAAGCTTAAGGGTCCAGCTTCCTTTTGTCTTGAAGCCTCTTCAATTTTAGACGTAACACCACTATCAGTGGCATAGGTCGCTGTTAATTTATCAATGGTTTCTTGGGAAATTCCTTCACCAGGCTGTATTATATTGACCAATAACAAGCCAATAGTGATTGCTACAATGGTAGTACAAACATAAATTACAATGGTGCGCAATCCAATATTTCGAAATTTGGAGATGTCCTTTAGATCCGAAATACCTTTAATCAATGAAGCAAGAATCAAAGGAATAGCGATAAGCTTCAATAGTTTTACGAAAATATTACCGATGGGTTGAATCCAATCTGAAACGAAATCCCTACCCCAACTTATCTGGGTCATTGCAAATCCGAACAAAATACCCAAAATCATTCCTATCAAGATTTGCCAATGCAAGTCTAACTTTTTCATAAAACTTTGTTTGATTATTGGGTTAATATACCACTTTGTACTGAAAAGCAGAAAGGTGGACTATAAATTTATAGTGCGTTGCAATAATGTGAAGTCTGCAAGGACCAAAGCGGCCATAGCCTCCACGATGGGAACAGCTCTCGGCACCACACAAGGGTCGTGACGCCCTTTTCCTTTGGTAGTCACCTTATTCCCATCCTTATCTATGGTGTCATAGGGCTGAATTACTGTGGCTACAGGTTTAAAAGCAACATTGAAATAAATATCCATTCCATTGCTAATTCCGCCTTGAATACCTCCGCTGTAGTTTGTTTTTGTGCTGCCATCTGCATTATATTGATCGTTGTGCTCACTACCTTTCATTTTTATACCCTCGAAACCACTTCCATATTCAAAGCCTTTTACTGCGTTGATAGATAACATAGCCTTACCTAATTCTGCGTGCAGTTTATCAAAAACAGGCTCTCCCAAGCCTATAGGTACATTCTGGATTACGCAGGTTATAATTCCGCCAATAGTGTCCCCTTCTTTGCGAACTTCCTTGATATAATTCTCCATTTTGGAAGCAGTATCTGGATCAGGACAACGCACAGGATTTGACTCAATCAAAGAAAAATCCAAGTCCTTATAATCTTTAGCCAGCTTTAAATCCCCCACTTGGGAAACAAAAGCGTTTATTTTAATTTTGGAAAGGAATTGTTTCGCAATGGCCCCAGCTACTACCCTACTTGCGGTTTCACGTGCTGAACTTCTTCCACCTCCTCGATAATCCCTAACGCCATATTTTTGGTCATAGACATAATCGGCATGTGAGGGTCTGTAAGAATCTTTAATATGTGAGTAATCCCCGGACTTTTGATTGGTATTATGTATTGCAAAACCTATTGGAGTGCCTGATGTCTTGCCTTCAAAGATCCCCGAAAAAAATTCAACAGTATCTGGCTCTTTGCGTTGGGTTACTATGGCCGATTGACCAGGTTTACGTCGATTTAATTCATTCTGAATTGCCCCTAAATCTAATTCAATGCCCGGAGGGCATCCGTCTAGAACACCGCCTATTGCAACGCCATGTGATTCTCCAAAGGTGGATAACTTAAAAAGGTTCCCAAAAGTATTTCCTGCCATTCTTTGTCTATTAATTTCTTAGCTTCAAAGGTAAATGTTAATTGATAGATACGAAAATCAATCGATTAATGCATCTTTTAAAATGGAAATGGGATGTAATGCGTTTCTGCCAGTCCCGTCTTTTATTTGATGTCTACAGCTTGTGCCATTTGCAGCAATAATTACATTTTCTTCACTTTTTCGCAACGCAGGAAACAACTTTAACTCCCCAATCTGCATACTAATATCATAATGCTCCTTTTCATAGCCAAAAGATCCTGCCATTCCACAACACCCAGAACTAATTATGGAAACTGAATAATTCTCGGGAAGATTGAGAATATCAAAGGTTACCTTTTGGTTTGATAATGCCTTTTGATGACAATGGTTGTGTATTTTGATTGTTCTTGCCTCTTTTGTGAATTTTTCCGAGGTAATAACCCCCGCTTCGATTTCCTTGGCCAAAAATTCCTCAATTAGAAAGGAGTTGCCGGCAATAGCATCAATAGTATCTGTATTCGGCACCAATCTTTTATATTCATCCCTGAATGAAAGAACCGCTGAGGGCTCTAGTCCGAGTACCGGTATATGCTGTGCTGCAAATACTTTTAATCGCTCTATATTTTCAATGGCCAATTTTTGTGCTTGTTTTAAAAAGCCTTTGGAAAGATAGGTTCGCCCACTTTCAGCATAAAAGAGCGCTACTTCATACCCCAATTTAGTGAGTACTTCAATAGCATCCTTACCCAGACTCAATATCCATATAATTCGTAAATTCATCAATATACAGAACAACTTTACTATTGTCTGTTAATAGTCATGATTTACAGTGTTTTGAAGATACTTATCAAAATTATAACTTGATACTTTTGGTATGCTTCTTTTCTTTGCTATCCCAATAGATTTTTTCAGAATTCCACTTAATGTCTTGGAGCCATATATGGCATTGGTGAATCCTGAAACTTTGCTCCCAATTCTGTTAAGTCTAGTGTTGTGTGCGAAAAGTTTACTTCGCAAGGAATAGCCATTACTCTCTTGGTATTGATACAAAAATTCAGCCTTTAGTGTGGCTACATCCACATTACTTGGGCATTCACTCGCACAGGCCTTACAGTTTAAGCATAGGTCAAATACTTCCTTTAGTTCCTTTTGATTGAATTTGTTAGTCTCTGCACTCGTTGTTAAAAACTCACGTAGCGCATTGGCCCGGCCTCTTGTTGTATCTTTCTCATTCTTGGTGGCATGATAGCTAGGGCACATGCCACCTGTCATGTGATGCGTCTTACGACAATCTCCACTACCGTTGCATTTTTCTGCCGCTTTTAAAATGCCCTCACTATCGGAGAAGTCCATTAATGTTTTAATCTCAGGTTCTTCCCGATCTATTACATAACGAAGGGATTCATCCATTGGATATGCATTCACAATTTTCCCAGGATTGAATATGCCTTTTGGGTCAAAATAAGTCTTGATACGCTTTAAGAGTTCATAATTGCTCTCTCCAATCATTATTGGAATAAACTCAGCACGCACAATGCCGTCGCCATGTTCCCCACTAAATGAACCTTGGTATTTTTTGGTCAATTTGGCGACATCAGTCGTAATCTTCCTAAATAGACCAACATCCTTCGATTTCTTAAGATTTAATATAGGCCGTAAATGCAATTCCCCAGCTCCGGCATGGGCATAATACACAGCCTCTTGTTTGTAGCCTTTCATGATTGCAGTGAATTCCCCAATGAAATCCTTTAAATCTTCCAAAGCAACTGCAGTATCCTCTATACATGCTACAGCCTTCATATCCCCAACGATATTTCCCAATAGTCCTAAACCTGCCTTACGAAGCTCTATTGCTTTGTTTATATCATTTCCATAAAGAACAGGATTGGCGTAGCTCAATCCAGAATCTTCGATGGTGTTCAAAAGTGCTTTCAATTCTTTTTGTAGCCCATCCTCTGAGTCTGATTTCAGTTCCAACATCAATAAGGCTGCTGGATCATCCTTAACAAAAAAACGATTCTTAAGTTGGGTTTTGTTGTTTTTTGTACAATCAAGAATAACCTTATCCATCATTTCACAAAGATGAAGCCCGTGTTTCATTACTGGCAATACATCACTCAAACAATCTTCCAGGGTTTTGTAATGGGTGACGACCATAGCGGAGTGCTTGGGCGGAATTTCATCAAGTTGCAAGGTTATTTCAGTTGTAAATGCCAAGGTGCCTTCACTACCACTCAATAGCTTACAAAGATTAAAATCCACATCATTGGCATCGAAAACATTACTTTTTAATAATTCATCAACAGCATATCCTGTGTTTCTTCTATGGATTTGTGGTTTTGGAAATTCATTTAATATCTCTTTTTGTATATTTTTGTCTGACAACTCTTTATATACTTCTTTATAAAGTTTTCCTTGAAGTGTTTTCAATGTAGATTTTTTCTTGAACTCATCAACAGAAACAGCTTTGAATTCAGCTTTTGAACCATCGGACAAAACATTTTTCATTGAGACAACCTTATCTCTAGTAACTCCGTATTGAATTGAAGTGGTGCCGGAAGAGTTATTGCCTACCATTCCGCCTATCATACAACGGTTTGAAGTTGAGGTATTCGGTCCAAAAAACAAACCAGATGGTTCGAGGTATTTGTTCAACTCATCGCGGATAACCCCAGGCTGAACAGTAACTTGTTTTTTTACTTTATCAAGACTTAATATTTCCGTAAAATGCCTTGAAACATCTACAACTATGCCTTCACCAACACATTGTCCGGCCAAAGAAGTGCCTGCCGTTCTAGGAATAAGCCCAATAGTGTTGTCCGATGCAAAGTTTACAAGCATTTGTATATCTTCAACGGTCTTCGGAAACGCAACCGCTTCAGGTATTTTACGATATACCGAAGCATCAGTGGCATAAAGCGTTGTACTTAAATTGTCAATAAGAATATCGCCATCTAACTTACGCCCCAATTCCTTTATCTTATTTTTAATCAACCCTGTACAATTTTAATTGCTAATTTAAGTTTTTATTGTTTGAGCCTTGTTAAGTTTCATTATTTTTACATTATTAAATTTGAACGTATGAAAATTTTTAAAACACTTACTTTAATTGCTTGTTTTACTTCGTTATCCACAGTTTTTGGACAGGAAATTGCTGATCATGCCATAGGTCTTCGCTTGGGCGATAGTGATGGTTTCGGTGCAGAAGTTTCTTATCAAAAATCAATTTCCCGATACAATCGTCTTGAGGTCGATTTGGGATGGCGTGATCATAGCCAATATAATGCCTTTAAATTGGCTGGGATATACCAGTGGATACATCAATTGGATGGTAATTTCAATTGGTACTATGGAGTTGGTGGGGGTTTAGGAAATGTTGATTTTGACAACACTCTTCCCAATAACAGCGATAATAACGGCTTATTTCTATTCGGAGCAGGAAACATTGGTATAGAATATAATTTTGATATACCCCTTTTGCTTTCACTCGACTTTAGACCCGAGATAGGATTGGTCGGTTATGACGGGTTCTCAGACAATTTCGACTTTGATATAGCATTAGGCATTCGATATCAATTCTAACACAAGAATAGAAATTATAAACCAAGCCCTTAACAATTGTTAAGGGCTTTTTATTTATAAGTATATATACCTACATTTGTGCTTCTTAAAAAAATAATACCAATGAGAAATACTTTATTATACTTAATAACCTTGGTGATTTTTGCTTCTTGCAATTCTAAACCCGAAGGCTATACAGTCAATGGCACATTAACTGGTGAAATCGCCGATGGTGTTGCAGTCTATTTAAAGAAGAACGGAGTCAACAATCAGCTAATTGAAGTAGATACAGCTAAAACTGAAAATGGCATGTTCGTGTTTAACGGTATCAAGGATATGCCTGAGATGCATTATATTCTAATTGACAAACATGTTGGTTATGCTGTGGCTGTGCTTGAGAACGGCGAAATTGATATTACTGCCCATAAAGACAGTTTAGGGCTTGCAAAAATTACAGGGACGGTTCAAAATGACTTTTTAAATGATTATAGGGAGAAGTCCAAGGCCGTTTCAATGCAAGCAGTAAACATTCAAGAGGATATGAAGAATGCCTCTATGACGGGGGATACCGTGCTAATCAACTCTTTAAGAGAAGAATTAAATGAGTTACGGGAGGAATATGAAACGTTTGAAATCGATTATATAAAATCAAATCCGAATGCTTTGATTTCTGCTTTGTTGATTGATAAAGCAATGAATACGAGAACTTCAACCACGGAAGAACTTCTGGAATTGTACAATATACTTACACCGGAAATCAAGGAAACTGATGCAGCAAAAAAAGTAATCAAATCATTGGACGCATTAAAAGAACGTGAAGCTAAAGCCAAGGATACTAGTGTTGGAGCAGTAGCCCCTAATTTTTCGGCCCCTACGCCAACTGGAGAGCTACTGGCTTTAAATGATATAAAGGGTAAGGCTACTCTAATTGATTTTTGGGCCGCTTGGTGTAGGCCATGTCGTGCCGAGAATCCTAATGTTTTAAAAGTTTATAATAAGTACCATGATAAAGGATTGAGCATCATCGGTGTTTCGTTGGACAAAACAGCAGAAGCCTGGAAAAAGGCCATTGAAGATGATGGTTTAACATGGAACCATGTTTCGAACATCGCCTATTTTAACGATGCCATTGCAAAAATGTACAACGTTGATGCAATCCCAGCTGCCTTTTTATTGGATGAAAATGGAGTGATTGTTGCGAAAAATTTAAGGGGTCCAGCTCTTGAAGCCAAGGTTGCTGAATTGCTCAATTAGCAATTAAAATAACATTAAAAAAGCCCTGATGTTAAAAACATCAGGGCTTTTTTACTAGCTCTTAATTGATAGATGGCTGCTAAAATTTATTTTGGGCATCATCAAAATCTCCGGTAACGGTTACATTATCGTCAATCTTAACGTCGCCAAAAATATTTACTACGGAGTTAGAACCTATAAACTCGATTGTTGAATTGTCCTTTAATTCCAAATCACCATAAATAGTAAGATTCCCCTCAATGCGGAGAACAGCTCCCTCTTCAACTGTTATTTTTTTCTGTCTGCTATTACTTCCAACAACAAGGGTTCCGTTCATTTCCATTAATCCATTTACCTTTACTGCAACATCATTTCTGACGGTCCACGTACCACACATAAGTAAAGCACCACTAACTTTTATAGAACTAAATCTTTTTGATCCTCTAAATGCAATATCCTGACCTTCATTTATTACCAATTTATTGGAACCGGAATACTCGTCCAACGAGGCGCATTCGGTAGCCAAACTTTGTGAAGGGCGGTTTAATTTGATAATCTGTAGTCCCTTTTTACCTGATGCGGCAAAAATATAGTCGCCTTTCGATTCAACGTAATTGATGGATCCTTCCAAATCAATGATACCCACTAAATCGGATCCATTTCCCTTGTCTTCTGATAGACACAACCCAGCGCCTCCGTTAGCCATAAGTATTACTTCTTCATTCGCGGCTATAGCATTGGTTTCCCTGCCCTCTGTGGATGTACTATTAGGGTCAATTAAAATAGGAATATATTCAATTAATGAACCGCTTGATACGCTATATAATCCTGCACCTTTAGTTCCTTCTGGAACAAGTACCTCATCGCCGTTAAAAGCCAAAGTCCTTTTTGTGCCCGCACCAAAATCAGTATTAATTGCAATTTCTTTAGTGATATTGAGTTCGCTATCTAAAATACTCACCCCCTTACCGGCATCGAGTACAGCAAATTGACCATTATTATTCATGGCTACCGAACGCAAATCTTCGAAGGGTGCCTCCCGTACAACCGATAAATCTCTTTTATCATAAACTGTAATCGTGCCATCACCTCCACTTGATACCACAACGTGGATTGGTGTTACCTCAATATCTGTGCTATTAAAACCTTCTTGAAATCCATAGATTATAGCACTAGTACTCATTCTACCTCCAGATACCGGTATTTTAGCCACAAACGAATTGGAAGTAGCCTGAACAGACTTTTCAGCATCAACACCTCCTACTGCATAAACGTAGCCATCATTGTATTCAACAGAGTTGATATCAGCGTTGCTGTAATATAATCTAGAAGTCACCGATGGTTCCAAAGGATTTTTTATGTCAATTATGTCAATTGCACCTGCATAGCTTTCTTCTGCAGTATTATAAGATACGTAGGCATAATCTCCATCTAAATGCACGTGGGTTGCCGTAAGATTCTCACCGCCACTGAAAGATGGTGGATTAATTTGAGCAACTAAGGTAAGTGGGTAATCCCCTGCTTCATCTACTTTACCACTACTGGCAGATTTTCCGGAAATAATATCTTCTTCCGTAATATCCAATACACCAGAGGCATCATAGACTACACTATTATTTAAGATTAAGTCGCTTTTTTCTAATTGAATTTCATCTTGAGGATCACTAAAAACTGTAGTTTCATCGCTGCAAGAAATAGTAAATAGGATAACTGACCAAAGTAGTAGGTTTACTTTTTTCATTATAAATAAATGGTTTAATTAGATTTGGGTTTCTAAATTAACGTCAAAATTACGCAAAATGTATATTTTGTAAGTCATTTTTTCGATGAAAGGCCAATAAAACAAAGGAACGGAAAAATCAATACCTCATTATACCTTACATATATAGCTGTAATATCTTACAAAAATACCATTAAAGCTTCCCTAATTTCTCCATTGCAAAAAGGATGGCAATAGGAATTGCCAAGAGAACAACCATTAAAGTATCTGTCACTAAAAGATCAGGTTTAAAAAGCAATGTTGTTACATAACCCCCGATGGCACCCCCAAAATGGGCTGTATGCCCAATATTGCCCAAGCGTTTTTTCATCCCGTAAATGGAGTATAAAAGATATCCTATACCCAAAACATAAGCGGGCAAGGGTATGGGGATGAACATCAATGCCAACCGCATATCGGGGTAAAGTAGTATGGCAGAATACAATATTCCCGTAACCGCTCCACTAGCCCCTACTGCACTGTAATAGGGTTCGTCTTTATGAAAAAACAAAGCCAAAAGACTCCCTGCGATCAGGCTTATAAAATATATCCCCACAAATATTGTTGGACCAAACCAATTGATAACTACATCCGCAAAAAAGAACAAAGTGAACATGTTCATGAAAAGATGTGAAGTGTCAACATGCAGGAACCCAGAAGTCAACATTCTTTCTTTCTGCCCTGCTTTGATGGCACCGATTCCAAATTTATAGCGTTCAAAAAAAGAAGCGTCATTGAACCCTTTTAAGGATACCAGAACATTCACGGCAATTACAGCTATAGTAGCTATATGAAGATCATACATATTTTGAAGCGTTATATTTCGTGCCAAATATAGCTATATTTGCGCTTTACTAATCAAGGTATGCAACTACTTACATATATTTTAATTTACCCACTATTATGGGTAGTTTCTATTTTGCCACATCCTATTTTTTATGGCTTTTCAGATATAATCTACTTTTTGGCCTACAGGGTCGTAGGCTACCGTAAAAAGGTGGTAAGAGGTAATTTGGAATTGGTATTTCCCGAAAAGCCCAAAGAAGAATTGGATTATATTGAAAAGGAATTCTATAAGCATATGTGTGATATGTTCCTAGAAATGGTGAAGACCATGAGTCTTTCAAAAGAAGCCGTAAAAAAGAAATACAATGTTACCAATATAGAGGTCTTTCAGGAAATCGAGAAAACAAAAAGCATATTGATAGTTTGCTCGCATTATGCCAATTGGGAATGGAACGTTAGTATCAACAATTACGTACAATCGAAAGGGTATGCAGTGTACCAGAAAATAAGCAATGCATACTTTGATGCATTCATCAGGAAAACGAGGGCCAAATGGAATACTGAATTGATCACACAAAAAGAAACAGTCAAAACAGTAGTACGTAACCATCAGAATGGCGTTAGAGCAGGCTATGGCATGGTCAGCGATCAATCGCCCCAAGCACATAGGGCGCAGTACTGGAAAGAATTTATGGGGATAAAAGTCCCTATTTTTAATGGGGCAGAAACCTTGGCAAGAAAACTTGATCTTGCTGTGGTTTTTCTAAAAGTCAGCAAAGTAAAACGAGGTTATTATCAAGCGGAATTTATTCCAATTTCCTTAGCAGGAAGCAGCACCGAAAAAAATGAGATTACCGATAAGTTTCTTAAACTTACGGAGCAACAAATCAAGGAAAGGCCTGAACATTATCTTTGGACGCATCGTCGTTGGAAGCATAGAGAAAAAGTGCCAGAAAAGTTCTTGAATTGATTAAATGCCAGAAATGCCCTTGATCTCACCTATTATTCTCTCAGCCAATGAATCAGCTTCAGACTGACTTTTTGCTTCTGTGTAGATTCGAATGATCGGTTCGGTATTTGACTTACGTAAGTGTACCCAGTTTTCAGCAAAATCAATCTTAACCCCATCAATTGTCGAGATATCTTCATTTTTGTATTTGTCCGCCATAGCTTTCAATATACCATCAACATCAAGCCCTGGAATCAACTGAATTTTCTTCTTGCTCATGAAATAGCTCGGATAGCTGTCCCGCAGTTCTTTAACCGTTCCACCCTTTTCTGCCATAAGCATTAAAAACAATGCGGTACCAACTAAAGAATCCCTACCATAATGACTTTCAGGGTAGATTATCCCGCCATTACCCTCTCCGCCAATAATGGCCTTGTTGGCTTTCATTTTGGTCACTACATTTACTTCACCCACTGCAGCAGCCTCATAAGTACCCCCATGTTTCTGCGTTATATCTCGTAAAGCCCGGGAAGACGACAAGTTTGATACTGTATTACCTTTGGTTTTACCTAAAACATAATCAGCACAGGCCACTAAAGTGTATTCTTCCCCAAACATTTCGCCATTATTGCTTATGAAAGCCAAACGATCAACATCGGGATCAACAACGATTCCAAAATCGGCATTTTCCTTGACCACAAGGTCACAGATATCACCTAAATGTTCTTTTAAAGGTTCTGGGTTATGCGGAAAATGGCCTGTTGGTTCACAATATAATTTGATTACCTCAACGCCCAATCTTTCCAATAATTTAGGGATTGCAATACCTCCCGTGGAATTTACTCCGTCTACAACTACCTTAAATTTAGCTTTTCGAATGGTATCAACATCAACCAAGGAAAGGTTCAAAACTTCATCAATATGAATATCTATATAAGCATTATTTTTTGTAATACTTCCTAAATCATCAACCTCAGAGAAATCAAAATCCTCTTTTTCAGCAATTTCCAGGATTTTGGCACCTTGTGCAGCATCCAAGAATTCTCCTTTTTCATTCAGGAGTTTTAGGGCATTCCATTGCTTGGGGTTATGACTTGCGGTAAGTATTATTCCCCCATCGGCATTTTCCAAGGGTACGGCAATTTCAACGGTTGGCGTTGTCGAAAGATCAAGGTCAATAACATCAATACCTAAACCTATCAAGGTAGAAACAACAAGGTTTTGTATCATTTCACCTGAAAGTCTGGCATCACGCCCAATAACAACTTTCAAATTAGCTTTTTGGGAATAGTCCTTTAGCCATATTCCATATGCAGCGGCGAATTTAACGGCATCAATTGGGGTTAAATTATCCCCTGGTTGCCCTCCGATAGTACCACGTATTCCTGAAATTGATTTTATAAGCGTCATAATCTGTTAAAAAAGTTTTTGCAAATATACAGGTCTATGATTAATCCTAACTTCCAAATTACTAAATTCGACCTTATGAAGTATTTTACAGTCCAATGAATTTTTTAGCCCATATCTACCTTTCTTTTGGTGATGAAGAGATTACCATTGGCAATTTTATTGCCGATAGCATTCGTGGCAATAAGATTGACCATTTGCCTACCCGAATACAAAAGGGAATTTTATTGCACCGCGAAATAGACACTTATACAGATTCGCATGTAATCCCTAAAATAAGTAGCAAACGTTTACATAAAAACTATAGTCACTATAGTCGTGTGATTGTAGATATCTTTTATGACCATTTTTTGGCGAAAAACTGGAAAAACTATTCCGATACGCCTTTAAAGATCTATGTGGAGAATTTTTATGATCTAATGGAAGACAATTACCCCATACTTCCTCATGGAGTGCAACGCATGATGCCTTATATGATCGCCGACAACTGGATTTATAATTATTCCAAAATGGAAGGTATCGGGAGAGTTTTGAACGGTATGAACCGTAGGACCAAGAATAAATCGAAAATGAATTTCGCCATATTGGACCTGGAAGAACATTATACTGATTTCGAAATGGAATTCACCTCCTTTTTTAAAGAATTAATTACCTTTTCAGAGCAAAAATTCTTATCACTATAAACTAATGACCATACAAAACATGAAACAGCTGTATAAAGTTATTTCCCTAATATTTCTTCTCTTGCTTTTTACCGAATGTAGAAAACAACCAGTAAAAGCTACAGGGCTTGTAACGAATAAGGCTATGGTTGTTTCGGCACGTGAAGAAGCATCAGCTGTTGGTGTAGCGATACTTGAGAAGGGTGGCAATGCTTTTGACGCTATGGCAGGAACAGAATTGGCCTTGGCAGTTGCTTATCCTTTTGCAGGAAACCTTGGTGGAGGCGGATTTATGGTCTATCGCAAAAAAAACGGGGATATTGGCGCCATTGATTATCGTGAAAAAGCACCTTTGTCTGCACATAAGGATATGTATTTGGATTCCTTAGGCAATGTTATTCCTGGTAAAAGTACTTTGGGGGCCACTGCGGTTGGAGTGCCAGGCACCATAGCGGGGATTTTCGAAGTACATGAAAAATTTGGGAGTTTACCCATAGCTGAAATCATTGAACCTGTCATTAATTTAGTGGAACGTGGTGTTGTGGTTACGGAAAAACAGGCTAAACGACTTGAGCATTATAGAGAACAAATAATTGAAGTGACCGGGGATAATACCCTGTTTTTCAATAGCTGTGTGCAAGGTGATACCTTAAATTATCCTGCACTGGCCAATACTTTAAAACGGTTATCGAAAAATGGCCGTGATGAATTTTACAAGGGTGAAACCGCTAAAATATTAGCCGCCTTTATCAAGAAAAATGGAGGTTATGTTACTGAAGAGGATTTGGCCAAATATGAAGCCAAATGGCGACAACCGATTATTTTTAAATACAAGGACTTGAAAATCATTTCCATGAGCCCTCCAAGTAGCGGTGGGGTAACCATGAATCAAATCTTTAAGATGATCGAACCTTATGATATATCTGAATTTGGCCATAATTCCACCGAAGCCATACAGTTATTCACGGAGGCTAGTCGTAGAGCATACGCCGATCGCAATTATTTCCTTGGAGACCCTGATTTTGTTGATATTCCGCTGGATGTGCTGTTAAGCCAGAAGTACTTGACTGAACGAATGGATGGTTTTACCTTTGACAAGGCTACATTATCATCTGACATAGAGCGCGGTAATATACAAATATCAGAAAGTTCAGAAACGACCCACTACTCTATCGTAGACCAGGAAGGTAACGCCGTATCTGTGACTACGACCTTGAACGGGGCTTATGGGTCTAAATTATACTGTGATGAATTGGGCTTCTTCTTGAATAATGAAATGGATGACTTCAGCGCCAAACCTGGCGTGCCCAATATGTTTGGGCTTATTGGCGCGGATGCCAACAGTATTGCCCCAGAAAAACGTATGCTAAGCTCCATGACTCCTACTATTGTTGAAAAAGACAATAAACTATGGATGGTGGTTGGGAGTCCAGGTGGGTCCACGATTATCACTGCTGTGGCTCAAACCATTCTCAATACCTATGAGTTTAATTTAAGCATGCAAAATGCCGTTAATGCCCCTAGATTCCACCATCAATGGTTACCTGATTTTGTGATATTTGAACCTGAAGGGTTTTCAAGCATAGTAAAAGATGAACTCAAAAGCAAAGGTTATATAATCAATGAAGACCGAACTCCTATCTTGGGTAAAGTTGACGCCATCCGCGTGTTACCAGATGGCCGCTTGGAAGGTGGCGCAGACAAACGCGGCGATGATACGGCAGTTGGTTTTTAGAATCCCTAAATGAAGAGACAATGATCCAATCCTATAAAAGAACACCAAAATTAGCTACCCAATACGATGCCATAATAATTGGTTCGGGTATGGGAAGTTTAACAACAGCTGCCATATTGGCCAAAGAAGGCCAAAAGGTATTGGTATTGGAGCGGCATTATACCGCAGGTGGGTTCACTCACGTTTTTAAGCGTAAAGGCTATGAATGGGACGTGGGCATTCATTACATAGGTGAGGTTCAACGTCCCAATAGCATTACTAAGCACCTTTTTGATTATATCAGCAATGGTAATCTCAAATGGGCCGATATGGGCGAAGTTTATGATCGGATCATTATTGGTGAAAAATCCTATGATTTCGTAAAGGGAGTTGAAAATTTTAAAAATAAATTATACGAATATTTTCCAAAGGAAAAAGAGGCCATAGCGGATTATATTAATATGGTTTTTGAAAGCACTAAAGCTACAGGTAGTTTTTTTGCAGAAAGTGCCATTCCTCCCCTGCTTTCCAAATTGATGGGAAAAAAAATGCGACGACCCTTCCTAAAATTCTCTGATCGAACAACCTATGATGTATTGAGTTCTTTAACTAAAAATCAGGAATTGATCAAAGTACTAACCGGGCAATATGGAGATTATGGCTTACCCCCAAAGAAAAGTAGCTTCGCTATGCATGCATCCTTGGTTCGTCATTATTTTAGTGGCGGTAGCTTTCCTATTGGAGGTTCTTCACAAATTGTGGAAACCATAGATCCTGTAATAGAAAAAGCTAGGGGCACTATTCTTATAAATGCTGAGGTTGATAAAGTGATTATTGAAAATAATAGGGCAATTGGCGTTCAAATGAAAGATGGGAAGTCGTTTTATGCCAAGCATATAATCAGTGGGGCGGGAATCATGACCACTTATAAAAAATTACTGCCGGATGCTGTTAAAAGTAAGCACAAGTTAGAGGAGCATCTTAAGAATGTTCATCGTTCTGTATCCCATGCCTGCCTTTATATTGGATTGAAAGGTACCCCTGAAGAGTTAAAATTACCCAAAACCAACCTTTGGATTTATCCTGAAGGAACCGATGACCATGATACTACGGTAGCGAAATTTCTAAAAGATAAAAACGCACCATTACCAGTGGTTTATGTTTCCTTTCCATCTGCAAAAGACCCGGACTGGTCCAATCGCTATCCTGGAAAAAGCACCATTGATATCATTACATTGGAACCCTATGACAACTATGCAAAATGGGATGGTAGCCGATGGATGAAACGAGGTAAGGAGTATGAGCAACAAAAAGAAAAAACTGCACAACGTTTACTTGAGGTATTGTATAAACAATTACCTCATCTAAAAGGAAGTATAGAATATTACGAACTTTCTTCTCCTTTAACCACAAAGCATTTTGTCAATTATGACCAAGGTGAAATTTATGGCATTGACCATACCCCTGAACGCTTCAGGCAAAAATTTCTTAGACCAAGGACCCCTATAAAGAATTTTTATCTTACCGGACAGGATATCGTTACAGCTGGAGTTGCGGGAGCATTGTTCGCTGGTGTTTTAACCGCCTCGGTAATTACCAAAAAGAATGTTATCAAAAAAGTAATGAATCAGACCGCCCTATAAATGATAAAAAAGTTCATAAAAATACTTCTTGTTTTACTCATATTGATCGTGGTTGCTGCAATTGCAATCTATTCAATTTATAACGAACCGTTACCAACAGGCAAATCGGGTCCACAGGCCGATGCTTTGGCCCAAAGGATGTTGAAATCGGTTAACGCTGAGGCTTTCGAGAATACACGTTACCTGAATTGGTCGTTTCGTAATGGGAAGCATACTTATATTTGGGACAAAACGTTAGGAAAAGTAAAGGTTTCATGGGATGATATCACCGTAAATCTTATGCTAAAAAACCCGAAGAAGAGTTATGTTTTTAAGAAAAAAACACTTGTAAAGGATGATAAACAGCGGGGAAAAGCTATTGAAAAAGCAATTAAACTGTTCAACAATGATTCTTTTTGGCTCGTAGCTCCCTTTAAGGTTTTTGATGAAGGAGTAGAACGTAGCCTTGTTAAATTGGATGATGGCACAAACGGACTGTTGGTCACTTATACAAGTGGTGGCAGCACCCCTGGTGATTCTTATTTATGGAAGCTACAACCCAATGGCTTTCCGGAAAGTTTTAAAATGTGGGTACAAATCATCCCCATTGGCGGATTGGAAGCTACATGGGACGATTGGCAACTTCTTGATAGCGGTGCGTTTTTACCCAAAACGCACTTATTAGGCCCAATTAAATTGGATATGGGTAATGTTAGGGGGTTTAATTCCTATTAATCACTCATTTTTTAACAAGGTTTCAGCAGTCTGTTCTTCGGAGGTTATACCGGCTGATAATTCAATTAGCTTGAAATTTCGAAAATGTATCTCTGCTCCTTCAGACTCTAGACATAGGTATCCTTTCTTTATAGTGGATTGACTAATGCCATTAACGAATTTTCCATTTACTGATAGTTTGATAGTGCCATCCACACAAATAACCGTGTAACTATTCCATTCCCCTTTTCCCAAAGCCCTATTTTCAATGGATTTACTTCGCGTACCTCTAGGATTATCAGGAATCGTCTCAACTCCGCCAACACCAAATAGCTCTCCGTGCACATAAGCAATAGGAGGCTCTTTACCATCTCTCATATTCAACTTCACCCAATCCAACTCTAGCATTTGAACCTCTACACCACCGGGTAAACGCGATTTTTCATCAGGTTTGGCATCACTCCATACAAACACACCAGAATTTCCGCCTGCTTCCATATGTCGCCACTCAACCTTTAAAATAAAGTTTTCATATTGTTTTTCGGAACGCATCACACCAATGGGCATTCCTTTACATATGAGCAGGTCTCTTTCGGTGCGCCATGTATCAGGGTCCGTATTTACATTAATCCAGTTAATGCTTTTTTCTTCTTCGGACTTAGAGAGCAATTGCGCTAATGAAGTTTCTGTACCAAACGTGATAGATTTGTCTTGACCTCTGGTGGTACATGAAAATAGAACGAATATTATTAGACCCAAGCTGATGTAACTTTTCATAATTATTAACTTGATTGGTTAACTAAACTTTGTTTTTCCAGGTATGGCTATTGGTGGCATTTCCCAAACATAATCCCAAGCATAATCTTCGTTTTTTGGACCTAAGGTCTTATTGGAATTTATTGCTTGCTCCCAAGAAATAGTTTGACCTGTATAAGCGGCCATACGCGCCCAAATAGCCAGCATTGTACTATTTGCCATATTCTCCCCGTCATTAATCGGGTTACCACTTCTTATGGCTCCAAAAAGCTCGTCATGTTCTGTTTGGTACATATTATTACGTTCTCCATCAAACTTCCAGTTATTTTTTCCGTTGATTTCATACTGTCTTCCAATATTGACAACAGCACTTCCCATTGTTCCAAATACATCAACACTATTGCGATTGGAGGTGTCGGCTTGTTGTCTCGTAAAATGAAAACCTTTGGCTCCATTAGCATATTCAAACTCTACCCCAAAATGATCATAAATATTTCCATAACGAGCATGGGTTCGAGCTTGTCTACCACCAGTAGCAATAGCATTCAATGGCATTACGTCTCCCATAGCCCAAGACATAAGGTCTAAACTATGAACAGCTTGTTCTACTATAAAATCACCGGAAAGCCAATTATAATAATACCAATTACGCATTTGATAGGTCATTTGTGACCAATCAGGTTGGCGTTCTTTGTACCAAAGTTCACCCCCATATCTAAAAGTTGAAATGGTTTTAATATCGCCTACCTCACCATCCAAAAGCCGACTGAAAGTAGCCCTATTGGCATTATCATATCTAAAACAAAAGCCTGATACCAAGGACAAACTTTTTTCTTTGGCAATCTTTGCTGCAGCTAAAACCTTGCGTACACCCAAAGCATCCACAGCAACGGGTTTTTCGCAAAAAACATGCTTGCCTGCGTTAACGGCAGCCGTTAAATGATCAGGTCTAAAACCTGGTGGTGTGGTAAGTAAAACCACATCAACTCCAGAATCTATTACTTTTTGGTAGGCATCAAAACCAATAAACTTTTGTGTCTTATCTACCTTAACTTGACTATCGGCAATTTTGACAATTTCTATATATGCACCTTCAAGACGATCTTCAAAAACATCACCCATAGCCGTGAGAACTGCATTGGGATCAGCTTGTAGTGCTTGAACTGCAGCACCGGTACCACGACCACCACAGCCTATTAGTCCAACTTTTAATTTGGAATCTTGAGAAAGATTTGAAGTACCAAAAACTCCTGAAGGATAAACAAGAGAGCTCCCGACGAGTGCTAATCCTGATTTTTTGATAAATGTTCTCCGATCCGAGTTTGACTTAGTGGTTTTAGAATTAGCTGCCATTATAAATAATTTGTTTTATAGAATTTGTAACCTATTAAAGATACTGAATAATGGGGAATGCTAAAGTTTAAGACTGGGGTAAATCCCTTTAATTTATAAAAACATTGTCATCCACATCACTAGCTTAAAAAGAATAATTATCTTACTCTATTTTAGGGGTAATATTCTAACCAACCATTTATAAATGGCCGATAAAAAGAAATTCGGAACCTTTGCAGGTGTTTTCACACCATCTATCTTGACAATTTTGGGCGTAATCATGTATATGCGTCTGGGCTGGGTAGTAGGTAATGCAGGACTTCTAGGAGCGATTGGAATTATAGTCATAGCCCATGTTATTGCCGTAAGCACTGGTTTAAGTGTTTCCTCGGTTGCCACAGATAAAAAAATCGGGGCAGGAGGAATTTATTATGTACTTTCCCGAAGTATGGGTATTCCCATCGGTGGTTCTATTGGTATTGCACTCTATGTGGGCACGGCTTTTTCCATAGCTTTATATCTTATCGGTTTTTCCGAAAGTTTTAACTCGTATTTCAATATTGGAATGTCTATTAACGACTTTCGTCTCACAGGAACCATCGCTCTGGTAGCATTGACTTTATTGGCAATTATAAGTACTTCAGTAGCTCTAAAAGCTCAATTTTTCATTTTGGCTGCCATTGTCATATCCTTAATATCCATTTTTTTTGGTACTACGGAATTTGCTCCACAATCGGTTACTTTATTTTCCTCTGAAGATTCAGTTTCATTAGAAGTTGTATTTGCAGTTTTCTTTCCTGCCGTTACAGGTTTTACTGCAGGTATCGCAATGAGTGGTGATTTGAAAGACCCAAAAAAATCGATTCCCACTGGTACGTTAGCTGCAATTGGCGTAGGACTCTTGGTCTATATTCTATTAGCCATTTTTATGTCTTTTGCTATTAATCCAGATCTTTTAAAATCGGATTATAACATTCTTATGAAAATGGCCCTTTTCGCTCCTGCTGTAGTTGCCGGTATTTGGGGCGCTACCTTGTCTTCGGCCTTGGGTGGGATTCTTGGCGGACCTAGGATTTTACAAGCCATGTCAATAGATAAGGTGACTCCAAAAATATTTGGTAAAGGAAGAGGAAAAAATAGAGAACCGATAAATGCCCTTTTCATGGTCTTTATTATAGCTGAAGCTGGAATTCTTATTGGGGAATTGGATGTTATTGCCAGAGTAGTATCTATGTTTTATTTAACAGCTTACGGATTCATCAATATATCCTATTTCTTGGAAAGTTGGGCAAATCCTGACTTTCAGCCTACATTCAAGATAAAAAGATGGATTGGTCTCCTTGGTTTTATCGCCTGTTTTGTGGTGATGTTCAAATTGGATATGATTGCAATGCTGGCGGCACTTGCGGTAATATCGGCACTTTATTTTGGTCTTCAACGTAAAGAAGTGAAAATACAATCAAATGATGTTTGGCGAAGCGTATGGGAGAACGTCGTAAATAAAGGACTTAAGAAAATAGATGAAAAGGATGATGAAAATACGAATTGGAATCCCAATATCATTCTTTTTAGCGGGAAAAGTGATCACCAATCCTATTTATTGGAATTAGGGAAAACCGTATCTGGAAGAACCGGTGTTGTTACAAACTTCAAGCTTATTCTTGATAAGAATAGTGATATTCCACTTCGAAAGGTCGAGCAAACTGTTAGGGATGAAAATTTTAAAGAACTTGGAATTTTTGCACGACAAATCAAAGTTGACAATATCTATTCTGGCATTACCAATATCGCCTCAACATTTGGGTTTTCAGGAGTTGAACCGAATACGATTATGATGGGGTGGCCAAAAGGATTGGAGAATTCAACCGAATACTCGAAGATGACCGAAACCCTTTTACATTTGGATTACAACCTTCTGTATTTGGATTTTGACAGGAAAACCAAATTCGGGAACTACCGAACGGTAGATCTATGGTGGCGAGAGACCGATAGTAAGAATGCCGAGATGATGCTCAATATTGCACGTTTTATTATTGCATCACCTAAGTGGAATAATCCAGACATTCGGGTTTTATTTGTGAATAACAATAATGTTGATATTGAAGTCATTCAGGGTAAAATTGCCAAGCTTGTTGAGGATCTGCGTGTAAATGTTGAAATAAAGATCATTAATAATGCCGTGGAACAAAAGCCTTTTTATGATATTATCAAAGAGCAATCAGCCACAACCAACCTGACTCTGGTAGGTATCCCCAATTATAAAATTGAAAAACAAGCGGAGTTTGTTATTAGGACAAACCATTTGTTCGAAACCATTGGTTCTACCCTACTCGTTAAAGCAGCTAACAATTTTAATGAACTTGATTTGGATTTAATCCAGAGTGAATCGACCGTAAATGTGACGGAGAACGTTCAAGGCGTTACACAGAACTAGCGGTATTCCCTAGAAAGAGAACATATCAGGATGGGATTCCTATCCCAAAATCTCGGGGTTGGGATTACAGGAAGAGTCATATCGTATGAGGTACGATTGAGAAATCACATAACGTTGAGCATAAAAATCGAGAATCTCAATACAGCCTTTCATTTAGGATGGGATTCCTAATATGCATTCGGAATGACTAAATTTATTTTCTGAATAATACGCTCCTCAAAACTAGAATAATAAGTTGACTCAGATTTGCTACTTTTAATCTAATAAAAATAAGTTCACGATGACCCTGAATATTCTAAAGAAAGAGAATGTAACTCCAGCAATTAAAACTCAGGTATGTAATTTGTTCAAAACATTGAATGCAGACATAAATCAATGGGATATTGAGCAAGTATTAGCACAAGGCAATGAATATATTTGTGCTTGTTGTTGGCAAGATGAAAAGCTTGTTGGAATGGCTTCATTAGCAACGTATAAAGTAATTTCTGGCTACAAAGGAATGGTAGAAGATGTAGTAGTATCCGAAGAAATGCGAGGAAAAGGTATTGGTAGAAAACTAATGGTAATGCTTATTTCAGAAGGTCAAAGATTAAACCTGTCAGAAATACTGTTATTTAGTGGGCATCATAGAAAACCAGCTATTGCATTATACAAGAGTCTAGGCTTCAACCTAAAGAATAGTGGCATGTATACCAAAAAATTGTAATCTAATTATTTCCTTTACTAAATTGCCTTTTTAATTCCTCCATAGATTCCTGAAGTTGTCGTAACAATCCCTTTTCGGTTGTGGCGTCAATGCCAAAGGTAATCTTACTATTCACCTGCCAAATTTCCTGAATCTGATGTGGTTCAATTTCATAGGGCGGGTAGGTTTCATTCAAGGAAATCAAAGTAATATTATTCGAAGTAGGTGCCTTCTCAATCTTTTTGACCAAAACAGCATCCTGTAATACAATCACATAAATTTTATTGGGACTCACATGTGCAATATCTTCAACCGCTTTGGCCAGTACCCACTCTCCTGGCTTCAAATTCGGCAACATACTATCACCTTCCACCTGAAAACCTCGATATGACGCATTTCTGAATTCTGGAAGCGGTAAGTCAAAAGCAGGTAATTGTTTGTACCAACTTGTATCCTGAATGTTTTGTGGATAACCGGCGGCAGCTTTGGCGTTGACCAAGACCATATTCTCATTATCAGCAGAATCTACAGTAACTACCTTTGGAATTACACTGGAGTTCGATGGTTCCAAATACTGTAATTCACTTTCGGCAAATAGCCATAACGGATTTATCTTGAATTGTTTCAAAAGCTCCGCAACCACTTTGCCCGATAGTTTGGTTCGCCCTCTTTCAATATCCGCTGTGGTATTCGATATGCCTAGAATCTTTGCAAATTCTGCCTGCGTATAACCAAGTTCTCTTCGAACATTAGTAAAACGTTTTAATGTAATCTCATTTTCCATAATCCCTGTCCGGTCGAGCGCAGTCGAGACCTAGATATTTAAAGAATAATACAACCTCTCGACTGCGCTCGAGGGGACATTTAGTTTTGACTACTCAAAGATACACAATTTGGAATATATCCAAAATAAGTATGGAATATTTCCATATTTAGGAATATATCCATATATTTGGATTATATACCAATAACGATATGACAAATAATACAATTCAGGACAAACTCAACTTTATTGCTTTGGCAGGCACAAGGGATGTTATATATGAAAATAGGATGGTTAACAATAAAAGGAGAAGACTTTCAACTCTCATTATTGCAAAGGATATTGGGGCCAATATAGGCCTAGTAGCTAAAAATAGTATACAATTAAGTTTATTTTAAGGGTTATGGATAATTTTAAGGTTTTAGTTTATGATGGAAGTTTTAATGGATTTCTAACAGCAATATTTACTGCTTTTGAAAATAATTTCAATGTTATGGGATTCAAGCGGGAAACAGCAACTCAAAAAGGGTTGTTTTCAGATACTGATAGTATTGCAACACAAAAATCGAAAGCCAAAATAGTTTGGGAAAGTATTGAAAATAAAAACCATAGTGCGATCAGAAATATCTACTTTGCCTTTTTAAGTGAAGCGGATGGTATAGATTTTATGCTCTATCAATATGTCAAAAAGCTATATGGATTGTTGGATCAAACTGAAATTGAACAACTTGCCATGATTGAAATTAAGATTTCCAAATTGGCATTAAGCGTGGGTCGAGAAAAAGCCCAAATAGAAAATTTAGTTGATTTTCAGCCAACCAACGACGATGTTTACATTTCCGAAATAGAACCTGGTTTTAATGTACTTCCCTTAGTTTCAAGACATTTTCGCTATCGCTATTCAAAACATAAATGGATTATTTTTGATAGAAAACGAAATTATGGTATGTATTATAATGGTAAATCGGTTGAATTAATCTCCAAGGAAGCCAAGAATATGTATTTAAATGCCAATATGGGCTTTAATCCATACACCCAGAATAGGTATAAACTGGCCATTTGACTTCAGGAATTATTTTGTTTTATCACCTATAAAATGATCGCCCTTATTTTGGAAGAGCACATTGAAAGTTGTTAAACTGCCATAGATACGTGTAATATATTGTTGCAAATCCACCTTTTCTTGATCGTCAAGGTTCTTACTTGAATTTATCTTTTGTTCCATAACACGAATGCGATCGCGAACCATGACAATCTTATGGAAAAAAGTATTTATGGGCACTTCCTTATCAGAAAGACTAGGGTCGCCAGGTGATATTATGAGAGATCCTCCTTTCCATTTACTAGCTATGGCCGATGCGTTATTGGTATCGCTCCATCTTCTTAAAATAGAGATCAATGACAATTCAACATCAGAAAAACTAACCGTATCAACTTCATCTGCAACGGCTTCAATTACTTCAAAATCTGAATCAATGGCAATGGTTTCAAGTCCGCTATCAATAAATGTCACCCAATATTGCTTTGAGGTCAAATTTGTTACTACTCCTTTTCCAAACTCCGGATGCTGAATACGTGAACCTATACCTAATAATTTCATATGAGCTATTCTATCTTTCCGTCAAAATTAACTTACGAGAATGAAAAATCAAAACTCGGTCAGCTTCCTTTTTATGGTCCAAAACCGTAACTTTGCAACTTTGCTTTGAAAAGATGATAAACTACGAGGAAAATATTGAGGTTAAAGGGGCTCGGGTCCATAATCTCAAAAACATAGATGTTACGATTCCACGGGAAAAGCTAGTGGTAATCACTGGTTTATCTGGGAGTGGTAAATCATCCCTCGCATTTGATACCATTTATGCGGAAGGACAACGCAGGTATATAGAAACCTTCTCTGCTTACGCACGTCAATTTTTAGGCGGCCTTGAACGCCCTGATGTCGATAAAATTGATGGTCTATCCCCGGTTATAGCCATTGAACAGAAAACCACTTCAAAATCACCCAGATCCACGGTAGGTACGATTACGGAGATTTATGATTTTCTCAGATTGTTATTTGCCCGTGCGGGTGATGCATATAGTTACAATACTGGCGAAAAAATGGTCAGTTATAGCGATGCACAAATAAAAGAGCTCATTATAACCGATTATAAGGACAAGAAAATTAACATTCTATCCCCTATCATAAAATCGAGAAAGGGCCATTATAGGGAACTATTTGAACAAATAGCCAAACAAGGGTTTGTAAAAGTCCGGGTAGATGGAGAGGTCAAGGATATTGTTAAGGGAATGAAAGTTGACCGCTACAAGACACATGATATAGAAATCGTCGTTGATCGCCTAAAAATCAGTGAAAATACCAATCTTGACAAGCGAATGTCCGAAACTATAAACACTGCCATGTATAGCGGTAACAATGTGTTAATGGTTTTGGAAGAAGGCAGCAAAGAACCTCGATATTTTAGTCGCGATCTTATGTGCCCATCTACAGGTATCTCATACCCCATACCTGAACCCAATACTTTTTCTTTTAATTCGCCCAAAGGCATGTGTAAAAAATGTAACGGTTTGGGGCATGTATACGAGGTAAATGAGATAAAGATTTTCCCGAATAAAAAGCTCTCGATACAAGGCGGTGGAATAGCGCCTTTAGGAGAATACAAAAAATCGTGGGCTTTCAGACAAATTGAGACCATAGCACAACGCTATGAATTTGAACTTTCGGACCCGATTAACAAAATTCCCACAGAAGCAATCGCAATACTACTCAATGGCGGACAGGAAAGTTTTGAAATTGAATCAAAGACCTTAGGTGTAAAGAGAAATTATAAGATTGATTACGAGGGGATATCCAATTTCATCAAAAATCAGTTCGAGGAAGCAGGCTCCACCTCAATAAAAAGATGGGCCAAGGAATATATGGATAGGATAACCTGCCCTTCCTGCGATGGATCAAGACTGCGTCAGGAATCATTGAATTTCAAGATCGATGAAAGCAATATTGCTGAACTTTCTAACATGGATATTGCCCAAGTAGCTGATTTCTTCGACGGTTTGGAAAGTAAGTTGCATGGTAATCAATTAAAAATAGCTGAGGAAATTATTAAGGAAATAAAGACCCGTATCCAATTTTTATTGGATGTTGGCTTGGACTATCTTTCACTGAATCGAAGCTCAAAATCACTTTCAGGAGGTGAGGCCCAAAGAATTCGTTTGGCAACCCAAATAGGAACTCAATTGGTTGGCGTATTATACATCTTGGATGAACCAAGCATTGGTCTGCATCAAAGGGACAATAATCGCCTAATCAGTTCCCTGGAAGCGTTACGTGACTTAGGTAATTCCATAATTGTCGTAGAGCATGATCGGGATATGATTGAACGTGCCGACCATGTAATTGACATGGGGCCGAGAGCAGGCCATCATGGCGGTGAAATTATCTCCGAAGGGACCCCTGATGAACTAAAAGCGCACCACACCTTAACAGCGGACTATATTACCGGGATTAAAAAAATAGCTATCCCAAAAAAGCGTAGAAATGGCAATGGTAAAAAAATCACACTATCTGGATGTACAGGAAACAATTTAAAAAATGTCTCTATTGATATTCCGTTAGGTCAAATGATCGGGGTAACAGGTGTTTCTGGAAGTGGTAAATCAACATTGATCAATGAGACCCTTTACCCCATAATGAATGCCCATTATTTTAATGGTGTCCGTAAACCTATGCCCTATAAATCGATAAAGGGGTTGGGATACATTGACAAAGTAATCGATATTAATCAATCCCCAATAGGCCGAACAACTAGATCAAATCCCGCAACATATACAGGTGTTTTCAGTGAAATACGTTCATTATTCACTAAAACGCCAGAAGCTGCGATTCGGGGGTATAAACCAGGCCGTTTTAGTTTTAATGTAAAAGGTGGAAGATGTGAAACATGCCAAGGAGGTGGATTGCGTGTAATAGAAATGAATTTCTTACCTGATGTCTACGTCGAATGTGAAACATGTAATGGAAAACGTTTTAATAGAGAGACACTCGAAATTCGATATAAAGGAAAGTCAATTTCAGATATCTTGGAAATGACCATTGATGATGCTGTATCATTTTTTGAATTGATTCCTAAAATACATCGAAAGTTAAAGACCATTCAAGATGTAGGGCTAGGTTATATCTCATTGGGGCAACAATCAACCACCCTATCCGGTGGAGAGGCCCAACGAATTAAATTGGCGACTGAGCTATCTAAACGCGATACTGGCAATACTTTTTATATCTTGGATGAACCTACGACTGGGCTACATTTTGAGGATATTAGGGTTCTTATGGAGGTTTTGAATAAACTGGTTGATAAAGGAAATACAGTACTGGTTATTGAACATAATTTAGATGTGATTAAAATTGTGGATTACATCATTGACATCGGCTATGAAGGTGGTCGAAGTGGTGGAATGATAGTTGCTGAAGGTACACCTGAGCAAGTAAGTAAAGACAATAAAAGCTATACCGCAAAATTTCTAAGAAAGGAATTGAACTTATTGGATAAGCTGAAAATGACAGTGGGTAAAAAGCAATAAAATAAAAGTGTAGGGTTTAATTGGCCCTAATGAAAAATAACAATATGAGAAAAGAACAGCATTACAAAGGTTGGAATGAAATTAAAGCAAATGACTCATGGGCCATTTTTAAGATCATGGGGGAATTCGTTTCAGGATTTGAAAAAATGAGTGCTATTGGTCCGTGCGTATCTATATTTGGTTCTGCACGTACCACAGAGAATATGGATTTCTATAAACTTGCTGTAAGTATTTCCAAAAGTATTTCTGAAGCTGGTTATGGAATAATAACTGGCGGTGGACCCGGAATCATGGAAGCTGGTAACCGTGGTGCACATTTGGCGGGTGGCACCTCGGTGGGTCTAAATATTGATTTGCCTTTTGAACAGCATGACAATCCTTATATTGATCGTGATAAAAGCTTGGATTTTGATTACTTTTTCGTTCGCAAGGTCATGTTCGTTAAGTATTCCCAAGGTTTTGTAGTAATGCCAGGAGGGTTTGGAACCTTGGATGAGCTTTTTGAGGCAATTACACTAATACAGACCAATAAAATTGAGAAATTCCCGATTATTCTTGTAGGTAGCAAGTTTTGGGGTGGCCTTCTTGATTGGGTAAAGGGTACAATGATTGAAGCTGGCAATATCAGTCCAAATGATTTGGACTTGATTAAAATTGCAGATAATGAAAAAGAAGTTGTGGATATTCTGGATACTTTCTACAAGGGTCGTTCATTAAGCCCTAATTTCTAAAACAGATCTTTGAAACGAAAAATATATTCTTATAATGCTTTATTAATATTCACCATTTTATTTGGTGGGCAAAAATTATTTGCCCAACACATGAACACCCTTACCGTAAAATTAAACGGAGAGACCAAAGAATTAAATATACAGCAAGAGTTTGTATACAAGAATGCGTCAAGATTTCCTTTAGAAGTTTTATATTTTAATGACTGGGCCCATGCTTATTCAAATAAGAATACAGGTTTGGCAAAACGTTTTGCAGAAGAATTCAAAAAAAGCCTTCATCTCGCCAAAGAATATGAACGAGGTAGAACTGATATAATCAGCGCTGTTGATGATGAATATAGAGGATTGCACTTCGAAAGAACTTTAGAAAAAGATATTATTAGGGTTGATCTGAACAAAACCTTATTACCAGGTAAAAGTGTGCAACTATTTATTACATATTCGGTAAAGTTGCCTCCAGATAAATACACTTCATACGGTTACAATAATAGAAATGAGTATTACTTGAAAGATTGGTATTTAACCCCTGCCGTTTTTGATGGTAAATGGCATTTATATTCCAATAAAGATCTCGAGGATTTATATACTGGTATTACCCGTACAACAGTGAATTTCATGTATCCTGAAAATCTGTATTTGGCAACCAATTACAGAAATCTTGGTAATTCGACGTTTCCAGGTGGTCAACAGGCGCAATTGGAAGCCGTGCAACAGAAGAATTGCGAAATTCTACTAAGCCCGTTTAAGAAGTTTACCACACACGTTACCCCTCATATGACAATGGTGACGGATATTGATAACTCCAAATATGATGAAGTTGCCCAAGGAATCTCAATAAACAAAGTAGCAAAATTCATATTTGAAAATCTTGGCATATATCCTCATTCTCAGTTACTGGTGAGCCAGAAAGACTATGACAAAAGTCCCATATATGGTATTAACCAATTACCCTCTTTTGTAAGACCTTATGAGGAACAATTTCAATTTGAAATGAAATTCCTTAAAACGGCATTGAATAAATTTTTGGAAGAAACATTATATCTAGACCCACGAAAAGAACAATGGCTTAAAGATGCCATCGCAAACTATTTAATGATTGACTATGTAGAGCAGTTTTACCCCAATCAGAAGCTATTAGGCAAATTATCAAAAATGTGGGGTGTTCGAGGTTTTAATCTAGCAAAAATGGATTTTAATGAGCAGTATCCATTTTTATATATGCTAACAGCGAGGAAAAACTTAGATCAAGCATTGCGAACACCGAATGATTCATTGATTAAATTCAACCAAAAAATCGCGAACAAATATAAAGCCGGCATGGGACTCTCGTACTTGGCTAGTTATATTGGCAAAGATAAAATTGACGAAAGTATAAAAGCATATTACAAACACTATTCATTGAACTCGGCCAAAGTAATTGATTTTGAATCTATTTTAAAAAGGTCAACAGATATTGATATCGATTGGTTTTTTAATGACTACCTATCCACTGCCAGGAAGATAGATTTCAAGATAAAGCGAATTGAAAAGTTCGATGATTCCCTAAAGGTTACTATTAAGAATAAAGCGGGTACCAATGTACCCATTTCACTTTTTGGACTAAAAAAGGATTCTGTAGTTTCCAAATATTGGTTTTCAAATATTTCAACAGAAAAAACATTCGCAATTGCTAGAGGGCAAGAAGATAGAATGGTGCTAAATTATGATCAAAAAATTCCTGAATTCAATCAAAGGGATAACTGGAAATCATTAAAAGGCTTTTTCTCAAGTAATAAAAAACTGCAGTTTCGTTTTTTCAAGGATGCAGAAAACCCGTATTATAATCAAGTATTCTATGTTCCCGTACTCGGATTCAATGTTTATGATGGCTGGACCCCAGGATTACGCATTTACAATAAGACCTTATTAGAAAAACCATTTGTCTATGATTTTGCACCCTCTTATGCACTTAGGGAAAAAGCTCTTGTTGGCTATGGTAAATTAAATTATCGTAAATACTTGAGTAAAAGCGGACTTTATGTGGCTAATTATAGTTTAAGGGGATCTTCATTCCATTATCAAGTAAATTCAAGATATTCCACCATTACACCTTCCATTGGCTTTGGTTGGCGGCCTGAAAATCTTCGCTCCAATAAACGTGATTTTGTCAGTCTGCGCTATGTTAACGTGTTCCGGGACCAGGATCCAAATTTGGTAAATATTGAAACTGATCCTGATTATAGCGTCCTAAATGCCAGGTATACCTACAGTAATAATGGAATTATAGATTATATTAGCTGGTTTGCCGATGCGCAATATAGCGGGAATTTTAGCAAACTTTCATTTGAACTTGAGTATCGGAAATTATTTGAGAACAATAGGCAATTTAATTTTAGGTTCTTCGCAGGCAAATTCTTAAGAAATAATATTGACCCTAATATCACTTTCTTTGACTTTGCGCTTGATAGACCCAATGATTATCTCTTTGACTATGATTATTTAGGTAGGTCAGAAGAAACAGGTATCTATAGCCAACAAATAATAATTGCCGAAGGTGGATTTAAATCTAAATTGCAAAATCCGTTTGCCAATGACTGGATGGTCACCACGAATTCAAGTATTAATATTTGGAGGTGGATTGAGTTCTATGGTGATTTTGGATTCATGAAAAGAAAAGGTGAAAAAGAACGTCTTGTTTATGATTCAGGTATTCGGCTAAATTTGGTTACAGATTATTTTGAATTGTATTTACCCCTGTACTCCAACAATGGTTGGGAGGTTTCTCAACCCAACTACGAAGAAAAGATAAGGTTCGTCGTTACTTTAAGTCCAAAAACATTGACAGGATTATTTACAAGAAAATGGTTCTAACTCATTACCATATTCTCAATTATTAGCGCTCTATTTTAATTTTTACTAAATTTTAAATATTAAATTAACATATAATTTAACAATAACTAAATATTTTAACTAATTTCTGCATTGCAAAATCCCTTGGGGTGTGGTATTTTTGTAAAACCAAACAACTCTAAATGGATATTTCTCCGAAGACCAGTAATGACATTTCTTTTGATGACTTTAAAGCTCAAATTCTGCGCGACTATGAAATAGCCGTTGTTAGTCGAATCTGCAGCCTAATGGGAAGAAAAGAGGTTCTAACGGGCAAGGCCAAGTTCGGGATATTTGGTGATGGCAAGGAATTGCCTCAATTGGCCATGGCAAGGTCATTCAGGAATGGTGATTTTAGAAGCGGTTATTATAGGGATCAGACATTCATGATGGCCTTAGGTTTTTTAAGCCCAAAAGAATTTTTCCATGGTTTATACGCAACAACTGATTTGGAAAAGGAGCCAATGAGCGCCGGAAGGCAAATGGGGGGACATTTCATCACCCATAGTCTTAATGATGATGGCACTTGGAAAGATCTAACCCAACAAAAAAACAGTAGTGCCGATATTTCTTGTACCGCAGGACAAATGCCAAGGTTATTGGGCTTGGCCCAAGCATCGAAAATATATCGAAATTTACCAAATTTAGACGCATCCAAATTCTCTGATAAAGGGAACGAGGTCGCTTGGGGCACAATTGGTAATGCCAGCACAAGTGAAGGATTATTTTTAGAAGCCATAAATGCCGGAGGCGTTCTGCAAGTTCCCATGGTCGTAAGTGTTTGGGACGATGAATATGGTATTTCCGTACCTGCAAAGTATCATACAACTAAAGAAGATATTTCGAAAATACTATGTGGTTTTCAAAGAGATGAAAAGCACAAAGGTTATGAAATCTTAAAAGTTAAAGGTTGGGATTATTCAGCCTTGATGCATACCTATGAAAATGCGTCTGATATTGCCAGGGAGCAGCATGTGCCTGTTTTGATACATGTGACCGAACTTACCCAGCCACAAGGGCACTCTTCTTCCGGATCCCATGAGCGATATAAAAGTCCCGAACGTTTACAATGGGAAAAAGAGAATGATTGCAATACAAGGTTCAAAGAATGGATTTTAGAATTAGGCATTTCGACAGAAGAAGAGCTCTCTCAACTTGAACGTGAGATTCGCCAAAGGGTTAGAATTGCCAAAAAAGAGGCATGGTCAGAGTTTTTAGCCGAACATAAGGCAATGAAGAGAACTTTGGTCGGACTTTTAGACAGTGCCGCTAGCAAGAGCACAAATAGTAGATTTATCACCAAATTAAAAAATGACTTAATTGCCATTGAAGAACCTTTAAAGAAAGATTTAGGGATTATTTCACGTAAGGCGTTGCGTTATATATTGGGGGAGGAATCAAATGAAAAAAATGCATTGATAAATTGGGTAAGCCAATTTTTAGAAGACATGCAACCAAGATTCAGCAGTCATTTATATAGCGAAAAATCTAATAGGGCCACAAATATTCAGGAAGTGAAACCTATATTCGACTCGCATTCAGAACAGGTTGATGGTCGTGTCATCCTAAGGGATAATTTTGACAAACTTTTTGAAAAATATCCAGAAGCATTGGTTTTTGGTGAGGATAGTGGAGCTATTGGAGATGTAAACCAAGGTTTAGAAGGACTTCAAAAGAAGTATGGTGAAATACGTGTTGCTGACACCGGAATTCGTGAAGCAACCATAATAGGTCAAGGTATTGGATTGGCGCTTAGAGGATTGCGGCCTATTGCAGAAATTCAATATCTTGATTATATATTCTATGCCATGGCACCGCTAACAGATGACCTGGCAACATTGCACTATAGAACATTAGGGAAACAAAAAGCCCCGTTGATTGTTAGAACGCGTGGCCACAGACTTGAAGGTATTTGGCATTCAGGTTCACAAATGGGTGGATTGATTCATCTTTTGCGGGGTATGTATATTCTTGCTCCTAGAAATATGACCCAGGCTGCTGGTTTTTACAATACATTAATGAAGAGTGACGAACCTGCTTTAGTCATAGAAAGTTTAAATGGTTATAGGCTAAAAGAAAGGAAGCCTTCAAACCTTGGGAAGTTCTGTACTCCAATAGGCGCAGTAGAAACGCTAAGAGCGGGTAGTGATATTACGCTGGTTTCTTATGGTTCTACTGTTAGAATTGTACTTCAGGTAGCCAGGGAACTCGCAGAAGTGGGTATTGACGCTGAAGTAATTGATGCTCAAACACTTTTGCCTTTTGATATTAATCATGATACTCTAAAAAGCATCATAAAAACAAATAGATTATTGATTATTGACGAAGATGTGCCTGGTGGGTGTTCCGCTTACTTACTAAATGAAATAATTGAAAAGCAAGGGGCTTATAATTATTTGGATTGCGCCCCTCAAACGTTGACAGGAAAGGCTCATAGACCAGCCTATGGTACAGATGGTGACTATTTTTCAAAACCTAATGCAGAGGATATTTTTGAAAAGGTCTATGAAATAATGCATGAAGCAAATCCCAATGAATTTCCAAAGTTGAGATAAAAAAATAGAAGCAACAAAAAACCCCACTTAAGAGTGGGGTTTTATTTTGTTAGTTCTTGATTTCCTTTTCGGGTTCTTTAACAGTAGGTTCAATTGGGTTTCCATCAGCATCAATCTCTATGATATTATCAAATCCTAGTTCGTCCAATTTACTGGCAATTTTGGCCCTATCGCCTACCATAAACCAATTCACAGCATCTGGCTTCACAACCGTTTTACTTACCTTATTGATATCGTTGATTGACAGATCACGAACATTCTGATCGTATTTTTGGTAATAGTCATCAGGTAAGCCGTAACGTACCAAATTGGCAACAGAACCATTAACAGAACTATTGGTTTCCCATTGTCCTGGTAATTTCAATACTTGATTGGTTTTTACTTTATCCAATTCTTCTTGCGTCGCAGGTCTAGTTGTAACGAATTCTGATATTTCCTTTCTTAGCTCGGTAACAGATTCTGCGGACTTATCGGTTTGAACAGGGGCATAAACGATAAAAGGACGCTCTTCTTTTGACCCCAAAACCAAACCACCGGCACCATAAGCCCAATGCTTATCTTCCCTTAAGTTCATATTGATTCGTGATGTAAAATCACCCCCTAGAATACTCACCATTTGTTCAAGGGCAATCTCAGAGACATCACCATATTTTTCAGTTAAATGACCAGCAATTATTACCGACTGTTGTGATTCTGGTCTATTCATTAAATACAAGGTATTCTTAGTGTTTGTTTTAGGTTTCGAAAAGGCAATCTCAGGCACATTCCCCTTTTTCCACTTACCTAATGCCTTTTGCAATTTACTTTTGAGTTCACTCATTTCAACATCACCTGTAACAACTATTGTGGCATTGTTGGGTTTTATCCATGAATCATAAAACTTCAAAACATCATCCCGGGTTATTTTTTCAACCGTTGATTCATAACCGGTTCCTGTATATGGATTACTATAAGGATGTCCTTCACCATATAACAATTTATTCATTACCCTTAGTGCCATTGGGAAAGGTTGTGATTTTTCATTCTTTATAGTATTGACCTGCTCAGTCTTTAACCTATCGAATTCTTTGGCTGGAAAAGCTGGATTTAATACTACATCTGCAAAAAGATCAATACTGGCATCCAAACTTGGTTTTAAGGTGTTCATATATACCGTTGAATTATCCTGATTCGAGAAAGTGCTTATACTTGCTCCCAATAACTGAAGTTGTTCATTAATTTCAAGCGAAGTGAGGTCTTTGGTGCCTTCGTCCAATAAGTTCATGGCCAAAGCCGCGGTTCCAGGACTTGCCAAATGGTCGGTTTTATAGCCAGCATCAAGCATTAAACGCATTACAACGGTAGAAACTCCTTTTCTTTGGGCCAGTACAATATTCAGCCCATTGGATAATTTTTCTCTTTGTAATTCCGGGAATTTGGAACTTTTCGGTGTTCCTAGTTCTGGAAGCTTAGAACGATCAACGGTAGATTTTTCGACGGTATATTCTGGAAAAGGATTGCATACCAAGGTATGCTTGCCACGGGTTAACCATTTTTTAGCAGTTGCCTTTATATCTTCAACTGTAGCATCTTCAACATATTTCAACTGTTTTTTAAAATAAGATGCGTCTGCATGATAGGTTTCATTTGAAGCCAATATATCAGAAACACCGCCGAAACCTCCAATGCGTTCCAAACCTTTAATAAAACTTGAGAAATAAGCCGCCTTCACTCTTTTTAACTCAGCTTCCGTGGGTCCCTCACTAATCAGTTTATCAATTTCCACCTGCAATTGCATTTTAACCTTTTCCGCATCAACCCCTGGCTTTACATTGGCCCAGGTAATGAAGTTACTTGCTATCTCACTAGATGCTTGGAAAGAAACCACAGAACTTGCTGTTTGGTCTTCATATACCAATTTTTTATATAATCGCGAGTTTTTACCAGTCGATAAGATTGAAGAAATCAGATCAAAATGAATATCTTCCTTAGCCCCAAACTGTGGGGTGTTCCAAGCAAATAAAATCCTTGTTTCTGGGACTCTATCCTGATATACTTGATAGGTGTCACCGTTGTGCACTGGGATATTCACTTCCTGTCTTTCAATGGTAGGTCCAGCAGGGATATCTCCAAAATAATTCAATACCTTTTTATAAACTTCCTGTGGATCAATATCTCCCGCAACCGCAACAACAGCGTTGGCAGTGCCATAATAGGATTTAAACCATTCTTGTACATCTTCTAAAGAAGCGGCATTCAAATCTTCCATTTCTCCAATTACGGTCCATGAATAAGGGTGTCCTTTTGGATACATCGCTTTTGTTAACAAATCCCATTGCTTGCCGTAGGGCTGGTTTTCACCTTGACGTTTTTCATTTTGGACAACCCCTCTCTGCTCATCGAGCAGTTCTTGATCAACAGCTCCCAATAGATGCCCCATTCGATCAGATTCCAAGAACAATACTTGGTCTAAGGCCGAAACAGGAACATTTTGAAAATAATTGGTTCTATCTGAATTTGTCGTACCGTTTAGATCAGTGCCCCCAATACGTTCCAAGGCCTGAAAATAGTCATCATTATAATTCTCACTACCATTGAACATTAGGTGTTCAAACAAATGAGCAAATCCACTTTTACCTGGTTTCTCATTTTTAGAGCCCACATGATACCAAACATTTACAGCTGCTATCGGTGCTTTATGATCCTCATGTACCAAAAGGGTTAAACCATTAGGTAAAACAAAGCGTTCATAGGGAATATCAATTTGGTCCGCCTTAAACTCAAAGGTTTGAGCAAATTGGGATTGTATAATAAAAAGAAATACAAGGATTAGAAATACATTTTTCTTCATGAATATTGTTTTTATTGTGTTATTGAACATTAAGTTTTTAAATATACCATTTACTGGAATCTATATCAACTTTAAACTATCTTTTTGATTAATTAAAAATTTGCTATTTTTAATTGCTTCAAATTTTACTCTTATGAAAAATAACCTTCAAAATAACATTGGATTGGCATTGCTACGAATTGCCCCAACCGCAATGCTCTTGACCCATGGTATTCCTAAATTTCAAAAATTAATAAGTGGTAATTTCGAATTTGGTGATCCCATAGGCATTGGTGCAACTCCTTCACTATTCCTTGCCGTTATTGGTGAATTTGTTTGCCCTATTTTAATTATTATTGGTTTTAAAACACGCTGGATGGCTGTTCCACCAGCTATTACAATGTTGGTTGCCGGATTTATTGTACACGCTGCTGACCCTTTTGGCACAAAGGAAAAAGCATTTTTATTTTTAACATTCTTTATTGTGATTATGATCCTTGGACCTGGGAAGTTTAGCATTGACAAGAAATAACTAGAATATCTTTACCATCAGTTCTTTTAAAAGGTCAGATTGTGGAACGGCTGTTGCTCCTACGCCTTTTCCTTTTAAATCCATTTCTCGTAAATGGGATATAATGGAACTAACTTTTTTCATTGGGTAATTCTTGGCTGCAATTTGGTACTCCCCTACAAAATAAGGATTAACCCTTAGAGCACTAGCTACATTTTTTGGAGAATGGTCGTTTAAACCATGATACTGTAATAAGTGTGAAAAAAAGTTATGCAATAAAGATACCGTTAATACAAACGGATTGTCTTTGGGATTTTGGGCAAAATAATTGACTATTCTTGTGGCTTTTAGCACATTTCTTTCCCCGATTGCCTTCTTGAGTTCAAAATTGTTGTAATCTTTACTGATACCAATATGTTCTTCTATATCTGCTGGCGTTATTTGACTTTCCTTTGGAAGAACCAAGGTTAGCTTATCCAACTCTTTACTAATTCTGCTTAAATCAGTTCCCAAATATTCAACTAGAACAATAGCTGCTTTATGGGAAATACTATAACCTTTACCGTGAAGAACTTTTCTCAACCATTCAGAAACCTGGTTTTCATAAAGCTTTTTACTTTCAAACAAAACACCATGTTTACTAACAGATTTATATAATTTTTTTCGTTTATCTAACTTCTTATACTTATAACAGATAACCAAAACTGTTGTTGGCTGCGGATTTTCAGCATAGTCAACAAGTTGTTCTATGGTTCGTGATAGTTCCTGAGCTTCTTTTACAATAACCACTTGCCTTTCGGCCATCATGGGATAACGTTTGGCATTGCCCACAATTTCATCGATACTCGCTTCTTTACCATAGAGTACCATTTGATTGAACCCTTTTTCCTCCTCTGTTAAGATATTTTTTTCAATGAACTGTGCTATTTTGTCTATATAATAGGGTTCCTCTCCAAACAGAAAATAAATGGGCTTTATATTTCCGTTTCGTATGTCGGCAACAATTTGTTTTACTTCATCCATTAAAAAAAAATCATCAAATTTGCGTCATGCAATCCCTTAACTTTCCGGCCTATGACTTTCGTTTCAAAAATAGCGAAAATAAAGTCCATATTTTTG
Organism: uncultured Flavobacteriaceae bacterium; assembly: GCA_963768235.1. GTDB lineage: Bacteria > Bacteroidota > Bacteroidia > Flavobacteriales > Flavobacteriaceae > Maribacter_A. The sequence continues at coordinate 449,736 of CAVYHF010000006.1, forward strand.
ATACTATCCGCAAAAAGTTTGTTGTTTTACAACCGGAAGAATGGGTACGGCAAAATGTTGTTCAATTCTTGATCCATGAGAAGAAATACCCCAAAAGTCTTATTAATGTTGAAAAGCAGTTAACAGTCAATACCCTCAAAAAACGTTACGATATTGTGGTTTTTGATTCTATGGGCAATATAACATTATTAGTGGAATGCAAGTCACCCAAAATAATGATTAACCAGCAAACCTTTGACCAAATTGCAAGATATAACATGCAGTTAAATGCCGAATTTCTTATGGTCACCAATGGTCTTCAGCATTTTTATTGCAAAATGGACTTTAGTAAAGAAAAATATACCTTTTTGGAACAAATTCCTGATTTTAGCCGTTAATTTGCATTCGTTTTGAGAATAGCCATTGTTATACTTAATTGGAATGGAGAGGTACTTTTGGAAAGATACCTCCCTTCGGTTATCCAATATTCTGGTGATGCTGACATATACTTGGCCGACAATGCATCGACCGATGGTTCAGTTGATTTTGTAAAGACGAATTTCCCACAAATTCAAATAATCCAAAATAGTGTTAATGGTGGCTTTGCAAAAGGCTATAATGATGCATTGCGCTCAGTTCATGCAGATATCTTTTGTCTTTTGAATTCTGATGTTGAAGTAACCGAAAATTGGTTAGAACCCATTAAAAAAGCCTTTAACACGATAAAGGATGCCGCTATTATTCAACCAAAGATTTTGGACTTATTGCGCAGGGAGTATTTTGAATATGCGGGGGCAGCAGGTGGATTCATCGATCAATTAGGTTATCCTTTTTGTCGGGGTAGAATTTTTCAAGAATTGGAGAAAGATTCTGGCCAATACGATGACATAAAAGAAATTTTTTGGGCTACAGGTGCTTGTATGTTCATCAAAAGTGAGGTTTATAGGAGCCTTGGTGGCTTTGATGAAGATTATTTTGCGCATCAAGAAGAAGTTGATCTTTGTTGGCGGGCCAAGAATGCCGGTCATAAAGTATATTATGTAGGCGCTTCGAAAGTGTATCATTTAGGAGGATCGACCTTAAGTAATATGAATCCCAGAAAAACGTATTTAAATTTTAGGAATTCGCTCTTCTCAATAACAAAAAACCTTCCAAGAAGAAAAGCATTACTTATAATATTCCTAAGACTTTTATTGGATGCGGTTGCTGGAATTCGGTTTATCTTTCAATTTAAGTTCAAACACTGTTTTGCTATAATAAAGGCACATTTAGATTTCTACGCCAAATTTGGTAGAATGTATAAAAAGCGCGAAAGACACAATTTTATAAAAAAATACTATATCGTAAAGTCCATAGTATGGTCTCATTTCGTACATCACGTAAAGTATTTTAACATTTTAGTAAAAGATTAACTAATTTTGCCGAATCTAAGGCAATCTAAATGTATAATTTTGAGGTTGAATTAGATTCATTGGTAGATTAACAAACAATTAATACTAGTTATACAAATCATTATGAAAAAAATTATTTTAGGCTTATTAGGAGTGACACTTTTGTTATCATCATGTGTTTCACAAAAGAAATATGCAGATTTAGAGGCTAAACACAAAGAAGCCCAGGATTTGTTGAATTCTGCGACTGTTAAATTAAACAGTTGCCTTGAAGATAAGGCGACAGCGACATCAAAATTACAAACTCTAGAAGATCAAAATGCTTTTTTAAAGGCAAACAATCAAGAATTGATCAACAACATGGGTAATTTGACTACCCTTACAACTAAAGGGGCTGAAAACCTTGAAAAATCATTGGAAAGCCTTCAGGAAAAGGATCTTACCATTCGTAAATTGCAAAATGCCATTACACGTAGGGATTCCGTTAATCTTTCCTTAGTACAGAGTTTAAAAGGAGTTCTGGGTAATTTGGATGACGAGGATATTCAAATCAGCGTGGAAAAAGGTGTTGTATTCGTTTCTATCTCTGATAAATTGTTATTCAGCAGCGGAAGTTATAATATAACCAACAGAGCTAAGGAAGTATTAGGTAAAGTTGCCAAAGTAGTTAACAATAAACCAGATTTTGAATTCATGGTTGAAGGCCATACGGATGATGTTCCTTACAGAAAAGGTATTTTGTTGGATAACTGGGATTTAAGTACCAAACGTGCTACCGCTGTTGTTCGTATATTACAGAATGATTACGGTGTAGATCCTAAGCGTATGACCGCAGCCGGTAGAGCAGAATATATTCCTGTTTCAGCTACCGAAAAATCAAAGAACAGAAGAACAAGAATTGTGGTTCTTCCAAAACTTGATCAATTCTATAGTATGATTGAAGAAGGAATGAAAGATCCTGCCATCAATAATTAGACAAGATAATAGTATAAATAAAAACCGCCCTGATAATACTATCAGGGCGGTTTTTTGTGCTTAATAATGCTGGATTAAAAAATATCCACACTCCCCTTGCCTTCACGAATAATTTCAGGCTCACCTTCCGAAAGATCAATTACTGTTGAAGCTACATTATCGCCATAGCCCCCATCGATGACAACATCGACAAGATTTCTCCATTTTTCATAAATCAGTTCCGGATCAGTAGTATATTCCAAGAGTTCATCTTCGTCATATATTGAGGTTGACACAATGGGGTTTCCCAATTCCCTGACCAAGGCTTGGGCAATGGTGTTGTCTGGTATGCGGATACCTACGGTTTTCTTCTTCTTAAAATCCTTTGGCAAATTATTGCTGCCTGGCAAAATAAATGTGTAAGGCCCTGGCAGTGCCCGTTTTAATATTTTAAAGGTCGCTGTATCTATTTGTCGAACATAATCTGATAGGTTACTTAAATCAGCACAGATAAAGGACCAATTCGCTTTGGCCAATTTAATTCCTTTGATTCTCGCTATTTTCTCCAAGGCTCGGCTATTGGTAATATCACAACCAAGTCCATAAACCGTGTCCGTTGGATAAATAACAAGGCCACCCTTTTGTAACACTTGGACCACTTTGGCAATTTGCTTCGGATTGGGATTCTCTTCGTATATTTTTATAAACTCGGCCATATAAGCTAAATCAAATTATTTTCAATATCATTTCAACTGGTAAACACGAACATAATCAACCTCCATAACCGCAGGAAAAATATTATCATTTACTCCCTCAAGACCACCCCAGTTACCCCCAACAGCTATATTCATTACAAAATAAAAAGGTTTTGAAAAAGGCCAATTGCTGTCATCGTGGATGCTAGGTCTTTGAAAAGTAAATTTGATATTGTTAATATCATCAAGATAAAACTTCAAATACTTATTGGTCCATAATAGCCCATAAGTATGAAATTCCTCCTCAATAGTTTCAAGTTCTATTGGCCCTGAGGTAGCTTGTGTACCATCTACATGGTTATTCGTTGTACTATGAATTGTAAAATGCACTTTATTTGGATCATAACTCACATATTCCATCATATCAATCTCACCACAAGCGGGCCAACCAGCTGTTGACATGTTACTACCGAGCATCCATAAAGCTGGCCAAAGGCCGTTACCTTTGTATACTGGTAATTTGGCGCGTATCTCCATACGGCCAAAAGCAAATGACTCCTTACTATTTAATCGAGTTGAAGTATACTCTCCTACTTTTTGGCCTGTACCAACTTTCTTGGCAATTATTTTCAATGTGCCATCGCTAACTTCGATATTTTCATCGGCTACATATTTTTGCCATTCATTATTGCCCCAACCGTGTTCACCGGTTTCAAACTTCCAATTTTCTAATGATAAACTATTGCCATTAAATTCATCACTCCATACCATTTCGGCATTATCCCAATAATTGGGAGCATTTACATCTAATCCATTGATAATCTCAGTAGTCTCTACTTCTAATTGCTTAATTTCTATATTTGAAGACTCTTTACAACCTAAGAATAAGCTAATAATTGTTATGGGAAGTAAGTATTTGATATTTTGTTTTTTCATAATTCTAAAAAGAAGAGCTCTATAATAATAGTGATTATGCGTTTAAGACAGTACTTCCAATTTAGCAAAACGCAGTAATAACTTTTTAACATCCCCCTGGTCGAATTTTATTTCGGCCTTCTTATCATTGCCTACACCTTCAATCTTTATGACAACTCCCTGGCCAAAACGTGTATGACTGACAACGGCACCTTCTGAAAGGTTAGGATCAATAACATTGGTATTTCCAATGGGTTTTGAAAGCTCTGGTTTGAGCTTTCGTAATTTTCGGAGTTGGATTTCATTTGGTCTACCAACTAAAGGTGGTGTGCCTTTTTTGGGCTTTATTTGACGCAATTGGGTTTTATCCACCTCACCGAAAATATCAGCATCAATTAATGATTTATATCGATATCCCTTATCAATTGGGGTCAAGTTCTCAACATATTGTTCATCTATCTCCTCCAAAAATCGACTGGGTTCCGCATCAATCAATTTGCCCCAACGATACCGATTTTGGGCATAGGTCAAATAAGCTTGTTTTTCTGCCCTTGTCAATGCCACATAGAAAAGTCGCCGCTCCTCTTCAAGCTCACTACGTGTATTCATGCTCATTGCTGACGGAAATAAATCCTCTTCCATCCCAACGATATAAACGTAAGGGAATTCAAGGCCCTTCGCCATATGAATAGTCATTAAAGCAACACGGTCATCGTCACCTGTATCCTTATCCAAATCAGTTGCCAAAGCTACATCTTCCAAAAACTCACTAATATCTCCAGTGGCATCGGCTAACTCCTTCTGACCTTCAACGAAATCCTTTATTCCGTTCAAAAGTTCTTCTATATTCTCCATTCGGGCAATCCCCTCTGGAGTACCATCCTTTTTAAACTCAAGAAGAATACCTGTTTTCTTTGCAACATGTTCTGAAAGGGTGAAAGCATCTGCGCCTTCATTCATGATTTGAAAACTCTTGATCATAGTCACAAAATCTTCCAGCTTTCTTTTTGTTCCCGTATTGATTTTAAGATCAATACGGTCCAAATTCTCAATGACCTCAAAGATGGAACGCCCATAATGATTAGCGGCAACCACTAATTTATCAATAGTTGTTTGCCCTATTCCTCGCGTTGGAAAGTTTATTATGCGTTTAAGGGCTTCTTCATCTTTAGGATTGATAACCAATCGTAAATACGACAATACATCTTTTATTTCCTTGCGCTGGTAAAAAGAAAGCCCACCATAAATACGATAGGGAATATCCCTTTTTCTAAGGGCATCCTCAATGGCCCTGGATTGTGAATTTGTGCGGTACAAAACTGCAAAATGGCCATTTGGAAGTTGGTTTTGCATTTTATTCTCAAAAATGGAACCAGCTACAAACCTTCCTTCCTCTGCATCGGTTGTACTTCGATGTATTTTTATGGTAGCCCCTTCATCATTGGCCGTCCAAACCACTTTTTCAAGTTGGTTTTTATTTTTCGCTATTATTGAATTTGCGGCATTAACAATATTCTTGGTTGACCTATAATTTTGTTCCAAGCGGTACATACCTACGTTATCATAATCCCGCTGAAAGTTCAATATATTAGTGATATTTGCACCTCTGAACGAATAGATACTTTGCGCATCATCGCCCACGACACAAATATTTTGATACCTATCGGAAAGCGCTTTTACAATTAAATACTGTGAATGGTTAGTATCTTGGTACTCATCGACCAAAATGTACCTAAACCTATCTTGGTATTTCATCAATACCTCGGGAAACCTAGTCAAAAGCTCATTGGTCCTTAGTAATAGATCATCAAAATCCATGGCGCCTGCCTTGAAACAACGATTTACATATTCCTCGTAAATATCACCTAGTCTTGGGCGTTTAGCCATGGCATCGGCTTCAATCAATTCAGGGTTTTGCATATAAGCCTTCACCGTTATCAAACTGTTCTTATAAGACGATATTCGATTTTGAATCTGTTTGTATTTATAGATATCCTTATCAAGACCCATTTCCTTGATGATTGATGCTATCAGTCTTTGGGAATCCTGAGTGTCGTAAATAGTGAAATTGCTTGGGTACCCTAATTTATCGCCATCAAAACGCAATAGCTTTGCGAAAACTGAATGGAAAGTTCCCATCCATAAATTTTTAGCTTCTGAATTCCCAACAATATCAGCGATACGCTTTTTCATTTCCCTTGCTGCCTTATTGGTAAAGGTCAAGGCCAGAATGTTAAATGCATCCACACCTTGTGCCATAAGGTGGGCAATACGATACGTTAAAACCCTTGTCTTCCCTGATCCTGCACCGGCAATAACCATTAGCGGCCCGTCTTTATGAAGTACAGGTGCCTTTTGAGCATCATTCAAATCATCAATAAAGGTTTTCAATATTTTATAAAATTTAGAAGCGTGAATTTAGCCATAATTCACCGCATCCTAAAATCATCTCCCAATAATTATGAACAATGAAAATAGGTTATTCTTCTAATTTGAATATATTTAGGGATTCAAAAAAACAGCATGCCAAGATTAGTAAAAGCCCTTTTCCTATTAATTTTCACATTTAGTATTTCCATCAATGCCCAAACCAAAAAATCAGGGCCTATCATTACTGAATTTGGGGAAGTTTGGGAAATAAGTGAGCCTGATTATAAAATTGACCACAACTTGGAGTTAAAAGCGGTTTTTGACATCATGAATTCACCTGAAAACCATGATACGTTAAATGCATCCATTGAAACAGCCGCTCGTTTTTTGAACATGCATGCCCAAAGTGGTGTTCCAGCGGATCAGCTAAAAATTGCCTTGGTTGTTCATAATAAGGCTTCGAAAGATATTATCACCAATGACGCCTATCAAAAACGATATGGCACCAACAATCCCAATTATGATTTGGTACAGGCATTATTGGATGCTGGTGGACAAATCATTTTTTGCGGACAATCCTCCTTATCCCGGGGTTTTCCAAGAGAAGAGCTTATAGATGGGGTACAACTGTCACTTTCAGCAATGACAGCATTGATGCAATTACAACATGAAGATTATAGACTTATTAAATTTTAAATCAGACACTTATGAATAAATATGTTAGTATGACGTTGCTTCTTTTTGGAAGTTTTGCAATGGCACAGAGTTCAGGACTTGAAAAAGATTATTCCGCTATTGAAAGCAAGGTTGTTGAATGGAGAAGGGAAATCCACCAAAATCCTGAATTGTCAAATCGAGAGTTCAAAACCGCAGAAAAAATAGCCAAACACTTAAAATCCTTGGGCATTGAAGTACAGACCGGTGTTGCACATACGGGGGTTGTAGGTGTTTTAAAAGGAGGACAAGATGGTAAGGTTGTCGCACTTAGGGCAGATATTGATGCTTTACCCGTAATGGAACGTAATGATCTTCCTTATAAATCTTATGTTACATCTGAATTTTTGGGAGAAAAGGTTGGTGTGATGCATGCATGTGGCCACGATACCCATACAGCCATTTTAATGGGTGTTGCTGAAATACTTTCCAAAAACAAGGATAAAATAAAAGGCACCGTGAAGTTTGTTTTTCAACCTGCCGAAGAAGGTCCACCACCTGGGGAAGAAGGTGGTGCATTATTGATGGTAAAAGAAGGGGTATTGAAAAATCCTGATGTGGATGCCATATTCGGACTTCACATTAATTCACAAACTCCAGTTGGCGTAATTCGTTATAAATCCGGTGGCACTATGGCCGCCGCACAGAGTTTTACTATAAACGTTAAAGGAAAGCAAAGCCATGGTTCGCAACCTTGGTCTGGTGTAGATCCTATTTTAATAAGTGCCAAAATCATAGATGGATTACAGACTATCATAAGTCGAGAAACTGAATTGACTAATGAAGCTGCCGTCATTACGGTTGGAAAAATCAAAAGTGGTGTACGTTTCAACATTATTCCTGAAAGTGCTGAAATGATCGGAACAATCCGAACCTTGGATTATGATATGAAAGACCATATCAATAAAAGAATGATGGAAATGGTTCCTGCAATTGCAAAAGCTTATGGTGGTGATGCCACGATTGAAATTAGGGATGCAACAGACATTACCTACAATGATCCAGCATTGGTTGAACAAATGTTGCCAATAATGAAACGCATTGCAGGTGATGCCAATATACAAACACAAAAAGCGGTTACAGGAGCTGAGGATTTCTCCTATTTTTCAAGAGAAGTACCTGGGTTTTTCTTTTTCTTAGGTGGTATGACTCCAGGGAATACGGAATCTTTTCCACACCATACACCCGATTTTCTAATCGATGATAGCGGTCTACTTCTAGGGGTAAAAACGCTCACCGAGATGAGTTTGGATTATCTAAACCAATAGTTTATTGATTAATGTCTATTAAAAGTTGAAGGTCGAATATTATCTGCCTTCAACTTTTTTGTTTTTATTTGATTTATAATTTGAAATGCCATGGAGTCCTTTCTTAGTGTTTTCAGCAATATTGCGTGGTGGGGCTGGCTATTGATTGTCCTTTTAATTGTTGCCATACGGGATATATTTTTTCAACGAGCCCATACCATTTCACATAACTTTCCCATTGTTGGCCATTTACGTTATTTATTTGAGAGTATTGGCCCGGAAATGAGACAATATTTCGTGGCCAATAACAGGGAAGAACTTCCTTTTAATAGAATTGAACGAAGTTGGATATATGCATCTGCCAAAAGGGAGAATAATTACGAAGGTTTTGGCACTGATCGCGATATTTACGCCCATCAACATATTTTTGTAAAAAATCAGATGATGGCCTACAAAGTGGGCCACGATCATCCCAATGCGAAAGACAAAACCTTTCTTCCATGTGCGAAGGTAATTGGAGCATATAATAAACGCAATAAGCCCTATAGACCAGCTTCAGCTATTAATGTTTCTGCAATGAGCTTTGGATCACTGTCAGCTGCTGCGGTTGAAGCCTTAAATGTAGGGGTTGCAAAAGCCAGCGCATACCATAATACTGGTGAAGGCGGACTATCACCTTACCATCAAAAAGGCGGGGATGTAATCTTCCATTTTGGGACAGGTTATTTTGGGGTAAGAAGTAAAGATGGAAACTTTTCCATGGAAAAATTGAAAATACTCGTAGATGAAAATCCCTGTATAAAGGCCATCGAGATAAAACTATCCCAGGGAGCTAAACCTGGCAAGGGTGGGGTTCTACCTGGAGTAAAAATTACTTCTGAAATAGCGAAAATCAGAGGTGTTGAAGTTGGAAAGGACGTCCTCTCCCCTGCTACACTCAAAGCAATTGACTCTGTGCCTGAATTATTACAACTCATTGAAGACATCGCCGAACAAACGGGATTACCTGTTGGTATTAAAGGCGCCATCGGAAAGTTGGATCAATGGGAAGAATTGGCCAATCTTATGATTGAAACTGGTAAAGGACCTGACTTTATCACTGTAGATGGTGGGGAAGGCGGCACAGGCGCTGCACCTCCTAGTTTTGCCGATCATGTATCGCTACCGTGGGTTTACGGATTTTCCAGTCTTTACAAAATATTTTTAGACAAGAACCTAACAGATCGCATTGTCTTTATTGGCAGCGGCAAGCTAGGCTTCCCTGCAAAAGCGGCCATGGCTTTCGCATTAGGTGCCGATTGTATAAATGTAGCCCGTGAGGCGATGATGAGCATAGGTTGCATTCAAGCTCAAATTTGCCATACGAATCGTTGTCCATCAGGTGTCGCTACCCAAAACAGATGGCTACAAGCAGGAATCAACGTACCTTTAAAATCAGATAGATTGGCACAGTATTTTAAGACTTTTCGAAAAGAACTGATTGAAATAACGCATGCTGTAGGTTACGAGCACCCGTGTGAGTTCACAATGGATGATATTCAAGTAAATGTTGATGATGATTTTCTTCACAGTGATTTACAATCAACGTATGGATATGAAAAGGCAATAGTAAATTTCAATGGAATGCAAGAACTTCAAGATTGTGCATACTTGGGCGGAAATCATTTCCTAGAGAACAATTAATGATTTATTTTTGTGCATTGCGATTACAAATGGGTCGCATTAACTATCCAATTATACTCATGAAACGAATTACACTTACTCTTTGCGTTTTATTTATCTTCTCTTCTTTTTTGTATGCACAAAAGAAGAGCGAGCTTATTGCCGAAATCGCAGCACTAAAAATCGAATTGGACGCAACTAAAGCTGAGGCTTCCGAGGCCAAAAAGAATGAGAAAATTGGATTGGCACGAGCAGAATCTTTTGAGGTCCAGGTCAAAGAGTTACAAGATGCCAATGCTACTTTATTAAAAAACCTCAATAGTTTTGCAACTGTATCTAACAAGAACTCGGAAAACATAAATAAGGTAATGGCAAAATTGGAGGAGAAAGAGAATCAGTTAAAGGCAATAAATAATACAATTGCTTCAAACGATTCGACTGCAATTGTGGTTTTGACCAATGCTAAACAAACTCTTGGTGAGAACGCCAAAATTGGCGTCAGTAATGGTTCTGTGATTATTGCAACTACATTAGAATCACTATTCGGTACTGCTACTGGGGTTAAAGTAACAGCAGAAGGTATAGCCTGGCTAGAAAAGATAGCAAATATTCTAAACGCAAATCCTAAGGTTTCAATAACCATAGCAGGACTGAGCATGACCGGGGAATTGGATACAGCCGCCATTCAGGCATCTGCTGTCGGTACAGTGCTTCAAAACCAATTTTCAATTGACCCAAATAGAATTGACTCTTTAGGAAAAGACGGGAATTTTAAGGAAGGTATCAATCTTAAGCTACACCCGGATTACAATCAGTTTTATGATATGGTGAAAGGGAATATGAAGTCTACAAATTAAATAATACCTAATTGAAATAGGAAATACTTTTTCAAAAAAACCTGCGTTTTAATTGCGTAAACCAAACTAAATACCAATTGCAATGACCGGAGATCAAATTTTTCAATTATTCGCTTATTTATTACCCTCAGTAGTTGTAGGTGCCATTGCCTTTTATTTTTTTAGAATGCACACTAATAATGAGGAAGGTAGGCGGCGGTTTCTTTTGCACAAGGATACCCAAAAAAACACACTTCCGATTCGGCTGCAAGCCTATGAGCGAATGGCATTGTTCCTGGAACGAATCTCTATTCCTAGTTTGGTGGTGCGTGTCGCTCCAAAGTCGGCCAATAAAAATGATTATGAAAGCTTGTTGGTAAAGACCATTGAAAATGAATTTGAGCACAATCTATCGCAACAGATTTACATATCTGATGATTGTTGGAATATCATCAAAGCAGCTAAAAGTGCAACCATCCAAATGATCCGAAAAGCGGCGATGAGTGAAACTGATTCTGCCGATAAGTTACGTGAGGATATCTTGAATACAACGATGGACAAGCAATCGCCATCGGCCACTGCCTTATCTTTTGTAAAAAGGGAAATTGGGGGGCTTTGGTAGATTACTCCAAGGTCAAATCCAGTTGAGAGGTTTCCAAGTTTTTGTATTTCGCGAAATTGTATCCGCTTTCCCACCATGTCGTCATTTTTTCTTTATTGAAAATCAATGAATTGGTAGTAAGTACGGCAGGCGTGTAATAAAAATTGATTACTGCATCATTGTGATTTGCCACAAACTTACCTATTCGAATATTTTGGTGCTCAATCCGATCCAACATAAAAGCAAACATTGCGGTTAGCAAGGCAAATGCATTCTTTGAGGGCATTCTATTAAAAAGGGTTGTTTCAGTCTGTAAAATAATGGCATCAATCTCAGTAGCCCCTCGTTTTATAGCCTCTTCAATAGGCACCATGGATCCCAGGCCCCCATCAGCATACTCACAGCCGTTTTTCTTTACCAAACTCATAAAGGGCGTATAATTGCATGAAATCCATATCCATTCGCAGAATTCATCATAAGTGAAATCATTAATGCTTTTATACTCCACTTGGTTCAAGGAAAGGTTTGAAACCGTCACAACAATATCCTTAGGTCCTTTTTTTAAGGTGTGGAACTCATCTTCGGTCAAAGTGGTACGTATAAGCTTCAGGAGATTTTTACTTTCTCCGAAGGTCTTGCTGCCATGATAGAAGTTCTTTAGTACGTTCCAGTGGTCAATACCAATGCTTTCAACCCCATGCTTTTTCTGAATCACAAAAGGGCAGTTGCTAAAAATACTGTCTTGATTCACGGAAGTATAAACTTCCTTTATTTTTTCAATTTTTTGAAGTGCCAAATGGGAAATCAACAAACTACCTGTAGAGGTTCCTAAAAATAGGTCATAATTGTAGTTTAGCCCTTGCATCAAATATTGTGCAACACCACCAGCGAAGGCTCCTTTGCTTCCACCTCCTGAAATGACCATTGCTCTCATTGCTAATTCAATTTAGTATTAATATAACGAAATTCATCTTCATTTAGTCCTTTTACAAGTTCAATGAGGCGTTTCCTTTGTTTATCAACCTTTAAAAGCCCATCCAACAAATTCCTGGCATATTTTCGGAACTGCCATGAATGATGCTCCGATGCATTGAGCAAATCCAAAAGATTCTGGTCAGAGAACTCAAAGACCTCTCCAATCAACCCAAAAGCACCTTGACGAATTTCCATTGAATATTTAGGATTGGTATAATCAAATAACTCAGAAAGATAGGTCTCTTTCAAATCATTGTCATAATCCTTGGTAAGTACACTGAGTAATAACCATAGCAATCGGATATTTTTATTAGGCAATCCGAAAGTCTCCTTTGTTTTTTCCAAATAGCGGAATCTATCTTGGGGAAACGAAATCCAAAGTCTGTATAATGCATGTTCAAGAGTAACATAACTCTGATCATTAAGCAGTGATTCATAGTCGGATTTTAGCGCTAAGGGAACCTTATCATAGGCCAACGCCAAAGCCTGTCGTATCTTGATGGACTCACTACCAAAGGCTTCACTTATCAATTCTGGTGAAAATGAATTGTGATACTTCGAAATTATCCGTGCCTTTAAATTCTCTGAATTAGTCGAATTCCAATACTTTTGGATTACTTTACTTTTATCCTCCAGACTGGTTGTCAACTCCCATTTCATTTCAAAGAGATCCTTTACTGAATCTGAATGGGTCATCAGATGTTCTTTAGCCTTTTCAAATGGGAAAATTGATGAATCTATCCATAAGGCTATAAAGTCAGTTAAGTCCTTACCACTTGAAGCCTCCATCCCACTCATGAAATCTTGAATGGTCACGTTATTGAATTGATACTTTTCCAAATAATTCTTGATTCCTTGTTTAAATGCATCATCCCCGATTTGGTCTTTTAGCATCACCAAGGCCCAAGCCCCTTTTTCATAAAAAGTTAGGCTACTAGCTTTTGGGTTTGTCAGCGCCTCCCCTTTTCCATCTTCAGAAAGTTCAAGTAGTAGTTTGGCCGAATAAAAGAGTTTCCAATAGAAATATTCATCTCCCAAGAATTTTTTTTCGGCCAGATAAGCATAATAGGTGGCAAATCCCTCATGAAGCCAATGGTGGTTGCCGTCTTCTTCAGTAACTAGATTTCCAAACCATTGGTGCGCCATTTCATGGGCATTGACGTTTACATAGTTCTTGTCAATAAAGGTTGTAGAATCAATAACAAAGGCATCAGAGAAAATGGTTGCCCCTGTATTTTCCATCCCCGCATATAAAAAATCTTTTACTGGAACCTGTTTATAGTCCTGCCAAGGATATGGGACGCCTATTTCCTTTTCCAAGAAATCGAATACCTCCTTGGTATAACGATACGTGGGTTCTGCTTTTAAGCTGTCTTTGGGGTAATAATAGTTTGCAATAGGTATTCCTTTTGATGAAGTCAATCTTTGTTTTTTGTAATCCCCAATAGCAAAGCCAAGCAAATAGCTACTCATGGGCTTTTGCATATCAAAGGACCATGTTTTGAGTCTATTTTTTTCATTCACCTTTATAAGTTTCCCATTTGCAATGACCTCATGATTCTTGTCAAAAGTAATGCTTAGGTCAAATTCAACCTTTTCGGTCATATCATCAAAACTAGGAAGCCAATGACTGGTGTACTTGCCTTGGCCTTGGGTCCAAACCTGCTCAATGCCATCAATATCATCTTCATCCCCAATAAAATATACCGTTTGTTTAGGTTTAGTATTGTATTCAAAGGTTAGCGTATATGTCTTCCCTTTTTTAAACTTTTTATAAATGGAAATGGTTAGGCCATTGTTATTGAATTTGACTTTCTTATTGTTGAGCCGAATAGAAGAAAAATCAATGTTTCGAGCGTCTAAAAAAACGGAATCCACTTTTCCCAATATTTCGAATTCATATACAACTTCTCCAATAACTTCCTTTGATTCGGGATTTATTTGAATGGAGACATTGGCTTTTGTAAAATCCACTTTATCTTGATGTTGGGCAAGAACCACCGAAGAAAAAACACAAAGGGTAAGTAAAAGGCAATACCATTGCTTCATAAATTAAAATTACAACGTTTTTATTGATTGATTATCAATGCAAGAAGGCATTTCTAAGGAATTGCAACTGAAAAATCATATTAAGGCGAGTGTTATTAATCAAGCTATAGGAATGGGTTGCAAATCTGGATTGGAATTCTCCCGTTGGACCAAATGACCATACGGTCATTTCGAATGAGCGAAGCGAGGAGAAATCACACACGAAGATAAAACTGTTCCTTGATGAAAACCAGGATGTGATTTCCCATGTGCATTCGGAATGACAATAAGCAATTATTGCATCCCATTTACTTTACCCCTATTTTTATCGAATGAATGCCAATTACCTACAGACTCCCATTACCTACCTTAAAGGTGTAGGCCCAAACCGGGCCAACACCTTGCAATCGGAGTTGGGCATTACAACCTATCAGGACTTACTCAATCTCTTTCCAAACAGGTACATTGATAAAACCCAGTACTACAAAATTGGGCAATTGCAGCGAAGTAATGCCGATGTTCAGATTGTTGGTAAAATCATCCATATTAAAACCGTAGAACAGAAAAAAGGGAAACGCTTGGTTGCTACTTTTAGGGATGAAACCGGGGAAATGGAATTGGTTTGGTTTCGAGGTCAAAAATGGATTCGGGAAAACTTAAAATTGAATACCCCTTATGTAGTTTTTGGTCGTTGCAATTGGTATAGTGGTAAATTTTCTATGCCCCACCCAGAAATGGAGTTGCTGACCGAACATGAGCAAGGTGTCAAAGTACAAATGCAGCCTGTTTACCCTTCCACCGAAAAATTGGGCAATAGTGGCATTACCAATCGCGTCATCAATAGATTATTGCAACAATTGTTCATGGAGACCAAAGGCAAGTTCATGGAGACGCTCTCCGATAGCCTTTTACATGAACTTAAACTGATTTCAAAAAGTGAGGCATTGTTCAATATACATTTCCCAAAGAATCAGCAATATTTGGCAAAAGCCCAGTTTCGATTGAAGTTTGAAGAGCTATTTTACATTCAACTTCAGCTGATTTCAAAAAAAATACTTCGCAAGCAGAAAATAAAAGGCTTCAACTTTGACCAGGTTGGGGAACATTTCAATGATTTTTATAAGAACCACCTACCCTTTGAACTGACTAATGCCCAGAAAAGGGTCATCAAAGAGATTCGTGCCGATTTGGGCAGTAATGCGCAAATGAATCGGTTACTTCAGGGAGATGTTGGTTCAGGTAAGACCATAGTGGCCTTGATGACGATGCTTTTGGCCATTGATAATGGATTCCAGGCTTGTTTAATGGCCCCTACAGAAATCCTTGCCAATCAACATTTTAACGGGATCAAAGAACTCTTGGATGATATTGGAGTGAATATTGCCTTATTGACTGGTTCTGTCAAGAAATCGGCCAGAAAAATAATCCATGAACAATTGGAAAGTGGAGTATTGCATATTCTCATTGGAACCCATGCACTCTTGGAAGATAAGGTGCAATATAAAAACCTTGGCCTGGCCATAGTGGACGAGCAACATCGATTTGGGGTGGCACAGCGGTCCAAACTTTGGCATAAAAACGAGGTGCCACCACATATTCTGGTCATGACGGCAACCCCTATACCCAGAACCCTTGCCATGAGTTTGTATGGCGATTTGGATATTTCTGTCATTGATGAGCTTCCACCAGGTAGAAAAACCATCAAAACAGTACATCGATACGATTCCAATCGCTTAAAAGTTTTTGGATTCATTCGAGATGAAATAAAAAAGGGAAGACAGATTTATGTGGTATACCCGCTAATCCAGGAATCCGAAGCTTTGGACTATAAGGATTTAATGGATGGTTATGAAAGTATTGTAAGGGACTTTCCCCTACCCGATTATCAAATATCGATTCTTCATGGCAAGATGAAACCGGCAGACAAGGATTATGAAATGGAACGTTTTGTAAAGGGCGAAACCCAAATCATGGTAGCCACAACGGTTATTGAAGTTGGGGTGAATGTGCCCAATGCGTCCGTAATGATCATTGAGAGCGCCGAACGTTTCGGATTATCGCAATTACACCAGCTAAGAGGACGCGTTGGTCGTGGTGCAGACCAAAGTTATTGCATTTTAATGACCAGTCATAAATTAACTTCCGAAGCAAAAACCAGATTGGAAACCATGGTAAGCACCAATGACGGTTTCGAAATTGCCGAGGTGGACTTAAAACTTAGGGGACCTGGTGATTTAATGGGTACTCAACAAAGTGGAGTACTGAATTTAAAAATTGCGGATATTGTCAAAGACAATGATATTCTTAAAACGGCTCGCTGGTATGCCCTAAAAATCCTAAAGGAAGACCCTAGTCTTGAAAAACCAGATCATCTGGTCATTCGGTATACGTATGCGCAATTAATAAAGCATAAGAATATCTGGAATTACATAAGTTGATATGTGATAAAATCGTATTGGTTTGATGTGATTTCTCAGTTTTACATCTTTCGAAATGACTCCTAATGTCATTTCGACTGAAAGGAGAAATCACATAATTATTTTAAAAAGACATTCCATTCATAATGATTAAGGGGCGTTCATCTTAACTAACAATCAGTGAATATAAAAAACCCTGACAGTATCGTCAGGGTTTAAACTTTTCATGCAATTCGCTTTTTAATCGATAAGAGTTCCTTTGAAATTGTCATTCCCGCAAACCTGCCTGTCGGCAGACAGGTGTGGGAATCTAATTAAAGAGTATCGTTTTCAAGAAATTCTTTAATTGATGTCTTCACCTTTTTTAAGTTTTTCAAGAAAACCAGCAATAGCGTCCTTATTAGGTTGGTCTGGAGCCCTAGTAACTGCTATTTTCAAATGTTTTAACGCCGTTTTGTAATTACCCATAGCCGAATACGACCTAGCTAATCCAAAATCAACAGGCCATTGCCCTTTATTCTTTTTGCTGTTCATTTTAAATACTTCCATGGCCTTTTCTTTCTGTCCTTGTCCAATTAACTGGCGACCATAACCATGTATTTCAAAAACGGTGGCGTACTCCATGGCTTCATCCATAACAGCAGCGGCATCACCGGCTTTACCTTGCTTCGCTAAAATCTTTGATTTAATACTCAAATTATTAAAATTCTTCTGACTAAAGAACATTCCGGCAATTGTTGCATCTATCCAACCAAGGGCTTCATCTAAATCCCCGTCATTGTTCAAGGAGAAATTTGCCGCCTGTTCCCAAGTCTGTCTGGTAAACCCAGGGAAGTTTTCAAGTTTCGCTCTAATATCCGTTAACACAACATCAGTTACATCAACTTCTATCTTAAAAGGAATTTTCTTTTTCCCCCAATTTAAACTTGCCGTTGCTGAATTGGCTGTTACATCATCAAAAGTATATGTCAGTTGTTCGGTGTGGGCATTTTCCATCATCTTTACATCAACTCTTAGCGCATCTGCCGTGGGATCGTAAAAATAGCTCCCCCAAGCTTTATAATTCTTTGAAAAGATTATTGTAGCCTTACTATCTTCATGAATTATCATATGGAGTCCATATTTTCCAGCTGCTAAATCCTTTCCTTCAATCTTTACATCATCCTCAAATTTGATAACCGTATTTTCATTGGCACCAGCTCTCCATGGGGATTCCTTTGCTGTTCCAAATCCTAGATTGTTCATTCCATAAGGAACCAATTTTCCCCATATTTCCCTATCGTTTACACTGGGTCTGGAATATGCTATTGAGATATCAGATATCCCCACACGCTGTGAGACTTTAGCCATTTGACTTCCTCTGGGAAGATCTAATTGGGCAGATACATTTACAAAGCATAACATCATAACCAATGATATTCCAAATAAAAACTTTGAGTACTTTTTTTTCATTAGATTGATTTTTAGTTGTTGTTCTACAAGATATTGATAGTTGAAACTTTTTATAGTTACAATTATGTTAAAGTAACATTGGATCTTGTTAAACTGTTATATCTGTTTGAACATCGTAATTTTTATACACAATAATTTCCTAAAACCACTACTTTTAATAGCTTTGCTTGCTTAGAATAAATAGAATTATGAGTTCAAAAAAGACACTATTTGATAAGGTATGGGATTCCCATGTTGTTCAGCAAATTGAAAATGGCCCTGATGTACTTTTCATTGACCGTCATTTGGTACATGAAGTAACCAGTCCAGTGGCATTTTTAGGATTGAAAAACAGAGGAATTAAAGTTTTACACCCAGAGAAGACCTTTGCCACTGCCGATCATAACACCCCAACTATAAACCAACATTTGCCGGTTGAAGATCCACTTTCTGCCAATCAATTAAGAGCCTTGGAAGAAAATTCCAAGGAATACGGAATTTCGTATTGGGGATTGGGGCATGAGAAAAACGGAATTGTACATGTCGTTGGTCCAGAGTACGGAATAACCCAACCGGGTGCTACTATTGTTTGCGGAGATTCACATACCTCTACTCATGGTGCCTTTGGTGCCATCGCATTTGGTATTGGAACTTCTGAAGTTGAAATGGTTTTAGCTACGCAATGTATTATGCAAGCCAAACCGAAAAGTATGCGGATAAATGTTGAGGGGGCCTTGAGCATAGGTGTTACTCCTAAGGATGTAGCGCTTTATATCATTTCCCAGCTGAGTACTTCTGGTGCAACAGGTTATTTTGTTGAATATGCAGGTCAAGTGTTTCGGGACATGACCATGGAAGGAAGAATGACCGTTTGTAACCTTAGTATTGAAATGGGTGCCCGTGGTGGTATGATTGCTCCGGACGCAAAGACTTTTGAATATGTTAAAGGACGTGAGTTCTCTCCAAAGGGTGCTGCTTTGGAAAAAGCAACCGCTTATTGGGAAACGCTTCACACCGATGAAGGTGCAGCATTTGATAAGGAAATCACTTTTGATGCCGCCAATATTGAACCAATGATTACCTACGGAACAAATCCGGGTATGGGTATCGGAATTTCAAATGATATCCCAACTGCAGATGCGGTGGAGGGCGGTGAGGCCACGTATAAAAAATCTCTTAAATACATGAATTTCAGTGAAGGGGATAGTATGATGGGCAAGGAAATCGATTTTGTGTTCCTAGGAAGTTGTACCAATGGCCGAATTGAAGATTTCAGGGCATTCACGGCAATAGTAAAAGGAAGAAAAAAAGCTGATAATGTTACTGCATGGTTGGTTCCAGGATCACACCAAGTTGAAGCAGCTATCAAAGATGAAGGATTGCTTGATATTCTTCAGGAATCAGGATTTGAACTAAGAGAGCCTGGTTGTTCTGCATGTTTGGCCATGAATGATGACAAGATACCTGCAGGAAAATATGCGGTAAGTACTTCTAACAGAAACTTCGAAGGACGCCAGGGACCAGGGTCTAGAACCTTATTGGCAAGTCCTTTGGTTGCCGCTGCTGCTGCGGTTACTGGTAAGGTAACTGATCCACGTAATTTGATGAATTAAATGGTTAATGGTTGATTGTTTATGGCTAATAGATATCTATATCGGACAACAATGAAACCATCAACGAACAACTAAGAACGAACAATAAATAATAAAATGGCATACGATAAATTCAACATATTAACTTCTTCGGCAGTTCCACTTCCTATTGAAAATGTGGATACCGATCAAATAATTCCAGCCCGATTTTTAAAAGCTACAGAGCGAAAGGGATTTGGCGATAATCTTTTTAGGGATTGGCGCTATAATGCTGACGATTCACCAAAAAAGGATTTTGTACTCAACAATCCCATTTATAGTGGAAAAATTTTGGTTGGAGGCAAAAACTTTGGTTCCGGTTCTTCTAGGGAACATGCAGCATGGGCTGTCTATGATTATGGATTCCGCTGTGTAGTTTCCAGTTTCTTTGCCGATATATTTAGAAATAACTGTCTGAATATAGGGGTTTTACCTGTTCAGGTAAGTCCAGAATTCTTGCATAAAATCTTTACTGCCATTGAAGCGAATCCTGAATCAGAATTGGAGGTGAATCTACCCGAACAATCAATTACCATTTTGGCTACTGGAGAAAGCGAGAGCTTTGACATTAATGATTATAAGAAAGCCAACATGACCAATGGTTTTGATGATATCGATTTTTTATTGAACATCAAAGAACAGATTAGCAAATACGCCAAGGATACACCACTTTAATAGCTTACCAGGGCATATGAAAAAGAGACGGATTGAAATAATGGACACGACGCTTCGTGACGGGGAACAAACCTCTGGAGTGTCTTTTTCAGTATCCGAAAAACTTACTTTGGCCAAATTATTATTGGATGAACTCAAAGTTGATCGCATTGAAATAGCCTCTGCAAGGGTTTCTGAAGGTGAACTAAAGGCCGTACAGAAAATTACGCAATGGGCGGCAAAAAAAGGATATCTTGATAGGGTTGAAATATTGACTTTTGTTGATGGCGGTGTTTCTTTGGAATGGATGAAAAAAGCAGGTGCCAAAGTACAAAACCTGCTCACCAAAGGTTCGTTGAACCATTTGACCCATCAACTCAAGAAAACGCCTGAACAACATTTTAAGGAGATTGCAAAAACCATAGAATTGGCCCAAGAACATGGGATTAAAACCAATGTGTATTTAGAAGATTGGAGTAATGGCATGCGAAATTCAAAAGAATATGTATTCCAATACTTGGATTTTTTAACGAAACAGCCTGTTGTACGAATATTATTGCCTGATACCTTAGGTATTCTGACGTATACTGAAACATTTGATTTTCTTTCAGAAATAATACAACGTTATCCTGATTCACATTTTGACTTTCATGGTCATAATGACTATGATTTGGGGGTAGCCAATGTAATGGAAGCTGTAAAGGCAGGTTGTCATGGTTTACATCTTACCGTAAACGGAATGGGAGAGCGTGCGGGTAATGCACCAATGGCTAGTGCCGTAGCAGTAATAAAAGATTTTCTACCTGGAGTAGAGATTGCCGTTAATGAATCTTCGCTGCACAAGGTGAGTAAATTGGTATCTGCGTTTACCGGGTTTGGCATACCAGCTAATAAACCAATAGTAGGCGATAATGTTTTTACACAAACAGCTGGTATTCATGCAGATGGAGATAGTAAAAGAAATCTTTACTTTAATGATTTATTGCCTGAGAGATTTGGTAGAAAACGCAAATATGCCTTAGGAAAAACTTCCGGAAAAGCAAACATTCAGAAGAATCTCCAAGAATTGGGATTGACTTTGAACGACGAGGAGCTCAAAAAGGTCACCCAACGAATCATTGAACTTGGTGACAAGAAAGAACGGGTCACCAAAGATGATTTGCCTTATATCATTTCCGATGTATTGAACAGTGGGGATTATCAGCAAAAGGTGATTGTAAAATCGTACGTGCTCACTCACTCTAAAGGTCTAAAGCCATCAACCACAGTTGCTGTCGAAATTGATGGTGAGCGTCATGAAGCCCATGCGCAGGGCGATGGTCAATATGATGCGTTTATAAATGCTTTGCGAAAAATCTATAAATCAAAGAAAAAAGATTTCCCACAGCTAACTGATTATGCAGTAAGGATTCCGCCAGGAAGTCATTCGGACGCTTTGTGTGAAACCATAATCTCCTGGGACAATAATGGAAAGGAATTCATTACCCGTGGTTTGGATTCAGATCAAACGGTATCAGCCATTAAGGCAACAGAAAAAATGTTGAATATAATTTAGAAGTGAGTATTGAGTACAAAGAATTTAGAAAAAGATTCTTTTCTAATAAGAATATAACAGGTGGATTGTATTTATTCATTTTATTGCTCATTTCTCAAAGCTTATTACTTAATTCTATATACTAAATACTAATTGCTCAATACTATATAAATGAAGTTAAACATAGCCCTTTTAGCAGGAGACGGAATAGGTCCTGAAGTAATAGACCAAGCAGTTAAAGTGTCTAATGCCATTGCAAAAAAATTCAAGCACGAAATCAATTGGACACCAGCCTTGACTGGAGCGGCCGCCATAGATGCTGTTGGGGAACCTTATCCGGATGAAACCCATGAGATTTGCGCCAATGCCGATGCTGTTCTATTTGGAGCCATAGGTCATCCAAGATTCGATAATGACCCTTCCGCCAAGGTAAGACCAGAACAAGGGTTGCTGAAAATGAGACAAAAATTGGGCCTATTCGCCAATGTGCGCCCCACCTTTACCTTTCCTTCATTAATCGATAAATCCCCTTTAAAACGTGAACGTATCGAAGGCACTGATTTGATTATCCTGCGGGAATTGACAGGCGGAGTTTACTTTGGGGAAAGAGGAAGAAAAGATGATGGTGACACGGCTTATGATACCATGACATACCAAAGATTCGAAATACAACGATTGGCAAAAAAAGGATTTGAAATGGCCATGAAACGTTCCAAGAAATTATGTTGTGTGGATAAAGCCAACGTATTGGAATCATCCCGTTTGTGGAGGGAGACTGTTCAGGCCATGGAAAAAGACTATCCAGAAGTTGAGGTTACTTATGAATTCGTTGATGCCGTTGCCATGCGTTTGGTACAATGGCCAAGTGCTTATGATGTAATGATCACAGCAAACCTTTTTGGGGATATATTGACCGATGAAGCTTCGGTAATATCGGGCTCTATGGGATTAATGCCATCATCTTCAGTAGGAAGTAAAGTATCGTTGTATGAACCAATACATGGTTCCTATCCTCAAGCTGCTGGTAAGGATATCGCCAATCCGTTAGCGACGGTATTGTCAGCTGCAATGTTGTTTGAAGATTTTAATTTGAAAGACGAAGCACAGGCTATACGCGATGTCGTCAATAAATCATTGGCAGAGGGTATAGTTACCGAAGATTTGGCCGAAGATGGAAAAGCCTATAAAACCAGTGAAGTTGGGGATTGGTTAGCGGAGAATATTTAAAATTTATACGAAGACTCCAAATAGGAAGACCCCAAAGGTTTTAAAATCCTTTGGGGTCTTTGGCTCGATTTGATAATAAAAAGGCCAATGCACCATTATTAGGCCTTTATCTTATACAGGTTGTTTACAACTATTTCATAACCCTATACTCTAATTCTTTGATATTAACCCTAAAATCAGCGAAGTTGGGTATTGGTTGGTTGAAAATATTTAAGAAATTTAAACGCTAACTTAAAAAGCCTTGATTTTATTAAATCATGGCTTTTTTATGCATTTCATTTTTATACTTAAAGGATATAATCGGTACTCACAAAATTGGAGAATTTGGTTTCCAACAACTTTTCAATAGTTTCATTATTCAATTCATTATCCTTAAAGGCAACGAATGTCCGTATTGAAAACGAGCGCAGTGCATCATGGACACTCAAGGTTGATTGGGCAGAATCTTTTCTTCCGGTAAATGGATAAACGTCAGGTCCACGTTGACAAGAGCTATTCAAATTTACCCGACAAACCAAATTCACCAACGAATCAATTAAAGGAGCTAATGCATATACATCTTTACCGAACAAACTAACCTGTTGGCCATAGTTGCTTTTTGCCATATCATCCAAGGGTTCCTCTATATCGTTAAAAGGGACTATAGGAATAACGGGGCCAAATTGCTCTTCTTGATACACTCTCATATCTTTGGTCACAGGGTATAGAACTGCAGGCCAGATAAAGTTGTCGAATCTTTTCCCTCCTTTTTTATTTAAAATTTTTGCGCCTTTTGAAACGGCATCTTCAATCAGTTCTTGAATATAATCTGACTTTCCAGGTTCTGGTAAAGGGGTCAGCTTAACACCGTCGTCCCAAGGATTCCCGAATTTTAAGCCATCTACACGCTCGGCGAATTGGGCATTGAATCCGTCGACAATATTTTCATGGGCATAAATTACTTTCAAGGCCGTGCAACGTTGCCCATTAAAAGATAGCGTCCCAGCCAAACATTCCTCAACGGTCAATGTTAAATCCGCATCTGGCAATATGATTGCAGGATTCTTGGCCTCTAACCCTAAGACCAAACGCAATCTGTTACTTTTAGGATGCTGATCTTGCAAGGCATTGGCAGATTTGCTATTGCCAATCAATGCCAAAACATCAACTTTACCTGTCTTCATTATGGGTCCGGCCACCGCCCTGCCCCTACCAAAAAGAATATTCACAACCCCTTTTGGGAAACTGCTTTGAAATGCCTCCAACAATGGTGTAATCAATAACACCCCATGCTTAGCGGGTTTAAAAATTGTTGTATTCCCCATAATGATAGCTGGTATCAAGAGGGCAAAAGTCTCATTCAAAGGATAATTATAAGGACCTAAACATAATACAACTCCTAGTGGCCCTCTTTTAATGTGCGCATAGACACCATCTTGTTTTTGGAATTTAGCAGCATCGCGATCCATTTGCTTATAATCTTCAATGGTATCGTAAATATATTCAATGGTTCGGTCGAATTCTTTTTGGGAATCTGGCAATGATTTACCTATTTCCCACATCAATAATTTTACAATTTCTTCCCTTTTGGTTTTCATTTTTTCAACAAAAACCTCCATACAGGCTATTCGGTCTTTGACTTGCATGGTAGGCCAAGTCCCTTGTCCACGATTATATGCACCAGTAGCAGCATCCAAAGCATCCAAAGCCTCAGGCTCACCCATATCAGGTATACTTCCTAATAAAGTCGGCTCATAGGTGTCAGTAGAAGATATTGTAGAATAAACTTTGGTGGTATTTCCAGTCCATTTCCTTAAGTCCCCATTCACCAAAAATGCTGTTTGATCAATAGTTTCTATTATGTTATATGTTTTTGGTATTGCCATTATTTCTTAATGTTTTGTGAATTAAAAAACGAAGTTAAACGATTTTATATTGAATACTTGAAAGGTTGTGTAAAGAAAACGCTAGCGTTGATCTTTATAATAAAAGCGTATTCAATTGTGACACGATTTCACCAGATACTGGAATAAATCCGGTTTATCGTTAATGCAATCGCCATAAAAGATGTGGGCCTTCATTCGCTCCATATTGCTTTGAAAGCCGAATACTTTCATCCAAGAGAGTTATACGTGCCACTTGACGGATGGTAGTTTAACACTTCGAATGTCTTCCAATTTTGGGAAATACTCCATCAGCAATATAAAAGACCTGTTGGGTTCTTAGAATCCAACAGGTCTTTAAAGGCTTGAAATTATTATACGATAGGCTTCATCGCGGTCATTGACGCTCGTAAGCGTGCGCCTACAATTTCTACCGGATGCTCCCTAAGCGCTTTGTTTACCGTAATCAACTTCGCATTGTCCACCCCATTATCCTTGCCTGTGCCAAATTGCTTACCAATAACATCAGTATTAATTTTTTTCATAAAATCACCTAATAATGGTTTACAGGCATGATCAAACAAATAGCACCCGTATTCTGCTGTATCAGAGATTACACGGTTCATTTCAAAAAGTTTCTTCCTCGCAATAGTGTTCGCAATTAAAGGGGTTTCATGTAATGACTCATAATATGCGGATTCACCAATAATACCAGATTCGGTCATTGACTCGTAAGCCAATTCAACTCCTGCCCTAACCATGGCAACCATTAGCACTCCATTGTCGTAGAACTCCTGTTCGCTTATTTTTACATCGCCGGCTGGAGTTTTCTCAAAAGCGGTTTCCCCCGTTGCTGCTCTCCAACTTAAAAGGTTTTTATCATCATCAGCCCAGTCTTCCATCATGGTTTTAGAGAAATGCCCACTCATAATATCATCCATGTGCTTATGGAATAAAGGACGCATAATATCTTTCAATTCTTCGGACAATTCAAAGGCTTTTATTTTCGCAGGATTTGATAAACGATCCATCATGTTGGTAATCCCACCATATTTTAATCCTTCTGTAACAGTTTCCCAACCATATTGAATCAATTTTGATGCATAGCCAGCATCAATTCCTTTCTCGATCATCTTATCAAAGCAAAGAATGGAACCTGTTTGAAGTAATCCACATAAAATGGTCTGCTCGCCCATTAGGTCAGATTTTACCTCGGCCACAAAAGAAGATTCCAATACTCCAGCTTTGTGCCCACCAGTACCAGCAGCATATGCTTTTGCCTGTTCCAAACCTTTTCCTTGAAGATCATTGTCTGGGTGTACTGCAATTAATGTTGGTACACCAAAGCCTCTTTTGTACTCCTCACGTACCTCAGAACCTGGGCTTTTAGGAGCTACCATGATTACCGTCAAATCTTTTCTTACTTGCATTCCTTCCTCAACGATATTGAAACCATGGGAATAAGACAAGGTTGCACCTTGCTTCATCAAAGGCATAACCGCTCCAACAACATTGGTGTGCTGCTTATCTGGAGTTAAATTAATAACCAAGTCTGCGGAAGGCACCAATTCTTCGTAAGTGCCAACAGTAAAACCATTCTCCGCAGCATTTTTAAAGGATTGTCTTTTTTCTTTGATTGCAGCTTCACGCAAGGTGTATGAAATATCAAGACCAGAATCCCTCATATTCAAACCTTGATTAAGTCCTTGTGCTCCACAACCCACAATTACGATTTTCTTACCTTTTAAAGCCGATACACCATCTGAAAACTCAGAAGAATCCATAAACCTACATTTTCCCAACTGGGTTAATTGATCTCGTAATGAAAGTGTATTAAAATAATTTGTCATTTTATATTCTCGTTTTTAGATGTTTATTTGTCGTGATAAAATTCGTTCAACATTCTACTGATCGGCATTTCGGCTTTCGTAACGGCCAATCTTCCCGAACGTACAAATTGCATGATACCATAAGGTTTAAGTGCATCATGCATTTCATCAATTTCATGTCTTCTACCTGATTTGGCTAACACGAAAAAGTCTCTAGAAACAGTTACAATCTGTGAATTGCTTTCTTTGATTATATTCTGGATCTGACGTTCATCAAATAGCAAATGTGATTCAATTTTAAAAAGCGCTGATTCTTGATAAATAATTTCATCAACAGTGTGATAATAAGCTTTTATTACCTCAATCTGTTTTTCTATTTGACCAACAATCTTTCGTGTCCAATCTTCATTGGTAATTACTACGATAGTGAATTTTGAAACGTTTTCAATTTCTGATTTTGAAACGTTTAGACTCTCTATATTAATGTGTCGCTTTAAGAATATTCCAGATATTCTATTTAATAATCCCACGTTATTTTCGGAGTAAACCGAAATTGTAAACCATTGTTTTTCCATAATCTAAGCAAAAATAAAACCAAGTCTGTTCGAGCGCAGTCGAGAACTAAATTAATTAGTAATCAATAAAGACCTCTCGACTGCGCTCGAGGGGACATTGTATTAATATTTCTTAACCGCAATAATCAGCCCCGTGGACCAATTCATTTTAGTAAGGGCAAAATCCTCTCTTTGTTCAAGATATTCAACCAATTTATTTACATGGGTCTCATGTCCTTGAGGCCAATTAGGTTGCGCATTCATATCATCAATAATATAAAATCCACCAACTTTTACCATTGAAAGAATATTCTCTATCCCACTATATTTTCCAGGCCATGCATCTGCAAATATTAAATCAAAGCTTTCCTTCGCATTTTGATGGATCCATTCAGAACCATCTTGACAAATTATATTCACCCGTTCATCATGACCAAAATAAGTATTGGCTATTGCAACCAATTCTTCATCATTGTCAATTGATGTTAAGGTTGAACTTTCGTTCATTCCATCTATCATCCAAGAAAGTGATAAACCAATACCTGTACCCAATTCCAAAAAATGCCCATTAGGCTTTGACGACACCAAAGTTTTCAAAAGGCAGCCAATATATGGATCAGACGGCATAGTAAAGCTTATCTCCTTGGACTTACGCTCCAATTGGGCGTGCATTGCTGGAATATCCTTGATTTTGGAATCGTTCATTCTATTTTAATCTAATGTCTGATACAGATGCTCCTGAAGGAATCATAGGAAATACATTATCCTCTTTCTCAACTTTAACTTCCATGAAATAAGCTTCTTTAGAAGCCATCATTTCTGCCACACTAGCTTTTAAATCTTTTCTTTGGGATACCCTTTTTGAAGTGATATCATATCCCTCTGCAATTTTTACAAAATCTGGGTTAGTCATAATTGTTGATGCATACCTGCTTTCAAAAAATAGTTCTTGCCACTGTCGCACCATGCCTAAATGGTCATTGTTCAGTACTACAATCTTAACAGGGGTCTTATTTTGAAAAATGGTTCCCAGTTCTTGAATGGTCATTTGGTACCCTCCATCCCCTATTATGGCTACTACTTCACGGTCCATGGCGCCCATTTTAGCTCCAATTGCGGCTGGTAATGCAAAACCCATGGTTCCTAAGCCACCGGAAGTTATATTGCTTTTGGATTGCTTGAATTTAGAATATCTGCAAGCGATCATTTGATGTTGACCAACATCGCTTACAATAACGGCTTTATGTCCGCTTGCGATATTAATTTCATTAATAACTTCGGCCATGGTCAAACCATCTTTGGTAGGGTGCAGTTCTTCTTTAATGACCGTGTCATATTCAATTTTATATTTTTCTTTGAATTCGTTATGCCATTCTTCGTGTTTGTTCGCTATGATTTTCGGTAATAACAAGTTTAATGTTTCTTTGGAGTTACCTAATACCGCGACATCCGCCTTTACATTTTTATTTATTTCAGCAGGGTCAATCTCAAAGTGGATGACTTTGGCTTGTTTGGCATAAGTATCCAAACTTCCTGTTACCCGATCATCAAAGCGCATACCAATTGCAATCAATACGTCGCATTGATTAGTCAGAATATTTGGTCCGTAATTACCATGCATGCCTACCATCCCCACGTTCATCGGATGATCTGAATCCATTGCAGAAAGTCCCAAAATGGTCCAAGCTGCGGGAATTCCAGCTTTTTCAACCAATGTTTTTAGTTCCTCTTCAGCATGGCCTAATATGACTCCTTGTCCGAAAACAATAAATGGTTTCTTTGCCGAATTGATCAATGCTGCGGCAGCATCGATTGCATCCATATCAGGTTGTGGAACTGGCTTATAACTACGTACACCTGTACAATGTTCATAGCTAAAATCCAATTCATCAAATTGAGCATTTTTTGTAATATCAATCAAAACAGGACCAGGACGACCTGATCTTGCTATATAAAATGCCTTTGCCATTACTTCAGGAATTTCCTCGGCATTTGTAATTTGATGATTCCATTTTGTAACCGGAGTTGAAATCCCAATGATATCAGTTTCTTGAAAAGCATCAGAACCCAGCAAATGCCTTGCTACTTGTCCCGTAATGCATACCATAGGTGTAGAATCTATCTGTGCATCAGCTAAACCAGTAACTAAATTGGTTGCTCCCGGACCAGATGTTGCCATGGCGACACCCACCTTGCCAGAGACACGTGCATAACCTTGTGCAGCATGAGTAGCTCCCTGTTCATGACGTGTAAGAATATGTGTCAATTTATCTTGAAACTTATATAGCTCGTCGTAAACTGGCATGATTGCTCCTCCAGGATAGCCGTAAAGTATATCCACACCTTCAGCCAATAAACAATGTATTATTGCTTCAGCTCCACTTATTCTAATTGTTGTGGTTTTTTTGGTTTCTTCTTTTTTCTCTTTCAATGTTTCCATATTCAATAAGATTCTAAAACTTCAAAATCCCAATATAAATTTCTGGGATAAATTATACGATTAAATTTCATCGGTTACACAACCCTGCGAAGCAGATGATACTGTTTTAGCGTATTTGTATAAACTTCCTTTTCTGACCTTTAATGCTGGTTGGACCCAATTAGCTCTTCTAGATTTGATTTCATCATCAGAAAGTGCCACGGAAATATTGTTTTTTTCAGCATCAATAGTAATAACGTCTCCATCTTTTAGAAGACCAATCATACCCCCTTCTTGTGCTTCAGGACAAACATGGCCGACTACGAAACCATGGGTGCCTCCTGAAAAACGGCCATCTGTGATCAATGCCACCTCTTTTCCAAGGCCAGCACCCATAATTGCGGCAGTTGGTTTTAACATTTCGGGCATTCCAGGTCCACCTTTAGGGCCTTCATAACGAATTACAACTACATCACCCTTCTTGACCATTCCTGCTCCAATACCTGCATTGGCCTTGAATTCATCATCAAATACTTTTGCTGGTCCTGTAAAATGCAATCCTTCTTTTCCTGTTATTTTGGCCACTGCCCCCTCTTCGGCAAGGTTTCCATATAGAATGCGAAGATGACCTGTTTCCTTAATTGGGTCATTCAATGGTTTTACTACTTCCTGACCTTCTTGAAGACCTGGCAATTCAGCAAGATTCTCTGCTATCGTCTTTCCTGTAACAGTTAGACAATCACCATGAAGCATACCATTTTCAAGCATAAACTTCATCACCGCCGGCGTACCGCCCACCCGATGTAAATCTTCCATTAAGTATTTTCCACTCGGTTTTAAATCGGCTAAAAATGGTGTTGTATCACTTATTTTCTGGAAATCGTCAAGTGCGAATTCTATCTCAGCCGCCTTAGCAATTGCCAAAAAGTGTAGAACTGCATTCGTTGACCCCCCTAAAAGGGTTAGCAGACGTACTGCATTTTCAAATGACTTACGCGTTATTATATCACTTGGCTTAATGTCATTTTCCATTAAGTATCTCAAGGCATTACCAGAACTTATACAATCTTGCTTCTTTTCTTTACCTAGAGCTGGGTTCGACGAATTATATGGCATTGCCATACCGAGGGCCTCAATGGCCGAGGCCATCGTATTTGCCGTATACATTCCGCCACAAGCCCCTGCCCCTGGACAGGCATTTTGGATAATACTTTTGTAATCTTCCTCATTCATGGTTCCTGCAACTTTCTCACCCCAAGCCTCAAATGCAGATACTATATCCAACTTTTTGTCTTTGAAACAACCAGAAGCAATTGTGCCACCATATACCAAAACCGATGGCCTGTCTAGCCGAATCATGGCCATTAATGCTCCAGGCATGTTCTTATCACATCCTACTACAGTTACAAGTCCGTCATAATTCATAGCCTGAACCACAGTTTCCATTGAATCGGCGATAATATCCCTCGAAGGAAGAGAATAGCGCATACCGTAAGTACCCATCGAAATACCATCACTTACCCCAATGGTATTGAATACCAAGCCTATCAATCCTCCTTTTGCCGTGCCTTCTTTCACATGTTGGGCCAAATCATTCAGGTGCATATTACAAGGATTGCCTTCGTAACCTGTACTCGCAATCCCAACCAATGGTTTTTTCAGATCATTTTCTGTTAGTCCTATTGCATAAAGCATGGCTTGTGCAGCCGGTTGCGTAGGGTCTTGGGTAACATTTTTACTGTATTTATTCAATTCCATTCAGAAAACTATTGTCGTTGGTTTATTTTATGGGGTATAATTTATCAATCAAATATAAAAGTTTAAAATGCGCTTTATTTTTAACAATTATTACGGCTCTAAATCCAAGTGCACAATAAATTATTTAAATATCTGATTATCAGTTTTTTAAATTCAATTTATTACCATATTCAGTACTTTTAATAGCCATATTTTTATATGGTTTATTATTCATTTTACAGATAAAAACCTGCATCAAATTTATCTGATACAGGTTTCTTAAGTCAATGGAAAACCATATCATCCCCTATTAGGGACAATAAGTATGATAAACATATAAAGAATTATGGTAAACCCTTGGCAACTTATGTTTTTTCGAACAACAAGAAATTCCAGAAAAAAGTAATAAATACATATAGTTTTGGGGGTGGCGCAATTAACGATACCATTATCCAAATCAGTAATAAACGAATACCATTCGGTGGAGTTGGGCAAAGTGGTATTGGTGTTTATCACGGTAAATCCTCATTCGATTTATTTTCACATCAAAAAGGTATCATTAAAAAATCGAAATGGTTAGAAGCTCCGCTCCGTTATCTACCATATAATTTACCAATGAGGCTAGTAAAGAAAGTAAAATATCTATTTTAGCGGAATGGAAAAAACAGTTTCTGAAGCAATTCAATATAGACGTTCTGTACGTCTATTCAAGGATGATATTGAATTGGATGATGACAAAATACGTCAGTGTATAAAAAACGCCTCACTCGCCCCTACCAGCAGTAATTTACAACTATGGGAGTTTTATCATGTTACAGATAAGACTAAACTCAAGGCATTATCAAAGGCCTGTTTTGACCAACCTGCAGCTAAAAATGCCAAACAACTAGTCGTTGTCGTGACTAGAAAAGATCTTTGGAAAAAGCGGGCCAAGGCCAATCTGACTTTTTTGAAAAGAAGTTTTACGGATAAGCCTTTAGATCAATATACCGACAAGGAAAAATTTGCCCTTAATTATTATAAAAAGTTGATTCCTACCTTGTACACGGATCTCTTGGGGATTTTAGGAATGATAAAGTATTTCTTTTTTCAACTTATAGGGCTATTCAGACCCATTTATAAAGAGGTCCGGAATTCTGATATGCGCATCGTGGCTCATAAAAGCGCTGGATTGGCAGCACAGAATTTCATGATCTCTATGGCTGCGATTGGATACGACACCTGTCCTATGGAAGGCAGCGATACTACCAGGATAAAAAAGGTTTTGGGTTTACCTTGGGGAGCAGAAATAAATATGGTCATAGCTTGCGGTGTTCGCGATGAAAAAGGCATTTATGGGCGAAGATTTAGAGTGCCATTTGAAGAGGTCTACAGGAAAGTCTAAACTAATTTGAATGACACATAATCCCCGAATTTCTTTTGGGCTAAAATTGAAATGGCATTGTCCGTTAACTGAAGTATTCTTGGATATCCCCCAGTTGTTTGACCATCTTTCATTAAAATAATCAATTTACCGGAAGGGGTAAGTTGAACTGTTCCAGGCAATGTGGCAGAGGTCAACATTGATATTTTATGACCTTTGATCATTTCTTCAAATTGGTACCCCATTCTATTATACTCTTTGGCAACAGAAAACTCCTTAAAGAAGAGATTCTCCAAGTGATCGTCATCCAATAGCCCATATTCTGGCCCTTTAGAGACTTCAAGTACAATTTTCTCTAATAATGGGTCTATTTTAAGCTCCGATATTTTGGGATCAAATGAACTTACTTCTACATATTCCAATTCATCCCTATCCTTTAAACTCCCCGAAGCAGTAATTGGATAATACTGTGATTGACTTCCCAAGATGTTTTTGGATAAAAATCCTTCTTTTATTGCCAAATAGCCTCTAAATCCTTCGGTTAATCTTCCATAAGAAAGAATATCACCGGCGCTGACATTATATACTTTGTAATTGTATATGGGTTGATTATTTAAGGTTGCGGACATCTCGGCGCCAGCCAAAACTATAAATGTATCCTGCTCAAATTGAAGCGTAGGCCCTGTCATTGTAATTTCCAATACGCATGCATTGTCTTCATTTTCCAAGAGACCATTTGCCTTGCGTACCACACTTACATCCATCACCCCAGAAACGGGTACACCCTTATCACGATACCCGAAACGCCCTTCGTCCTGAAGGGTAGTGAAAAAACCGGATTTTAGTACCTTAAGCATCCAATTTTATTTTTTCAAATTGATAAATTCCCACTTCACCTTCAATCTTATGCAATTTGTATTCTGCCCTGGAAATAGCATAGAATTGTATTTTGTCACCTACATTTACAAAACAAGGCTCTTCCCTATTCGCATCAAAAATCGGAACCGAACAATTACCAATAATATTCCAGCCCCCAGGAGATTCTTGCGGGTAAATGCCGGTTTGCTTACCAGCTAGACCAACAGCTCCTTTAGCCACCTTCTGCCTTGGTTCAGCTCTCCTTGAGGTCTCCAATGATTTTGGCAAGCCGCCCAAATACATGAACCCTGGCAAAAATCCAATTCCATAGACGGTATAAATATGCGATGTATGCAATTCAATGATTTTCTCAACAGATTCCCCTAATTCTTTTGCAACTTTGGCTATATCAATAGCAAAATCCAAATCATAGCAAACTGGAAGTTTCCAAAGATATTTATCTGAATGATGGGTACCCACCCTTTTAGCATACCAAGTTTCTAATTGCTTTTTAAAAGGTTCAAAATCGATCCTTTGCTTTCTTTGGATCATGGTGAGGGAATTATAAGCCGAAACAAGTTCCCATTCCTTAGAATCAATACATTCCAGCTTTAAATATGAACTGAATTGAAGAATGTCTTCCAAGATGGCCTCATCTACTTTTTTGGGCCATTCAACTAAAATAGCATGCACCCCAAAAGGTCGTATGGAAATAGGATAATTTGTCACTTTTGAATATAGATTTGTTGTTTGGGCAATTCTTGAGAAAGATACATTATTATTTGTAATGCATTGGGCGTATCACCATGCAAACAATAAGTATCAGCTTCAATATGTGATTCTTTGCCATTGATTGTCACTACCTTATTTTCATTTACCATTTTGACCAAATGATGCAATACTATTTTAGGATCATTAAGAACAGCATTCGGTAACTTTCGTGAGACCAAACTCAGGTCTTGATTATAGCTTCTATCTGCAAATGCCTCTAACTTCACTTTAAAATCGTTTTTTATTGCTTTCTTGGCTATCACAGAACCGGGAGGTGCATACAAAACAACACTTTCTCTATAAGAAGCAATAGCCTTTAAAAATAAATCAGCTATTGCCTCATTCTTAGCTAAATCATTGTACAAAGCGCCATGTGGTTTAATGTGATTCAATGAAACCTGCTCCTTATGAAGGATGGTTTCCAAGGCATGTATTTGTGCCTTTATGCTTTTGGTCAATTCCGTTGACCCAATATCCATTGAAAATCGACCAAAATTTTCTTTATCCGGATATGATGGGTGGGCGCCTATACGTACACCATATTGTTTGGCCAATTTCACTACCTGGGTCATAGACACATCATCCCCCGCATGCCCACCACACGCAATATTGCAAGAAGAAATCAAGGGTAATAAATCCGCTTCATTGCCTATACCCTCACCTACATCACAATTAATGTCAATATAATTTCCTTCCATTTAAAAAAGACCTAATACTTCAAAAATGCTTTTCACTCCCAATACTACCGCAAGCACAATAATCACAAGTCCTAGAATATTTTGTGCTTTGGTATTTCTATACTTGCCCATTACCGATGACTTGTTGACAATCCATAAAAGAAAGATGGCAATAACGGGAAGCAATATTCCATTGGCTACTTGGGCAAATTTGATTATCTCAATAGGTTTAATCCCAAAGGAAAGAAAAAATATTCCCAATCCTAAAATAATCATCCATACAATTCTGAATTTTAAATCTTTCAAACCTGAATTCCATCCAAAACAACTACTGGCCACATAAGCAGCAGCCAAAGGTGCTGTTATTGCAGAAGTAACACCAGCAGCGAACAACCCAATACCCATAAAGTATTTAGCACTATTGCCATATAAGGGTTCCAAACCTTTTGCTAGGTCCATCACATTGGTTACTTCTTTCCCAGGAATGGCTGTGGCAGCAATAACAATTGCCATCGAAACCATGCCGCCCAAGGCAATGGAGATAATGGTATCTTTTCTCGCAGGTTGCAGATCTTCTTTACTTTTCCACTTTTCGCTAACCAATGATGCATGTAAAAATAGATTATAGGGTACAACGGTAGTGCCAACCAAAGCTATGATCATTAATATACTTCCATCAGGTACGCTAGGTACGAACATGCCCTTGACTATTTCCAGAATATTGGGTTTGGTGATTATGGCTGTCAAAAGAAACGAAAGGCTCATAATTAGCACCAATGTCACAAAAACCTTTTCCATAGCTTTATAACTACCCATGTATAGAAGTATAAATGCCAATCCGCCGATGACAAAAGGGTAAAAAGCAGAATATTCTTCACCGAATAGCGCGTCCATGCCTAAAGTGGCCCCTCCAATATTACCCGCTTCATACGCGGCATTGCCAATTACTATGGCAGCTAAAACAATACCAATTAAAAACGTTCTAATCCACGGGGTCATTAACTCATTCTTAATGGCGTCTGCCAAACCGTTTTGAGTGATTATTCCTAATCTGGCGGACATTTCCTGTAATACCACAGTTGCTATAATTGAGAGTAACATCGCCCACAACAAGGCATAACCAAAGCCAACACCTGCCAAAGTGCAAGCCGTAACGGTACCAGGGCCTATAAAGGCCGCGGCTATCAACACTCCTGGGCCTATTTTTTTGAACATACTATTCTGATTGGTTTAAAGCATACAATGCAAATGTTCCCAGCCAGTGGGTACCCTCATAATTATCATCTACGATACTTGGTAAAGAATAATTTATATGTTCACTGGCTATTTGCTTTAAATGGGAATACTCAGGAAGTGATTCTGCAATTCCATATAAACACCAAGCCCGGCTAAAATTAAGGCCATCAATATGCACTAATTTACCATCGGTCCTATCGGATACTTTTCCAGTTTCCAATGTGAAGGAAGGTTTGACCATTTGCGGCAGAAAAGCATTGAACCAATTTTTGAATTTTTCTGGCGAAAAGACCTTGCGAAGCAAATCTGCTTCTTGAAGACAAGGTGATAAAAAATCAAACCCACTAGGTTCCCAACTTAAGGGGCATGCTTTGTCATTCACATAGAAGCGGTTTACACTACTTTCAATTACTTTCTGAAGCTCAGTATTGTTTGTGGTTTTTGCATAGTCCCATGCCAATGACATTCCAAAAGCAGTATTACTGTGCTCTCCTACGCGAATAGGGTAATTGAGTTTTGGAAGAAAATCAAGATACCCATGAACAACAATTGCCACTAAAGGCTGTAAATTTGCATTGAGCTCCTTGGCCATGGGATCATCCCAGGTTTGCAGTTCATCTGATAATTTCAATACCCAGGCCCAGCCATAAGTACGTTCATAGGTCTTATTACCTTTCATTCTAAAATAAGCTACTTCAGTTTCGATGTTCTCTTTTGATATATTCTCCCCTAATTTTTCACGTATTGCTAGCGCATTATCCAAATTAGGAAAACGCTTTAATAGTGAAACCAAGGACCAATGTCCATGCACAGATGAATGCCAATCAAAACAACCATAAAATGCAGGATGCAATGTTTTAGGATTTTTGAGGTGTGTTGAATCATTCAAACTTTGACCCAGTTTATTAGGGTACTCAACCTGCATACAACCCAAAGGCAAACTTGCCAATCTATTTGCTTCTGCTAAATTCAATACGGGCTTCTTAACTACTTTTTGAATGGCATTTTGAGGTTGTGAATCGTTCTTGCATCCACTCATGAACAGTGTAAAAAGCAGGAATGCGAACAATTTTGATTTCTTAATGTTCATAACTATAAATCCTTAACCTAAAATTGAAGATAAATATAATGGAATATTAATCGCTGCTAAACTTAATGTCGAAATATGTACTTTATAAAATATGACTTTCACCACAGTTTTAACATTTTAAAATGCAGTTCATCTAAAAATTTGCAGTTCATCTAAAAGTGGGATGTCATACATCGATGTTATATAATAATCCAAAAAGTACAGGGTTATAATAGTCCCAAATCAAAATCAAACCTATTTAAATGACATGTTTAGAATGTAGCAAAAACCTTGATTACATAAGACACAAAAATTCAATGGACCGGTTAGGCGTTGAACTTTGTGAAAAGCACCAAACCCGAATGGTGAAGTTGATCAAGAAGAATAATACACCCGTAGAAGCCATACAGCTGTATTATGGTTTAAAAGAAGCCGGTGTAAAAACCATGTTGGAATGGTGGGACGGTAAGAAATCCGTCGACATCGCAATCTCGCGAGTTAAATTGAATATTGAGATTGATGCAGAATATCATATGTTGACCCATGATCAAGCGATCAATGATTTAGAGAAGACGATGCACTCGTTTAAAAATGGTTTTACGACCATTCGCATACCCCATGTGTTGATCAAACATTATTTAAAGGAAACAGTAAACAACATTCTAGGAATAATGGAAGGGTTAAAAGCCAATATTAAGGTGATTTAAGCGTTAGAGAACTTTAAACGAATTATAAACATGATGTTATGAGCACATATAAAAAGATATTGACACTGCCATTAAGGCTTTCAATAGTCGTTTTATTAATGGGCATGCTGATGAAGGTCCTGGGATGGCCAATGGCCAAGCAGATAATGTTCATATCGTTCGCTGCTATTGGTATACTTTATGTCTTTAGATTCTTTAAAAAAACATCTAGGCACTTTGTTGATTATGTTAAAATGGTACTTGTCTTTTTCTGGACAACCAATGGGATTTTCAATATCATGGATTTTCCTTATACTGTAATGTTCCAGGTAATCATCGCAATATCCTTCGTTTTATGGTTTATTTTGGAAGGAACGGCTTATTTTCTTGATGATGACCGAAAAGCAAAAAACAGTACAAAGCAATTAATGTGGAATTTTGCCATGGTCGCCGGTACTTTAGCCATAATTGTAGGAAGCATCCTTAAGATATTGAACTGGGAATTTGCTTTGCCCTTGCTTACTTTAGGAATTGTAATTCTTGCTGCTTATATATTGAAAGACGTCTTTGTAGCCAATAAAATAGCTGGTGAAGATCGAAATAATGAGGAACTTCAATTGTAATTTTATTTATTAACCCGCTTCTTATAATCAATTTTTGTATCTTATTTCTCTAAGAAAAACTTATGAGAAATATAGATCGAAGGAATTGGCTGAAGACTGTTGGATTATCTGGCAGTTTTGCCCTATTAGGAGGTTTTGAAGCTCTTGCTTTTCAATTACCCCATAACTCAATTAACAGCGACTCATTGGCAAAGCTCAATGCTAATGAAAATCCCTACGGGCCATCAAAACGGGTTAGGGAAGTGATTTCCAATAATTTTGATTTAGGATGTCGTTATCCATTCAGAACATTGTCATCCCTTACCGAAAAGATTGCCGAAAAAGAAGGTGTTTCTAAAGATCATATTGTAATCACTGGTGGTTCTACTGAAGGTTTGAAAGCAGCTGGTCTGACTTTCGGTGGTTTTGGAGAGGGAGAAATCATTGCTGCTGACCCCACCTTTCAGGCTATGCTCCGCTATGCCGAGGTTTTTGGAACCAAGGTTCATAGAGTACCCGTCAATGCTGCAATGGAGCATGATTTAGGCGCTATGGCCAGTAAAGTAAACAACAAAACCAAATTGATCTTTATTTGCAACCCAAATAACCCTACAGGAACGTTATTGGATAAAAATGAATTAATAGAGTTTTGTAAAACACATGATAATCAAGCGGTGATATTCAGTGATGAGGCGTACTACGACTTTATTACCGAACCTGACTATCCTTCTATGGTTGAACTGGTAAAAGAGGGTCGAAATATCATCGTTTCCAAGACTTTCTCCAAGATTTATGGACTAGCAGGTTTACGCCTTGGATATTTGGTCGCTAGGCCCGATATCGCCACT
Organism: uncultured Flavobacteriaceae bacterium; assembly: GCA_963768235.1. Lineage (GTDB taxonomy): Bacteria > Bacteroidota > Bacteroidia > Flavobacteriales > Flavobacteriaceae > Maribacter_A. The sequence goes on from CAVYHF010000006.1 coordinate 489,508, forward strand.
CAATTAAAGGCAAGTGTAATGGCCAATACCAATACTTTGGCCATAGAAGCTGCAAAAGAGGCTTTAAAGGATGATGAATTCTACAAATTCAGCATTTTGAACAATATGGAAGCTAAAAAACTTATTTATAGCACTTTGGATGATCTGGGGCTTGAATATATAAAATCGCACACAAATTTTATTTTCTTCAAAACAGGTAAGCCGATAAACGAAATGATAAGTGCCATGCGGCATGAAAATGTTTTAATTGGCAGACCCTTTCCTCCTTTTTATGATTGGGCACGTATCAGTACTGGAAAAATGGCCGATATGGAACGATTCGGGACTGCATTAAGGAAAATCCTGGGCTAAACACAATGATTTTTTATCGATAAACTGTTGTATTTAATGGTTTTACGGGTTTTATAAAACTCCCTTTGATGGATATAATGAGCGCTTAAACGGATTTAAATCCCTACATCGAATATTCCTTCCTTTGCGCGAAGAAAAAAAAGTATCAGCTTCATAATTCTGTTATTAGTATATAATAAACCCAGTCTTATGAATAAGAAATCTACTTTATCGTACATCTTGTACGTTTTTTGTGCTTTTTGCTTTTTATGGGCGTTGTACGTGCTAATGTTTATAAAGTAGAATTCTAAACATATCCATAAAACAAGAATTTTACCGCAGTAAAGTTCTGGTCAATTACATGTACAAAAAAATTAATCCTTTATTGGATTAGAAATGGTTCTTTCCACTTTTAAGATATGGTGCTAGGCACTGGCGAAAACTAAACCTTGTTAGCTCAAAATGGTTGGCTTAGCAACTAAATTATGATTTTTAACCGGCAGCTCACGTATTCTTATCCCAGTTGCATTGAAAATCGCATTGGTAACAGCTGGTGCAATACCTGGTGTACTAGGCTCTCCAGCTCCGCCAGGCCAGTTATCACTATTGATGATATAGGTTTCGATTTTTGGGGATTCATTCATACGGAGCATCCGATAGTCATGAAAATTACTCTGCATAACAGCCCCATTTTCAATAGTAATCTCCCCATATAAGGCAGCTGTAAGTCCATAGACGATACCACTTTCCATTTGTGCTTTAAAACCATCAGGATGAAAGGCAAAACCTGGGTCGGCAACACAAACTACCCTTTGTACTTTCACGGTATCCGCTATGATCTCTATTTCCGCCACTTGCGCTACAATGGTACCAAAAGATTGGTGAATTGATATTCCCCTACCCCAGTTATCCGGCAAGGATTCATCCCAGTTGGCTTTCTCAGCGGCCATATCCAATACCTTTAAAAAACGAGGTGCCTTGGCAAGGTGTTCTCGGCGGTACTGATAAGGGTCTTTATTCGCGTTATATGCTAGTTCATCCATAAAAGACTCGGTAAAAAACCCATGCATGGAAGAATCCACACTACGCCAGTAGCCCCAGGGCACATGTGTAGTGCTTTCGGCATAATGAATAAATTGATGATCAACCCCATAAGGAATATGCGGGGCTTCTGGGGGGTCATGTTTAAAAACGAATTGATTGTTCCAGGCAGTTATATTACCTGTGTCGTTAAGGGCGGCCTTAAAACGACTTATATTGGCCTCCCGATAATGATCTTGTCTCATATCTTCTTCCCGCGACCAGATGAGTTTTACCGGATAGTCTACCTCTTTGGCAATAAGAGCAGCTTGTACCGCGACATCGGGCATTGCCCTACGTCCAAATCCTCCACCCAAATATTGATTGTGTACCATAACTTTTTCTCGATCAATATCCAATGCTTCTGCTACACTATTTGCAAATCCAAGGGGATTTTGGCTACCCACCCAAATCTCGCATCCTCCGTCATGTATAAAGGCCGTACAGTTCATAGGTTCCATAGTGGCATGCGCCAAATAAGGCACACGATACTCCGCTTCTACCAACTTATTGGCATTGGCAAGGGTACTTTCAACATCTCCCTTTTTTAAATCTTTCTCCTCATTGCCTTCAGTTATGGCAGCATTCATATCATCTAAATACAGGTCATAAATGTCATCCTGCCCTACTGTATCATTGGCACTTTCCTCGAATGCTATGGACAATTTATCCAAGGCCATTTTTGCCAACCAATAGCCATCGGCGATAACTGCAACAGCCCCATCGAGATTCACAATTTTATGAACACCGGACATATCTTTAATTGCCTCTGCCCCTATTGGTTTTAACTTGGCACCGAAAACGGGAGAAGCTTTAATGGTTGCATATTTCATGTTCGGTAATGTTACATCAATACCAAAGGATGCCGTTCCATTCACTTTTTCCGGTATATCAAGCCGGGGTGGTGATGTTCCCATAATGGTAAATTCCTCTGAAGTTTTTAAACGAGGCTTGGCTGGTTGTGATAGGTCGGCGGCTTTTTCCACAAAGCTGGAAAAAGGTTCCGTACGATTACTTATAGGATGCGAAATATAACTGTCTTTCACAACCAATTCGTCAGGGGAAACACCCCATTGCTCCGCAGCAGCCTCAAGCAATACAGCCCTGGCAGCAGCACCGGCCACCCGCATCGCATGCATACCCGTACAACGAACTGAAGCGCTACCCCCAGTAAGTTGAAGGCTCAATTGCTTCATGGCAGTTAAAAACAGACCATCTACAGTCCCAATCAGCATGGAAGGGATATCTTTTTCCCCCAGAATAAATCCTTTTGCCAAAGCGTAGTTGGCATATTCTTTATTTCCCGGAGCCTCCAACATACTAACCGTTTTCCAGTCAGCGTCCATCTCATCGGCTAACATCATGGGTAGGCTCGTATGTACCCCCTGCCCCATTTCAGCGTGCGGAACAATAACCGTAATCGTATTATCTGCGCCAATTTTTAACCAGATATTGATTACTGTATCACCTTCGTCCGCAATCATATCTTTTACTTTCCTTGCGCGGTTTCCTGGTCTAATTGCCACGCCAAGTACCAATGCACCACCGGTTAGAACCCCGGTAGTAATGAAAGCCCTTCTAGTCCATTTCCCCATGGTTCTCGTTTTTAGTGATTGCTGTATTTGTCAAAGCTGCAGCGGCTCGTTTAATTCCTTTTCGTACGCGTGGATAGGTTCCACATCTGCAAATATTTCCACTCATGGCCAGGTCTATATCCTCATCAGTAGGAGCGGTATTATTTGCCAATAAGGCATGGACCGCAATAATCTGCCCAGATTGACAATACCCACACTGGGGAATCTGTTCATCAATCCATGCTTGTTGTATCACATGTAATTCTGTTGCGTTGGGTGCAATACCTTCTATGGTGGTTATTTCTTTATCCACGGCCTGCTGAACCGGGATAAGGCAAGAACGTATGGGAATACCATCGAGCTGCACTGTACAGGCACCGCACTGTCCTATACCACAACCAAATTTTGTTCCGGTCAATCCAATTTGCTCTCGGATAACCCATAACAAAGGGGTAGTCGGATCTACCTCTATCTCATGTATTTTATTATTTATACTTATAATCATATGGGTGATTTAAATTATGATTCCTTGTTATTTTGGCCTACAAGAAGGTTTCCCTAAAACTACATATAAAAATTTTGAGCATCAAGTTTTACTAGCTTGAAATTGATTCTTAAAGTCAACTAATACTATACTAATACTACTACTAAGCTGTTGAGAATCATCTCCATGTATCTGGTTTGGTATACATTGAATATTTATAAAATAAAATTTACGCCACCTACCTTTCCTTGTCCAAATAAGAGCAATAAATGAATTCACGACCATTGACCAATCTGTAAAGGTTAGATACTAAATTTGCTATCTTAGGGAACTAATTCGAATAATTAGGTCTTTGCAATTTATATTGTCGCTATCATTCAATCACAAAAGAAATGATTATATCCCTTTCAGTGCTCTTAAATAATTAATGTGGTCAAGAAATCATTTGGCATTAAAAAAAGAAGGTATGAATAGACGTGATGTACTAAAAAAGTCTGTAATCGCAGCTGCGGGAATTGGTGCCTTGCCCAACTTATTTATGCTCATTGAGAGTTGTGGTCCGGAAAGGCTAACAAATTATCAACCGGTATTCTTATCTATTGAACAGTATGAAACCATTTGGCAAATTGCTGAATTGATCCTTCCAAGAACAGACTCTCCGGGAGCAAATGATGCCGCTGTAGCGCCTTATATAGACCTGCTATATTCCGAATTTTTTGGGGATGAAGATCTAATAAAGTACGAAACGGGCTTAAATACTTTTATGAAGAATTGTATGGCACGCTTTGGAAAATCTTTTGTGGAACTTGACGAAACCAACCAAATCGCTGTTTTACAAGCCTTGGATAAAGAAGAAAATGCAACCTCTTTTTTTAAGGCATTAAAAGGATTTATTTTATGGGGTTATTTCACCTCAGAACAAGGGATGAAAAGCATGAATTATTCACCAGTTCCGGGAAAATACGAAGGATGTATCACCATAAGCGATAATGAAAAAATAATTGTGGGTAATCGTTAAATAGTAAAGAATATGCAGGCAAATAAATTTGATGCAATTGTTATTGGTTCAGGCATGTCTGGTGGTTGGGCAGCCAAAGAACTCACTGAAAAAGGACTCAAGACCTTAGTTTTGGAAAGAGGACGACAGGTAGAACATATTAAGGATTATCCTACCACGAATATGGCTCCATGGGAATTCAAATTCAGAAAGGAACTGAGCAAAGAAACGAGGGAGGAATATCATATTCAAAAAGATGTTTATTCCTTTAATGAGGCCACCAAACATTTCTGGGCCAGCGACAAAAAACACCCTTACACCCATCCGGATGATAAGCCTTTTCGTTGGTTAAAGGCCTTTCAGACCGGAGGTAAAAGTCTGCTGTGGTATAGGCAGTCCTATAGGTTAAGTGAGATTGATTTCGAAGCTAATGCCAAGGATGGATATGGCGTGGATTGGCCAGTGCGGTATAAGGATATAGCTCCCTGGTACGATTATGTGGAAAACTATATTGGGGTTAGTGGCAGGAATGAGGGATTGAAACAGTTGCCTGACGGGAAATTTCTACCTCCAATGGAGTTTAACTGTGTGGAAGAGCATTTTAAAGAATCAATCAAAGAAAACTTTAATGGGCGTGTCATGACTATTGGCCGAACGGCACATGTTACCGTCAGACACAATGAAAGAGGACCTTGTCAACACCGAAATATGTGTGAAACAGGTTGTCCGTTTAGTGCCTATTTTAGCAGTGTGAGCGTTACCTTACCAGCAGCGGCAGCGACTGGTAATATGACTTTTAGACCCCATTCCATTGTTCATTCTATCATTTTTGATGAAAAGCAAGGCAAAGCAACAGGAGTGCGAGTGATTGATGCCCAAACAAAGGAAACAACCAAGTACTATGCGAATATTGTTTTCCTATGTGCTTCAACACTTCCCAGTGCCCAGATAATGCTCAATAGTACCTCAGCAAGTTTTCCTAATGGCATTGGCAATTCCAGTGGTATGTTGGGACACCATCTCATGGATCACTATTTTGTTTCGGTAAAAGGTAAGATTGACGGATTTGAAGATGGATATTATAACGGACACAGGCCCAATGGTATTTATGTTCCCAGATTTGAAAATGTTGATACTAAGAATCCTGATTTTTTAAGGGGATTTGGCTTTCAAGGTTCTGCCCGAAGAGAAGGATGGTCCAGAGGGACTCAAATGGAAGGATTTGGGGCAGCATTTAAAGAGGAAATATCAAAGCCAGGGCCATGGACCATGGCTCTAGAGGCGTATGGTGAATGCCTTCCGTATTTCGATAATAAAGTGGAATTGCACCCAGAATTGAAAGACCAATGGGGAATCCCAATATTGCATATAAGCTGTGAACTAAAAGAAAATGAACATAAAATTTTAAAGGCCAGTAGTAAAATTGGGGTAGAAATGATGGAGAAAGCAGGCTTTAAGGATATTACACCTGGTGATCCCAAAGAATGGATCTTTGGGGATGGTATTCACGAAATGGGGACCGCGCGTATGGGAAGAGACCCCAAAACTTCTGTCTTGAACCAATGGAATGCATGCCATGATGTGCCCAATCTTTTTGTTACTGATGGTTCTTTTATGACTTCCTCAGGCTGTCAGAATCCTTCACTTACGTATATGGCTTTTACTGCAAGGGCGGCTAATTATGCCGTTGATGAAATGAAAAAAGGCAATCTTTAGCTATTCGCTTTAATTACAACTTATTTTTCTGATAATTATTAAGAATTCCCCAGAAGGAGGAAATTGCTACCAACAAAAAGAAAACCCCTATAATACATAGTGCAATACAAACAAGCGTGTTTTTGAATAAAAACTCATCGGATACCTCTGGATTAATTAGATTGGCTATACCAAATAATAAGGTAAAAGCACTAATAAAAAGCGAAATGAGAATAATAAAAATATTTGTAACGTTAGACTCAAAGATTACAGGATATTTCATGATTTAATATATTTAAGTTTAGCTACTTGCAATCTGGATACCCATATATCCAAAAATCTGTTAATTACTGCTACAACTTTTTCCAGTAAATGCTTTTGCATTAAATAAAGGACACTCCTCAATACCATTATGCATTACGAAAAAACCCATCACAGAAATTGAAGTCCTTGAGTTCCAACATTTATAAAAATATACTGTAAGAATTATAAATAAAATGATAAAGATCATTTAAACTAAAGCTTTACCTCCTATGATCAAATTCTTATCTAAAATTTGACAACAACTTCTTAATGGGAAAAAACAGAAAAGCCTGTTTGTTTTTTAAATTGATATCTTTAAAAAGAAAAAACAGAATAAGGTAATACTAAAAAACCTATGAAAAATAGTCTTGGCATTTTTGCTGTGTTACTTATTTTTGCACTTTCCTTAAACTGCAACCCGGATAAATCCCCTACCAAACAAGCTGCAGCTATACCTTTTACAAGAGATCTTAATGACATAAAAAAAGACGGTAAGCTTAAAGTATTACTAGCCTACAGTAGTACCAGCTATTTTTTATACAAGGGCAAACCTATGGGTTATGAATATGAATTACTGCAACGCCTGGCGGATCATTTACAATTGGAATTGGAAATCAAGATTTCGAACAACCTGGATATGTTGCTTACCAATTTGATCAAAGGACATGCCGATATTGTGGCATACGGCCTGGCGATTACTGAGGATAGAAAAACGGTAGCTGCCTTTACAGATTATTTATATTTGACAAAACAGGTATTGGTTCAAAAAAAACCCACGAACTGGCGAAAAATGACCCTGGATAATATAAAGAAAAGTATCATTCAGGACCCCTTGGAACTTATTGGGGATACGGTTTCTGTTCGTGAAAATACCTCCTATTTTGAAAGACTTAAAAACCTATCCAAAGAAATGGGCGGGAAAATTATCATTGATACCTTGGAAGGCAATCTTTCCACCGATGAAATAATCCAAATGGTAGCAAATGATAAGATCAAATACACCATTGCTGATAAAAACTTAGCCAACATAAATTCTTCCTATTCCCCTATATTGGATACGGATGTACCGGTAAGTTTTTCACAAAGAATAGCATGGGCCGTGCGACCAAGTTCCCCGCAGTTATTGGAAGCTACCAATACCTGGATAAAACAATACAGGAAACAGCCCGAGTATAATGTAATTTACAACAAGTACTTTAAAAACAAAAGGAGTTTTAAAAATCGGGTGCAAAGTGATTTTTATAGTGTAAATACGAATGAAATTAGCCAGTACGATGGGATAATAGAAACCCATGCCAAAAAAATTAATTGGGACTGGCGACTTTTGGCTGCACTCATTTATCAGGAATCCAATTTTAAAAATGAGGCCAGTGCATGGTCCGGAGCAGCTGGATTAATGCAACTGATGCCTGGGACTGCTGACGACATGGGGATAAAGGACAGGTTAGATCCAAAAGATAATATTCGTGGTGGCACCCAATATTTAAAAATACTTTATGATGCATTTAATGGCATTACAGATAGTGTGCAGCGGGTTAAATTTACGTTGGCGGCATACAATTGTGGTTATTTCCACGTAAAAGACGCGCAAAAATTGGCGACTTTAAATCAATTAGATCCCAATGTTTGGGATGGGCAGGTTGATCAGATGATTTTGTCACTTACATATCCCCAAAACTTTAATAAAGAAGGAATAGAATATGGGTATGTGCGTGGTCAGGAACCTTTTGATTATGTTATCGATATATTTAAACGGTATGATCATTATATTCGATTTATAGATGAATAAAATGCATTAATTCATTTATACTGCACCCAGTATTTGAATTGATTTGGGACGTTTAGAATTTCATCTAGATCCTTACCTGATTTATTGTTTGCATTTTTTCGGCATCTCTTGGTTCCCTTAATTACCCCAACCACACCTCTCCATCTTAGGAAATAGGTAGCAGTTGGATTTTTGAACTTATATTTTCCACTTATAATCTATCGTCTTAATTGAACAATTTTTCGGAACTTTTTTACACGAGCAGGACGCTTGCGCAAGCTTAGGGGAAATATATAGTAAAACTAATCGTTATAGAGCTTATAACTTTCTATAAAATAAATAATTATGATTAAGAAATGTATTTTAGGAATGTCCATGTTAGCAACAATGGCTTTTGGCTTTACCAGTTGCTCCAATGATGACGATGATGATGAGAAAATTTGTGATACATGTACGCTCCAAAACGAAACGATTGAGCTATGCGATAATGGAGACGACACCTATACACTTACGGCAGGTGGCGAATCCGAAACAATTACAAAAGAGGAACTTTCAGGGGTCTCGCCAGCAGACTTTGTTGGATTGATCTGTAGTTTGGGAGATATCGCTCCTTAAGTAAAAAAGTTACTTATTATATTATTAAGCCCAACCTCGTCGAGGTTGGGCTTAATATTTTACCCCCATCGTTGGCGATCTTCCCGCTCGTGCGCTATATTTTGTGGTTAATTTTTTATATGCTTAGACTGCTTAAAAACCGCATGGATAAATTCGATGAATTAGATAATAGAGCATCCTTTCTTATAGCGAAACTGACCAATATCATTGCCTTATACAAAAACGCTGCCTAAATTTTACCTTGGTTTAGAATCATAATTTTACAGTCATACGAATGATTCGAGTATAAAAAACATCAGCACATGCAACAGCATCGATTAGCAGCAGTCATGTTTACCGACATTGTAGGCTATACTGCCTTGATGGGGTCAGATGAGGAACGTGCATTTGAAATGCTCCAGAAAAACCGCGATATACATACAAGTTTACTGGAAAAATATAATGGTACCCTTATCAAGGAAATAGGAGATGGGATGTTGATCAGTTTTGATCTTGGCTCTGATGCCGTTCGCTGCGCCATAGAAATTCAGATAGCCTGTAGGGAAAAGAACATTCCTTTGAGAATTGGCATCCATGAAGGGGAATTGGTATTTGAGGATTCGGATATATTTGGCGATGGGGTTAATCTTGCCTCCCGCTTGCAGGAATATGCCGAAGTGGGTTGCATATCCATTTCGGGATCTGTATACAGGGACGTAAAAAACAAGGCAGATATACATACCAAATTTGTTGAAGAGAAGTATTTTAAAAATGTAGATGAGCAGGTAAAAATATATAAAGTATTGTGTGAAGAACCACCGGATACTTTAGAGTCGTCAAGGTATTCTGCAAAGAAGAAAGTTCAACGGCGGCCCATTGTAATTCGACTCCTTAAAACAATACCCCTCATTATTACAGCAGTCGCGGTTGCCATTACTATTTTTTTTATCTATGGTAGTACAAAAATTCCCTTTACAGAGCGGGATTGGATTGTGATAACAGATTTTGAAAATCTGACCGAAGAAACAATCTTAGACCACTCCCTGAATACCGCTTTTATTCTAAGTATCAATCAATCACGTTATTTGAATGTGCTGCCCAAGCAGCGAATGATTGAGACGTTAAAGCGAATGGAAAAAGAAAATAGTACAACCATTGATGAAGAAACCGGTAGGGAAATTGCCATTCGCGAGGGTATAGAAATTTTTATCGTTCCAACTATAAGCAAGGTGGGCACCCAGTATATTCTTACCGCTAAGATACTGGACGCCCAAACAGCCAATATCCTAAAGTCTGAGGTTCTTTATGCAAATAACCAGGACGAGATCATTGAAAAACTGGATCAGTTAAGCAGGAAGTTACGACGGCGCCTTGGAGAATCTGCAATGAGAATCTCGGACCAGGGCAAACCACTAAAGGAAGTTACTACTTCTTCACTTGGGGCACTTAAACAGTATTCCCTGGGTATTGAAAGTCATCTCCGACTCGACTTTAAAAAAGCCAAGATCCATTATGAAAGTGCAATCCGTCTTGATAGTAATTTTACCTCGGCGAAGGCTTCTCTGGGAAATTTACTTTTTGAAAAATTTGATCGGGATGAGGGCCGCATATGGCTCGATAAAGCTATTGAATCCATTGATAATCTTACCGACAGGGAAAAATTCGGCATTCTTGCTTTTTACGCGGTGAATGTTGAAAATAATCTGGACAAGGGTATCGAATATACAGAAAAACGACTTGGATTATATCCTGATGATCCGGCGGCACACAATAACCTGGGTTGGTATTTTCAAAAACAGGGTAAGTATAATAAGGCTTTGGATGAATATAAAATGGCACTTCAGATCAATCCGTATATGATGCTTACCAATAGCGGGATAATCTGGATATATCTAGATTATTTTGCGCAAATAGATTCTGCCATGACCTGGTCTAATCGCATGATTAAAAATGCCCCCGATAATCCCTGGGGTTATTTTTACCTCGGTTCGGCATATGTCGGATTGAATGATCTTGAGAAAGCAGAAGCGGTTTATCTTAAAGCAGGGGAACTTAACTCAAACTTTTTGATGAATCAATACCGATTGTCCCATGTCTACAGGCTTCAGTTAAAGTATGACAAAGCCATTGAGGTTTTGGAGACAATCCTAAGGAATAATCCGAACGAATTCTCTGCCCACTATGACCTAGGTATAAATTATAATTTAATCGGAAAAGGGGAATTGGCCAGAAGTCATTTTCTTGAATATAAAAAAATAGCCGAACCATGGTTGATTAGCTCCCCAGACGACCCAAAATCCTATATTTATAATGGGATCATCCGTGCGAAATTGGATGATAAAGATGCCGGATGGGACATTGGAAAAAGAGCTTTGGAACTGGAGACACCAATGTACTTTGAATTTGCTCAGTTGCTGGTCGTGCTAGACCGAAAAAGTGAAGCCTTGGACTATTTGGAGAAAGCACTTGAGAATGGGTATAAAAACCTGATATGGATAAAAATCCATCCCGATATGGAATTATTGCAAGGGGAGCCACGCTTCAAGGAATTGATACAAAAGTATTTTGAAACTCCATAATATCTTTTATTAAATTACCTGATATTAACGAGCTGTCTATTTCCTACTAAACACTGTGTTAACAAAGACAAACCACCACTAATTCTGTTACACTCAATAATATGGGGTTCTTATTCTCGAACAATATTAGACTCATTTAAAGTTGTTTCTAATTATTTGTTACCTTGGGAAGAACAACCAACCACTTTCTTACCATGATAAATTTCTATCGTAAAATCCGCAAAAAACTGGCAGATGATAACAAACCATTAAAATATGCCCGCTATGCTATTGGGGAGATTGTACTGGTTGTTATTGGTATTCTAATTGCGTTACAAATCAATAATTGGAATGAACAGCAAAAGGAAATCAAAGAAGAGCAGCAGATTCTTACCAACATCAACAATGAGTTCAAAAACAATTACAAATTGCTAGAAAAGCATCAAAATATTTATTTTGAAGTATGGAAATCAACCAACACAATTATATCCTTGGTAGGACTATCAGAAACCGAACTTAAAAAACATAATTTGGATAGTTTGATTGCAAAATTTATTGATATTTATGATTTCAATCCAACTGAAAATTCCATTACCGAAATACTTGCCTCAGGTAAATTAAATATAATATCCTCTGATCCACTAAAAAAAGCCCTCTTTGAATGGTCTGCTGGTATTAAAGAAAAAGAAGATGCATGGGAAACTTTAGACCAAAATACCCAAACCATGTTCTTGCCATATCTTGTCAAAAATGTATCGCTAAAAAACATAGATAGTTATGGGTTTCTTAATTGGAAGGAAAAGTCTAGACTAAAAAGTGATAATAGCAAAGTATTTCAAGATATTGAATTTGAGAATCATTTAGATAATCATGCTTGGTCTGTAGCGTTTTATCAAATAGCATTGGACTCATTAGAGAGCATATCACAAAAAATAATTCGTTTAACTAATGATTAACTTCTTTAGAGGGCAGAGCGTTAAAAAAATGTCTAGTAGACATTTTTAGCGAATGAGCCAGCTTGCCGCGCTGGAATTAAAATTAGACAAAGATGATCAAGTTCTTCAGACGTATTCGTCAGCAACTACTGACTGAAAATAAGTTCAGCAAATACTTTCTTTATGCCATTGGTGAAATTTTACTTGTGGTCATTGGAATCTTGATTGCGCTTCAGATAAACAATTGGAATGAAGAAAGTAAAGATAAAACGAGATTACTATCACATTATAAAGAGCTCAAAGAGGAACTGGGTTATGACCTAATTCAAATTGAACAACACTTAAAAGACCTTGATTCCATAGACAATCACGGGTTGCATATGAGAGCTTTCCTAAATAAAGAGCTTACTCCAATTGATACAATCCAATTAAAAAGGGCATTCTTATCTGCAGGATTCTATGTTGTTTTCGATGCGTCAAGTGTCGCCTATGACAATCTGGTAAGCAGTGGAGATATTAATATGATGACCAACAATACCCTCAAAAGGAAATTGGGCAATTTTCACAATCCTGGAGGATGGGATAAGGCCGTGAATATTGGCTATGTAAGACAATCCATTGAGGAATATCATCATTATAGACATTATTTTATTGAGCCAACCATGGATAGGATCTTTCACATAAATGAGGTCCTGGCAGACAGCCTACCTGACTTATTCAATAGAGCAGATAAAAGCATTGCTGATTTTTCTGTAAACTGGAGGATGTTACTTACCGATAAAGAATATTCAGTTAAATTAGACAAACTGCATACGGCACGCTTAAATCAAAAATTATTGTATTACATCCTTAGAAGAGATATGAAGCACATGCTTGAAATGTTGGACACGGAATTGAATCAAAAATAACCATGATCAACTTCTTTCATTATCGATTCAATATTTTGCCTTTACAAAATCAAAGGTCTGGTAGTCCTTTGGTTGAGGTAGCCCTGCCTACCGGACAGGCAGGTAAATTCAGTAAATGCTTTTTGTATGCTATTGGGGGAATTTTATTTTTGGTCCTTGGGAGTCTGTTAACCGTAATATGAACAATTATTAAATTTTACAATTCAGTTATGAAACTTGATTTACAATTTGTACGCGCACAATTTCCGGCTTTTTCGGAATCTACGTTACAGGGGTGGGCTTTTTTTGAAAATGCCGGAGGGTCTTATCCTTGTATCCAATTCATTGAAAAGTTGACAAACTTTTATATGAAAAACAAGGTACAACCCTATTACCCTTATCCTGCTTCTACCAAGGCTGGGGAAATGATGGATACTTCGTATAGGAGAATGGCCGAATACCTGAATGTTGCAGCATCAGAAATTCATTTTGGCCCTTCTACCACCCAAAACATTTATGTCTTGGCACATGCCATGCGTCCCATGTGGGAGGACGGAGACGAAATCATAGTTTCCTGTCAAGATCATGAAGCCAATGCCGGTGCATGGAGGAGGTTGTCCAATTCGGGTATTAAAGTGATAGAGTGGCATGTAGATCCGCAGACAGGTCTGTTAGGCACAGAAACTTTGGAGAAACTATGCTCTAACCGCACAAAGATGGTAGCTTTTCCACATTGTTCAAATGTAATCGGTCATATAAATCCCGTTAAGGAAATTAGCCAAAGAGCCCATAAATATGGGGCGATTTCTGTGGTAGATGGCGTAGGCTATGCACCTCATGGTTTTCCGGATATAAAAGCGCTAAAGGCAGATATTTATCTTTTTTCCTTATACAAAACGTATGGCCCTCATTTAGGTTTGATGTATGTTGATAATGAATTGATATTACAAATGGAAAATCAATCCCATTTTTTCAAGGAAGGCATAACCAAAAGTATGTTAACTCCTGCAGGACCCGATCATGCGCAAATTGGCTCGGCCAGTGGAATATTGGATTATTTTGATGCGGTATATGAACACCATTTCGATGAGGAAGCAAATCCAAATCAAAGAAACAAGGCCGTGAATAAACTCTTTAGAGAACATGAGACTGCATTGCTGGAACACTTGCTGGAATTCTTAAAATCACGTGATGATATTCAAATAGTTGGCCCTGATAGTGCCATCGACAGGTTGCCTATTGTTTCTATTATTCCGCGCAATAAAAACATGGCAGAAGTGTATGCCAAATTAACCGAATCCAAATTGATGTTGGGTTCGGGTGATTTTTATGCAGTTCGACCTTTGATGGATATGGGCATTCCCCTAAAACCGGGTGTTTTGAGAATTTCTTTTGTACACTACACGAGTATGGAAGATATTAACCAAATGATAGCGGGGTTAAAAAACGCCTTGTAAAGTATGCAGCAATCAGTGAGTAAAAATCAGGTTGGTTAATTTTACACATTATTTGGGTAGTACTAATTATGCAAACTGTCCAATTAAAATAATCCAAGTCTTTAGCAGGATTAGATCTTTCATTAAACCAGCAAGCATCTGTAATAAGGTTCAGATAATTAAACGGTTTTATCTAATTATCAATTCTTTGAAGTCCATTTAGACGTGCTACTATTAAACTTTGCACGCTATGGACTATTTGAAATCGGTTTGTGTAGAAATCCTTTGGTAAATAAAAAAGCCGTTTCGGACATTTAAAGTTAGTCTTCGTCCTTTGTTATTGTCTAAATACTTGAATTTACACTTTATTTGGGTATTGAATTTTGAAAAAAGTGATGCAAAGTAATACATATATAGGGCTTTACTCAAAACACTTTTATATATCTGAGTACTAACTTCAAAGCAACCACATTATGGACTTAACTAATGAAAATCAAATTAACCCTTCTAAAATAATGCAAATTGGAATGGGGTTTTGGGCATCAAAAACATTACTCACAGCTGTTAACATGGGACTGTTTACGCATCTAGCCAATGGAGCCTTATCAGGCCAGGAAATTCAAAACAAATTAGGGCTAAATCCGAGATCCCTATTCGATTTTCTCGATACTTTAGTCGCATTGGGGTTTTTGAAGCGTTCAGGAATTAAAGATAGTGCAGCATACAGTAATTCAGAAGACTCCGATTTATTTTTAGACAAGAATAAACTAAGCTATATTGGTGGTATATTGGAAATGTCAAATAATAGACTGTATCCCTTTTGGAATGACTTAGAAGAGGGTCTAAAAACAGGCAAACCCCAAAACGAGACAAAAAATGGTGGTAGGCCCCTGTTTGAAGCTATTTACGCCAATGAAGATAGGCTAAGGGAATTCATACATGGCATGGGGGGTGTTCAAGCCGGAAACTTTATGAAACTAGCTCATGATTTTGATTTTTCGAAATATAATACGCATTGCGATGTTGGTGGCTCAGGTGCTAATCTTTCGATACATATTGCAAAAAACAACAGCCATATGAAGAGCATTTCTTTTGATCTCCCCCCAGTAGGCCCAATTGCGAAAGAAAATGTGGATAATTTGGGATTAAGTGACAGAATAGAGGTCTGTTCAGGAGATTTTTTTACAGATGAATTACCCCGTGCAGATGTCATCACAATGGGAAATATTCTTCACGATTGGGGTTCTGAAGACAAATTAATGTTAATAAAAAAAGCCTATATTGCTTTACCTGAGGGAGGAGCTCTTATTGTTATTGAAAATATTATTGATGATGAAAGAAATAAGAATGCTTTCGGTTTAATGATGTCATTAAATATGGCAATCGAAACAGATCAAGGTTTTGATTTTACAGCATCGGATTTTAATAAATGGGCAAAAGAAGCAGGGTTTAGACAAACAAATGTGATGCCCTTAACTGGCCCATCAAGTGCGGTAGTCGCTATCAAGTAGAAACTTATGCTAAGGTTGTATACAGAGCATAGAAGCGCTCTTTAAACTAACGTTGTAACTCATTGTTTGTAAGATGAAGAAAACCACTAACTTAAAATACTAAGAAATGAAAAGAGGGAAATTCATCTTATTGTCAGGATTGGGGATTTCGGCAATCGCAATTCCGACCTGGTATTATAAATTTAATATTCCAGAAGAAGATCAATTACTAAGCGAACCAGACTTGTTATCGTACATCTGGGATGATACCACAATCATTGAAATCGGTGAAATCTACCGGAAACAATTTTCAGATGAAAATAGTGAAAGTAAATTGATGAAACATCTATCAGCTTATAAATCGACTGAAACAACGACAATCACCGAAATGTTACGACAACAAATTACAGATGATTATAATAAAGGAAATACGGTGATGATTGATGGCTGGATTTTGTCGAGGATAGAAGCACGCCAGTGTGCACTTTTTTCAATAACCCAAACCAACTAATCATGCATATTGACGCTAGAGAATTAGGGAACAATTCGATTATAGAAGGAGACATCTGCATTGTAGGTGCAGGAGCTGCCGGAATCAGCATGGCTTTGGATTGGAAGGACACTCCTTTCAAGGTAATCTTACTGGAAGGTGGTGGATTTGAATACGATGAAAGAGTGCAGGAACTTTATGCAGGAAAGACAAGCGGTCAAAAATACTTTCCACTAAAATCTGCTCGACTTCATTATTTCGGTGGAACAACAGGTCATTGGGCTGGTATGTGTGCACCCTTTGATCCAATTGATTTTAAGAAACGGGATTGGGTGCCAAATAGTGGTTGGCCAATCTCCAAAAGTGATCTTGACCCTTTTTATGCAAAAGCGAATAAAGTTCTGAAATTGGGTCCTTATAATTATGAGTACGATTATTGGAACGAACGAACTACCTAACTTAACCCCTTTCCCTCTTGATAATAAAGTAGTGTGGAACAAAATGTGGCAATTTAGTCAAGCGCACTACGGCGACTTATATAAGAAAACCATTATCGAAGCTAAAAATATTCATTTATATACTTATGCAAATGCTGTTGACATTAAAACTGATGACAACATATCCAACGTGAAAGAAGTAGTTGTCAAAAACTACGCAGGAAAAACACATACTGTAAAAGCAAAACATTTTGTCATGGCTTGCGGAACAATTCAGAATGCTAGGATACTCCTGGCTGCAAATTCCCAAGCGCCAAATGGCCTAGGTAATGACAATGATTTGGTTGGAAGATATTTTCAGGAACATTTAGAAGTTGCTTCTGCCGAATTGTGGTTGGCAAAACCATTTCCCACAGATTTGTACTCTTGGGATTACGGAATAACTAAAGCAAGTGCAGAAATAGCCATCACTGAAGAGGTGCAGACCAAAGAAAAAATTTTAAATGGGACAACTTCATTTATGCCCTTAAGTATAGCCAAATATCAAAAACCCAGAATGGAAACCTGGCAAAATAGTGACCCTAGAAAAAGTGCTGATAACACGTTTGCCAACTGGGATGAGGCAGCAGAAAAAGCCAAAGGAGAAAAAGGAAACATTGAACGTGCCTATCAGCTCAATACTCGGATTGAACAGGCACCTAATCCAAATTCCAGAGTAACGCTTGGAGAGGAAAAGGATGGACTGGGAGTACCGAGAGCGAATCTTCATTGGGAATTAACACCGCTTGATAAATATAGTGTCCGCAAAATTTATCAAATTCTAGGTCAGCAGGTTGGTATTGCAGGTATTGGCAGAATAAGACTTAATAAATTCTTAAGGGATGAAAATGACGACACATTCCCTGATACCACCAATGGAGGATGGCATCATATGGGAACAACAAGAATGGCTGATGACCCAAAGAAAGGAGTTGTAGATTCCAATTGCCAGGTTCATGGTATTTCAAATTTGTTTATTGCTGGAGCAGCATGCTACACTTCTTCAGGAGCATCAAATCCCACACTTACTTTGACAGCATTATCACTTAGACTATCCAGTTATTTAAAAAACAAAATGTAATACCTTATTCAAACTGAAACAGTTTTTTGAAAATGATTCAAACGAGCTACAACAAAAATAAACGGCCGTTTAGTTAATACTGTTATCTATTTGACCTCCTAAAAGAACAACATCAGTTATTTTATCTAATGTAGTGATTTGTTTTTTTCAAGATTTATCTTGTTAGTAGGCGTGTTGAATAATTCTGTATCTTAGGAATTACAACCAGCTACTACTTCATATGATCAACTTTTTTCATTATCGAAACTTAATTTTGTTTTTGCAAAATGAAAGGTCCGGCTTGCCCGAAAAAGCACAAAGTGCTATGGCGGGTAAATCTTTGGTTGAGATAGCCCTGCCTACGAGTAGGCAGGCGAAATGCGGACGTATCGAAAATACATACAGAAACTATGATTAAGTTTTTTAGAGGGCAGAGCGTTAAAAAAATGTCTAGTAGACATTTTTAGCGAATGAGCCAGCTTGCCGCGCTGGAATTAAAATAGACAAACATGATCAAGTTCTTCAGACGCATTAGACAACAACTTCTGGTTGAAAACAAAACAGGAAAGTACCTTAAATATGCCATTGGTGAGATTGTGTTGGTAGTGATTGGGATTCTAATTGCTTTATCGATTAATAATTGGAATGAAAAGAGAAAGGAACGAGTTAAAGAAAGGGAAATACTTGTTGATCTGGTTGAAAACTTAAAGATAAATGTTAATTCCCTAGAAACCAATATCAAAACGCTCAAATCATATGATGAGTCCAGTGAAATTGTACTTGCTAGCCTTTACGATAAAAGAGCCTATATTGATAGTATGCAGGTCCATTTTCATCAAGCACGCATACCAAAAGTAGAATTTTTTTTATCGCAAACTGGTTATGAAGGATATAAGGATGTTGGTTTACAGATTGTCACAAATAAGGACTTAAAAAATGAGATATTAAACCTTTTTGAAACCAAATATCCCAGTATATTATTAAATTATAAAATGGTAAATACGTATTTCCCTGAGTTTGATAACCATATCGTTCAAAATTTTGTCTTTTCCGATTACAGACTAGAACCCATTGACTACCCTAAACTTTTAAACGATCATTACTATATTTCATGGATACGAGCCTATAAAGAAGGACGGAAAGTACTGATTAAAATGGAAATTGATTTAATAGACGAAACGAAAAGGGTCCTAAAGCTAATTGAAGACGAATTAAAATAAAGTCCATCCATGATTAAATTTTTCCGTAACATACGCCAACAACCCCTAGTTGAAAACAAAACAGGAAAGTACCTTAAATATTCCATGGAGAGATTTTGCTGGTGGTGATTGGAATTCTCATAGCACTTACAAAACCGAATTATAACTAAAAACAAGCAAATGGGCATATTTTGGGATTTATTACAACAAGACGAACTCGATAAACAAAAAGAGCAAGCAGACAGTGTTGAAGAACGGGTTACCCGACTTGAACAGGAATTGGAAAAAACAAGGGCATTATTAAAGAAAACACTAGTTGCCTTGGAAGCTCATATTGATAAAGATATTGATGGCGATGGGCAAACAGGATGACCAGCTAATTTCAGTACCTTTAGATAAACCTGAAAAATAGTACGCTTGAAAAAAGAACTCCGTAATGCAGGCATTACATACCTCATCACTTGGGTAATTGCATTTGTAGTGCTTACTTCTTTAGCCGCTCGTGGTGAAAGAACTGCAAAAGAGGCCGCTTTGCTATTCTTTGAAGTTGCGTTGAATACCAACTTTTTAATTGCGGTTCATACCTTGTTTGCTCTCTTCTTAATAGCATTTCTCATCACGCGCTATTTCAGCAGAATATTAAGAAAAAAAGGCGCAAAACCCTTTATTAAGCAATTGATGTATCGCTTTGCACTGCCTATTGTTTTTATAGTATTGGTTTTTAAAACCTTGGTTTTTGCCAATTCCAATGAAAACTATGTCTTTAACTGGGACGATTTGGTCATGAACAACACCATGGTCACGAAAGACCATTATAATCAAGATGCCATGCATCGTGGTATGAGTGTTTTTGGCTGGAGTGAGGAAAATAATGAAGCTTCGATTGATGCCTTGATAAAAGCCAATGTAGAATGGGTTGCGGTAATTCCGTTCATGGATCAAAAAGATGAAGCCTCCAAAACCATTAGATTACCAAAAACAAGTGCCTGGTCAAGGAGAGATTCAGTATTTATTAAATCCATACAAGTCTTGCAATCAAAAGGGCTACATGTGCAATTGAAGCCGCACTTATGGCTAGGTAGTGGATGGCGTTCCAACCTTAGCCTAAATTCAGATGCTGAATGGAATGCTTGGTTTGATTCTTACGAAAAAAATATGCTACGCTATGCCCGTATGGCAGAACTTACCGGGGCAGAGTTATTCTGTATAGGTACCGAACTAAAATCATCCATCAAAAAACAACCGGAACGATGGCGAAGTTTGATTACTAAAATTAAGACTGTCTATTCCGGCAAATTGACCTATGCGGCAAATTGGCATGATGAATACGAGCATATTGATTTTTGGAATGAATTGGATTTTATTGGTATTCAAGCCTATTTTCCGTTGACCAAGACCAAAAAGCCTGATTTAGTAACTATAGAAAAAGGTTGGGCAAGGCACATTGATAAACTCGAAAAACTACATCAAGTCTACAAAAAACCAATCCTATTCACAGAAATTGGTTACAAAAGTGATGCTTCCGCCACCATAAGACCATGGGAATGGGGTTCCTTTCTAAGTGTTCTTTCTGAGAAAAAATCTGACCAAACACAGCAACTGGCTTTTGAAGCTCTTTTTAAACAGCTATGGCATAAAGAATGGTTTGCCGGGGTATACATTTGGCAATGGCATACCCGAAGTAAAAAGGAAGATGCGCCTAGTGATCTTGACTTTTCTCCCCGTTATAAACCGGCAGAAAACACCATAGCCAAATGGTTTAACAAACCGGTTAACAAAACGCTATATCAATGAATTTGGTAAACAGCATCACTTTAATTGCTGCTATCTTGTTAACCAGGCATGGGGTGCGTTTGTATTCGCCATATCAAAAGTTGAAAAAAGAAGAAAAAATAAGCTAGATAGTGATGATAAAGTTCTTTCGCAAAATTAGACAACGCCTGCTAACTGAAAACAAGTTCAGTAAATACCTTTTGTATGCCATTGGAGAAATTGTGCTTGTGGTCATTGGGATCTTGATTGCTTTACAAATCAATAACTGGAACCAAACCCGAATAATCAGACAACAAGAGAAGGTTTTGTTAGCAGACATTCACACAGAATTTGAATATAATAAATCTGAGCTAGAATCTAATCTACTTAGATATGATCAGTCAAGAAAAAGTTTATCAAGGATTATCGGCCTTTTTCCAATTGATAATCGGACTATAAATCTAGATACTCTTGCCATCCTTTTAAAGCAAACCCATTTTGTAGGAAATTATGATTATTCAAATACTTCGCTTGAAAAAATCAGAAATTCATCTTCCTTTGATATCATATCAAATATAGAATTGAGAAACCTATTACTTCACTGGGAGGTTCTTTTAGCTGATTATTTAGAGGCAGAGTTACGGGCTATAAATCATCATGAGGAGAGTTATGGCCCTATTTTAAGTAATAATATTCCGAGGCCATATGTTCAAGGTTTAAAAGACCCAAGAGCAAAACTTGAATTTCTTAATTCCATTGAATTTGAAGGCTTAGTCAATTTTCGAAGGAAAAAAATTAATAATTTGTTCAGGTTAATTGAGCAAAATGAGGTCCAGAATAACATTATAAAGATGATAGATAGAATTATTGCCCTTTCAAGTGAAGATTAAGTGGGATGGTATAAAATGTTATTAATTATCGCATAGATAAACCGAACTACCAACAACAAAACCTATGAACGTTTAGATAATGACATGCTCAAATTGAATACTATAATAAGGAACGAATATCCGTCAGTCGAATTCAAACTATAAATTCCGGAGGAGCACTTGAGAGGTTTTAAAATCAGTATATTGACAGGGCCAAAGCAATAGGTTAAAACCAGATAATTTACATAGATACCAACTAAGGAATGAGTTTCATTGAAAATCCAGTGTACGTTGTAGGAATCTTATGCCTTATGGTGCTCACATCTGTCTACGCCGGAAAAACAAGCATCGGAAAAAAAGTGGGGCCCGCTTTGTTGGTCATTCTTTTTACCGCTGTACTGGCCAATGCGGGACTCATCCCCTCCGCCTCCAATACCATCCCGCTGTATGACGGCATCTTTACTTACGTAGCCCCTATCTCTATTTTTTACTTGCTCTTGGGGGTGAATCTTCAATCCATCAAAAAAGCAGGGGCACCTATGATCATTCTCTTCCTTATTGGTTCCCTGACCACTACCCTGGGGATCTTGGCCGCCTGGTTTATGATCAGTCCGGAAGCTGTGTTAGGAGAAGACGGCCGTATCATCGCAGGAATGCTTACAGGTACCTATACCGGGGGTAGCATCAACTTTAATGCAGTGGCTCTGGAATACGATTTTCAGGAGCGAGGTATCTTATACGCCGGCACTATTGCTGTAGACAATGTAGTGACCACCTTATGGATCATGGTCACTTTAGCTATGCCTGTACTGTTGCGAAATTTCATGCCCGATAAAAAGGTAGTAACCACGAAAACAAATATAGCAGGGGAAGACAAGGAAACCATTGATTTTCGCTCTTTGGCCTGGCTTCTTTTCTTAGGGGTCGCCGCTTATTATATCTCGGAATTAATTTCCGAACTCTTTCCTAAGATGCCTTCTATCATTACCCTGTCTACTATCGGTATTCTGTTGGCACAGACCTCATTGGTTCGCAGCTTAAAAGGCAGCCATGGGTTGGGCTTGTATCTAATCTATTTGTTCTTAGCCGTCATTGGGGCGTATTGCGAGATACAGTCGGTAATAGAGCTGGAACAGGTAGGACTTACACTATTATTATTCACCTCTATCGCAGTATTTTTACATGGTGTCCTGGTCATATTCTTCGGTGGACTTTTTTACCGGGACTGGGAGATGATCGCCATAGTGAGTCAGGCGAATATAGGAGGTGGTACCACGGCCATTGCCCTGGCCGAAACCTTTGGGCGAAAAGAACTGATAGTCCCGGCTATCTTGGTAGGTACTTTGGGAAACGCCCTGGGCACCTATTTAGGGTTTTTAGTGGTGTATTTGCTTTGATACCAGCTTACTCCAAGAAAACGAATTTATCCTTACCTTGTAAGTTCCAACCCAATTACTCAACCTAGTATGATTAAATTTTTTCGTTCTCTGCGCAAACAACTTCTCCTTGAAAATAGAACGGCAAAATACCTAACATATGCTATTGGAGAAATCGTATTGGTAGTTATCGGTATCCTGATCGCGCTTCAGATTAACACATGGTCTAATGAACATGATAATCGAAAATTAGAACGCACTTATCTGGAAGCGCTTCATTTTGAAATTACTGAAGATCTGCAGTTTTACTCAAATGTTGCCGATTCTTTGAAGAAACAAAAAGCCTCTGCCCAGCATATCTTGCGATTTCTGGAAAATCCTGAAGCTAAGATAACGGACTCTTTACTTTTCATTAATACGTTTAGAAATTGTGCCGATGGTGAAAACCTAACGAGAACCGAGGTTACCTGGAAAGAATTGCAGTCAACTGGCAGACTATCGCTGATCCGAAATAAGGATCTAGTACGTCAATTGTTTGAATATTATGCGTTTTTAGAACAATTTGCCTTCGATTTTAATAAGTTTCCCATGGAGCGAAGGTATCTGGTTCGAAAAATTGAACACGAAGTATTCAACATGGACGAACAATTGGAATTTTATGTGGATTGGAAGCAGGAACAGGTTCCAAGAAATGTGGTTTTTGAGAACATTCGCTCCAATCCGATTTTATTGGATCTCGTAAAATCTGTCTTGATAAGTTCAGTAGTCCAACTGGAAACGGACCAAAAAGCTTTAGTAAGGGCAAACGAGTTGCAGGAGACCATTAATCAAACATTAGTTTCTAAGTAATACATATCTTCTTTTGAGTAACCTATTTATTAATTATACATGATCTTAAGATAATTAGGTTAGTTTTTGAACCTTCTAGCTTCATTTAAAAACGACCAGTCATGAAGAATTTAATCTTTTGTTTAGCTATCTCATTTGTTCTCTAAGTATTGCACAAAATGCCACGCTTGAGAATCTGGTGACCGACTTGGATGGGTCCAAAAGGCCAATGAACATGTTGGTCATTACAGAGGTCAATGTGCCATATACCTGAGAATGCTGGGAATTACCCCCCGGCGTATTAGCGGTTTTAAAGATTTTTGAATTGCTGGTAAATGGTTGGTTCAACCGGGACACGCTAGCTGTATTTTATGCTTTAGCGATTGATACAATTAATTAATTTCTCTATCTTGGGAAGATGAGGTAAGATGGTCTTACTTTAATTCCTAACTAAATTTTACCAACACACTATGAATAATCTTCAATTAACTGCACGCTTTGTGATCCATGAAGGGAAACTAAATAAATTTAAGGAACTGGCAAAAGCCTGTATGTATTCCACTAAAGAAAAGGATACAGGGACACTGCAGTACGACTGGTATTTTAACGACGATGAAACAGAATGCAGAGTTCGGGAAACCTATGTAGATTCTGATGCAATTTTGGCACATATAGGAAACTTAGGGCCTCTGCTGGGTGAATTATTGGAGATAGCCGACTTTTACCCGGAACTCTACGGAACTCCTTCAGAAGCACTGGTAAATGCTACGGCTGCTTTAAAACCCAAAGTATACTCTCACTTTCAGTCTATGTAGCTTTTTGAATTCAGGCTGACTTGAGACAACTACTCATGAAATAATCCTAAGACGTGTATAAAACATAGCCAATAAAGGCTTTCCGAAAGGTTTGTGTTTATTTGCAAAGCGGGTAAATACATCTTAATTACAAAAAAAACACTACTGGCAACAATGGCCAAAATGGCAATAACTGCCTCTCGTTCTCAAGACTCGCATGCTTCAAGGTCTTGATAATAAAGGTGATAGGTACGTTTGTGGATTATAGGTGCGGGTTGGTATTTTGAATGCTGTTCAAGGCAATTTTGGTGTTGGTCTGTTCATATACCTCTTGCACTATCTTGTACAAGTCTGGGACCACTGTTTTCGCCAGCCTGGAATTATTGTTTAAAAGCACACAAATCCCCAAATCGGCTTCAGGATAAACTGCGATTTCATTTCTGTAATTGTTTACACTGCCGCCGTGGTGCCAAATGGTTTTTTCCTGAGTAGTATCGTCCTCCACAAATTTATGGATCCTCCATCCAAAGCCGTAATGCGATGATACATGTCCGGGCCAACGCTGATAATATTTGCTGTGCCCTTTAATTTCAATAAAAGGGTTAAAAGCCTCTTTTAAAGCCGACTTGCCCATTATCTCCGGGTTATGCCCAAGCAGAAATCGCATCCATTTGCCCATATCCAGAGCACTGGCATTTATACCTCCGGCCGCTACAGCGTTGTAATAATTATCTCTAATTTTTTTAGGTTTCCACCCGTTTCGCCTTTGTGTATGGGGTATTGCAACATTTTCCATATGTACCAAGGTTTCATAATCCATTGTAGTGGAGCACATTTCAAGTGGCTTAAAAAACCTATTATCCAATGATGTCGTGATTTCGTTGCCAGTAGCTTTGTACATCATCTCTCCAGAGAGGGCAAATAAAGCATTCTGATAGCTATACATCAAACCGGGACTACTTATAGGAGTTACTTCTTTGAAACGTTTAGCAATAGCTGTCAATGTCAATCCGGCCTCAACTAGATTGGTGTAACTATGGTAAGGTGCCCCTGAAGTGTGTGATAAAATATTGGCAAGCGTAATCTTATCTGAATTACTTCTATCTCCCAACTGAAAATCAGGAATATAATCGCTGACTTTATCTTCCCAATCTAATTTTCCTTCATTTTTCAAGTTGGCAGCCAATATCCCCGCAAATCCTTTTGATAGGGATCCGAGTCTAAATATCGTTTGGCCATCAACGCCGCCATTCACGCTAATATTTCTTTTACCAAACCCGTCTGAAATTACAATAGAATCTCCTCTAACAATGCTCACGCCAGCACCCACGATGTCTCCTGATGCAATACCTTTGTCAAAATATGCTTTTATGGCAACTTTCAGTTCCTGTTGTTGCAATTCAAATAACTGCGCCTCTTTTTGCTTGACTAAGGTATTTTTTCGTTCATCGATTGAAATTGCATCTTTGGACTCAGAAAATGATGCAGGATTAATAGCACTTATCGTTAGGGCAAAAAGCATAAGAATTAATATCGTAATGCCTACTAAGAATTTGAATCTGTGCATTGATAAATTATTGATTCTGCTAGTGTTTAACAGGATGAATATAGAATTATATACCTTATTAACCGATTAAAGACGTGATTATTATGTATTTCAATACCTTTTATCCTGATTTAATTCGAAAGTTTGGGCAAACTTATTGATCAGCTCACTGAAAATAAAAATGGAAAGAACCTCAAAAATGCTATATGAAAAATACTAGTCTCATTAAGTTCTGAGTTCATTTGGACTTAAAAAATAACCTCATCTTATTTTTTGTATTTTTAGATCTTAACCGAATATAAATGAAATTCAATGACTACTTTAATGAACTAAAGCGACGTAATGTCATTAAGTCTGCCTTAGCCTATTTAGTTGTAGCGTGGTTGATTGCGCAGGTTCTTTCAACCGTACTTCCTACATTTGAAGCACCTGATTATCTTTTAAAATGGTCTTTGGTGCTATTGGCTCTTGGCTTTCCAGTATGGCTTATTTTTGCTTGGATTTATGAATTTACACCAGAGGGCATCAAGAAAACAATTGATGTTGAACCCGAACAATCAATTTCTACAAAAACAGGATCTCGTCTCAATAAGTTGATTATTGCCACGCTTACCTTGGCCATAATTGTTCTTTTAGTTGATCGGTTCACAAGAGACGCGGCACAAGTCGTTGAGTACGGTGATAATTCTATCGCAGTCATGGCATTTGCCGATATGAGCCCAAAAAAAGATCATGAATATTTTTCTGATGGCATTAGTGAAGAATTATTGAATCTCTTGGCCAAGATCCCTGAACTAAAGGTGATTAGCCGCACCTCTTCATTTTCGTATAAAGGAAAAGATACAAAGGCAACTGAGATAGGCAACGAACTCAAAGTTACCCATATTTTGGAGGGCAGTATTCGCAAATCGGGCAATATGATACGTGTAACGGCCCAGTTGATCAATACCAGCGATGGTTCTCATGAATGGTCACATACTTACGACCGGAAATTAGATAGTATTTTTATAATTCAAGATGAGATTGCTTCTGAGGTCAGTAAAGAATTAAAGCTATCGCTTTTAGGTCAGTCATTGAAATCCCATACGTCAGATCCCGAAGCCTATAATCTATATCTGCAGGCGAATCATTTAATAAAACAAAACACAAAAGAAGCATATATAAAGGCCGAAACCAAAATAAAAGCATCCATTGCCCTTGATTCAACCTATGCCCCTTCCTGGCGATTATTGGCAGGCATATACGATACGGGCACATACAATTTCAGCATTCGTGAACCAAAAGAGGGGATTCCTTTGGGCTTGGATGCAGCCCACAAAGCTATGGCATTGGATCCAGATTTGGGATATTCTTACGCTACTTTATCTAGTTTGCAGGAGTTGAATTGGGATTTTGAGGAATCGACCAAGAACATGAACAAAGCGCTCGAACTAATTCCAAATGATGGCGTCATCATGGGTACTGCTGCACTTATGACCTTTGGAGATTTAGAAAAGACTGTGACTTTACTAAAAAAGGCCATTGAGGTAGATCCTTTAGTGTATGGTAATTACTTTAATCTCGGTCACGCGTATTATAGGATGAATCGATTAGAGGAAGCTGAAAAGGCTTTTAAAACTTTCGAATTATACTATCCAAATTGGCAGATATTTCATTATATGATGGCTAAAATTCGATTGGCTCAAGGTAGAACTGATGATGCTATTTCAGAAATTGAACAGGAAAAACATCAATTTTTCAGTCTTTACGGGCGTAATTTTATCCAATTTGCATTAGGCCACACTATGAAGGCGGATGCCTTGTTTACTGAGTTCTTGGAAAAATACGGCGAGACAGATCCTGCTAATGTTGCCGATTTATATGCATTTAGAGGGGATTATGACCTATCCTTTGAATGGTTGAATAAAGCTTTTGAGGTAAAGGACCCTGTTTTAATTGAGGCACTCACCTATCCATCTTTCAAACCCATGTACAGCGATTCACGCTGGAGGGATCTTATCAGGAAAATTGGATTACCGAAGGACCACGGATATCCATTGAATGAATGACCTCATAAATGAAAAAACTAAAATTTCCAACGGCCCAAACCATTCTAATCGTCATTGCCGGATTTGTAGCACTTTTAACCTGGGTGGTTCCTGCAGGAAAATATGATAGCCTTGCTTACAATGCTGCAAGCAATACATTTACAAAAACAAGTTTAGAAGAAAGTATCGAATTGCCAGCAACCCAGGAAACCTTAGAAAACCTCAACATAAAAATTCCTATTCAAAAATTTACAAGTGGTGATATCTATAAGCCAATTGGAATTCCTAATACCTACAAAGAACTGGAATCAAAACCACAAGGACTTGCAGCTTTGGCGAAATCGCCTATAAAAGGTATAATCGCAGCAGCAGACATCATCTTTTTAATCCTTATTATTGGTGGCTTAATTGGCATTATGAATCTCACAGGTGCTTTTGATGCTGGAATTTCCTGGATGGCAAAAACATTAAAAGGTAGAGAGTATATTCTAATTATTTTGGTAACAACACTTATTGCAGCTGGAGGAACAACCTTTGGTCTTTCGGAGGAAACTATGGCCTTCTACCCTATTCTAATTCCTGTATTCCTCGCTGCAAAATATGATGCGTATGGTTGGGCTAGCCTGTATTTTTCTAGGTTCGGGAATTGGGACAATGTGCTCTACCATAAATCCGTTTTCAACAATTATTGCTTCGGATGCGGCCGGAATAAATTGGACAACAGGTCTCAACAATCGCATAATCATGCTGGTTGTTTGTCTGACTATTACTATTCTTTATATTCTTCGTTATGCTAAGCGCGTAAAAGCCGATCCATCAAAGTCTCTTATTTATGACCAAAAAGAAGCTCTGGAGGAGCTGTTTGGAATAAATACCATGAATACAACAACGGAATTCACAAATAGACTGAGACTCATTATCGCTGTATTTTCATTATGCTTTATCGTTATGATCGTTGGTGTGTCCTTTTTAAATTGGTGGTTTGTAGAAATGACATCTACGTTTCTTGTCGGGGCAATCCTTATTGGTATTATTGGAAAGATCAAAGAAAGTGTTTTCGTAGAGGCGTTTGCAAAAGGTGCAGCCGATTTACTAAGTGTTGCCTTTATTGTTGGGATCGCCCGCGGTGTTACCATTTTAATGGAAGATGGACTTATTAGCGATACCATTTTATATCATGCAAGTACAATAACAGAAGGGATGAACAAAGGGGTGTTTACAAATGTCATGCTCTTTATTTATGGTGGTTTATCCTTTTTCATGCCATCATCGTCAGGATTGGCTGTTTTAACCATGCCAATTATGTCGCCATTAGCAGATACTGTAAACATTGGAAGAGAGACTATTGTCGATACCTATCAATATGGTATGGGTCTATTTTATTTGATCAATCCTACAAGTTTAATATTAGCAGCCTTGGCTATTGTAAAAATAGGGTTCAATAAGTGGTTGCAATTTGTAATGCCTCTTCTTTTACTATTGCTGATAACAACCATGATCTTGTTGACTATTTCTGTTTATTAAAATTAAAAAGGCACCCAGCATAATATAAAAATCAAATTTTATGAATTCAATCACCTTGCATACTAAGACAGCTAGTCAAAACACTCATGGCGAAAGCTGAGGACGGTGTTCAAATGTCAGAGGTGTTTTTAGTTGCCTGTGGAGGTTCACTGGTAGATCTCTACCCAGCCAAATTCTTCCTGGCGAGTGAAAGTCTTCTATTGCGCACTGAACTCTATACAGCCAACGAGTTTGTTCATGCGGTACCTAAGGTGCTCGGAGATCGGTCGGTTGTCATCCTTTGCTCACACAGTGGTGGTACACCAGAGTCAGTTGAGGCAGTGAAAGTTGCAAAAGCAGCCGGTTCACTCACTGTCACATTGACTCACAATAAATCATCTGATATTGCTGATTTTTCGGATTACAATGTTGTATACGAGTGGGGTGATGAATCAAGTGTTCAAAATAATCCAATGGCAATCACGCTGGCACTTTGTCTTGAAATATTTCAACAGTCGGAGGGATATGCGCATTACAATGAATTCCAGGAGGCTTTACTAAAAATAGACGATGTCGTTGCAGCAGCACGCAACAAAGTGGTTGAGCGAGTCGTGACATTTGCAGAGACTTATCAGAATGAGAAATTGTTCTATACTTTGTCAAGCGGAGCAAGCTTCGGACATGCATATGGCTTTGCGATCTGCTCCTTGATGGAAATGCAATGGCTACACGCGAGCGCAATTCACTCCGGTGAGTTTTTTCACGGTCCTTTCGAAGTTACAGACAAAAAAACCAATTTCATTGTGTTGGTGAATGAAGGCCGCACTCGCCCACTTGATCAGAGGGTGATCGACTTCCTTAAAATTTATGCGAAGAATTATGTAATAATCGACGCCAAAGAGCTGGGTATTGGTGTGCTTCCCGAGTCCGTTGTCGAGTTTTTCAATCCGATCTTGTTCTACAGCGTGCTGTGTGATTACCGAGAAGCATTGGCGAAAATTCGTAATCATCCTCTTGAAACACGCCGTTATATGGGTAAAGTGGAATACTAATCTTGATGATGGGGGATAAACACCATGAAAGTTATAGGTATCGGAGACAATGTCGTGGACGACTACATTCATATTCGGACAATGTTTCCGGGTGGTAACGCGCTCAACTTTTCGGTATATGCTTCAATGTTGGGTTGCGACTCTGCCTATCTAGGTGTTTTTGGAAGCGATGAGAGTGCTAAGCATGTACAACGAACACTTGCCGAAATAGGCTTAGATACTTCCCATTGCCGCTCTGTTGACGGACCTAATGGTCATGCAATTTTGACAATCGAAGATGGCGAGCGAGTTTTTATTTCATCGAACGAAGGTGGGATTAGCAAATCTGTTCCAATGGAATTCATTTTCGACGATCTCGATTACTTGCAATCGTTTTCAATCGTGCATACCAGTGCGTACAGCTATATGGATCGCTATCTACCCCAATTACAACAACTAAATCCCTTGGTCAGCTATGACTTTTCGGATGACTTCGACAGCGAACATGCACTATCCCTATGCCAGTATATCGACATCGGGTTTTTTTCCTGTAGCGAATGGACTAAAGAAGCAGCTAATGGAACTTCTTGAGAAAGCTGTGAATCGAGGCTGTACATCGCAGTGGCCACACGGGGTCCCCACGAAGTCATTCTGTTCGATGGCAGATCGTGGTTTAGACAAAGCTCCCCAAGCAGTGATACCAACAGACACGCTCGGAGCAGGAGATGCCTTTATCACCGGGTTCCTGATTTCCTATGTCGGAGGCAAAGCCAATACCGATGTGCCGTAGCCTCGTTGATTGAAAACTCCCTCGAGAAAGCTGCTTCTTTCGCCGCAGAGATTTGCCAGGTGCACGGTGCATTCGGACATGGGTTGCGCTATTGAAAAGTAATCGTGAGAAATCAGGTGACACGGCCATTATAACCGAGAAGCCCTTTATTAATTATATTTAAAAAAACTAAACGAACAACGAGGAACAAATTCTTTAGATTATCGAAACTTAGTTTGGTGAAGCAAAATCAAAGGTCCGGCAGACCTTTGTTTTAGCTAGCCCTACCTTCTGTAGGCAGGCACTTGTGGTTGTCCTGATATATACAATTTTTAGCCAAGACTTCGTTCAGTTCCAATATAGTTGTACCTTAAGAAATAAGCTCCCAATTATGAAAATACCCTTCAAGATACTATTCGTTGTTGCAGTGTGATTGTCCTTATTGAGGCTGAATGCGACAGCTTCATAAATAATTTAATAAACAGTACATTACAACCGCTATATATAAAAGTTGCCAATCTCAAACGCTATCTTGTATTGAGAAGACCTACCACTACTACTTCTAGTCATACCAGAATTTTAAAATTTTTTGGAAGGCCTCTAATTTATGATATGGTTTAAAAAGTAGATCGTTTTGAAAGGTTGAACTGGTAAATCGTTTCCCTGCTGCCACGGCCATTAGTAAATGTTCCATGCTCTTTTCTTCCTCTCCGGTAAAGGCATAAAATTGGGCAAAGGCGTAATCAACATCGCCAAATTGATACTTTGTCCTTAATTCATTTAGCGCATCAATGGTCTTTTGCGCCTTTTTTTCTTTTCCATTTTTGAAATAACTCATGGCCAAATATGCTGTATTGGAAATTTTATCATTATCATCTGGAAGTAGACGTTCCAATAATTCCTGTGCCTTAAGAAAGTCTTTTGTATAGAAAGTAACCTCGGCCTGTAGCTCTTTCTCAGCTTGGGTTAAGGTGTTTGCCCTCTCGTCAAAATAGGTCAAAACCTCGTCAAAATATCGATTGGCCTCTGTGTCGTTTCCTATCTTTACATTTTCCCATCCTGTCTTCAACATCATTTTCTCCCAATATTCTATCCTTCCTAAGAGTCGTATATGTTCCAAGAGTTCATTGGCTGCTTGGTCGTCTCCGCTCTGAACATATGCCTCCATAAGTACTTCTTTGATATATTCATGACCTGCTTTACGCGCATATGGCTCTAAGAGCTCTATGGCTTCTTTGACAAGGCCCAATTCCAAATTTGCCATGCCCTTTATAAAATATCGATATTCGCAGGAGATACAATTATCAAGGTCAAAATCCGTCATATCAAGGGCCGCATAAATACTATCAACATCCTGGGGCCTGTTGACAAATTGCAGTGCCAGAACCATAGTGCTCAGGTTTATTTCCAAGTCTATCGGAACAATATTGTATTCTTCCTTATAGGTCTTATAGGCCGTTTTATTATCTCCTCTAAAACAAGCTTCATAATGCTTGATAATATTCAGCTGTTCTTTTTTGGTCACCGATTCACTTGTTATTACCTCAAGTAACGAATCAGCTATAGCAAATTGGTCGCGATTGTAATAATAGGTAACACGATCTATTTTAGGCTTAAAAAAACTACTGTCCGCCGCAATGGCCTCATTAAGATATTTTAGCTGTTCTGTGGATTGCAATTGCAAAAGGGCATCGCTTTCCAACCATAATTTATAAGCCTTAAAATTAGGAGGCGATTCTTCATTTAACAAAATGGTTTTGCCCTTGGAAAGAAGATAGCCTAAAACACGCTGCTTCACTGCCTCAATGCAATCCAGTGGGCTATTAGGGTCACACTCCGTCACCTCAAAAGAGATAAAAGTTTTATTCATAGTACCATTTAATACAGAACATTGTAACAAGAGTTTGCCATTGTTAAGATAATAAGCACCAGACACTACTTTTGAAGGATTTAAATATTCCTTAAGCACACCATTTTCACTATTGGGAATAAAAGAAGTCTTTAAAACTTTTGTATAATCAGCAACAATCTGGGGAGAGATTACCTGACCCAACTTGTTCTGGGTAATCCCATGCATGATCCAATCCACCGCCATTTTTCCCACGACATCCAAATCGGGTTCTGAAGTGTTGTTTTCGAAGGGCAACACAGCAATACGATTGCTATCTGGTTCGTCTGCAAAAGCAAGGACCTCAACATTTTCTGAATTGATAAAATTTGCTTTTACAATAAGTGCCACCGAAAACACGGCAAATAACGAAATAACAAATAGTGAGGTAAAGTATATTTTCTGAAAAGGACTGTAAAAATGGACTCCAGGAAAGTGTATTTTCCTTTTCCTTACTACCTTATCACCTGATTTGGAGGATGCACTTTTCGAAGTAAATTTGAGCCCTTCTCTTCGGGTTAACTTTGATTCCAGAGGTTTTAACCGATATTTCCAGAATAAATAAATATAAAATGGAAATCCTATTATCAAGATGAGGAGCAAATAGGTCATCGATATTTTGGGTAATCCAAAAGGTTCCCAAACTTCTGATAACACCTGAATAAGTACCCAACTGGAAACAATATAAATCGAAAGGTTTTTAAACACCTCTTTTTTATGGCATTCCTTAAAAAATTCTTTTAAATTCATTGATTTCTATGTCTAATACGACCGCGATTCGAAGATTCCTCCCAATGACTGTGCACCGAGGGTTCTAAGATAAGAATAAATTGGAAAGAAGGGATTATCCACCATGGATACCAAAAGGCGCCGCCGGCATGACTAATCGTTTATTTTTCTAATTGATCACTAAAAATATCAAGTTATCCGAACTCTCTTGAGTTCAGGTAATTCATCCAAAAACAAAAACCCCATAATGGGAAAATGAGATTTTGCCGAGTTGAGGATATGCTCCTACAACGACTAAAACGACGTCATTGACGCTATCCAATGTGGTGGTCTTTTTTTTAATGTATTACACTTATACTATTAGTTATATTATCTTAGTTCTTATAAAAGAAATGTAGTTATTAACTATATCGCATTGTTGTACATAAGATCAATTCCGCACTATGAACAAAGTAATGAGATTTATAATATCATCGTTAAAACCAACAAAAATAAATTCCTCATTTGCTAATCTGCTAATTGCCATACCTAGAATTATCTGTGGTTTAGTTCTTAGTCTTGATTTTGGTGCTAGTAAGTTCGGAATGCCATGGACTGGCTCTGAGCAGAATTTGTCATTATTTGAGGTTGCTAGTTGGTTTCCTGAAGATATAGCAAAATTTGGTTTCCCATTCAGTAGTTCGCCTCTTTTATTTGCTTGGCTTGCTGGGGCCAGCGAAGCTATTGGAGGTTTATTTCTGGCATTAGGACTTGGAACTAGGTTTTGGAGTTCTATGATTGGAATTACAATGTTGGTCGCTATTTTTTATCAAAAATGGCCTGATGTAATGGAACAGGGAGTTTGGCCAATTTTACCGTCGCTAGGATTTTTATGGGTTTGTATTTATGGCATTGCCCTGGGTTCTGGAAAATTCGGTATGGATAATTTAATATCTAAAAAATTCAAATAGTACTTGGTAGAACAACATGAATAATTAAAAGCTGCCCATCTCCTACTCTATCCGGTAGTAAGAAAGGCCAACCAATACAACATCTGTGATAACATCTAATGTGGCGGTCTTATTTTTTAATGTATTGTACTTATACTATTAGTTATATTACCTTAGTATATAAAAGATATATAGTTTTTAATTATATCCCATTGTTGAATGCAATTTGAGTAAAACCATAAGTGAAACACTCTAAGTTAATACTTCCAGTAATTGTAATTTCGCAGTTCTGCTGTACGTCACTTTGGTTTGCTGGGAATGGTGTGATAAACGATCTTGTAATAAATTTCGACCTTAAAGTAAGTGCTTTAGGGCACTTAACCTCGGCCGTTCAATTTGGATTTATTATTGGTACACTGATTTTCGCTATTTTGACTATTGCTGACCG
Organism: uncultured Flavobacteriaceae bacterium; assembly: GCA_963768235.1. Taxonomy (GTDB): domain Bacteria; phylum Bacteroidota; class Bacteroidia; order Flavobacteriales; family Flavobacteriaceae; genus Maribacter_A. The sequence goes on from CAVYHF010000006.1 coordinate 525,353, forward strand.
ATTTTCACCTTCAAAAGTATTTTTAATTAGTGCTTTACTCGGATCACTGTTCAATTTAGGGGTAATATGGGAAGCTAACAGTTTAATGAGTTTACTTTCACTTCGTTTTTTTACGGGTTTTTTTCTTGCTGGTATCTACCCCGTAGGGATGAAAATAGCTGCGGATTACTATGAAAAAGGGCTCGGCAAGTCACTTGGCTTTTTAGTTGGTGCATTGGTGGTAGGTACCGCATTTCCTCATTTACTAAAGGAAATGACTGATACATATTCATGGAAATCTGTACTGATGGCAACTTCATCCCTTGCGGTGTTGGGTGGTTTATTGATGGTAATTTTGGTGCCTGATGGTCCGTACCGAAAACCTAGCCAACGAACAGATCTATCAGCTTTTTTTAGCGTATTTCAGAATCGGGAATTTCGTTCTGTGGCTTTCGGTTATTTTGGTCACATGTGGGAGCTGTATGCCTTTTATGCATTTGTACCCATCATGTTAAAAACATATATCATTGAGCATCCGCAAGTAACATTTAATATTCCAATATTATCATTCGTAATAATAGGAATAGGCGGATTGGGCTGCGTACTCGGTGGCTATCTTTCGCAAACAGCAGGAACCAAACGAACAGCATTCATCGCACTACTCTTATCATGCGGATGTTGCCTCATTTCTCCATTGCTATTTGCTAGTGAATTTGAAAGCTTGTTTATTGGTTTTCTTATTTTTTGGGGAATGGTTGTTATTGCAGACTCACCTCTTTTACAAACGCTAGTGGCTCATAATGCAGCAGCAGAAATAAAAGGCACTGCACTTACAATTGTTAATTGCATTGGGTTTGCAATAACGATAATTAGCATTCAGTTAATTACCGGAATGATAGCATTGACAAATTCAAATGGTATTTATACAATTTTGGCGTTAGGTCCTATTTTGGGTTTGATTGCGTTGAGCAAGGAAAAATAAAATAACTGTACTCAACAATACCTAAACTGAATTAAAACGCAGGTTAGCCAATACTTTAGCATTCATTATGACCAAACACTAAAATTGTATAAAGTTCTTTAGAAAAATTCGTTAACAATTATTGACTGAAAACCTGCCTACCGGACAGGCAGGTAAATTTAGTGCATATCTACTTTACACGGTTGGTGAGATTGTACTAGTGGTGATAGGTATTTTGATAGCCTTGTAGATAAACAATTGGAAGATTGCCGGGTCAAATGAAAGATTGGAAAAAAACATATATAAATGGAATTATTCAAAATGTGAAAGATTGAATTAAGATCTAATGATGGCAATTATTATCGAATAACATTAATAAAAAACATAAAAATCATGGCAGCAACTAGTTATACCTGCGGAATTAGTAACGAACCTTTATTGGGGATTACCATTGGTGATAAATTTGACGAGATAGTGAGCCAGTTTCCTGATAATGAAGCGTTGATCGTACATCATCAAAATATTAGATGTACATACACCCAGTTACAAGAGCAGGTAAATGATTGTGCGAAAGCACTATTAACTATTGGTATAAAAAAAGGAGATAGGATAGGTATATGGTCCTCAAATCGTTACGAGTGGACCGTATTACAATTTGCCACTGCCAAGGTGGGTGCTATCTTAGTCAATATAAACCCTTCTTATCGTGTTCATGAATTAGAATATGCATTGAATCAGTCTGAATGCAATATGATAGTCATTGCAGATAAATTCAAAACTTCTGATTATGAAAGGATGTTATTGGAATTAGCTCCTGAATTAACAAAAGCAGCTTTTGGTAAGCTTAATGCCTCCAAATTACCTGAGTTGAAAACTGTTGTTTCGCTATCAGAAAACACAACAAACGGAATGTTGTCATGGTCCGCATTAATGCGAAAATCAGAGGGGTGCTCCACAGTAACGATGGAAAAAAGACAAAAGGAATTATCCTTTGATGATCCCATAAATATTCAATATACAAGTGGGACTACCGGTTTCCCTAAGGGTGCTACCCTAAGCCATCACAATATTTTAAATAATGCATATTTTGTAGCGAAAACCATGGGATTCACCGATAAAGACCGTGTTATTATACCCGTTCCCTTGTACCATTGTTTTGGTATGGTGCTGGGAAATTTGGGATGTATGACGCACGGTGCAACTATGATTTATCCAAGTCAAGGCTTTGAACCACTTGCTGTGTTGCAAGCAGTAGAAAGAGAAAAAGCAACGGCTTTATATGGTGTACCAACCATGTTCATTGCTGAATTGGAACATCCCGAATTCAATAATTTTGATTTAAGTAGCTTACGTACGGGAATTATGGCTGGATCTCCTTGTCCAGTAGAAATCATGAAAAAAGTACACGCATTGATGCATATGAAGGATGTGCAGGTAGCCTACGGAATGACAGAGGTCAGCCCTGTAGCCACTCAAACCAAAATAGGTACACCTCTTAAAAAACAGGTAAGCACGGTAGGTAAGGTTCATCCTCATTTAGAAATCAAAATCATTGATCAAGAAACAGGGCGAGTAGTACCAATTGGCATGACGGGAGAACTTTGTGTAAGGGGATACAGTGTAATGTTGGGATATTGGAAAAATGAAGAAAAAACTAAAAACGCTATTGATTCGGCCCGTTGGATCCACACAGAAGATTTAGCTACAATAGATGAGAAAGGTTATATAAATATTGTTGGGCGCATAAAAGATATGATTATCAGGGGAGGTGAAAATATTTACCCAAAAGAAATTGAGGAATTTTTGTTTACCCATCCTAAAATCAGTGATGTGAAAGTTATAGGTGTTCCCGATGCGAAATACGGAGAAGTAGTGATGGCCTGGATAAAATTAAAAGAAGGTGTTACGGCTAGTATTGAAGAGTTTACGGAGTTCTGCAAAGGTAAAATCGCACATTATAAAGTACCAAAGTATTTTAAATTCACGGATGATTTTCCAATGACCGTAACTGGTAAAATCAGAAAGATAGAAATGCGTCAAATCAGCATCAAAGAATTGAATTTGGATACCGTGAATAAAATTGAGACTGCATAAATATTTTTTTTGAACATTTCGGAAGAAAACATGGTATGGACCGATTTTTTTTACTGGTATATTCAATAGTAATCCCATTTCGCAAGGATTTAAACAAGAAGAATTCCGCTTATTGAAGTTTATAAAATTCATGGCGAATCTAAACATGAAATTAGAGGAATTTAAGACGGGTATCAAGTTTCATTCACCCCAACCACTTTTCTCTATCTAAACTCTGGTATTGGATGGCTTCAGCGATTCACTCGAATTTGTAAGTTACTATATTTCAAATGAATTACATGTTGTATTGAAGCGTGCTTTGAGCCCGGTAAAATTGCCTTTCAGAAATACCAATTTGAAAAAAAATAACCACCTATTCTACCCCACATTATGGTGAAATCGAATTATTTTTTATATATTTAAAAGACTACACCGTTAAACTTGCCTACCAATGTCAGCACACGAAATCGAAATTATCTTAAGCAGGCAGTTGGCAGATTGTCTTACCGTACCGGTTTTTATAGTAGATCCTGAAGGAAACCTGATATTTTACAACGAACCGGCGGAAGGAATATTGGGTAAGAAATTTCAGGATACCGGGCCTATGCCAGTATTTTATTGGGGCACTTTATTTCAACCACATGATGGGGACGGAAATAATATACCCCCAGAGGAACTTCCGCTGGTACAAACCATAAAAAATAAGATGCCTGCACACAAGACATTTTGGATCAAATCCCTGAATGGCAAATCCACGAAAATATCAGTAACCTCTATCCCAATAATCGGGCGATCTAAGAATTTTTCAGGGGCCATGGCCATTTTTTGGGATAACGAAGTAATAGAATGAAGGTAAAGCTACATGGTACCCGAGGAGCATATCCAACCTCCTCCGCAAACAATCAAACGTATGGTGGGAATACTTCATGTATTGAGGTCATTAATGGTGAGGAACGAATAATTGTTGACGCCGGCACCGGAATTTTAGGAATCGATTTTGACACCTTTAATAAGTCTGACCGAATCGATATTTTATTGACTCATTTGCATATGGATCATATACAAGGTTTGGCTTTTTGTAAACCATTGTTCAACCCCAATAAGGAAGTGCATATCTGGGGCCCTGGCGGCAGTCCTGAATCACTTCAAGCCAGATTGAATCGGTTTTTATCGCCGCCTCTTTTCCCGATAGCACTGAGGGATATCCCTTCTAAGCTTAGTATACAGGAACTACCGAATGCACCTTTTACGCTTGGAAATTTTGTTATATCCGCAGAATTCATAAGCCATCCCGGACCAACAGTTGGTTTTCGTATTCAATGCGGTTCCAAAGCGGTCACCTACTTGCCAGACCACGAACCTGTTGTCGGCAAAGCACACCTTTTTCCTGAAGATGATTGGGTTTCAGGATTTAAATTGGCTTATCAATCAGATCTCCTTATACACGACGCCCAATACAGCAAGAAAGAATATATGAACAAAGTGGGATGGGGACATAGCTCCTTGGAAATGGCTGCGGAGTTCTGTTCTAGGACAGAGGCCAAGCACCTATTATTGTTCCATCATGATCCGGCACATTCTGATGAAGAGAGAACCCAAATGTTTGAAGATTTTATGCAAAAGGTCAATTATGATTTTCCGATTGAGCTGGCTGTTCAGGGACATGAGATAGAAGTTTAATATAAGTAAGCCAGCAATAAGGTTTAGGAGCTATAGCGATTTAAAACTTTGGATGATACATTTGGCTACACAGCTGAAAACCGGATTTTCGTTGGATAAAAGAAATACAATTTCTGGACATAAAACTGGGTTATTTATCAGAAAATATTTTTCCTAATGTCTTATTTTCACTATATTAAGTGTAGTTTTTTGACCCTTGTAAAGTAAGGCTATAACAGTTGGAAAGGTATTTGGGATGAATCCTGAAATTCAACTGCATTAGCATTGGATTGTAACACGAAATAATTGCCCCCCACGTAATCATTTAAAGAACTCTATTATGAAAACAACTCGTTCAATATTAATTTTAATGGCAGTTATGAGCCTTATGGCTTGTGAATTACGCGAAAAAAAACAAAATAAGGATACACAACCTTATTCAAATACACAATATCCTGGACAAATACATACAATTACCCTTTATGTGAACACTACAGATATCGTAAAAACTGATAGTGTTGAAAAAAATGGTATAGTAGTAAAGCCTGGCTTACGCAAATATGCTGATTTTAGACAACCATACTACATTACGAATGAGGAGTTTACAATTGATGTGAGAAAGGGAGATATTGTTATCTGGAACGGGGTTTCTACCACTGATACTCTGGATGTAGTCAATATTACCCAGATAAATCACCAAGGTGGTGCAAGTTTATTTGGTAAAAATGTTCTAAAAGGAAACCAAGACGAACCCGAAGCGGTTGTTGGATTTATTACAAAAGGACCTGAAATCGAAAATGACATTTTGCTTGATACAGAAAAATACGTTCTGCATTTCACTGTAAAGAGAAACGGGGAGTCACGAATTCACAAAGATAAAATTGATCCAAAAATTCAAGTGCATTGATCCAATTATTCTAACAAATTTTAATATTGATGGGAAACTCTTCTTCGAGCAGACTGCATTTTAATAAAAATGCCTATCTGGCACTGGGCTTTTTTTTTATTTTTTGCCTTGGAGTTTATTGTCAAAATCAAACACTAGCCGATAGTCTTGAATCAGTTTATACCCAGGGCAACTATGAAAAACATGACAAATTAAAAATACTAAATGCACTTGCCGTAAATTTTACAGATACCGAGAAGAAGTTTTCTTTTAGTGAAGAATTGATACAAACTGCACGGGCATGGGATTCTATCAATTATTTATTTAATGGTTTTCTGGAAAAAGGAAATGCCCTCAGGCTTAAAAGTGACCTTAATAAGGCTATGGAAAGTTATTTAGAAGCGGCAAAAATTGCTGTTGAAGAAAAAATAGAGCCCGCCCGATTGGGTACCATAAATATTGCAATTGCCGATGTTTATTCAATAATGGGAAATCACAATAACGCGATTAATTATTATCAAAACGCCATTGCTATTCTAAGAGAAGAGAATGATTCCCTAGGTATTGCTTCAGCACTTTTGAATACAGGTGATGAATATTTCGTAAGGAATAAGCTCGATTCTGCCCTGATATTTTTCAAGGAATCAGGAGAAATCTTCAAAGCGATAAAACATGAGAGGGGTATTGCTTATAATCTGGGTGCTGTTGGATTAGTTTATGCCCAAAAGGGAGAAAATAAGGTAGCTGAAGAAGATATTAACAAAGCTATTGAAATTCTGGACGAACTGGGAGATTATGCCCCAATCTGCGAGTATCTCACCTACATGTCAGACATCTATCTCGAGAAAGGGGATGAACTGATCGCTATGGATTTTGCCTTAAGAAGTTTAAACTTAGCGCAGCAATATGGTCTAAAAAAAGAGATTAGCGATGCAAATTTAAAGCTTTCAGAACTTTATGAGCAAGCTGGAAACCAAGGGGAATCGAATAAATTTTATAGGAATCACATTGTATACAGGGACAGTGTCAACAATATTGAAAAAGTGCGTGAAATGGCCAATTTACGAGCAGATTTCGAAGTTTCACAGGCAAAAAACGAAGTAGATCTGTTACAGAAAGAGTCAGAAATACAGCTGTTAAAGGATAAAAGACAAAGGATAATAATTTATGCCACCGTCCTTGCCCTGATTTTAATCTTTGTGCTTCTTTTCTTTCTCTTTAGGCGCTATAGTTTTGTAAAGGAAACCAATACTATCATAGAAGAGGAAAGGAACAGGTCTGATGCCCTATTGCTTAATATCCTTCCTAAAGAAACAGCACAGGAATTAAAAGAATATGGTAAGGTACAAGCTAAAAAATTTGAATCGGTCACGGTATTATTTACTGATTTTAAGGATTTTACCCGTTACTCTACAACCTTGACGCCGGAAAACTTAGTACGAAGTGTGGATTACTATTTTTCAAAGTTTGACGAAATTTTCAGGAAGCATGGTCTGGAAAAAATCAAAACAATAGGCGATGCGTATATGTGTGTTGGTGGGCTGCATTACCATAAAGATCATGCACTGAAAATGGTGTTAGCCGCTCTGGAAATAAATGAATTTGTAGTTGACTCCAAAAAACTAAGTTCTAAAAATGAAACACGTTTTGATATGCGCATTGGAATTAACACTGGTGCGGTAGTAGCTGGGGTTGTTGGTATTGAGAAATTTGCTTATGACATCTGGGGAGATACAGTAAACGTAGCCTCGCGTATGCAGTCTAATTCGGCGCCAGGAAAAATCAATATATCAGAAAATACCTATGAGTTAATTAAAGACACATTTGATTGTGAATACAGAGGGGAAATTGAAGTGAAAAATAAGGGAATGATGAAAATGTACTACGTAAACGATATTAAGGATAAAACCAATTAGATTAATCTTTAATGATTGTTTTTTGTCATTATTATAAGACCTGAAATTTTGGTATGACCTTTTTTAATGAGTATTCATAACCCCAACCATACTTCTCTATTAAGTGAATGGTATTAATAGCTTCACTCATGGCTTTTACCATATGATTGGAATCACACTGATTTATCTTAACCGGGAAAGAGTGATCATTGATTGGATTCAACAGGTTCTTTAAAACACAAAAGTATGTACAGGTTACAACAAAAAAATAAACGCCATTGAAACATGCGGTTATTCAAGACCGTTAGCGGCAAGGGTATCGGCTCTTTTTAAAAAGAAAACTCAACTACTCAATTCAGCAGCAACAGTAAAAAAAAAGTGTAACTTGTTTTTTTTAAATTAATATCAAGGCTTATGAAGATTGTTTGGATTGTGGTTCGTGTCATTTTTGCCATATTTATGATATACGCTGGAGTACAACACCTAGTGAAACCAGATTTTTACATTCCATTTGTTCCGTCTTTTATGCCATTCACCACAGCCATCATTTATTCCTCTGGTATCTTGGAAATACTTCTGGGCATAATGCTGATCATTCCGAAATACGCAAAGCAAGGAGCCTCGGGGATACTAATGCTTATGCTGGTCTTTTTGCCAATACATGTGTGGGATGTATTTTCAGCTACTCCTGCCATTGGTAGCCATAAGGCTGCTTTAATCAGGCTTCCTGTACAATTTCTGTTCATTGCTTTAGCCTGGAAATTAAAGAATACCCTAGACAGCTAACCACAACTACTTCTGTGACCCTATCTAATGTGGCAGTCTTTTTTTTTATGTATTGCACTTATACTATTAGTTATATTACCTTAGTATATATAAAAGAAATATAGGTAATAACTATATCCATTTGTTAGGCACATGCTTGTTTTGTTCTTATCTTATTAGCCTAATTCTAACATCATGTTTTATTGATAACTATATGAAAAATGTGTTAATCTGTGGTGCAGGAATGTCGGCTACCGATCTTATTTCGTACATGCTTACCCATGCCGAAGAATACAACTGGAATGTAACGGTAGGTGATATTTTAGTAGAAACCGCAAAAATGAAAATTGGTGGTCATCCAAGGGGGAAAGCGGTATACTTTGATTGCTATGATGATACAATTATGGAGCGTTATATTAAGGATGCAGACATCGTAATCTCATTGTTGCCTCCCGGAATGCATGCTGCTGCGGCAAAAATTGCACTTCAATATAATGCGCATGTGGTAACGGCTTCATATGCTAGTCAGGAAATGATAGATATGCATGAAGAAGCAAAAGAAAAAGGTCTCACATTTCTAAATGAATTGGGAGCTGATCCAGGTATTGATCATATGAACGGAATGCGTTCTATAGATAAAATCAGGAAAAAGGGAGGGGAGCTATTGGCATTTACATCATATTGCGGCAGTTTGGTTGCCCCTGAGAGTAATGATAATCCATGGGGCTATAAGTTTACCTGGAGCCCAATGAACGTAATCACGGCAGGTAGTTCAGGAGCTTGTTATTACAAAAAAGGCAATTTTCGTTGCATCCCCTATCATCGTTTATTTACCAATCCAAAAGTTATAGCTATCCCTGGTTTCAGAGCGTTTGAAGCTTACGAAAATCGCGATTCCGTAGTCTATAGAAAAAAATACAACCTCGATGACATTCCAACATTTATAAGGGCAACACTGCGTTATCCTGGTTTTTGCGAAGGATGGAATATTTTTATACAATTAGGGTTAACGGCCAACAACTATCATATTGAAGGCAGTGAAAACATGACATACCGCCAGTGGGTTGCATCGTATCTACCAGATGATGATGCAAGTCTTGAAAATACACTGGCAGACATCTTGCATATAGAAAGAGGTGGAGAACTTCATGAACAATTGCTTTGGACAGAACTTCTGTCTGACAGACCAATTAGGCGGGTAAATGGAACTCCTGCCGAGATACTATTGGATTTACTGATGGATAAGCTGAAATTTAAACATGGACGACACGGATATGCTGGTTTTTTACGAGCGGATAGAATACAAACTCGAAGGCGAATTATTTGAACATTTATCTTATTTGGTAACAAGGGGCTTAGATTATAGGCATACCGCCATCTCTCGTACTGTTGGATTGCCTGCGGCAATTGGTGCAAAGTTAATCCTTAACGGAGAAATTAAAAGCCGTGGTGTGTTGTACCCATGGACCAAAGAAGTTTATGATCCTATACTGGATGAGTTGGCGGAACTAGGCATTGCTTACACTTCGCACGATAACAAGATTGAGCATTCGCATTATGGATAATGGGGATGTGTAGCACGTTATCAACTGCTAATATAGGCTTCCAGAAAGTTTTTTGAATGGTAAATCCTGATTATAGATTAGGACAATTAATTACTATTTCGAAAAGACCAACCACTACTACATCTCAAATACTATGATGCAAAAAAGGCTAACGCTTCCGCATTAGCCTTAAATATCATAAACTGGTGTGATTTATAAAATGAAAATTAGTCACCTTCACTTAAAGAGAAACTACCATCACCATTAAAATTGGTTACGTCTATTGTTACCGTCCAAATTCCAGATTCTCCTGTTTGAGTAACCCCATCAATACTGTCAGGTTCGCTCCCACCTTGAATAGTTCTATCAATTACTACATCTTCTTGAGAATCTCTTACAACAATTCCAAAACTTCCGTCTGAAGTGGCTGTTATGTCAGCATTGTAATCAGCAGTTCTTAAATTATTATTCCAACTAAAAACTCGTGATGTTGTACCACCGTTTCCAGTAAAACTTGCGTCTATATCTCCATTGAAATCAGAACGGTCACCAACCACAAAATCAGAGGGATTTGTTGTTAGAGTTGTTCCATTTACTGTAACATTGGCAAATGAATCATCACCATCATCATTACTACAGCTTGTTAAAAAAGTAAATGCAAGTAGAAAAGTAAATAACTTTAAGGTACTGCTTAGAAACTTGGTTTTTGATTTGATAAAAATCATAGCAATAAATTTAATAGGTTAAAGTAATTATAACAACTATAACGTCTTAGACCCTACCATATTATGTTCTATATGCGTATTTTAGTGTTTGTCTTAAGTACACATTAGATAGAGCCACATCAGTAATGGTATACAATATGGTGGTCTATTTTCTATTTGTTTTACACTGATTTATAGTCTCTTGGATTAATTCAGTAAATTAGGGGATAGAACAACCAACCACCTCCTATGATTCCTTTCTTTCATTATCGAAACAATATTTTGCCTTTTCAAAATCAAAGGTCTGGCAGACCTTTGGTTGAGATAACCGCTTGCGGACGTAGGCAAACCACAAATAGAATCTATGATTAATTTTTTTAGACGTATTCGCAAGCAACTCGCTGATGACAACAAGCCGCTGAAATATGCCCGCTATGCCATTGGCGAGATTGTATTGGTAATGATTGGAATTTTATTGGCACTACAGGTAAACAATTGGAATGAGTTTCAAAAAGATCGAAAAATAGAAAAAGAAGCGCTTGTGGGCCTTGTTGAGAATATGAAATTGAACATCAATCAAACGGAATATAAGATAGCAAGAATCCAAGATGCTAACAAATCAGGTCAAATAATTTTTGCTGCCATAAAAAACAGCAATCATACTGTTGACACCTTAGGCAAGCATTTTCATGAGGCCTTGTTAAACCATGCAAATTTATTATTGACCATAGGGGCCTATGAGGCTTTAAAGAATATCGGTTTTGAAATAATAAGAAATGAAATCTTGAAAAAAGAAATCGTCAACCTTCATGAGAATACCTATTTACAACTGGGTCGAAATCAGAAGTGGGGAGAAGAGATTAGGCCTGATTTCGATAAATATGTAATCGATCATTTTATCATGAGCAATGAAGAAAATAGCTGGATTCCAAGAAATTTTAATGAAATGTCAAAAGATCATTATTTCATTGGCTTAGTCAATATAGCAGACAGACAGAGAAATTTTATTGAAGCAAGATATAAGGAAACGCTTGTTGAGACCAAGAGAGTTTTCGAACTCATCAAGGATGAATTGGGTGAATCTGATAGGGAATAATAGATAAAAAGAAAGGCAAACAATTGCTATTTGTAACCTGCCTGCAGGCAGGCAGGATGTTACCTATCTCCTACTCCATCCTAGGTTAAGAAAGACCAACCACTACCGCAACAGCAGTTGTTACCAATATGATAAAGTTAATCTTTCCTAGTTCAACATCGCTAAAACAGCTATAACGCTACAAAAGGTGGTGGTCTTCTATTTAAAATGGATAGTACTTATAATATTAGTTGTATTATCTTAGTGTGTATAAGTGGGATATCATCAATAACTATATCCCATTGTTAGAGGCAATTAAAAATGACTTAGATGACCAAAAATATTAAGGTAGCATCCGCACAACTTTCACCAATATTTCTGAACAAAGAAAAAACTGTTGAAAAAGCCTGCGAGGCGATATTTGAAGCTGGAGAAAATGGAGCTAACTTAATTGTCTTTCCAGAGGCCTTTATCTCTGGATACCCAGATTGGGTATGGCTTATTCCTAATAGTAAAGGCGCTGATTTAAATGAGCTTTATTTAAAACTTGTTGAAAATGCTGTTTCTGTTCCAGATAGTACCACTAGTAAACTTTGTAAAGCTGCAAAAAAAGCAAATATTAATGTTGTAATTGGTATGCACGAGAGAAATTCTGAAACCAGTAGCGCAAGTTTATTCAATAGCTTACTTTTTATAGATGATAAAGGTATTATTCTAGGTAAACATAGGAAGTTGATTCCAACTGGAGGTGAACGTCTAATATGGTCGCAAGGCGATGGTAGTACTCTATGTTCTTATGACACTTCAGCAGGGAAAATAGCAGGATTGATTTGTTGGGAAAACTTTATGCCATTAGCAAGAAATACAATCTACGAATTTGGAACTCAAATATTAGCGGCTCCAACTTGGGACAAAAGTCCAAACTGGATACAATCTATGCAGTATATAGCAAGAGAAGGTGGGTTATTTGTAATAAGCACTTGTATGGCATTAAAAATGGATGATATTCCTGATGAATATGAGTTTAAAAAACTCTACCCTGAAGGAAGAGAATGGATTAATGTTGGGAATAGTTCGATAATTGCCCCAAATGGACAATTTTTAGCAGGTCCGCTTGAGGCAGAAGAAGGTATTTTATATGCAGATATTGATCTTAAACAAATCATAAAAGCTAAGCGCATGTTTGATGTTGTTGGACATTATTCTAGGCCTGATGTTTTTTCATTCAATGTAAAAAATAACATAGGATAATTAATAACTAGATACAACAGCAGTGTATAATCAATTGCTAGGTCAGTTGCTTACAAATGCAACGAGTCATACACAAACCATTATTTATTTAACCTCCTAAAAGAACAACCTCTGTTACTCTCGCTACTGTGTACTTTAAAATTAAATTGTACCACATAACGTGTATCCACGAATTTTCTTTGGGTATCAGTAAGATATATTATCTTAGTTTATAGAAGTGGGATATCATCAATAACTATATCCCAATGTAAGTCTTCATTATGACCAACCACTAAGCCAATGATTAAATTCTTCAGACATTTACGCCAACAACTCGTCATAAAAAACAAGACATCCAAATACCTCTTGTATGCAGCAGGCGAGATTGTATTAGTGGTTATTGGGATCCTAATCGCTTTACAAATCAACACATGGAACCAGGACCGTATCAATGTCCGAGAAGAGCAGCGCATTTTTCAGGACCTATCTGAAGAATTGCAATACAACAAATTTCTTATGCAAAATGGCAGTAGTAAGATGACACAAGTAATTCGCGCCGCGCAACGCATGCTAATCGGAATCAATGATATTGGCCACTCATTTAGCGAAGATGCATTTAACCACGATGTAGATAAACTCACTTGGGTTTGGGTGTCGGGAAGGCCTACAACCCTGTATGATGTACTTAGCTCCTCGGGCGATTTCAATCTTATTTACTCTCCTGTACTTCGTAAAAAACTGGCCGATCTTAAACGCAATCAGGAGTCATTGATAAAGTTTGAGGAGATTCAGAATCGCTTTGTGGACGAACAACTGCGACCGTTTTTGAATCAGCACATAGACAGGACCAAGGTAAGATCAATTCTGAAATCGGGAGAATTGATCACCACTCGACATAATTCAGTGTTTCCACCCAATAATAAGGAACTATTCCAAAACAGGGAATTTGCCAATATTTTGGTAGATCTTATTTTTTTTACTAAAAGAATCGAGGGAAACTATATACGGATCAATATGGATATCGCTCAAATAGATTCGCTAATCCATGCCAAATACCCTGACATACAAGCCAAAACCTATATTCCATATTAAAAAAGGAATAAAAACAACAATTCATGATTAAATTTTTCCGACATATAAGACAACGTCTACTTACCGAAAACAAATTCTCAAAATACCTGTTATATGCCATTGGTGAGATTGCTTTGGTAATGATTGGGATTTTATTGGCACTACAGGTTAACGATTGGAATGAGAACCGATTCAGGAGAGACTTGGAAAAATCAACATTAAAGGAAATAAAAGAATCTTTGGATTTTGATATAACAATGCTTCAAGACCAAGTAGAAACGCAAACTCATTATTGGAAACAAATTGAACGACTCATTCAAGAACTAAAATCCAACAAAGAACCATCGGAATCCATAGAAAACCTATTGATATATCCAGTCAGAGAAAACATAGTAAACTTGAACTCTTCAGCATTCGAGCTTCTCGAAAATAGAGGTATCGATTTAATATCCAACCAATCCCTGAAAAAAGAAATAGTAAAGCATTTCAAATACGATCAACAGGATATTATAGATAGATCTAAGGTCTGGGGGGAGATATTGCTGGAATTCGGTCGCTTCTTCGATGCCCTACTTGACCCTATTATAGATAATGAACTTAAAACAAACTATGTACTGGGTGCTGAGAAATTCAAAGCGCTGGACTATTCAGGTTTTAGGTCAAATGAATTGGTAGTAGCAAAATTGAAATATAGAATTCACCGCAAAATTAGAGAAATTGCCCTTCTTGAGGAATTTATCAAGGAAAAGGAGTCACTTAGAAATATGATTTCTGAAGTATTAAAAGAATAGCTAATAAAACGACCAACAACCACAATTTAAATGATCAACTTCTTTAGAAAAATCCGTAAAAAAATGGCAGATGATAACAAGCCTATAAAGTACTTGAGATATGCTATTGGAGAGATTATTTTAGTGGTGATTGGGATATTGATTGCGCTCCAGATTAATACATGGAATGAAAATCGTAGAAGTAATAAACGTGAAAAGAACCTATTAATTGAACTAAAAGCTAATCTCCTAACCAACGTTAATAATCTCAACAGTGATATAGACAGGCAAGAAAAGAGTGCCAGAATTCTACATGTACTACTAGATTACCTGGATCATCAAAAACCGTATATTGATTCTCTTGATTACTATTTTGCCGAGGCCGATATTGCTCCAGATGTTGTCCTTACCTCCTCTGCGTTTGAAACATTAAAGTCAACGGGCCTTGACTTAATTAAAAAAGATGGCCTTCGAAAGGAAATTCTAAACTTATTTGAAGTCACCTACCCGACCTTAATGCAGAATACGAAAAGAATAGAAGATCAAGTATGGTCCACTGCGTCTGTGCCCATGTATCAAAAACACTTTCGACGAGAAATTAATGGTCAAGCTAGACCTATTGACTATGATGCTTTGCTCCAAGATAAAGAATTTACAAATATGTTGAGCTTCAGAGTTTCATTGCGTGAGGCTTCAACTTCTGACAAAATACAAGCCGTAAACGAAACTCAAAAATTAATAGAATTTATAGAGAACGAATTGATCAAGCGAAAAGCTAACAACTAACCAATGATAAACTTCTTTCGTAAAATCCGCAAACAACTCGCCGATGATAACAAGCCGCTGAAATACGCCCGTTATGCCATTGGGGAGATCGTACTTGTGGTTATTGGTATTTTAATTGCATTGCAGATCAATAATTGGAATACTAATAAACAAGAAACTAAGGAACTTCACAGTTATCTGACAAACATCAAGAGTAATTTACAATCTGACCTTATTAGAATTGAAGAGATAAAAATATTTAGGGAGACCTCCATTGCTTTTTCCAAAAATTATTTGAAAATAGCAAATAATGACTACATCACAGTAGGGGATTTCAACACTGTTGAAAATATGAAAATAAGGACCTCAGTTTTTATTGATACCTATTTCAAATCTCAGAAAAGCGGATTTGAGGCACTTAAAAATTCTGGATTTATTGGAAAATTGATTGAAACAGATCTAGAAGTTGAACTTAACGAGTATTACTATTTAATTGAAAAAATAAGTGATCAAGAAACAAGTCTCAATAATACTATCGAAGCATTGGAGAATGTTGCCTATCAAGAGAATATTAAACAACGACTGGTCAAAATTGCTCAAGTTGAAAACAAGGGACAATTCTTTTCTTTACACCAAAAGGAAATTAAAGAACTGTTGAACCATCCTAGCATGACCGGAGCCAATGGCAGAAATTCTGTCGAAACAGTATTGCCTAAATATTATCAAGAAGCGATAAATATTATCAATAGTTTAATCTCAGAAATTGACAATACTATAAGATAATCAGAAATCAAATAATAGAAAACGAAAGGCTAAGACGTATAAAATTAATTGCTAGTGCAAGCACACTTACGAACCCCGACCTTTCGGGGCTCACGTACTTTCTATCTGTTATTTATTTGCTAAATTAGGTGCTTAAATAACGCAACTAATCTTATACAATAGGCCTTATACCCAATGCCACAAGAACACCATGGATTGAAAATTATTCAAGAATCCCAAATATTATATGATTATCAAAATGTCAACAATCTAAACTAAAATGAAAAATACCAATAATGGAAATAAGGAACAAGATAAAATACTAAGAAAACTTTCAGCCTATATTCAACTATTAAATGAAGCACAAGAGTTGGCTCAAGTGGGGAGTTGGGAATGGAATGTGCTAACAAATGAAGTTGAATGGTCAGACATGATGTTTACTTTGTTAGGTATTAAACCAAATTCAATAACACCTTCTTATCAACTAGCACTTCATCATGTACATACCGATGATAAGGATCGTTATGAAAAAGCCATACAAAAGGTCTCAGCTAATAAAAAAACCTTTTATCTTGAAAATCGAATTATAAAAGAAGATAAATCGGTCATTTCAGTTATCTCAAGGGGAAAATGTTTTTTAGATGAAGATGGAAATTTAATACGAATGGTTGGAACCGTGCAAGATATTACCTCGCGGAAACTAGTAGGAAAAAAGCTTGCAGAGCATCAAAAACTAGCAGCTATTGGTGAGATGGCATCTTCTATCGCACATGATTTTAATAATTCATTGCAAACTATGATAGGAAATTTAGAAATTGCAAAATTGCAAAATGATTTGTCAGAAACTACTCTTGACCATTTAAATGAAATTGAGATTATTATAAAAGATGTGGCTAGCAGAGTTAAAGCATTGCAACGTTTTGGAGATACAAAACACGAGTTCAAAGCATCTGAAATTATTAGTCTTAATTCAATCATTAAAGAAACCTTATTGCAAACACGTCCTTTATGGAAAGATAATATGGAAAAAGAAGGATTGACATTGAGAATTATTACAGATTATGGCGACATTCCAAAAATTGATGGTATTAAAGGTGAATTAAAAACTGTTATCCATAATTTAATTAAAAATAGTTTAGAAGCAATGCCAGACGGTGGAGATATCCACATTAAAACAGGTACAAATCCCGAAGGCATATTTATGACCTTTACTGATACAGGTATAGGAATGGATGACGAAACTGAGTTAAAAATATTTCAACCATTTTATACCACAAAAGGATTTGAAGCAGGCAGAGGCTTGGGAATGAGTGGTGCCTATAATGTTGTAAAAAGACACAATGGAGATATCAAAATAAAATTCTCTGAATTGGGTAAAGGAACTACGATTGAAATTATTTTACCACGAAGTAAAAAGGATAACATAAATGATCTTGAAGAAGATGTGTTGAACAATGAAGCGTCTTTAAAAATATTGTGGGTAGATGATGATTTAAGTATAAGGGAAAATGCAAGTGAATTAATTGAATTAATAGGTCATGAATGTGACATTGCAGATGGAGGAAAGAGTGCCTTGCTACTTCTAAATCAAAACAAATACGATGTTATATTTACAGACATTGGTATGCCAAATATGAATGGTTGGCAATTAGCCGATGCTATAAGAACAAAGATTGGAAATAAAATAAAAATCACTGCTGTAAGCGGTTGGGATATTGATGAAAACACTAAAAACAAACATGACGTTAATTTTATTTTGCAAAAACCCTTCACAAAGAAAGAACTCGAAAAAATATTAATGCATATATAATTTAAATCAAAAGCACATGGCTATTGCATTGTATTAAAAAAAAACTGAAGATGGTTATTAGAATTAAAAGTCTCAACAATTAGTTTTACAATTCCTTATAATAAAATAAACATTGCAAGCATGAACATGCAAATTTATAATAGCCATCCTGAAAACGATAAGCCCAAAACCACAATTTTAGTGGCAGAAGACCATGTAGCCAACTTCAAGTATCTTGAAATAATATTAAAAGAAAAAAACTACAACGTTATTCATGCCAAGAATGGACAAGAAGCGGTAAAGTTGGTAGAAGAAGATGATGAAGAACGGTCAATTGAACTGATTCTTATGGATATAAGAATGCCCATTATGGATGGGATCACGGCCAGTGAATTAATTAGAGAAATCAATCCTTCAATTCCTATTATAATGCAATCAGGGGATATAAAGGAGAACGTATTAAAGCAGGCTATGGATACTGGATGTGATGCAATTGTTTTAAAACCATTTTCAAAACTAGAACTTTTTGAAATCCTTGAAAAACAATTAAAAAAAAGTGCCATCAATAAATAGAAGCTATTAAAACGACCCAAGTACAACACCTTTGCACACCATTGAGCGAATGAATAGCTTTGATAAAGCAGTTTGTTGAGTTTTCATGTCTTAATAGTTTTAGAGAACTTTAAAGATACTTGACTTACTGCTTTTTCATCGAAGCTGTAAAACGTATCTAGTAAAGGCTTTCCGAAAGGTTTGGGCCTATTTGTGAAGTCCACCAAATCTTTTGGATTTGGCTTTTAAAATAAAAAATAAAACAAAATATAATCCCGTAGCGTTGGGACGGATCAATTTTAAACCGAAAAGTTAGCTTTTTATTACGCCCTACGTTTTATACACAAGACCGTTAGCCTTCATTATGGCCAACAACTAACCTAATGATTAACTTCTTTAGAGGGCAGAGCGTTAAAAAAATGTCTAGTAGACATTTTTGGCGAATGAGCCAGCTTGCCGCGCTGGAATTAAAAATAGACAAACATGATCAAGCTTTTTAGACGTATTCGCTACGACCTTATGGAGAAAAATAAAACAGCTAAGTACTTAAAATATGCCATTGGTGAGATTGTACTTGTAGTTATTGGGATTCTTATTGCATTACAGATTAATAATTGGAATGAGGACAGAAAAACTAATAATAAAATTAAAAAATCGCTAGTAGCACTGCGGAACGATCTAATACAAGACACCGTATTAATAATCGAGAAAAAGACTTCTACTGTGTATTGGGGAAACCCATTACACAAGATCTTGTGTAATGTTTAACGCACCGGCACCTATATATTTAACTATTTGATTGCCAAGTCTTTATCCCAGGCAGGATCCCAGTCGCCCTCTTGCCTTGAGGTATTCGACTACCTCCGCCCGCATCCGATGTACCTCAGTTTCAATTTCGGCAAATAGTTGACGGTACCTCGTGTTGTCCTCGACTGCCGGGTAATTCAATATCTTAAGATCCTTGTATAAGGCAAGGCGATTGGCATCCTGGAAATAGGCCTCCCTCACGGCGTTCAGAAAACTGTCCATGTCTTTTTGAAGGTAATGACAATCTAGCTGATCAAATTTATTACCCCATATAATACGTTTATCAAAATCCTTGTAATACGAACAAAGGAAATCAGCGAAGACCTGTGCTTTTGCCCCTTCCCCCTTCGCTCTCAGAATATCGATATAGGTCCTGATAGGCCCAATATCCCGCTTATTGAATTGGGAAGAACTGTACTCCCCCGATGCTATATTGTTGAATAAATCAGCAAAATTCTTAAGAAGAATCTGTTCCGCTTTGCTTTTATCACCTTTTAGATAATGAATTCTCGCGATGTTTGCAGAAGCTATTTTATTGTTTAGTCCTTTATTATTGACCCAAATCCTTGTAAGATCCAGGGCATCCTCGAAACGCTTCTCGGTTATACAAATTTGTAACGCTGGTTCATAAGTGTAATAACGATTCTCGGGAAATCTGATTTGAATTAATTGGGCGTATATTTTTTGCAAGAGGCAAGAGGTCTAAATCCATGGCAATCTGTGTTCCCCAGTATAAATACCCATAGGTGTAAGGTTGTTCTTCAAGTGCCTTATGAATTACTTTATAAGCCGCCAAATAATTCGCTTCTGTTTGGTCCGCTAACATTAGTGCTTTAAAATAGACTGCTCCCGGTCGCGGATCTAACCTTTAAAATATCTTCTATGATCATGAATCCTTTATCCCTTTCATTTCTTTTCCAGAATAAGTCCCTGGCCAAAATAGTCTTATAGAAAGTGTTTAAAGGGTCAAGTCTAACAGTTGTTTCCAAATGTTCATGTGCTATGTTGTATTTTCCTAACCAGCTATATACCTGGTACAATCTGTAGTTTGCCCTGTGATTGAAGGGATCCTTGTCCAGGACTTTTCTAAAACTGTTTACGATTGATGTTGAATCTTCAGGAGAGGTCCTGTTCTTCCAATCAAAGTCTGCATTGGCTAACAAGACTTCCGGACTTTCAGGGTTTAACTCCATTGCGACATTGAGATTCTTGGCCATCATCTTGTCCCGATCGTACTTCTTTATGCTACCGTAATAATGCCACTGGCCGTATAAATAGGATAACTCTGCATAGGCCTCGGCAAATGAAGGGTCTAGTTCCACCGCCTGCTCTAATAAGTCAATGGCTTTGGACAGGGAAGTATCCACTCGATTTTCTCCTAATTCAACAGCTTCCGAATACAAGCGAAACACCTCAAGACTCGTAGCTCTTTTCCCGGGTAATCCAATTGCATTTTCGGGTAGCAGGGTTATTTGCAGTTCCTTCGTAACACGTTCTGAAATTTGATCCTGGTGCCCATTAAAGGATTGAAAATTGTCCTCATAAGTATTTGCCCAAAGTTGATATCCTGTTCTGGTATCTATCAATTTTACTGCTACTTTGACCTGTTCTTTGTCCCTCCAAAGACGCCCGTCTACAAGTAATTGACCCCAAGCCTGATTCCAATTTTACCGAGATCTTCCTTTTCCTCAATTTGAAAAGAGGAGGTGCTCGCAATTACATTTACAGTGCTAATGTTGCTTAATGAAGTAGCAATGTTTTCCGATAGAATATTGGCTAGCATGGCGGAATCTGTTTCAACGCCCAAATAATCGAACTTAAGCACCGCGAGGGAGTTCTCCCTTTCCTTTGGACTTACATTATAGACGCTAAAGCTCCAAAAAATTGCAATCAGAATCGCAATGGTACCCAGGACGAGCGGGACACGTTTCTTTTGCATTCTGGAATGGGCGTTGGGAAGCTGTGTATGATGATCCGTCGAAACACTTGGGGAGTATCCAAAATATTCCTTGAAAGAGGTTGAGAAATAGGTTGGGCTGTTAAACCCAACCATATAAGCGATCTCCCCAACGGAATAAGATTCTGTACTCAGAAGCTCCAGGGCCTTTTCCAGCCTTATCTCGCGGATAAATTGGCTGGCCGACTTATTTTCTGCTATTTTGATTCTTTTATATAACTCTGATCGACTAATGCCAAGCTCTTTGGCCAACATCACCACCCCGAATTGAGGATTCAGGAGGTTTTCCAAAACAAGCTTTTTAGCTCTGTAGATAAATTCTTCAGAATTCATGTGACAATAGGTATGGTTGACTTTTCTTAAAATTAATTAATTGTTAGCATAAATTAAAATGTAATTGCCTGGAAAAGAGGAAATATGGAGTTTTTCAGCTTTTGTAGTTCACTTCGGTACGGATTCCCATTGATATACGATGGAAACATAATTGTAAACTTTAAAAATAATTTTAAAGAGGAATGAACATAATTGGAAATCCCAATTACGAAGAATGAGGAACTTTAAGAAAGAAGTTGGATCCGGGATAGTGTTATGAATTAGCGACACTTCTAATAGATCGATCTATATACTAATTAAACAAAGCAATACGGCCCGCTCTAACAAGGCAGTTCGTATCGTTTAAACCAATCTCAGCATGAAAACAATGATCAGAGGTTTGCTTACGTTGGTCCTGCTTTGCTCAGTCAACTATTTCTATGCACAGCAAAAAACCATTACAGGTACCGTCATCACCCCAGACGGATTGCCCCTCCCAGGAGTAAATATCATTGTAAAAGGCACCTCTCAGGGTACCCAGTCCAATTTCGACGGAAAGTACACTATTCAAGCCGATCAGGACGCAATAATTATGTTTTCCTATCTGGGTTATCAGACCATGGATGAACAGGTGAACAACCGAACCATAATCGATGTGACAATGTCCGAAGACACTACCCAGCTTGAAGAAGTAATAGTTGCAGCTCTTGGTATAGAACGTGAGAAAAAGAGTCTGGGCTACGCTACACAAGAATTGCAAGGTGATGATGTATCCTCTATAAAAACTCAGAATTTTGTAAACTCCCTTTCAGGGAAGATAGCGGGACTGGACATACGTCCCTCTGGGACTCTTGGGGGCTCTACAAATGTTGTGATTCGTGGAAACAGCTCCCTGGAAGGAAATAACCAGGCACTTTTCGTAGTGGATGGCATCCCTTTTAATAATGATACCGGTAATTCCCAGCAGCAACGTCTAGGCTTCGGAGGTGTTGATTATGGAAATGCCGCTTCCGATATCAATCCCGATGATATAGAAAGCATTAATGTTTTAAAGGGTGCAGCTGCTACAGCCCTCTATGGCTCAAGAGCAGCCAACGGTGTAGTGATGATTACCACAAAAAAAGGGAGCAGAAAAGACGGAATTGGGATTACTGTAAATTCTACTTTAACCCTTACTTCTGTAGATGAAAAGACATTACCCATATATCAAAAAAGATATGGGGCCGGCTATGGCCCCTTCTACGATAGTCCCGACGGATATTTTGGTTTATTTGATGTAAATGGTGATGGAGTGGAAGACCTTACCACACCATTTACTGAAGATGCCTCTTATGGGGCACCATTTGATCCCAATTTGGATGTGTTTCAATGGAATTCCCTTTATCAGGGGTTGGACACCTATTTACAGGCCACACCTTGGGTTGCCGGGGCCAACGATCCAAATTACATCTGGGAAGAGGGCATGACCACGATCAATACAATTGCCCTGGACGGGCAGAGCGAAAAAAGTGCATTTCGGTTGGGTTTTACTAATTTTTTCCAGGAAGGGAATCTTCCAAATAGTGAACTGAAACGAAACACAATAAACTTTTCCGCATCCCACCGGCTTACTGATAAACTAAAAGCATCTGCTGTTTTTAACTTTGTTAAGACAGACGGACTTGGAAGGTATGGCACCGGCTACGATGCGAACAACCAACTTATAAACTTTAGACAATGGTGGCAGGTGAATGTAGATATGGCAGAACAACAAGATGCCTATTTCAAATTAAAACAGAATGCCACCTGGAATCCACTTGGTGCTGACAATCTTCGTCCCACCTATACGGATAATGCCTATTGGGGTTGGTATGAGAATTTCTCTACGGACACCCGCAATCGCTATTATGGGAACCTTGTCTTGAATTACCAGATAACAGACTGGTTGAGTGCTTTGGCCCGCTTCACTTTTGATACTTTTAGTGATTTACGGGAAGAGCGCACAGAGGTAGGTAGCGTCAATATTCCGGGATACATCCGGCAGGATAACAATCTGGCTGAATACAACTATGACTTGATCCTGAATGCCAATAAAGCCTTATCAGATAAATTGAATTTGGTGGGAACCATGGGATTTAATTTACGTCGGAACGAATGGAACAACACAAGTTCGCGAACAAGTGATGGTCTTCTTATCCCAGATCTTTTCACATTATCTAACAGTGAAGGTCCTATTGTGTCTTCACAATATGACGCTACGAAAATGGTAGATGGTTTTTACGTACAGGCAAGTTTGGGGTATGACTTTCTGGCTTATCTGGAAGGGACTTTCAGAACCGACCGCTCCTCTGCCCTTCCAGTGGCCAATAACCGCTATAACTACTGGTCCGTTACAGGATCCCTTATTTATTCGCAATTGCTAGATCTAGACTGGCTCACTTTAGGGAAATTACGTGCTAATTATGGGGTTGTTGGTAATGACACAGATCCGTTTCGTGTCATCAACACTTTTGATGTGATCACTCCTCCGTTTAACGGGGGCCTAGCTTCCAATATGGATTCTCGGAACAATGAAAACCTACGTCCCGAAGAACAACGAAATTGGGAAGTAGGCATGGAGCTGATTGTCCTTGATCGGCGTGCAGGCCTGGACATTTCCTATTACGACAATCAGAACATAGACCAGATCACAAGGGTACCCATTTCGGATGCTACAGGCTTTCAATCGGCTTTACTTAATGCCGGTACTATTGAAAACAAGGGCTGGGAAGTGCAACTTTTTGGAAGCCCAATAAAAACTGAGGATTTTAGTTGGGACCTACGATTAAATTGGACAAGGAATCGAAGCCTTGTCGTGGAGTTGGCTGAAGGTGTTGATAATCTACAGTTAGGTTTCTTCCAACAGGCATCCTTAAATGCTGTTCCTGGCGAGCCTTATGGCACCATACGAGGAACCAATTTTGTATTTCACGAAAATGGACAACCCATTGTTGATGTGGATGGTTTCTATTTGATCTCCGATACGAACAATGAAGTCATTGGCGATATCAACCCAGACTGGACCGCTGGCGTCTGGAATGGCTTTACCTTTAAGAATTTTGGTTTGTCTTTTCTATCGATATCAAGAAAGGGGGTGACCTTTTTTCTCTCTCGATACCTTCTATGGCTATTCGACGGGGATTACGATTCGACAGGCGATAACGCCCAGGAAATCAAATACGAAATCCTATTTCCGATGGTGCGGATAGTGGGGGTATTTTACTTCCGGGGGTTCAGGCTGACGGCTCACCCAATACTGTGCGAGGGGATATGAGCACATTTATTAACCCTGTAGGATTCTACTCGCCAGAGGCCTATCATGTGTATGATGCCGGATTTGTTAAACTACGGGAAGCAAGCATTACCTATACATTTGGGAAGAAATTGCTCTCCAAACTCCCAATAGAATCAGGTTCCTTCTCCATCATTGGAAGGAATCTATGGATTATCGATAAAAATGTACCCTATTCCGATCCAGAAGCCGGTCTTAGCGCTGGGAATTTACAGGGTTTTCAAGTAGG
Source organism: uncultured Flavobacteriaceae bacterium (assembly GCA_963768235.1). Classification (GTDB taxonomy): domain Bacteria; phylum Bacteroidota; class Bacteroidia; order Flavobacteriales; family Flavobacteriaceae; genus Maribacter_A. Next base: position 550,448 of record CAVYHF010000006.1, read on the forward strand.
CGCCTATCCCGCAGTTCGAGAAATTGGGTGTAATCTAAAATTTCAGTTTTAAACGCAAGACTATGAAAAGAATAGCAATATACCTGATTGTATTTACCCTGCTTTCCTCTTGCTTATCAGATGAGCAGTACGCAGACTACAACGTAGATCCAAATAATCCGACAGAGGTAGAAGCCGATTTCCTGTTCAATTCAGCCCTAAAAAACCTAGCAGACCAAATGGCGGAACCGAACATCTTTTTGAATGTGTCCCGTATGCTAAGCCAGTACTGGGCAACGACCACCTATCCTGACGAATCTAATTACGATTTCGACTTTAGCAATACGCCGGACAATCACTGGGCGGCTATGTATCGTTCTGTATTCCAGGATCTGACCACGGCCAAGGAGATCGTCATGGCCGATGAAAGCTTATCGGAGGCACAAAAATCGACACGCCTTGCACAGGCCGAACATCCTCGAGATCTATGGCTGGCAAAATATGGTGGACACCTTTGGGGATGTTCCGTACACGGATGCACTGCGTTCTGCATGAGACCACGCAACCCGTTTATGATGCTGCTGCTTCAATTTATGAAGACCTGATTAATCGAATTGATGTGGCAATTTCCAATCTTACTACAGACGGATTTGAGATCGATAATTTGTACTTTGGTGATATTGATGCATGGCGTACTTTTGGAGTTCCCTTAAGCTGAGGTTAGGTATTATGCTCGCAGATATTAATCCTTCACTGGCACAAACTACACGTAGAAAGTGCTTACAGTTCAGGAGTATTCACATCTAATGCAGATAATGCCTACTTTGCCTATCTGGGAACCTCGAATCCTAATCCCATTTGGACCGATCTTGTGCAATCCGGAAGGCAGGATTTTGTGATTGCCAATACAATTATTGACCTGATGAATGCCTTGGATGATCCTCGGCGAGAGGTCTATTTTTCCGACAATCTCGGACCGGGAGTATATGATGGCGGCATCTATGGAGATTTTAATACGTTTGATTCCTATACACAAGTAGCTGAATCAACGCTGGATCCAACACTTTCCTGTGCGATTCATTGATTTTGCGGAAGTGTCCTTTTATCTGGCGGAGGCCGCTGAGCGCGGATATTCGGTCGGTGGAACGGCTGAAGAATACTACGATCAGGCAATTACCGCTTCTTTTGAAGATTGGGGGGCCAGCTGATGTTGGTGTTTACCTGGCCAATCCGGATGTAGCCTATACGACGGCCCAGGGCGAATGGCGACAGAAGATCGGGACTCAATTCTGGCTGGCTATGTATAACCGGGGCCACGAGGGATGGAATATCTGGCGCAAATTTGATTTTCCACCATTGAATTTACCTGCTTTATCTGGTAATCCAATTCCATTAAGACATAAGTATCCGGTTAATGAGCAAAACTTAAATGAAACAAATTGGATGAATGCTTCCACCGCAATCGGTGGAGATACACAAACCACCAGGCTTTTTTGGGATGTACAATGATAAAAGAAACACTGAGAATTTATGAATCTAAAAGAATACTTTAAAGAACTACAACGCCGCCATGTGGTGAAGGCAGGTATTGCCTATTGGGTAGTAGCCTGGCTGCTCATTCAGGTACTTTCTATACTGTTTCCTGTATTTAAGGTCCCGGATTGGGTTATGCAACTGTCTGTGATTGTATTGATTTAGGTTTCCCCATCTGGCTTATTTTGGCCTGGGTGTATGATTTTTCCTGGAGCAGTATCCAAAAGACTGAGGACGTGCCATTTGATGCTGAGGTGTCCCGGAAAAAGAATGTGGGCTTAAACCGGGTAATTATTGGAGGTCTGGGAATAGCTGTCATCTTGTTAGTAGTGAACACCGTTCGGTTAAGTAGCAAGGTCGATAAGATGGAAGGCCAGTTGTTGTCAATGAAATTTCAAGTTCCTTGGCGATTCTACCGTTTGAAGACCTTAGCCCGAAGCAAGATCAGCGCTACTTTTCAGATGGCCTTGCCCGAAGTATCTATGATCGTTTGGCCCAATCCAAGGACTTGAACTCATCAGCCCCACTTCTTCGTTTCAATACCGCGATAAAGATGTGAGTATTGAAGTAATTGCCGGGGAATTCGGGGTTCGCTATATTTTAGAAGGTAACGTACAAGTATTCGATAAACGTACAGGGCAAGTATTAATCTGGTGGACACAAAAGACGGGACAACCATTTGGTCTAAAATATTTGACGACACTCTGGAAGATGTATTGGATACCTACGACGAAGTGGCGCAAAATGTGGGCCAATATCTAAATGTAACCATTGCAAATGCGGACGTAAGAAACCGAAAAGTGGATCCGGAGGCCTATTTGTTATATTTGAGGGCCAATGATACCCTTACGTGCCTGGAATAGAGAGGCTTCCCATGCGGCGGATTCGCTAATTCGTTCCTCTCTGCGAATCGATCCGACTTATTCACTGTCCTATGCTACATTAAGTATGACCACCTTGCACAAAGGATTGTATTTTGACGAGTATACAGTTGATGAGGCTCTAACGATCGGACTTCGATCAGCACGTAAGGCAATCGAACTTGACCCCGACCATTATTATGGGTACAATTGGTTGTCCAATTGGCAATGGCATGCTAAAGAGGGAAAGCCTCAAATCAAACCTTGGAAAAAGCTATGGAGTTGTCTCCCAATAATGCAGATATCTTTTACTATGCAGCCTTCCAGGCCGCCCGTCAGAATCGCTTGGAAGAGTGTTTGACGTATAGCGAGCGCTCAGTTTTACTTGATCCAAAAAATCCAGAGCCATATAATTGGATTATATTTCCAAATTTTTTCTTGGGTAATCTGGAACGAGCGGAATGGGCTTTATTTAAATCTTATGAATATGGAAAGGGCGATACTTTCTTTAATGGAGATGCAGGATATTTATATTATTTAAAAAAAGAATATGATAAAGCCTTGAAATATTCCAAAGAGGAATCCATTAATCATAGCCGTTTATTAAACCAATCGCTCATTTATCAAGAGTTGCGTAATGAAATAAAAGCGGATAGCACAATACGTATTTTGGAGGGTCTTCCTAACAGTGAAGATTACAACTTTAATACATCCTTTCAACTAGCAGTAGCTTATGCCCATCGCCACGATAAAGACCGGGCTTTTGACTATCTGGGAAAAGCTGAAGATTATGTAAAAATTAACCTGGAATTTTTCTTCACGGTTCCCGAGTTCAGAAACCTATATGACGACCCCCGCTGGGACGGCTATATAGACCGTTTAAGCAAAGAATTTAACTACGATTTTACGCACCAACCTGAATAAGACATGAGCAAGTTTCAACATTATTGGAAAGAACTACAACGCCGCCATGTGGTGAAGGCCGGCTTGGCCTATCTTGTGTTTTCCTGGCTTATCATACAGGTAGTCACAATCTTACTGCCCTTATTTAAGATACCTGATAGCATCAGTCAGATCGTTGTGATCGTTTTGGCAATCGGGTTTCCTATCTGGCTCATCTTAGCCTGGGTCTATGATTTTTCATGGGGGAGCATTCAGAAAACAGAAGATGTGGTCTTTGATGCTAAGGTATCGGAGAAAAAGAACTTGCAACTGAACCGGGTGATCATCGGTGGACTCACCATTGCGGTGATTCTTTTAGTCGTAAATACCTTAAGATTAAGTGGTGATGTAGATGAACTACGCGAGGATGTATTGGCTTCGAGTTTTAAATCCTCTATTGCGGTCCTGGCCTTAGAGGACCGCTCACCTAATAAAGAACAGGAGCACCTCTCCTTTGGGATCAGTGAAAATATTTACGACCGGCTTATAAAGTTCAAAGACCTTAAGGTAACAAGCCCTACGTCTTCCTTCTATTACAAGGATAAAGACATTAGCTTTGATGTGATCGCCAAGGAACTCGATGTGGCCTATATCCTGGAGGGAAGCATCATGCCACTGGGTGAAAACTATCGGATAAGTATAAGGCTGATCGACTCCAAAGACAATACAGCCATCTGGAATAAAACCTATGATGACAAGAAGGAGAATATTTTAATAACATATGATGACCTGGCCGAAAATATTGCGCGGTATTTGAAGCTGACCGTGGATGAAAAAGAAGTCCAGAACAAAAAGGTCGATCCCGAGGCATACGAACTGTATTTGAGAGCAAGAGTTTTAGATGACCGAGGTGGAGACGATCGTAGTGAGGTGGAGAGAAAAATTGATTCCTTGCTTAGGCGAGCTCTAAAAATTGACAGCACCTATGCCCCTATTCATGCCTTGTATGCCGGAACCTTGTTTCGACAGGCGGTTTACATGAAAATGATCGATAGGGATGACGGATTAAAACGAGCCATGCGCTCAGCAAAAAAAGCGTATAGTCTTGATCCAAAAAATGATTATGCACTTGTTTGGTGCTCTAATGTAAGCTGGCATCTTAAGGATATGGAAGCCTATCAGAGATATTTAGATGAACTGGAAAGTCTGGAGGGCTCTATGGGCTACCGGGAGTGGTGTTTCAGACGAACCAACAGTGTAGACGAGGGCTATCCATACGCAAAAAAGGCTGTGGAACTTAATCCGCGAGATGTATTTTCTTTAGAAAATTTGATTGCGTATGAAACCTATTATGGCAACTTCGATGAGGTGTTGCGGTTGACCGAAAGGATTGGAGAACTATACCCGGAATCTTACACGTATAGCAATAACTTATTCGAATATTATCGCTTAACTCAGAATTACTCTGCTGCAAAGGATTTGATACAAGATTTTGATGAGGACGACCAACGTTTATCGGAAATTTGGTTGGAAGGAGCAAAAGGGAATCTTGGAAATTTTGAAGCCAACCTTGAATCCTTTAGATCCATTGTTGATGATGAAGGCTGGTATAATTATTATGTAGCTTGTATTTATGCCATAAATGGTCGCAAAGATGATGCCTTTCATTATTTGGATGAAGCATTTGAAGCCTTTGTTGATGTCCCGGAATTCTTATTCATAGACACCGATTTAAAATCCCTGCATGATGATCCGCGATGGGATAAAATTCTCGACCGTCTAGGCGCCTATTTTAAATATGATTTTAAGCACAAATCTTGAATCAATTAGGGAAATACTTTAAGGAACTACAACGCCGCCATGGGGCTAAGGCGGGTATTGCCTACCAGATAATACAAGCGCAAGCTCATTGATGGTAAAATAGAAGGCAAGTGATTGCCGAGCATGGTACGTACCATCCAAGATTCTGTTATCGACCCAGTTAAGTCGAACATGCTTTATAGCTGACGAATATCATTTACAAGAACATTTTTTCTTTATAGCTTTAAAATTTCCAGATATATCTCCAAATGGCTGAAATAAGACAATTAGCGGCTATTATGTTTACTGACATTTCAGGTTATTCAAGCATGATGAGTCATGATGAAAAACAGGCGCTGGAGATACTCAAAATCAATCGAGACATTCAAAAATCCCTTATTGGGAAATATAATGGCACATGGCTGAAGGAAATGGGTGATGGGATCCTTGCTATGTTTGAAACAGCTGACGATTCGGTTAATTGTTCAGTAGCCATACAAAAGGCGGTTAGAGAACAAAATTCATTTAAGGTTCGGATTGGTATCCATTTGGGAGATATAACCGTTGAAAATGGAGATGTATTTGGTGATGGTGTCAATATTGCATCCCGAATCGAAACGACCACAGACCCTGGAGGAATTTATATCTCCGAATCCGTTTATAAAGCTATATTGGGTCGTCATAAAATTGAGGTACACGATCTTGGGGAATTTCAATTGAAGAACATTGCATATCCCATACGGATCTATGCGCTTAAGGGAGCTGGTCTACCCCCACCTTCGGCAAAAAATCTCAATTTGCGAAAAAGGAAATTACTCCGTTATGTTCTAGGTGCTATTTTTTTGGTTCTAGCGGCTGTAATTATCTATAATCAATACATCGGTGTAAAAGATTCCAAGTTTGAAAAAGCTTCTATTGCCGTATTGCCTTTTGATAATCTGTCTAATAATCCTGAACAGAGTTATTTAGTAGATGGCCTACATGATGCGATTATTGGGAAATTAAGTCAAATTCCTGACTTTCGTGTTATCTCGAGAACCTCTACCCTAAGATTTAGGAATACAGAGCTTCCGATTACCAACATTGCTGAACAATTGAAAGTTGATAATATCATTGAGGCTTCCGTGCTTGAAAAAGATGAGCGATTCCTAGTTCAAGTACAGTTAATAGGGGTCTACCCTCAAGAATCACATCTCTGGAGTCAGGAATATGAGAAAGACATAAGTGAACTGCTGGGCATGCAGAGTGATGTGGCTATCGCCATAGCAGAAAGAATGAATGTAGATGCAGGTAATCTTGCTATTGGTGATGAAAGTGAAAATCCTGAAGTGTATAAGCTTTATCTAAGGGGTATGCATTCATTGGACAAGGGAACCACTGAAGATATGTTGGCTGGCATGGAGCATTTAAAGGAGGCTATTGAATTAGATCCGACAGCAGCGTTTGCTTATGGAGGACTGGCCCAAGGATATGTCATACTCGGACACAGCAGTATTTCAAAACCCGAACACTTCGTTAAAGCTAAAGCAGCCGCTAATCAAGCCCTGAAAATTAATCCGAATCTTGCTGATGCCTATGCGGCGTTAGCCGACGTTAAAATGTATTTTGATTGGGATTACCCGGGAGCCAAATCGGATTTCCTAAAAGCCATACAAATAAAACCAAGTTTGGAAGTAGCGCATGCGCATTATACTTGGCTTCATGTTATTCATGAGGATTGGGATAAAGCCATTTATGAGGCAAGCCTCACTACGGAAATCGATCCATTTGCTGCTAATTATTCCGGATGGCTTGCATGGTTATATTGGTGGGCTGGCCGAAATGACGACGCCATTGAATGGGCGCATAAGACGATAGAATTAAATCCTGATTATTCTGCTGCATATATGGTTCTTGGCTCAGCTTATGCAGATAAAGGTTTGTTCCCTCAAGCAATAGACACGCTGAAAAGAGCTGTTGAATTCAATCCCCTGTGGGTTAGCCATTTGGCAAGAGCATATATTTTGAATGGAAATCGAAAGGAAGCAGATAAGCTCCTAGAAAAGTGGGGCAATGACCCAAGAATGGGTAATAACGCGTTGTCTAGCCTGCATGCTGTTCTAGGTAATTCAGAACTGGCAATGGATTATCTGGAAAAAATGATTTCAAATCAATCCCGAAGCATTCCTTGGATCCATGCAAGTCCCATTTTCCGGGGGCTTCACACAAATTATAGATTTCTTGATATCTGTAGAAAAGGCAATATCCCTGAAGATGTGCTGCAATCCAAAAACATTCCAATGGTTAAAAACGCAACTAAAGATCAAACACCGCAAAACAAAGTGGCCTCTTAAAAACGCTGGTCCGGTTCTATAGTACGCCTAAAGGAACAACTTCTGTTATTCAATCTAATGTGCTGGTCTTTCCAAGTCTAATACCTCCTTACAAATACTATTACAAATTCATTCCTTATCTTGGTTTACCTAAGTGGGATATCATCAATAAGTATATCCCATCGTTACAGGTCATTAAAACCAACTGATGAAATACATAAAAGCATTCAACACTATTTTTATTTTTCTTCTTCTTTTTTCCTGTAAGAGCAAAGAAAATGAAACAGGAAATAAAGTCGTCACAGAAAAATTTAAGCTTTCAAAAGAAATTACAGACCCTGAAATAGAATCATTGATAAATAAAATGATTAGTGAAGAGCATTTCATTGGCGATGTCCTTGTCGCTATGAACGATAAAATAATTCATGCTAAAGGCTACGGAATGGCTCAAGATGGAATTCAGAATCAGATCAAGACAAAGTTCCATGTAGCCTCAATTACCAAACAATTCACTGCAGCAGCAATAATGCAGCTTTTAGAACAGAATAAAATTAATTTAGAAGAAACTATTAATAATTTCCTACCTGTACAATATCATTCTGACAGATGGAATGATGTTAATATTCATCATTTATTATCTCATACAAGTGGTATTGAAGATTATGCATTAACTCGAGATTATTATAACGTTGAGAAAGGATTCTGCCTAGGAAATACAGTTGATGGCATGATTAAAGAAGCTATGAGTAAGGAACTAAATTTCCCATCGGGCTCTCAATTTTCCTATTCAAATATTGGATACACTTTACTTGGACAAATAATTGAAAATATAACGAGAGAACCCTATGACAGTTATATGCAAAAACACATTTTTGAACCTATCGAGATGCACGATTCATTTATTCATAATACTTCAAATTATACTGTGGCAAATGATGAAGCTATCGGATATCGATGGGATGATGAGCAGAACAAACATATTCTTGATGATATAGTTAGTCTTCCCGTTACCGAGCCAGATGGAAACTTAGTAACAACATTATATGATTTTATAAAATGGACAAACATCTATGTCGGAAATGAGCAGTCAATACTTCAGAAAGAATCTTTAAAAAAAATGATGACGCCATATATAGAGGCAGATGAGGTAGATCCATACGGCAATTTGGATATGTATGGTTATGGACTTTATATTTCCGAAGAACTAATAAGCCATAGTGGCTACATCGTTGGCTTTAGAAGTCATTTTATTGTGAATCCAAAACAGAATATAAGAGTATTTGTGTTTAGTAATAATGTATCTATGAGCCCAAAAGATGTTTCTAGTAGGATTTATAGAATCATATCCGATAAACATAGTGATATAAAAGAATAACGACCTGTAACAATGTATATGAAATCATAGCCGCCTTACGGCAGGCTACGCTTCATATACTCATCGTTATAAGTAAGAAAGTGAAAACCTTGATAGAAACAGAAAGATTACTGCTAAGAGAAATTACCCTGTATGATAAAGAGGAACTATTTCAGTTGCATTCTGATCCTGATGTACAAAAGTACACGGGAGAACCTCCGGCTGGATCTATGGAAGAAATAGAACAGGCAATACAGACAAGAATTAACGACTATGGGAAGTATGGATATGGTAGATGGGCCACATTTCTAAAGAATGGGATGCAATTCATTGGCTGGGCTGGTCTAGCTTATCTACCTGAATTTGATGAAATTGATCTTGGTTATAGATTCTTGCCGAAATATTGGGGAGCAGGCTATGCAACGGAAGCATCCCTTGCAATTTTGACCTATGGATTTGATAAACTCAAATTAAAAAGGATTATAGCAATTGCAATGAAAGAAAATAAAGATTCTATTAGGGTGATGGAAAAAATTGGGATGGAATTCGACAAATTTGCCCCTTATGAGCCCGGCGGTGAAGATGTTGTCTGGTATTGGTGCGACCAAAAGCTTATAACAAGAAATAAAGACCATTAAAACTGGCATTTATTCAAGCCGTTAGCCTTCATTACTACAAACCATTAACCAATGATTAAACTCTTTCATTATCGAAACAGGACGGAGCGTTAAAAAACATTCAGTGAATGTTTTTAGCGAACGGGCCAGCCGACGCGGAGGAGTTATGCAAAATCAAAGGTCTGGTAGACCTTTGGTTGAGATAGCCGCTTGCGGACGTCTCGAAAACATATATAGAAAATATGATCAAGTTCTTTAGACGAATTAGATTCGACCTTATAGAAAAAAATAAAACTGGGAAATACCTAAAATATGCCATTGGCGAAATTTTCCTGTTGTCATCGGGATTTTAATCGCACTACAAATCAATAATTGGAATGAAAATCGTAAAACAGAAATAAAAATCAAAAGTTCATTGGCTGCATTGAGAAGTGACTTGGTACAAGACACCGTATTAATGATAGAAAAAAGACACTCCTACTAGGCATACTTTATTGAAAGAATTTACCAAAAGACAAGGTCTAAAAAGCTACATATCTTAATTATTCACAAGGAAAATTATACTTACCTTTAAGATGGACTAAGCGGAATGATTGAGGCACGCTCATGGATATCCTGGCCATTGACGTTGTGTTCTACTTAAAAAAACAACTTGGAGTTTCGTGAATTTAAAAAAAATTATTGCAGAGCTTAAGAGGCGTAATGTATTTAGATCAGCAATAACCTATTTAGTGGTTGCATGGTTGATTGCTCAGGTATGTGATATTGTTCTTCCAACTTTTAATGCGCCGCCTTACATTATGAAAGCCTTGATTTTCATATTGATTATAGGCTTTCCGATCAGCTTGTTGTTTGCTTGGTTTTATGATTTGTCTCTAAAAGGAATTAAAAAAACCAAGAATATTGAATCACTGACATCATTATCATCGCAAACACAACGTCCCAGCCATGACAATAAAAAATTGGTAGTCTTACCCTTTCAAAATATTGGTACGAACAATGGCAGCAATTATTTTAGCGATGGCTTAACAGAAGAAATAATTATCCGTTTGTCTGCAATCAAGGAGCTTGACATTGTTTCGCGACGTACCTCTATGCGGTATAGGGATTCTGAACTGGATATTGTATCATTGGGGCGGGAATTAAACGTTAGATATCTTTTGCATGGGACGATACGGAAACATAATGGTCATTTAAGAATATCAACGGAATTAATCGATGTCAAAAGAGATTCTGAGCTTTGGGCGGAGAGCTACAGTGGAAAGATGGCAGATGTTTTTACCATACAGGAAAAGGTGGCTAAGAAGATTGTAGCGTCATTACAATTAAAGCTAACGCCTAAAGAAAAAGTGGCCCTGAATAAAAGAGCCACTCTCAATAGCGAGGCCCATGATGCTAACTTAAGAGCTCGGGAGTATCTTTTAAAATATACAAAGAGTTATCTTCTTTTAGCAATAGAACTTTTTCAAAATGCAATAGACATGGATCCCAAATATGCCGATCCATATGCGGGTATGAGTGAGGCTTGTGGCTTATTATATGAAACACATGATAGAAATCCCTTATGGCTTGAAAAGGCTAAAGAGTCTGCATTAAAAGCGCTGATCTATAATCCTTCCTCCTCTGAAGCATACAGTGCCCTGGGGCTGGTTTATTACAATAAAAAATTACTGAACGAAGCATTAATAGCTGTTCAAAAGGCAATTTCATTTGACCCTGACAATTTTTTTGCCTATTGGATAAGGGGTCGACTGTACAGAATGCAGGACAAAGACACTGAGGCTATTATTGATTATGAGAAGGTGTTAGAACTCAATGGTGATTTCCATTCTGCTTATGGGGATCTGCAAATGTGTTATGAAAAATTAGAGGATAAAGAAAAGCTGCAGGAAACCATTAAACGTGCAGCCTTGTTTTACCCCTCTTACTTGCTGCGTAATCCTGATGATGCCCGTGCCCACCAATTTTATGCTTTTACATTAAAGCGGTTGGGCCGTTTGGGAGAAGCCAAAAAAGAAATGAATAAAGGGATTAAACAAAATCCTAATGATCCAATTATTATTTATAATGCCGCCTGTTTTTATGCATTAATTGGTGATAAAACCGCGGCAATTGAAAATCTCAAATTGGCAATAGATAATGGCTTTGGGAACTATGAATATATTAAACATGATCCTGATTTATATAGCTTACAAAAGGAGTCGGATTTTATTGCACTTATGCAAGGTAAATAATTGGATTAAGCCAAACATGACGGGCTTTTAGTTCCGGTCAATTTTATAAAGGAAATATGAGAGCAGCAATTTATGAAGCATATCAAGGCCCTATAACGATACAGAATGTGGCAGATCCTGCTCCAGAGAAACATGGAGTCGTTATTTCAGTTAAAGCTTCTGGTTTGTGCCGTAGTGATTGGCATGGTTGGGTGGGTCATGATACAACGATTGAATTGCCCCATGTACCTGGGCATGAGTTTTCAGGAACAGTAGAGGCCATTGGAAAAAATGTTAAAAAATTTCAAATAGGAGACAGAGTCACGGCTCCTTTTGTATGTGGATGTGGAAGTTGTGCGCAATGTTTATCAGGCAATCATCAAGTGTGTGATCATCAATCACAACCTGGTTTTACGCATTGGGGTTCTTTTGCGGAATATGTTGCTTTGGATTATGCGGATATTAACCTAGTAAAATTGCCAGAAGAAATTAACTACATAACCGCTGCACCATTAGGCTGCCGGTTTATTACGTCTTTCAGGGCAATAGTCGCCCAGGGAAAAGTTTCAGGAGGGCAATATGTGGCTATACATGGTTGTGGCGGTATAGGACTATCTGCAATAATGATAGCACATGCCTTGGGAGCTCAGGTAATTGCTGTAGATATCAACGATGAGACCTTAGATTTCGCAAAAAAATTAGGAGCTATGGCAACCATAAATGCAGCCCAAAATACTAACGTCGTGGAACATATCAAAACAATATCGCATGGTGGAGTCCATGTTTCTGTTGATGCCCTTGGAAGTGCCATTACCTGTTTTAATTCTATTGCCAATTTAAGGAAAAGGGGCAAACACATCCAGGTTGGTTTGATGACAGGAAACCATAAAAACCCTAAGGTTCAAATGGATAAAATATTGGCCGATGAATTGGAGATTATAGGAAGTCATGGAATGCAGGCATATAAATATCCTGATATGCTAGAAATGATTAAAAGTGGAAAACTGCAGCCTGAGAAACTAATAGAAAAGACGATTTCACTTAAAGAATCGACGCTTGCCCTTCCAAACATGGATAAGTTTGACCATAAAGGAATTTGGGTAATAGATTCTTTTTAATAGTTGACCAGTAAGAATAGTTAAAACGTGCTCCTCAAATAGTGACTTCCCTATCTTCCAAAGGTTGCCGCACTACTTCAAGCACCCATCTTTTGAATTCTGGTAGCTCATCCAAAAACAAGACCGCTTTATGGGCTAGAGAAATTTTCCGGGCTGCGGATACGCTCCTCCTCCAACTAGGGCAACATCAATTACGCTATCTTATATGGTGGTCCTTATTTAAGTATTCTTAGACTGATTTTAAGTCTTTTATATTAATTCATTATCTTAGGAAGTACAACCAACTTCTTCCTATGATCGGTTTCTTTCGTAAAATCCGTAAAAAACTCGCTGATGACAACAAACCGCTTAAATATGCCCGTTATGCCATTGGTGAAATTGTGCTTGTGGTTATTGGGATTATGATTGCGGTGCAATTTAATAACTGGAACGAATCCAGGAAGCGACAATTAGAAATAGACAAATTGCTTTACGATATAGAACAAGATTTAATAGCCAATTATTATCAGGCAGATCAGGCACTTTCCTTTTACAAAGAACAGGATTCAATAGCTAAACTCATAGGGGACAACAAGCTTACTAAAAAGGACTATAAAGAGAACTATTCCTTAAATTATTATGTTGCCAATTGGGAGAACTATGTGCCAAGCAATAAGAATTTAAATCAGTTCGTAGAAGCCGAAAAAATTATAGATTTAAAATATAAGTCCATCTTGGAATCGGCCAAGAACTTACAATTATATCAAGCTGTTTTAGACGATGCGTGGTCCAACCTTGAAGAAAATATTGATGAAAATACAAATGCCATTTCATCTCAGTTATGGTATGTTAAAAATGACTCCATATCCACTGCAAAACGTTTGGACTATTTGGTTGACAGTTCTGAATACAAGGTCTTAGCTTTAAGGTATTGGATAATGACACAAAACTATTACGACAAAATCTCGCGTTATCGTGCACAATCCATGGCTACTTTAATCACTATAAAAAGAATCACTTCTAATTATGATAGCTCTGAAATTAAGGAATTGTGTCAAAGTTTGGGAATGCCACCCTATTTAGAATATGATTGTAATACCCCTTTATTAGAGTTGCAACATCTACGAGATGTTAGGTCTAGTGCGCTTTATGGTAACTTAACAGATAAAGAAGTTCGTCTTTTTGTAACAAATAACAAGGGGAGAAAAGTTGTTGATTTTAAAGTCGCACCATTTACGTTCAGAACCATTCCTGGCTCCCAATATTTTGGTATTGATGGTGATAATAATGTACTTGTTCAACTTTTAGATGACAATGGCAACTGTATAAAAAAGTATGGTGCACCTGAAAATGGCTATTTACTAATTGAATAATGCTAAAATGATTAAATTCTTTCGTCAAATACGTCAATCATTACTTTTGGAAAATAAAACAGGCAAGTACTTAAAATATGCTGTCGGGGAAATTGTGCTTGTAATGATAGGGATTCTACTTGCGCGTGAGTAAATAACTGGAACGAGGAAAGAAAAGATAGAGATAAGAGTCATGACGTGCTCTTGGAAATCAGGGAAAATGTTCAATTCAATACTTCACAGTTCAAGGCCGAAATAAGGGAAGAAAAAAATGTCATCAAGTCCATTGACATTGTTTTGAAAAATATTAATAAATACAGGAAATATCACGATTCACTCGATTTTCATATGTACAACATTGGTTACTGGCCCTCATCATCAAGAAAATCTTCTGGATATGAAACTTTAAAGTCACAGGGTGTAGAGCTAATCAAGTCCACTGGAATCCGACAATCAATTATTGATTTATATGAGAAAACGTATAACGAAATATCAGAAATCATTTTAGAATCAAGAGCTGACCATGAGACTAGCATAGTTCCAATTAAAACAGAATTATTTTTTTTCCACCCTTCAAATCCTAACTTACCATTTGATGAACACAGAGCAACTCCTTTTAATTATGATGAGGTAATTAATTCACAAAAATTCAAGGGTATTTTTAGTTATTGGCGTAACCAAAGGACCGTAGCAACTAGACTCAGGCAAGCTGCTATAGATAAAAATAATGAATTGATTAATGCGATAAATAATGAACTTGATAAGAATTAATATACGATTACCAACAATGGGAATAATTAACCCGCCCGAACGCCCGCCTGACCACATTCGGGCAGGTGCCGTTCGGTACGGGCGGGTTGCCACCTATCTCCTACTCCATCCTATGTTATAAAAGACAAACCACTACTCTTCTGTGACTCTATCGAATGTGGTGGCAATTGTCCTTTAAAACATAAAAGCTGGGCACAGCAGGGCGATATACATAGGATTACAGATGAATCGATCTTGAGTGGTAGTATTGCTCCAAGGGATATGGACAGCCCCCCATTGCCATATCACATAAGGTATTCTGCTATGGCCAGTCAACCAACTGGTGCTTTTTAAAACTCCGTTATGCGAAGTTCTATAGAATGTATTACATTGTGGTTTTGAACCAAACCACTAAAATTTAAATGCCGTATGAAATTAGCAACTGCCGTACTTTTTATCAGCATGGGCATTATCCTTGGATGTAAAGAACAAAAACCTACCGCCCGGCCCGATGATTCAGCTTCTCTGGCCAGTTTGTTCCAGGCCTATTATGAGTTCAAGCTGCGCATTAATCCCATTGAAGCCTCCAAGGCCGGGGAAAACAAGTACAATGATCACATTGCCAATTATATATCGGATGCCTACCAACAAGACCTGATCACCAATTACACCCAATTTCTGGATGCTGCCGGCACCTATGATTCCATTAGTGTTTCCCCTGCCCAATGGATGAGCTTAAAGGTATTGCAGTGGGATTGTGACATAAAACGGGAAGGATTAACCAATAAAATGGTCACCATTGCCTCCCCCATCTACGATATGCCCACTTTTGAGCTGATGCCCTTGGCACAGATTTCCTCCCTTCAATTGTACGTCTCCCAATTGGCCGCGGGAAAGAGCGTACAACCCTTTCATACCGTGGAAGATTATGAAAACTGGCTCAAACGAATAGACGACTATCTTGTTTTTCTGGATACCTGTATGGCTAAAATGAGAATTGGTATGGACAAGGGCATTGTGCTGCCCAAGACACTCACCCAAAAGATGATTCCCCAATTGGACGGTTTTATTTTGGACCCTGTACCTCAACATTTGTTCTATACGCCCATAACCGCAATGCCCGAAGGGTTTTCCAAGGAAGACCAGGACCGCCTTTCCAAGGCCTATATTTTTATGATCACGGACAAATTAAAGCCCAAATATATTCAATTACAAGATTTTTTAATCAAAGAATACCTCCCTGCTTGCAGGGAAACAGATGGGTTGGGCGCATTGCCCAACGGTCCAGAAACCTACAACTATCTCGTTAAATACCACACCACTACCACCATGAACGTGGATGAAATCCATGAACTGGGAAAAAGTGAGGTGGCTCGCATTCTTTTGGAAATGGAAAAGGCCAAGAACGCTATAGGGTTCCAAGGGGACCTAAAAGCCTTTTTTGAACATATTAGAAAACGAAAGGACCAAATGCCCTTTACCGCCCCAGAACAGGTCATTGCCAATTTCAATGTTATAAAGGACAGGATAACCCTAAAATTAAATGACGTATTTGATATGCAACCAAAGGCCGATTTTGAAGTAAGGCGCACGGAAGCGTTCCGCGAGGCCTCTGCCAGTGCAGAATATGTTCCTGGTACCAAAGACGCATCCAGGTCGGGTATTTTTTATGTGCCCATTCCAGATGTTACCACCTACAACAAATATGCGGATGAGTCCCTCTTTTTGCACGAGGCGATCCCGGGGCACCACTATCAATTATCATTGCAACAGGAAAATAAAAAGCTACCCGAATTTCTCCACCCGGAGAGTATGGGGGTATTTGTGGAAGGATGGGCGCTTTATGCCGAATCCTTGGGAAAAGAATTGGGACTGTATAAAGACCCTATTCAGTACTTCGGGATGCTGAGCATGGAAATGCACAGGGCCATACGCCTTGTGGTCGATTCTGGCATTCATGGCAAGGGCTGGACAAGGGAAGAAGCCATAAAGTATTCCTTGGATCACGAAGCAGAATCAGAAGCCTCCGTAATTTCAGAAATAGAACGATATATGGCCACTCCTGGGCAGGCGCTGTCCTATAAGATCGGTCAATTGAAAATCAGGGAGCTGAGGACACGAGCGGAAGTTACCTTAGGGGAACGTTTTAGTATTCGGGAATTCCATAATCAAGTATTGAATTCGGGTAGCTTGCCACTTGTACTTTTGGAGGAAAAAATCGAAACATGGATCAAAAATGGAGGGCCAAAAAGCTAACCCTGTCCCCTTCGCTATTTTTTTTGTACCACTTAAAACTATTATACACCACAATAGCGTCTATTGCTCTCTATAATGTGGCGGTCTTTAAATACGGCTTCAGTTATTTAGTATAAAGCTTTAAAAGATAATTCAGTTACTTGATAATGTAACCGCCAACCATTACTTCACATGATTAAATTCTTCCGACAATTACGCCAACAACTATTAACAGAAAACCTACCTACCGGACAGGCAGGTTAAATCAGCAAATATCTTACTTCATCCAAGGCTAACAAAGACCAACCAAGGCAACATCTGTGACTCTCAACAATGTGGTGGTCTAATAAAGGTCTGGGAATCTTACCCAGATACCTGATGAAAATCATTGCCTCAGCCAAAAGGGTTGTGTAATTTTTGGATTAGACTAGAATCTTAATATTTACGATCATTTAAATGATTCGTAAAAACGACGAATGGGCACATGCAACAACATCGCCTGGTAGCTAATCATGTTTACTGAGATTGTAGGCTAGACTGCCTTGATAGGGTCAGAGGAAGCTGCATTTGGGATGCTCCAGAACAGCCAGCCATAATAACCCCTGGGAATTCCGGCAACCCTGCCTTTACCTCTTATTGTTTAAGGTATAATTAACTATCTTAGAGCGATACATGAATCTAAAAAAATACATAGCAGAGCTTAAAAGGCGTAATGTATTTAAACCAGCCATAACCTATCTAATAGTGGCATGGTTAATTGCTCAGGTATCCGATATTATTCTTCCAACTTTTAATGCACCGCCTTATTTTATGAAAACCTTGATCATTATTTTGATCATAGGTTTTCCGCTCATTTTAATTTTGGCTTGGATATATGAATTGACACCAAAAGGAATTATGAAAACTAAGAATGTTGAGGCTGAGACGTCAATATCAGCACAAACGAACCATCGGCTCAACAATGAAAATAAAAAACTAGTAGTATTACCTTTTCAGAACATCAGTTCGAACAATGGCAACGATTATTTTAGTAACGGGCTGACGGAAGAAATCATTATTCGTTTGTCCGGAATCGAGGAGCTTGACATCGCTTCACGAAACACTTCCATGCGGTATAGAGATTCTGAATTGGATAATGAATCATTGGGTCGGGAATTAAAAGCGAGATACCTTTTACAAGGAACTGTACGCAGGCATAAAGACGATTTAAGAATTTCAACGGAGTTAGTTGATGTTGAAAAGGATTCTACACTTTGGGCCGAGATTTATCAAGGCAATATAGCAGATGTTTTTGTTATTCAGGAACAGGTATCGAAGAAGATTGTAAAGTCATTGCAACTAAAGCTTAGTCCCAAAGAAAAAGTGGCGCTAGGCAAAAAAGCAACGCTGAATAGTGAGGCGCATGATGCTAACCTAAGAGCTCGTGAGTTTTTGTTTAGATATACAAAGAGCTATCTTCTTTTAGCTATAGATCTTTTTCAAAATGCAATAGATTTAGACCCAAAATATGCTGCTGCTTATGCCGGTATGAGTGAGGCTTGTGCCTTGTTATATGAAACACACGATAGAAATCCCATATGGCTTGCAAAAGCCGAAGAATCAGCATTGAAAGCACTAATTTATGATCCTGCCTCATCTGAGGCGTACAGTGCTCTTGGACTGGCCTATTATAATAAAAATTTACTAAACGAAGCACTGATTGCGGTTCAAAAGGCAATTTCATTTGACCATGACAATTTTTTTGCCTATTGGATTAGGGGCCGACTCTATAGAATGATGGACAGAGATTCTGAAGCTATAGTTGATTTCAATAAAGTATTACATCTTAATGGTGATTTCCATTCGGCTTTTGGCGATTTGCAGATGGCGTATGAAAAATTAGAGGATAAAAAAAATCTACAGGATTGTATTCAAAAGGCGGCATTATTTTACCCATCCTATTTGCTGCGAAACCCTGATGACGCGCGTGCCCACCAATTTTATGCCTTAACATTGAAAAGGCTGGGTCGTTTGGAAGAAGCGATAGAAGAAATGCATAAAGGGATCAAACAAAACCCCAATGATCCAATTATTATTTATAATGCCGCCTGTTTTTATGCCATGATAGGTGATAAAAAAACGTCAATTGAAAATCTCAAAAAAGCAATAGATAATGGGTTTGGAAATTATGAATACATTAAACATGACCCCGATTTACATAGCTTAAGAAAGGAACCGGGTTTCATTGCACTAATGCAAGGTAAATAACCGGTTTAAGATAAACGAGAAGGGAATTTAGTCCAGCTCAATTTTATAAAGGAAATATGAAAGCAGCAATTTATGAAGCATATCAAGGCCCTATAACGATACAGAATGTCGCAGATCCCACTCCTCAGAAACATGGGGTTATTATTTCAGTGAAAGCTACTGGAATGTGTCGTAGTGATTGGCATGGTTGGATGGGTCATGACATGGATATTGAATTGCCTCATGTACCTGGGCACGAGTTTGCCGGAACAGTAGAGGCCATTGGAAAAAATGTCAAATATTTTCAAATAGGAGACAGGGTTACAGCTCCATTTGTATGCGGATGTGGAAGTTGTGGACAATGTTTATCAGGTAATCATCAAGTGTGTGATCATCAATCACAACCTGGTTTTACGCATTGGGGTTCTTTTGCAGAATACGTTGCCTTGGATTATGCTGATATTAACCTAGTAAAACTGCCAGAAGAAATTAACTACATAACCGCAGCACCATTAGGCTGCCGGTTTATTACGTCTTTCAGGGCAATAGTTGCCCAGGGAAAAGTTTCAGGAGGTCAATATGTTGCTATACATGGTTGTGGCGGTATAGGACTATCTGCAATAATGATAGCGAATGCCTTGGGAGCTCAGGTAATTGCTATAGATATCAACGATGAGACCTTAGAATTCGCAAAAGAATTAGGAGCTATGGCAACCATAAATGCCGCCCAAAATACTAACATCGTGGAACATATCAAAACGATATCGCATGGTGGAGTCCATGTTTCTGTTGATGCCCTTGGAAGTGCCATTACATGTTTTAATTCTATTGCCAATTTAAGGAAAAGGGGCAAACACATCCAGGTTGGTTTGATGACAGGAAACCATAAAAACCCTAAGATTCAAATGGATAAAATATTGGCCGATGAATTGGAGATCATAGGAAGTCATGGAATGCAGGCCTATAAATATCCTGATATGCTAGAGATGATTAAAAGTGGAAAACTGCAGCCTGAGAAACTAATAGAAAAGACAATTTCACTTAAAGAATCGACGCTTGCCCTTCCAAACATGGATAGGTTTGACCATAAAGGAGTTTGGGTTATAGATTCTTTTTAATAATTGACCAGTAAGAATTGTTAAAACGTGCTCTTGAAATAGTGACTTCCCTATCTTCCAAAGGTTGTCACATTACTTCAAGTACCCCCCTTTTGAATTCTGGTAGCTCATCCAAAAACAAGACCCCGTTATGGGATAGCGAAATTTCACCGGGCTGCGGATAAGCACCTCCTCCGACGAGGGCGATAGCTATTACGCTCTCTAATGTATACTTTTAAAATAAATTGTACCACATAACTTGTATCCACGAATTTTCTTGGGGTATCAGTAAGATATATTATCTTAGTTTATATAAGTGGGAGTTCATCAATAACTATATCCCTCTGTTGGCAACTATTAAAAATTAAGAAATCATGAAAATTGACTGGTTAAAAACCTTAACATTCTGTGCCTCAATTGTCATTGCAGGTTTTTTTGTTGGAAACATGCATAAAACTGGTAAGAAGTATGATCGGTTTGTTCAAGTAAAAGGTCTTTCTGAACGTGAAGTAAATGCTGATCTAGCGGTTTGGCCAATAAACATTACCCTCACAGCAAATGATCTGAACTCTCTAAAAAGCAATATTGAAAAGCAAAATGATGAAGTATACGATTTTTTTATTGCTCAAGGTTTTGAACAAACTGAACTGACTAAAGGCAGTACGAATATTATTGATGTCCGTGCTGATATATATAATTCCAATTCTCGGAACAACGAATTCAGATATTTGGCAAAATCAGAGTTTACGGTTAGGACAAATGATATCAACAAGCTTCAAAAAGCGCTTTCTGAATCCCTCAAACTAATGTCAAAGGGGATTTTACTCGGATCTAAGAATACATGGAGGCCAATTGAATATATTTTTACAGGATTGAATGATCTTAAACCTTCAATGATTGAGGAAGCGACCAAAAATGCCAGAGAGGTTGCAGAAAAATTTGCCCGTGATTCTGATTCACAGGTCGGGGAGATCAGGATAGCAAGACAAGGCCTTTTTACAATTAATGACAGAGATGAAAATACCCCGCAAATTAAGATGGTCCGGGTGGTTTCTACAATAGACTTTCAATTAAAGGATTAAAACAGTTGCCAACAACAATACTTCGCACGATTAAACTCTTGAATTATGTAAACAATATATTGCCGTTGCAAAATCAAAGGCCTTGCTTGCGCGAAAAAGCACGAAGTGCGACGGCGGGTAGACCTTTGGTTGAGATAGCTACTGAGAATTCAGGACGGACGTAATCAAACCAAAAATAGAATCTATGATTAAGTTTTTTAGAGGGCAGAGCGTTAAAAAAATGTCTAGTAGACATTTTTAACGAATGAGCCAGCTTGCCGCGCTGGAATTAAAAATAGACATGAACCGATGATCAACTTCTTTAGAAAAATCCGCAGAAAACTTGCAGACGATAACAAACCCTTAAAATACATGAGGTACGCCATTGGGGAGATTGTTTTGGTTATGATTGGGATTCTGCTGGCATTACAGGTCAATAATTGGAATGAAGTGAGAAAAAGTAAAATAAAAGCTGATATCTTCAAAGAAAAAATAATAAGTGATTTAATTAAAGACATTTTAAATATTGAAACACAAATTGGTCTCGCAAAAAATTACAGAAAGACTATTAAAGGCTATTATACGTTTTTTGAATCGGGAAATAAGCCAATCGTGGTCTTAATTGATAGTGCAATGAAAGTCACTACACCACTTTATCGGTATCATCCTATAAACTTCACATTTTTAGGGATGCAATCATCTGGTAATTTAGAATTATTAACTGAGCGGGAAAGTCATTCATTAATGGAACTTTCAAATACGCAAAAGCAAACTCAAATTATATTTGAAAAAAAAGTATCCGAATATTTTGATAACAAGATAGAACGAGAAAAATATCTGGAAAATGATTTATCTGATTCGGATTTTTATGATATTATTGGGGTTGAACCTGATGAAGAAGATTTGATAAATGGATTAAAATATCAACATCACCTGCTAAAGATAAATGACGATATACATGGGACTATGATAAATCGCGGTGAAATCATTAAAGAAGAATCGAAAAGAATAATTTCCCTATTAAAGGCTAATCAAAATTGAAGAATAATTGAATAAAATACAAATAACGAAAGGCTAACACTACCTATTTTTATAGCTACCCATCTTCTTCTCTACAATTTATATAATACCAACGACCACTACATCAGTAATAGTATACAATGTGGCGGTCTTCTATTTAAATATTATATGGATGATTTTAGATCTCTTTGATTAATTCATTAGTTTAGGCGATAGAACCAGCTTTCACTCTTTATGATCAACTTTCTTGGCAAAACCCGACAACAACTCTTTTCTCAAAATAAAGTGTCTAAATACATTTTGTATGCCATTGGAGAAATTGTACTTGTGGTCATTGGGATACTGATTGCATTGCAAATAAATAATTGGAATGAGGATAAAAAGGTGAATATTTTTGAGAAGAAGCTTTTAGAGGACTTATTCCCCTTTGTTGAGATGAACATGTGGCAATTAGATGTGTCGATAAAGGGAAGTGAACGAAAAATTAAGTCCGCAGAAATTATTTTGACCCATTTAGAAAATAACCTGCCCTATCATGATTCCTTGGATTATCATTTTTCTCGGGCTATCTCTTGGAATCATCCGACCATTAAGAATACAGCTTATGAAACTCTGAAGACATACGGAATGAATACAATAAAGAATGATTCTTTAAGGATAAAACTCGGTCTCTATGAAAAAGGATGGCTTGAAATTTTCAATTCAAGACTACATGATTATCATTATTCCACAGCTTCTCCAATATTAGTAGAGCTTTTTGAGTCCGTTGAATTTGGGGGTGAAATGAAACCTAATGACTATGAAGAATTGCAGAAATCCAAAAAATATGCTACAGTTTTAAGAACTTGTATTGCTAATAGAAATGCTCAAATAAAATGGTACAGTCAGTGGTTAGAAGATTTAGGAGAACTTGCAAATATGATTACTATCGAATTAAAAGAAAATCAAAATTAACGAAAGGCCAATACTGGCTATATGTAATTGCTGCCATTCTTTCACTCTATCCTGTATTAAGAAAGACCAACCAATACTACATCAGAGATGGTATATAATGAGATGGTCTTCTGTTTAAGTATTCTTAGACTGATTTTAAGTCCTATATATTAATTCTGTATCTTAGGAAGAACAACCAACCACTTCATATGATCGGTTTCTTTCGTAAAATCCGTAAAAAGTTCGCTGATGATAACAAGCCATTAAAATATGCTCGCTATGCCATTGGTGAGATTGTGTTGGTGGTTATTGGGATTTTGATTGCCTTACAGGTCAATAATTGGAATGACAGGGTAAAAGAAAGATCAGTTGAAACAAAAATTTTACAAGAAATATTAAGCAACCTAGAACATGATTTGGTCGAAATACATTCGGATATAGAAGCAATGGACAGCGTAAACAAGGCCAGTAAAGACATTAACCGATTTATTAAGACTGATTCTATCCCATCTGAGACATTCTACTATAATATAGCGAAACTTCGTGTGAACCCCCATTTTGACCCTAATAAAAGTGGTTATAATCTTTTGGTATCAAAGGGGGTGGAAATTATTTTAAATGATAGTTTAAGAGGATCTCTTTCCTTGCTTTATGAATCCCTGTATCCCTACTATTACAGGTATGAAGAAGAACGCACCCAATTTAAATTACAAGAAATAAATCCCACGTTATTAAAATATTTCGAATGGCACACTCGCCCAGAATTAAAATTTTTTGGCCATTATCAGATTAGTTCAATAGACTATTTAATGATTAAAAATGATGCTAATTTCTCCAAGTTACTTTATGCAATTGCTTTCGATAATACACTTGTTCAAAATCGCGCACATCGCGTTGAACGTGGAATAGAATCACTAATCTTTGAAATTGAAAATGAATTGGAGAATGAGGAAGACTAATAATTATATTTTTAAATAAACAATGATAAATTTCTTTCGTAAAATTCGCAAACAATTCGCTGCAGACAATATGCCGTTGAAATACACCAGATATGCAATTGGGGAAATAGTGCTCGTGGTTATAGGTATACTCATTGCGCTACAAATCAATAGCTGGAATGAGGAAAGAGTGATTAAAAATAATATAAATCTTTATTTAGGTGCTTTAGTACAGGATATGAGGGAAGATATTAATATTATTAAGAGTGGCCGTCGTTATCATGTTTTTCGTATTCATACCGGCATCTATATGCTTCATCAATACAACCCAAATGAAAAACTGTCTTTCCTTTCTGATAATAATAAATTGCCTGCTTGGGAAGAACCTAGTTGGAGATGGGAAGGCCCTATACCAACTACATATAACGCTGATTTTATATACACTGGCCTTATTTGGCTGTTTAGGTATCAACCTACCAGTCCAAATAAAAGGACTATCAATGAATTTAGCAGTACAGGATTATTTTCTAAAATGGAAAATAATGCACTTAAAACTCGAATCGAAATGTATTATGGTTATTTTAATTGGCTCCATAACGAGTCAGATACAGAGTATAACCCAACCGTTTTATGGAATAAATCCTTAGTTGCAAGTGGCATAGGGTATTTGGATCTTGCCAATTTAGAAAATCCCATTGAAGTTATACTTTCGGATAAATCCCGCAGAGCTATTCTTAAAAACATGATAGACGAGTCTATTTATAAATCATCCTCAGACGAATCGATGCTTACCAATTTAGACGAGTTGATCAACGAAATTGAGGCAGAAATACAAAGGAACTATTAAGATTTCCTTCGCGCTCTACAATATGGCAGTATTTCCAAGTCTTAATACTACCTTACTAAATACTATTACAAATTCATTCATTATCTTAGTTAATATAAGAGGGAGTTCATCAATAACTATATCCCCTCGTTATGTACAAAAGGAGAATAAATTCCATGCCAAATGAAGAACTGTTGCTTCCATGAATTATTAACTAGGGTAAAGCGATGGGGTCACTAAACCTGAGCGTTAATAACTATTTATTTATTATCTTGATAGCACAACATTTATAAAACAAAATAACATGGTGAACTCATCACAAGTGTTTTATAGAAGGTTAGTTCTACCAAAAATTATTTTTGTATTTCTAATTCTTTTTATTGTATCGGCAACTGAAACCATGATAGCCCAACAAACTAAAGATGATACAGAGAAAAGCACAAGCCTTATGCTCCAGTTTTTTGGGCCAGAAGCCTTGGGCATTCATATCAACCATAATGCATCGCAGCGGTTCTCTCTGAACCTTGGGTTAGGAGCGGGTTTGGATGCCCACATAGGTCTTAATGCCTATCTCACCAAACGAGATTTAAAACGTTTTGCTTGGTATGGCGGTTTACAGGTATACATCATAAGGGAAGTACAGTTAATTTCCGGCAATCTTTTTGGAAGCATGGGCTCTTCAACGACAAATAAAAGGGAATCACAAGTAGGTGTTTATACTCCCATTGGATTTGAATATACTGCCAAAAAAGGATTCACGATACAACTGGATGTAGGACCTAATTTTGTTAAAGATGATTGGGGTCAGACCAATACCGCTTCATATATGGGATCTCTTAAAATCGGTTATACCTTTAAACCGAAACAGTAGGCGTCAGTAACTCTATTATATAAATGTGTTACCCTAACCAACCCTTTTCTTGATTGGATTTTCTGTAATTTGTATGCCTACTTGATAATTCCGTACCTTGATAAAGTAACCGCCAACCAATACTTCATGATCAATTTTTTTAGAAAGACCCGTAAACAACTCGCTGATGATAATAAACCTTTAAAATACATGAGGTATGCTTTTGGAGAAATCGTGCTTGTGGTAATTGGGATTTTGATTGCATTGAGCATAAATAATTGGAATGAGGATAGGAAGGAACGCATTATTGAGCGGGAAATCTATGAAAATCTTCTGACAGATATCAATGTGGATAGAATTACTTTAAAGGGAAGAATGACACTGGCAATGAACGAAACCAAAGCGCTCCATAATTTGGTCCATAATGCCTATAATATCCAAAAAACCACTGAGGAATATATAAATCTGTTATCCCCTGTTTTATGGAATGCAGATAACTTTATTCTACAGGACAAAACCTTTGATGAATTGGTTAGTTCTGGGAAATTGGGTGTTATCAAGGATAAAGCATTAAAAAATAAGATTTTGGATTACTACAAAAGTTATGATATCGCGGCGACACACATTGCCGAATTAAACCAGACAAGTATTTCAATGTTAGGGGAAGCTTCAAAAATTACAGCTCCAATGAAATACATGGGGTTAAATGATTTATACGATAAGGATTATATGTTTAAATCATCGGACTGGGACTATATTAATGTTCCAACTTCCATGGGATTTCGGATGATGGAGCAAGCGGCTGGGTATTATTTTTTTAAAAACCAGTTCTTTAAGGATTACTTTAAAAAACAAGATTCCATAGCCACGGAATTGGTTGCAAGCATTAATTCAAAAATAGCCAACTAACCATCTCCTTCAAAGAAGACCACTCCTTCTAGCCATAAATATACTACCCCAACCATCCTTCCCTATCCAAAGAACGGTATTGAATCGCTTCAGTTATACACTCGAATGTGTAATCTTTGGATAACGAAAATAAAGATGCATGATAACATCGATTTTATACCAATAAAGACGTATTTTATAACTATTTCTTAATTAGTTATCAGCAAGAGGAAGGTTCATTTTCCTAAGGATCTCAACATACCTTGGATTATCCTTAAATTGATTATAATAGGGATATTTTGTTGAAATATAGGGCATAAAATTCCCTCTGATTTCATAACCCTTTTCAAGGGCTTCCATTGCTTTGTCAATGTTTCCCAGTTTGATATATCTTTCTGCTTTTACATCTGCACTCATATAACAGTCATCCCCATGTATGTCATTCATCCTAAACATTTCCTCGATGGCTGCGATATGGCCATTTTCATGAAAAATTTTTAATACTGCTTCCCTACCCTGCTTATTCCAATGTCCAAAATTCCCTACTTTATTATTCCATGATTCAATCCATTTTTCATATTCACCTTTTTTATAGGCATCCTCCATTTTTGCATTAGGTAAATTTCCTCCTGAAAACCAATCATTTGGATCAATTGAAAGGGCTTTCTCAAAAGCCTGAATAGCACCTTGCCTATCATCATTGTTATTCAACATCACAACTCCATAAAGTCCTAGAACCAATGGTTTCATTGGGTCTAATTCAAGCCCCTTTTTGGCTTGTTGGTCAGCCTCATTTGATTTTCGTAGCGTCATTAATAAATGGGCATAATACAATCTGCAAAAGGCATCGTTTGGATCCAATTCAATGGATCTTAAAAATTCTCTTTCGCCTTTCTCCCAATCCCATTCAGTCCAAACTGCAAGAAGAGCTGCTACATAATGAGCCTTCGCAGAATTTGGATCCAATTCAAGCGCCTTATTTAGATATGGATATACTTTTGGCAGGGTAACGGATTTGGGTAAATAGCCAAAAAAACTAAACAACCCCCATGCATTTGCCAGTCCCGCATAAGGTTCTGCCCATTCGGGATCTAGTTCAGTAGCTAATTGAAAATACTCTAAAGCTTTTTTAGCCGACTGTTCATCTAGTTTTTCCCAGTAATAGAGTCCTTTTAAATAAGCATCATAAGCTTCCGGATGCACTTTTCTTGATTTTGCCAACAAAATTTCTTCCTTCGGCGTTAGAACAATATCAATTTCTTTAGAAATTTGTTTGGTCACGTTATTATAAAAATTCAGAATTTCTCCTTTTTCAATACGGTAATCCTTAACCCAAAGTTGTTGTTCTTCAGGAAATACGCGAACCAATCTAATTTGAACACAAATAGTATCTTCTCCCATACACGTAATTTCACCTTCAACCGCTGCATCAACATTTAATTGATTAGCGATTTCAGGAATAGAGGCCTTGGTGTCTTTAAAAGAATTGGATGAGGTTTTTGAAGGTACTCTCAGCGTACTAATTTTCTGCATACCCCCTATGAGGGATGATTGCATTCCGGCAGCAAAATATTCCAAAGAATCAGTGCCTGTAAAATTATCAAACGGCAATATGGCTAAAGAATGAATGGCTCCTTTTTGGGCTTTACCAAATTTTTGTATGGACCATATGCTACCTGTAGCAACCAGAATTATCAAAACCAGAATGCCAATGACAAGTTTCACCGAAATGGGTTCGCTCTCTATTGGGGTATTTACGTCTTTAGGCAGCGTACGTTCAATCCCCTCGGGGCCAATGTCAAAAATCCATGAAAGTATTATTGTGACGGGAAATCCCAGCATTAAGATAGTGATGATCATTTGCATCACCCATGGATCGGCTTCAAAACTATCCGATATAAGACCTGCAATTTGAGCCAGCACCCAAGCAGCAATACCGTAGGCAATAGAAACCCTATAGACTTTACGTCTTTTAAGTTCTGATAAGAACTCTTTAAGGTTCATAGTAACTTTATTAAAACCTGAAATAGGTTTGCTTAATCATGTTCCATTCTTGGAGTATGTGCTTTTACGGACGACCAACTTTTTGGCTACACCACAAAGAAAGGTGTCAAAAACCTATTATCCCATGATTAAAATCATTTAGACTATTGATCGTAATCAATTAATGCTTTGTAAGATTTTAGGAAGCAAGACCTGTTTATTGTTGACATAGAGAATAACGGCATGACATTATTTTCTATTGATGGCCATATCAATGTTTTGGTTATTCATATATAGTCCCGTCCAGAACACAGCTTTTATTAAGGGTGTAGCCCGCTTGCCGGTGAGCCGGGTACTTAGTACTAGGGACTAGGGACTAAGTTTTAAGTATGTTTTTCAGGAAAAAAGAATAATTTTCACTAAACACTATATACGTTTTACACAATAGTTGTGTTTCATTATGACCAACTGCCACTACATTGGTGTTAGTTTATAATGCGGTGGTATATTGTAAATCTACCCCAACCACCCTTCCCTATCTAAGCTTCTGTACTGAATAGCTTCACTGATATGGCTTCCTGAAACCGCTGTGGTATTCTCCAAATCGGCAATGGTGCGGGCCACTTTTAAAATACGGTCATAGGCACGGGCCGAAAGGTTCAGTCGCTCCATCGCAGTCTTAAGTAATTGTTTTGAGGCGTCATCCAATTTACAGTATACTCGTATCTGCTTGGTATTCATTTGGGCATTGTAATGCACATTCTCCAATACTTTAAAACGTTCTGTCTGTAATTCCCTAGCCGCAGTTACCCTTTTACGGATTTCGACACTACCCTCCCCTTTTCGCTCTTCAGAGAGCTTTTCAAAGGGTACTGGGGTAACCTCTATATGAATATCAATACGATCCAATAAGGGACCTGAAACCTTTCCCAAATAGCGTTGCATCTCCGCCGGAGAAGAAGTTACAGGGGCATCCGGGTCATTGAAATAACCACTGGGACTAGGATTCATACTGGCAACCAACATAAAACTACTGGGATAGGTAACCGTAAAACGGGCTCTGGAGATAGTCACCTCTCTGTCTTCCAAGGGTTGCCGCATTACTTCCAGCACGCCACGTTTAAATTCGGGTAATTCATCCAAGAACAATACCCCATTATGGGATAGTGAGATTTCGCCAGGCTGTGGGTAAGCACCGCCACCGACCAAGGCTACATCTGAAATGGTATGATGTGGACTTCTAAAAGGCCGTTGGCTCATAAGCCCCATATTCTTTATCTTACCCACCACAGAGTGGATTTTAGTGGTTTCCAAGGCTTCCTGTAAGGTCATTGGCGGTAAAATAGAAGGTAAACGTTTGGCGAGCATGGTTTTACCAGCTCCTGGAGGGCCTATCAAAATAATATTATGTCCACCGGCAGCGGCAATTTCCATGCAACGCTTTATACTTTCCTGTCCTTTTACATCTGAAAAATCAAACTCAGGAAAGTCAAGGTTTTTATAAAACTCTGCCCTGGTATCAATAATGGTTTGCTCCAAAGGTTTACCAACATCAAAAAACTCTATCACTTCTTTGATATTCTCTACTCCAAATACTTTTAAATCTGATACTATAGCAGCTTCTTTGGCATTATCGTTAGGTAAGATAAAACCAGTAAAGCCTTCTTCCCTAGCTTTAATTGCTATGGGCAAAGCACCTTTTATAGGTTGTAGGCTCCCATCCAAGGAAAGTTCCCCCATGATAATATACTTTTCCAGATTTTCAGATTTTATCTGACCCGAAGCCGTCAATATGCCCAAGGCCAAGGTCAGATCATATGCAGAACCTTCTTTGCGAAGATCTGCAGGGGCCATATTTATGGTGATTTTCTTACCCGGAATTTTATATCCGTTGTTCAACAGAGCAGCAGCAATGCGATAATTACTTTCTTTTATGGCATTATCAGGAAGACCCACCAAATGATAGCCTACCCCTTTGTTAACATTTACTTCAACTGTTATCGTAGTGGCTTCAACCCCAAAAACAGCACTTCCAAAAACTTTTGTAAGCATACTATCCTGATTTCTAAGGTGAAAATAGGTCTTTACAATGCACTAATTATGCAGTGAAGGTGTCTGCTTAATTAATTCGTACTAATTATATTAGTTGTATTATCTTAGTCTACATAAGTGGGCTATCATCAATAACTATATCCCTTTGTTGGTGGTAATTTAAATGAAAGGCTATGCCTAGAAAAACATTTTACAAATACGCACACCTATATTTGACACTAGGTTTAGTAGTTGTGTTATTAGGATTTAGTACTACTTATTTTAGTAGATTAGGTGATTTTTCTCTTCCATATCATGTTCATGGTATTAGTGCAACTCTATGGATGCTTTTACTTATTGTACAGCCTTATTTATTTCAAAAGGGTAAACTAAAAACTCATAGGTATTTGGGTTGGACCTCATTATTATTAGTTCCTCTAATTGTGATTTGTGGAGTAATAATGATGAGATTGATGATACAGGGTCAAGCAAAGTATCCTCCAAAATTGGTCTATCAACTTGCTTTTATTGATGCTTGCACTTTATTAGGTTTTGCTTTATTGTATGTGTTAGCATTATATTTCCGAAAGAAGCTAATGCTACATTCTCGTTTTATGGTAGCAACAATATTTGGTCCTCTACTTCCTGCACTTGCAAGGATGTTCTTATTTACATTTGGAATTGTTTCTAACTTTAATCAAGCCCTAACCTACTCGTACCTAGCTATTGAACTAGTACTTTTATTTATTATTTGGAAAGAGAGAAATAAAAAGGAAATAAAGCTAACTTATGTCCCTTTTCTGTTTTTTATTGTTGTACAACACGGCTTAATGTATTACGCTGATGAATGGACTTGGTGGAAAGCACTAATGGATAATTTTGCGAATTATTCTTCTTAAAGAGAAAAATATCTAACAAACAAACCACCAACAACGTGAATAAAAAATAGCCGAGTAAGTGCTAAAACAGGAGAATCAACAAATAAAAAAGGTCTGTAATAATCTTAAAATTTAATGAATAAAACATGCTACTTTTCATGTACAAGATCGTTGTGTGTAATTAAAATGAACGAAAAGAATGGAAGAAAACATAAAGACTTTAGACAACTATTTAGACAACCATTACATACACAGAAGTAACTGGTTAAGAGCAGCTGTTCTTGGTGCAAATGACGGAATTTTATCAACAGCGAGTCTTGCAATAGGTGTTGCTGCTGCGAGTGCCGTTAGAGACCCAATTGTGTTAGCAACTTTAGCTGGATTAGTAGCTGGTGCTCTATCAATGGCAGCAGGTGAATATGTTTCTGTGAGTTCTCAAACAGATGTAGAAAAAGCAGATATTGAAAGAGAGAGAATAGAATTAACAGAAACACCTGAGATTGAATTGCAACTGTTAGCTGAGATTTATGAAAAAAGAGGACTAAAAAAAGAAACTGCTCTAACAGTTGCAAAAGAACTAACACAACACGATGCGCTCGGAGCACACATAAGGGATGAATTGGGTTTGAATGAAATAAGTAAAGCTAAACCTATGCAAGCCGCTTTCGCTTCTGGCGCCGCTTTTACAGTTGGCGGCATACTACCTTTTATTGTTACTCTTTTCTTGCCATTAAAAAATATGGAGTATTCACTTTACGGATTTGCTCTTTTTTTCCTAATCATTTTAGGGGCGTTAGCAGCCAAAACAGGTGGGTCAAGTATTAGTAAGGCGATCATCCGAATTACATTCTGGGGAACAGTGGCAATGGGGTTAACTGCTATGGTTGGGTATTTATTTAATGTGAATATTGGTTAAAGAAAAACTTCGCACAACAATTTAAGAGCAAAACGTAAATGAATAAAAAAATTGCATTATTTATAACAGCTATTGATACGATTATATTAATGAACACTTTAAAGACTAATTCTCAATGATAAAGTTCCTAAAAGAAGTATTTAATCATTTCTTTAATAGTAATACATTTCAAAAAGGGGCTTCGTTAGCCTATTATGCTGTATTTTCTTTATTACCAATAATAATTATTATCACTTCTCTTTTAGGTTTGTTTTTTGGAAAACAGGCAGTTTCAGGAGAGATTTATGCCCAATTAAAAGATATTTTGGGTAATGATGCTTCAATGCAAATACAGAATATTATCAAAAATCAACATACAAATCACAACGGCATATTAACTTCAATTATTGGGTTTGTTACCTTAGCTTTTAGTGCTTCAAAAATGTTTAGTCAAATCCACAATTCATTCAATAGTATTTGGAATATTAAGGCAAAACCAAAAAATAGTATTCTAAAATATTTGTATAAGCATTTAGCATCTTTTTTAATATTTTTAGGACTGTTCATGATTATTTTAATTAGTACATCGGTCAATAGTTTTTTAATAAAACACAGCAGTAGTTTACATAGCGATTATAGGTTTTTGCACATATATGAACATCTAGCATCTTTTGTTGTATTTAGCATTGCTTTCGCAATAATGTTTAAATTTTTGGGTGATGCTAAAGTGCATTGGAAAGCGACACTTATTGGAGGACTGATTACTTCATTAGTTTTTCTTTTCGGAAAAGTTGTAATAGGACTGTATATTGGCCATAGTCATATTTCTTCAACTTTTGGTACAGCAAGTGTTCTAGCGCTACTGATGCTTTGGGTATATTATACATCGCAGATTATCTTTCTAGGAGCATCGTTTGTCAAAATAATAAGTAGCAAATTAGGCTATGATATCATACCTAATATAGATGCAGTAAAGGTTGAAAATGTAAAAGTTAATAGTTAAACAGTTGCCAACAAAGAGCTGAGTCAAAAAACCGACTTACCCTCTGGTTAGATCCCGGGAGAATTAAAACAGATCTTATCCCTAATAAGGAAAAAGGGTTGCCAATATTGGAAGGCCGGGAATATACATTACACATTTCAAAAGAATGGAAAAA
Organism: uncultured Flavobacteriaceae bacterium; assembly: GCA_963768235.1. Lineage (GTDB taxonomy): Bacteria > Bacteroidota > Bacteroidia > Flavobacteriales > Flavobacteriaceae > Maribacter_A. Next base: position 584,215 of record CAVYHF010000006.1, read on the forward strand.
AGCTCTGGGGCTGCCGTTAAAAAAGGACTATACCAAGAAATTAGTGGTTACCGCCAGAGACAGTAATAAACCCAATCCGGATAACTGGGAAATACTTCCTCCAGCTGCTGGTGAGAAAGGACAATTACAAATTATTTTTGAGGAGCCAATGGATGCTATTATGGCTAGGGAAACGCTAATAATCAAAGATGATGACGGCCAAATTCTTGCAGGAGATTTTGTGCTGGGCAGATACGAAAAAAGTATATTATTTAAACCTGCTAATAATTGGAATAAAGGGATTTATAAATTATTAATTGAAGCTAAACTAGAAGATAGTACAGGAAATAATTTGAACAGGTTGTTCGACACAGATGTGACCCAAAATCAAGGAAGAGCTGTGCCCCAAAAATTTTATCAATTGGCCTTTAGAATAACAGATTGATCCTATAAGTTATTTAATAGGTTTCCTTATTTAATATTATCTCATTTAGACCGATCATTAGAGTGGGACTACAATCTTTATAATAAAAAACCATCCCTAGAAAAAATTCCTCGATTTCTCCTCGGTCCAGATCTCTCCAGTCACCATCTGCCTTATACCTTTTATGAGAGTTCTCTTCTCCTAAATCAATACGTGTCAGCATAAATCTGCCTGCACCGGGCCGCCGAGACTCTACAGGTGCCATGGCTGCAGAAAGAGAACCGATGTGTTCCCTGCGCTTTGTGGTATTCTGAGGGGGTCTTCTGGTCATGGTAAAATCAAAACTAGCAGTAATTTCACGGACGGGAGTAGTTTCAAAAGTGATTAATATTGATCCGGTAACGGGTCGCTCAAAGGCCCTGGCCATACTTGGCATATCTACCCTCCAACTTCCCAAAAGACAGGGGTCAAATGTAGCAACATCCGTTGAAGTTTCTGGGGGCAACATTACTTCTGTGTTGGAAGACAAATCAAAAGTGAGCAGGGCAAATACAATAATCAGGCGAAATAGGTACATAATTTAAGTTTTAAGTTAAACGATCTGCCAGAGGGGGAAAGATATACGGCAGCAAGAGGTAGTTTCAGATAGTAAAGCACTGTCTTTTAAACTATACTACTAAAAATAAGATATTTAATTGAGAATTTTGTATGAATACACTAAAATGCTGTGCAAATAGCTGCGATTGGTTATACCTGTAGACTTTTCCGACGCTTTTCTGAGAGCTGTATATAGCCAAGAATAACCAAAGAAATACTGCTGCAAACCAAAAACCAAACAAACAAGGGGAGGGCACTATCTGTTACATATCTGCCGATAAAGGTGCTAATGGGCACTGCCATTAGTTTAGAAACCAGACCAGTTATAGCTGCTGCCATCCCTGCAATATGGCCAACAGGCTCCATAGCTATGGCCCTTAGATTACCAAAGAGGAAACCAATCGCAAAAAATTGAAGTCCAAAGAACAACAATAAAATACCTACACTTGGATTTTAACCATTAAAGAACAACAAGATATGCATCAAGGAAATTGCGAAGAATAGCAACATCAAAAAACGCTATCACTTCTTTGATATTCTCCACGCCAAATACTTTTAGATCTGAAACGATTGCGGCCTCTTTAGCATTATCGTTGGGCAAAATAAAACCAGTAAAGCCTTCTTCCCTAGCCTTTATTGCTATAGGCAAAGCACCTTTTATAGGTTGTAGACTCCCATCCAAGGAGAGTTCCCCCATGATAATATACTTTTCCAGATTTTCAGATTTTATTTGACCTGATGCTGTCAATATGCCCAAGGCCAAGGTCAGATCATAAGCTGAACCTTCTTTGCGAAGATCTGCAGGGGCCATATTTATGGTGATTTTCTTACCTGGAATTTTACAGAGCAGCGGCAATACGGTAATTACTTTCTTTTATGGCATTATCAGGAAGACCCACCAAATGATAGCCTACCCCTTTGTTAACATTTACTTCAACTGTTATCGTAGTGGCTTCAACCCCAAAAACAGCACTTCCAAAAACTTTTGTAAGCATACTATCCTGATTTCTAAGGTGAAAATAGGTCTTTTCAGTGCACTAATTATGCAGTGAAGGTGTCTGTTTAATTAATTTGAACTAATTATATTAGTTGTATTATCTTAGTTTATATAAGTGGGATATCATCAATAACTATATCCCCTTGTTAGCACCAATCAATTCAAAATCAAATAAAAATGAAAGTTACAGCCGAAAAAAATGAAAAGGTTGCCAATATGATATTTGCATCCATTTATCCTCTTTACCTGAATAGACTGGATAAAAATGGAAGAACAAAAGAAGAACTCAATCAAGTAATTAAATGGTTCACTGGTTTTGATCAAGATGCTTTACAAGCACTTATTGATGAAAAAGCAACCTTTAGAACATTTTTTCAAAAAGCTAAAATAAATCCAAACGCACACTTGATTAAAGGAGTCGTTTGTGGTTATCGAATTGAAGAAATAGAGGATGAATTTGAATTGTATAAACAATGTAGACGTATGGAAAAGCTGATTGATGAATTGGCAAGAGGTCGTAAAATGGAGAAAATTTTGCGTGAAGAAAAAAAATAGAAACTGGTGCTAACAAAACCTAAACTGCATTAAAACGCAATTTAGCCAAACATTGTTGGAGCACAATCAGATAAAGTTACTTTCTTATTTCAACATCACTAAAACAGCTATAACGCTACAAAATGTAGTAGTCTTTCCAAGTCTTAATGCTACCGTACTAAATACTATTACAAATTCATTTATTATCTTAGTTTACATAAGTGGGATTTCAACAATAACTATATCCCTTTGTTAGCCGCCAGTAGATTACTAATAATTGAAAACGAAAATTATCGGAATTATGAAATATTTAAAATATATTCTTGGACTGATTGTCATCTTGGTTATTGGATTTTTTTTAATGGGAATAATCAAGCCTAAAGTGGCTTATGACTGTGAAATAATAGTTGAAAAGCCGGCTACTGAATCTTGGGCGGTAGTCCAGGACGAAGAGAAGATGTCAGAATGGTTGCCTGGATTTATAAAAATTGAAAATCTTAGCGGTATTCCTGGTACTGTTGGTGCAGTATCACTTGTATATTTTGATAATGATGGGCAGCAGATGAGTATACGAGAAACCATTACCGATATCGTTCCTGACAAGTCCATATCTATGACTTTTGAGGACGACTTCATGAATATGGATTATAAAATGTACCTGACTTCCATCGATGGAAAAACAAAGATTAATTCAAGCACCACTGCAGTGGGAAATGGTATAATTTCGAAATCCATAATGGCATTAATGGGAGGCTCTATCAAAGGACAAGAGGAAGCAAATCTTGTAAATCTCAAGAAAGCGATTGAGCAAAATACAAAGGACTATTTCCAAGTCGATGAAGAAATTATTGAAATCAATGAAAATGAAGAATAAATTGCCGACAGCTAACAATGTATATGAAATCATAGAACCCTTCGGAATGCTACGCTTAATATACTAACCGTTAGCCTTCATTATAACCAAACCACTATCCAATGATATTATCGAAACTTGATTTTGTGAAACAAAATCAAAATTCTTATAGACTTTTGGTTGGGATAGCCCTGCCTACCGGTTTATGTGCCGTAGGCAGGCAGGCAGGCGCAACGCGGACGTAGTCAAACCACAAATAGAAGCTATGATTAATTTTTTTAGACGTATCCGTAAACAACTTGCTGATGACAACAAGCCTTTAAAATACATGAGGTATGCCATTGGTGAGATTGTACTGGTGGTTATTGGGATATTGATTGCACTGCAGGTAAATAATTGGAATGAAGATTACAAAGAATCACTGGCTATTAAAAATGTTTTAATTGAAATTAAAGAAGATTTAATTCAAGACAAAGCAGAATTAGAGCGTAACATAGAATTACGTACTGAAGATTTTGAAGCGCAAAAAAGAATAATAAAGGTACTTGAAACAAATAGGGGTTTTAATGAAAATGTCCGTTCCGATTTAGGACGTATCCATTTGGCTCGAAATGTTTTCTCGTCTTCAAAGGGATATGATTTATTGAAAGAATTGAATCTGGGAGCCCTAAGGGATAAGGAGCTTCGGATTTTACTTACTCGGTACTATGAAAGGGATATTGCTTTGGTTCATCGAGAGTACGCGGACGACAAACTGGAATTTGAAAACTTTTGGTTACCATATGTAAGAATGCACTTTAAGGAATGGGTATTCGGGGATTATGCTATTCCTCATGATTATTCCCAAATTTTAAATGACCAAACTTTATTAACAGCAACAAAAATGAATAGCAATAATTTAAACAATACAATTAGCGCATACAATTCAGCATTAAACACTGCCATAAAATTAATAAATCAGTTACCCGAGTAGTTTTCAATTAAAGAATGAGTGAAAAAATTCGTAAAGACTTAAACAGAAACTATTAATTACAAAAACGAAAGGCTAACATTGGCTACAATTAACCCGCCCGCCTGAACGCATCCATACGGGCAGGGGCGGGTTGCGACCTATCTCCTTCTTCCATATAGATAGAAGATAAGAATTCCTAAAGGAAAAATGACATAATTACTTCCCCGATGCAGAACATGATGAATATCATTGACAAAATATAATCATTGATATAACTTAAGGTAGCTAAATTCACAGGTCATGGAACCAAAAAAGAACCCAAAAGCGGATTTAAGAAGAAATAGCGGCACTTATTTTGCCATAGGGCTGGCTGTTGTTATGTTTTTGGTTTGGCGTGGTTTGGAATGGAAAACGTATGATAAAACAAATGAGTACGAAATTTCTATGAATGTTGAGGATGTGTTGGACGAAGAAGTTCCGACGACGGAACAGATTAAAACCCCACCACCACCAGCTCCTCCTGCCGCCCCTGAAATTATAGAAGTCGTCGAGGATGCCGCTGAAATCGAAGAAACTGTAATCGAGAGTACCGAATCTAGTCAAGACCAAGAGATCGAGGCAGTAGTTGATGTTGATGATGTTGAGGTTGGTGAAGAAGAGGAAGAAATATCAGTGCCTTTTGCCGTTATCGAGGATATTCCTGTGTTTCCTGGCTGCGAGCAAGGTACGAAGGAAGAGAAAAGAGCTTGTTTCCAACAAAAGATTCAGGAACATATTGCTAAAAAGTTTAAATATCCGGAAATAGCGTTAGAAATGGGTATCGAGGGCAAGGTATATGTGCAGTTCGTCATAGATACGGATGGCCGCATAAGCCAGATAAGAACCCGCGGGCCGGACAAACTTCTCGAAGCGGAAGCGGAGCGCATTATAGCCTCTTTACCGAGAATGGTACCTGGAAAACAACGAGGACGCGCTGTCAAGGTTCCCTACAGCATCCCCATAGGTTTTAGATTGTTGTAAGAAATTGAGCCTTATCCCAGTATTTCTAAGTAACTGAACCCAAAATTGGTTGTAGTGGTCGGCCAGACCATGGTCATAAAGAACGATAAACTACCTCGGCAAAAACCTGACATAATTTTAATGTGTCCAATATATCTTCCATTGTTGATCTCCAATTTATCATGCACATTCTTAGAACAACTTTTTCTTGCAATACAGTAGTGGCCAATATCGCTTTTCTAGCTGGCCATCTCCTACTCCATCCTATGTTAAGAAAGACCAACGACTACTAAATCTGTTGCTCTCTACAATATGGCGGTCTATTTTCTGTTTGTTTTACACTGATTTATAGTCTCTTCGATTAATTCAGTAAATTAGGGGCTAGAACAACCAACTACTTCCTATGATCGGTTTCTTTCGTAAAATCCGTAAACAACTTGCTGACGATAACAAGCCTTTGAAATACCTGAGGTATGCCATTGGTGAGATTGTGCTGGTGGTAATTGGAATTTTGATTGCGCTGCAAATCAATAATTGGAATACTCATAAACAGGAAACAAAGGAACTTCACAATCACCTAAAAAATATTCAGAATAATTTGCGAGGAGACCTTATTAGCATGGAAGAGGCAAGAATATTCAGAGATTCTCGGTAGCTCATTCTCAGACTTATTTGAGAATTGCCAACAAAGATGAGATTACAATTGACGATTTTAGTATGATTGAGAATTCAGATTATAAAGCATATTATGATTTAATATTTTGAGACCACATAGAAGCGGCTTTGAAACGCTAAAAAATTCTGGATCCATTGGAAAATTGAGCGGAACTAAAATAGAGGTGTCATTAAACGAATATTACTACCTAGTTGGTAAAATCATCGAACGAGAAAAAAGTTTTAACCATAATGTTGAAACTTTGGAAAATATTGCTCATAGTGAAAACATCCAGCTTCGAAATTTTCGAAATTCAGTATAACACAAAAAACAAAGAGGAGTATTTCTCAACGCATCAAAAGGAACTAAAGGAACTTTTAAATAATCCAAGTATGAAAAGTATTAATTTCAGAAATCTTGGAATCTGATGTTATAATTCACTATTATAAACAAAGTGAACAGCTCGCTAATGACCTAATATTAGAAATAGATGTCCTTATGGGAAATCAAAACTGAAGGCAAAATAACGAAAGGCTAACATTGACTATAAGCAATTACTACCTATCTCCCACTCCATCCTATGTTTAGAAAAACCTACTAGGGCCACGTCTGTTGCTTTCTCTAATGTGGTGGTCTTCTATTTAAGTATTCTTAAACTGATTTTAAGTCTCTTATATTAATTCATTATCTTAGGAAGAACAACCAACCAGTTCCTATGATCGGTTTCTTTAGAAAAATCCGTAAACAACTCGCTAATGATAATAAGCCGCTGAAATATGCCCGCTATGCTATTGGGGAGATTATGCTTGTTGTGATTGGGATATTGATTGCTTTACAGATCAATAATTGGAATGAAAATCAAAAAGATAGAAAAGCTGAAAATGAAGCTTTAATCAATTTGAAACTAGAATTTGATGAGAATCAGAAACAACTTGATTATTTGTTAGAAAAGAGGAAGACTCAGGAAAAGCAATGTAGAATATATCTAAATCTGATTACTGACCCGACTATTCCCATTTCCCAAAAAATTGCTGCTAAGACACCAAGCACTAATGCTGCTTTCTGGGGTGGCACTAATACTGTTCTAAACAGCTTGGTAAACACAGGTAGCATAAACCGAATCCAGAATGATTCTTTGAAATTCCTGCTATCAAATTGGCCTGTTCTGGTAGATCGCTTCAAACTGGCGGAGGCGCGATATATTAATACTGTCAAAGATTTGGAAGATTATAATAATTCTGTAATCCCACGATTGATTGTAAACGAAGGCAATTACAGTGATGAAGTATGGCCAGGTGGCTATTATCCGCCTAGTATAGGCAAAAAGTTAGACCCAATTAGAGTTAAGCTTATGGACGATATCAAATATTATAACCTATATGCCCAATTTGGTAATGACCTTTACATTTATTTGATCCATGGAATTCGACTTAGCGATGATTATGGGCGAATTTCAGAACTTATTGTTCAAGAGTTAAATAATAAGGGTATTAAGATTTCGGGGAATTAATCAATGAAACAGCCTTATTCAAATATTAGCCTTTTGGGATTAATAGACAGAGGAATCGATGAATAACGATAGGCTAATTGGCTATAATTAACACGCCCGCCTGAACGCATCCATACGGGCAGGGGCGGGTTGCGACCTATCTTCTACTCCATCCCATGTTTAGAAAGACCAACCACTACTACAACTGTAGTTGTTACTAATATGATAAAGCTAATCTTTCCTAGTTCAACATCACTAAAACAGCTATAACGCTACAAAATGGGGTCTTCTATTTAATTATTTTTAGACTGATTTTAAGTCCTTTATATTAATTCTGTATCTTAGGAAGTACAACCAACCACTTCACATGATCAACTTCTTTAGAAAAATCCGCAAACAACTCGCTGACGATAACAAGCCGTTGAAATATGCCCGCTATGCTTTTGGAGAGATTGTTCTGGTTGTAATTGGGATTTTGATTGCCCTATCAATTAACAATTGGAATGAAGAGAAGAAAGAACGAGTTCAAGAACAAAAATATTTAATTGAAATAAAGAAAAATTTAGAAGCTGATATTGTACAGATAGAAAATATCGGAAATGAATATCAACACATTTCATCCAAAATTGACACACTTCTTATTTTTATTAAAGATGCAAACCCTAAAACAACCAACTACAATAAACTATGGAAATATATTTTAGATATTAGTTATGTGCCTTCATTTAAAACACAAAAAAATGGGTATAATAACTTAATTTCAGTTGGTAATATAAATCAAATAAAGAATCAGGAGTTAATGAAGAAAATATCTTCACATTATAGTTCTGTTGATTACTCTAATGAACTCATGAGACAAACCATTTATGAATCTAGTCAATTTGATATTCATCCTCCTATCAAGAATTTGGTAGGGAAAAAGGAATTTTTGGCTGATTTGGGTTACGAATTTCAAACAACATCAATTTCAGAAAATGATTTATCAAACAATGAAAACCTCATAAGTGGACTTTTGTACAAAAAAATGTGGGTAGGTGTTGGTTTGGTGAATATAAAAGAATGGACTGATAAAACATTTGAGTTGATTGAAAATATTACCTCTGAAAATGAAAAGAAGAAGTAAAGAAAGGTTAACAATGGCTATAAGTAACCCGCCCGAACGCCCGCCTGACCACATTCGGGCAGGTGCCGTTCGGTACGGGCGGGTTGCTACCTATCTACTGCTCTATCTTCATAATGAAAGACTAACCTCTACTACAACAGTAGTATACACCAATATGATAAAGTAAATCTTTCCTAGTTCAACATCACTAAAACAGCTATAACGCTACAAAATGCAGGGGTATTGTTTTTAAGTGGGTTTTACTTACTATCTTAGTTTATATAAGTGGGAGTTCATCAATAACTATATCCCATTATTAGCCTTCATTTTGACCAACCAATAACCAATGATAAAATTCTTTCGAAAAATTCGTCAAAGACTGCTGGCTGAAAATAAAGTCAGTCAATATCTACTCTACGCAATAGGCGAAATCGCACTTGTTGTGATTGGAATTCTAGTAGCCCTTCAAATCAACAATTGGTATGAGGAAAGTAAATCCAATGATTTATTAAGGAAATATGAAACAAATATCATTGCTGAATTAAAGACCGACCTGTTGCGTTTGGCGGAATTGGATAGTATACATAATACTTGGGAAATAAGTTTACACAATTATATTGATTACTATAATACGGAAAAGCCTGATATGCATATCCTGAAATCTAAACGTGACAGTAGCAAAACAGGATTGACGACGCTCTTTAATACATCTGCTTATTCGATTCAAGATATAATTTCTACCGGTAATTTGAAATTATTTCCTGCCCATAAAAAAAATGCCATTTTAAAATATAAAAATATTCTAGAAAGAAATCTATTTATGGAACAAAAGTCTGGAGAATCTGTTCTTGCTTTTTGGGAAGAATTTGAAAAAGAGAATGACTTATTGTTTACATACAACTATTCTGAAAAAGCGAACAGTGCATTTAAAAACTGGCAATACGATTTAAATTCACCTCAAATAAAATTATGGAACAATATGGTCGCTAAATTCTTGCGCTTCTATGAATATCAATTACAACTTAATGAGCAGGTTCGGAAGGATGCTAAAGAACTAATTAAGGTTTTGGAAAAAAAATAGCGAAAGGCTAACAATGGCTATAATTCATAGCTACCTATCTCCTACTCTATCCTATATCAAGAAAGAACAACCACTACATCAACCGTTATCATGGTTGCCTCTACCCCAAAAACGGCACTTGCAAAAACCTTTGTACGCATATTATAAAACTAATAAATCAAAATATTTATTCCTACTGAACTACAAATGACTCGCGACTAGAAATTGGTTTACCGTAGGTCGTAAATCCTTCTAAAACAATTTCATATTCGCCGGGAACGTCAGAGGTGTAAAACTCATAGGCCATTTCTTCACCTTGTATAGCTACTTCTGGCTCCCAGAATAGTTGATACCTAAAATCGGGAATTCGTTCAAACGCAACAATTGTATCATCATAACGTTGTCTAAAATAATTCTTTTTTGGGACTGGAAGCGTCAGGGGTTGCTTTGCAATCGCTTTCGCTTGTTCGGTTTCAAGGTAGTCTCCATTGATCGTTTCTATGGCTACCATACCATGGTATTTCTTGGAACCCATTACCAAGGGATCCCTAAGAATGCTCATTTTCTCAACAGTTCTGGCATTAAAATCAAGCAAATCGTCATGATTTGGAATGAATACGCCGTCTACCAAGACCAAAGGTGGGTCGCCCGCATAACTATCATCGTACGATTCGTTATCCTCCCTGACCCAAAACGTATACTTCCCATTCGGTAATTTCTTGACCCACACGTTGTCAACGATCTCAACCAAGGTCTCGCGTAAGGTGTTGAAACGGGTATAGTCGTCCAATTTGATTACCACGGGAACCCCACCATCAAAAGGGTCTTTGGTATTAATGGATAGGATTGAATCGGGCTTTACACTATAGTATCCGTTTTCAATCTGGTTATGTATGCTACGTTTTACAATAGCATTTTTATCCTCAGCTGAGATTTTAAAGTTTCCAAAATCAAGGCTAGTATAGTCTATACTTCGCTCTTTGGAAAACTCAACCTTATAGTTTACAGGCGCATCATCGACCACTTGGGCCAATATGGCTTCCGCCGTGTACTCCTTTCTGACATAGGTGTAAAAATTTCCATCCTTATCGGTAATTGCGGATCGTATTTGAAAATCCGTTCCTGGAATAGAAATAACTACCGTCTTATCAACGGCAGGCAGGCCACCTTCTTTTAGAAATACTTTTCCAAAAAACAGTTCCCCACGTTGTTCGGGGAGAAAAATAGAATCATTGACGGATTTGTCAATTGCTTTATCTACCCCAAAGTATGCACTTGAATATTCCGTAGCATCCAATGGGCTGTGGCTGCTCAAGACGTCAAGCTTGCGTACGCTGATGGAATAGTTGCCATACCCTAAGGGACCCTTGAAATTTCTAGGGACCAACGCTACTTTCTCACGTTGACCATATTGTTTCTTATCGGTCATCAAAACGATCGTACCGTCGTCTTTCTTCTTTTTAGCACCTTGAATCTGGGGCTTTCCTTTTATAACGGCATTTGATGCCACGGTCGAATCCGCTTCTGTAACTAAAACAGCCTCTTGATCACTACGATAGGGATTTAGAATGGCAATGTCATCCTTAAACAATTGTTCGTGACCAGCATTCTTCATCCACTGGGTATAGGCGATAAGTTTATAGTTGCCAGAAGGCATGGATACCGGAATAAAAAAATCACCTTGTCCCCTGCCCCCTTCCAAACGGACTTTTTGAACCAACTGCGTCGTCAGGTCTTCGCCTACCAATTCGATATAGGCCATGCTACTTATGTTACTCAGTTTGTTCGTTTGGGCATTGATGCAGTAGAGGCTATAGTACACATATTCCCCAGGAAACAATACCGAGGCGTTATAGTGTACATATACTTTTTCCAAAGGCAATTTTTTCAATTGCGCTAACTCTGCCGGGTTTTTTACAACATACTGCGCGTTAAGCATCCCATATTGAAGAAACAGTAATCCCAGTAGTATTAAAATCTTTTTCATAATTAAACTATTCTATCCAAAATTCGGGCACAACATTACTACCCATAGTTGTGCAATCCCCGCAAATTGATGGCACATATACATATGGTCCTGGGCAGGTACCAATATTCTGGGTATTTTCATCCACATACCTAATTAAATCTAAATTCACCATTTCAATAATAGATTGCGGGCACGGATTTCCGCCATCTGGTCCAGAATCACAATAGGAACGATGTGATTCAAGTGAAGAATGTACTCCACAATTGAATGGAAACGGCGGCAGGGGTTCATTTGCATAAAAATCAGTATAATTAAAGAACATGCGTTTTTTAGAGGTCGAAGCCACATCAAAGAAACCAATTACTGAACCTTGTACCCCGTCGTTTGAAGTAACATTGCCTTCAATAAAACCCGGCTGTACTTGCGAAAAAATATTCCCGGTTTGACTAAAATCATTCAATTGTTCGTAAAATCCATAGGATGCTATTCCTGTTACCAGCTGACTTATTTCGATACTATAGCGATGTGATATTATGAAATTATCCTTGCCAATAAATCGTACCATAAATTTATCCACCCCGCTGCCAGTAGTGTTTAATTGGGTCTGGATAATGGTGTTAGAAGTAACCGTATTATAACACGTTTGCTGTTCTTCTTGACGTTCAACAATCTCTAAATTATAGGTTGGTACAGGAAGGGCACATGGGTCATAGTTAGTCAGCTTAAACTCATAAGGAGTCCAGTTAGGGGCAATAATCTTATAAGTTTCATCATAATTATACCTGAAATTTTTGGGATTTCCAACAACGGACTCATTGTCTATAAAAATACCGATTCCTTCGACTCCCGTATCACTGATTACTTTTTCAGCATATGCGTTTATAATTTCTGATGTTCCATTTATTGCCATAGGTTTTGAAGAATAACCCCTTCCCTCGGCAGTTGTAATTTCCAATTGGTAGGTATGGTCATTCGCCGCAGCAAATTGAACTACGGATTCATAAATACCGGGGCTTGATTCGTTAAAGTCATACTCAATACCAGTATCATCTACCACCACTACCTGGGCATTCTCCACATAATTTACAAAATCGCGATCTATATCTCGAACAGGGATATATGGGGTGAAAACAGAATCAAGTTGCAAATCAACTAAGCTATCTATCCTACTCAATCGAACTTGATGATTTTTCATCTCATTGGTCAAAGTGCCCTCAACAACTAAAATATCCTTCAATTCATTTGACGAAACTGTGTCCAAATCTATTTCGTCAATGCACGACATAACACACGCCAACATCAAAGTGAAGGCCATAAAAACTATACTATTTTTTAAAGAGACTTTCATCAAAACTTAAAATTATAGGTTATTGAAGGTATAGGTACCGCAAAAATTGAGCTTTGCAGGGCCTTTACCTCCCCATTTTCCGTTACAAAAAATACCGAATAAGGATTGTTTCTTCCTAAAACATTATATACGGAAATGGTCCAGAAACTATGGGCGAATTTTTTAATCTTATGATTGCCTTCGATATTTATCCCTAAATCAAGCCTAAAATAATCCGGTATCCTAAACTCATTTCGGTTGCTATAGGCAACGAAATCTGCGTTGTTAAATCGAAACGTACCTATGGGGTAGGTTACAGGACGACCCGTCTGATAAACAAAATTTGCTGATACGCTATAACGGCGGGTAAACTTATAATTGGCTATTAAACTCACATCATGTGGCTTGTCATAATTAGTAGGAAAAAATTCCCCATTATTAATCCGTTCTTCACTAAACTCGCTATCGAATTTTTGCAAAGAGCGGGAATAGGTGTAGCTCAACCATCCATTTAACCTTCCCCGGTTCTTTCTTGCCAAGAATTCAACCCCATATGCCTTCCCATCGCCTTGCAAAACTTCGGTCTCAATGGTTTCATTAAGCAAGAGCTGGGCACCTGTCTTAAAATCAATTACATTCTTGGCTGTTTTATAATAACCCTCCAAACTTATTTCAAACTCATTATCCTTTAAATTTTGATAGAGCCCCAAGGAATATTGATTGCCTTGCTGGGGTTTTATGTTGGTATCCGAGAGTTTCCAGGTATCTATGGGAGAGACTGTGGTGTTATTTGAAAGTGTATGGATAAATTGGTAACCATTGTTGAAACTGGCTTTAATAGATAAGTCAGGTTTCAGAAAATAGCGCGCTGAGGCTCTAAACTCTGGCCCCCCATATGTTTTGATAATTTCATTATTTCCATATTCCTTTGATTCAATCAAGGTGCTTTCACTTTTGGGAACCCCGTTCTCGTAAATGCGTTGTACAGATTTTCCCAGCGCAGCATAAAACGAATAACGTAAGCCTACATCCAATGATAACCTATCATCTATCTTGAATTCATCACCGATGAACAAAGCCGATTCCAGGGCTGATTCTCTAGGTATTACTACCGGTTGTATAATTGATTCACTACCTACTGGGGAAATACTTCCTGGATTTACGCCATAGTACTTGCCAGACAAGCCATAGGTCAGCGTATGCTTTTCATCCAATAAGTACATTAGTTTAAGTTTGAGTTCGGTCTCATCAATTGTATAACCTAGCTCAAAATCATTGTTGGATGCTCCTTCATAATCAATATTAAACTTATATTGGCTATTGGCAATTATAAAACTTCCTGTATTTTTTTCATTGAATTTACGATCCCAGCGCAATGAAAAACCCCGGTTGCTATAGTTATAGATAGAATCTGAAGTAATGCTAAAAGCATCCCTGCTATAATAGCCTGTAGCCCTAATATCATTATTTTCGTTAAGCTTGCTGTTATACTTAATAATACCATCATAAAATGAAGCGGTACTATTTTTCAATGATTCTTCATCCAAAGCTCTTAAAATCCAATCAGAATAAGCACCCCTTGCTCCTAACATCAATGATGATTTATCTTTGACCAATGGGATTTCCAGCGCTAAATTGGATGTAACCGGTCCAATTGAAGCCTCTCCTGAGAATTTTTTGGTATTACTATCCTTGGTTACAATATCAAATACAGAGGAAAGCCTGCCACCATATTCAGCAGGGATATTTCCTTTATAAATATTCACCCCTTTGGTCGTAAATGGATTCAAGGCTTGGAATATTCCGAAGAAATGTGAAGGATTATAAACAACCGCATTATCCAACAGTATAAGATTTTGATCAGTCTTCCCCCCTCTTACGTTAAAGCCTGATGCCCCTTCACCAGCGGTCGTAATACCTGGAAGTGTAGTGGCTATTTGAAGTATATCCCTTTCACCAAGTACCAATGGAATGTTTTTGGATTCCTCTGTATCAATTTGGGTTGACCCTGTAATAGCTTGCTCTACATTCCTAGCTGCATCAGCCTCAACTACAACCTCATCCAAGAGTTCCAAACTTTCTGTCAATTCAAAGTCAAGACTTCCATCATTGTAAATGATTACCTCCCTTTCAGTAGCCTGAATTCCCATAGCCCTTGCTACCAATTTGTTTTGACCTGTTGGTAGGTTGATTTTGTAATATCCACTTGAATCTGTAACTACGCCCAGACCTTTCCCTTTTACCAAGATAGAAAGATCAGGAATGGGTTCGCCATTTTTCTTTCTAACATAACCCTGTAAAAAATAACTCGGTCGCGTATTTTCTTTGTCGGCCTTGCCTATACGGACAGTTTCCAGTTTGGCTGAACCCGGAATCCTTTTTGTACTATAAAATACGGGAATTATGGGTTGTATATTGGAAACAGTATTCTCTATTTCAATTGGCTTATTGTTCTCTTTGAAAAAACCGTTGGGCAACTGGTCGTAAATTATGTTGTTCTTAGTAAGGATGATTTTCTCCTTGTTAAGCACATAGAAATTCAATGCAGTCTCTTTGAAAATATCTTCCAAAATTTCAGAAGTTCTTGCATTGCTATAATTACCAGATACCAACTCATCACTAAACCAACTATCCTCATAAAAGAACTTGTAATTAGTCGATTGCTCAATTTTTGATAAGACACTTTTAATATTGGAATTTTCAAAAGAAATGGAAATAACTTCTGTCGAATCAGATACCTCTTCTGTTTGGCTATACGCTGACAAAAACGCCAAAAAAATCAATGCAAAACAAGATTTTTTCAGATAAAAGTAATTATTTATCATTTTAAAAAACATTACCATTAAAAGGAGCTATTTGATTAAAATTCAAGATTTTCTAAATTAATTCAGAGGATTAAACCTGAGTAAAGACTTTGCAGTCTCTTTAATTTCCTTTTCGTTCATCATCATTTTTCTAAATTCCCCGTTCACAAACATTTCGGCTTGATCTTCATAGTGTTCACTAAACGGATTGCCAGATTGCCCGGTCGGCAGAATACTCATACTATTCTCAACATCCGAAAAATCAATGACCCTGCGCGTTGAAGGTCCAGCGGTGACCCTATATAACCCAGTTTCATCATAAGGGAATGCCAAATTATTGATGACTTCGCGCGTACCATGAATCGGATACGGGCCAACATTAAAGAGCGAACGCAAGGCCGCAACTTCACCAATGGGATGCGGATGTTCTACAGTATGTACCTTATCCCAAGTCCAGTCGTTCATATCTTCCCCAAAGTCGTTTTCCAATGATCCCAACACTTCTAAAAATGATTTATTTACAATTTGTGATTTGGTTTCCAGAACTTCTTTGGTATTTGAATTGTCCCACCAAACTGATTCAGTTTTAGTTGCCATAGGCGCAATCAACCGCTTGTGCAGATGGGTCGACATAAACTGTTTGAACATGTCATCGCCCATTTCATCAGCAAAGGTGTTTTTAAGAAAATAGTAAATCCATCTATGATAAATTACTGGTTCAACATTGTCCAAATTATAATTGCCTTGCCATGCATTCAATTTATCGAGGGCTGCCATGTGGGCATCGGATAATTCCTTGACATTGATAAGTTTGCTAAGTTCAGTTATAATAGATGGATTCACAGACGAGGTTACATCGGTAATCATCTGCCCAACAGTTTCCTTATTCCAATCATTTTTAGGCTCTAGAAGATTCACAATGCGTTTGGCCCGGTTTTCTGGTAAATAATATCCTGGATAAACCATTCCAGCAATGGAATCAGGCTGATTATTTGCGGAATAGACATATTTCCAAGGCGGATTTATGGCCTGCGGATTCTCGGAAAAATCAAGATAGTGCTCTGGTGTAACAACATCGGAACTGTCATTCATGATAAATTTGGCCATATCACTATTCCCATTTTTATATAGTTGGGCCGTTGCCCACCAAGCGACATTCCCATCAGCATCACCATACATAATATTAAGGCCAGGCGCATGGATCTTTGGTAATTCGCTTTTAAATTCTTCGATATTCTGGGCATGGGACATACCATGTAAGGCCTCCATAAATTTATTCTCTTTTTGGCTATAGATCCACCACATTGATATGGGCCTTTCGCCATTGATTTGATTGGCAATACCATTCATTACTGGGCCATGCTCCGTTTTACTATAATTGAATATGACGTCTGAAGAATCTTTGACCTTTATGGTTTTGTTTATGGATTCAAAGTTTGCCCAACCCTTTTTGGATTTATATTTTGTTTTATCCGTGGGATGGGGTTCTTCATAAAAAAAGTCGATATCATCATTTTCGAACATCGTCACCCCGTAGGCTAATTTTCGGTCATGTGCCATGATGGGAAAAGGAACTCCTCCCAAGTAGTACCCATATTTTTCATAAGTAGGAGTACTGACATGAGCCTCATACCAAACGGACGGTTGCGAGAAACCAATATGCGGGTCATTCGCAAATATGACTTTGCCATTCTTGGTTTTTTCAGGTGCTATGACCCAACTGTTACTACCTTCAAATAAAGGGAGGGAAAGTGGACTTAATGCTTCAGAAGCTATTGACGCTATACTGTTTGGAATTGAGTCTCGGTGTTGTTCCTTGTAATTTTTTATCCACTCGGTGTTGGGATCCACATTTACTTCTAAGTCCGCCAAATACGCTACTCCCAATTTATCCTTAATATTTGAAAGCAAGGGATCGGTCTTATGGGCCATGGCAAAACTAAAAGCCATATACCCCATGGTATTGTACACATCCTCAATAGCGAATGGTTTCTTTTCAAGACCTGTAAGGTAAAATTCAATAGGTGTAGGCCCTTCAGTGACAAATTGGTTAATGCCATCTAAATAAGCCTGGGAAAGCCTTACTGATGGACTGTCTTGGTCTAATTGGGAAACTGTTTTATTGGTGGCTTCATCAATACCCAAGGAAAGAAAGAACTTATCGGTCTTTAGCTTGGTACTGCCAAACACTTCTGATAACCCTCCTGTGGATATTCTCCTAAGCAGTTCCATTTGCCAGAGCCGATCTTGGGCATGTACATAGCCTAAAGTACGGAATGCATCCGTCTCATTCTGGGCGTAAATATGAGGTATCCCATAAGTGTCATAATACACACTAACTTCATTTGAAAGTTTAGAAAGGTGTTGTTCTCCGCTATAAGTAGGCTTCAACGTATTAATGAATATGCCAATTGAAATCGCCAAAATAATTATTAAGGCCAGTATAATCCATCCTATCTTTTTAAGCTTTTTCATTCTTCTGCTTTGGGTTCAGAACGAAAGATAGAATTATTTAGGGGATTAAAAAAGCACCTTAAAAGGTGCTTTTTTTCTTTCTATAAATTTTCATGAAGATTTATTTCACTGATATCTTCTTGAAATTTTTCAATCCTTTTAACAACCATTCCCGATAGACATCACTTTCTGCACTCTGAATGGCACTATTGAGTACTTCCAGTTCAGGGGATAATAGCACATAATAGGGTTGGGAAGCGGAACTGAAATTTATGGTCTGGAAAGTACCCCACTTCTCGCCTATTGTTTTAATGGTCTTTACACGACCTGATTCATATTTATAGTCAAATTGTTCCTCCGCAGCTAACTCTTTGCGGTCATCTATATAAAGTGAAATCAAGACATAGTCCTCTTTCAATAGTGTATAAACGTCTGGTTCACTCCAGACATTTTCCTCCATTTTTCGGCAATTAACACAGGCCCAGCCTGTAAAATCAAGAAGAATTGGTTTATTGACGGACTTGGCATAGGCCAAACCTTCCTCAAAATCCTTATAACAATCAATCCCTAGCGGGCAATCACTTTCTTTTTCAAAAACACTATAAAAATCAGGTGGTGGGAACCCACTCAATAGCTTAAGATTGGAAATGTTCGAAAGTCCCAAGACCAAATACACCGTAAATGCCAAACTAACGATTCCTGTTATTTTTCTGCCAGCAGACAATTTCTGTTTAGGTCCGTCATGTTTAAATTTGAAAACTCCAAATAAGTACAGTGTCAATAAAACGAAGAGTAAAATCCATACCCCTAAGAATATTTCCCTTTTGAAAATACCCCAATTACCAACCAAATCCGCATTTGAAAGGAACTTGAAAGCCAGTGCCAATTCCAAGAAACCAAGAACGACCTTTACGGTGGTCATCCATCCGCCTGACTTGGGAAGGGAATTCAACCATGCCGGAAACATGGCAAATAGTGCAAAAGGCAATGCCAAAGCGACTCCAAATCCGGTCATTCCAGCTGAAAGATTAAGGGCCACATCACCTTCAGCCAATGCGGTACTACCCAACAATCCGCCTAAAATAGGACCTGTACAAGAGAACGAAACTATGGCCAAGGTTACAGCCATAAAGAATATACCAATGCCACCACCTACTTTGGTCGAGGCAGCATCCATCTTATTGGCCCAGGAACTTGGCAAGGTCAATTCGTAATACCCAAAAAAGGAAAAAGCAAAAAAGACGAATATGATAAAAAAGAATAAGTTTAGCCAAATATTGGTGGCTATGGTATTCAATATTTGCGAATCAACGGAATCAAAAATATGAAACGGGAGACTTAGTAGGAAGTAAATCAATACGATGAAGAATCCATATAACATGGCATTTACAATTCCTTTCGATTTGTTATGGGACTGTTTTGTAAAAAACGAGACCGTCAAAGGAATCATTGGAAAAACGCATGGTGTCAACAAAGCTATTAGACCACCTAAAAAACCAAGTCCAAAAACCACCCATAAGCTTGATTTCTCCTTAGAACTTTCATTTCCTTCATTTAATAATTCTTTGTTCTTAAGGTCTAACTTAAGTGTTGCGCTCTTGACCAAGCTTTTGTCGTCAATGGTTTTTTCTACTATTGTGGTTTGTCCACCATCCAATGCAAAATGAAAATCCTTTTCAACTGGAATACAAACCTCCTTACAAACTTGATAGAAAAGATTTACGTCAATTTGGCGTATGGTTGGGTCTAACAGTTTTATCTTTTGAGTGAATACGGCATTCTTTTTAAAAAATGTTTCATCGACTTCAAAAATATCGCTATACTCAGTCTCCGTAGGGCTTTCTAGTGTTTTACCTACCAATTCATAATTTTCACCTGCCTTTACAAAGGTAAACTCGGCAGGCAGAGAACCTCCATCAGAAGTGAATTGGGAATATACATGCCAGCCTTCAAATATCTTGCCCCTTATGATAAGCTCATATTCAGTATCCGAAATTTTGTTCACTTCCTGGGACCATAGCACGGGATTATCATCATCTTGAGAAAATAATGATATACTACTGAATATCAATACTATAAATACTACTATCTTTCTCATTAATTCAACGCTATTTTTAATATTTTCTTAGTGCTATTCGTTATTTTATAACGGTCGTCAGCCCTTTTTCCTACCACCCAAATAATTTCATTCCCAGAACATAGCAGCCATTGCTCTTCTTTCGCAATGACATCTATTTTTTCATCTTTAAAGTATTTCGATAGCTTTTTACGCCCCCCCATTCCCAAAGGATAAAAGTAGTCGCCTTTTTGCCATTTCCTTAACGTAAGTGGATACTTTAACGTTTCTTTATCTAGATATAGTACATTGGGGCCTACTTCTTCAATGATTTGCACCGTACTTATTCTTAAACCGATTGGTAGCTGTATTTCGGTATCTTCTTTCGTAATTTGAAACTCTTTTTGTAAATTATCAGCGATGTTCGTCAACAATAAAAAGTCTCTATCCTTGACCAGACGATGGGTCCTGGAACGCACTTCTTTTCCGCTCATGGCCGTCAAGAGGTGTTGCAAATCTTCCCAGGCTGTAAATCCGTAAGCACTGAATAATGCATGTAGGTATGCTTCTAAAGGTTTTAAGGATTGAAGAGATTCAATTTTAATGCGAATGACTTCTCCGTCTTCTTTGAAAATGTCCTCTTTCAATTGACCAATATGGTTCTCAGAAATAGCAGCGATTTGTTTCAGGAACTCTTGCGTCTCAGAAAAATTGGTCAAAAATGTTGGATGTAATTCCTTTAATAAAGGCACAATTTCTTGCCTGATCTTATTTCGTAAGTATTTGGTTTCGGCATTGCTTTGATCCTCGCGCCATGCAAGATTTGAACTCTTGGCAAATTCCAAAATCTGTATTCTAGTAAACGGCAATAATGGTCTCGCGATATTTCTTGTTTGAGATGGAATCCCTGTTAATCCTTTTATTCCCGTACCACGCGAAAGGTTAATAATAAATGTTTCAAGATTGTCATCTGCATGATGCGCAGTTACCAAAGTCTTGATATTGTATTGCTGCATTAAACCCTTGAACCATTCATAGCGTAAATCCCTTGCAGCCATTTGCACTGAAACCTTTTGTTCATATGCATAATCAAGGGTTTCGAAATCCTCTGTAAAAAAGGGTTTGCCCAATTTTTCTGCCAATTCCTGAACGAATTTCTCATCTTTGTCACTCTCCTCCCCTCGAAGCTTGAAATTGCAATGTGCCATAGAAAAATCGAGCTCACATTGTGAACAAAGATGGGCCAGTACAACGCTATCCAAACCGCCACTACAAGCCAATAATAATTTATCTTGGAGCAACCGGGGAAAGTTATTTTGAATATGTTTTTTGAAATCTTCCAGCACGACGCAAAATTACTTAAAGTTGTTCCCTTAGCCAATTCTGAATAACATTCAATAGTTCTACTTTACAAATATCATGATGTAGTTCATGATAGCCGCCTTCAAACAATTTAAGCGTTGTAGTATTGTTGTTTTCATGAAATTCTTTGGTTCCCTTAAAATCGATAATGGGGTCCGCTGTTCCATGGACTAACAGCGTTTCAATATTTAAACTTGTGGCATTTATAATGGCCCATTTCCCAGCATCGATAATAGGAAAAGAGAACATAGGACTTACTTTGTCATGTATCAAAGAGTCCGACTTGTATTTTTCAACTTCCTCTGGTATTCGAGAAATTCCATTGGGATCCAATCCTGCAGGCAGTGTTATTGATGGCCAGATGTTCAACATTGCCTTTCCAAGGACCATTTTCCATTTTGGGGGCTGAAAAGCCAATCTTAAATATGGACTTGAGGCAATGATGCCCTTTAAATTGGTCGTATTTCGCAAGGCATAATTCAAGACCAGATTGCCGCCCATGCTGTGCCCGTATAAGAATTGTGGTACTTGCGGAAATAAGGAACCTGCTTTTTCAATAACTACATCCAATAATTGTAATAAAGCTTCATAACTAGGACAATGGCCCTGCTTTCCACCAGATTTTCCATGACCAAAGTTATCATATACTACTACCGCCAAGCCGGTACTAAGAAACATTGGAATCACATTTTCCATATAGCGCCCTGAATGCTCTCCAAAACCATGAACCAATACCAGAACCCCTTTAACCTCTTTTGGTTGAATATACCCAGCGTATATCTTGATATTATTGGATGCTATATTTAATTCTTGAATCTGCATACGGTAAATTTAACTTTTATCACGGATGTTTTGGATGTTGGAATTCTCAAGGACCTCTCGCATAGCTTTCGCTTTTAAGAGGCACTCCTCATATTCAAATTCTGGTGAAGCTTTTGCCGTTAATGCACTGCCAACTGCATAGGAGACGTATTTATTGGTTTCATTGAACAAAATACTACGAATAACAACATTAAAGTCAAAATTGTTATCTGGTGAAAAATAGCCTACAGCACCACTATACAGCCCTCTTTTAAAAGCTTCCAATTCTTCTATTATCTGCATTGCAGAAACCTTCGGAGCTCCAGTCATACTTCCCATAGGAAAGGTCTCCTTTATAATTTCAACTGGATTATTATCCGCTGGGACCCTACTTATTATAGTTGATACCATTTGATGTACTTGTTCATAAGAATACACTTCACATAGTTCTTTGACTGCCACAGATCCTTTTAAAGCACTTTTGGATAAGTCATTTCTGACCAAATCAACAATCATGATGTTTTCAGCCCTTTCTTTTGGATCTTCTTTCAGCCTGGTTTTTAAAATCTTATCCTCCAATACATTATAGGACCTTCTAGCTGTTCCCTTAATGGGTTGTGAAATGATTTTATCGCCTTCCTTTCTTAAATATCTTTCTGGAGAAGCAGATAGCAGATATTTATCGTTCAATCTTAGAAATGTGGCAAAAGGTGTTTTTGAAATTGAATTTAGCCTTTCATAAGTCCTTAAGGGATCAATGAGGGTGTTTTCAGCATAAAATTCTTGGCAAAAATTTGCTTCATAAATATCACCTCTATGAATATGTCGTAACATTTTTTCGGCACCCCTAAAATATTCATCTTTGAAAACACGAAGTTTAATACGAATGTCCTCCGTAGTTTCAAATTTATTATTCGGTTCTTGAAAATAATTCTTGATGGAATTCAGGTCGTTTTCAATCTCATCATTGACCATATTTAAATAATTGAATTCGACCACATCCCCATTAATTTGAATGATTTTTTTAGGTTGGAAGAAAAAAAGTTCAGGAAAATCCAGTCCGTCGTGATTATTGGAAGATAACTCTTCCACATCATTTTTTAAATCATAGGAGAGATATCCAAAAATCCAGTCCTTGGTTTCTGACTGGTACTCTTTAAGGTTTTCAAAAGCATTTTGGGCATCGGTTTGTAATACGGTAAGCGCATCAACCGCTAAAATGGCATCGAAAGAGCTATATGATTCTGTTTGCGAATTACTATCCAGCCAAACCGTTTCATAAAACTGTTGTGACCATTGGAGCAATCGCTCTTTAAATTCAAGAACATCAGTTACCTTAAAAGAAAGTTTTGTACGCAACTTACGATAATTCAGAGGTAAAGCTTTCCAACGCTTTTGTATACGTTTGACTTAGTTCAGCATCAATAATACCTTGTTCCTCATTAAAGTTGGTGTAAAATGATGGGAGTGAAAACGTAGCTGCCACAGTACCGCCAACTCTTGGTAATGATTTCAAAACATATTCCTTGGCACTTACGGCACCTCGTTTACCAGGTGAGGCGGACATCAAAAATACCTGGGTGTTTTCTAAATAGTTTCTATCAGCTCTGGATAACCAATCAAGCACATTTTTGAAATAGGCTGACGGACCACTATTATGCTCATTAACAGAGATGATTAGGGCATCGGCCTTTTCAATTTTTTCTTTGAGTTTTACCAGCGCTTCAGGAAATCCCAATTGTTTTTCTCGATCTTCGCTATACATGGGAAATGTAATGCTTGCCATATTCAACAGTTCCACGTCATGATCATTGATAAGCGAAGTTGTATATTTTACCAATTTGAAATTTACCGATGTTGAGGAATTACTTCCTGCTAATGCCAATATCGAAGCCATAGTCTTGATTGAATGGTTGATTTTCGACGAAAATACCGCAAAATACTGCGTTATGCGAGTATTTTATATAATTTTGCACCGCAAAACATCCAAACGTATTGTAATTCAAGTATATAGAAAAGATTGATTTACCAAAAACGTTGGATTTATTAACAATTATTATCCTTGGAAAAGAAAACAGCCAGATTATATTTTATTGATGCCATGCGGGCTTGGGCTATTCTCATGATGCTGCAAGGACATTTTATTGATGGCCTTTTGGATAATGCCTTTAGGGACAATACAGACCTTACCTTTAACATCTGGAAGTACTTTAGGGGTATTACTGCTCCTGTCTTCTTTACGGTTTCAGGATTTATTTTTACCTACTTACTTATTAGGGTGCCTCAAAAGGGAATGCAAAATCCGAGGATAAAAAAAGGAATAAAGCGCGGATTACAGCTCATTTTCATTGGTTATTTGCTACGGACGAACCTTTTGGGTATCCTTGGTGGTGTAATATATGATGCTTTTTATTTAGTGGATGTGCTGCATTGTATTGGCCTTTCCTTGTTGGGTATTATAGGAATTTACCTTTTATCACAAAATGGGAAAAAGTCATTACTCCCTTCCTTATTAATAGGAGTTACTGGAGTTTTATTTCTTTTTGAGCCTATTTATAGTCAATGGTCCTTTAGTTTTTTACCGCAAGCAATGGGCAATTATTTTACAAAAGCCAATGGTTCTGTATTTACAATAATTCCTTGGTTTGGTTATACTACTTTTGGAGCGTTCATGTCGGTATTATTTACACAATATAAAAAGCACAAGAATTTATACCAATACGCCATAACAATATGCCTGCTAACAGGCCTGAGTTTAATTTTCTTCTCTTCGGATTTCTTATTGGGACTTTCAGAATTAACTGGTATTTCAGTTTTTGAGGAGATAGCAATGAACAATTACCTTTTTATTCGACTTGGTGATGTGTTCTTGGTCTTTGCTGTTTTTATGCTTTTTAGAAGGCTCATGACCAATGCAACGGTTTTGAAGTTAGGCCAAAGTACCTTATCCATCTATGTGATTCACTTCGTAATACTCTATGGTAGTTTTACAGGTTTAGGTCTGTATCGTTTCTTTCATCATGAATTGAGTCCAACTACTGCTATTTTAGGCGCGATTGGCTTTATGATTGTTTCTTCATTTACCGCATTGCAATATGAAAAGCACAAAGCAACTATAAAAATGAATATTTATTCAGTGCCACGTTTTGCTATGATAAAGTTTGAACCGTGGTATGCCTATACTCAGAAACTAATTAAGGTCAACTTATCCAAACTGCTTAAATCTTTTGGACTTATAAAGAACTAGAACGTTCTATTTATTTACGTTTTGAAATATTAAGAGTTTTTATCTATCAATTTCAATTCTTCATCAGTAAATTGTAATTGATCTAAAGCAGCGATATTTTCCTTAAGCTGATTTGAAGAACTGGCTCCAATTAATACCGATGCTACATTAGGTCTATTTAACAACCAGGCTATGGCCATCTGCGATAATTTCTGTCCTCTTTGGGAGGCAATTTCCGCCAGATTCTTTATTTTTTCCAAGTTTTTGTTTACTTCCTCTTTATCCAAATAGGTTAAATCCTTGGCAGCTCTAGAACCCTCGGGAATACCATCAATATATTTGTTGGTAAGCATGCCCTGAGCTAATGGAGAAAAAGCAATACAGCCTAATCCTTCATTGCCAAGAGTATCCAATAAACCATCTTCAACCCATCGGTCAAAAATTGAATATCGGGCTTGATGCAAAATAAAGGGGACTTTCATTTCCCTTAATAATTTACTTGCCTCCACAGTCTCTTTAGGCTGATAATTCGAAATACCTACATATAATGCCTTTCCTTGGCGAACAATATCTGAAAGTGCAACCATGGTTTCTTCAAGCGGAGTCTCTGTATCTGGTCTATGATGATAAAAAATATCAACATAGTCCAATCCCATTCTTTTTAAACTTTGGTCTAAACTTGAAATCAGATACTTCCTAGAACCATTATTTCCATAAGGACCGGGCCACATATCAAAACCTGCTTTTGAAGCTATGAACAGTTCATCACGATATGGTTTAAAATCCTTTTTAAAAAGCTGTCCAAAATTTTCTTCAGCAGACCCGTAGGGAGGGCCATAATTATTGGCCAGATCAAAATGCGTGATACCCAAATCAAACGCACATCGCAATATTTCCCTTGCATTCTGGGTGCTGTCAACGAAACCGAAATTATGCCATAAACCCAATGAAATTGCGGGTAATAATACGCCGCTTTTACCGGTGCGATTATATTTCATGGTTTCATACCGCTCTGATGCGGGATGGTATTCCGTAACCTCGGTCTTATCGTTTATTTGCATAACCAAAACTATTATTTAATTTTATATATGTTCCCAATCATTCTAAAGACAGGAGAATAATAGCAAGTACAGACAAAACTGCTATCTAAATATGCAATGCCCTATCTTCTGTTGCTGCCAGCGCAGCTTCTTTTATCGCCTCAGCATACGTTGGGTGTGCATGGCTCATTCTTGCGATATCCTCGGCAGACGCCCTAAATTCCATCGCTGTAACCGCCTCGCTTATTAAATCAGCACAACGGGCACCGATCATATGAACTCCAAGTACTTCATCAGTGGTTGCATCGGCAAGAATTTTTACAAATCCGTCAACATCCATACTGGCACGAGAACGTCCTAAAGCCCGCATCGGGAACTGACCTACCTTATAAGCAATCCCAGCATCTTTCAATTCCTCTTCAGTTTTACCAACAGCCGCAACTTCGGGCCATGTATAAACCACACCAGGAATCAAGTTGTAATCAATATGAGGCTTTTGGCCCGCCATAAATTCGGCCACCATAGTACCTTCTTCCTCGGCCTTGTGGGCCAACATTGCACCACGCACCACATCACCTATGGCATATATATTTGGTACGTTGGTCTGGAGATGCTCATTAACCACTACTCTACCGCTTTCGTCCAGTTTTACTCCAGCTGCTTCAGCATTCAAGCCATCGGTATAAGGCTTACGTCCAACGGAGACTAAGCAATAGTCACCAGTGAAAACTACTTCCTGACCTTTTTTGTCATCAGCCTTCACAATGACCTCGTTGCCTTTTCTTTCTACCGATTTTACTTTATGTGAAAGGTGGAATTTCACCTTTTGCTTTTTCATTGATTTCATCAACTCTTTCGACAAACCTGCATCCATGGTTGGAATAATCCGGTCCATATATTCCAAAACTGAGACTTCGGCCCCAAGACGCTTATAAACCTGTCCCAATTCCAAACCAATAACCCCACCGCCAATAACAATCATATGTTTTGGAATCTCCTTGAGCTTTAAAGCCTCGGTTGAGGTGATGACCCTCTCCTTATCCAACGTAATAAAGGGCAAAGTTGAAGGTTTTGAACCCGTAGCGATAATGATGTTTTTTGCCTCAATAGTTTCTCCTGACGCTTTGGGATTTCCATCATTTTTAGTAATATTTACATGGGTTGCATCTTTAAAGCTACCAACACCTTCGTAAACATCAATTTTATTTTTATCCATCAAAAATTGAATCCCTTTGGTGGTCATATCAACTACACCTTGCTTACGGGATATCATTTTTTCAAGGTTGACTTTTACTTCACCTGGAATTTCAATGCCGTGCTCCTCAAAATGTTTCACGGCATCTTCATAGTGGTGCGAAGAATCCAATAAAGCTTTAGATGGAATACAGCCCACATTTAGGCAAGTACCGCCCAAAGTGCTATATTTTTCAATGATTGCTGTTTTCATTCCGAGTTGGGCGCAACGAATAGCTGCAACATATCCACCTGGTCCAGAGCCTATTATGGCTACATCATATTGAGTCATAGTACTAATTGATTTTTATTGACCAACAAAATTAGTACTATTTTCTGGTTTTATAGTGGTATTCTAGTCGTATGCTTTACTTCACTTATCACAAAAGAACTTTGTGTACTTCCAATATGATTTAATGCCGTTAACTTGGTCACCATAAAGTCCCTATAGGCCTCCATATCACGTACATATATCTTCAAAATATAGTCATAATCACCACTGGTATGATAACATTCCACTACTTCCTGCAACTGCTGAACTTCCTTTTCGAATTGTAGGACATAGGCCTTAGCGTGCTGAATTAATTTTACATGACAAAGAACAACGAAGGCCTTATCTACTTTCTTCTTATCAATAAGTGCCACATATTTGGTAATGATTCCTGATTTTTCCAAACGCTTAATACGTTCGTATACGGCTGTAACAGAAAGATTTAGATTATTGGCATATTCCTTCGTTGTTCTTTTGCAATCATCTTGCAAAAGTGCCAGTAGTTTAATATCAATTTCATCAAATTTCATGCGGATTATTTTTCGTCTAATATGTGCATTAAATTCAATTTACAATAATTAATTCTATCATTATACTAAAATATAGTTTTATTATCTATAATATTTATAATATATTGATTCTAAAACAACTTAATCGTAATTTTAGTGTATAAAATCAAACTATTATGAATAATAAAGCATCTAACAATCTACAGGATCTTCAATATTTTGGTGAATATGGTGGCGTAAATCCTTCTATTTCAGACTCCTCAACCTATACCTTTTTATCGGCAAAAACAATGTTCGATACCTTTGAAGGCAATACTGAAGGATGCTATTTATATACCAGACACTCTTCCCCATCAAACCTTTATCTAGGTGAAGCCCTAGCCGCTTTGGAAGGCACCGAGAGCGCAAATGTTACGGCAAGTGGAATGGGTGCGATCACTGCGGTCATTTTACAATTGTGTGATGCGGGGGACCATATAGTGAGCAGTAGAACAATCTATGGCGGAACTTATGCTTTTATGAAGAATTTCTTAAAGAAATTCAATATCAAAACCTCTTTTGTTGATATCACTAATATTGAAGCGGTTGAAAAATCGATTACACCTAAGACTAAAATGATCTACTGCGAATCTGTCAGTAATCCACTTTTGGAGATTGCGGACATTAAAGCCCTATCTGCGCTAGCAAAAAAATATAGAATTCCGTTGGTTGTAGATAATACGTTTTCACCTTTATCCATTTCACCAACAAAACTTGGAGCAGAAATCGTAATTCATAGTTTAACAAAATTCATAAATGGCACGAGCGATTGTGTTGCTGGAGTTGTTTGTGGCACTACAGATTTTTGTCTTGCACTGAAAGATGTTCATGATGGTGCTGGAATGCTTTTGGGAAGCACCTTGGATAGCTTAAGGGCTGCATCTATTCTAAAAAATATGCGTACGCTTCACATACGCATGAAGAAACATAGTGAAAATGCACAATATTTGGCTGAGAATTTTGAAAAGGACGGACTCAAAGTTGTTTATCCAGGCCTTAAGTCACACAACGGTCATGAAAAAATAAAAGAGCTTATGAACCATGAATACGGTTTTGGCGGAATTATGACTGTAAATGTTGGGTCTTTGGATAAGGCAAATGCATTGATGGAGCTCATGCAAAAGAAAAAATTGGGTTATTTGGCAGTTAGCCTTGGTTTTTATAAAACGCTGTTCAGCGCGCCAGGAACTTCAACATCTTCAGAAATTCCGCTTGAAGAGCAAAAAGAAATGGGCTTGTCAGATGGTTTAATACGTTTTTCTATTGGTTTGGATAACGATATTCACCGCACCTATGAGATCATGCGCGCATGTATGGTAAAGCTCAATATTCTTAGTGGTAAAGAGTCTATGGTTTAACTGCTAAAACAATCATGGTTTGGAGATAAGTTTGTAAAATCGTATCATTACGAACAAACCAATTATTAACCAATGCCAAAGAAGAATCCTAAAAAATTTAGACAAGACGAACATATAGTTGATAACATAGAGTTGAATATATGGGAAGCACTTATCCCAGTAGTCGCTTTGGTGGGTATGCTTGCATATAATGTATATGTTTTTGGTGATGAGGCTATTGGAGGCTCAAATCAGTTTATTTTGTTGATGGGAGGTGCTGTTGCAGCAATTGTTGGGTTTTTTAACAAAGTCTCATATAAACAAATGCTCGCTGAGGTTGCAGAGAATGTGAAGTCAACCACAGGCGCTTTACTTATTCTATTAATGGTTGGTGCATTGGCCGGCACTTGGCTGATAAGTGGTATTATACCAGCTATGATTTATTATGGCTTGCAAATATTGAATCCCACCATATTCTTGGCAGCTTGTGTAGTTATTTCTGCCATAATTTCAATCGCAACAGGAAGTAGCTGGACAACCTCTGCAACCGTAGGGATAGCACTGGTAGGTATTGGCGAAGCTTTAGGGATTTCATTAGGAATGACTGCGGGTGCGGTTCTTTCAGGAGCCTACTTTGGTGATAAAATGTCCCCGCTTAGTGATACTACCAACTTAGCGCCGGCCATGGCAGGAGGTGAACTTTTTGATCATATAAAATATATGACGATTACCACAGTACCTACAATACTCATAACATTAGCGGTGTTCATTATAATGGGATTCACCATTGACACGACTGGTTCTGCAGATACTGAATCAATATTGAATTCAATTGACGCAACATTGAACATAAATGGGTGGTTATTTATTGTACCTGTGGTTGTTATAGCATTGATTGTCAAAAAAACTCCGCCTTTGGCGGCTCTATTAATAGGAACGTTATTAGGCGCTGTATTCGCTATCATTTTTCAACCGGATATCGTTGCTAGTATAACTGGTGCCAAAGAACTGACTTTTGAATCTGGTTATAAAGGCATTTTAAAAGCCATAACAGTTAAAACAAGTATCGCAACAGATAATACCGCTCTTAACGATTTATTTTCTGCCAAAGGCATGGTAGGAATGCTTGGGACCATTTGGTTAATAATTTGTGCAATGGTATTTGGCGGAGTTATGGATGGTATTGGAGCACTGTCGAGAATCACAAAGTCACTTTTAAGTATGGCCAAATCCACTTTTGGACTTTTCGCCAGTACGGTAGGTAGTTGTTTGGCATTAAATGTAACTGCTTCTGACCAATATCTTGCCATTGTGGTACCTGGGAAAATGTTTGCCCAAGCTTATGCCGATAAAGGTCTTGCACCTGAAAACCTGAGCCGTACACTGGAGGATTCTGGTACCGTCACATCGGTATTGATTCCATGGAACACCTGCGGCGCATACCATAGTGGTGTTTTAGGCGTAAGCGTGGCGGATTATTTCTTTTTTGCCATTTTCAATTGGCTGAGTCCGTTTATGACTTTGCTATTTGCGGCACTGAATATAAAGATCAAACAGTTACGAGACAATGAATGAGTTTATAGAGTGCGTTATGGGCTCAATTGATTCATAATACATTAACAAAATGATTTTGAAGTCCATACCCAATTCGTATGGACTTTTTTATTTGATATTCTTTACATATCAGTTTTAAATTTTTTAATTTCACAGTTCATTTAAAATAGAATATTATGGCTACTGTTACACTAAAAGGAAACGAAATACATACATTGGGCAACTTACCTGCTATTGGAGGTTCTGCTCCGGATTTTAAACTAACAATGACTGATTTGTCTTCATCCTCTTTATCTGAATATGAAGGAAGAAAATTGGTACTTAACATCTTTCCTAGTATTGATACAGGCACATGTGCAGCCTCTGTAAGACAATTCAATAAGGAAGCTGCTGAGTTGGAAAATACTATTGTTCTATGTATTTCCAAAGATTTGCCATTCGCACAAAACCGTTTTTGTGGTGCTGAGGGCATTGAAAATGTGGTTATGCTATCTGATTATAAAGATGGTGGTTTTGGTAAGGCATATCAAGTTGAGTTCACTGATGGACCATTGCAAGGTTTGCATTCAAGAGCTGTTGTTGTTGTGAATGAAAATGGAAATGTGGTCTATACGGAACAGGTTGCTGAAACTGTTGATGAGCCAAATTACAAAGCAGCCTTAGAAGCATTAATGGATGCCTAAGGAATCTTTTATACAAAATAGAATCCGTGGAATAGGTTTTGCCCTAAAAGGCGCACTGCTTCTAGTAAAGACCGAACCGAGTATAAAAACCCAGATTTTTATTGCCTTGATAGTTACTGCTGGCGGATTCTATTTTGATATTTCAAACACCGAATGGATAGTACAGATTCTTGCTGTGGCGCTTGTGTTGGGAATCGAGGGACTAAACACCGCAGTGGAAAAACTATCGGATTATGTACAACCCGAGTTTGATGCCAAAATTGGTTTTATAAAAGACATTTCAGCCGGTGCCGTAATGCTGGTGTCGGTTGCAGCCACGATTATTGGACTTATCATATATTTGCCCAAAATATTTTAAGCCTTTATGGAAAAATCCCTGCGAATACAAGAATACAAGATATTTATCTATAGGCTGATTCTTGCCTATTTATTTTACTTTGTAGCCAGGGTTCTTTTTTACCTCTACAATAAAGACTTGCTTGTCGTAGATTCCATCAGTGACTTCTTAGGCATGTGTTTTTGGGGGCTGAGTTTTGACACCACGGCCATTCTTTATAGCAATCTGCTCTTTATCCTCTTGAGTATTCTTCCCCTTTTTATAAATACCTCAAAGAAATTCCAGAGCATACTTATCTGGGTCTATTTCGTAACCAACCTTTTGGCCTACGCCACAAATTTTATTGATTTTATCTATTACAGGTATACGTTCGCCAGAGCCTCAACGGCCTCTATGGAATCCATACAAAATGAACCTAACAAATTATTGTTGATCTTGTCCTTTGTGAAGGATTATTGGCATGTTTTTCTATTGTTTGCCCTTTGTGCCTTCCTTTGGATAAAACTCTATAAACGGTATAGGGTTCAAGATCAACGACCTCAGCATAAGACGCGCTACTTTTTAAGCTCGTTTGTTGCCCTAATTCTTGTTGCCATATTGACTATTGGAGGTATCCGCGGTGATTTTAAGCACAGTACCAGGCCTATTACCTTGGTGCATGCAGGTGGACATGTAAAGACCCCGGAGCATGCCAACATCGTCCTGAACACCCCTTTTAGCATTATCAGAACCTTCAACAATAGCTATTTTGAAAAACGAAACGGTGTTTCCAATGCCTTGATAAATCAAACTTTCCGCCCCATAAAAAAATATGACAGGGAAGTGGCCAAAAAACCGAATATTGTCCTGATTATTATTGAAAGTTATAGTCGGGAATATCTTGGTAGTTTTAACAAGGAAAGTGGTATAAAAAATCATATAGGCTATACTCCTTTTTTGGATTCGTTGGCCGACCACAGCCTTATTTATCCCAATGCTTTTGCCAATGGCAGGAAATCCATCCACGCCATGTCTTCCATATTAGTAGGTTTACCCTCATTTAAAACTGCCTATACCTCATCGCCGTATGCAAATCAAAAAGTACAATCGTTGGTGTCTTCCTTTAATGAAATGGGATATGATACTTCATTTTTTCACGGCGCCCCTAATGGTTCCATGGGTTTTTTGGGTTTTGGAAACATTTTGGGTTTCGACCATTACTACGGTAAGACGGAATATAACAATGATGAGGATTATGACGGTATATGGGGCATTTGGGACGAGCCCTTTCTAGGCTATGCCAACGAGGTACTATCCACAAAGAAGGAACCCTTTATGGGAACCATATTTACGGTCTCTTCGCATACACCGTTTATTATTCCCGAAAAATATGAGGGTAAATTCCCTGAAGGGCACATTGATATGCATAAATGTGTGGGATATACGGACTATGCCCTGAAAAAATTCTTCGAAGCCGCGTCCAAGGAATCTTGGTTCAAGAACACCATCTTTGTAATAACGGCGGATCATAGCAATCAGATTTATTACAAGGAGTACGCGAAACTAGTCAACCGTTTTGCAGTTCCTATACTGATTTATGACCCAAATGGTGCCTATATCGGGGTAGACAGGAAATTGACTCAACAAATAGACATTTATCCTACCTTGTTGGATATTACCGGATACAAAAAACCTTTCAGAAGTTGGGGAAGAAGTTTGGTAGGAGACAGCCTTCAGAAACCCTATGTGGTAACCTATACAGGCTCCAACTTGCTCTTTATGCGGGATAGTCTTATAACCATACTAAGTGATGATGGAAAAGCACAAGGTTTTTATGATATAAGCGATAAGGGACTTAGCCAAAATCTAATATCCAATAAAACGGACGAAATGCAGCATATAGAACAAAAGGCGAATGGTTTTCTTCAAGATTATATGAACCGGGTCATTGATGGCAGGTTGGGTGCAAAATCACAAAGCCCGAAAAAATAGTAGGGATTCTAGAAAGGTCTGTATGAAAGTTAAAAATGATTATCCCACACTAGAATCTAGGTTATTTGTATTTTTGCCCCTAGAATTATTCTATTAATGGCAAAAAAAAGGAGAAAGTCTAAGCCTAAGATCCCGAAAAAGGGCTTTTCTTTAAAATTATCCAAACAAAATAAAATTATACTGGGAAGCCTTCTCATGCTTTTCAGTATCGCTTTATTTTTCTCATTTGTCTCCTTTTATTTTACTTGGCAAGATGACCAAAGTCTATTGTCAGAATTTGCAAACCGAAATGAGCAGGCTAAAAACCTTTTGAATAAATTTGGTGCAAGCATAAGCCATATATTTGTGTACAAAGGCTTTGGAATAGCCGCTTTGATTTTTCCTTTTTTATTGTTCTATACAGGCCTTTATATGTTCTTGAGCTTAGCTAATAAAGGGTTGCTGAAGAAATGGATTTGGGGATTGATATTTATTATATGGATATCGATTACACTGGGTTTCTTTGCTATTGAAAAACCATTGTTAGGTGGTCTTGTGGGTTATGAAATGAACGATTTTCTACAAGATTACGCCGGCAAAATTGGGGTTTTGCTGCTCTTGCTATTTGGTATGGTTTTTATTCTTGTACGGCTATTTAAATTTACGCCAGATGCCATCTTCGAATATTTTAAATCTAAAAAAGAATCGATTGCATCTGAGTTCAAAAACAAACCAACAGAAGTTGGTTCGACAATCGAATTTGATAAAGAAGATGACTCTCCCGTGATTATTGATACTTATACCCATAAAGAAGATATTCCGCCACTTGAAAAAGACAAGATCGGAGATGATTTTGAAATAACCATTCCAAAGGAAGAAGGCGTTGAAGAGGAAGTTTTAGCCATGGAGGTTGAAAAGATAGTTGAAGAGAAAGAGGAGAAAGACAATATTGCCGATAAATTGGTCGATGATTTTGGCGAATTTGACCCAACCTTGGAATTAGGCAATTACAAATTCCCGACAATTGATTTATTAGATCAGCATGGCACTTCAGGGGGGATTACCATCAATCAGGAAGAACTTGAGGAAAACAAGAATAAAATTGTTGAGACGCTAAAGAACTATAAAATCGGGATTGCCCAGATCAAGGCAACAATCGGACCAACGGTTACGCTTTATGAAATAGTACCGGAAGCTGGTGTTCGCATATCTAAAATCAAGAACCTAGAAGATGATATTGCCCTTTCTTTAGCCGCTTTGGGCATTCGAATTATAGCCCCTATTCCTGGAAAAGGCACTATTGGCATCGAAGTTCCTAACAAGAAACCAACTGTAGTTTCTATGCGTTCCGTTATTGCTTCAAGCAAGTTTCAAAAAGCAGAAATGCAATTACCAATAGCTTTTGGTAAAACCATAAGCAACGAAACTTTTGTGGTAGATTTGGCAAAAATGCCCCACTTGCTTATGGCTGGTGCAACCGGACAAGGTAAATCGGTCGGTTTAAATGCTGTAATCACTTCCCTCTTATATAAAAAGCACCCTGCAGAAGTAAAGTTTATCCTTGTAGACCCTAAAAAAGTTGAGCTAACGCTATATAATAAAATTGAAAGGCATTTCTTAGCCAAACTTCCTGACTCTGAAGAAGCAATCATTACGGATAACACTAAGGTAATTAATACGCTGAACTCTCTTTGTATAGAAATGGACAACAGATACGAGTTGTTGAAATTGGCCATGGTTCGGAACATCAAGGAGTACAATACCAAGTTCAAGGCACGTAAATTGAATCCGAATGACGGACATAAGTTTCTTCCCTATATTGTTTTGGTTATCGATGAGTTTGCCGATTTGATCATGACCGCCGGAAAAGAGGTGGAAACCCCAATTGCTCGATTAGCACAATTGGCGCGGGCTATTGGTATTCATTTGATCATTGCAACCCAGCGGCCATCAGTTAACGTTATTACGGGAATTATTAAAGCAAATTTTCCTGCCCGTATTGCCTTTAGGGTAACTTCGAAAATAGATTCCAGAACAATTCTGGATTCCCAAGGCGCTGATCAATTGATTGGTCGTGGTGATATGCTTTTTACCCAAGGCAATGAAGTAACCCGTATACAATGCGCCTTTGTTGATACCCCGGAAGTGGAAAAAATAACAGAATATATTGGTTCACAAAGAGCTTATCCAGAGGCACATGAATTACCAGAATACGTTGGTGAAGATTCTGGCACAAGTATTGATTATGAAATTAGTGAAAGGGATTCTATGTTTAGGGACGCTGCCCAAGTTATTGTCATTGCACAACAAGGGTCAGCTTCTTTATTGCAACGAAAACTTAAATTAGGTTACAACCGGGCTGGTCGTATTATTGACCAATTGGAGGCCGCGGGTATTGTGGGGCCTTTTGAAGGCAGTAAGGCCAGACAGGTTTTAGTATCTGATATGATGGCATTAGATCAATTATTGAATAACGAGTCAAATTAACACATAATGAAAAAGATATTTTTTATTGCCGTAGCATTTTTATCGATACACTTGGTAAACGCACAGAATTCTGACAAGGCAAAAGCATTATTGGATGATGTTTATAATAAGGTACAAGGCTATGACAATATTTTTATTGATTTTAAATATGTACTCAACAACCAAGAGGCAGATATAAATGATGAAACTAGAGGCGATGTTACCATGCAGGGTGATAAATATGTTGCAAACTTTTTTGGGGCACAACAATTATATGATGGCAGCAAAGTGTATACTATAGTCCCTGAAAATGAGGAGGTTACAATTGAGGATAAGTCTGATGATGAAGATACGATCACTCCATCAAAAATGTTGACTTTCTATAGACAAGGACATACCTACAAGTGGGATATTCTTCAAAATGTACAAGGAAGAAAAATACAGTTTATAAAACTAATCCCAATTGATACCAATACCGAAATTAATTCGATTCTTTTGGGAATTGATGCTGAGACCAAACATATTTACAAAGTGATCGAGACTGGTAAAAATGGGACAATGACCACTATTACTGTTAATTCTTTTAAAACAAACCAACCTTTATCAAAAACCTTATTTACTTTTGATGAGAACAAGTACAAGGACGAAGGGTACTACATCATAAAAAACTAGTGTTGATTTTAGTAAAAATGACGGATAAGGCAATCATGGATTTTGGATTGATTCAAGGCAAAAAATCATTGCATAGGCACTGTTACGGATTTTTTTTTAACACTGGATCGGCATAAATGATGACTTGGATCATTTGTAGGTTTTTATTTAAATTAACACTGCTACATTGAGAATACTAGACCGGTATATTTTATCGAGATTCCTTTTTAACTTTTTCAGCTCGTTTGTCATATTGATGTTCATCTTTATATTTCAAACGATTTGGCTTTTTATTGATGATTTGGCTGGCAAAGGCCTTGACATTATCATAATTGGTAAATTTCTTTTTTACTTGATGCCCAATCTAACAGAGAAAGTGTTGCCCCTAACTGTGCTGCTTTCTTCAATTCTGACATTTGGGACACTGGCGGAAAACTATGAGTTCGCTGCAATGAAAGCTTCAGGCATTTCATTACAAAGATCCATGTTGAGCCTTATTTTTTTCATTGTCATTTTGGGAGGTGTAACTTTTTATTTCGCCAATAGTGTAATTCCCGCATCAGAACAGAAAATTTTTAACCTACGCCGAAATATTGCAAAAGTAAAACCTGCTGTTGCTATAGTTGAAGGGGTTTTTAGCGATTTTGAAGGTGCCGATATGAATATCAAGGTTGATAATAAATATGGTGAGAATGACCGTTTTTTGGAAAATGTGACCATTCATTTAAAAACAATCACCAAAGTTAATTCCACGGTAATTAAAGCGAAGCGTGGAGAGTTGAAAAGCAGTGAATCTTCTGATATTTTACAACTGGTATTATATGATGGCCACTACTATGAAGATTTGAAAAAGAGTTCTAACAAAGCTAAAAATAAATACCCTTTTGCCAATGCGAATTTTGAAACCTATACCATGAACATTGATCTTTCTGAATTCAACAATGTTGATATGGATGAGGAAAGGGATATCAGTACAGAAAAAATGAAAAATGTCTATAGGCTAACAAAAGACATTGACTCTTTGAAAATAGACAACGTTAGAATTGTAGAAGCTTTTTCAAAAAATATACAAGGAAGAATGGGAGCATTTGTTCCCTTGCCAAAAGAAGATTCAACATTTACGGATAAAAGGATGGCCGCAAATGCGAAGCTTTCAAAGAAAGAAATTGCCGCCAAGGATTCGACAGCCATTGCTGATCTTAATTCGGTCGATGATATCATAAATCTTTATCAGGATTGGCAGAGAATACAGATTGCTGGTTCTGCAAAAAATGCCGCTTCGAATGTATTAACCTCTATTCAGGGGAAAAGAAATGAATTGGAAAAGCGATATGAAATCTATAACAGACATATTTTAGCGTTACACAAAAAATATGCCTTAGCCCTATCATGCGTTATTCTATTCTTTGTTGGCGCACCATTGGGAGCTATTATTCGTAAAGGCGGAATTGGACTGCCAATGGTCATCGCTATACTTATGTTCCTAACCTATTATTTTATTGGGGTATTTGCAGAGAACTATGCCAAAAAAAATGAAATACATCCAATTTTTGGAGCATGGTTATCTACGATGATAATGTTACCTTTGAGCATTGTCTTAACAAAAAGGGCAACAGC
Source organism: uncultured Flavobacteriaceae bacterium (assembly GCA_963768235.1). Taxonomy (GTDB): domain Bacteria; phylum Bacteroidota; class Bacteroidia; order Flavobacteriales; family Flavobacteriaceae; genus Maribacter_A. The sequence continues at coordinate 623,542 of CAVYHF010000006.1, forward strand.
TGATAGAGGTTTAATGAATTTTGATGGAGTCTTGGAATTCTTTAATAAAATATTCAAGAAGAAAAATAAAGAAACGGCCACAGCATGATAACAAGCATGGAAAAAAGTATACAATTAAACACTATAAAGGAAGCGATTGAGGATGTACGTAAAGGCAAGATAATCATTGTTGTTGATGATGAAAATCGTGAAAATGAAGGCGATTTTATTGCCGCCGCCGAAATGGTGACGCCTGAAATGATAAACTTCATGGCCAAACATGGTCGTGGATTAATCTGCGCTCCTTTGACTGAAGACCGGTGTAAGGAATTGAATCTTGAAATGATGGTGCAAAACAATACCGTATTGCATCAAACCCAATTTACGGTTTCTGTTGACCTGATTGGGAACGGCTGTACTACGGGCATTTCTGTACATGACCGTTCAAAAACAATATTATCATTGGTTGATGATACAACTAAACCACATGATTTGGGACGCCCAGGCCATATTTTTCCATTACGGGCTAAGAATGGCGGTGTGCTAAGACGAACAGGTCATACTGAAGCGGCCATAGACCTTGCCAGACTTGCTGGTTTTAAACCCGCAGGAATTTTGGTTGAAATTTTGAATGAAGATGGAACAATGGCCAGATTGCCCCAATTGGTTGATGTGGCGAAGAAATTCGATTTAAAGGTTATTTCTATTGAGGATTTGGTAGCCTATCGTATGGAGCACGATAGCTTGATCGAAAAGAAAGAAGATTTTGAAATCACTACTCGTTTTGGAAAGTTCAGATTGCGTGCTTACCAACAAACAACCAACGATCAAGTGCATATTGCACTGACCAAAGGGGATTGGCAGTCAAATAAACCTGTTCTAACACGTATCAATGCCACTTTGGTAAACAATGATATTTTAGGAACATTGACCAATAATCCTGACAAGAAATTAGAGGATATGTTCCGGGCAATTAATAGTGAGGAAAATGCTGCATTTGTTTTTATAAACCAAGAATCCCAATCGCTTAATCTATTGAATAGATTATCTGAATTGAAGAATTTACAATCAAAAGGTGTTTTCAAGGCCCCCAAAATTGATATGGATACTAGGGATTTTGGCGTTGGTGCACAAATTCTACATGACTTGAATATTTCCAAAATACGCCTATTGACCAATACCTTGCAAACCAAACGTGTAGGTATCGTTGGTTACGGATTGGAAATCGTGGAATATGTGACCTACTAGTTGTGCTTTATAGTTGATTTTGTAACACAGCAACCATTTTCTTAGCACGTTCTTGAACCTCAGATTCAGACCAACCCAATTTTATCAGACAAGAAATATTACGACTTACCCAGTGGTCAGATTTTGAGAAGTCGGCTTTGCTATAATCCGGTAATTTATCTTTTACTTCCTGGGGAAGATTTCCCAAAGATTTCATCTTAGTCAAATGTTCCCATTTGCGGTAGTAATGCCAATTATTGTCAAACCAATAAAAACAGCCATCGATGCCAGCTTCTAATAGCGCTTCTTGTGATGCCTTTGCCTTTTCTTCATTGGGCAAAAAGAAACTTAAAAAGGAATAATTCTCTATTCCGCCCTCGGGGACCTTTCTAAAATTTATACCATCAATGGGTTCCAAAGCATTTCTTAAAATGGAATAATTGCGTTCTTGAATCGCCAAGAAATCATCCAATCTTCTAAATTGTGCAAGACCCACTGCAGCGTTTAGTTCAGATATACGATAATTATATCCTAAAAACGGATGGCTCTCCGCTCCCCTATCCTTACCTAAATGATCGTGTCCGTGATCTGAATAATGATCTGCATTTTTATAATACTTGCCATTATTTGTTATTAAGGCGCCACCCTCACCACAGGTAATGGTTTTTACATAATCAAAAGAAAAGCAACCCAAATCACCATAACTTCCAAGTGGCTTGCTCTCATAACTTCCTCCGATAGCTTGACAGGCATCTTCCAATAACAGCAATCCATGCGTGTCACATAAAGTCTTTAAAGCCCTTAAATTGGCCATAGAACCACACATATGCACGGGCATCACAACTTTGGTGTTTTTAGTAATTGCTTGTGCTACTGCCAGGGGGTCTAATGTTAATGTATCATCAACATCAACCAGAATTGGTACAGCACCTATTGCCAATATTGCTTCAAAACTAGCCACAAATGTAAAAGTGGGTATGATCACTTCATCACCTGCCCCAATTCCGGCACTGGCCAAAGCAATCGTCAATGCGGCAGTACCGCTGCTCACCAATTGTGCATGCTTGGTTTGCATGCGCGCTGTAATAGCTGCTTCCAATTCTTTTGCCTTCCAGTGGTCATTACGCATGCCATCAAAACCATAGCGCATAAGTACACCTGAGTCTAATACATCCTGTACTTCTTTTTTTTCTTGTTCCCCAAAAAGTTCAAATCCAGGCATTCCAATATCAATTTAAAATTCTATTCAAAAATTTCGATTACACTATCGTCAATACTTTTTCTTACTTTTTCCATTCTGGAGAACATGTCATCCTTAGCCCTATATCCAACGGGAAGGACCAAAACTGATGTTAGCCCCTTCTCATTGAGACCCAAGAGCTTATCGTATTCCTCAGGTATGAACCCTTCCATAGGGCACGAATCAATTTCCTCCAAGGCACAAAAAGACAATAGGTTGCCCATAGCCAAATACGCTTGATTAGTAGCCCAGGCTTTTACTTCTTTGGCTTCCTTTTTTGAAAAATCCGTTATAAGTGAATCCTTAAATGGTTTTAAAATGGCATCACTTGTTCCCCTAATAGTTTTTACACGTTTAAAATATTGGGTAATAAACGCTTTATCAATCTTTTTTTCAATGCAAATAACAAGTACATGCGATGCATTTTCAACCTGTTCTTGTCCATACGAACAAGGGACTAATTGCTTTTGTAGTTCTTTATTTTGGACTATTAGCATTTTAATTGGTTGTAGACCATAAGATGTTGCCGTAAGATTAAAGGCATGCTTTAAACCTTCAACTTTCCCATTAGCTAAAATTCTTTCTGAATCGAATTTTTTTACGGCATATCGCCATTTTAAATGTTCAACGCTTTTTTCCACTTTCAATAATTTCATTTACTATTTCTATAAATCAAAAAACCATAGTTTAATGGCCATAATGACTACCATTACCACCAAAAATGTCTTAATAAATCCATCTCCTTTTTTAACCGATACCCTACTCGATACCCATGCTCCCAACCCATTGCCGATTGCTAAAATAGCACCCACTTTCCAATTAACCTTATCGTTCAAGGCAAAGACAATAAGCGCGGAAAGGGTATAAACAAAAACTAAGGCTACTTTGGTGGCATTTACCCGTACTAGGTTCATTCGATTAAAGTAATGCAGAAAAAGAATAATTATAAAACCTATTCCGGCATTAATAAAACCACCGTAAATACCAATAAAGAAAAACGCCAATATTGATATCCAAAGATATTTTCCCGTAGTGCGTTCACCAAGATCGGTTAAAGATATTTTGGGTTTAAAAACAATGATCACAACCACAACGATCATAATTATGGCCAGTATCCTGTTAAAGGTCTCCCCTTTGATGTCAACTGCCAACTGAGCCCCGATTATGGCACCTATGAGGGCCGATATGCCCAAATATATGTTGAATGGAAATGTTGAGACCCCTTTACTCCTGAATCCTGCCGTGGCTATAGCTGTTTGAAAAACAATGGCCACCCGATTGGTGCCATTGGCGACACTAGGCGGTAAACCTAAAAAAATCAATACAGGCAATGAAATTAATGATGCTCCCCCTGCTATGGTATTTATAAAGCCAACAACGAAACCAACAACGACCAAAAGAGGATAATGGTACCATTCTTCCATTTGACAAAAATAGCTTCTTGTAAAGAATAAAACAGTCTTTGATTAAAAAATAATAATCAACTTTCCTTTTACGGAATTGAAAAAGGTTTCTATATTTGCACCCTGTTAAGAAACAACTATTGAATAGAGATCCCGCCCTTTAGCGGGATTAATTCAACTAGTATTATTTTGTGCGCACAAGATGCTTCATAACAATAAGTTTCATTAAGGAGAAATGGCAGAGTGGTCGAATGCACTAGTCTTGAAAACTAGCGAGGGTCACACCTCCGGGGGTTCGAATCCCTCTTTCTCCGCTGGGTAGCAATCAAAAACTACCATAAACCCTGTAAACAATTGATTTACAGGGTTTTTCATTTTATTTAATTTCATATGATATCAATTAATAGTAGTCTAAAAGTGGATTATTCGGTGTCACTTTATATACTTAAAAAAGTTCCACCAAAGACACGTAAATAACTGTATATAAGTTGTTTATATTTATTTTTATTTGTGTTTTTTTTAGTACATTGGTGGAAATCGATGCACTTTTAATTATGTCACTGGCACTCTCCCTTCTATTTTACATCAAAAAAAGTAAAGTTGACCGCAACGGAAAGACGAATATCTACCTGAGAATAACACTTAACGGTCGTCGGACAGAATTTAGTGTCCACCGTAAAATTCGAATAGATTGGTGGAACTCAAGAACTCAATTAGCAATGGGTAATTCCCCAGACTCTCAAAATATAAATCAACACTTGAGCATTTTACGGAATAAAGTTTACTCCATTCAACAAAATTTTGAAAGAGAAAACGAGACCTATACTGTAGCAGATATTAGAGATGTCTTACTCAGTAAAGACAAAACCAAAAAAATGCTCCTGGAAATCTTTCAAGAGCATAACGATGAAGTTGATAGTCTTATAGGGAAAGATTTTGCTGCGGGAACAGCAGAGCGGTATCGCACCTGCAAAAAACACGTAGCAGATTTTGTAAAGCAGAAATACAAGAAAAATGATATTCCTGTACAAGATGTAGACCATAAGTTTATCACAGGTTTAGAATACTACCTTAAAACTACTCGAAAGTGTGCGCACAACTCGGCTATTAAGTATATAACCAATTTTAAAAAAATCATTCGTATTGCTCATGCTAATGATTGGATTGACAAAGACCCTTTTTTGCATTGGAAGGGTAAGCTTAAAATTGTGGAACGTGAATTTTTAACAGAGGAAGAAATACAGGAAATTATTGAATTAGAACTAAGAATAGAACGTTTAGACCAGGTTCGTGATATTTTTATCTTTTGCTGTTTCACCGGTCTGGCATATGCCGATGTTAAAAAACTGAATAGAGGAGATATTAGCAAAGGCGCAGATAGTGAAGAGTGGGTCAAGACTAAACGGTCAAAAACAGATACTCGAAGTAATATTCCAATTTTGCCTATTGCTAAGACTATTATCGAAAAGTACAAAGACAATGAGCTGTTGAAAGAAAAAGACTTAGTGTTACCAGTGCTCAGTAATCAGAAAATGAATGCTTACATCAAAGAGATAGCAAACTTAGCTGGCATTAATAAAAACCTTACGTTCCATTTAGCGCGGCATACTTTCGCTACAACTGTAACGCTTACTAATGGTGTGCCTATTGAATCAGTCAGTAAGATGCTGGGGCATACCAATTTGAAGACAACCCAACACTATGCTAAAATATTGGATATGAAAGTGAGTAATGATATGAAAATTTTAAGAGATAAGTTTAAGTAGTACTACTGAGACTCCTTGTCATTCTTGGCTCTCAATTTTTCAAGCAAATTCACATAGCCAGAAAATGGACTATTATCATTTTTATTTACCATTTGAAAGCCATTTTTAACAAATACATAGGCAGCCTTTTTCCAGTTTTCTTTTGTTTTCCAATTTTTTGATTGAATGTAGGCGTAGAACTTTCTTGCTTCTACCTCTTCCCAATTATTTTTTTTAAAGAATAGTATAACTTCTTTTTCATTAAAATTTACTGGGTGCCGTTTATTAAAGTTTTTTTTTGTTTTATGTTTATAAGAAGGCACCATTTTTTGGCTAGGTTCTGGGACACTGTTAGCCAAATTTTGAACCTGTTGTGTACTAGGACTTGTACCAAATATGAACATCTTAATTTTTGAACCACGAGCTGGATGATATGATGGATAGTATTTAAGGTATCCCCATTCATCCAAATTTTTAAGATAATTATGATACGTTGTTTTTGATTTGATTTTAGCACGTTCCATGATAAGTTCACGATTAATCGTTAAGGTCTTTTTAAAATATTCACGATTCCATTTTTGAAAAAATGCTAAATAGAGCGTTATATGTCCTTGCTTAATTCGCTCGTCCCTATAGAAAAGTTCAAAAACTGAATTGAGCTGTGTTATGTAGTTTATTTTTTCCATGTCTATTATACTAGCTGCATTACTTTGATTCGTTAGAATTTTTCCAAAGCTCTAGTTCTTCCTCTAAGGTTCTTTGACTCTGATTTTTCTCTACCAATTTTGGAACGGTTTTTTCTTTTTCATCAGCTATGAAAAGTGCTTGCAGCATTCCCAAGGTAGGCTTTGTTTGGGTCTTCTCAATATCTTTTATAATGGCTATTACTGCATTAATTCTTTTTAACAAACGCTTTTCTACCTGAACTAAGTGATTTGGAATTTCATCATCAGGTGAAAGTTGATGCTTTTCAAAAAAATCAAGCATCTGATTTAAAGTCATACTATTTGACTCCCCTTGTTTTAGAACAAATAATTTGAATTTTTGAGTTACAGACGTTTTAATCTTAATGTTAGAAAAACCCTCGTTTATATAATTTTTATCCATTTTTGAGTCAAATTTTCATTGATTATCAACATTTTAGGTTCTTTTTAATTCAAAAAGATGATTTTTTGAATTTTTTATTGTTTATAATTCACTGATATTTAGAAGGTTAACAAACGTAACCTTGCGCCAGCAGGTTACCCTCTTGCTTCTCCTATTTCGTTCGCAAAGCGAACAAATATTTTCAAACAACTTGACCAAGATCAATTGCTTTTTTGTGGAATCCAAGATTCCTATATGCCTTTTTAAGATGGGTATCGTTATCAGGGAAAGTCAAATCTTGGGATAACGATACAATAAAAATGTGCTATTGATAAGCTGAAGAAAGATACGATTTATTTTAGCTTAAATTAAAATCATAGGTGGATAAATCCGAAAAAATAAAAGGATTGTTAGATGAATTCCTATCTGAACCATTCGCACAGTTTTGAGGTGATTTACTTATTATATCCAGAGCGTTTTCCTTTTTTTGTTTTTTTTCCGAAACTTAGGGGTTCTTCCGCTCCCTTTTTTTGATGATATCGTACGATTTCATAATATTGGTTTTTGATTTACTTCCCATAGAGCCGTCACATTACCTTTTTTGTTGCCTTATGCGGTACAATATTCAGGTTTGGCAAGACTTATAAAAGGAGCGAGACACGAGTCCGATTATGCAGTCGTCCAAAGATGAATGTTGTTGTTTTGCTGTCATAAAAAGGGAACGGCGGCTGCCTGAGAGGCAGATGAAATTAATATAAGAAGAGTTTAGTACGAACCAGTAGGGGGGGTAAAGCAAACCACCGATATTTTAGACTTTCAGAATTAAGTTTTGAAGTTCAATTAAACGTGGGATTGATTACTACTTCGCTACAGACCCCTAAAACTTGTAGTTTGACAATAATTAAACAAATTATACGCTAATAATATGTTATATTGCGTATATTGTATGTAATTAAATCTTATAATTATGGCAACAATTAGAAAATCATTGACTATAACAGTAGCTCAAGAGCAATGGATAAAGCTACAAATTGAAAATGGTGGTTTCGCGAACGATAGCGAATACATGAGGCATCTAATACGCTTGGATGAGGAACGTAATAGGGAGTTTTTAACTACCAAAGCGGCTATACAAGAAGGCTATGATAGTGGCATGAGCTCTAGAAATAGGTCTGTTGATGAAATTGTTGAAGCAGCCAAAAGTCGCAAAAAGAACAGAACTAAAAGTAACAGGAATGCCTAGTTATTATTTATCGTCGAAAGCTGATAGCGATATCGATGATATAGTAGATTATACTTTAGAGACCTGGGGAGAATCACAGACTCATAGTTATATTACCGAGTTATACCAATTTTTGCAGACTCTTGCAGATAATCCCGACCTTGGTCGCAGCGCTTCTGAATTTGCACCTCCACTAAAAAGATATAATTACAAGGCACACACAATTTTTTACGAACCAACTAAAAAGGGCATATTTGTCGTTCGAATTTTAGGACAGATACGGGATTTCAAGCGACATCTTTAGGCGTTGATTAATCGTTTACAAAGTCCAGTTAAAGGTGGGATTATATAAACCATTATAATTGTGCAATTATAGCTTGAATGAAAATAAATAGACTTTTACTTTATGGTTATAGTCCCATCTCGAGTACAAAAAACCTTGTTAATCTTTTGATTTACAGGGTTTTTTTGTTTTAGTTAGTCAACAATCTCCAATTTCAAATTAATGTTGACATAAAATTAATCCATCATTCGGAATGAAAATGAAAAATATCCGGCGCTGTAAGTCGCCGGGCGTTTTCTACCCGCCTGCGGCAGGCAGGACTGCAGGAGTGGTAATGATCTGGATCACAGTGTAGCTGTAATCCATCAAAATCCAAAAGACAAACTCCAAATGACAAGTTTAGCAGGATAAAAGAATAAATATGGCGCCTGTGCGCCTTATGACTTTCTAACTGCAGGAGAGGTTTCCCGATGGATATCTAATGCAAAATTAATATGATCGATATCATGAATGTATTATAATAAATTCTATATTTTTAACATATAATAATAAGAAGAGTTGAAATAATTAGGATTCCAAAACATTTGGAAGTAGTTCTAGAAACCTTAGTAAGTTCCCGCACTTGAAATATAATCACTTTTGGTTGTAGATTTTAACAAAGACTAACTAATATAAAATTTAGAAAAAATGAAAAGTATACTTAGCATTCTGGCTTTATTAGTCACTTTTGGTTCAGCATTTTCTCAGAATGAAAATGAGAAACACCCATTACTTACGGATAGATTTATAATTGGAGCTGGCTGGTATTTTCCAAACAGGGATATAAAATTCGGAATTGAGGGGAATGCTACCATTGAAGATATAGAAGATCTGGAAGACATTGACTTTGACGAGACCCTTGGTCTTAGTAAGGGTGATAACACCTTTAATTTTAATTTCTTCTGGAGATTTTCCAGGAATAAATTCTGGTCTGTGCGTGGAGAGTATTTTAAAGTTGGGAGTACAAGAAATGTGACTCTGGATGAAGAGATAGAATGGGAAGACATTACGTATCCTGTGGGTGGAGAAGCTGAAGTGTCTTTTGGCGTTGGCTTATACAGGGTTTTCTTTGGGAGGGTTATAAGTACCGGACAAAAGCATGAGTTAGGTGGAGGGCTTGGTATTCATGGACTAAATGTCAAGGCTTCAGTTGAGGGTCAAGGCTTTATTGGGGATGAATCAGCAGGCATTAATAGAAGTGACGTAGAGGCATTTCTTCCCTTACCCAACATTGGCTTTTGGTATATTTGGGCTCCTACAGACAGATGGGCATTTTCAGCTAATGTAGACTGGTTTGGTATTAAAATTGACAGTATATCCGGGGGTTTATGGAATATTAGTCCGGGGGTTACTTTCCAGATTATCAAGAACCTTGCGGTGAATGCAAATTATGAGTTTTTAAACTTTAACGCGAATATTGACGAGACTGATTTTAGAGGTAGTTTTGATTTGACATTCAACGGTCCTTCTATTCGTGTTATAGGTAATTTTTAAACCCAAAGAGAAAATCTATTTGTAAATATCTTTCAGTTTAACTTTATCGCCATTAACTTTAGTTATTTCTAAATCGTAACGGATTGTGATTGCAGTTTCTAAAGGAGCGAAATAGTATATAATCCATGCATCGGATTCTCCGGTGCCAATACAGCCATTGGAACTGGCCTTTCCCAGAGTCTTAGGATTGGTGGTAGGATGTATCATCTGGCCATTTCTGACATTTTCAATTTCAGTCTCAATCCAGGGTATTTGTGGCATTAAGGTTGTTTTTTTATCGTCTCTTTTGGTGACATAGAAGCGTTTGTGGTTAACAGGATTATAAAAATCCGGATCCTTTTCATGCCTGACAATTTTTCCGCTACCCGTTTTGGTACGTAGGTCGGTGATTTTGTCAGCCATAGCCAAATATTTTTTTGTGTTTTTTCCAACTCTAATCGGAAAAGTAAATAGTAAAGAAGTATTCTGATAAATCCGAAGCTTAAACTCCGGGATATTTATATCGAGATACGTTTTTTTAAAGGAATCCTTGAGGGAGGCTGCCGACAGGGAATCGGGGATCATAAGAGAATCCGATGATTTTAGAACTACCATTTTCCGCTGATCATAAACAAAAGAATCATAGGCCATTACCAAAGAATCCATATAGTTAAAATATTGGCTTACAGCAATATCACGTGTCATATGGATCCAACTGCCCGTAATAATGAAGCCATAAGATTAAATTCGCCATGAAGGTTTGATAATACATCTTGTGCCTCATCGCGGCTAAAAACGACAGGCAAACGTTTCCCGATTCTTGCATGTTTAAAGTCAAAATCATCCAGTGGATTTTTTAATACTTTTTTGTGCAAAAAAACAAGCGCATTTAATGCCTGATTTTGAGTAGAAGCGGAAACCTTTCTTTCAACTGCAAGTTAGGTGAGGAATTCCGCTATCTCATTCCCACCAATCTCTTCAGGATGTCTTTTCGGTATAGGATGTTGTATATTTGTGTTTATGTCGATATTGGCAGTAGAATGTATGTTAGCCGTCGTAGAGTCTGACGTTGAATGTGAATTGAATAAAATTGTTTGAGGCGTTTTATGGTAAATGAGAGAAAAACAGAAAATTTAGTTCGTAAATTGCTCAAAGAAAACGGATAATATTTGACAAAACATATCATTAACTATATATATGATTTGAAAATGATGTTATCTATATGTGACGGCCATTATTATGCAATTCTGAAAGATACGGAAGGAGGCTATTGATGAAAAAGTTATTTTTGGTTTTTTCAACTGTTCTTTTTTTGACTGTGTTTTTGGCGGCTTCAGCGAATGCCGTGTCTCGATCTAATTCCACTCAAGACCAGAACGAAACACTCGCGGCAAGCTCTCAATTTACAGGGGAAGTCGGTGATACTATCCATACCTCAGAACCGCATTGGAACACGCCTGTGTCTGCTAAATATGACAGTCCGAACATTCTCATTATAATGTTGGATGACGTTGGCTTCGCTGACCTCGGCGCCTTTGGTTCAGAAATTCAAACTCCCAATATTGACGAGCTTGCGGCTAATGGCTTGCTTTATAACAACTTTACAACCACTGCAGTTTGTTCGCCCTCTCGAGCGGCGCTTCTCACGGGGTTAAACCATCACTCTGCTGGAGTCGGTTGGCTGGCCAATATGGACACCGGCTTCCCTGGCTACCGGGGAGAAATACACCCTAACGCCATCACACTTCCAGAAGTCTTGAAAGAGAATGGCTACAGCACAATGATGATAGGAAAGTGGCACCTGATCAATTCCGATCATCTGTCCAGCATCGGCCCTTTTGACGCGTGGCCGACTCAGCGCGGGTTTGAGCGCTACTGGGGGTTTTTGGATGGCGAAGCCAATCAGTGGATGCCAGCCTATCTGTACAGCGGGAATGAACTCATTGAAGTTCCCCAGGATGGCAGTTTTTACTTTCCTGATGCTATGACGGATATGGCCATCCAAATGCTCAAGGACCACCGCGCGACCTCACGGACGAAACCCTTCTTTCTGTATTATTCAACGGGGGCAGCCCATGCGCCTCATCACACAAAGCCTGAGGATCGGGCCAAATATTTTGGAGCGTACGAACAGGGCTATGATGCGGTGCGTGCCGCCCGCCTTGCCAGACAGAGAGAGCTGGGTATCGTACCGGCGAATACTCAGCTCACAGGCTACTACCCAGGCGTAACGAATTGGGATGAATTGTCCGCCGATGATCAGAAGGTGTCAAAACGCCTGCAGGAGAATTATGCAGCGTTTATCGATAATACCGACCAGCAAATCGGTCGTTTGGTTCGTTATCTTAAGGAGGCGGGGGAAATTGAAAATACGATTATAGTGCTACTTTCTGATAATGGGGCGAGCAAAGAAACCAGTATTCAGGGAACGACCATGGCAACTCGCTATCTTCACGGTATTCCAGACTCTACAGAGAAGAACCTGGAAGACTACGACATGATTGGTGGGCCAGAAACCCATCCCAATTACCCCCTGGGTTGGATGCAGGTGAGTAACACACCATTTCAATATGCTAAGGCTACGACCCACGGTGGTGGAGTCCGAGACCCTCTGATTATTCACTGGCCTGCAAAGATTACAGATAAAGGGGCGATACGTCGTCAGTTCCACCATATCAATGACCTGATGCCTACCGTGCTTGAAGCGGTAGGCGTGAAGATGCCTACAAGCTATAAAGGCCTGACGCCTAAGCCTCTGGAAGGGGTTTCTATGCTTTATTCCTTTCAGGACGGTGAGGCTCCTGACGAGAAAACTGAGCAGTATTATGAGCTGGCGGGTAACCGGGCGTATGTGTCAGACAGTTGGAAAATCGTGACCTATGTGCCAAGAGGGCAGAGCTACGACTCGGTTCCCTGGGAGCTTTATAACCTGAGAGAAGACTTTTCTGAGTCAAACAATCTTGCAGATAAATACCCTGACAAAGTTAAAGAGCTGGAAAAAAAATGGTTTGCTGCGGCCAAGCGTTACGATGTGCTGCCAATCGATGACCGCCCAATTATGGAAAAAGGCCGGGGAGCGATGGCCTTAATTGAGAATGTCCGTTACAGGCATTTCGAGTACGAGCCTGGGATGAGTACCATCCATAACATACAGGCTCCTATCCTGACAGGCAGATCTTTCTCAATCACAGCGAAAATTGACGGTTTTAAAGAGGCTCAGGAAGGCGTGCTGGTGGCCTTGGGCGGCTACGACGTGGGTTACAGTCTCTTTGTTCAGGAGGGACGCCTGCATTATGAAACGAATATTGGTGGGTATCGTACGAAATTGTCTTCCTCAGGCAAGCTGCCTTCTGGTCAAGTGGAAGTACAAGTGCATTTTGCGATTGGGAAGGCAGGCCACGACACGGCCCATAAACAGCAAACGGATGGGGATTTCTCGGCTCATGAGCTTCCCCAAGGGGAGCTCACGCTTTTGGTGAATGGAAAAGTGGTTGGGTCTAAGCATTTTGCACCGCCGGTGCCTTTCAATGTTTGGGAAGGGTTGGATATTGGCAGGGATCTTCGCACCCCAGTATCCAAAGCGTACTCCTCACCATTCAAGTTTCAGGGCGAGCTGGTGAACGTGATTTTCGAAATTCATTAACTTGCAACACATTGGGGCTTTGCTATCACGGGCGAGATTCTAAAATAGCAGTTATGCTTTTGGTTCCTAATAAAGATTTTTCTTCAGTAGTATCTCAAATAGAAGGAATTGCAAGAAACCATAGTAATTATCTTAGGTTTGCAAGTAAGAAGGATGAGACATGATTTAATTTCAGATTTCATCTTAACGGAGATCAGAATCGAGAAGCAAAAACTGCCGTTTTACTATTTCATTTTTCTAAATAGTCGTAATAAAAAAGTCACTTTAAGCGTATAATGAATGAGATATTATATGAAAAAAGATGGCTGTGTAAAGTGCTGAAGTTAATTTAATAAAAGGCGAAGTGCTAACGATAGCGTGAACAACGACCCAAACTGCGCGGCGTAGTTTTGGAAAACGTGCCCGCTATAAGGCGTTGTCGTGCTATCAGCCTCGTACTTCCGCTCAAAGGCGCGGTTTGGGCGTGTTACGCTTGGCGTTAAATAATACTACAATTAATTATTATTTCATTACAGTAATTAGGCACAACGATTTGAATATGGTGCGTTTGCCATTTCAACGCACCAATTCTTCAATTTACCAGTATGTTTATTTACTTCTAGCATCTTCAATTTTATCACTATCTGCCAAATGCCCTATATTTTATGTTGGTGGTTGTTTTTCTTTGTAATAGCTTTCCATAAGTTCAGAAATGAAGGTTCTATTTTAAAAGCGTTCTCATACTTTCCACAACTGAAAGTATAGTCCCTCCTTGAGCCTTATCGGCATTTTTCAATAAAGCATCGATTTCTGGTAGTTCACCTTTCATAGCATTCCTATTATTCAATGCCTCTAAACCCAATTTAGCCAATTGGGAGAGATTGGCCGAATGTACTTTAATTTCTTCAAGTCGCTCATTGCCTTCAATAGCAGAAACCAACTTGCTATGGTTTTCTGACCATTTTTTCAATTTTTGAACAATGCGGTTCTTTGCCCTGACGTCTCCGTTTTGGACCCAAAGATTAACATCTTTATTAAAATTATAGGCAACGTAACTTTCCGGTCTTGCCGCATCGACCACTCTATTTAATGCAGTGGTCGTATAAAGTTCAGGTTTATATAAAACCATTCTACCAAAATATTTATCTTCTTGTAGAACGTTGACCAAGGTGCGGAGTGGATCAATATAGGGTTCTTCGACCAAATTGCGAATCAATACTTCGGTACTGGCCCTATGTCTTATTCCCAACTTTTCAAGTCGGTCATCCATAACAATTAACCTTCGATACATATCCTCGTTGTCGGCGGTATAATCTTTAGGACTCCAAAGTTTTTCCGCCACGGCTGCGGCTCTGGGCCAAATTCTTGATTCTAGGGTAATGTCATCGACCATTTCTCCCCACATACAGGTTTCCCCACCTAGAATTAAGTCCTCTTGTTCTTTGGTAAGTGCCTCTATTTTTTCAAACTTTGGGAGCGGTTCGCCATTTGGCATATGAGTGCCCCCCTTTCGTTTCCCTTTAAATTTAATGGCGACATTGGATACCGTACCCGTCCCTATAAGGGAATCTCCCTCTATTTTAATATCATAGGACATTTGACCAAAAGACGTTTCATGACTGAAAGAAATAAAATTGCCTTCGACCTCTATGTCGGTGAAGCCGTATGGTTTCCCCATAAAATACTTTATGCCCTGCAAATTCTCTCCTTCACCGAATAAATATAAATCTCCTTCCAAATCGGCCCCGCTGGCATAGAGCTTGCTTTCCCATCCTTTCCAATTCGTGGAATCAATATCAAAATCTATAGTACTAGGAACCACCGAGGGATCTACTTTATAAAGATCACCAGCAGGTTGTTTATAGTCAAGGTAATATCCGTAGGAAAGTACTGCTTTATTACCTTTTTTAACGGCTTCCAAAAGCGCTTGGTCATTTCTCCAAGATTGAACGACAATTTCTTCCTTTGGTAGGTCTGGATGAATGATTTCGTCCCAACCTACCATCTTTTTGCCATACTTGATTAAAATCTTATGAATACGTGAGTTAAAATATGCCTGAAGTTCATGAAAGTCATCCATTTCATTATTATTCATGAAATTCTGAATTTCAGGATTTTCGTTCCAATGGTCTGGTATCACTTCGTCCCCTCCAATATGTATATATTCTTCAGGGAAAAGATTGGCCATTTCTCCGAAAAATCCGTCCAGAAAATCATATACCACATCCTTGGTAGGGTTCATAACTGGTTTTAGCACACCAAAAACTGTGTCCAATACATAAGGTCCCGGAGCACTGGCCAATTCGGGATACCCAACAAACCAGGAGGTCGAATGACCCGGCAGATCAAACTCGGGCAGAACACGTATCCCACGATCGGCAGCATAATCGATTACTTCCTTAATGTCTTCTTTGGTGTAGAATTTTCCCCCGGATCCCATTTCATGGAGCTTAGGATACGTTTTCGACTCTATTCTAAAACCTTGGTATTCTGTTAGGTGCCAATGAAGTACATTCATTTTTACAGTGGCCATGGCCTCTAGATTCCTCAAGATGAGATCTTTGGGAATCCAATGGCGGCCTACATCGATCATAACCCCTCTCCAGGCATACCGTGGTTTGTCATTCAATTCCAACTCGGGTAAAACCCATTTTCCATCTTCTTCTTTTACCAATTGTAAAATTGATTCTAAGCCATATATTATACCTGTTTCTGAGTTGGCCGTAAGCGTTATATTCTTTTCAGTAACAGAAAGACCATACGATTCATCATCATTAATGGAGGGGTAATCGTTTCCTGCATTTTTACAATCTAATATTACTTTTGGTGATCCATTATTCGCAATGACGATACCAGTCCGGGACTCAAGTTTGGAATAAAAACGCTTAATGGCATTTTCCAATTTAGGCGTAGAAACGTTTTTGAAAGAGTGACCCAAGTCCTGTTCTAGCGTAAACCGTGTTTTTCCGAGGGAAAGTTCAGTGGGAAGTGGCAATAAATTAATTTGGGCACGATTTTCATCAGAAAGTGGAGATGGTTCAGGTTTTTGCAAGCTGAATCCAACACCGACCAAACCCAAACCAATCACAAAAATGAAACCTAAAACTATTTTCAATATTTTTTTCATATTTGGGTTTCTTTGTTTTATTTGATAAGAATATAAAGACTTACACCAGGCATTCTATTCATGGTTACAGCTTGCTATCATTGCCTAACACCTATAAAACTGTTTTTCTTCAGTTAAATAACCACCAACAATTGAATATAGTACATTATGCACTATATATCACTATAGGAACTAAAATAGCAAATCCTAGTAATTAAGACGCCTTCAACATTTTAGTAGTATTTTATCCAAATGGAATACGTTTACAAACGTTTGTATAGCAGACATCTTGAAGCCTATTATTGAGATGGTATATTTAAACGACCGTTTATGTGAACTTAAAAGGCTCCATGAGTTCATTATTCCCACAAAGTTCATTTTACCGTACTAATTAAATAGATTCTATTTTGACCTTTAATTAAACTTTAAGGTCATGATATTTGGATATGCACGAGTAAGTACGAACGAACAGAATTTAGATCTGCAGATTGATGCCTTTCTTAAAGAAGGGATAAGGAACAAGAACATTTATACGGACAAGGTTTCCAGTACCAAGGAAGAAAGAAGAAAACTAGGTAAACTAATGGACTATGTCAGGGAGGGCGATACGATTATGGTCTGGAAATTGGACAGGCTGGCCAGAAGTCTGATCCATTTTACCAAATTGATGATATAACTAACGAGAATGACTATTAGAAAAGTGCAGCAAGACAAAAACATTTTGAAAAAATAAGTACTAAAATATGTCGAATCTCACTATTTGAAATTCTAATACTACAGATTGCTCTTATTAGAGGTTAAATCGGCTCAAATCATTGAAAATTATTAAACTTTTGTTAAAAAGGGACTAATTCGGTGTCCCTAAATTTTGGACCTCATTTTAACCCTTATAAAACCTAAGAATATGAGATTCTAGATAGTTCCTCTTCCTCCGCAAAAGGAAACCCTGACGGTACCGTCAGGGTTTTTTGTTTTGTGATGCGTTGCAAAGTTTGCTTTGGCATAAGCAATGCAAGACAAAAAACATAACACGCGGCAGCGTGTGATATGTTTCTATGCTTGCCCGGGATTACCATTTTGGGATGCACAAAGTGAATCCCGTATTGAGCTAGGTAAATATACTTTTCCTAATTTTTGCCATTACGCCAGCTGGCTCGTTCACTAAAATTGTCCGCAGGACATTTTTTTAACGTTCCGCCCTCTCTTCCTCCGCTTAGAGCAAAGCTCAATATCCTCTGGATATTGGGCTTTTTCATTTTATGGAATGTTTTAAACATGGTTTAATTAAATGCAGTGAAATGTAAAGGCCTAAAATTGCATTGGTAATTTGGAGCTTTATTGTACGATGTGGAGCTGGTAGGGCAAGCCAAAGGTAATCCCTCTTCCTCCACAAAGAAAAGCTTGTCTTCGATTTGGTGTTGAAATTAATTGAATTCTTATCATTCTTTATACTAATGCGCATATCGCTATACATTTCTAATCTGGAAATTCAATTTAAGCTTGATATTGAAGCATTTAGGATTATCTTGTTATTTTTTAAACAAATAAGATGAAGTTCGATATTTGGTCCGTTCTTATAATTGTCTTTATTTTTCAAGGCATGTTCATTGTAGCTTCCATTTTGGTTTCACCCATAAGAAGGAGTAGAACAGAGAATAGCTATTTATTTTTTATAATCGTCACTCTAATTTGGTATTTGGCTGAATTTTTAGCGGTAAGAAATAGATTTGATATTGGCCTACCAACCTTTTATGGAACACGGTATGGATCTTGGTTCCTTCTTGGCCCGTTGACATACTTCTATTTTAAATCGATTACCGATAGGTCTTGGCGGTTTTCAAGAACAAACATGCTCCAATTACTGCCATTTATAGTAAGTGCAATCGTACTACCCTTATTTTTCAAGGAGGCCATAAGCAATAGGCAAGTCGATTATGGCATGCTTTCAGTGTTCGATCATCGGGAAAAAGTTATTTCCCCCATTCAATATCTATACTCCTATATTTTCATTGCACAATTTATTCATTTGGGTTTTTATGTTTTAAAAAACTTAAACCTTGTTAAGAAATATGAAGTAGGATTGACCGCTGAGTACGCGAACATTAACCTGAAGGTCAAATGGTTAAAGATTTTTAATATCCTTTTTCTTTTTATCCTTGGTTTTTCGGCGGTATTCTTGTATGTACTGTTGGTTACCGATGTATACCGAAGGTATCTTGATTATGTCTATGTATTACCCATGGGGATCCTATTTTACCTAATCAGTTATTACTTAATGGGCACTGAATGGAAATCCATTGATGAAAAAATATCGAAATATGCCGGAAGCTCACTTGACATTGAAAATGTTCCTCTTTATAGGGAAAGGTTGGATTGTTTAATAAATGAAGAAAAGATTTATTTGAAAAACGATATTCGTCTTGCTGATCTCGCTAAAATGCTCAATTTAAAAACATATCATTTGTCACAACTCATAAATCAATTTTATGGAGTTTCGTTTTTTGATTTCATCAATGGTTTTCGAGTTGAGGAAGCTAAAAATATAATCCAGCAAGATCCTGAATTCTCCTTACTTGAAGCAGCTTATCAATCTGGTTTTAACAATAAAACTTCATTCATAAATGCATTCAAGAAATTTGAAAAAGTAACCCCCTCCAGTTATAAGGAACAGTGTAAAGTTTCATAAAATTTCCTTAAAACTGGTCAATCTTTATAAAGGTTGTCCGAATAATAGGCCTTATCATATAATATTGTAACGACATAACCCTTAAAACGTTACGATATGAAAATTAAACTGACCCTTGTTTTGGCATTGTTATTCTTAGCGACAGACGTAGTTGCCCAAAAATATATTATCGATGCCGGTCATAGTACGGTTCAAATTCAGGTGGGGCGATTCGGCGTAGTGGATGTGGTTGGCCGGTTTAAAGATGTTACCGGAAGCATTGATTTTAATGCATCTGATAGTACAAAAACGAATGCAGAAGCGGTAATCAAAGTAGCAAGCTATGACGCCAATAATGTAGGCGGTGAAGATGCGGTTAAAAGCAAGGCATTTCTCGACGCCGTTAACTATCCCGAAATTACATTCAAAGGAACCGAAGTAATCGAAAAAGAAGGGGGAAAATACCTTACAGGTGATTTGACCATTCATGGCACAACAAATCAAATAGAATTACCATATACCATTAAAGGCCCATTATTGGATTTACCAACACAAAAACAGTCTATTGCATTTACCGGTTCCATAACGATAAATCGTCAGGACTATGGGATTAGTTTTGATAGAAAGCTTCCAGACGGAACAAATTTGGTAGGTAATGAGGTGAAAATAAACCTAATAGTTCTAGCCATTGCCGAATAAAAAAGAATGCATTAAGAATTTTGCGGTCCTTGTATGCCTTATGGGCCAGATGTTATCTGGGTTTTCACAAAATCAATTTTACGATATTGATGTAAATAATTCAGACATATCTTTCAAGATTTCCCATATGGCCTTTTTAACGGTGAACGGAAATTTTGGTGATTTTGATGGAAAAATTAGCCTTAATGATAGTACATTGATTTCAGTAAATTGTAAAATTAAGGTCCAAAGCATCAATACAAAGGATAAAACCCGGGATGAATCGCTTTTGGACAAAGTCTATCTGGACGCCGAAAACCATCCTTTTATAAGTTTTAAATCCAAAAAGATCGATACAGATCTCGCTACTCCTCAATTAATAGGAATTTTAAAAATAAAGGATGTTGAAAAAAAAGTCAGCATGCCATTTGAACTCAATCATGCCTTAGATGGTAAAAAAATTCACCTAGAAATTGAAACCACATTAAATAGAAGGGATTTTGGACTGGATTTTGGCCAAATGGATACACTGGTGGGTGATGATATAAAAGTCGTAATAAAAATACTCGGGGTAAGGGTTCCATAAGGCGTATACATTGATCACATTAAATTGCACTACCCAAATTCAAATTATTGAATCCAATAAGCTCCTCCCTATACTGGCATTCGCAGTTTGTCTTAAAAGCCCAATCAAGCCATTTTAACCTCACTGTAAGCCTAAGGGACTGGTTTACAAATGTTATAATTTGTTTAATATTAAATGAATAAACTTAAACAATATGTATATTTGCAATTGTAGATTCAATAATGAAATCTACGGGACGATTTAAAAACCAAAAAAGATGTTTGGATTATTCAAAAAAAAGTCAGCAAAGGAAAAGTTACAAGAAGAGTACGCAAAATTGCTAAAAGAGGCCCATACCTTATCAACTTCAAATAGAAAGCTTAGCGACCAAAAAACCTTTGAAGCCGAAGAAGTTATGAAACAACTTGAAAAGTTGAGCTAATACCCTTTGAATTAAAATGACAGAAGAAAAAAAGCCAGATAATGTGGTTTTCAATCCAGAAACCCAAAAATATGATGCGGCACTTAAACCTTACTCAACTTCTGTTGGTGCACCAGTAATTGCTGCAACAGATACCATTGCCTGGAAGAATAGAAGCATTAATAAAATAAACCATAAGGTCGAAGCAAAATATTTAGAACTAAAAGCTGAATATGAAAAAATGATGCAAGAGTTTGAGTACAACAAACTCATTTTTAATGCAAAATTTACTTTTGAACCCATTATTGGTGAAGTATATCATCTATATAAAAGAGAAAATGGAGAATCTTTTCTTTCCATCATAGGACCAGAGCAATGTACCTTTAATGCACTGGGCAGTTTTTATTTGAATGCAGACCAAATTTGGGAAAAAATATAGTTCCAGTATGGTAGACACAAAACAACTTACAGATAGCGAGCTAGACCGCATTATAGAAATGGCGTGGGAAGACCGTACACCCTTTGAAGCGATTCTGTTTCAATTTAGGTTACCCGAAAAAGAAGTCATCAAACTAATGCGCGGCAACCTTAAAGAATCTAGTTTTAAACGTTGGCGCAAACGAGTTAATAGTGGTGTTAGCCAGAAACATTTAAAGAAACGCAACCCAGATATTACACGTTTTAAATGTTCACGTCAAAAGGCAATATCCGGAAATAAAATTAGTAAACAGTAAATGGAATTATTTGAACATCAAGATTCCATATTCCCAACTTCCTATGCCGAAATACTTCAGCGTGTTAGACACATAGACCCTATTAAATATGGTTCAACACGTAACTATCTAAACGGCTCGGTTACGTATTTATCACCTTATATTTCTAGAGGTGTTATTTCCACAAAATTCATACTTTCTGAAATTTTAAAACGAGGTTATAAACCTATTCAAATTGAAAAATTTATTCAAGAATTAGCTTGGAGGGATTATTGGCAACAAATTTGGATTGCAAAAGGTGATGCTATTAATATAGACTTGAAAAACCAACAAGCACCTGTTTCAAACACTTCAATCCCCAAAGCAATTGTAGAAGCCAATATAGGAATTGAAGCCATAGATAAAGCCATTCAGGCATTTTATAAGACCGGCTATGTACATAATCATTTGAGAATGTATATCGCATCCATAGCTTGTAATATCGCTCAAAGTCACTGGAAAGTTCCTGCACAATGGATGTATTATCATCTGCTCGATGCAGATTGGGCAAGTAATGCACTTAGTTGGCAATGGGTTGCTGGAGCAAATGCGAATAAGAAATATGTTGCCAACCAAGACAATATCAACAAGTACTGCTTTTCACAACAAAAAAACACCTTCTTAGATGTGTCGTATGAAGCTTTTAATGGGTTGGAAATACCTGAGATTTTAAAAGATACATCACAATTAGAATTAAAAACGCCTTTACCAAAACACAAAACAATTGTTATTGATGAAACCTTGCCAACCTGTATCCATACTTTTTACAACCTAGATCCACTTTGGAAAAATGATATATTGGCAAACAGAATTCTACTACTTGAACCTTCGCATTTTAGGCAGTATCCGGTATCGCAGAAGACGATTGATTTTATTATTAAAATTTCGGAAGAATGCATAACGGGTATTCAAATTTATGTTGGGGAATTTAATGACCTTATAACGAATTATAATTTCGGGAATATCTACTACAAAGAACACCCTTTAAACAAGCACTTTAAAGGACATGAAGAACCAAGAGATTGGATGTTTAATGTACAAGGATACTACCCTTCTTTCTTTGCTTTTTGGAAACAATGTAAAAAAGAAATTATATTTTGATTCCAGAAGCCATCAATCTTATTTTTCCGCATCAACTTTTTGAACGTTCTCCACTTTTAGAGAATGGTCATCCTATATATCTAATTGAAGAATTTCTATTTTTTAAACAATACAATTTTCACAAACAAAAAATAGCATTTCATAGAGCGACAATGAAGCGGTATGCCCATTTTATGCGGGCAAATATAGACCTTACAGTATGTTATGTAGAAGCTACTGAAGCGATCTCTGATATTAGGCAACTTATTCCAGAATTGAAACGCCAAGGCATTGAACACATCAACTACATAGACCCAACAGATAATTGGCTACAAAAAAGAATAGACAAAAGTTGTTTGGAAAACAACATCTCAACCACCGTATATAATTCCCCGCTATTTTTAAATACGAAAGAAGACCTGGCTGCTTTTTTTCGAAATGATAAAAAGAAATACCAGCAAACCACTTTTTACACAGAGCAGCGTAAAAAACGAAACATCCTTATGGATTCTTATGGAAAACCTAGAGGTGGTAAATGGACGTTTGATACCGAAAATAGAAAGAAATATCCCGCTAAAAAGATACCGCCATCTATTCAATTTCCAGATGTAGATCCCTATTATGAAGAAGCCAAACAATACGTTGCAGTACACTTCCCAAATAATTTAGGAAGCCTAACGGAATATTCACTATATCCAACAAATTTTGAAAATACAAAAGCCTGGCTCCATCAATTTTTTGAACAGCGTTTTAGGGAATTTGGCGTATATGAAGATGCTATAGTTGCTGAAAATTCCATATTAAATCATAGTGTTTTAACACCAATGATGAATATTGGTTTAATAACGCCCAAAGAAATTATTGATGCCTGTTTACAATACGCAGAAGAAAATAATGTGCCCATTAATTCAACTGAAGGTTTTGTGCGTCAAATTATAGGATGGCGAGAATTCATAAGAGGTATTTATGAATCTAGGGGAAGTGAGGAACGTACGAGTAATTTTTGGGAATTTAAAAAGAAAATACCAGTTTCGTTTTATGATGGCACAACCGGTATTCCTCCCATTGACCAAACCATCAAAAAAGTTCTGAAAACGGGCTATTGTCATCACATAGAACGCTTAATGGTATTAGGCAATTTTATGATGTTATGCGAGTTCGATCCAGACGAAGTCTATAAATGGTTCATGGAACTCTTTATAGATGCTTATGATTGGGTCATGGTGCCTAATGTGTATGGAATGAGTCAATTTGCAGATGGTGGATTAATGGCCACAAAACCTTATATAAGCGGTAGTAACTACCTAATGAAAATGAGTAACTATAAAAAAGGTGAATGGCAAACCATTTGGGATGGCCTCTTTTGGCGTTTTATGCATACGCATCGCGATTTCTTTTTGTCAAATCCTCGACTGGGAATGCTAGTACGTATGTTTGATAAAATGCCCATTGAGAAACAGCAAAAGCATCTTGAGAATGGGGAAATTTATTTGGCTAATTTTGATAATTAAATGTATTCAAAATGTAATAACCGAAGTTAATAACGAACAATAACGACCATAAAAAAGTTCGCAGCCAATTTTTCCTTACTAGTGTCTTCAACATTTTTTCACTCACGCTTCCTTTTGAAATATTGGAATGTATAGGAACAAACTGCAAAAAGGTAGATGCCCATACAAGAATAATAATTACAAGGCTTAAAACTGTATATAAATTAGCGAATGTAATCACTTGATAAATAGAAATACCAAGTTGTGCAAGCATCAGGGGAATTACTATAGCACTAAAACGAGAAGTATATTCCCTATGCCAAACAACTAGATTTTCTGTACTATAATGAAGAAAGCTTGGGTATACGATACGCTGTATTATCCATATCAAAACAACCAAACCAAAATCCAGTAAAAGCCGAATAATAACAACAGTCATTGCAAATGTTTGGTGATTTTTGAACTCATTGGTTTGGTGATTGACAAATAGTAATCAATGAGATGTCCTTTATCATCAATTAAATATTTTTGAAAATTCCATTTTACGCTAGAACTCTTTTTTTCATTCAGGTCTTTAGAGGTGAGCCACTTATATAAAGGATGTTGCTTGCTTCCTTTTACATCAATCTTTTCAGTAAGTAAAAATGTAACCCCAAAATTCAACGCACAAAATTCTTGAATTTGCGAAGCATTGCCTGGCTCTTGCTTACCAAACTGATTACAAGGTAAGCCAATAACAATTAGTTTTTCCTGGTACCTAGTACTCAATGTTTGCAACTCTTTATACTGTTTTGTAAATCCACATTCTGAAGCGACATTGACAAAAAGTATTTTCTTTCCTTTAAATTCTAAAAGAGAGATAGGCTTACCATTAATAGCATTGATTTCTATATCATAGATTAATTGTCTTTTTTTTTCAATAGACGTAGTTGGTAATAATTTTGCTTTATCAATTGTTTTCATAGCTATATTTTAAAGGATACAATACCACAATACATCTTAATAATTTGCCCAGAAAATGAAGCTGCCTTGTCCGACAATAAAAATTCAGCCATTGTTGCTACTTCTTTAGGATTTAAGAACCTCTTTAATGGGTGGTCTTCATTGTTGACCGTTATAAAACTTAAGATATTGAGAAATACTAAATATAATTCCAAATCTAAGCCAAAAATACTAATTTTGTCTATTGTTATATGTTAATAATTAAACAAAATATGAAATGAATAAAAATGAATAAACAGGACTATAAAATACATATCATAGGAGCAGGAGTTAGTGGCTTAATCGCCGCTACTGTTCTTGAACAAAATGGTTTTTACCCTGTTATAATTGAAGCTACAGATAAAGTTGGCGGAAGAGTTAAAACAGATATTGTAAATGGCTACCAATTAGACCACGGTTTTCAAGTATTATTGACTGCATACCCAGCAGCTCAAAAATATCTTGATTTTGAATCTTTAGACTTACAAAAATTCCTGCCAGGAGCTTCTATTTTCAAAAATGGGAAGCAGATAACAATAGGTGACCCTCTACGGGATATATCTTTCTTGTTTTCCACAATACGCTCTGGAATAGGAACTTTTTCTGATAAAATTAAAATACTCAAACTAAACAATAGATTAAAGAAAAAAACTGTGTCAGATATATTCTCTGATCAAGAGCAATCTACTTTGTCTTATTTGGTGGATTTTGGTTTTTCGTTTAGAATGATAGATGATTTCTTTAGGCCATTTTTTAGTGGTATTTTTCTTGAAAACAAACTAGATACGTCTAGTAGAATGTTCGAGTTCGTCTATAAAATGTTCGGCGAAGGATATGCTGCCTTGCCAAAATCTGGAATTGAAGCCATACCTAAACAGCTTTTACATAAGCTGAAAAATACCACTTTCCGATATAATACTAGTGTAGCTTCAATTAAAGATGGTGAAATAGTTCTCTCTGAAGGTCAAAAAATAGAAAGTAACTATACCATTGTGGCAGCATACGCAAGCAATCTGATTTCCAATTTAAAAAAGCAATCAACGGAATGGAGATCTTGTGATACCTTGTATTTTGAAACAAAAAACCGAATTATCAAAAAACCACTAATTGGTCTTATTCCCAAATATGGAACACTAATAAATAATATTTTTTACAATACAAGTCTAGAAACTAATGCTACAGTAAAAAAAGAGGTGCTTTCAGTGACTATAGTAGATAATCACAACCTATCAAATGAAGTACTTATTGAACGAGTAAAAAAAGAATTGAAAGAACACTGTGGTATTGGTTCTTGTAAATTTATAAAGCAATACAGTATACCAAAGGCCTTGCCAATATTAAATGACTTGCAATACGAAATGTTGCCATCTGAAACACGTTTAACAACAGGAATTTTTCTTGCAGGAGACACGCAATTGAATGGTTCCCTAAATGCCGCTATGATCTCTGGAGAAAGAGCTGCACTTGGAGTAATAGAAACGCTATCAGGTACTATATCTTAGGAGAGTGTTATCTCTGAATAGTATTAGACTAAGACCTTATATTTTTTTAGTAATTCCAAAGTAGTATATTCCAATGCTTTTTGATGTGTGGCTTCAAGAACCACAAATGGGGCCTTGTCAACACGTTCAGCTTCTAACCATCTGATATACACAAACACCATTTTGATCCTGGCATAAGACCAGGAAAATTCCAATATGGTAAAGGAGTAGAAAGGTCATTTCCACGAGATTTTGTAAAATCCAAAAATTCTTGAGTTATCATAGCACATAAAATGTGTGTGCCAGAGTCTTCTTGAATGGTACGACAATAACCATCTCTAAAATACCCCGTTGCAGGATCAGTACAACAGGGCGCTAGTTTTGTGCCTAGTACATTTAATTCCATACCTTAAAATACGGGATCTGGTCTTCCTTTTAAACGTATTTCAATTCTTTTCTTCTTTACAGTTAAACGCTTCATTATGTCCATAAGATTAGCATCATTGGTTTTTTTATAAATCTCGTTTAAGGCTAGTATTAAACGTTTTGCTTCTCTTGAAGCAACCACTCTATCACTTGAAGACATATTGCTCATTTTTTCTTTTTCAAAAGCGATTGCTTCGTTTATCAAGTCCATAGTTTACTGTTTTGTTTATTGTCTTATAAATATAATTAAGCAATGTATTATTTTCAAGTGTATTCTATTGATTATGATAATTTTAATATTGGTTAAGTTGATACCTTGTTGCTGTAAGAATATAGTTTCATCCATCAAATTGAACTAAATCAATTCAATGTTAGTGTCATAAGTCAAATTAATGTTGAAAAAGGGGCTAAATCGATGTCACCACATTGTTTGGCAGCTTTTAACCATTGCCATCACGCCAGCTGGCTCGTTCACTAAAATTGTCCGCAGGACATTTTTTAATGTTCCGCCCTCTCTTTCTCCGCAAAAGAAAACCCTGACGGTATCGTCAGGGCTTTTTGTTTTGTGATGTGTTAAAATTCACTTTTAAAAGACTTGGGAAAACAAAAAACAAGCGAGCGTTAGCTTGCAGCAGGTTCTATGTTTGTAATGGATTGCCATTTGGAATCACGAACGAAGTGAGTAATCCCTATAAAATGGATCCCGCATCAAGTGCGGGATGACAACTTGGGGCTTTTTCATTTTATGGAATGTTTTAATAAATGCAGTGAAATGTAAGGGCCTAAAATTGCATTCGCAATTTGGAACTTTATTGTAAGCTGAAATGCCAGTGTATTCTAATTTTTGTAATTTGACAGCCAATTAACTACTAATACAATACCCATCAGAATTAAAACTTCTGAGTTCAAAAACTAATAATATACATTGTCGTCAACTGCTAAATATCATCTTGGAAAGGCCTCTTATGTTATAAACCTAATTGAAGGTCTTAAAGCTGAAGGTGTAGAAGTCCAAAAGTTGATAAGAAAAAGTTCTTTAAGATATTTTAATCTTGATGATCCTGAATCCATGATTCCAATCCCAGTGATTTATGAGTTCTTTGAACTCGTTCAAAATGATCAGGGAATCGATAATATGGGCCTGCAATTCCAAAAACTATTTTCATTAGAATCGATTGGAGCTTATGGAGAACTCCTTGGTTCGTCAAAGAAAATATTGCCCGCAATTCTTAATGCCCTTAAATACGAGAAATTAAATTTGACCCACGATAACTGTGAGTTCAAGATCTTGGATGGGAAGCATGCTTTTTACGGGAATAGATATGGCGCAGCACCCAGTAAGGGGCAAGACTTCTTGAATGCATTGGATCTTTCAATAATATTGGAATTTGCTAAAAATTCTAATGACAAGGGTTGGTGCCCTGTTGAAATTCATTTAGTGGACAATAACACCTCAATTATTGAACAGGTATTTCCAAATTGTCAATCCAAAACCTTGGTAAACCAAGAAAAATATGGTCTTGTATTTAAAACTGAAATGTTATCCAATTCACTTTTGTCAGACAAGAACTTTGCTGCCATGCAGACCAATCTAGCCCCTGCACCGATCACACTCACAGGAAAAATCGAGAATTTGTTCGATACCTTATCTCCTAAAAATCTTCCAGGAATCAATGAGGTGGCTAGTATGTTTAATACCTCTACTTCAAGTATTAAAAGAAACCTTAAGGAAGAGGGTGTATCCTTTTCCGTATTGTTAGAGAGATGGCGATTTATGAAAGGAGTAGAGTTGCTTACAAATACTGATCTTAAAATTAATGAAATCAGTGATCGGTTATTTTATAATAATCCTTCTAATTTTATTCGAGCCTTCAAACGTTCAACCGGATTTAGCCCTAATTCATTTAGAGGATAACTAGCTCGTATTAAATTAAATTCTTCCTTATTTCATCAAATCTGCGTTATATTTAGGTCAAGTAGTCATTTCGGATCAGCTGAAATTTAAAACCATTGTTCAATTATTCGATAGATCAATAACCAATTATATCTACTTATTGATCTTATAATAATTTTTCAGCATCTAGCTACTAGGTCCAAGGCGCATGTTATGTAATGCTAAGCAAGTATATCTATTAGTCGATTTAATTGATTTATAGCTTCAATCCTTATAAAAACCCATTAACAAATTTTGAGCTTAAATGATATAATCGAGAACAATTTAATTCAGTTTCTTTATTAAAACTAGAACACTTGCTCATACCTTGAATTTGATTCAAGAAATTTGGATTGATTTTGATTGAGTTTTACTACAGCCAATTTGAACTTACAAACAGCAAATAATGATTACCATATTGGAATATTCGGCTATGCCCTTATGTTAATTGAATGTCTTAAGATTAGTAATGAACCTCATAAAAAATTAATAGAAAGAAGTCTTCTAAGTAATTTCGATTTAAAAAACCCCGATAGGTTTGTGCCACTCTTTACTATATATGAATTCTTAGGACATACAAGTAAATTTTTTCAATCAAAAGACACGCATCCAAATTTCTTCCAAAATATGAGACTGTGTAATTTAGGGAATACTGGAAAACTCATTTATTCATCTTCCAACGTATTATCTGCCTTACAAAATCTGGATAAATACGACAAGTACTTTTGTACTAACCAATCGATCGAATTACTGATTAATGATTCAAGTACGAGTATAAAAAGCAGTTGGAGCAATGCTGCTAGCAAAGGCGCGATAGTCATGGAATATATTTGGCTGTGTATGCTTAAAAATCTGCTATCCAGTACAACAAACGATATATGGGAACCAATTGAAGTACATTTTATGAGTGATAGATCTTCATATGAAACACAAGTTTCTGGCAAGAATACAAATGTTAAGTTCAATCAAGAACAGACAGCAATTATTTTCAAATCGTCATTGCTAACCAAAAAGCTTGTCAACTCTGACGATTGCTTTAATAAATCAGTAAGAACTAAAGCCATTTCACAAAGGCCTCCCGTTGGACTAGCTCATAAAATAGAGCACTTTTTTGATAATAATTTAGCTGGATATCTACCAACATTATCAGAAATGGCGGTCTTCTATGGCGTATCTCCATCAACCTTTAAAAGGCATTTAGGATATGAAAATTCTAACTACAAGGATATAACGAATAGATGGCGTTTAATGAATAGTGTGTCATTACTCACTAATACAAATAAAAGCGTCACCGAGATTAGTAATAAATTACATTATTCCAATCCTGCAAATTTTATTAGAGCCTTTAAAAAATGGACTGGCCAGACACCTATGGATTTCAAAAATTCATCTTAATCACTGAACTTAAATGACTAATTTAAATTTAAATTATTTTTATAAATTAAATTTTTTTAAATATGCTATAATCAAGATGAAATATAAACGAACCAAGTAAAAATGGAATGGAATAATAGGGGCACAATATCAACATAACAAAAACTGGATATTTAGAACCGAAGCAGGGATTATTGGAGATCGAAAATCGCTTTTATTCTCACTTAATTATAGATTCTTTTTATGACAAAAATTAAATTTTTAACAATATTATTTTTCTTAGGTAGTAGTATTCTTTTAGCTCAAACTGAAGATAAACAAGAGCCCACTGGTTCCGCTGAAGACCTGGCTAAACAATTAGCAAACCCTGTTGCTTCACTGATCAGCTTACCATTCCAAAATAATTTTGATTTTGGAGTTGGGCCTTTTGATGGATTTAGATACAACTTAAACATTCAGCCAGTCATTCCAATATCACTAAATGATGAGTGGAATATGATAAGTAGAACCATTGTACCTATTATATCACAAAATGATGTGACTGGAATAGGAAACAGTGAATCTGGACTTGGAGACATTGCGCAAAGCATATTCTTTTCACCAAAAGAAGTCAAAAACGGAATGGTCTGGGGTATTGGTCCAATAATTCTATTACCAACAGCAGCTCACAACTTTTTGGGAGGAGATAAGTGGGGCATTGGGCCAAATGCTGTGGTTTTAAAATTAAATGGACAATGGACTTATGGTGCTTTAGCAAACCACGTTTGGTCTGTTGGTGGAAGTGGAAGCAACGACATAAATGCTACTTTTTTTCAACCATTTATGACCTATGCAACCAAAACGGGTACTTCATTTACTATTGCTTCGGAGAATACACAAAGCTGGGATAACAGTATTTTTGGTGGGTTTGTAGGAGCTTACTACGCCAAAGTAACTAAATTTGGTAAGCAAATGGTACAAATTGGAGGTGGCCCCAAAGTATATTATGGAAATAACCCTTTTAATCCTGATTGGGGAATTCGATTTAACGTAATTTTTTTATTTCCTAAATAATAAAAATAAAATATTCAACAAATAAAATTAAAAACTAAATTATCATGAAAAAATTAGCACTTATTGCACTGTCGTTGATGATCGTAACAATCAGCAGTTGCAAGGAAAAGGAAAAAGAATCTAAAGAAGTTACAAAAGAAGTAGCAAAAGCAGATCCCATGGCCGATTTACCGGATTGGCAGTATGTAGGCTATAAAATAGTACATCACATGACGGCACAAATTAAGCATGTTGATGAATTTGGATACAATAAATTTGATCATCCAAGAATTGCAAACTGGGAGTCCTTTGTTATAACTCCTGCTTTAGATCACTTCTACTCAAAAGCAGTAGCTGATTTAAGAAATGGGCCTGTGGTTGTAAATACACCTGCAAGAGATGATCGTTATTCAAGCCTTGAAATTTTTGATATGGAACATCATGCAATTTATGCTGAGGTTACAGGTCCTGAAGCACAACAATATGTAATAGCTCATGTTGATTACAAAGGAGAATTACCAGAGGGCAAAGCGGTAATTAGAACCAATGCAATGTTCCCTTTTGTTTTTATCAGAACGCAATCATTCGAGGTAACTGGTGAAGAAAAAGCAGATCAAATAAGAAGACAAGCAAGTATTGAAGGTGCTGCCGGCACTCCTGATAAAGTCAATTTAGAAAGTACTACAGACATTCTCAAGTATGTGATCGCGAATAACATTCCCTATCCTCAAACAGAGGCTATGATGGCTGAAGCTGCTAAAAACTATACACCTGAAGTTCACGCAGCGACTTTTGAAAACGTAAAGAACTTTCTTTCCTCAGGTGGCGTCAGCGGCAATGTTGGTGGATTTGAAGCAGTTGACGATCCAGCAGGTGGTTCGATGAAAATTCGCGCAGCTTTATGCCTTATGGGACATCTGGGCTTTCCCGTACGTCATGCTTACTATCAGCAGCTTCCAGTTAATAGAGAAGGCGTTCCATTGTCAGGAGCTAATGGGCCTTTTGTCATGACTCTACCAAGTAAACCAGGGGTAGATCTTTTTTGGTCAGTAACTCGATATGGATTTGATACCTTTTTGCCACTTAATCCTGAGGATATAGGAGGGAATGATATTCAGGTATATAATGCCTTTAATACAGAGCCTGACGAAAATGGTAATGTTACTTTTACATTTAGTATAGAAGATCCTAAAGACGGCACATACTGGATGCCGGTTACGGATGGTCCTTATTATATTGTTTCTCGTTATTATGGACCAACATCCAGGCTAAATGGAAATACAGCGAAGGATATTGTTTATAAAGGAACGCCGCTTGAAAAGAAGTTTGAGACGGTACAATTTTAAAATATTCTATCTTATTAAAAAACACTAAAATGAAAACTATTGCAATTGTCTTGTCCTTCCTATTATTCCCACTTTTGGGGCATTCCCAAATTCTGGTATCCTATGACAAATCTGAGGGTGTAGATTTTAGCACGTACAATACTTATCAAATCTACAACCTAGAGGTAACTAGCATCCCCGAATTTGAACCTAAAAAAACCGGATTAAACCTGTTAATTGGAGAAATAAATAAGCAAATGGTCGCGCGTGGTTATGGGAAAGTTAGTGAAAATCCCGATTTGATCATCAATTTAGGGGTTGATATTACGGAAGAAGAACAAACAAGGGAGACTAGTATCAGAGAGGCTCCAATGTATATTGGCCAACGAAATTACCATTGGTCATCTGAAGAAATAGTTATTGGAAGATATAAAGAAGGAACCGTCACCTTGGATTTGGTGGATACAGCCAGCAATGAAATGATCTGGCAGGCAGTTGCTTCAGGAGTTCTTGAAAAGAAACAGGAAAAGAATGAGAAAAAAATAGTCAAAGTTGTAAAGAAGCTGTTTAAAAAATATCCAGTGAAAGTGCCGAAATAAATCATCGAATAGCGCAGGGTTAATAAAGCTGAAGTTTTTTGGCTGTGGAGTTAGTCCATTATTTAAATGGACGAAAAGGATTAACGGTACGTTAGCCATGGGTTGTGCTTTGCAGCTGCTTTAGTAGACCTAGGCTTACCTCAAATAGATATTCCTTGGGCCTTATTATTTACCTTAATCACCATGATAGTCGTTTTTTTAGAGCACGTAGTGCATTCCTATTTTGAAGTTTATAGCCTGAAATTGGCCTTTGTGGAAGTTTTTGAGCATGGGGATATGAATCAATTTTTTGTCGTTATAATTTGTGCGTTTATCTCTTTGTTGGTTTACCATACCTTTGTTGGCATGTTGGGTCATTTTGGAAAAGATAAGATGATTCACTTATTTTTTAAATCTAAGAAACCATGAAAAATGTTTTTGCATTCATAAAAACAACGCTTATAGGAGGGCTTTTCTATGTTGTTCCAATTTTTCTATTTGTTTTTATCCTTGGGAAAATTATTGTTGTTTTTAGAAAGATAGTAGCCCCTATTGCCGATTATATTAATATTAGTGTGATGGGTGGGCATACTATAGCAAGAATAATTGCGCTGTTGGCTTTAGTATTCGTATGTCTACTTGCTGGCCTATTTGCTAAAACAAAAATTGCAAATCGTTTAAAAAATTGGATAGAAGATAATATTTTATCTGCTATTCCTGGTTATTCTTTGTTAAAAGGAATGACGGAATCTGCCGCTGGATTAGAATCGGAAAACTTAAAGGATGTTGTTCTTATAAACATTGAAGAAGTATGGCAAATAGGTTTTTTAATGGAAGAAATCGATGATAAGCTCAATGCTGTATTTATTCCAGGAGCTCCTAATCCAATGTCGGGTGATGTTGTATTTGTTAAAAGGGATAGATTAAAAAAGCTTGACATCGAAGAAATAAACGCCATGAAAATATCCAGAAAATTGGGAGTTGGTGCTAGGAAGATTTTGGACGGGAAGATTAGTAACGAAACATTTCAAGAAAAAGAATGAGAAGAATGGCTATAACCTTTATAATAATACTTTCCTGCATGTTTGCTTTTAGGAAAAAGACTTAAAACACCCATGATCATAATCTTAATCGGAGCCATTGGCGGTATGCTTTTACATGGATAATTGACTTATTTGGCCAAGAAATATCAAGGCAGGTGATAATTATACAAGAAATTACAGAAATAATAGGCCAAGTCGTAGTACACGACAAGCAATGCCCAGACGAAGAGGATAATCCATAATAAAGAATAGAAATCACAAATTAAGTCGTGGGTCTTCCTGTAGTTATAATCTAAAAGCACAACAGCTTCAAAATTATACTACCTTTCATAGACCATACTTATGAATCCAGGAAGGTCGTCATTAATAGTGTTCGTAATCCTATCTCCATTTAGTGTGAATGTAAAACTATTTGCCCCATCAAAAAGAGTTATTTGTCCGTTTTGAACCATCCATGATCCTGCCAAGGCTGTTGTTTCTGGTGCGCAGGTAAATCTAAATAACCCCCCGGTTATACTTGTAACGTTAACTTCCAAAAAAGACCAACTCCATGTGCCATCAGCTTTTAAATTTAATGTTCCAGTTGCACATTGTAACTCTGAAAGGACATTAGAAGTTGTGTTTCCGTCTTCGTTTATATCCTGTGCAGGGTCAATATTCAATTCAACCAAGCTATAAATGCCAGACGCCATCGTCAAATCGTCGTTGGAAACTACTTCCCCATCATCATCCGAACACCCACCGAGCAAAAAAATAAAACTGAAAATAAATAAAATGTATTTTATATTGTTCATAGCTTGTTTTTTATTTATGTAAAAGTATGGTATTCCTTTAACTATCCAAAAAAGACGAATACTTTATCAACCACTTGATTCAACCTGTTTTATACCTTAAAAGATGATATTTCAAAATTTTCCAAAACCCGTAATTGTAAATATTCACTAAATTACCTGCATGAAACAACCCCTTGTCAGTATCCTCATTCCCTTTAAAAATACCAAGGATTACTTAAGGGAATGTCTCGATTCCATTAAACAACAATCATACAACAACTGGGAAGTTTGGGCTGTTGATGATTCATCCTCAGATACAAGTTGGGATATTGTTTCACAATATGCCTTAAATGATTCCCGAATCAATGTTATCAAAAATTCAGGAAATGGAATCATACATGCACTGCGCAAGGCCTACGAGAATTGCCAAGGTGATTTAGTTACCAGAATGGACGCTGATGATATTATGGTACCAGAGAAAATAAATACCATGGTAAATTTACTTCTTAAGCATGGTGAAAAACATGTGGCCATGGGACAAGTAAAATACTTTTCAGATCGCGGAATCAGCAACGGTTACGAACGCTATGAAAAATGGTTAAACCTGCTCACTGCAAAAGGAATGAACTATTCAGAGATTTACAAAGAATGTGTTATCCCCTCCCCTTGTTGGATGGTTTTTAAAGACGATTTGGACAATTGTGGCGCATTTGAATCTGACCGATATCCAGAAGATTATGATTTGACTTTTCGTTTTTACGAAAACGGAATAAAGTGCATTCCATGTGATAAGATCCTACACCATTGGCGCGACTATGATTCAAGAACCTCCCGGACAAGTGAACACTATGCGGCAAACTATTTTTTGGATATTAAACTGCATTATTTCCTAAAATTGGAATATAACCCTAAAAGACCGTTAGTGATTTGGGGAGCAGGGAATAAAGGCAAGACCATCGCCAAAAACCTAATTGAAAGAAAACTGGATTTTACATGGATCTGTGATAACCCCAATAAAATTGGAAAGGACATTTATGGTAAAAAACTATTCCACTTTCGAGTTTTGAACGAAATAGTTAATCCACAAAATATAATTACCGTGGCCAATGAAAAAGAACAAAGTGTGATTAGAAATTTCTTTGAGTCACTGAACAAACTGCCCATGCAAGACTATTTTTTCTTTTGTTGACCAAACAAGGTCAAAGTGTAAGTCAAAGTCCATTGAGGGGTTTTTCATTTTTTTGAAATTGATAGTTGAACTTGATACTTGTACTTGATACTTTTAATTATATTTGTCAAATCAAATTCAGGAATGCAGTTTAAATATCCAGAACTTCTTTGGGCCTTATTTCTACTACTCATACCTATATTCATTCATCTTTTTCAGCTTCGCAGATTCAAAAAAACGCCTTTTACCAACGTTAAGTTGTTGCAAAAAGTGGTTTCAGAATCACGTAAGAGCAATACGCTTAAAAAATGGTTGCTCTTGTTTACCAGACTACTGGTGTTTGCGGCAATAATAATGGCCTTCACACAGCCTTTCTTTGCCAAAAAGAGCGCTTTACAAGCAAAAGAAACCGTTATTTATTTAGACAATTCGTTTAGCATGCAGGCCAAATCAGACCAAGGCACTTTACTTGATAAAGCTGTCCAGGAACTGATCAAGGCAATCCCTGATGAGGAATATTTCAACCTTTTTACCAATAATTCAGAATTTAGAAATATTCAATTAAAGGATATACAAAACGACCTACTTACGATATCCGCAACCCCTGATCAATTAACCCTTGACGAAATTCAACTAAAAGCGAGCACCTTCCTTATAAAAAATAGGAATTCAATAAAAAACCTGATAGTTGTTTCGGATTTTCAACAACGCATGGCAGCTTCTAATGCGGACACAATAAACAAACTACAAAAGCATCTGGTAAAATTATCGGCATCGACTTTGAACAATGTGTCACTGGACAGTATTTATATTAATAAATATGGAACTGAAAATATTGAAATTATCGCTGTGCTTTCAGCTCCAACTGAAATCCAGAGTATTCCCGTTTCATTATACAATAATGATAAGTTAATTGCGAAAACATCTGCAATTTTTAAGGAGCTTAAGGGGGAAGTAAACTTTACACTTTCTGCAAATGAGGTCATTAATGGCAAAGTCGAAATCTCTGATTCAGGGATTACTTATGATAATCATCTATTTTTTAATATCAATGAAAAAGAAAAGCCAAAAGTATTGGCCATTGGTGATGCATCATCAGATTATTTAAGACGAATCTATCCGGATGATGAGTTTTTATTCTCATCATTTCTATTGAAAAATTTAAATTATAGAGATTTAGAGTCACAGCACTTAATCCTTTTAAATGAGTTGGAAAATATTCCTACCTCGTTAATGGCGAGCATTTCATCCTTCGTGTCCAATGGTGGGAATCTGGTGATAATACCCTCAACAAATATTGATATTAATACCTATAACCAATTGCTATCAAAATTTTCATTAGGTTCTTTTGTGGAAAAAGTAAGTGCTGAAACCAATATTACCCAAATCACATTTTCACATCCTCTTTATGAAAATGTATTTGAAAAAAACATAGGTAACTTTCAATACCCAAAAGTCTCCCAATTCTTCAGGACAAATTCAAATTCGTCAAAAATCCTTGGTTACCAGAGTGGGGAACCCTTTCTGTTAGGTGCGAACGGAATTTACTTATTCACTGCTTCCGTTGGCAATCAGAATTCAAATTTTAAACAATCACCACTTATTGTGCCTACTTTTTATAAAATGGGAATGAATAGTTTAAAACGCGTTGGACTCTATCATACCATGGGTGGCCAGCTAAGATTGGATATTGCCCAAAAAATTTCCAAGGATCATATTTTAAAGGTTTCTAAAGACGGTCTTGATTTTATTCCGCAACAACGAGCCCATGCGAACAAGGTATCACTGACTTTCAACGAAAATCCTTTTGAAGATGGCATTTATGATATTTTGGAAGGCGATAATATATTAAAAAAGATAAGTTTCAATTACCCAAGAGATGAAAGTGATTTAAATTTTCTGGACTTTAATACCATACCAGCGGAGCGTAAACAAAGTTCAATTGCTGCCTTATTTCAAGATTTAGAAAACGATAATAGTGTAACCGAGCTTTGGAAATGGTTTGTTATTTTAGCAGTGCTGTTTATTTTAATTGAAGTGCTCATCATTAAGTATTTAAAATGATCTAATAAAACAATAGATAAACCAAGCGTAAATGAACATACTTTTAAAATCTGCCAAAATTATAAATGCCCTAAACAAAGATTTACATTTGAAAAATAGGGATATTCTTGTAAAAAATGGCATCATTGAAAAAATTGCAGTCAAGATCAATACTCCCAAGACAATAAAGGTTGTAGAATTAAAAAACCTACATGTTTCGCAAGGATGGTTTGATAGCAGTGTGAGTTTCGGAGAGCCAGGCTTTGAAGAGCGGGAAACCATCTCAAACGGGCTTACAACTGCTGCTAAGAGTGGTTTTACCGATGTTGTATTAAATCCAAATACGCACCCGGTTATTGACAGTAGTTCTGATATTGTTTTTCTTAAGAATGCATCACAGGGTTATGCCACCAATCTCTATCCGCTTGGAACTTTGACCGCAAATGCCAAAGGGGAGGATCTTGCGGAATTATACGATATGGGCAATGCTGGGGCAGTTGGGTTCTATGATTTTAAATCGCCAATAACGAACTCCAATTTATTGAAAATTGCCTTGCAATATGTTCAAAATTTTGACGGACTCGTTTACTCCCAACCTATCGATACTAAAATCGCTGGGAAAGGAATGGTCAACGAAGGTACAGTTTCAACAAAGTTAGGGCTAAAAGGTATTCCTGCTCTGGCTGAAGAACTCCAAATAGTCCGGGATCTTTTTATTTTGGAATATACTGGAGGAAAGTTACACATCCCTACAATATCGACGGCCAATTCAGTTAAACTTATTGCCGATGCCAAGAAAAAAGGATTGGATGTCAGCTGTAGTGTAGCTATTCATAATTTATACTTTACTGATGAAGTTTTGGAAGAATTTGACAGTACCTACAAAGTAATACCACCTCTACGAACTAAAAAAGATGCTAAAGCCCTCATTAAGGGGTTGAATGATGGTATTATTGATTTTGTCACTACAGACCATATTCCATTGAATATTGAACTTAAGCGCGTAGAATTCGATAATGCGGCCTATGGCTCTATCGGATTGGAAAGTGCATTCGGTCTTTTAAATAAAATATTCGACATTGGGAAAACAATCACTTTTTTGACAAAAGGAAAAGAACGTTATAATCTAGCATCGAATAAGCTTGTTGAAGGTAATAAGGCCTGCTTAACGCTTTTTAATCCTGATGGGGAATATGTCTTTGAAAAGGAAAACATTCTTTCTACCTCAAAAAATAGCATGTCAATGGGGGAAACTTTAAAAGGAACGGTCTACGGTATTGTAAATAACAATCAATTAGTTTTGGTGTAGTACATAATATTCCATTCGCAAAATTAAAACCCCTATTCTAAATGGATACTGTTAAAGAAGGAAAAACAACCGCCATAGTGGCTTATCTTACTATTATTGGATCATTGATCGCTATTACTATGAACATGGAACCGAAGAACGAGTTTGCACGATTTCATATACGGCAGGCATTTGGTTTACATTTAATGTTTCATGGTTTTGCCTTGTTTTCTAGTGTGTGGTATAATGAATATGCACTTTTTGGATTATATCTGTGTTATTTTATTCTTTGGATATATGGCTTTTTAGGAGCTCTAAGTGATAAAAAACAAATGGTCCCGGCAATTGGTCCTTATTTTCAAAAATGGTTTACTTTTATTTCATAATATGACTACTGCCCCTCTTTCCCTCACACACCTTATCAAACCTTCTTCCTTGAAGGAAGGCAAACCTCCCGTCATGTTTATGTTTCACGGCTATGGTAGTAATGAAGAAGATCTCTTTTCATTTGCGCCTGAGCTACAGGCTGAACTTTGCATAATTTCAGTGAGGGCTCCTTTTCCTATGGAACCCTTTGGTCATGCCTGGTATGCTATTAATTTTGATGCTGAAAAAGGAAAATGGAGCGACGACGATCAAGCCATGGAATCACGGGAAAAAATAGTAACATTTATAGATGAAGCATGTCATACCTATGGATTGGATACTGATCGCATCACCTTATTGGGCTTTAGTCAGGGTACCATTCTCTGTTATGCGGTAGCGCTCTCCTATCCAGAAAAAATCAAAAATGTGGTTGCTTTGAGTGGCTACATCAATCAAAATATTATCAATAATAATTTAATGGAAAAAGACCTAGGTAATCTTAGCATCTATGCTTCCCATGGTCAAGTAGATCAAGTAATTCCAATTGAATGGGCTCAAAAAACTCCGGAAATATTGAAACCATTGGGCATTGATTATGTATTTGAAGAATTTCCAGTGGGCCATGGAGTGGCACCCCAAAATTTTTATTCCTTCAAAAAATGGTTGGAAGATAGGTTCTAGTGTTAAGTTAAGTGTTCTGGGTCGTAAAAGTCTCAAGTATTTTTGTTACAGACGATGCAAAAAATATGCGCATAGCCATAGTTATGCAAGTATTTTAAAGACGTATGGGGTAGAAAGAACAAGACTTGGTTTGGCTAAAGTATGCTTAACTAAGCACTAGTTACTTCGAGTATATAGAAGATGATCCATAAGTGTGAAATCTACCCCTTTATCATCTTTTAACTCGTAATTGATCAATAATTCGCCCCAGAACTTACCATCGGAGAAGTCTGCTACTATCCACTTATGATTTAGGATTTTTATCTTGTTCAGTTTAAAATCACTCTCCATACCTTCATAGGGTATCAACGGGTTATCCCCCTTGGCTTCATTGGTTTCCAATAATTTATCGGAAATATAACGGTTTGGATTTTCCAATTCCAAATGGTCATAATAAGCTAAGGCATCATCATTGTTCTCCAATGAAAAGTATTGCATATCCAATACATTAAGCTGTGAATTTTGAAGCGAATCTTTTAAACCTGTAATAGTAGCTTGAAGATTTTGAATTTTGGCATCCTTGTTTTTCTGCATTTTACCATTGCTTACGACCATAAAGAGACAAATCAAAGCCGCAAAAACAAATAGATATAGGAAGATTCTATTTTTCATGAAATTAAAATTATATGTTTATTTGAAGATTGTCAAAGGCCAAGTGTACATTTTTTGGCAGCTCTTTTTCCACCGCATCATGAAACCCGAGTAGGTGACTAATATGTGTTAAATAGGCCTTTTCGGGTTTTACCTTTGCAATGAAATCAAGGGCCTCTTCCAAATTAAAATGCGAATGGTGTGGCTCTTTTCTTAATGCATTGACTACTAATATTTTAGTGCCTTTTAGTTTATCTATTTCTTTATCTTCTACAGACTTGACATCAGTCAAATATGTGAAGTCCCTAATCCGAAATCCGAAGACCTGTAACCTATTATGGAACGCATTGATAGGTATGGCCAATTGTCCTCCAATCTCAAAAGGTGAATTATTCTCAATGTGATTTACCTCAACAGCTGGTGCCCCAGGATAGCGATTTTCATCAGCAAAAATATAATCAAAGCGAATTTTCAAAGATTCTGCGACTCTTTCATGTGCATAAATTGGGATGTCGCCTTGCCGAAAAAAGTAGGGTCTTATATCATCAATTCCTGCAGTATGATCTGCATGTTCATGGGTAAAAAGTATTCCATCTAATTTGGTCACTTTATGGGTGAGCATTTGCTGTCTAAAATCAGGCCCACAATCAATTACATAATTGTAATCACCCCATGATACTAGCACGGATACTCGAAGTCTTTTGTCTTTAGGGTCGTTGCTAAGACAGACTGGGTGAGTACTCCCAATAACGGGGATTCCCTGAGATGTTCCTGTCCCTAAAAATGTAATTTTCAACCCTTCAACTATTTATTTCAAATTTATAACTAATTTATTTAATAGATTACCCAATCTTATTAACTTTGCTACAAACAAAAACCATTATATGTCTTCAGTTCGAAAGAGGGACACAGCATTTGAAAATATTCCTTCAATCAAGGCAAAAACCTTGAGAATAAACTTGAACCCCGACATTTACGGAACTTTTGCAGAAATTGGTGCAGGTCAGGAAACTGCCAGACATTTTTTTAGGGCTGGTGGGGCCTCTGGAACGATTGCAAAGGCCATGAGTGCCTATGACAAGGATTTCAGTGATGCCATTTACGGTATTGAAGCGGACGGAAGATATGTATCGCAACCAAGGCTCAAAACCATGCTATCCCACGAAATGCGCCTTATGGAAGAGCGCATAACTAGGGACAAACATCCAGATAGACTGTTCTTTTCTTATGCAAATACTGTTGCTACCATAGATTTTTCGAAGAGATATAAAGGTCATGGTTGGATAGGGATTCGGTTTCAATTAGAACCTGACCAAAAAGAATTTGACGAAATCATATTGCACATTCGTTTTAAGCAAAATGAAGCTAGGTTGCAACAGGAAACCTTAGGGATTATTGGAGTTAACTTAATTTATGGTGCTTTTTACAAATACCATAAGCCTAGAAAGTTAATCAAATATCTTTATGACCATATTGACAGTGATACTGTTGAAGTAGACATGGTTAACTTTTCAGGGCCAAATTTCAAAAGCGTTGACAATAGGCTAATAAGTTTACAATTGGTCCGAAATGGAATGACCGATGCGGTTATGTTCGGTGCAGATGGTAATAACCTACTCCCTGCTTCAATACTTTATAAAAAGAATATTCTAGCCCTCAGAGGTAGTTTTAGGCCAGTTACAAAGGTAAATATGGATATGCTTGAGAAATCATATGAGATCTTTATCCGTGACCAAGCAGTTGACGAGGACAGAACCATAGTTATTTTTGAAATTACCTTATCTAACCTAAAAGCGGCTGGTGAAATTGATGAACGGGACTTTATGGACAGGGCAGAATTACTATGCTCATTGGGCCATTCGGTAATGATTTCAAACTTCCAAGAATACTATAAGCTGGTTGAATACTTTAACAACTATACCAAGGCGAAAATCGGCCTGACAATGGGTGTAAACAACCTGGTTGATATTTTCGACGAAAAATACTATCGCCATTTGAGTGGTGGTATTTTGGAAGCTTTTGGAAAATTGTTCTTTAAGGAACTGCAGGTGTATCTATATCCTATGAAGAACGCGGAAACAGGTCATATAATGACAAGTAATAACGTGAAGGTTCATCCTAGAATGAAAGAGCTTTATAAGTTCTTTAAATACAATGGAAA
The DNA here is from genome assembly GCA_963768235.1 of uncultured Flavobacteriaceae bacterium. Taxonomy (GTDB): domain Bacteria; phylum Bacteroidota; class Bacteroidia; order Flavobacteriales; family Flavobacteriaceae; genus Maribacter_A. The sequence continues at coordinate 666,901 of CAVYHF010000006.1, forward strand.
AGTAATGGACATTATTGATTATGATCCTGAGATTATGCACATTTTTTCTAGAGATGTGTTCAAAAAGTTAGTGAATCACGAAAAAGGATGGGAAGATGCTTTGCCTGAGGGTATTGCAGACATCATTAAAGAAAAAAACCTATTTATTCCAAAAGTTAAACAGAGTAGCGAGGAAAAAGTTTAATCCTTCATAATACAAAAAAACGTCCTGATAGCAATGTCAGGACGTTTTTTATGCTCTAAACCGGCTATCAATCAATTAATTGCGCTGCGTGGTCTTTGGTCTTCACCTTATCTATCACTTTGACCACAACACCTTCCTCATTAATGACAAAGGTCTTTCTATGAATTCCATCATATTCGCGACCCATAAACTTTTTAGGTCCCCAGACTCCGAAAGTATTAATTACAGTATGGTCCTCATCAGCCAATAATGGAAATGGAAATTCGTATTTGTTCCTGAAATTTGTCTGCCTTTTTTCAGAATCGGCACTTACGCCTATTAATTCAAAACCTTGGGATTGTAATTCTTTGTAATTGTCCCTTAAATTACAGGCTTCTGCTGTACACCCAGGAGTACTGGCTTTGGGATAGAAAAAAACAATCAGTTTCTTCCCGCTATAGTCAGCTAAACTTATAGTATTGCCATCCTGGTCTTTAGAAACAAATCCTGGAACCTTATCCCCTACTTGTAATGTATTCATAATCAATTTTTATAAATTAGCAATTCTTTACTTATGGCTAAATTAAGCTTAATATGACAAAAAAAGAAAAGGTCGATTTTACCATAAAAACACTTCAGGATATATATCCAACAATCCCTGTTCCTTTAAGCCATAAAGACCCATACACCCTTTTAATCGCAGTGCTAATGTCGGCACAAAGTACTGATGTTAGGGTTAATCAAATAACACCATTACTTTTTGCGAAAGCCGATAACCCTTACGATATGGTTAAGTTGAAGGTGGAAGAAATTCGTGAAATAATCAAACCCGTAGGACTATCGCCGATGAAATCAAAAGGTATTCATGGATTATCACAAATTTTGATTGAAAAATATGGTGGTAAAGTACCAAATGATATAGCACTGCTGGAAGAATTTCCGTCGGTGGGGCATAAAACCGCAAGTGTGGTTGTTTCCCAAGCTTTTGGTACGCCAGCCTTTCCGGTAGATACACATATTCATAGGTTAATGTACCGATGGGGATTCTCAAGCGGTAAAAATGTAGTCCAAACCGAGAAAGATGCCAAAAAAATATTTCCAAAAGAAATATGGAATGATCTTCATTTGCAGATCATCTGGTACGGTCGTGAATACTGCCCAGCAAGAGGTTGGGATCTTGAGAAAGATATCATTACCAAAACAATAGGTAGAAAGACAGTATTGAATGCGTATTATAAAAATAAAAAGACCCGCAGTTAGCGGGTCTTTTTATTAATTTAAGTTTATTTCAAACTCTAAATTGTTTTGATGAAAAAACCAGAGTGACTTGGAATAATTGGTCAAAAACTGGATTGTTTCTCCGCAGGCCATGACCGGACTGCTCTTTTTTTGATTCTCAAAGTAAATTTTTTCCATATTGATTATAGTATTGTTATGCTAGAATAACGCAACTAAAATCAAAATATTGTTTTAACTAAGTAAGTCCTATGAATTTGTAAGAACAATATTGTTTTTATCAATGATCTTTCTAAGGTTAATAAGGGCATATCTCATTCTACCTAATGCCGTATTTATACTTACTCCGGTATTTTCTGAAATCTCCTTGAAGCTCATATCTTTATATATGCGCATTAAAAGTACTTCTCGCTGATCATCTGGCAATTCATCAATAAGATATCTTAAGTCTGTATTGATTTGGTCTTTAATAAGTTGTTTTTCGGCATTTAACTTATCATCCCCTATTACAGAAAAGATATTAAAGTCATCATTACCTTCAAACATGGGCATTCTTTTATTCTTTCTAAAGTGATCTATGATAAGGTTATGGGCAATTCGCATGACCCATGGTAAAAACTTACCCTCTTCACTATAAGTACCTTTCTTTAAGGTTTTGATTACTTTGATAAATGTATCCTGAAAAATATCCTCCGTAATATCCCTGTCCAATACTTTGGAATAGATAAAGCTTGAAATACGTTGGTTATGTCTGTTGATCAAGATTTCCAGGGCTTTTTCTTCTCCACTGATGTAATCTCTTACTAGTACTGAATCTTCGATTTGTAGTTCCATACAAAAATACTTTTTTTTAAGATTTAGAGCTTTGTTTAGTTAAAGCTTGATATTAGTTATTTGGTCTTACTTTGAGTTTTAACACCGTCTATTCTAAAACTGTGCTATTCTTTAATTATGACCTAAAACTAGATAAAACGTGGTGTGTGGAAAAAACTATGTTGTCAAACCCTTGGATTTTGATGTGAAACAATCAATTTTGATTTTTATTACAATATTTTGAGATTATTGTAGTTGCATCCATCTTGTATACTATTGTCATAAATTGAATGGGTAATCAATACAATAGATAGGTAATTGTAACTCATATTTCAGTTTGGGGCATAAAAAAACCCTTACTACATATGTAATAAGGGTTTAAATATTTTATCAAAGCCTTTTTAGTTCATATTACTTTCGAACTTTATACCATTCGCCTCAGTAATCTTTAATGATTTGGAATAATTCAATAAAAACTGAATAGTTTCAGGTTTGGCTTTTACAATTTTACAGTTGCTTTTATTCTTAACGTAAATTTTTTCCATGTTTTTTTCAGTATTGCTTCATTAAGAAAACGCTACATGGATAAATATAGTAAATACGTTCGACCTAAGGCTTTTTAATTCGTCAAAACTATTCAATGCTCGACCTATGGAATGATTAATTCGTTAAAACAATATTATTCTCCTCAATAATCTTTCTAAGATTGATTAATGCATAACGCATTCGCCCCAAAGCGGTGTTTATGCTAACCCCAGTATTTTCGGAAATTTCCTTGAAGCTCATATCCTTATATATACGCATTACCAAAACATCTCTTTGGTCAGCAGGTAATTCATCAATAAGAAGTACCAAATCTTCGTCGATTTGATTTTTTATAAGTTGCTTTTCTATATTCAACTTTTCATCGCTTATTACTGAAAAAATATTAAATGTACTGGTACCTTCAAATAAAGGCATCCTACTATTCTTTCTATAATGATCTATAATTAGGTTATGTGCAATGCGCATTACCCAAGGCAAAAACTTACCTTCTTCATTATACCTGCCCCTTTTCAAGGTTTTGATTACTTTAATAAAGGTGTCTTGAAAAATATCCTCGGTAATCTCACGGTCGCTTACCTTGGAATAAATAAAACTGCTAAGTCGTTGGTTATGCCTATTGATTAATGTTTCAAGAGCCCTTTCGTCTCCGTTGATGTAGTTCTTTATAAGTAGGGAATCTGCAATTTGAAGGTCCATATCAATTACTTTTTTTGGTTAAAACTAGGGGCCAATTCAATAGAAAAGGCCTTTTGGGGTATACACTAATTTTAAAAAAGTAATTGTCTTGCTATAGGCGAATAAACATTTAATTGAGTTCAAATATAGAAAAAAATAAAGGTTATAAAAAAATTGTATTGTTATTATCATGATTTTAGAGGATAATTCTACTTTGTTGGCGATTGCATTTCACATATTGTATCTTTGCAAACTAATTTAGATTATGCCCTCAATACTAGACGTAAATCCTAAGGAAAATATCATCATCAAAGGTGCTAAGCTGCATAATTTAAAAAATATTGATGTTGTTATTCCCCGGAATAAACTGGTTGTGATAACAGGGCTTTCCGGTTCAGGCAAATCCACTTTGGCATTCGATACTTTGTATGCAGAGGGTCAGCGACGTTATGTTGAAAGCCTTTCTTCCTATGCTCGACAATTCTTAGGCAAATTGAACAAACCCAAAGTAGATTATATAAAAGGTATTGCCCCTGCCATAGCTATTGAGCAAAAAGTAAATTCTACAAATCCTCGGTCAACGGTAGGTACTACCACTGAGATATACGATTATCTAAAATTACTTTATGCACGCATTGGTCGGACCATTTCTCCGATATCAGGGGAAGAGGTAAAAAAGCATAGGGTAACTGATGTTGTAAAACATGTTCAGGGTTTCAGTGAAGGGGAAAAATTATTATTACTAGCGCCAATTGTAATAAAAGATGATCGAGACCCCATAAAATCGCTGCAGCTTTTTTCTAAACAGGGATATGCCAGAATCAAACATAATGGGAAGGTTATTCGTATTGATGCCGCACCAAAAGATATTGGTCACAATTTTAGTCTGGTCATAGACCGGATCATAACCAAAGACGATGAAGATTTTTATAATCGATTGGCCAATGCCATTGATTCAGCCTTTTTTGAAGGGAAAGGGGAATGTGTCATCGAAGAACTTGCTACTGGTAAGCAAACCGTATTCAATAATAGGTTTGAAAAAGATGGAATATCTTTTTTAGAACCCAATGTGCATTTATTCAGTTTTAATAACCCTTATGGCGCTTGCCCAAAATGTGAAGGATATGGTGATGTAATTGGTATTGATGAAGATTTGGTCGTGCCAAACACAGCGCTTTCTGTTTATGAAAATGGGGTTTTTCCCTGGCGAGGCGAAAGTATGGGCTGGTATCGCGATGAATTGGTGAACTCGGCCTACAAATTTGATTTTCCCATTCATAAACCATGGTTTCAGCTTTCTGAGGAACAAAAACAATTGGTTTGGGTAGGTAATTCACATTTTACCGGACTTCATAGATTCTTCGGAATGCTAGAGGAGAAAAGCTATAAAATACAAAATAGGGTCATGCTTTCGCGATATCGAGGTAAAACAAAATGTAATGTTTGTCACGGTAAACGCTTGCGTAAAGAAGCAGATTATGTAAAAGTAGCGGGTAAATCAATTTCAGATTTGGTTGAATTACCCATCAAGAAGTTGGTTACATTCTTTGAAAATATTTCATTAAATAAATATGATGAGCAAATTGCAACTCGATTATTGAAAGAAATAAATACAAGATTGGGCTTTTTGGAAAAAGTAGGACTTAATTATCTCACCGTAAACAGAAAATCGAACACCTTGTCTGGAGGCGAAAGTCAACGCATAAATTTGGCAACTTCTTTAGGCAGCAGCCTTGTAGGCTCCATGTATATATTAGATGAACCCAGTATTGGATTACACCCCAAGGATACTGAAAACCTCATAGATGTTTTGAAATCCTTGCGCGATTTAGGAAATACCGTTATCGTGGTGGAACACGATGAGGATATTATGATGGCTGCCGATGAAGTAATTGATATAGGTCCTGAAGCCGGAACACACGGCGGTGAAGTGGTAGCACATGGTACTTTAGACGAAATTCTTCAATCTACATCCTTAACAGCTGGTTATTTGAACGGGACAATAGAAATAGTAGTTCCCAAAGAAAGAAGAACTTCAAAAAATTACATTGAGATCAAGGGAGCTCGGGAAAACAATTTAAAAAATATAGACGTTTCTTTCCCCTTGAACATGCTAACCGTGATAACCGGGGTATCTGGTAGCGGTAAAAGTACATTGGTCAAAAAGTTACTTTATCCTGTAATTCTAAAAGAAGTTGGTGGTTATGGGGAAAAAGCCGGGCAATTCACCTCATTTGAAGGCAACTATGAATCTTTGAAGAAGGTTGAATTCGTTGACCAAAACCCAATTGGCAGATCATCGCGTTCTAATCCAGTTACTTATATCAAAGCATATGATGATATTCGTGCGCTTTTCGCCTCACAGAAGTTAAGTAAAATCAGAGCGTACCAGGCCAAGCATTTCTCTTTCAATGTTGATGGTGGTCGCTGTGAAAAATGCAAGGGAGAAGGTGAAATAACTGTAGAGATGCAGTTCATGGCCGATGTTCATCTTGAATGTGACACTTGTGGTGGAAAACGATTTAAAAAAGAAGTACTAGAAGTAAAATTTGAAGATGCGAGCATTGATGATATCCTAAACATGACCATTGACGACGCAATTGACTTTTTTGAAAAGCATGGGCAATCCAAAATTATGGGCAAATTAAATCCACTACGAGAGGTGGGTCTTGGTTATGTAACCTTGGGCCAATCATCCTCTACCCTATCTGGTGGTGAGGCACAGCGTATTAAATTGGCTTCCTTTTTAGTAAAAGGGATATCAAAAGACAAAGCCTTATTTATTTTTGATGAGCCAACAACCGGTTTACATTTTCACGATATCAAAAAATTATTAAAATCATTTGACGCGCTCATCGCCCGCGGGCACTCCGTTATTGTTATTGAACATAATATTGAGCTTATTAAATGTGCAGACCATATTATTGATCTTGGCCCGGAAGGTGGTGAAAATGGTGGGCAATTACTTGCTCAAGGTACTCCTGAACAAATTATTAAAAGCAAAACTTCATTTACCGCCAATTACTTAAGGGAAAAACTCTGAATTGGGAAATAATTGTAAGTTGGTGGTTTGTCGTTTAAGACGGTTGGTCAGTTCCATTAATAAATCCTAGGCAATCAAATCCCCTTACAAAAAACTTCAAAACAAATTCCCACAATTGCAATACTTAGCAATTAAATATATTTATATACTCTTGATTATCAACAATATAACATAATTAAAAAATTTCTGGCACGCTGTTTGGTATATACTAATCGAATGTGAATAGTTGCATTCGGGAATTTAAAACCTTATATCATGAGAAATTTAGTACTACTTTTTACAGCCCTCATTTTAGGTACCACGGGTATCATGGCTAGTACAGTTGAAGATAAGGTTGCAATACGCAATGCTTATAAATACAATAACTCATTCATTTTTGTTGAGAATGGCATTACGTTTTCAGTTTATCCCGATGGAGAGTTTGACTTTTATATTGATAATCGTGTAAGCGGTCGAAGAGACGGCGTTACATTTAATTCAGGCTATGATTATAGTCCTTATGCACAATATGATGATTATGGTGCGGTAATTCAGGTGGAGAATGTTCCTATTTATTATGACCATTACGGTCGTGTAACCCAAGTAGGTGATGTTGATATTCGCTACAGAAATAACAGAGTATATAGAATGGGTGGTATGTATGTACATTACAACCATTATGGCCACTATGCTTATCACACTGGATATATAAATATCTATAACAGACACTATGTTTATAGACCATTCCATAGCTACTTTGCAAGACCCGCTTTTGGATTTAGCTTAGTGTTCAACAGACCCTATAGAAGGTACTATACACCATACAGATATACCTACTATAATCCTTACAGATATAATAGGCGTAGAGCTTATGCCAAAATTGGAAGAGAGCACAGATATAATAAAGTTCGACATGAAAGAGCTTCAGTTTACAGAAATGATAAACGCGTAGTTCAACGAGATAATAGCGGTAGAAGAAGTTATGATACTCGAAGCAATAGAAGTGTAGCTCGAAACAACGATTCTTACAAATCATATAGATCTAATGGTAATAGAAATGATAAAATAAGAAATACTGGAACAAGGTCAAACCGTTCTAACGCAAAAGTAGCCGGAAGAACAGCTGTTGATAGATCCAAGAACATTGAAAGAAGATCAGTTCGTAAAAATGATGCTAGACCATCAAATAACAGAACGGTAACAAAAAGATCAACTACTGTTAGGTCGCCACAGCGAAATGCCGTTACTAAAAGAACGGTAACACAGACGCCCCGAAGTAGAACGGTAACTAGAAGTACCAAGACGTACAAAAAACCTGAAAACAGAACCCAGAGCAGGAACGTACGCAGTAGTACTACTAGAACCCAGAAGTCGGTTGCCCAGCGACCTTCAACACGCAGTTCTAACAAAAGAACGGTAAGTAAGTCACCTTCTCGAAGTAGAAGTGTAGCAGCAAGAAGTACGAGCAGTAGAAGTAAAAGCTCTAGAGCCACAAAATCAAGAAGCACTAGAACATATTAAAATAGTTTTTAGGTTGGTTAGTTGTTTAAGCCCTGATGTGAAATATTTCCGTCAGGGTTTATTTTTTCAAGAATCTTGAAAGCATCCCATAAACATCCTCTGATATTTTAAACCGGTATAGGAGAGCTAAATAAAGAATAACGGTCAATGCACTCTTTAGTAAAATGTTTACAATAGGGTGAAACGGTAAGGTCACGAAGAAAAATACACTTCCCAATACCAAAAGAAGTCCAAAAACCTTTACTGTCTCAAGAGTAAAAGGTAAAATATTAAATTTAGATTTTACGTAAACCAACTTAATGGTATTATAGATGACAATAGCAATGAATGTAGCCAATGCAGCGCCATTCAGCCCCAAAGTGGGAATAAGCCAGATATTAAGTAGTACCACAAGAACCGCCAATAAAATACCCATTCCCAACAAGGTTCTATAGTAGTCTGAGTTATATAGAATGGCATTATTATTCCCTAAAAGAGAATCATAGACCTTTGTCAAGCCTATTAAAAAAACGATGATGAATCCACCTCGATATTCTTCAGGAAGCACCAAAAACAATTCGTTCAAATTCGTAATGATAAGAACAAATAAAATTCCTGATGCAATAAAAAGTGTTAAGGATGATTTTTGATAGAGCGATTTTAATGCCGGTTGATCCTTCTTGTTGAGTATTTCCGCCGTTAAAGGATAAGTAATTTGATGCATGGCCCTTGATGGGACAATAATGGTCGTTGCTATATATATTGCTACGCCATAATAGGCAACATTTTCAATCTGTATATATTGATTGAGCATCACCTTATCGATCTCCAGAATGATAACCGCTGCAGATCCTCCAAGGATGATCAATACACTGTAATTAAGGATAGAGCGAATATTGGTAGGAAATCTAAAGTTCAGCTTGGGCATCTTCAATTTATAGGCGTACAATTTCATAATTAGGGTGCGCAAAAGGTATAATGCCACCAATGCTTTTAAGAAAAAGTCAACAGAAATAATGTCAAAATAAACTAAAAACAATAGGATCATTACCCCTATCCTATTAAAGACTTCTTTCATGAAATTACCAAAAACAGATTTCATTTGCACTTTGGACCAAGCATAGAATACCTCGAAATACGCCATGGCCATACCGATAAGAAAGATGTGCCAAATATAGTCTTTAACTATGGTGTTTTCTTGGGATATAAAGCCACCTACTGTTTCATTAAAAAAAAAGGCAATAAGTGCAATGGGAAGTATTAATGTCAAGGGCAAAAGAAGCATTAGCGTGTCAAAACCCCCTGTTTCCCCATCTTTAAAACCACTATAAAACTTTACCAAGGTATTTGGCACACCAAACGCAAGGAGTGGCATTAAAACGGCAGAAGTAGCCAATATCACGGTTACCAAGCCATAATACTCATCCGTTAAAAAATTGGTATACAGGAATAAAGTATTGATTGCTGCAAAGCCAAAACCAAAATAGGTGATGAAAGTGTTATTTAGCGCTTGTTTAGTGACTATTCCCATTAAATCAATTTGGACAATTCCCGGGTAAGCTCCCTCCTGCTATACTTTTCAACACCTTTGGATTCGGTATAGAGATTACCTTTTTGATAGGCAGCAAACCATTTTAAAATTACATTTTTTAAATCGGTTTTGGATTCATAGTTAAAAACAACCCCTGTATTGGTATTTGAAATAATTTGATTGGCATCCCAGTTTTTTGGTCCAATGGCAAGTATGGGGCGTTTCGCTACCATATATTCATATAGCTTCCCTGGAAGTATTCCTTGAGTTTCAGGGGAATCAATCTCTACCAACAACAAAACCTGTGATTCTTGCTGAAGTTGTATTGCCCTGTCATGCGATACATAACCCAATAATTCAGTATATTGCTCTAAGCCTGAATCATAAATACTCTTCAGTACATCTTCACTTACAACACCGGCCAAGCACAGTTTAAAATGTTGCTTGAAGCGCTCATTCTCTGCAAGCAATTGCGCCAAAACCCTCCACAATACAGCAGGGTTCCTTTCTGAAAGTAATGAACCAATGTGTGAAAGCGTGAATTTATCTGTTTTTGCCATATCACCTTTATAATCAGAATCATATCCATTGGTAATTACAGAAATTGGCTTTTCGGTAAGACCATTGAACTCTTCTTTCGTTGTTTGGCTGGTAACAATTAAGTGGTCAGCCGTATTTAAGACCAATCGCTCCAGTTCTTTATGTTTCTGTTTGGATTTCGTAGAAAGTTTAAGTTCTTTATGATATCCGATAGATGTCCAAGGGTCCCTAAAATCAGCTAGCCATTTGAGTTTTCCCTTCTGTTTCAAATGATACCCAATTAAATGAACACTGTGAGGCGGCCCCGTTGTAATAATTGTATCAATTTCCTCTTGTTCAATAATATCCGATAAGAATTTTACCGAAGGTTTCACCCAATTTTTTCGGGCATCAGGAATAAAGAAATTTCCCCTAACCCATAACATTATCTTCTCCATGAAAGATTGATTTTTGGTCTTAATGATTCCGGAGCTTATACGTTTTGCTTGTTTCTTTGAGAATAGGCTTGCCAACTTATAAGGTTCTTTAATCGGATTCTTATAAATTGTAACCTCCTCTGGAATCTCACTTACAAAAGAGGCATCAATAATGGGATAATTTGGATTTTCAGGTATATAAACAATCGGGGTTATATCAAAATCTGGAAGGTATTTTACGAATTTCAACCATCGCTGCACTCCTGGTCCCCCAGCGGGAGGCCAATAGTACGTAATGATTAATGCCTTTTTCATTAGTCCTCCTCTTTTTTGGTAGCGTGCCTAAAGGAAAATCCTATTCCCATTAAGACAATCAAACCAAGAACAATGGAGCTTGCCAAAGTTATTTGACTTCCTTTTTTAACTACTTCGGGTTCAAATTTGAATTCAATCGTATGATCACCGCCAGATACATTTAGGGCCCTTAATACATAATTTACTCTAAAATGGTCTTTTAGCTTACCATCTACATAAGCATTCCATCCATTTTCATAATACATTTCAGAAAAAACCAAAACCCCCGTGTTAGGGTTAGAAGCTTTATAGGTAAGATGGTTTGGTTTATAATCTGTTAATGCCACGGTCGCTAATGAATCCGTATGAAAGTTAAACCTATTAATGTTTGCAAAGCGTGATGTGTTGACTACTGCTTCGTTTTTGACATCCATATTGTCCAATGCCTTGATTTCTTCATCGGCTGACTTCACTTCAATCAATTTACTGACAAACCAGGCATTGCCATTGGCATCAGGATTCATGGCAGGAGTGCTTTTACCCTCTTCATCTTGTTGAATGACATACTTCACATTAAGCATGTTCAGAATCTCAATTTTGCCCTTGTATACATAAAAATCGAACAAATCCTGTAATCCCGCAGGTTTAGCCGCATGATAGCCACCAATGGATTTATGATAGAACGAGGTGCTTGCACCATTTAATCCTTCTTGCGGGTTATACACCCTATAGATCCCTTCATCTTGCAAAATCTGTTGATCAACAGGCCTTTCTGGAAAAGGTTCGGACATTCTACGTTTGGACACAAAGTTCTCTTGGTTTACATAACGCATATCCACACCTACCAAATCAACAACTATTAATACTCCCAGTAAGATTATAAGAATGTTTTCTTTTAACCTTTCCTTCAAATACAACCAAATTACCCCGGCCGCCAACGCAATAAAAATCAAAGTTCTAAAAAGGTCGTTTGTATAAACGATCTTTCTATCTAACTGTATCAAAGAAAGAATCTCATCGCCATAATAGCGTTTCAATGTTTCGTCTGAAAAACTTTCAAAACTAAAAGCGCCTTTTAACAAAAACAAGGCAACACCAATACCAAAGATTGTGAACACTGCAATCTTTAAAGCTTTTAACTTCGTGTTTTTATCTACTGCAGCATCGAATAATTCTTTCAAAGCCAATATGGCCAAGACCGGTGCACAGAGTTCCAAAATCACTTGGATAGAGGAAACTGCCCTGAACTTATTGTAAAGCGGAAAATAATCAATCATGAAATCTGTGAGTAATCCAAAATTTTTGCCCCACGATAAAACAAGTGACATAATCACGCCACCCAAAAGCCACCATTTGGACTTGTTTTTTACTAATATAAGACCCAGAATGAAAAGGAAGAAGATAATTGCCCCAATATAGGCAGGACCGGCAGTTCCTGGTTGATCGCCCCAATATAAGGGCAAACTCTTTGAAAAGTCCAAAGCTTGACTTCTCGAAATGCCTTGGTCGATAAGGAAATCATAGGTCTTGGAATTCTCGCCTAAATCTTCCCCATTTGAACCTCCAAAAAGACGGGGTACAAATATGTTCAAAGATTCTACTATACCGTAGCTGTATTGCGTAATATAGTCTTTGCTGAGGCCTTTTGTGTTGGTCTTTGCTGAACCATCTGGATTAATGGTCAACTCTGACATTCCCCGTGTACTCCAATCGGCATACTCTTTAGTAGCCATTAAACTTGTTGCATTGGCAGCTATCCCCAATATTACTGCAATTAGTAACAACCCAACCGAAGCGAAGAAGTTTTTCAACTTTTTCTTGCGAATAGCACTAATCAAATAAACCACACCCAATATCAATACTAAAAGCATAAAATAATAGGTCATTTGATAGTGGTTGGCACCAACTTCCAAAGCCATGGCAATCGCGGTCAGAACAAATCCCCAAAGGTACTTACCTCTAAAGGTTAAGACAATTCCTCCCAAGAGCATAGGCATATAGGCCAAGGCATGGGCCTTTGCATTATGGCCAACACCCAAAATTATAATCAAATACGTAGAAAAACCAAAAGCCAATGCTCCCAAAGCAGCAAGCCTATACTCCACTTTTAAACAGCAAAGCAATATATAGAATCCCAAAAAGTAAATAAAGAGATAGTCTGCAGGTCGCGGTAAAAAGCGGATCAATCGGTCGAGCTTCTTAACATAATCATGGGGGTAATAGGCCCCAAGTTGATAGGTGGGCATGCCACCAAAGGCGCTATTCGTCCAATAGGGTTCCTCACCCGTTTTCTTACGAAAATTGTTCTGCTCCTTCGCCATACCGGTATATTGACGAATATCGGACTGTTCAATTACCTTGCCCTGTAGCACAGGATTAAAATATGCCAAGGCCGCGATTACAAAAAAAACAAGAACAAAAAAATGGGTGTAAAATTCTTTTAAACCTGACTTCATTGGTTTGTATAAGTGGTTGGTTTTGCTAAAATAATCAATCTAATTCCTCAAATTCGATGTATTCTCCAACTTTTTTAGAAGTAGTATTTTGTTTTGTTGGTTTCTTATCAATGATTATATCACCTATTTGTTCTTCATTATTCTTTTGTTGGTTAGTAAAACCTTCGAAATTATCACGAAATCGTTCTTCGGTTTTCTTTGCAGCATAACTGAATATTTTCGGACCAAACCACCTAGCCAAAATTTTCAGCAGATAATATACCAGCAGAATAATTAAAATCGTTTTCAGAAAAGCCATACTAATTTTCAATAATTTATATCAAAAATACAATTCTAACGTTGTAATAGGAGAGCAAAAGTCTTAAAATAATAATAAAATCAATCTATGGGTGGTTATTTTGAATTAAAAAAAATAAAATATTTTGCTTTAATCCTATTCCTCACGATTCCTATTTTAGGGATTTCCCAGTATACTGATGTAATCAATTCCAATAGACCTGGTTTATCCGTTAGTGCCTATGCCATAGGTAAAAATGTAATTCAATTGGAAACAGGTTTATTCTACGAACAACAAGATCACAGTTTGTTGAATACTCAAAGTAATATTTGGGGAACTGACATATCATTGCGATATGGACTCTTATTCGAGCAACTTGAGCTGAATTGGGAGAGTACTTTCCAAAACCAGGATATTACTTTTGCGAATTTTGGCACCAGCGAATCAAGAACTGATTTTTACAGAAATCGTTTAGGGCTTAAATTTTTAATATATGACCGTTACAAAAGTGCTGAACGAACTAAACCCAATTTGTACAGCTGGAGAGCCAACAATGTTTTTCAACTGAAGAATCTTATTCCATCTGTTTCTATATATGCTGGGGCCAATTTTGTCCTTGGTGATAATCCTTTTTATGCGGGTGACCCAACAGTATCTCCACGTGTTATGGTGGCTACGCAAAGCCATGTAACCCCGAGATTCGTGCTTATCTCAAATTTAGCCTATGACCGTATTGGCACCGATTTTCCCGAAATGAGTTATTTGTTATCCCTTTCGCACGCCTTTAGAAATCCTAAATGGAGTGTTTTCGTTGAAAACCAGGGTATTAAAAGTGACCGTTATTCAGATATTCTATTGCGTGGTGGTGTTGCGCACTTATTCAATGAAAATCTGCAGGCTGATATTAATCTTGGGGCGAGTTTCAAGAACACCCCATCTCGTGTTTTTGTTAGCGCCGGTGTGTCCTATAGATTTGATTTCCATAAGGATGCGCCTAAAGCGATTGAAGATCAAAATGCGGATGAAAATGGCGGGGCAATCAATAAAAAATCGATGAAGAAGAAAAAGAAAAAGAATAGAGGTTCTGGCGCTGAAGATATTGATTTAGGCCCTTCCAAAAAACAACTTCGAAAACTCAAAAAAGACCAAAAGAAAAATAACGATTAAATAGACTAGCAACTTATTGAAATAATTCACGGATATTCAATTAAAAATTAGTTAGTTAATTTCTTCTTTTTGATTAATATCGCTAATATTGACCTTACAAAACAATCGCATGGTCACCCTAAAAGAAGCTACTTCAAAAGCCGAAATAAAGAAATTTGTCCAGTTTCCATTTTCCCTTTATAAAAACTCTCCCTTTTGGATTCCTCCCATTATCAAAGACGAAATAGAAACGTTTGATAAAACCAAGAACCCTGCATTCAAAAATGCGGAGGCATGGTTTTTTCTTGCCTATAAAAACAATAAAATTGTTGGCAGAATAGTAGCCATAATCAATAGGATTGAAATTGATCAGCAAAATGTAAAAAAAATGCGCTTTGGTTGGTTCGATTTCATCAATGATACTGAGGTATCGGAAGCATTGTTGCAAAAGGTTGGTGAAATTGGCCTTGAGAATAATTTAGAGTTCATGGAAGGGCCCGTGGGTTTCTCAAATTTAGATAAAGTTGGGGTGCTTATAGAGGGCTTCAATGAAATGGGAACTATGATTACTTGGTATAACCATTCATATTACCACAGTCATTATGAACGTTTGGGTTTTGTAAAGGAAAAAGAATACATGGAAAACAGATTTCCTTTTTCAAATGCCGACCCAAAATTTTTCATCAAAGCAAATGAATTGGTTAAAAAAAGATACGGTGTTAAAGCAGTTAATTTTACAAAGACCAAAGACGTCTTACCAATGATTGATAAGATGTTTGATTTATTCAATGATAGTTATGCCAGCTTATCTTCCTTTGTTCCCATTACAGAGGTACAAAAAGCCTATTTCAAAAAGAAATACATCAGTTTTATAAATCCCGAATACATTAAATTTATTTTAGATAAAAATGATGAGCTTATCGCTTTTGGTATTGTAATGCCATCATTCTCTAAAGCACTTCAAAAGTCCAAGGGTAAATTGTTCCCTTTTGGCATCTTTCATTTATTAAAGGCGAAGAAGCAAAGTAAAGATGTTATTTTTTACTTGATAGGTGTACATCCTGAATATCAAAACAAGGGCGTAACAGCTGTTATTTTCAATGAATATTACAAGACTTTTTTAGCGAAAAAGATTGAAAATTGTATTCGTACCCCGGAATTGGAAGAAAACATTGCCATAAAACAAATCTGGAAACATTTTAATCCAGAAATCTATAAACGAAGACGAACGTATAGGAAAGATTTGCAGTAATTACCCGAAAAAAATTCCAAATTCCAATACTAGTATTGGAATTTGGAATTCAGTATTTTTATCTTATTAAAGAATTTGATCTATTCTCCCATTGCAGCAGCGACAGCCGCTGATAATCTCTTGTAAGTACCATTTTCCAAACGCTCCCTAATTGCAGAGAATGCCTCTAAGGTTTCCTCAATATCTGCCATAGTATGGGTAGCAGTAGGAATTAATCTTAATAATATTAAGCCTTTAGGTATTACAGGATAAACAACAATAGAACAGAAAATACCGTAGTTCTCCCTCAAGTCTTTGACCAATGCCATTGCCTCAGGAATACTTCCGTTCAAGTATACTGGAGTTACACAACTAGTGGTTGTCCCAATATCGAAACCTCTTTCCTTAAGTCCGTTTTGAAGGGCATCCACATTCTCCCAAAGCTTGGCTTTAAGCTCTGGCATAGTACGCAGCATGTCCAATCGTTTTAAAGCTCCTTTGACATATATCATAGGAAGCGATTTAGCGAACATCTGTGAACGTAAATTGTATTTCAAATAATCGATAATTCCTTTATCAGCAGCTAAGAATGCACCAATACCGGCCATAGATTTGGCGAAAGTTGCAAAGTAAACATCAATATCATCCTGTACACCTTGCTCTTCCCCTGCTCCCGCACCGGTTTTACCTAAAGTTCCAAAACCATGCGCATCATCTACAAATAATCTAAAATTATATTTTTCCTTAAGAGCTACGATTTCCTTTAATTTACCTTGCTGGCCCCGCATTCCAAAGACACCTTCCGAAATCACCAAAATTCCGCCACCGGTTTGTTCTGCCATTTTCTTGGCACGTTCAAGGTTTTTCTCTAAACTCTCAATATCATTATGTTTGAAAGTAAAACGTTTGCCCATATGCAAACGAACACCATCTATAATACAGGCATGGGAATCAACATCATAAACAATAATATCATCTTTAGAAACCAAAGCATCAATAGCAGAAACCATTCCTTGGTAACCAAAATTCAATAAATATGCAGATTCTTTCTGTACAAAAGCGGCCAATTCTTGTTCTAATTGTTCATGGAAATCGGTATGACCACTCATCATCCTAGCGCCCATTGGGTATGCCGAACCATGTTCGGCAGCTGCATCGGCGTCAACTTTTTTAACTTCTGGTAAATTTGCCAAGCCCAAGTAATCATTGATACTCCAAGTAATTACCTCTTTGCCCTGAAACTTCATCCTATTGGAAATAGGACCCTCTAATTTTGGAAAAACAAAATATCCTTCTGCCTGAGAAGCCCATTTTCCTAACGGACCTTTATTCTCAATTATTCTTTCAAATAAGTCTTTCATTATACCTTGTTGGTTTATCTGCAAAAATATAGATTTTTCATTAGCATTCATAACTTATTTATGACCAAACAAAAAAGCAACGATGTTACCATCGTCGCTTTCTATATTTTTTGAATAAACTGAGTACTATTTTACAAACTGTACTTTTTGTGTTTCTTTCTCAACCTCAGCACCGAGGAATCCTTGGTCTTCCATCCATTGATCGCTATAAATCTTACTCATATAACGAGAACCATGGTCTGGGAAAACAACAACAATATTGCTATCTTTCTCGAATTTATCCAGGGCATTCAATTGCTTTATGGCCTGCATTGCCGCTCCACTGGTATACCCAGCAAATATTCCTTCAGTCAAGGCCAGCTCCCGCGCCGAATGGGCACTTTCTTCATCGCTTACCTTAATGAATTCATCTATTGAATCAAAATCAGTGGCTGACGGAATCAAATTTTTTCCTAACCCTTCAATTCTATATGGGTAAATCTCATCAATATCAACTTTACCGGTTTCATGATATTTTTTTAGTACTGATCCGAAGGCATCAACACCAATGACTCTTACATTTGGGTTCTTTTCTTTCAAGAATTTAGCAATTCCCGAAATAGTTCCACCAGTACCACTACAAGCCACAAGATGGGTGATGTTTCCATTTGTCTGTTCCCATATCTCAGGACCTGTTGTAGCATAATGTGCATCAATATTCAATTCATTGAAATATTGATTTATGTATACTGAACCTTTGGTTTCTTCATGCAATCGTTTAGCAACCTCATAATAAGACCTTGGGTCATCAGCACTGACATGGGCAGGGCATACATGAACTGTAGCACCCATTGACCTGAGCATATCTATCTTATCCTTAGAGGATTTTGAACTAACTGCCAAAATACAATTATATCCTTTGATGATACTCACCATGGCCAAGCTAAAACCAGTATTACCAGAAGTAGTTTCGACAATGGTGCTCCCTTTAGTCAAAATTCCTTTCTTTTCAGCTTGTTCTATGATATAGGATGCTATCCTATCTTTGGCCGAATGTCCGGGATTAAAGCCTTCAACCTTGGCATAAAAATTACCCGTTAAGTTGGCCGTTAATTTATTCAGTTTGATTAGTGGAGTGTTTCCTATTAAATCTAGGATACTGTTGTAAGCATTTATCTTATGTTCCATAAAGGCTGTCTAAGTTTTGAAATTTAGAACAATTAAGAAATTGTTAAAATTCCCCGACAAAATTACTATTTTTTTTTAATTATTCGGTTTTTCCTTCTAAATCTATCATAAATGCATATTCTTTAGCAACTTCTTTCAAGGACTCAAAACGTCCAGAAGCGCCACCATGACCTGCATCCATATTAATATCAAATAACAATAAATTAGTATCGGTCTTAACATCCCTCATTTTAGCTACCCATTTTGCTGGTTCAAAATACTGCACTTGAGAATCGTGTAATCCTGTGGTAACCAACAAATTGGGATAGTCAATAGCTATAACGTTATCATACGGGGAATATGATTTCATATAATCATAAAATTCCTTATCGTTCGGGTTACCCCATTCATCATATTCGCCAGTGGTCAAAGGAATTGAATCATCTAACATTGTGGTGACCACATCAACAAAAGGGACTGCAGCGATTACCCCATTATATAGTTGCGGTGCCATATTTACAACTGCACCCATTAATAAGCCGCCGGCAGAACCACCCATTGCATATAAGTGATCTCCACTTGTATAATTATTTTCAATTAAATGTTTGGAGCAATCTATAAAATCTGTAAATGTGTTTTTCTTTTTCAATAATTTACCGTCTTCGTACCACTGCCTCCCCAAATATTGTCCGCCTCTAACATGGGCAAGAGCATATACAAAACCGCGATCTAAGAGACTTAATCTTACTGTTGAGAAATATGGGTCGATCGTAGACCCATATGATCCATAAGCATATTGCAAAAGCGGTGTATTAGCATTTATCTTTGTGTCTTTATGATAAACTATTGACATAGGCACTTTGACACCGTCCCTTGCCGTAGCCCAAATTCTTTCAGATTTATAATTCTCCTTTTTAAACTTACCGCCAAGGACTTCCTGTTCCTTTTTGACAACTTGACCTTTAGTTTTCATATTAAAATCAATAACTGAACTTGGAGTGGTCATTGAATTATATGCATATCGCAAAGTATCAGTATCAAACTCAGGATTTCTACTAACATATGCAGTGTATGTTTCGCTTTTAAAGGGTAAATAATAACTATCCTTTTCGTCCCAACGTGAAATTTTCAATTTATTCAAACCATTTTCACGCTCAGAAAGCACATAATAATCCTTGAAGATATCTATGCCCTCAAGTAGAACATCTTCCCTGTGTGGTATAAATTCCTCCCAATTATCTGAAGAAGTACTCCCCTCACCTACTTTCATTAATTTGAAATTCTTTGCTTTATCCTTATTGGTAAGCACATAAAATGAATCCCCATAGTGCGAAATAGAATATTCCAATCCCCTTTCACGAGGCGAGAACAGTTTAAGATCAGCATCTGGAGTATCTGCGTTGAGTATTTGAAACTCAGACGTCAACGTACTATAGCATCCAATAATTATATATTTTTTTGATTTGGACTTGTATACATAGGTGCTAAAAGTTTCGTCCGCCTCATGAAAAACCATTTTATCTTCAGAACTATCAGTTCCGAATTTGTGATTGTAGATTTTATCTGATCTCAATGTAATCGGGTCTTTTTTACTGTAGAACAAGGTTTTGTTATCATTTGCCCAAACGGATCCACCAGTTGAATTCTCAATTTTATCAGCATATATCTCACCGGTTATCAAGTTTTTTATTTGTATGGTATATTGTCTTCTAGAAACGGTATCAACCCCAAATGAGGCCAATTTATTATCTGGACTAATTGCTATTCCTCCTAAATTAAAAAATTCATGTTCTCCGGCCATTTCATTACAATTGAACATGATTTCCTCAGGAGCGTCCAAAGACCCTTTATGACGACTATAAATAGGATATTCCTTGCCAGTCTCATATCTGGTCACATACCAATATCCATTTTGTTTATAAGGAACTGATGAATCATCCTCCTTGATCCTAGACTTCATTTCTTCGAATAAACTTGTTTGAAAATCTTTGGAATGGGCGGTCAATTTATTATAATAAGCGTCTTCCTTTTCTAAATGGGCGATTACTTCTGAATCTTCCCGATCATTCATCCAATAGTAATCATCAATCCTAGTATCATTATGAATAGTTAGTTCCTTTGGAACTTTTTTAGCGACTGGGGCTTCGGGTTTTATCATCGTATTCTTTTCATTTTGGCATGAAACGGCTAAAGTAAGACTTACTATAAAAACTAACATTCTTTTTCCCATATGTATCATACATCTTTGTTTATCGGCGCAATTTAGTAATTTTGAACTTATCAATTTAAAAAGTAATTATGTTTGGAGATATGATGGGTATGATGGGGAAACTCAAAGAAACCCAAGAAAAAGTAGCCGCAACCAAGAAAAGGTTGGATACAGTCTACCTACAGGAAATTTCATCCGATGGTTTGTTATCTGTGTCAATTACGGCCAATAGAGCGATTAAGGAAATCAAAATAGATGATAGTCTGTTAACAGACAAAGAACAACTTGAGGACTATTTGATCTTGACCTTGAACAAAGCTATAGAAAAAGCAACTAATGTTAATGAAACTGAACTTGCAGCTGTTGCTAAAGAAGGAATGCCGAATATTCCCGGAATGGATTCGTTATTCAAATAAATGATTGGCAAGTGTTTTATTATTCATAGAAAAACAACAAAATGAAAAAAGCTTTTGTTATATTCTTACTTCCCTTTTTATTAAACGCACAGGCTGATTTTAATGTTATTGATGAGTCAAAATGGTTAACAGACTTTGAGAATGCCATAAAGGAGGCAAAAAAGGAAGATAAGAACGTTTTGGTCTATTTTACTGGTAGCGATTGGTGCCCACCATGTAAAATGCTCAAAACAGATTTATTTGATTCGGTAGAGTTCAAAACGCTCTCTAAAGATTACGTGCTTCTATATGTAGATATGCCTAGAAATAAAGACTTACTTTCTCCTGAGCAAATGGCACATAACAAACAAGTAATGGGAATATACAATAAGAAAGGTCTATTCCCCTTACTCAAAATAGTAAATGCCAAAGGCAATGCGCTGGATGAATATTCAGGCTATAGTATGAATGGTAAAATTCAATATCATTTAGAATTATTGAATAAATACAGATAATCAAGATCTATTAAAATTAAAAAGGGCCCTGACGATAATGTCAGGGCCCTTTTTTCATTTTGGCTAGTGCTGGCTAAACTAACGATCGCTTGTCAAATAAATATTTTTCAATATGGCAAATACAATTTTTATACTCTAGAACAAAATTTTTTATACCTTTAAGAATAGTCTAAATAGGTTATGATAGAAATCAAAAAAAGAGAAACTGGCAAGTTCAGTTTCAACCTAAATACACAAGGAGGACACACCTTACTAAAAAGTGTAGAATTCACCGATGAAGAAGAAGTAAGGAAAACAGTAAAACGCCTGAATCCAATTATTAGGACCAGTATTGGGTTTGAACGTAAAACCAATCATGACGGAAAGTTTTTGTTCAATCTCAAGAACGCTACTGGCCAGATTATTGGCCATAGTCAATTATATAATTCGGAAGCTGGTATGGAAAATGGGATCAAAAACCTTAAAAACAGAATTGCATCACTTGCAAATCTTGGGGAATTATAGTTTTTTCAGGGTAGTTAAGAAAGAATCATGCATGATATCTGTATAATCCATATGCGTTACTATTCTCAATTTTCCTTGGCCCATGCCAATTATTGAAATTTGCTTTTCGGCCAATTTGCTTACAAAATCCTCTTCCGTAATAACTTCCTCATCAATTTCAAAAATGATAATGTTAGTTTCAATAGGCTCGACCTTTCTAATAAAATGGAGATTTTCCAAAATCCGACCAATTTCCAAGGCTTTCTGATGATCTTCTGCCAACCTTTCAATATTGTGATCCAAAGCATATACTGCAGCAGCGGCTAAATATCCTGCTTGTCGCATTCCTCCTCCTAAAATTTTTCGCACTCTCAAAGCCTTGTCCATCATAACCTTGCTACCCACCAAAACCGAGCCCACGGGACAGCCCAATCCTTTACTGAAGCAAATACTAATAGTGTCAAAAAGCTTACCATACTGTTCAGCAGTTTCATTCTTGGCCACCAGTGCATTCCATATCCTGGCCCCGTCAAGGTGATATGCCAGATTATGCGAAACACAAACTTCTTTTATTTTCCTTAATTCATGAAAATCCCAACAAGCACCACCACCCTTATTTGTTGTATTTTCAATACAAACCAAAGTTGTCAGCGGACTATGATAAAAATCTGGCGGATTTATAGCAGCTTCAACTTGTTCGGCAGACATCATGCCCCGATAACCATCGACAAGCTTACATGAAACACCACTGTTAAAACTAACACCCCCGCCTTCATAATTATAAACATGTGCGTACTTATCGCAAATTAATTGCTGACCAGGTTGTGTGTGTAATTTAATTGCGGTTTGATTGGCCATAGTACCACTGGGGAAAAATAAGGCCGCTTCTTTGCCAAACAATGTTGCGGTCTTCTGTTCCAATAAATTTACCGAAGGGTCGGCCTTAAAAACATCGTCGCCAACTTCAGCAGACATCATGGCCTTTAACATCCCATGGGATGGCTTGGTTACTGTATCACTAATCAAATTGATATTCACTCTTAATACTTGGTTTAGCGTTATATGTAATTTTATCTTTTATAGCAACTATTTCCAGGATGGAAAGTCTATTAAACGTTAATTCATGCAATCCATACCAATTGGTGAGCCATCAGGAATTGTCGACACTTGGATAATTTCAAATTTCTCTGGTGCTTTCATGAATTTATCTATTCTACGCACCATTTCAGGTCCATTGACATCACTTTTTAGCATTAATTGTCCTCTAAGCTCCTTTAGTTTTAAATTCGCATGAGCATTCACTTGAGGATGTACTTTATCATGTGCTGCAAGGTTCATTAAATGATAAAGCACCCTATAGTTAATATTCTGTTGTACTTCAGATATATAATCGTCTTTATGCTGTTTGTTGATTGAAGCAGCCACTACTGCGTCCAAAACATCAGAAAGACTCAAATTATTGGCCATCAAAGCCTTTTGTTGAATCAATCTAGAAGCGCGCTCAGGATGCAGTAAGAGTCCCAATGTCATATCAGCTGCCGTCTCTGGCGCAGACAATGCATCAAAAGAAACACCGGTCTTTCCTTTGAGGGATTCCCTTGTTTTACCATAACCAAAGGCCCTAGGTGGAAAAAGTGACAGTTTTTCTTTGGGAATGGCAATTTGATAAGCATCCAAAGTTTTGAGAATACTGGTTAACGCTTGCTGCTGCATTTTTTTATTGACAATTGACATCGTTTGTTGACCATCCCCTTTAACTGCATAATTATACTCCATACCACCTACAACTTTCGCTACGGCTTCGGTTTGATAGCGATGGAAAAAATAAAGCGGAACAAAAACATCCTCCAAAACAGTATTGGGCTCGCCAGTTCTTATATTATCTATAGAAAAATTGTCAATAGCCGCAGAACGTAGTTTAAGCATTTCATTCAACTCCTCACTAACATTGCTACCATTGTCCCACAAATGGGCCAAAACATGAGCACCGCCCATTGGCCTGGCATCCTGATCTGTTATATACCTTAAGCCTTTTCCTATGGCATTGTTCAATATTTTGTTCAACCCATCTTTTTCACTGGATCCTTCTGGAAAGTCAGTATAAGAATAGGCAACGGTAACTTTATCCCATTCACCAATACCGGTATCATATACATTTGAAAAATCAATCTCTCCATTATTTAAGGAGAATTGTGGATGCGGATAGTCCATAACCGATGCCCTATCATTGGTTGAAGCAGCATAATTATGTGCAAAACCTAAGGTATGCCCTATCTCATGGGCAGAGAGTTGGCGAATACGGGCCAACGCCAAATCCAACATAGGTTGGTAATTATCATCGCTTTCTGCAAAGGGTTTGTTCATTAAAGCTTGTGCAATTAAATAATCTTGTCTTATTCGTAAACTTCCAAGACTAACATGGCCTTTTATAATTTCACCAGTTCTTGGGTCGGTAATGCTACTACCATAACTCCAACCTCTTGTAGATCGGTGCACCCATTGTATTACATTATAACGAACATCCAAGGGATCAGCGTCATCCGGCAACATGACCAATTGAAATGCATTTTTATAACCTGCTGCTTCAAAGGCTTGGTTCCACCATCTACCGCCATCCAAAAGTGCGGAGCGTATGGGTTCTGGAGTACCGTTATCCAAATAATAGACGATTGGCTCAACGGCTTCGCTCAGCGCTGCAATAGGGTCCTTTTTTTCAAGGCGATGCCTTGTTATGAACCTTTTTATAATGGGTTCCTGCACGGGTGTAGAATAATCATAATAAGAAGTTGGATACGAACCAGATCGAGGATCAAATACTCTTTTCTGATACTTATCATCCGGTAATTCAATAAATGAGTGATGCTGTGCAACAGTTACCAAATTTGCATTAGGGGCAACCGACTTAATATAACCGCCTTTGGGTTCCCCTTTAAAGGTCAGGGTAACATCAAACTCAATATTCTTTGGAAACGCTTTTGTACGATCCAGGGCAAAAGCACTTTTTGACTTATCAAGACTATATGTACCTTGTTTTGATCGCTTTAATCTTGACGTTACACCATGGGTATCTTGCATTAAAAAATCAGTAATGTCAATAATATACTTACCATCTTTTTCTTCTTCAATTTTAAATCCAAATAAGACGGATTTTGCGAATGCTTGCTCTACCGACTTACGCTCCAATTCATTATCCGTTAAGGCCCTGAATTTTAAATTGGGTTGTATCAACATCAACTTACCACCTGCTTTACGAAAGAACACAACCTGTTCATTTCCAAGTTGTCCCCTATCCAAACCTATATCATTACTTCCAATACCGCTGCTCAATGAGTAGACATAAAGAAACTCTTTCTCAAGATCATTGACTTCCATATACATCTTGTCGGTTTTGTCATCGTGATAAAAATTGAACAGGCCCGTGTATTTTTGAAAATCCTTGCTTTTTTCAGCAAACTGTGCGTTGCCTATTGTGAGTCCGATAAATAAAATCAAGGTGAAGATGTAACTATTTTTCATAATGGGTTAAAGCTTGAATTAGTCTGGACTAAATTTATATAAAATAGATTGCACAACCATAGTTAAATCCTATTTTTGCTAAAAATGTTTTATAATGATAACAGTAGATCAATCTAAAGATCTCATTGAGCGCCTTGGTGCGTTAAGGAGGTATCTTTGACATAGATGCCAAACTTATTGAAATAGAAAACGAAGAGGAAAAAACACTTGCCCCCGATTTTTGGGATAATCCGAAGAAAGCCCAGGAACAAATGAAATTCATACAATCCAAAAAACATTGGGTTGATGACTTTAACGCCGCAAAGACCTTAGTTGGGGATTTAGAGGTATTGATTGAATTTCATAAAGAAGGTGAGGTTTCCGAAGCTGAGGTCAACGCCCATTACCACAAAGCGACCAACTTAATAGAGAAATTAGAGTTCAAAAACATGCTTTCCGAAGAGGGCGATGAACTCACTGCAGTATTACAGATCACAGCTGGCGCAGGTGGTACCGAAAGCTGCGATTGGGCTGCTATGCTTATGCGCATGTATATGATGTGGAGCGAAAAAAATGGTTACAAGGTAAAGGAACTCAACTACCAAGAAGGTGATGTGGCTGGCATAAAAACAGTCACTCTAGAGATTGACGGTGAATATGCTTTTGGATGGCTTAAAGGTGAAAATGGGGTGCATCGTTTGGTTCGCATCTCACCTTTTGACAGCAATGCCAAAAGACATACTTCATTCGCCTCGGTCTATGTTTACCCCCTAGTGGATGATAGTATAGAGATTGATGTAAACCCTGCCGACATTGAGATAACCACTGCTAGATCAAGTGGTGCAGGCGGACAAAATGTGAATAAAGTAGAAACTAAAGTACAATTAGTTCACAAGCCGTCAGGAATACAAATATCATGTTCCGATTCACGTTCGCAGCACGACAATAGGGCTACGGCATTGAAAATGCTTAAATCCCAATTATATGAGATTGAATTACGAAAGAAAATGGAAGCAAGGGAGGAGATTGAATCCTCCAAGATGAAAATTGAATGGGGGTCCCAAATTAGAAATTACGTGATGCACCCCTACAAATTGGTGAAAGATGTTAGAACAGCAGAAGAGACTGGGAATGTTGATGCTGTGATGGATGGCAATATAGATCAGTTCTTAAAGGCCTTTTTAATGATGATGGGGCAAAAAGAGGAAGAATAAACAGCAAAATTTTTGATATGCTCACAATTGATACAGTCATTTTTGACCTAGGTGGAGTGCTAATTGATTGGAATCCAAAATATGTTTATAGGGATATTTTTGATGGTGACGAAGAAAAGGTAGATTGGTTCTTAAACAACATTTGTACTTCGGAATGGAATGTTGCACATGATGCAGGAAGGCCTCTGAAAGAAGGAACTGAATTATTGGTCAATCAATTTCCTGAATTTGAATCTTTGATAAGAATGTATTATGATCGGTGGCCAGAAATGTTGGGGGGTCCTATCCCTGATTCATTGGATATATTGCAGCAGTTAAAGCAAACGAATGCCTATAATTTATATGCATTGACCAATTGGAGTGCAGAAACATTCCCCGTTGCTTTGGATCGATTTGATTTTCTACAGTATTTTGAAGGTATTGTCGTATCTGGAGCAGAAAAAACAAGAAAACCATTTCAAAAAATCTATGACATTACTTTAGAGCGCTATAGTATTAATCCTGAAAAGGCGGTATTCATTGATGACAATTTTGACAATGTACGAGCCGCTGAAAAACTGGGTCTCAATGGGATCCATTTCAAAAGTGCTGCCCAATTACGAAATGACTTAAGGGCAATGAACGTTGCTATCTAATTAAAATCAATTAAAATGATAAAAATTTACCATAATCCAAGATGTACTAAATCCCGTCAAGGTCTAGAGGTTTTAGAGAAATCAGGGAAACAATTTGAGGTCATCAAGTATTTGGAAAACATTCCAACCAAAGATGAATTAAGAAAGGTATTAGGTTATTTGAATATTTCGGCAGAAAATCTAGTTCGTAAAAATGAGGCCATTTGGAAGGAAAACTATCGTGGAAAAAATTTAAGCGAGGAGGAAATTTTGGATGCCATGATTCAATATCCAAAGCTAATCGAGAGGCCGATAGTTCTTAGGGACAATAAAGCTGTGATTGGCAGACCAACAGAAAAGATATATGACCTTTTAAAATAGAGATGGATTCTTAAATTTTTGGCATCTTTCTTGTTAAGCTAATGAATACGAATAAACACTCTTTAACAAAGTTTTAACCCTTAGGAGTTAAACCTTCGATTATTTTTGAAATCTAAAAACTAGCAACATTATGAAAATCAATAAAACATACTTGGTTGCCCTGTTCACCTTATTGTTAACAGGAGTAGAATTACAAGCACAATATGGCTATGGTGGCGGAGGCTATGGTTATGGCGGTAGAGGCTCTTATGGTGGGCGTGGAAGAAGTACGATCCCACAAGCCCAAGAACCACAGAAAGAACCGGAAAATTTCACCGCCGACGAAATTGTGGATAAAGAAATGCCTGCAATAGCGGAAGCGTTGGAATTAAATGAATTTGAAACTGCTGTTTTAAGCAGTGTTCTTAAGAAGTATGTTCAAGAGCGTATTGAGATGCAAATACTAAAATTGACTCCTGATAAAATGCGCGAAAAAATGGAGGAAATTACAGAACGCCAAGATGAAGAGCTCAAAGCCGGATTACCAATGGAAAAGTATGAGGCTTTCGTTGAACTTCAGAAAAACGGAGTAGCAAAGACGAACAAAGAGAAAAAGAAGAAGCAAAAAAAACAAAAGAAGAAGAAAAAGACCGATAAAGGTTAACTGAAAAATAAAAATGAAACAACTATTCTTGTTATTGATTGCCTTCACTTCATTCATTTCAATAGCGCAAAGACCCCAAGGGCAAAGACCAGAACCAATAAATATAACGGGAATAGTGCTTGACCAGGATACTGGCCAGCCATTGGAATATGCGACATTGATCCTTCAAAGTTTGCGCAATCCTGATAGAGTTACTGGAGGTATTACAGATGCGTTCGGAAAATTCAATGTACAGACTATGCCTGGCAGGTATAATGTGCGTGTTGAGTATATTTCATATAAGACCTATTCAAAAGAAGAACAGACATTTAGAACCTCAACTGATTTAGGGACGATAAAGATTGGCGTTGATGTTGAACAGCTAGACGGTGTTGAAGTAGTTGGTGAACGAACTACTGTTGAGTTACGTCTGGATAAGAAAATATACAATGTAGGCTCCGATCTTACGGTCAAAGGCGGTTCTGTTACCGATGTTTTGGATAATGTACCTTCTGTTACAGTAGATGTTGAAGGAAATATAAGTTTACGGGGAAATGAAAGTGTTCGCATTCTTATTAATGGCAAGCCATCTGCATTATCTGGACTTAGCACTGAAGCATTGCAACAATTGCCTGCAGAAGCCATTGAAAAAGTTGAAGTAATCACAAATCCCTCTGCAAGATATGATGCTGAAGGAACGGCGGGAATATTAAATATTGTACTAAAGCAAAGTAAAACGGCAGGACTTAATGGTTCAGCAAGTTTAAATGTTGGTAACCCAAAAAGTTATGGTGGTAACCTTAGTCTTAATCTAAGACGGGAAAAGTTCAATATCTTCACAAATACCTCATATCGTTATCGCAGTGGCCCCGGAAATGCTCTTTTTGAGCAAGAAAATTTTAATAGTGACGGAAGTACGGCAAGTTTTCAAGACGAAATAAGAGATTATCAAAGACAGAATGATGGTTTCAATACTAACATTGGGTTTGAGTACTTCATTGATTCCACTAGTAGCATCACCAATTCATTTGTATATAGAAAATCGCAAGGTGAGGACACCATAGATATCGACTTCTTCAACTTTGATGCTGCAAATAATCCTACTATAGAAAGGAACAGATTCACAATAGAGGATGAGGAAGATGAGGACATTCAATATTCTGTAAATTATAAAAAGAGGTTTGATAAAGATGGCCATGAGCTTACAATGGACTATCAATATTCAACTGGGAATGAACTTGAAAATTCAATAATAAACGAGATTGTTATAGGTGAAACATCAGAATTACCAACCGAGCAAACCATTAACGATGAAAGACAAATAAGACAACTGGTTCAAATGGATTATGTTCTTCCCTTAGGCAAGGACAACAAATCGCAATTTGAATTCGGTTATCGCGGCACCTTCAATAATTTTAATACCGATTTCAATTTTGGTATTCTTGAAAATGGAATTTTGAATAGTGATCCAAATTTTAGCAACGAATTAAATTATAAGGAATATGTAAATGCTGCATATACCCAATTAGGAACAAAAATCAATAAGTTCAGTATTTTGGGAGGTATGCGTATGGAGGCATCTGACATTGGAATAGTACTTGTCAATACCAATGAAATAAGTAATAAAAAATATGTAGATTGGTTCCCATCCTTATTTTTAGGCTATGAGTTTTCCGAGAAAGAGCAAGTTACCATTAGTTATAGTCGAAGATTGCGAAGACCACGATCAAGATTCATAAATCCGTTTCCATCACGATCCAGTAACACCAATTTATTTCAAGGAAATCCCGATTTAGATCCCACATACACCAATGCTTTTGATTTGGGATATTTACGAAGGTGGGATAAAGTTACTTTCAATACATCAGCATATTACAATAAATCGACTGGTGTTTTTCAATTTATTACCCAAGAAAGAGGGGACTTTGTGGAGATTGAAAATCCTAATGATCCAGCTAACCCTGTATTAGTCCCTGTACAGGTTCGTACCCCAATTAATCTTGCGACGGAAAGTAGATATGGCATGGAGTTTACCACGTCTTATACGCCTAAAAGAAATTGGAGGTTGAGTTGGAATATTAACTTATTCCAAAGACAGTTAAGGGGAGATTACAGCTATGTGAATTTTCAAGATCAAGAAATCGTCCAAAATTTTGACGCTGATAATTTTACTTGGTTTACGCGATTCAGCGCTAAACTACCATTACCAGGGAAAATTGATTTTCAAACCAATTTATTCTATAGGGGGCCATCAGAAAATGCACAATCAAGGAACAAGAGTTTGTTGAGTACAAATATGGCTTTTAGCAAGGACATCGTGAAAGACAAGGCCACATTATCTTTAAATATCAGGGACTTGTTCAATACACGGAAACGTAGAAGTGAAACAAGAACGGACAATGTTTTTACCTATAGCGAATTTCAATGGAGACAACGTTCTATAACATTATCTTTTCTTTATAGGTTCAACGAACCACAAAGCCAAAGAAATAGAAATAGCGAAAGAAATGGTGGTGATGATGATGAATTTGAAGGATAAACAAAATATTACATAAAGTCACAAAACAAAAAAGAAGCCAAATGGCTTCTTTTTTTTATTCCTCTAAACGAGCAGCTCTTTTAGCTTTACGCCTTTCTTTCCAAAATTCCATGATATTACCACCCACCCAATAAGGTACCACGAACATCAATAAAAAAATCATTAACCAAAACCCAATGGTCAAAATGGTCAAAAACGCTAAAAATCCTAAATATTGGTCGAACTCGAACATCTGTATTTATTTTATGGCGCTAAGATACTTTGAAAACAATCAAAAGAACAAATCAAATGCGAAAAAAATCTTCATTTTTTTAAAATTTAAGTTTGACAAGGAGTGTTAAAATCTACCAATGAAGTACCTTTGTTATACCATTGGGAGGTAAAAATGAATTATAACTAATTTGAATTATTTTTGATTTATACGATGAATAAAATTTAAGCATAGTAATAGCTACTGTTTAATTTTATGAAGAAATATAGGCAAAAAAGAAACAGATTATACGATGCTTTTTTATGTTGCAATGGTATTATAAACCAAAATAACCTATTATGAGTTTCAGGATTGAAAAAGACACAATGGGAAAAGTTAAGGTGCCATCCGATAAATATTGGGGTGCACAGACCGAACGTTCCCGAAATAATTTTAAAATTGGCCCATCGGCCTCCATGCCATTGGATATTGTTTACGGATTTGCCTATTTGAAAAAGGCAGCAGCCTATGCAAACCACGAACTTGGTGTTCTTGCTGTTGAAAAAAGAGATTTGATTGCAACTGTTTGTGATGAAATTTTGGAAGGTAAGCACAACGACCAGTTTCCATTAGTAATTTGGCAAACCGGTTCAGGTACCCAAAGCAATATGAATGTGAACGAGGTAATTGCCAATCGTGCACATGAAATTGCAGGTAAGGTTATTGGGGAAGGTGAAAAGACCATACAACCCAATGATGATGTTAACAAATCCCAATCTTCCAACGATACTTTCCCAACAGGCATGCATATCGCTGCCTATAAAAAGATAGTTGAGATTACAATTCCTGGTGTTAACCAATTAAAGGACACCTTGACTAAAAAGACGAAAGATTTTAAAGATGTGGTCAAAATAGGGCGCACCCATCTAATGGATGCCACTCCCCTAACCCTAGGGCAGGAATTCTCCGGTTACGCTTCACAATTGGAACATGGTATTAAAGCGTTAGAGAATACGCTAGACCACTTAAGCGAATTGGCCTTAGGAGGAACTGCTGTTGGTACTGGACTCAATACCCCGAACGGGTATGATGTTCTTGTTGCCAAATACATTTCTAAATTCACTGGCCTTCCTTTTAAAACAGCGGCTAATAAGTTTGAAGCCCTTGCTGCCCATGATGCTATTGTCGAAAGTCATGGAGCATTGAAACAAATGGCTGTTTCTTTGAATAAAATCGCAAATGATGTTCGTATGATGGCTTCAGGACCACGTTCCGGTATTGGGGAAATCATTATTCCCGCCAATGAACCAGGTAGTTCTATCATGCCAGGGAAAGTGAATCCTACGCAATGTGAAGCACTGACCATGGTCTGTGCACAAGTAATGGGTAATGACGTAGCTGTCACAATAGGAGGAACACAAGGGCATTACGAGCTTAATGTTTTTAAACCAGTAATGGCAGCGAACATTTTACAATCTGCCCAATTACTTGGTGATGCCTGTGTTAGTTTTGATATTAATTGTGCTTCAGGTATTGAGCCTAATCATGAAGTAATCAAAGAATTACTGAACAACTCATTAATGTTGGTTACGGCGTTAAATACCAAAATAGGGTATTATAAAGCGGCAGAAATCGCCAACACGGCCCATAAAAATGGTACCACATTAAAAGAGGAAGCTGTTAACTTAGGTTATGTAACGGCAGAGGATTATGATGAATGGGTTAAGCCTGAAGATATGGTAGGTAGCTTAAAATAACTTACCCGGATATAGTAATAAAAAGGGGCAATCTTAACAGATTGCCCCTTTTTATATATAAATGGATAGTGTGTTTTATTTAAGAGTGAACTTGGAAGTTCCCAATAATTTTAAACCGTCATCATAAACATTTACCATATAATTTCCTTTTTGGAAATCACCAGCTGGCTTATTTATATAATCACAAACATCCAATGACTTGTTCTCGTAGTAAAAGTTTGTTCCTTTACTATACGTTACTGAAGCACCACCTTCGTTGGTTTTTGAATAGCTCTCTCCAAGAACATTTCCTTGGGGATCAAGAACCTCTACGAAAAATTCTCTATCACCAGCTTCAGAAATTACATTGTCAGCTACAGTGAAACAGATTTTAAATTTATCAGTAGCCTTAGCTCTTGAAGTAGATACTAATTTTCCACTATTACGCTCTCTAACTGCATCAACACTGAATTTAGAAAGATTCAAAGCAGAACCTTTTTCAACAACATCTGCTAACTGAGTGTTCTGTACAACCAAAGAATCATTGAATACAGTTTGTTTTTCCAATTCAACATATGTACTGTCACGCTGCATGGCGATCATCGTATTTGATCTTGTAAGCGAATCAACTTGTGCAAGTAATTGCTCTCTTTCAGCTTTTAAAACACCTACTTGTCTTCTGTATCTTGCCAAAGTAGATATGTCGGCTTTCATTGTTTTAACAGAATCAATGTATTTTGCAATATTATCTCTTGCAGAAACCAACTCCTCATTAGTAGCATTGCTCTCTAAAATAGCCTTGTCGTATTCTGACTTTAAGCTGTTTAAGTCTTCAACTACCAACTCTTTTTCTTGAGTAAGCACAGTCTCCGTCTTTTTCTTGTCTTGGTAAAGACTAACTGTGTAGATGATCACTCCTAAAAGTACCACACCTAGCAATCCTGCCAATACTTTTAATCCATTATTGTTTTTTGTCTCAGTCATAATCTTAAAATTAATTACCTTTTTACTTTAAATAAAGTGTTTGTTCGTTCTTCTATATACGGTTCATTTACCTACTTGGATTTTTTTAGATCAAAATATTTAACATTTTTTGTAGAATAAAAATCCCAAATCCTAACTTTATGAATTCAATTAAATGAAAGAACGAGAATGTCATTGCAAATAATACCTTTTAACCCTAAGTATATCAGTAACTTCCGTGATTTAAACCTCGCTTGGTTAGAAAAGTTTTTTTACGTAGAAACCAAGGATAAAGAACTCCTTGAAAACGCTAAAAAATCCATTATTGACAAGGGCGGGTACATATTTTTTGCTGAATATGAAGCGCAAATCGTAGGTTGTTTCTCATTCATTAAATTGGATGACATGGTATATGAGCTTGGTAAGATGGCAGTTGATCCTAGGTATCAAGGATTGAATATTGGACAAGAGCTATTGAAATATTCCATTACTTTTGCAAAAGTTAAACAATGGGATAAAGTGGTTCTTTATTCCAGTACCAAATTAGATGTCGCACTTCACATTTATCGAAAGTATGGATTTAAGGATGTTCCATTGGAACAGGAAATACCTTATGCCAGAAGTGATGTGAAAATGGAACTAAAACTGAATTAATAAAATTGAATATTATGAAGAGATTATTGTTTGCACTATTGACCTTTAGCCTTACCATTGGGGGATGTAAAGAAGTGAAAAAAACATCGAATGGACCGCTTTTGGATTCAGAACCAAATCTACACACTGGTGGGGTTCCTTCTGCACCTCAACTCATTGAAAAGCCAAGCGAAACTTCAATTAAAATCATTCCCATTGAACATGCAACAGCTATTTTGGAATGGAATGATATTACGATTTACATTGATCCCGTGGGCGGAGCAGAAGCTTTTGAAGGACAAGAACAACCTGATTTAATATTGATAACCGATATTCATGGAGATCATTTTAGCCTGGAAACCTTACAAGCCTTGAATACCGAAAAGTCAAAAATTATGGTTCCCGCAGCAGTGGCCGATAAATTACCGACCGAATTCACACCACAAATCGATGTATTGAACAACGGGGAAAGTAAGGAGCGCTATGGTATTAATGTGGAAGCGATACCTATGTATAATCTAAGGGAAGAAGCCAAAGACTTTCACGAAATTGGTCGAGGTAATGGTTATGTTCTGAATATGGGCAATCAACGTATCTATTTTTCGGGCGATACCGAAGACATTCCTGAAATGAGGAACCTGCAGAATATAGACAAGGCCTTTGTTTGCATGAACCTGCCCTATACAATGACCGTGGAAAGTGCTGCGGATGCTGTACTGGGATTCAAACCCAAACAGGTTTATCCTTATCACTATCGAGGAAGACCTGATGTTAGTGATATTACCAAATTCAAGGAATTAGTTAATAACGGAAATGCTGATATTGAAGTCATTCAATTGGATTGGTATCCCAATTCTGATTTCTAAGAGAGACCCTTCAGGTTTTGAAAACCTGAAGGGTCCCTTAAATATTATCGAATCAGTTTCTTATACTTAAGACGTTTAGGAATCAAATCCCCACCCAAACGTTTTTTCTTATTCTCCTCATACTCAGAAAATGAACCCTCAAAGAAATATACTTGGGAGTCGCCTTCAAAAGCCAAAATATGGGTGCAGATTCGATCTAAGAACCATCTATCGTGCGAGATGACCACAGCACAACCAGCAAAGTTCTCCAAACCTTCTTCCAAAGCACGTAATGTATTGACATCTAAATCATTGGTAGGCTCATCTAAAAGCAACACATTACCTTCTTCTTTTAATGTCATTGCAAGATGCAAACGGTTTCTTTCTCCACCAGAAAGCATATTTACTTTTTTATTCTGCTCACTACCTGAAAAGTTAAAACGGCTTAGATATGCCCTAGAATTTACTTGTCTTCCTCCCATCATGACCAATTCTTGCTCATCACTGAAATTTTGCCAGATTGTTTTATCCTGATCAATATTGGAATGACTTTGATCCACATAGGCAATTTTGGCAGTATCACCTACAATGAATTCACCTTTATCTGGGGTTTCCTCACCCATTATCATTCTAAAAATAGTGGTCTTACCTGCACCATTGGGTCCAATAACTCCCACTATTCCTGCCTGCGGTAGTTTAAAATTCAAATCCTCGTATAGTAATTTATCTTCATAGCCCTTGCTAACACCATTGGCTTCAATTACGTTCGTCCCCAACCGTGGACCATTGGGAATATAGATTTCCAATTTCTCATCGAGCTGTTTTTGGTCTTGGCTCATGAGTTTGTCATAATTCTTTAAACGTGCCTTTTGTTTGGCCTGTCTGCCTTTAGCCCCTTGACGTACCCATTCCAACTCCCGTTCCAATGTTTTTTGACGTTTTGAAGCTGTTTTACTTTCCTGTGCCAATCGTTTTGACTTTTGGTCTAACCAACTGGAATAATTCCCTTTCCAAGGAATTCCTTCCCCACGATCTAATTCCAAAATCCATCCTGCGACATTATCCAAGAAGTATCGGTCGTGCGTTACAGCTATTACGGTACCTTTATATTGTGCTAAATGATGCTCTAGCCAATGTACCGATTCTGCATCCAAGTGGTTTGTTGGTTCATCCAACAACAAAATTTCAGGTTCTTGCAGTAATAGCCTGCAAAGTGCTACGCGTCTTCGCTCACCTCCCGAAAGTACTGCGATTTTCTTATCGGGCTCCGGTGTACGAAGGGCATCCATAGCTATTTCCAACTTGGTATCAAGTTCCCAAGCATTAGAGGCATCAATTTGATCTTGAAGAGCCGCTTGCCTATCCATAAGTTTCTGCATTCTGTCCGCATCCTCATAAACTTCCGGTAGGCCGAACATATCGTTGATCTTGTTGTATTCATCCAGGATTGCAACAGTTTCTGCAGCCCCTTCCTTAACCACTTCCAAAACGGTCTTGTCTTCATCCAGTTTGGGTTCCTGTTCCAAATAACCAACGTTGTAGCCTGGCGAAAAGACAACATCGCCTTGGTAATTCTTGTCCTCCCCTGCTATAATACGCAATAAGGTAGATTTACCTGAACCGTTTAGGCCTAAAATTCCAATTTTAGCTCCATAAAAAAAACTTAGATATATATTTTTAAGAACTGGAGTATTCGCATTCTTATAGGTCTTCGTAACTCCAGACATGGAGAAAATGACTTTCTTATCGTCAGACATAATATTAAAAAGATTAAATTAAAAAGAAGTGAACCTGACTTAAACCCTGCCTTTTAAAGCATTGAAAACCCAGGCAATGGCAAAAAAGCCTACGCCTACAGCGGCAAAACCCCATCCCGCAACCTCATCATATCTAAAGGCACCCAGCGCAATCAAACCCAGTCCTACTATTATCATTATAAAAGTGGCCCAAGCCAATACCGTATTCTTATTCATTCCCATTTTTTGTTGGTTTGGTTTTTGGTAATTTCAAATATCGCAATTTTTGATTGAAATCCTTGTAAAGGCCTTAAACTTTATTGTTCAAAAGGAAAGGTAATTCTATTTTGAACACGAATGGTTTCCAATAATTCGGCCAGATCCAAACTGTTTTGGTGTGTCCATAGTTCGCTTTCCAAATTACCTTTTTGCACGCAAGTATTAACCTCTTCAATTTCGTAAGTGTAGCCATTGCCCAGGGTAGGCATATCATAGTTTTGTGTTTCCCCATCTAGCTTAAGGGAATATCCCTCGGCCGAATGCCATTGGGGATATAAAAAAATAGATCCATTGCTACCTGAAATCTCTGCTTCCATTTTGGATGCTGATGTGAGTCCGCTATAAAGTATTGCTTGGGCATTAGGGTAATCAAATAGCACAGCGGTTTGTATTTCAACCCCTGTTTTGTAGAACTTTGAAGATGACTGTATTTTTTCAGGTTTACCAAGTAGCAAATAAGACAAGAAAATAGGATATATACCAATATCCAATAATGAACCACCTCCCAAATTTGGGTTCAACAATCGACCTTCTTCGGGACGATCCAGTGCATAGAAGGCAAAATCGGCGTGCAAATAGCCCAACTCCCCTATTACACCCTGATCAATTAATTCTTTTGCCTTTTTGATAGTTGGATTAAATCTTGACCAAAGCGCTTCCATCAAAAATACCTTATTGCTTTTTGCCACTGATACCAGCTCTTCAATATCTGCACGCCTCATTCCCATAGGTTTCTCGCAAAGCACATGTTTACCATGGTTCATTGCTTTAATGCTCCATTCTTTATGTGATGTATGTGGTGTAGCAATATAGATGACATCTACTTCTCGGCACTGAAACAGTTCTTCATAACTTCCAAAAGCATGTTTAGCATTGTATTCCTCCCTGAATTCTTCAGCCTTTTCGATACTTCTTGACGCAACCGCGGTTATTTCAGCACTTTCAACAAGATTAAGGTCATTTGCAAACTTATGTGCAATTCCGCCCAATCCAATAATTCCCCATCTAACTTTATGTGACATATTCATTTTAGATTATTCCCAAAAGTAATGAAATTTACTCCTTATCTTTAGCCTTGATTTAAGAAACAGAAAGTATATGGACATCAAGTTCAATAAAAACGAAGATCAGAACAAACTGCATTTATCCCAACTAAGAAAGAGACTGGCAAAAGTTAAATTAGGGGGTGGTAAAACACGAATTGAAAAACAGCATACCCAGGGTAAAATGACAGCCCGTGAGCGAATTGCCTATTTATTGGATTCTGATGAAAAGAGTATAGAAATCGGCGCTTTAGTCGGTGAAGGAATGTATGAAGAACATGGTGGGTGCCCTTCAGGTGGCGTAGTTGTTAAAATAGGACATGTAAAGGGCAAACAGTGTATCGTTGTCGCCAATGATGCCACAGTAAAAGCTGGAGCTTGGTTTCCGATAACTGCAAAGAAAAACCTTCGTGCCCAAGAAATTGCCATTGAAAATCGATTACCCATAATTTACCTTGTAGATAGTGCGGGTGTTTTTCTGCCAATGCAAGATGAAATATTTCCTGACAAAGAGCATTTTGGACGCATTTTTAGAAATAATGCCATTATGAGCAGCATGGGAATTACCCAGATTGCAGCGGTCATGGGAAGTTGTGTGGCAGGAGGTGCTTATCTCCCAATAATGAGTGATGAAGCACTTATTGTAGATAAGACGGGTAGCATCTTTTTGGCAGGTAGTTATTTGGTTAAAGCTGCCATTGGCGAAGAGGTTGATAATGAAACTTTAGGAGGTGCCACTACCCATAGCGAAATAAGCGGTGTTACCGATTACAAGGCAAAAGATGATAAAGACGCTTTGGATAAAATCAAAAATATCGTTGATAAAATCGGTGATTTTGACATAGCAGGTTTCAATCGTAACAAACCCCAAAAACCGAAAGAGGAGGTACAGGATATCTACGGAATTCTTCCCGGTTCCCGAACCGAACAATATGATATGCGAGAAATCATAAATCGGTTGGTTGACGATTCGGACTTTGAAGAATATAAAGAAGGGTATGGCAAAACCATTCTTACAGGTTATGCCCGCATTGATGGATGGGCTGTAGGCCTAGTAGCCAATCAGCGAAAAGTGGTAAAAACAGCTAAAGGCGAAATGCAATTTGGTGGAGTAATCTACTCTGACTCGGCTGACAAAGCAACACGGTTTATTGCGAATTGCAACCAAAAGAAAATTCCATTGGTTTTTTTACAGGATGTTACCGGATTTATGGTAGGCAGTAAAAGTGAGCAAGGTGGAATCATAAAAGATGGTGCTAAAATGGTGAATGCGGTTAGTAATTCCGTGGTACCTAAATTCACTGTGGTAGTTGGGAATAGTTATGGTGCAGGGAATTATGCCATGTGTGGAAAAGCCTATGATCCAAGACTGATTGTAGCATGGCCAAGTGCAGAACTTGCGGTTATGAGTGGTAATTCTGCGGCAAAAGTTTTATTGCAAATTGAAAAGGCATCCTTAAAAAAGAAAGGGGAAACCATCACCAAAGCCAAGGAAGAGGAACTCTTTACTAAAATAAAACAACGCTACGACA
The DNA here is from genome assembly GCA_963768235.1 of uncultured Flavobacteriaceae bacterium. Classification (GTDB taxonomy): domain Bacteria; phylum Bacteroidota; class Bacteroidia; order Flavobacteriales; family Flavobacteriaceae; genus Maribacter_A. The sequence continues at coordinate 706,678 of CAVYHF010000006.1, forward strand.
ATCAGGTTTCTCCCTATTACGCCGCTGCACGCTTATGGACAGATGCCATTATAGATCCATTGGATACTCGGAAATGGATTTCAATGGGCATTGAAGCTGCTAACCATGCTCCCATTGAAAAACCCTTTAATATGGGGGTATTGCAGGTATAATATCCTGATTTACCGACAATTATTAATAGCTAACTAAGTCTATATTGAAAGAACCAACTATGCGGATTCAAAATTTATTTCTTATAACCTTACTTTTTGCATTCACCAATTGTAAAGAAAGTAATCAAGAACCAAGATCAAAATCGGAGGTTAAAAATGATACTATTGAATTACCAAATCAAAATGAAGATTTAAAACCTACAGCAGAAAAGGATAATGGTGGCCTCTTTCTTCCTGATGGGTTTGGAGCATTGGTAGTTGCTGACAGTGTAGGACCCTCAAGACATTTGGCCGTAAATGACAACGGGGACATTTATGTAAAACTAAAGATTGCGACTGGGGATAAAGGCAATGTTGCCTTAAGGGACACAAATAATGATGGCAAAGCTGATATTATGGAGCGCTTTGGGGATTATCCCAATGATGGGGCGTTTGCCACAGAAATGCGAATACACAAGGGGTATTTATACTTTAGTTCAGAGCTCGTTGTTTATAGACAAAAATTAACGCCTAATAAACTAATTCCTGAAAGTGTCACTGAAACTATTGTTACAGACCCTTACCCCATACGGTGGCACAATGCAAAATCAATCGCTTTTGACAGCAATGATGGTTTGTACGTTACTTTTAGTGCTCCCACCAATGCATGTGAAGACAAGAACGCTACCAATCTTAATCCGAATGGTATTGTTATGGGCGAAAACCCTTGCTCGCAATTGGACATACTGGGGGGTATCTGGAAATTTGATGCCAATAAATTAGGCCAATCACAACTGGATGGGCAGCGATTTGCCACAGGAATCCGCAGTGTTGTTGCCCTATCCTGGAATGAAATGGACAATAAACTATATGCAATTAATCATGGTCGTGATTTTCTACACAATCATGCTCCACAATATTATAGCCAATGGCAAAATGCCATTTTACCGGCGGAACAATTCATGATAGTCAATGAAGGGGATGATTATGGGTGGCCTTACACCTATTATGACCATTTCAAGAACAAAAGAATGCTGGCCCCGGAATATGGGGGAGATGGCATGAAAGAGGCCAAGGGTTATGCGGAACCACTAATGGGTTTGCCTGCACATTGGGCCCCTAATGATATGTTGTTCTATAAAGGGGATTTATTCCCGCCAAGATATAAAGAGGGCGCATTTGTGGCCTTTCATGGATCAACCAATAGAAGCCCCTATCCACAAGCAGGCTATATTATAGCATTTATTCCTTTTGTAAATGGAAAACCAACTGGAAAATGGGAGGTCTTTGCTGATGGTTTTGCCGGTGTAGATACTGTCGTGCAAATGAAAGATGCCAAATATCGACCTATGGGTTTGGCAGAGGGACCAGATGGTTCGTTATATATTTCTGAATCCAAAAAAGGAAAAATTTGGCGCGTTCTTTTTGAGGGGGACAAAGCTAATTATGGCATTTCCCAATTAGCAGCAATGGAAAAAAGAAAGTCTAAATCATATATCAAAGAGCCACATAAAACCAAGGACCTTTTATCTAACCAATAACTGTGTTTATTTACCTACCGATACCCTATTAAAAAGCGTGAGCAACTCAAAATTGACATCTTTTTCTGAAAGTGAAAACGCTTTTACCTCGCTCCTTTCGTTTGAAGTACCATAGTCATAATAAACAGTGGCTTTCATATAGGTTGGATTGTAGGCTTTGTTACCAAAATATTTAATGTTTATTTTCCATTCCCCAAGAAGACTTTTATCAATCAAGAAGTGCTCACAGGAATACCCTTTTATTTTTTCATCAAAGATTCGCTCAGATTCATTCTCCAAAGTATGGCTCCAAACGAAATAATGGTTATCGGGATTAACAAATTGCAAATCGAATTCTGCCTCGGTATTGTTCCATTCGATAAGAACCCGGGTGCCGCCAATATCTGAATCACTGACATCACCATTTTCAATCTTTAGTTCTTCCCCTTTTCTCGCAATCAAATTCGTGGATTCCAACTCTAGGATGGCATCAATGTCGTCAAATGTCAATGCAATTGAATCCATTTTTCGTAATTGGTGATATCTGGCATGCAAGCCCAATGCTTTTTTATACTCCCCGTTAAGGACATACATATTGGCAAGATCCCTATACGATTGGGCATATCTAGGTCTAAGCCTGAAAATCTCCTTATAAAGACTCAAGGCATCTGAATGTCTGTTTTCAGATTCAAGCACATATGCCAATGCCTTTAATGCTTCCGCATTCTTGGCATACCTTGCTTTCATCTCTTCCAAAACAAAATCTGCTTTTTCCTGATTCCCAAATTTGCCTTTAATTTTTTTTGCGACCTCCAAGAAGAAGTAAGGAGAACCACCATATAGCTTTTTTTGGCTTTCGTATACGTTAAATGCCTCTTCGATAGTTGTGGTCTTCTCAATTTCCAATAAATACTTTGGGACTACAGGCTTTAACTTTCGTAAAGCTGTTTTCTCATTGAGCTTGTTGTTACGTAATTTAGCTTGGTCATAGGGCTTATTGGTGCCTTTTTCGCGCATAACAAAAGAACCCTTTGTATTTATGATGATTACCCCACCTGCCGCTTGACTACCATATTTTGCGGTTGCACCTAGTCCTGGGAGGGTGGCTATCCGGTCTATATTAGCAATATCTAAAAAGGTGGGTACCGAGTTGAAAATCTGACCATCTACCTCAAAAATGGCAGGTTTAGGATTAAGTGCTGAACTCCGACCCCTTAGAAAGGCAACTTTCTCTGTACCGCCTCCAGGACTGTTGATCGACTCTATTGACAGACTCGGTATTTTGCCCTGTAGAGCAGACAAAATATCGATAGCCCCAGGATTTAAGTCCTTCCCATCAATCGTATTCATTGCATATCCAGCATTCTCGGCATCTACAAATCCGAAGGTTGTCCGTACTATATTCTTGTTCACAGCGTAGTCCAATTGCAAACCTTCCTGCCCTTTCTTTTTTTGTTGGCTTACAATGACTTCATCAAGTTCTTCCACTCTAGGGACCATGTTAATATTTAATATTTTGGTAACATCTTCAACGATTATCAGTACATCATGCATGCCTACATAACTAAAGACAAGCACATCCCTAGGTCTTGCCTCTATCTCGTATTTACCGTTATTATCGGTTTGTATACCTTCCGTGGTACCTTTGATCGATATGTTCACATTAGCTAATGGATAGCCCATGTCTGATACAACGCCACTAATTTTATTTATTTTTTCTTGGGAGAATCCTTGAAAGGAACAAACAAGGAACAAAAGGGTAAACAATTTATTCATAAACTATTTTTGTCGTAAATATATTACAAAAAATGGTTAATTTTTTAAGCAAATCGTACTTTCCAAGTAATTGCGTCCTTATTAAGATTTTATTGGATTTATTTTAGTTGGAGACTATCCTCGCGGCATTGTTAACCTTAAATAATTCTTGGTTCACGTTTTTAAGTCCCAGTTTTAAGACCTTTATTTCCTTACGTTGGGCAGCACTACCGTAATCGTAATAGATGGTAGCCTTTAAATAGGAAGGGGTCAAACTCTTGTTACCCAAATATTTGACATTTACCTGCCATGTTCCTGTAAGGGATTCGTCTATCAAAAACTCCTCGCATGAATATCCTAACAATTTCTCATCGCGTATGCGCTCTGCATCTTTGGCCAAGGAATGTACCGTCTTAAAATAGCGGCTCTCGGGGTTTACGAACTGCAACTCGAACTCCGCCTCACTGTCGTTCCATTCGAAGACCATTCGCGTGCCATTGAAGTCTTCTTTAAGTACATACGTCTTTGCCTCTTTTGAGAGAATCTCACTTCCATTTAACATAATAAGGTTGTTGAATTCGCGATCCATTATCTTGGCAAATGCCGTGGAATCGTTCTCCAAAAACCCTTCGTTTACCATATAATCATAGCGCATATATAAAGAAGCTGCCTTCTTGCCATCACCCAATTCACGATAACTGTTGGCGAGGTCCATATAGGATTGCGCATAGTTGGGGCGTTGTATGAAGATTTCCCTATAAAGCTCATTGGCCCTTTTAAAATCTCCATTAGCTTGGTATACATAGGCCAAGGCTTTTAATGCCACGGGGTTTGCATTAAAGTATGAGAGCCCATCTTGAACTATTTTATTCTCAAAGGTATCGTCGTTCCATTTTTCAAAGAAATAGCCCAGCACATCAATATAATAGCTATAACTGCCGCCATATCTCGGAGCATAGAATTCATGGATTTTTTTGGTTTCTTCCAGAGATTTGGCCTCATGTAATTCTTGAAGATAGGTGGGTAAATCGCTGGAAAGAGATTTTATGGATAATGCATCACCCTTATATTTGTTATTACGAAGCCTGGCCTTATCTGCAATTTCTTTTGATTTTGGAGTGGTGCTTCCCGAATTTGTATTTATAATTACTACTCCGCCTGAAGCAATAGCACCGTACTTCGTGCTTGCCGCAAAACTTGACAACACTGCAACCCGCTTCATATTACTAGGTAAAATCCATAAGGGAGCATCGGTTAGGATTTGACCATCTACATCAAATATAACAGATTGATCATTGAATAAGGAGTTGGAACCCCTCACAGAAACACGCATTTCCGATTCGCTGACATCGCCTCCTTCCCCTTTTCGCGTTATTAAATTCGAGGATTTCGTATCTAAACCCGCATCGATTATCCCATTAATACAATCACCTGTAACGGTTAGCCCAGGGAACTCATTTCGCAATACATCCAAGATACATAAGTTTACACTACTTATATTTTCTTCGGAAAGAATACGGACTTGATAAGCCGCCGTTTCTGGATTTATTATCCCGTATGCCGTTTTTATGAGGTTAGGATTGGTATTATACTCCAACTCCAACTCCTGTTGGGACTTTCTGTTACTCTTTGTTAAGACGACTTCATCTAATTCTTCGATATCCGGATTCATTTCAACATTCAAAATTCGGGTTACATCTTCAACCCGGATTTCTACAGTTTTCATACCTGTATACGAATAGCGGATTGTATTTCCCTGATTTGTTCGCAATGTATAGCGACCTTCGGCATTGGTAAACAAAGCTATATCGGTGCCTTCGACACTTATTTGTACATTTTGTAAAGGACTACGACCATCACTTACAATGCCTGAAATATCTTTCGGAACATGCTGTGAATAAACAGCATTGGCGGCTAAAAATAAAATTAAAACAATCTTTTTCATCCTGAAGTTTTTTTGTTGTAGTATACCACAAAAATCGAACCAAATATTAATTTTCCTGATGTGGCTTCATTCTTGGAATCAAAAGCAATTCGGTCTGCCGTCCATTTACATAACGAAAGCCATTTTCGCCATAAAAACCAGCTTCCTCTAGCATAATACGAATATCGCGTTTCCACTCAGGAATAGTTATCGTTGTGTTCAGTTCTATGGCATATACCGTATTGTGATTTAGTGGATAATTATCGCCATCATCTTTCATAACCCCACCTTGGGCATCCCACATTCCTATAGTCGTACCTGCTGAATGCCCGTAAAGTCCTAAAGGATGCGTATAAATAGAGGGTCTTAAACCAGCAGCTTTTGCCTCTTGCAATGCCATCGCTAAAATCTGATTTCCTGTTCGTCCTTCCACCATATTGTTCGTCAAGAAATCCTGGACATTATTACCGGCTTTTAATCCATCGACAAGAAATTTTGGAGCTTCTTTTTCTTCTGGTTTTAAAACATAGGCCAATTCTTGGCAATCGGTATTCAAACGTAAATAAGTGATTCCAAAATCACAATGCAATAAATCGCCTGGCCGAATGACCATGTCATCAGGACGTCCTGAAAATGAATACAAGTGACTCACCAATTCCTCACTGGTGCGCTGCACATCCACTGTTGGATGAAACCAGGTCTCCAATCCTAAATCAGTAACTTTTTGACGCATCCACCACTCTACTTCGGTCGTAGTGGTGACTCCGGGTGTTATTATTTTTTCAGAAAATGCCTCGGCAATAATATCATGGGTAATATCAACCAACTGATTGAAGATTATCATTTCCCGTTCCGTGCGGGTCTCAATCCAACGAACGGCCAATTGCTCTGCCGAAACTACTTTTTTATGATGCTTCTTTGGTAAGTGTTGCATAAATTCATCATAATCGGTTTTATCAAGTCCGTCAGCAATATTATGGTCCCTGGAAAAGTTCAATCCAATTTTAGATGGATTTCTTTCCTCAATCAATTGCATCAACCGTTTCCATTGGTCAGGTTCCTTTTCCTTATCCCAGGCCGAAACAATATTCTCACCAACATTGTACCGGGCGACTGCCAACTTCTCAATCGTATTCTTGGTTTTGTTGCGATAGAAAAGCAAAATAGTACGTCTTCTGGCATTCAACCAAGTTGATGGTAACATGGTTCGGAGCACGGGATCTTCATTATACTCCCGAGAAATAAGAATCCACATGTCGATATCCGTTTTATCCATAAGTTCTGGCAATAGGATATTGAATCTATCGGCCAGGATTTCATCTACTACTCTAGCGCGTTCATTTTCGGGAAGAATCTGTTGGGAATATAAAGCAATTGAAAAGGTGGTAAATAAGAAGAAAGCAAGTTTTTTCATAAGTATGGTTTATTCCATGAAAATACAACTTTATACTGCAATGAAAAACCTCATAAGTTCAAAATATGTTGAAGCGTACTCATTCTTGAAATCTTGCCGTTTTCAGTTTCAATAAAATTTTCCAAAAATAATATATCCTTAGGGATTTCATATTTTTCAAGTGTTTCCAAAGACTTCACTTTTTCTAATAGTTCGTAGTTCGCATTATTTTCTTCCACCAATAGAATCAATTTTTGTCCCAATTTTTCATCTGGAATTCCGGCAACGAAAAACCTGTCATCGATGATCGGGGCGAGTTTACGTTCTATTTGTTCCGGAATTAATTTGACACCACCGGAATTAATAATATTATCATATCTGCCCAACCAGTTGAATTTTATATCTGAAATTAGATCTACGATGTCGTTGGTGATAATAGGCTCGGCATTTATGTCGGGGGCATTAATTACAAGACAATCCCTTTCATCGGAATACACCTTGACATTTGGAAGTGTTTTAAAATAATCCTCAGCACCATGATTTACTTTTTTAATGGCAATATGGGTGATGGTCTCGGTCATTCCATAGGTTTCAAAAATATCGGTTTTTTTATCTTGAATCTTTACTTTAAGGCTTTTGGAGATAGGCGCCCCACCCACAATCACGGTTTTGATATGGTCGATTTGATCCAATGAATTCTCCAATTGAACAGGTACCATGGCACAAAAATGATAGCAGGTCTCAAATGAGCGCAAAGGGGTTGAGGAAGGTGCTATCCAATCGAGCTCCAATCCAAGAACCATGGCCCTGACCAGCATCATTTTACCGGCTATATAATCTCCTGGCAGGCAAAGTAAGGCTGTATTCCCTGGGTAAAGGTCAAAAAAAGTACCAGTCGCCATGGCCGAATTGACCATATGCTGCTTTTCTAACAGTATTTTTTTCGGTATTCCTGTTGACCCCGAGGTTTTTATTGGGATGGTGGTCTCTTTGTCAATCCAATCCAATAAAAATTCACCTAATACCCGTTGATATGGTTCACCCTCCTTAATCAGGCTATAGCTCACCTCATCCAAATCATTGAATGACATGGAAATACCATTTAACTTGAAATAGGGATGAACGCTTTTATAGGTCTGTATCATTCGTGTTTTGAGCTAGATAAACATCTCTGGACATTACTTTTCCGGCTAAGCGATCTTTCCAATTCTTCCAACCATACTTTTTTGAAAACACCCATAAAAGGATAGGATATATAACCAGAACTGGAATTAAGATATCCCAGCCGAAGGTTGGCTCAGAAACATCCTTATAGATCGAATTGGTTTGAAAAGCAGTCCAATCAGCGGTTACCAACAAGGCTGCAGTAAGATTATTGGCGGCATGAAAACCAAGGGCAAGTTCAAGGCCTTCATCCATTAGTGTTAGAATCCCTAAAAAGAAGCCAGTGCCTATATAGAAAATCATAATGCCGTACCCCATTTTGCCTACTTCAGGATTTGCGGCATGCATAATCCCAAAAAGAATTGAGGTGATAATTAAAGGAACCCATCTATTCTTGGCCATAATTCCCAGACCTTGCATTAAATGTCCACGAAACATATATTCCTCGAAACTTGTCTGCAACGGAACCAAAATCACAGCCATTACAACCAATATCAAAAACGGAATAAGTTTAAAATTTAATACATAATCCTCTGGTGACATCACAATATCCGCACCTATCATTAAGGCAGTAATACCACCCCAAAGTAAAAACGCAAACACTACCCGTTTCCAATCTACTTTTTTACGTGAAGTGGTCAATGAAGTAAGTGATTGACCATGAACCAAGTACACCCATCCTAGAATAATAAAAAATCCTGCCACTAATGGTCCTATAGCTATAATAAAAAATACATTAAGCCCTACTGCATCAATGAAATTTTTCATCATTACATCCACATCAACCGGTGAATTTATAGTCATTATGTAATTAACGACCATCAATGCTGAGAACCCTAAAATAGGAATCCAATATTTCCATAATCCAATGTTGCCCTTATATCCTTGTTCTATAAACATAAATCCTGTATTAAGTTTGCTTTCCAGCTTTGGTTGTTATCATTATAAATATATCCTTCCCTAACAGATAAAGGACAATTGAAATTATTCGTAAAAAGACTACCTGTACCCAAACCTTGTGGCATTGGGTTATCTAGGGTAAATGTCCATTGCGCAATAGCATTTAAGCCAATATTACTTTCAAGTGCGCTGGTAACCCACCAACCAATACCGAGTCTTTTCGCAATTTCTATCCATTCCTCACTTCCCTTGAAACCACCCACTAAAGTTGGCTTTAATATAATGTATTGTGGTTTTATGATTTGTAGCAACTCTTCCTTTTTAGTTACACTGGTTACTCCAATCAATTCTTCATCCAATGCAATTGGCAAGGGAGAGGTTTCACAAAGGGATTTCATTTTCAACACATTCCCCTGTTTAATTGGTTGTTCAATGGAGTGTATGTCAAAACCAGCCAAAACACGAAGTTTATCCAATGCCCCTAAAGGATTGAATGCTCCGTTGGCATCAACACGAAGTTCAATTTGATCTTTCGAATATTTTTTTCTAATGGATTCCAAAAGGGAAATCTCAGCCTTAAAATCAATTGCACCAATCTTCATTTTTATACACTTGAAACCTTCTTCCAACTTTTGTTGGATTTGTTCAAGCATAAAACCTTCATCACCCATCCAAATAAGCCCATTTATGGGAATTCGCGCTTCATTCATCGTAAATTTGGAAGGAAACAACTCAAATGGGTCTTTTGATTGGAGTGATAAAAAGGCTTGCTCCACTCCAAATTGTATGCTTGGAAAAGACCGTAATTCATTCCATAAATAATCCTTTCCTTTCCCAATATGTTTGCATACCCAAAAAAGCTTCTCTTTGAATTCTGGCACGTCGTCAAAACTCAGCCCTTTGAACATGCCACATTCGCCAATACCATAGCTACCATCTTTTTCTAATATCAAGAACCAAGTTTCCTTTATGGTGAGTATACCCCTTGAAGTACCACTAGGTCTTTTAAAATCCAAATTGTATTTTTTTGTTGTGGCCTTCATTCGTTGCTGCCAAATTTAACTATATTTTAGGTCTAAAAACTAAAGAAATGCAAAGGATAGCAGGTAAAGTAGTATGGATCACGGGTGCTTCATCAGGAATTGGCGAAGCATTAGTGTATGCGCTGGATAAAAAAAACTGCAAGTTGATTATTTCGTCAAGGGATGAAACAGCCCTTAAAAAGGTAAAGGACAATTGTACCCATAAGAATAATATTGAGGTATTACCTTTGGATTTAAATGATTTCAACAAAATGAACCAAAAAGTTGAAGAAGCCTTGGCTTTTAATGATGGTTTGGATGTTCTAATCAATAATGCCGGTGTTAGCCAACGTTCCTTGATTGTTGATACTGAGTTTGAGGTCTATAAAAAGTTGATTGACATTAATTATTTAGGAACAGTGGCTTTGACCAAAGCACTCCTGCCCTATTTTATTAAGAATAAAAAAGGGCATTTTGTCACTGTTACCAGTTTAATGGGAAAATTCGGTTCGCCATTTCGTTCTGGGTATTGTGGGGCAAAACATGCCCTACATGGATTTTTTGATGTTTTACGGATGGAACATGAAAAAGATGGCATAGTTGTTACCTTAATCTGTCCTGGATTCGTACAGACCAATGTGGCAAAAAATGCTTTGACTGCAGACGGAAGCCTTCAAGCTACAGACGATGTAGCCACCCAAAATGGCCTTTCTGTAAGTGTTTGCGCTGATGAAATGATACGGGCCATAGAACGAAAAAAATTCGAAGCCTATATAGGAGGTGGGGAAATAAAAGGAATTTATCTAAAACGGTTTTTCCCTAAGCTCCTTCACAAAGTTGTTTTGCACAGTCAAGTTAGATAGTCAATGAAGTTCCTATATCCAACAGATGTAATTTCTTACCAGCACTATTGAACTTTTCAATAGCCAATTCGTGGTCAATCTCAATATATCCAAAAGTGTCATAATGGTAACCGAGAATGGTATCGCATTCAACAAAGTTCGAAGCAAGAACAGCATCATCGATGCCCATGGTGAAATTATCCCCTATAGGTAAAACTGCAAGATTTAAACTGGTAGAAATTGGAATGAGTTTCATATCCATGGTCAAAGCTGTGTCTCCAGCAATGTAGATATGTTTGTCCTCCGTTGAAAGAATAAACCCTCCCGGTTCACCCCCATAAGTGCCATCAGCAAATGATGACGTATGGATCGCATTCACATATTTTAGGTTTCCAAAATCGAATTTCCAATTACCCCCGTGGTTCATGGGGTGTGCTTTTAAGCCCTTAGCTTCATAATACATGGCTATTTCATAGTTACTGACAATAACAGCGCCAGAAGTCTTTGCTATAGTTTCTACATCCAAGACATGGTCTTGGTGTGCGTGTGTAACAAGAATGTAATCGGGATTTAAATCCTGAATTTTGATTTTTCCAGAGACCTTTTCGTTTCCAGTAATAAATGGATCAACTAAAATAGATGCATTTTTGGTTTCAATTAAGAGTGAAGCGTGACCAAGAAAAGTGATTTTCATTTTTGAAGTATTTAGTACTTCAAATTTACTGAACTCTATTTAAAATTAAACCAAAAACGTACACCTTCTGATGGTTTATCTACATTTAAATTGGTCTGTAGCTGATTTGCCAAACGGTTCATTAAGCGAATTCCCATAGAAGATTGGGCACGCTCGTCTGTGTCTTCCGGTAAACCAATACCATTATCAGTATATTCAAAGAAGCCTTCTTGCCCATTTTGCATCCTAAGATGAATGTATATTTTACCGTTTTCCTCATCGTGTGGAAAGGCATATTTGAAGGAATTGGAAACCAATTCGTTCAATATTAACCCAAAAGGTATGGCGCGGTCAATATCAAGCTCAACACCTTCTGCATCAATAGTGATGTTGATGCTATGTCCGCCTTTTTTATAAACGGATTGCACGCTATTAATCAAACTTTCGATATATCCTTGCATTTCAATTACCGAAAGATCATCGTTTTGATATAATTTTTGATGGATCAATGCCATGGCCTTTACTCTACTTTTACCCTCTTCCAAGGCCTGTATAGCTGCCTTACTTCGTGTATTTTTAGTCTGTAGGCTCAATAAACTGGAAACCATCTGCAAGTTGTTCTTAACTCTATGGTGAATTTCTTTCAATAAGGAGTCTTTCTCAATTAAGGAATTCTCAATAATATGTTTTTGTTCGGCAATGAGTCGTTGATTCTTTATACTCTTAAGATAAGCGTAAACCAAACCTGCAAAACCCAATAGCGTAAAAACCAATGAGATAAAAACCAAGTTAATTTTCTCATCCTGGGCCGACATTTCCAGTCTTTGCTTCTCAAGATCCTTTTTCCGTTCTTCAAGCATGGCATCTTTATTATCCATTTCACTAGCCATAACAGTTGCTAATTGTTGCCTTCTAAGTTCAGAATCATTAGCGTCAAGAGAGTCCCTAATCCTCATATTTCGTTTGAGGTATGTAGCAGAATTTTGAAAATTGCCCGTTTTATCATAATAGGATGATAGCAGTCTATTTCGACGAAGAATATGATCTGTTTTATTAGAACTTAAATCCGAACTTAAATATTCCACTGCCTTTTCATAATTTTCCAATTGTAGGTAACAATTGGCAATTTCCAGGGTGTTTTCTACAATTTCGGAAGAAAACTTTCCTTTGCTATTTTCTGCAATTGCAGTTATTCCGGATTCTAAATAAGGGATGGCAACCTCAAACTGATCAAGTTCAGAATAACATTTTCCGATATTCCCATCAATAATCCCCATGAGATTATTGGCACTGACCAATTCACTTTCAGTTTTAACCAAAGTAATATTATTCAGGAAAACGGTCAAATGGCCCCTAGCCTCTTTGAACTTCTTAAGGGCTACAGCAGGTGAATTATCCAGGCGTAGATAATTGCCAATATTATTATGATATTTTGCTAAACTATAATGATCATCAGCAGCAAAGGTTTTTCTAACCTCGGTGATATAGTCTTTCATTGCTTTATTATGCAATCCTAAATTGGAATAGATATCATAGAAAGCAATGTCCTCTGTTATCCCAAGTTCTTTCTTTTCGTTACGTATATTAATTTGCTCGTTATATAATCCTAACTGGGAATAAGTACTATCCATTAAGCCCAATAACCTGGTTTTATAATCTAGATTAAACCTATCCTTGATGTCATAAAGTTCACGTGAAATGGCCAAACTTCTCTTATAATCGCCTAAATCATAATAAACCTGCGATTGTATTATCATGTAATGCCTTATAGCAACTGAATCCTTACTTTTAATGGCATCATCTAAATATTGATTAACAGAATCTAACCAATCATATGGTGAATTCTGATTATATCTATTTGGTGTATTGAAGAAGAATGAAAACCGTTCAACAGGTTGGTCCTGATTCTGAAAATTCTGATAAACACTATCTACAAGAGGAACCGAATCCTGTGACCGCATGTTAGCAGAAATAAATAAGCATAGGATGCTAAAAATAAAAGATGTGCCAAGCAATTTTTTCATACTCATTTAAAAACAAAACCAAACTTACAGGTTAATGGCGGTTTCATTAAATTTTTGTTGTTAACCAAACCTAAGGTTTGTCAAGTTTCAATTGATTTAAAACGTTTGTTTACAATATTGATTGTCCTCGTTACTTTATCAAATACCATTTTTTATTAGATTTAATCGGGGAAGAAAAATTACTTTCCGATTTCAAATTAAAACATAAGGAGTTGAGCTAAAAATAAACTCTAAGTTCTGGGTAAGTAAAAGGCAAGCTTTGGGGAAGCAATTTGCTATTCAAAAATAAATTATAGGAGTATAGGTATTTCAATATTGTTGTGTAACCCTCATTATTTGTTGTGAAATGACTCAATCACTTTTAATCCTGTATTTCAACGGATTTTTATGCATTTCATGGAGTTTTGGCGGTAAAAGTTCATTCATAAAAATTAATGTTGAATTTAAAGGAAAAAGAAGTCCGAACCGACCTAAACTAAAAAGAGCCTTGTTCTTAAAAACAAAGCTCTTTTACGAGAACACTATATGAAAATGAAAAAAATTATTTACTTTTTTATGCCATACCTCTTTCAGTATTGCATAGCTAATGTACAGTGAAAGTTGAGCAAGCTAAACTAAATGTTGTGAACTAGTATATTCTTGTGGTGTGGTATTTACGAGTTGTTATTGCAAATAAAAAGAGGCGCTAATTGCGCCTCTTACTAAAAATGATTTTTCTTTATTAAGAATTCATGGCGGATATGATAAACTCTTTAAAATCCTTTGAAATAGGAATCAAGTTATTATTGATCATTACATCCTTTGAGTTGATGGCATCAATATGATCCACATTAACGATATACGATTTATGTGCTCTATAGAATTTCTTCTTTGGCAACTTTTCCAAATAATCTTTCAATGGTGAGCGTACTAAGAACTTCTTGTCAACTGTGTTCACTTCCAAATAAACATTATCAGCTTTTATGAATTGAATATCTCCAAACTGAATTCTATAGTATAAATGCTGTTTCTTAACAAAGATAGAATCCTTTAGAACAGAATTGGACATTGGAACGTCTTCATCGCCCATGTTCTCCTCAGAAGAAGATTTAGCGGTACCATACGTAAAATTAGACAGCGCTATTTCTATCGATGTATATAAATCCTGTTGCTCGAATGGTTTTACCAAATAACCGTTGGGTTTAACCGTTTTTGCATTTTCTACGGTAGCCCTATCGGAGTTTGAGGTTACGAATATAAAAGGAATGTCATAATTCTCGCGAATATGCTTACCGAGATCAATTCCAGTTTTATCCGAGGCTAGGATTATATCAATCAAAACAAGATCTACTTGTTCTGCTTTCAATACTCTTTCTGCCTGCTCATAGACAATAACATTGTCAACAATCTCATAACCAATCTCCTCTAGCATGGATTGCATATCGTCGGCAATGATTACATTGTCCTCAACAATAAGTATTCTAATAGGTCGTTCCAAGGCGGTAGTGATTTAGATTGTTATAACTCAAAATTACAAAAAATATTATTACTGATGTAAAATAGGAGAGCCAACAGAAATATACTGATGGCAAGCTTTTTAAGTTCTGGATCCAACAATGACGGGTTTTCAGCTTTATATACTCGTTTTAAATGCAATAATATTGGAACAAAAACCACAAGTGGTATTAGCTGTGTATAACATTGAAAATTAAAGATTATAAAAGCCAGAATGCTTAGCAAACCAACAATCAATAGAATCGTGTGATATTTAATACCATTGGCATATCCCATTTGAACCACAAGGGTATTTTTGTTGGCATTTTTGTCAGAATCATGGTCCCTGAGATTGTTTAAATTCAGTACACCTGTACTTAAAACACCCAAAGATATGGCTGGAAGAATTGACACAGCCGTAATGCTCTTGGTGTAAAGAAACATTGAACCCAGTACCGCAAGCAATCCAAAAAAAACAAAAACGAAGACATCCCCTAGACCTCGGTAACCGTAGGCAGATGAACCAACTGTATATTTAATAGCTGCCCAAATACTAAGTGCACCCAATGCCATAAACAACAATATATATTCAATGTTCTCTAAACCGAAAGACAAGTAGACAACTACAATAACCAAGATGATATTGACGATGATTGAGACTATGATACCTCTTTTTAGGCTTTTTCGGGTAAGTAAGCCACTTTGCAGAGCTCTCTTTGGGCCTATTCTATCTTCATTGTCAGTGCCTTTTACACCATCACCATAATCATTGGCAAAGTTGGATGTGATTTGAAAACCGATGGCGGTTAATACGGCCAAAATGAAAATGGAAGTATTGCTCTTACCATAAAAATTGGCAAGTGCTGTACCAACTAATACTCCAGAAACTGATAGCGGAAGGGTTCTTAATCTAGCCGCGTGGATCCATGCAGATAATTTTGGCAATCTAGTATGGGTCTTCTATTTGCAAACGCTTACCTTCTTTGTAAGAAGCAACGAAAGCATCATTAAATCCTAAATCGACCAATTGTTTACGAAATTTTTGAGCTTCTTGCAAGGTTTCAAAATTCCCAAGCGAATATGAATAGAATGGATTTGTCTTTACAAAAAGGGTATTTGTCAAAGCCTCTGATGCCAAAGTAACGTTGTTATCAACAAACGATTTTATCTGAACCGAGTAAATCTTTTCCTTTTCTAAAAAATTCTTGGCCAAGTAAAACTCCTTTACCAAACTCAGTTCCTCGTTTTGCTGTCTTAGATTATCAATTCGTGCCTTATGCGCCTCTAAACTGTCTATAGAAACTAAAAGATTGTTACTGTTCTCAAAGTTATTAGACGTGCTTAAACCAGCAGTATAAGACATAATGCCTAAAGTTCCTATAAGGAATAGTCCAGTAATCCCAGCTAAGAAGTTACGCTGGATCTTACTTTTTTTAAGCTCTTTGTTCTTGATTTTTATTTGATCTAAAAGACGCTCATTAATAATCTGCGCCTTGTCGATATCCTTATGCAATTCGAGTAAATCGCTTTCTTCAATAAATGGCATGTGACATTAGGTTTTTAGGGGTCTTATCGGCTAAAGATAACCAAAAATGTTTAATGATTTATCAATATAATTAATTAAAGTTGTAAATATATAATTTTTTGTGATATAGCCATGCAGTATTGATGTGTTTCATCGATATTAGGCTGATCCACAAACTTTTACAAACACTATTTGAATCATTTTTACCCTTTATGATTCAATTGCATAAATACCATCACTTTTAATTTCGATCTTTCTGGCTTTGTATAAAGTACCGATACCTTTTTTGAATGTTTTCTTACTCATTTGGAGCTCTGCTTTGATTAATTCCGGGTCCGATTTGTCATGTAATCCTAAAAATCCACCATGCGCCAATAGTTGTTCGTAAATTTTATTAGCGGCTGGCTCCAATATATTCCCCCCCAGCGGTTGTAAAGAAACATCGACCTTATTGTCGGGTCGTATTTTTTTGATAACACCTTTGGTATTATCCCCTACCGATATTTTCTTGAATATCTCATTGGCATAGACCAATCCTTTATGGCTGTTATTAATTATTACTTCGTAACCCAAATCTGTTTGTCGAGAAACCACCAATTCAACAATATCACCTTCTTGAACCGTTAAGGTGTCATTATTCAAAAACTTATCAATTTTATTTGAAGCTACCAATCGATTGCTTTGAGGGTCTAAATAACAAAACACCACATACCATTGTCCTTCTTGCATTTTATCCCGTTGTTCCCTAAAAGGTACTAATAAGTGTTTTTCTAAGCCCCAATCCATAAAAGCACCAAATTCATTGACCTCAACCACCTTTAGTAATTGAAATTCGTTAACGAGTATTTCGGGCTCTAAATTGGTGGCCACAGGTCGTTCAGAATGGTCCAAATAGCAAAATACGCTCAATGAATCACCAATTTCATAGGTTTCAGGAACATACTTGTTTGGCAGTAAAATATCATTGCCTTCACCATCTCCTAAAAAAAGCCCCACACTTGTATCCCGAAGAATTTCCAAGGTATTATAAGTTCCTAATGCTATCATGTTGCAAAAGTAAGACTAAAAAGTATTTGGCATAAAAAAAGCCGCTCTTTTTGAGAGCGGCTTTTAATTTGAGTTTATGCTATTATTTATAAACAGATGCTTTCTTAAAATGGTTGCAAAGCATGTAATATACTACTGCTCTATGTTTGTTTCTATTGGAAGAACCATACTTGTCCATAACCGTTTTAATGCCTTCCATTAGTTTTGGGCTATCGCTCATTCCTAATTTTTTCATTAAATAGTTCTTTTTAACTGTTTCCAATTCCTTTTCATCAGAACCGGATACTTTGGATGCATCAATGTTATAGATAGATGGTCCCAAACCTATGGTTACTTTAGTTAAAAGATCCATGTTAGCTGATTCACCGAATTTGTCCTTAATGTCATCGGCGTACTTTTTGATTAAATCATCTCTTTTACTCATAATAGTTAGTGTGTTTATATAATATGGTTAATAATATCCGAAGATATAAAATCAAAGTAACCAATCAAAATTTTATTGTTCATTATTCTTGGGGTCTTAATCTCCAGAAGTTTCGGTATATCAGTACCTTCGAAGAATTTAGGGAGCTTCTTTTTGAGAGTATTTTCCTCTGCTACACATGAATATTCGATACCGTACATTTTGCATAAATGAGCTGCATTTAGGCTATGGGTAGTTTCAAAGTAAGTTTCAAAATTATCCGTTTCTTCTTGACCAGGTAGAATCCTGAAAATTCCACCGCCATCATTATTGATCAGAATAATCCTAAAGTCAGACTTTATATAATTGTTCCAAAGCCCATTGCTATCATAAAAAAAACTTAGGTCACCAGTAATAAGTACAGTCGGCTTGGTATTGATCATCGAGGCACCAATTGCAGTGGATACAGCACCATCAATGCCACTTGTTCCTCGATTACAAAAAACTTCAATCGATGGTTTTAGGTTGAACAACTGTGCGTACCGTATGGTAGAACTATTTGCCATCTGCAGTTGTACGTTCTTAGGAATACTTTCAAAGATTTGACCAAAAACGGTTAAATCTGAAAACGGAATGTTCTGCAAATATTCTTTTCGTTTTACTTCATATTCAAATTTGATACCACTCCATAATTTATAATATTCACTTTCAACACGGTACACAGCTACTAAAAATTGATCAAAAAAGGCATTCACCTTGGTCTTAAAATGATGGGATAAAGCAAAATAAGTGTCATATGCCTTATGTTCATCAATATGCCAATGGTGCTTAGGCTTATATTTTCTTAGAAATGCCTTTACTTTCTTTGAAACTACCAATCCACCGAAAGTCAGCAGTATTTCGGGCCGTAAGGCTTCAAACAACTGCTCTTTTGCTTCTGATTTTTCAATTGGTGCTATGATGCTATCTATACTAGGGAAAAAGTTTGGATGATGTATATTCGAAGTGGTTTCCGTTAAAACCATCACAGAAGGGTCATTGGCTAGTTTATCCAAGTACTTTTGTTCAACGCAATTTGGATAATTAACACCTACCAAAACCATTTTACGTTTAGTAGAATTCCATTGATCTAAAAATCCATCCAAATCCTCGACTACAGTATCGCTTTTAATAATCTCATTGACATAAGGTTTAACCGTTGCTCTAGGTATTTTCCCATATAATGGCTCCTCAAAGGGCACATTAATATGTACTGGTAATTTATGGCCAATTGCTAAATTCAGGGCCTTATGCAACTCCCCGTCGTTATAACTTTGGATCTTGACTTGTTCAGAATCCAAATTCCCATGAATACTTTGAGGAGCATATTTTTTGACTTTCTCGGTGGCATGTATTACATCTTGTTTCATATTGGCGCAATAACCTATATGCCTATGAAAAACATGATCTTGACGAATAGTTTGACCGTCACCCACATCAATCTTGTATAGCGGTCTATCCGCAGATATTACCACTAAAGGAATATTGCTATAAAAAGCCTCTGCAATGGCGGGATAATAATTCAACAAAGCGCTCCCTGAAGTGCATAAGACGGCCACAGGTCTCCGTAATTGTTGAGCCATGCCCAATGCAAAAAAAGCAGCGCAACGCTCATCGACAATACTATAACAATTAAAAGAGGGATCTTCGGTAAAACCTATAGTCAAAGGTGCGTTTCTTGAGCCAGGGGATATTACAATATCAAATATACCTTTCGATTTACAATGTAGGACCACAGATTGGGCCGACGGAATGTTCGAATACTTCATTAAAGCAAAAATACAAAGCCCAATTCTCTTAACCCAATGTTACGCTAAATACTAATTCTTGGTCAGTATACTCAATATGGTTTTACTTTTTACATTGGTTTCAAGCCATTCATTTTCGGGAACTGAATCTTTGGTAATACCTCCACCAACATAAACAATGGCTTTTTTACCAACCATTTGCATGCAACGAAGATTCACATAGAGCTCGGTTTTGGTTTTAATAGCCCTGTACGATTTGTTTTCCTGATTTCTACTGCTTTGGGTTCTTTCAATTTCTTGTTTAAGATTCAATTCCCCTAAAAAACCCGTATAGTATTCCCTATTGTAATTTTCATGCTCCTGTATGAATTTTCGGGCAGAAGGCAATGGCACGCCACAAACGGCTGGCGTTGGGTGTAAGGCCTTTAATACATGACTAATGTTCCTATGAACCACAGCAGTTATTTTAGTTCTTAAATGCCAAAGATTCCCTGCCCGAACAGCTTCAACCTCATGAACCTTAAAACTTGAAACCTTATCTTTCAATGCATTGGTTATATAATTGGTTACCATGAGTTGTTCATCAAGTTCTTTCTGTCCCCAAGTAGGGTTTTCATTTTTTACATATGCTTTGGTACCCGCTAATGACATGGTAGTCAATCTATTGTTTTCGACACGTAATAAAATTTCCGGAGTGGCGCCCAACCAGATGCCAATTTTGGGATGATACCACAAATAGCAGAATGCTGAAGCATAAGTGGAAATTAACCTCTCAAAGATCTTCAAAGGGGATTCTAGGCAGTCAACCTGTAATTTTCTTGAAAGTACAACTTTGTCCAGCTTTCCTTTCTTAATTTGTTGAACTCCTTTTTGAACGAGGTTTAGATGGAATTCCATTTCATTGACATTACTTTCCAAAATATCATCAACCCCTTTTGTTATTATTTCTATTTCATTGCATTCAGTTTTGATCATTTCATCCAAAGGCATCAAAATAGCAGGACTATGAGCATTGAAAGGCGCAAAAACAAATCCTTTTTCAGAATAATCCGAAGTATGATACAACTTGTTATCCTGCTGCAGAATACCATTGATATCTTTCGAATTTGGTTTGCGATAAACCACAAACGGCAATTCCTTTGAAAGATGCCCTTCTACCCTTTTCATAAATTCTGAAAACATACTATTTTTTTGGTAAGGATATGGTGGTAAGCTTGCAGATTGAAATCAAATTGTCCTCGGCATCAGTGAGCTTAATATCCCAAAGTTGTGTGGTCTTACCCTTATGCATTACCGTTGCTTTTGCGAACACATCCCCCTCTTTCATACTTTTGATATGGTTGGCGGATATTTCGATTCCGCGGACAAAAAAATTTTGAGCATCCAAAAAAATGTAGGAGGCCATACTGCCAACACTTTCAGCCAAAGCTACCATGGCTCCACCGTGTAATACGCCATCAGGCTGATGAACTTTAGGTGTTACGGGCATTTTTCCCACTAAAAAATTCTCTCCTATATCTACATATTCAATATCCAAAGTTTGCATTAATGTGTTTTTGGAAGACTCGTTGCAAACTTTTAGGATCTTATCTTTGTACTCGTTCATCAAATAAATTTTTGTAAAATTAAGCATAACTGATGCAACATTTGCATCTATCAAATAATTGAATTTCTATGACTCAACAGGAAAAACAAGTTACGTATCAAACCACAAATTCCTATACAACACTTAATGCCCTCACTGACAAAACCAAAAACGTATGGATTGTTTTTCACGGTATTGGATATTTGAGTAAGTATTTCTTAAAATATTTTAATGAACTGCCCTCAGAGGAAAATCATATTATTGCTCCCCAAGCTCCCTCTAAATACTATTTGAATAATCAATACCGTCATGTTGGCGCTAGTTGGTTGACCAAGGAGAACACAGCGAATGAGACCCAAAATATACTTAACTATTTAGATGCCGTTTATACGGCTATAAATATTCCCGCCCATTGTAAACTTATTGTTTTTGGTTACTCCCAAGGGGTTTCCATTGCAACAAGATGGGTAGCGAAAAGAAAGCTGCAGTGCAATCAATTGGTGCTATACGCAGGTGGAATTCCAAAAGAATTTACTCCAAAGGAGTTTCAATTTCTTAATTGAAAAAAACACAAAAATCACAACTTTGGTCGGTGATAAAGATGAATATATAAACAATGATATACTACAATCAGAATCTGAAAGAATAGCATCACTTTTCTCGGGTAACGCCAAACAAATTATTTTTGAAGGCAAGCATGAAATTAAGAAAGAACTCATAAATCAATTTCTTTAATATGGAACAGTTTCCAAGACTTCAAACAAAACGTCTGCTACTAGATCAAATAAAACCATCAGATATTTCCGATATTGTTTCATACGCTGGGAATATAAAGATCGTAGAGAATACGCGAAGCATGCCGCACCCCTATCATGAAGAAGATGCCATATCGTGGATGCACATGGCCAATACCGGTTTTAAAGCAAAAGACAACTACATGTTCGCCATTCGCTTTAGTGATACTTTAGCGTTTATAGGAGGTATAGGCCTTACTATTGATACGGAAAACAACCGAGCAGAACTAGGGTATTGGGTAGCCGAAGATTTTTGGAATATGGGTATAACTACCGAAGCAGTAAAGGCTATACTTAAATTCGGATTCGAAGAACTCAAGCTCAACAAAATTCTTGCTGTTTATTTAACCTCCAACGAAGCATCAGCTAAGGTGATGATTAAGAACGGAATGGTCAAAGAAGCCGAATTCAAAGATCATGATGTAAAAAGAGGTCATAACGTTGAAGACAACATCTATGTTTCGTTGATACAATATCGTATGACTAGCAGTGAGTATGAATCCTTGTAAATTGTATATCGATGATTAATGACCATTCAATCACTTTGGAAAATTACTATGTAAAACTTGAGCCTTTGACCATGGAGAATTATCAACATCTAATTCCGATTGCATCGCAGGAAAAGTTAGTACAATACTCCCCTTCTGAAATTGAAACCCCGGAATCACTCAAATACTATGTAGAAATAGCGCTGAAAGAGCAGCATTTAAACCAAAGCATCCCCTTTATTATTTATGATAAGAAAACGGAAACATTTGCCGGATGTACCAGATTTATGAACATTAATTGGCAGCATAAGGTTCTTGAAATTGGTTCAACTTGGCTTGGTCTGGAATTCCATGGGAGCGGACTCAATCGGCAGATGAAAGATTTAATGTTGAACTACGCTTTTGATGAAATGGGATTTGAAAAAATAGAGTTCAGAATAGATGAACGCAATATACGTTCACGAAAGGCTGTGGAAAAATTGGGGGGCATCCTGGAAGGTATTCTCAGGGAAAATGTATATCTTTTGGATGGCTTTAAACGAAACACCTGTTGTTATGGCCTGTTAAAAGAGGAATGGAAAATTAGTAATTCAAACTAGCACATTGTCCATTTACATATACAATAGGCCTTACATAGTTACAAATAGGCTACTGTTCAATTACTTCAACCTCAGGTACTTCAGCTTCATAATAGCTTATATTACGAGTAGTATAAGCGTTTTCAGGGGTTATGATTTCTTTTATCCAATTACCCTCTTCACCTTTATCAAATTGGTAAATGAATTCCTTTACATCTGTTATTTTACCTGATTTTGATACTGATTTGATCAACATTCCCCTTTCATTGTATTCATAAGCAATGACCTCATCAGGTGCAAACTGTTTCTTCTTAGGGTCTTGAACGAACTTGGTCTCAGAAATCAGCTTTCCTTCGCTATCAAAAATTTCTTCCAAAGCATTATGGGGTTCCCCTTCTAAGAACTTTTTGGTCAATACAATGCGTTGCTGGGTTCTGTTTTTGGCTTTTTTTGTTGAATTTCGAACTGATTTCAAAATTGTCCCATTTAAAGAATTGGTTTGCGTTTGCTCGCCTTTATAGTCGGTATATTCAATCAAGGTCTCATCATTGCCGTCATTATTGGTCCTTATGATTTTTACAAGAATTCCATCGGCATTATATAGGTATTCATAGCGATCTAAGAACTCTTTGTCATAGGTTATGATTTTTTCTGTGACCTTTCTAACAGGAATGGTGTCGATTTCATAAAAATTAGCATACGAAGTACTACTATCAAAAATGTTGTTCCTATAATTCTCAAAACGCTTTTCAACAAGTTCGCCATGTTGAAATTTGTAATAGGTAACATCATAATCTTCATCATTATAACGAGTTACAGATTTCGTAAGCTTTCCTTCTTTATTAAAAACATACTCCTCTTTCCCATATTTGGTGCTCACTAAACAAGATTTCACAGGGCCCTTTAAATCAAAATCTGTCGTTGTGAATATTTTGATTTCTTGGGATTGAGCTAAACTGACTATCCCGAAAATAGCCAGGACCAACAATGAACGTAATAATGTAGAAGCGTAAATTTTATACATATGTCAAAAGTACTTTATATTACAACAACTATAAACAAATTCCGTACCGTAAATATTGTAAAGCATAACGTAATTTCGTTGAAATGAATTCATTGTAAAAGAGTTCTGTCTTGTATCTTTACCATACAAAGCCAAAAAATCAATTAAACAATATGCCATGTTCAATAAGTCCATACCTTTTTTCGCTATTCTTATCTTCCTAAGCTGCAACACCAAAAAGAATAACACAATTGAATTTCCGGATTTTGAAATTGGTGTGGTCGCTGATTGCCAGTATTGCTATTGCGAACCTACAGCGGTTCGTTTTTACAAGGAATCCCCTGACCGACTGCGGGAAGCAGTAAGTTTCCTTAATGGGCAATCTCTAGATTACACTATCCATTTAGGGGATTTTATTGATAAGGATTTCAGCAGTTTTGATACGGTTGGCCCAATTTGGAGGGGCCTAGAAGCAGACAAATACCATGTTTTGGGCAACCATGATTTTAGTGTTGCTGATTCATTGAAACATTTGGTATTTGAAAAAATGGATATTAAAGACCGCTACTATAGTATTGTGAAAAACAAATGGCGATTTATTGTTTTAGACGGTAATGATCTTAGTGTTCACGGAGCATTGACCGATGTTAAAAAACAACAAACAGACTCCCTCTTTAATTTATTGGCCGATAAAAACATGCCAAATGTTGAACCTTGGAATGGGGGATTGAGCACGAAGCAATTGCAATGGGTGGAAAGTGAGTTACAACAGGCGACAAAAAATAAGGAACGTGTTGGTTTCTACTGCCATTTCCCAGTCTTAGGGGTTTCTGACCGTCATAATCTTTGGAATTACAGTCAGTTACTTGCCATTATAGATAAATATGATTGTGTGAAGTTCTATTTTAACGGGCATAACCATGCTGGGGGTTATGTTGAAAAAGACGGCGTACATTATTTGAACTTTAAAGGAATGGTCGACACCAACGATACTACTTCATTTGCAACGGTGGCTTTTCGGAAAGATTCACTCTTTATAAAGGGCTATGGACGAGAACTAAATAGGAGCCTAAAAATAAGGTAGTAGATTGATAGAAAGTCATTGCGGACCTTTCGACTGTCGCCCGAGACAGGCTAAAGTGAAGTAATTCGTTAATTCAGTGCTAATATATTAGAGAGATTACTTCGCCCGAAGTCACTGGCTCGTAAAGACGATTCTTTGAAATGAAAAAGCACCCTGACGACTATCGTCAGGGTGCTTTTTAATATACTAGTATATGCCAATTACTTGACTTCTTCGAAGTCTATCCTTCGGCTGCGCTCAGGACAGGCTACTTGACTTCTTCGAAGTCTATCCTTCGGCTGCGCTCAGGACAGGCTACTTGACTTCTTCGAAGTCTACGTCTTCAACATTATCACCTTCAGCAGCTTCTGCGCCGGCAGCTTCCTCACCGTTTGGTGAAGCTCCAGCCTGTTGTTCTTCGGCCTGTGCCTTGTACATTTCCTCAGAAGCAACTTTCCAAGCTTCGTTGATTTTCTCTAAAGCCGGCGTAATAACAGCTATATCTTTGCTTTCATATGCCTTCTTCAGTTCTTCCAAAGCCTCTTCAATCGGCTTTTTCTTATCATCTGATAATTTATCACCGAACTCTGTCAATTGCTTTTCAGTCTGGAATATCATGCCATCCGCTTCATTCAATTTATCAGCTGTTTCCTTGGCTTGCTTATCAGATTCAGCGTTTGCTTCAGCTTCAGATTTCATTTTTTGGATTTCCTCTTCGGTCAGTCCAGAAGAAGCCTCAATACGAATATCCTGTGTCTTGTTTGTAGCCTTATCAGTTGCAGAAACCTTTATGATACCATTGGCATCAATATCAAAGGTTACTTCGATCTGTGGTGTTCCTCTTTGTGCAGGTGGAATTCCGTCCAAATGGAAACGTCCAATCGTTTTATTGTCCGCTGCCATTGGTCTTTCCCCTTGCAACACATGTATTTCAACAGAAGGCTGGTTATCAGCTGCTGTAGAGAATACTTGTGATTTCTTGGTAGGGATAGTTGTATTGGCATCGATCAACTTGGTCATAACGCTACCCATGGTCTCAATTCCTAGAGAAAGCGGAGTAACATCCAATAACAATACATCTTTAACATCACCCGTCAAAACACCACCTTGAATCGCTGCACCTACGGCAACAACCTCATCAGGGTTCACCCCTTTCGAAGGCTTCTTGCCAAAGAATTTTTCAACAGCTTCCTGAACAGCTGGGATACGAGTTGAACCACCAACGAGGATAATCTCATCAATATCGCTTTTTGACAAACCTGCAGCTTTCAGTGCAGTTTGGCAGGGATCAATAGTTCTTTTTACCAAATCAGCAATCAATTGCTCAAATTTTGATCTAGACAATGTACGAACCAAATGCTTAGGTCCTGAAGCCGTTGCAGTAACGTAAGGTAAATTGATTTCAGTCTGTGCAGACGATGACAATTCAATCTTAGCTTTTTCAGCCGCTTCACGCAAACGTTGCAAAGCCATGGCATCATCACGAAGATCTATGCTTTCATCTTTCTTGAACTCCTCAGCCAACCAATCGATTATTTTTTGATCAACATCATCACCACCTAAGTGCGTATCACCATCTGTTGATAAAACTTCGAAAACACCGTCTCCCAATTCCAAGATGGAAACATCATGCGTACCACCACCAAAGTCAAAAACAACTATTTTTTGGTCAGTATGCTTTTTATCCATCCCATAGGCCAAAGAAGCCGCAGTAGGTTCGTTGATGATACGTTCTACTTTAAGTCCGGCAATCTCACCTGCCTCTTTTGTTGCTTGTCTTTGGGCATCGTTAAAGTAAGCCGGTACAGTAATTACCGCACGGGTTACATCCTGACCCAGATAGTCCTCAGCAGTTTTCTTCATTTTCTGAAGGATCATCGCTGAAAGTTCCTGTGGTGTATACAAACGACCATCAATATCTACCCTTGGGGTATTATTGTCACCCTTTACCACTTTGTAGGGCACCCTGTCCGCTTCTGTCTTAGATTCGGAGTATTTATTGCCCATAAAACGTTTAATCGAATAAACGGTTTTGGTAGGATTTGTCACCGCTTGTCTTTTGGCAGGATCACCCACTTTAATTTCACCACCTTCTACGAATGCGATAACCGATGGCGTGGTTCTCTTACCTTCGGCATTGGGGATTACAACAGGCTCGTTACCTTCCATCACGGAAACGCAGGAGTTGGTCGTACCCAAATCTATACCTATAATTTTGCTCATTATTTATGTTTTAAAATATTAGTGCTTAAATTTTTTGTGTCGGTATGTGAATGACAAACAATATGCCAAGAGCTGAAAACTGACAGGATGTCATTAATGGCTCATATAATGCATATAGGATGGTAAAGTTGTCTCAATCCAAGATTCCAAGTATGATTCAACAATAAGTTTATCTTTATCCCAACAAAATAAGATTTGGCAAATGGAGTGTATCAGCATTTTTGATATGTTGAAAATTGGCGTAGGTCCTTCAAGCTCCCATACCTTGGGGCCATGGCGTGCCGCTGAACGTTGGATATACGAACTGAAGTCAGCACAACACTTCCAAGAAGTTGAAAATATTCAAGTACATATGTATGGTTCACTATCATTGACAGGAAAGGGCCATGCTACGGACTATGCCATTATGCTTGGGCTTTCAGGGGCTGACCCAGAATATGTTCCTGTCGATGACATTCATGGGATTGTCCAAAAAATTAAGGACATTAAAACCATCAATTTTAATAATGAAAGGCAATTACCTTTTGACCCAATTGCCGATATTATTTTTAATAGGAATTTCCTTCCATTTCATGCCAACGGATTAAAGTTCGTCGCAACGCTAAAAAACGGCAAAAAAAAATCAAAAACATACTACTCAATTGGTGGTGGATTTGTAGTCGTCGAAGAACGAAAAAATGCGAAACGCAATATCGAGACTTTTAAGACCTTCCCTTTCCCTGTAAAATTGGGAACTGAGCTTTTGGCCTATTGCGAAAAAGAAAACAAGTTCATTTCAGAAATCGTGATGATGAATGAACGTTCGTTACGTACCGATGCTGAAATTGACCAACAACTGCATCGTATTTGGGATACCATGCTCGAATGTATCTATACGGGTTGCCATACTGAAGGCAAGCTCCCAGGCGGACTCAATGTGCGTCGCCGAGCCTATGATATGCACCAAAACCTAAAGGGTGACCTGCCCTACTCTAACCCACAAGAATGGCTACAGACTATACGAAAGACCGAAGTCAAGTTCCGGCAGATTCTAAAATGGGTAAGTTGTTTTGCTTTAGCAGTCAATGAAGTAAACGCCTCTTTGGGCCGTGTAGTCACAGCACCTACCAATGGTAGTGCTGGGGTTATCCCAGCCGTTTTAATGTATTATTTGGTGATTGAAAACCACGAAGCTGGTTTTGAAGACATCAAGAAATTTCTATTGGTCGCCGGTGAAATTGGCAGCATCTTTAAAAAGGGGGCTACTATTTCTGCAGCCATGGGTGGTTGCCAGGCCGAAATTGGGGTTTCCTCGGCAATGGCCGCTGGGGCTTTGACCGAGCTGTTGGGTGGCACTCCCGAGCAAGTATTAATGGCGGCCGAAATTGCCATGGAGCATCATCTGGGACTAACCTGCGACCCTATTGGAGGTTTGGTACAAATACCTTGTATAGAACGCAATTCTATGGGTGCCATAAAAGCAATCAATGCTACCGAACTGGCTTTGGGCTCCGACCCAAAGGAGGCCAAAGTACCGTTGGACAAGGTAGTACAGACAATGTGGGAAACCGCCAAGGACATGAACTCCAAATACAAGGAAACTTCTGAAGGTGGATTGGCTGTTGGGGTTTATTTGAGCGATTGTTAGTAGTTGACAACTACGCACATCTTTTTCGTTACCCTAATTGTTCTAACAACATTTTTATAGGAGTTTTATAGAAGCATAATACAAGGAAAATGGTTTTTTTTGAAGAGATTGAATCATCAAAAATAACTTTTGTTTGATTTTGGGTAATGTTTTAGAGTTTGTAGAATGGCAAAATAAAAGATAAATTGCAGAACTATGCGCTTATGCCGGTTGTTGCGGAACAAATGTTACTCACCTTGAGTCCATTTGTACTCAAATCTTATAAATAATACAACAAAAGGAATTCATTAAACCCTCAGAAAGAATCATAGCAACTGAAAAGGAAAAATGGATTTTGCTATATTTCCATAAAAATAAGCCAACTCTTCTACTCGCAAACTGCTCTCGTAGATGTCGTGTTTAGTAGGTCGCTGAAAAAACATTATGATAAAAATAGTCTGCTTATTGGGATTTTTAGTCTTAAATCTTAATGTTTATGGTCAACAAGAACTTCGAACCAAATTTGGAGATGTTTACTATGCTGCAGATTTGTATAAAACCAAATATAATGCTTTAGAGAGTACGCCCTATTTAAATGAGGTCTTTACCCCTGCTAAAATCAACAATATCAGCGAAACCAAAATGGTTCGCTTTGATGCTTTTGAAGATAGAGTTGAGGTTATGGCCAATGCAAAAAAGGTTGTTATTCTACAAGATTCACAATTCTATAGCATTTCACTTCTTGATGGTTCGGACAAATTATACGAAACAAAAAGGTATCGTGATGAAAAAGGCAATACCAAAACTTCATTTTTTGAATTAATAGCTCATAAAGACAACTATACATTATACCTCAAAGAAAAAATAAAATTTTTCAAAGCGGAAAATGCCAAAGGGTATGAAGCCCCAAAGCCTGCGATGTTTAAAAAACAGAAAACAACATATTACATCTCAGATTTCAAAGGACAATCGGATCAACTGCTTAGAATACCTTCTAAAGGCAAAACATTTGTAGCGTTTTTTACTAGTCGTTCAAAACCAGTAAGAATGTTTATGAAGGAGAATAAATTAAAAATCGATAATAGTGATGATCTTATGCAAATCTTTGATTTTTATTTTGTGAATAATTGAGTTAGTAGAAAATACGGTTTGTTATACCGAAAAGTAGTCGCACTATTACTGTAATACATCTCATATAAACCATTGTAAGGCAATTAAAAACATGAAATCATGAGAAAGTTCAATGACGTAAAAACTCAAAATTTTATCGATAGCACAAAGGTCATAGACCATGCAAAATACCAGATTCTAATAAAACTTCGCGAAATTGTTTTTGAGCATTATCCCAAAGTGGAAGAAAAATTCATGTACGGCGGAATAATTTTTTCCTTTAAGGAAGATTTTGGTGGTGTCTTCGTTTACCAAAATCATGTTTCATTTGAGTTTAGTCTTGGATACAAGTTTGAGGATGCTCAAAAGTTATTGGAAGGAAAGGGGAAATATCGGCGACATTTAAAACTTAAATCCATTGAGGATATTGAAACAAAGAAAGTGGACTATTTTGTAAAGCAATCCATTAGTACTCAAAATTAAATACAACCAACAACAACCTAGAAAATAAATTTTGGGAGATTTCCCAAATAGAAATTCTTGAAATTGCTTATCTTAGGTATATCAGGATAATTTTCGTTTGCCAGCCCATCCTTCCCGCTACCTAAGCGGTAGGCATTCACAATTTTAAAAGAAACTCTTGGCTCATAAATTAAGAATAATAAAATCCGATTACTGATATGGACAAAGCACTTCAAACAATGATAGACAATATACCCGAAAAAACGGGTAAATCCCTAGATGAATGGAAATCAGTACTTAAAGCCAAGGCTTTCACCAAACATTCAGAAGCTGTGAACTTTCTTAAAAAAGAACACCAGGTAACCCACGGTTTTGCCAACACCATTGTCACTTTATCAAAAGAGGAAAACCAAGATTCAACGGATCTTGTTCAAAGCCAGTACCATGGAAAAGAGGGCTTACTGCCCATCTACGAAAACCTGTTGAAAGTCGTCAAAGCTTTTGGTAAAGATGTAATTGTTACCCCAAAAAAAACAAGTGTAAGCATCATTCGAAAAAAGCAATTCGCATTAATAAAACCGGCTACTAAAACAAGAATTGATTTAGGTTTAAAATTAAAGGACAAACCAATAACCGACCGACTAGGAAGTTCGGGGCCTTTCGGTACCATGTGTACGCACCGTGTACAATTAACAGAGACTGATCAAATAGATAGTCAACTAATAGCTTGGCTGCAAGAAGCCTATGAAAAAGCGGATTAAACACTGTAATGGGTAAGTATCTGAAATTCAAAATAACATCCCAAAATACGGGTGGCAAACATTAGTATGTGGATTTTTAAAAGAAAAATCATCAACTGAAAGTTATTAGCTCGTTTTCGAATATTCCCCAAAATCTTCTGTAATTTTAGGTCACTTTAAGTTATCATGAAAAGATTTTATCTAATCATCTGTTTTTTTAGTATTGCCTACTGCATTTTTATTTATACAATCCTTTGAAAGGCTTTCCTTTGAAGCGGCCACACTATTTTGGTGGCTTTAGGAACACTTGTGAAAATGATTTAAAAGTGGCTATATTAATAAGTTTATTTCATAAATCGTTACCCTTAAAAATTAGAATAATGAAAAACTTACATTTCAACCTACTCATTATCTGCTTTCTTTTACTACTAAACGCATGTAAACAAAAGCAGGCTGCCGAACCCAAAACCACTGGTTCTTCTCATCTCGTTTCTGATTTCTATAAGGCTCCTGTTTTTGAAAATGACAATCGCTTGGAAAAGATTAAAAAACTTGCGCCAGAAATACAAAAGTTAATGGTTGAACATGCCAATTTAAATAATATTCCGGGCATGGCCTATGGTATCGTGGTTGATAATGAATTAGCGATAGCTGCTGCATCAGGACTAATCAATCAAGAGACTAAGTTCAGCGCTGAAACAACATCCTCTTTTCGAATTGCATCAATGACAAAGAGTTTTACGGCAATGGCAATACTAAAGTTAAAGGATGAAGGAAAATTGTCACTAAGTGATCCGGTGGGCAAATACATTCCTGAAATGAAAACCCTGGAATACCTTACCAACGATTCCCCTTTTATTGATATTGAAAATCTATTAACCATGACGGCCGGATTCCCTGAAGATAACCCATGGGGAGATAGACAGCTGGATGAAACTGATCAAATGCTCATAAATCTAATTGATCAAGGCCTATCGTTCTCCAATGTACCTTCCCATCATTTTGAATATAGCAATACAGGATATGCAATGCTGGGGAATGTTATTACCCGTATCACTGGTTTGCCCTATCAAGATTATATTCGCGACAATATTTTAATACCATTGGGTATGCATAATACCTATTGGGAATTTGAAAATATTCCCAAAGAACAATTGGTAATTGGTTACCGCTGGGAAGACGAGCAATTGAAGTTAGAGCCAATGCTTCATGATGGGTCCTTTGGTGCCATGGGTGGATTGATTACGTCTATTGAGGATTTTAGTAAATATGTTAGTTTTCACCTCTCAGCCTGGCCTCCGAGGAGTGATGTAGATTCTGGCCCAATCAAGCGAAGTACCTTAAGGGAAATGCATACCCCGCAATTCGCTAGATTAAATTCAAATGCAAAGGATTTCAATGGAGACCCATGTGCAGCGATATCCGGATATGGCTATGGATTAAGTATTTCGAAAGATTGTAACAATACCATAAGGATTCGACATGGTGGGGCGCTTCCTGGTTTTGGGAGCAATTATATCTTTTACCCTGAATATGGCATTGGCATTATGGCTTTTGGCAACTTGACCTATACCGGTCCATTACCCTCAAGCAAAATTGAAAAGTTGCTATTCGACACGGCCGAATTGAGCCCTCGTAGCCTTCCAATATCAAACATACTAGCCAAGCGTCAGGAGCAAGTGCAACAGTTAATCCAAACCTGGGATGCTGAAATAGAAAGGGAAATACTTTCCGAAAATTTATATCTGGATGAATCCCGGGAGCGACGTATGCAGACTTTCCAAGAAATTTTTGAAAAAGCAGGGGAAATCAAAAAAATCGATAAAATTGTGCCATGGAATCAATTAAGGGGTATTTTTAAAATCCATGCTGAAAACGGCATCATCCAAGTTTACTTCTCCTTAACACCCGAAAAAAAATCCAAGGTTCAAGACCTATATGTTGAATTTGAACCGAATGAAAAACAGTGAAAATTTATGTTCACCCCAATATTTAGGTAGATATTCAAAATATACCAGCTACCGAATGCAAAATTAAAGATCAGCTTTACTGCTCATGAAAAAAATTTATCTATTTCTCTATTTTTTGGTATTGTCCACTACAGTTTTGTTTGGCCAATCTGAAGAAAGGCCTTCCCTTATAGCTGGTAAACTGCTGGGAGATATAAAGATAGATGGGCTATTGGATGAGCCCGATTGGCAAAATACGCCTGTTTTAGACGACTTCCTAACAACAGAACCTGTGGAAAAAGGAGTGCCTTCATCGCCAACGCTCGTCCGAGTCATCGCTAATGCAAAATATGTCGTTATAGGAATAGAATGCAAGGATCCAAATCCCGACGATATTGTTCGGTTTTCTAAAGTAAGGGATGCCGATATCTCCAATGAAGATCATATAAAAGTGGTGTTGGACCCCTTTCTAGATGGGCAGTCTGGTTTTATTTTTGCTGTAAATGCCTTTGCAGCACGGTATGATGCTTTGGTATCAAGACGAGGTGAATCAGAAAATGAGGATTGGGATGCCATTTGGGAAGCGCGCACGGCTATCAATGCAGACGGTTGGACCGTAGAGATACGTTTGCCCATTCAAAGTATATCTTTTAAAAAAGGGCTGACAAATTGGGGCTTTAATGTAGAAAGAAGAATTCAGAGAAACCAAGAAACCATGAGATGGGCCAATGTGCAACGAGATCAGTGGTTTATTCAAACGAGCAGGGCGGGTCTACTGACTGATCTTCCTGAATTCAATTATGGCCTAGGGCTGAATGTGAGACCATCGTTAGTGGGTAAGTTAAATAAAAACGGAGCAGGGGCATCATCAACGTTTAAAATGGAACCTAGTCTGGATGTGAGTCAGCGGTTAAGTCCAAATGTGTTGGCAACAGTGACTGTAAATACAGATTTTGCAGAAACAGAAGTAGATTCCAGGCAAACAAATTTGACCCGATTTCCGCTTTTTTTTCCTGAAAAACGGACTTTTTTTCTTGAGGGTTCGGATATTTTTGAATTCGGATTCGGTACTGGAAGCAGTACGGTGTTTCCTTTTTTTAGTAGAAGAATTGGGCTTTTTGGTTCAAATGAGGTACCTATTTTGGCAGGGGCAAAGATCAATGGAAGGGTTGGCAAAACTGCTTTTGGCGGATTAGGAGTCCGCACAAAATCATTTGAATCTGATGGGCAGCCTTATGACGCCACAAATATGGGTGTAATGCGGGTACGGCAAAATGTGCTAAGGGAAAGTTCTGTGGGTTTCATTGCTTCGGTTGGGGACCCCTTGAATCGTGACGGAAGTTGGATGTCTGGGGCTGATTTCACCTTTCAGACTACAAGATTTAACGGGGATAAGAATTTTATAGCTGGAGCTTGGGCATTATATACGGACAGAGCAGATTTAATGGATGACAAATCAGCCTTTGGGTTTAAAATTGATTATCCAAATGATAAATGGGATGCAGCTTTAGTCTATTCTCGCATAGGGCAGCAATTTGACCCCTCCTTAGGATTTGTGCCGAGAAAAGGCGTTCACTATATGCGCCTAGGAGCGACCTTTGCTCCCAGACCTAAATGGCCATGGGTACGACAAATGTTTAATCAGCTTTTTGGAACCTATATTCGAAACATTGATGGCGGGTGGCAATCTTATAACGTATTTACGGCTCCTATAAATTGGCGACTGGAAAGTGGCGATCGGATAGAAATTAATGTAAGACCAACTGGAGAGAATATCCTTATTCCTTTTGAAATTGCCGAAAATGTAACCATCCCAGAAGGAGAATACCATTTTATGCGCTATCGTTTGGAGGCAGAGTTTGCGGCAAAACGCAGATTAAATGGGCAGGCCACCTGGTGGTTTGGTTCTTTCTATGATGGTCGGTTAGATGAATTGGAATTGCAATTTAATTGGAATCCAAATGCACTATTAGGATTTGAATTTAACGGCGTTCGGAATATTGGCCGCTTACCATGGGGCGATTTTGAACAAACTCTGGTGGGTTCGCGTGTACGGTTCAATGTTAACTCTGATCTACAGTTAAATAGCTATCTGCAATACGATACGGTCAGTAGAACACTGGGTGTAAACCTAAGGATCCATTGGATATTCTCACCATTAGGCGATGTTATTCTTGTATTCAATCACAATACTTTTGATGATGATATTGCAAACAATTGGGTCTTACAGAGTCAGCAGATTTTATTGAAGGTGCGGTATAATTTTAGATTGTAATAAAAACGAACTTAGTATAAACTATATTGATCATTGATAGGAATTCTGTACTATTCTTTTAAAAAATAAAAATCTTAAATTAAAGAAAAATACAGGCTATGCCACTTTTTACATCTTCCCGCGAAAAACGTCTTTGGTCTTGGGCATTTGTGGTATTTGCCGCGATTTTTTCGACGCTGTTCCTAGGACAACCCCTTGCAGAACTATTTAATAGCCAAGATGTACGCGCCGTTATATTTCTTATTGTAATGTTCTTCGTTGGGGCTACTATTTTAGTACACGCCATAAAGACTAAACCAACAAAAACAGAATTAACCATTGTACTAGGTATAGTAGCTGTTTACACCATGCTCGTTCTAAGATTGGGAATGCCTGAACGCAGCCATCTCATGGAATATAGTGTATTGGCAATTTTTATTCACAAAGCCATTTTGGAACGAAAAAATCAAGGGAAACAAATTCACATGCCGGCATTAATAGCCTTTATGGTCACTTTTGTACTCGGGGTAATGGATGAATGTATTCAAATATTTTTACCCAATAGAATTTTCGACCCTGCGGATATACTATTTAATAGTATGGCTGCGGCAATGGCTATTGGATTCAGTATGTTCTTGTTATGGGCACGTAAATGGAAGAAGAAATCCAAGACACACACACCTAATAAAAACTAATTCCCAGACAAGGCTGGTATATTTAAAAGTGGACAAGTAATTACATAAAAGCGAACTCCTCTTCTCCCATGGGCGTAAACAATATATTTATGGAAAGAACTTATTCTTATTAGGTTAAAGCCAAAATTTCATTTCCTTGGCAATACCATGTTTCTTAAAATTGGTACATTGCAGCTACTAAAATTAATTCCCTATTAACTTTTGTTCCAATATCGGTGACTATGAAAAGACATTTAAATGCAATCCTACTTCTTGGATTATTGCTTACAACTACTTTAACAATACATGCCCAAAAAGCAGAAGTGGCAGTGCCTATTATTAGGGATGGCGAGGCTCAAATTGTTCCTGCTTTTGAAGATGCCTCAAAATGGATCAGGCATGACCTTTGGGTCGAAACGGAATTTGATACCGATGGTGATTCAAAACCTGATAGAATGCATGTCGGGGTTACAAGGCCGGAACAAACAGAGACAGAAGGGCTAAAATTGCCCATTGTATATGTCTCCAGTCCTTATTTTGCGGGTGTTGCTCCTGATGTCGATGGTGTTTTCTGGGATGTAAAACATGAACTGGGAACCATGGGCAAAGAACGTGTTCATCCTGAAGTCGTTCGCTTGGGACAAAGACCCATTATCTCTAATTCCCACATTAAAACTTGGGTTCCAAGAGGGTATATCGTGGTACACTCCTCCTCTCCCGGAACAGGACTTTCACAAGGTTCACCAACAGTAGGTGGCGATAACGAATCACTTGCCCCAAAAGCCGTGATTGATTGGCTGTGTGGACGTGCCAATGGTTACACTACCCCTGATGGCAATGAAAAAGTCGAGGCTTTTTGGTCTACTGGAAAAGTGGGTATGACAGGCACATCGTACAATGGAACTATTCCTTTGGCGGCTGCAACGACGGGTGTTGAGGGTCTAGAAGCCATTATCCCCATTGCTCCAAACACTTCGTATTATCACTATTATAGATCTAACGGTTTAGTGCGTTCTCCTGGCGGTTATTTAGGTGAGGATATTGATGTACTCTACGATTATATTCACAGTGGTGATGAGGCCAAACGTGCGGGGAATAATGCAAGGGTACGGGATACTGAAATGAAAAACGGTATGGATAGAATAACTGGGGATTATAATGATTTCTGGGCTGGGCGCGATTACCTCAACGATATGAAACCGATGAAAGCAGCTTTATTGATGTCGCACGGCTTCAATGACTGGAATGTAATGCCAGAACATAGCTATCGTATTTATGAGGCCGCCAAGGAAAAAGGGTTACCTACGCAAATTTACTATCACCAAAACGGACATGGTGGACCACCACCCATGAAAATGATGAACCGCTGGTTTACGCGCTATTTGCATGGGGTGGAAAACGGGGTGGAAAATGACCCTAGGGCATGGATTGTTCGTGAGAATGATGAGCGTGC
The DNA here is from genome assembly GCA_963768235.1 of uncultured Flavobacteriaceae bacterium. Lineage (GTDB taxonomy): Bacteria > Bacteroidota > Bacteroidia > Flavobacteriales > Flavobacteriaceae > Maribacter_A. The sequence goes on from CAVYHF010000006.1 coordinate 744,243, forward strand.
CAATCCTACGCCATATAAAGAATATCCTAATCCTGATGCAACAGTTGTCAGCCTATTCTTAAAAGCGGGAGCCCCGGAAAAAGGGGAGTTGACTTTGGGGAAAGCGAGCAAGCAAGGAACGGAATCCTTGGTTGATAATTATTCTTTTTCAGGCGCATCTTTGGCCAAAGCGGATTACACCAATCATAGATTACTTTATGTTACTCCTAAATTGAAAGAAGCGGTGCACATTTCAGGAACGCCAAGAATTACCGTTAAACTCGCCAGTAGTAAACCAGCCGTAAATCTCTCTGTTTGGTTGGTTTCCTTACCTTGGAATGAAGATCAAAATTCAAAAATAACGGATAATATCATAACCCGAGGCTGGGCAGATCCACAAAACCATAAATCATTGACCAAGAGCTCGCCACTAAAACAGGGCAAGTTTTATGAAGTATCTTTTGATTTAATGCCTGATGATCAAATTATACCAAAAGGGCAACAAATTGGGTTGATGATTTTCTCGAGTGATAAGGAATTCACATTATGGCCAGAACCGGGCACTGAACTGACGGTTGACTTAGATGGAACATCCTTATCCCTACCTATTGTGGGAGGCACAAATGCAATCAATAAAGCATTTAAAATAAATAAAGCGAAGTTATGAAAGAGGGCTCTAGCCCTCTTTCATTTTTTACTTTTTCAAATACGCCAAAACGTTCTTCTCAATACGCTCTTGAATGTTTGAGATATCTGCCTTTACAAATGTTTCTCCCGTGATATTCTCATACAACTCAATATAGCGGTCTGAAACAGTTTCTATGTATTCATCGGTCATTTCGGGTAAAGTCTGGCCTGGCAGTCCTTGGAAACCGTTACTTATAAGCCATTGGCGCACAAACTCCTTGGAAAGCTGCTTTTGTGCTTCTCCCCTATCTTGGCGTTCTTGATACCCGTCTGCGTAAAAATATCGCGAAGAATCAGGAGTATGTATTTCATCAATCAATACGATTTTACCCGTTTTGGTCTTTCCAAATTCATATTTAGTATCCACCAAAATCAATCCACGTGCTGCTGCTATTTCCGAACCCCGTTGAAAAAGTGCTTTGGTATATTTTTCGAGTACCAAATAATCTGCTTCAGAAACGATTCCCCTTTTAATAATATCCTCACGGGAAATATCCTCATCATGATCCCCCATTGATGCTTTGGTAGCTGGCGTAACAATAGGCTCTGGAAATTTGTCATTCTCTTTCATACCTTCCGGCATAGGAACACCGCAGATCATTCTTCTACCCTCCTTGTATTCACGAGCTGCATGTCCTGATAGGTACCCACGTATGACCATTTCAACTTTAAATGGCTCGCAGGCATAGCCCACGGCAACATTAGGGTCTGGAGTGGCCATTAACCAATTGGGGACAATATCATTGGTGTCGTCCATCATTTTAGTGGCGATCTGATTCAATATCTGCCCTTTGTAGGGAATACCCTTAGGCATTACCACATCAAAAGCAGAAAGTCTATCGGTAGCAATCATGACCAGAATATCGTCTTGTAGACCATATACTTCCCTTACCTTACCCTTATAGACACTTTTCTGACCTGGAAAATTGAAATCTGTATTCGTAATAGTATTACCCATCTGGCAGTCCTAATTTTGATGTTCTATATTCTTATATGCATCAATCACTTTCTTGACCAATTTATGTCTGATGACATCCTTTTCATCCAAATAAATCATTTCGATACCATCAACATTGCCAAGTATCAATAAAGCTTCTTTCAATCCGGAAATCACCCTTCTAGGTAAATCTATCTGCCCAGGGTCACCAGTAATTAAAAACTTGGCATTTTTACCCATACGGGTCAAGAACATTTTCATCTGGGCATGCGTAGTATTTTGGGCTTCATCCAGTATCACAAAGGCATTGTCCAAGGTTCTACCCCGCATAAATGCCATTGGCGCAATTTGAATGGTCCCATTTTCGATAAAATGTGCTAATTTTTCAGCAGGTATCATATCCCTTAATGCATCATACAATGGTTGCATATATGGGTCCAATTTTTCCTGCAGATCACCTGGTAAGAACCCAAGGTTTTCCCCTGCTTCAACAGCTGGTCTTGTCAAAATAATACGTTTTACCTGTCTTTCTTTCAGTGCTTTAACGGCTAGAGCCACCCCTGTATAGGTTTTACCAGTACCGGCTGGACCTATGGCAAAGACCATATCATTTTTATAGGAAGCATCGACCAGTCTGCGTTGGTTTACAGTCTGGGCTTTGATCAATCTGCCACTTATACCATGAACCAAGACTTCCCCGCTGTTCTCAGGAGAAGCATAATCCTCTTTTCCGTTGCTGGTCAACACCCTTTCAATACTATTTTCATCGAGTTTGTTATACTTGGCGAAATGTTGGGTAAGCATATCGAATCGTTTATCAAATTCCTCTAAAAGTTCTTCGTCCCCGTATACTTTGATTTTATTTCCACGTGCTACGATTTTCAGCTTTGGGAAATATTTTTTTAGTATATCTATGTTTTCGTTTCCTTGTCCAAAAAACTCCCTTGGACTAATTTCGATAAGTTCTAGAATAAGTTCGTTCAAATAAATTGGGTTGTTAAATTAAAGCCTGAAATAATAATTTCGTTTGGCTGTTTTTTTGTATTAATTTCGTTCAACAAACTTAAGTAAAATTTCAGTTTGACAAACCAAAAACATATCAACATTGCTGCATGGCAATCATTACATTAACTACCGATTTTGGACTTAAAGACCATTTTGTAGGTGCTTTAAAGGGTGCTGTATACAAAGAGCTTGCTGACGCCAGAATTGTTGATATTTCGCATAACATAAGTCCGTTCAATATTCACGAATGTGCATATATTCTAAAAAACTCCTATAAAAGCTTTCCGGAAGGCAGCATTCATATTGTTGGGGTAGATTCCGAGGTTACGCCTGAAAACCAACATCTTGTTGTATTGGTAGATGGGCATTATTTCATTACTGCTAACAACGGTGTGATCGGATTGATTATCTCAGAAATAAAACCCGAAAAGGTCATTGAAATAAACCTCCCCAATGCGATTAACGGTTCTTTTCCTGTAATGGATGTTTTTGTAAAAGTTGCCTGCCATATCGTAAGGGGGGGGACACTGGAAGTTGTTGGTAAGTCTTTTGAGGGTTTAAAGGACTTAAGGGATTTTTCACCCAGGATTACAGATGAAGGCAAAAAAATCGTCGGAAGTGTAATCTATATTGATAATTACGGAAACGTGGTTACCAACATACAGAAAAGCCTTTTCGAGGCGTACCGGAAAGGTAGGTCGTTCGAGTTGCATGCCAGAACCAGTTTGATTACCAAGATTCTTGACAATTATAGTGATATTGTTAATTATGATTTGGATAAAAGTAAAAGAAAAGGTGCTGGGGATTTATTAGCCCTTTTTAACTCTTCTGGCTATATAGAACTTGCCATATACCAAAGTAATTTAAAGACGGTTGGCGGTGCCTCTACCCTTTTAGGGCTTGATTATCGGGATACTGTAACCATTAACTTTATTTAAATGTTGATTCGAATCGTAAAATTGACATTCAAATCTGAAAACATCGTCAAATTTGAACAGATCTTCAAAGAAACCAAACAATATATCCAGGATTTTGAAGGATGTATTTCGCTAGAGTTATTGCAGGACAAGACCAACCCCAATATCTTTTTCACGCACAGTCAGTGGTCCAGCGAAGAGTATCTGAACAAATACCGAAATTCTGATTTCTTCAATAAAGTGTGGAGTAAAACCAAAGTTTTGTTCGATGCCAAACCAGAAGCTTGGAGTGTGCACAAAAAACACCTTGGGGACTAATCTATTGTCAAGGTTCCTTTTTATAAAGGATTTAAAAGAAGAAATGCACATTGCACTTATAAACATTAGGCAAACCAAAAAAGCCCAAGCCGCGTAAATAAAGTATTTTTTATAGATGATGAATTTAAATGAAAACTAGTCTTTATAGGCAATTCAAAGGTCTAATAGCTATAAAACCCTTATTTATTCTATCTATTTTTCAGAGCCACCACATGGTATTGGGTGTTGATAAGTTTGTTTCCTTAAAAAGGACAATTAAAATATCTTTGTTTGATTGTGGAATATTAGATTTCAGTCTATTTCAAGTCCATAGGCCATCAACAATCCAAACGAGCAAAAGGTAATTCAGAAAAAAAGAATATCGAATGAAATTTATAGTATCCAGTACTTATTTACTAAAACAATTACAAGTTTTGGGCGGAGTAATCAACAATAGCAATACGTTGCCAATCCTTGACAATTTTCTTTTTGATTTAAAACAAAATAAATTAGTGGTTTCGGCCTCAGACTTGGAAACAACAATGAGTTCCGTACTCGAGGTTGATTCAGACAATGAAGGTACTATTGCAGTACCTGCCAAACTGTTGCTAGAGACTTTAAAAACATTTCCAGAGCAACCTTTGACATTTGTTGTTGAAGACAACAACACCGTTGAAATTAGTTCTGACCATGGTAAATATGCTTTGGCTTATGCCGATGGCGCTGAATTTCCCAAAGCGGTGGAATTGGCCAATCCAAGTTCAACTACCATTCTAGGTGATATCCTTGCCAATGCTATTAACAAGACCATCTTTGCTGCCGGCAATGATGATTTAAGACCTGTAATGAGCGGGGTTTTCTTTCAGTTCTCTCCTGAGAATTTGACTTTTGTGGCCACTGATGCACATAAGCTGGTTAAATACCAAAGAGCGGATGTTTCGGCCTCACAGGTGGCTGAATTCATAATGCCCAAAAAACCTTTGAATTTGTTGAAGGGGATTTTAGCTGGAAGTGAATCTGAAGTGACGATCGAATATAATGACAGTAATGCGAAATTCAGTTTTGAGAATACAGAATTGATCTGTAGACTTATTGATGGCAAATACCCTAATTACGAGGCGGTAATCCCAAAAGAGAATCCCAATAAGCTTTCTATATCAAGAAACCAATTTTTAAGTTCTGTACGTCGCGTTTCTATTTTCTCGAATAAAACAACGCATCAAATACGTTTGAAAATTGCAGGGGCTGAATTGAATATTTCAGCTGAGGATATTGATTATAGCAATAAGGCGGAAGAGCGTTTGACCTGTTCATACCAAGGTGATGACATGCAAATTGGCTTTAATTCAAGATTTTTAACTGAAATGTTGAACAACTTGAACTCGGATGAAGTATCGCTCGAAATGAGCCTGCCCAACAGGGCGGGGATCCTTACCCCAATTGACGGTTTGGATGAAGGCGAAAACGTTACCATGCTCGTAATGCCTGTTATGCTGAATAATTAGAAATAAACCGATCAAAATAGAAAAAGGCCTTCTATTGGATGGCCTTTTCTGTATATGTATTATTTGTTTTAAGCTATAAAACGTATGGTGCCAATATAACTTGGGGACTCTCCATTACTTGCCCTAACGGCATTCACAATAGGCATGACCAAAGAAACAATGCCTGCGAATATCAAAAGTAATATTCCAAATCCCAATAATAGTATCGCAGGTATCCCAATGACCACATAGAATATCAAACTGAGCTGTAAATTGATGATGGATTTACCATGTTCGTTCATCCCTATAACAGCATCCCTATTGGTTAGCCATAGAATTAACGGAACGATAAGACCCCCAAAGCCTGTAACGTAATCCAAATATTGGGTAAGGTGGGTTATGACCAGTAGTTGCCGGTCTTCCCGCATTGCAATATGTTGATTAACTATTTCCATTTTTGATTGATTGAAAGAGACTGTTTGGAAATTTATCAAATGTTTTTTACGCCCTTATTTGCGCATTATTTCGTTAAAATTGTAAACGATAGCACTGCTGTCCTTGAAAATTTTGCCTCATTCTGCATCAAAGATGACCTATAAAAATTCCAATTACAAAAGTCCAAACAGTCTCTAAGATGAATACCTATAAATATGACGCAAAAACAGAATTTATGTTACATGAAAAAGACCAACAATTATTTTTTCTTCTTTAGGTTGGCCATCTTTTATTGCATACTGGCCATCTTTTCTTATTTTTTGATATAAAATCCGTTTTGAGCCACCCGTCAAAGCGAAGTAATACATAATGGGGATTTGCCTATTTTTGTCGGTAAATTATAGCTATGATTCCATCAGACACAATTGTTGCATTAGCCACACCTTCAGGTGCAGGGGCTATTGCCGTTATTCGTGTTTCTGGCAAAGAAGCCATTACGATTGCAAATTCGGTTTTCAAATCGGTACATGGCAAAAATCTGACCAAACAAAAAAGTCACACTATTCTTCTAGGCCATATTTTGGATGAAAAGCGAACATTGGACGAAGTTCTACTTTCCATATTCAGGGGCCCCCACTCCTACACCGGCGAAAATGTAATCGAGATATCCTGCCACGGTTCCCCATACATTCAGCAACAAATCATCCAATTATTTCTTAGAAAGGGATGTCGAATGGCAGATGCTGGGGAGTTTACGCTTCGTGCCTTCTTGCATGGAAAACTAGACTTAAGCCAGGCTGAAGCTGTGGCTGACCTCATCTCAAGTGAAAATGAAGCAACCCACCAAATCGCGATGCAACAAATGCGTGGTGGTTTCAGTAATGAGATTAAATTATTACGTGAGGAATTATTGAATTTTGCCTCGCTGATAGAATTAGAGCTCGATTTCGCGGAAGAGGATGTGGAATTTGCGGATAGGGCTAAATTCAAGGAACTTTTAGAAAGAATTCAAGAGGTTCTAAAAAGATTGATAGATTCCTTTGCGGTCGGTAATGTGATTAAAAGTGGAATCCCTGTGGCCATCGTTGGTGAACCCAATGTGGGTAAATCCACGCTTCTCAATGCCCTTTTAAATGAGGAACGGGCCATAGTTTCCGAGATAGCTGGCACAACTAGGGATGCCATTGAAGATGAATTGACCATTGGGGGTATAGGTTTTCGATTTATCGATACCGCTGGCATTAGGGACACGGAAGATGTGGTGGAAAGCATCGGGATTAAAAAGACCTTTGAAAAAATTGGGCAAGCTCAAGTTGTTTTATTTATCCATAGTGCCGAAGAATTTCAGCATGCTGAGATTAATTTAAAGAGTTTACAACTTGAAGTTGGAAAAATTTCATCAAAACATCCTGACAAACCATTGGTAATCATAGTCAATAAGATTGATATTCTAAACGAGCAAGAAAAGCATAGACTTGAAGGACTTTTGTCAAAAATCGAGGGTTCCTCCTATAAATTGATCTCCGCTAAAACAGGCGAAGGTGTTGAAGCTGTTAAAAATTTGCTTCTAAATTTTGTAAATACTGGAGCACTACGAAATAATGAAACCATTGTGACCAATACGCGTCACTACGATGCATTGTTAAAGGCCTTGGAAGAAATACAAAAGGTACAATTTGGATTGGACAATTCAATTTCGGGGGATTTATTGGCTATAGATATCAAACAAGCTTTATATCATTTTGGGGAAATTACAGGTGAGATAACCTCGGATGACCTACTTGGAAATATCTTTGCGAACTTTTGTATCGGAAAATAGATTAAACTTTTATGACTTTCTTTATCCTACTAAAGCCAGCCAGGAGATTTCACTACATAGACCGGACAGGATCCATGAGCAAAGTTTAGGGGTAAGCTTTGGGCAAATCGAATGTCAAAAAATGGAAAGAACATTCTTTATGTCCATATTTGCTATATATAGATAAATATTCTATCTTTATTTTGCAAAAAAAAATAAAATGAACATCAGTTTCACAAAAACACAAGAAGAGTATATCTCGAAACAGGTTAAATCCGGGGAGTACCAGAATAATAGCGAGGTCATAAGAGATGCAATTCGATTGCATCAAATTTATCGCGATAAAGTGATTGCAGACTTAAGGGCTGAGATTGAAAAAGGTTTAGAGAGCGGCATAAGTAAAAGGTCAGTGAAAGACATTATCGAAGCCAAACGCAAATCTAGGAAAACCGCTTGAAGGAAAACAAACTTAAATCCTTTCTATTATCCAATGATGCCGATGCAGATTTAGATGATATTTTTGACTATACAGAAGCTGAACATGGTTTCAATCAAGCAGTGAAATATTTATCCGATTTGGAAAACTTGTTTGGGCAGTTGGTCAAAACTCCTCATCTCGGAAAGGAGCGAAAAGAAATAAAGAAAGGCATTTATGGTATTGTTGAACAGGAGCATATCATTTTTTATGAAATACGTGAAGATTATCTCTTAATTGCAAGGGTATTACATGGTAAAAGGGATATCCCTAACTTTATCAAATGACCAAGTTGAAAGTACTTATTATGAAAACAATCTCTCGAAAACAAAACTTAACTGCAACCAGTCGACAGGAAGAATTATTAATCTAAATGATGATAATATGCCCACCGATGATTCTTTAGCCAAAGAGGTTCTGAAAAATTCAGATATTATTAAAGAAAACAAGGGCATTAATTATCCTAAATAAGACCCAAAAATAATTATCCTGGTAAAGAAAATATTGTATCGGAAAGTAATCCCACTAAACCAATCCTGTAAATCCTAAAAAGGCCAAGGACAGTAATCCGGCTACCAATAGATTAATGGGTACTCCTTTCATCCCCTTGGGTATTTTGGCCAACTCTAAATGTTCACGAATACTGGCAAAAACGATTAAAGCCAAAGCAAAACCTATTGAGTTTGCAATGGCAAAAAATACGGCTTTTAATAAGCTTCCATTTTCCAATCCCAAAGCTAGGATAGCAACACCCAATACAGCACAGTTTGTTGTAATCAAAGGCAAAAAGACCCCTAATGCTTGATACAATGCAGGGCTAACTTTCTTTAATATTATCTCAACCATCTGCACCAGGGAGGCAATTACCAAAATAAAGGTGATGGTTCGTAAATAGTCCAATCCAGAAGGCACAAGTACAAATTGGTGTAATAAATAAGTCGCCAGCGTGGCTATGGTCATGACAAAAAGTACTGCCCCGGACATGCCCACCGAAGTGGATACTTTATTGGAAACACCCAAAAACGGACATATCCCCAAAAATTGGGAGAGTACAATATTATTGACGAAAACCGCTGCTATTAATATTAAAACATATTCCATTTCTTAACTTGTTTTGGTAGAAACTTTATTGAATAAAACGGTGAGATAAGCCAAAGCTATAAAGGCCCCAGGTGGTAAAATAAAAAGGATTAAGGTATTGGCGTTTTCAGATACAAACCGGAAATCAAAAATACTTCCGCTACCTAAAATTTCTCTTGTTACACCCAAAAACGTAAGTGCCACTGTAAAACCAATTCCCATGCCCAGAGCATCAATCACAGACGATAAAAGATTGTTTTTAGAAGCAAAGGCCTCTGCCCTACCCAAAATCAAACAGTTAACAACAATTAAAGGAATGAATATCCCCAATTGTTCAAACAAAAAAGGAATGTACGCCTCAAGCACCATTTCAACAATAGTCACAAAAGATGCTATGATAATTATAAAGGCAGGGATCCTTACCTTACTTGGTATTTGCGATTTTACCAGTGATACCACGATATTGGACATTAACAGTACGAAAAGGGTAGCGACGCCCATTCCCAAACCATTGAATGCTGAGGAGGTCACACCCAAAGTGGGACACATACCCAAGAGCATGACGAAAACGGGGTTATCTTTAATGATTCCCTTAAGGAAATTTTGTTTTTGATTTAGCTTCTCGGCCATACTTGTTAATTTTTTGAATCTTCCTTTGTATTGTTGTTCGCCTTAAACACATCATAAGCCAATTGTGTAGCTTCGCCAAAGGCCCGGGTGGTAATCGTTGCCCCAGTCAAGGCGTCTACATCACCCCCATCCTTTCTTGTCCTTAAATCAAATAAGGAAGGATCCTTACCCCTGAATTGTGCTATGAATTTTTCGTCCTTCATCTTTGTTCCCAATCCTGGGGTTTCCTTTTGCTCCAAGACTACGATGTTTTTAATGGATCCACTGGGTTGAAATCCCACCATGATTTTTATCAGACCACTAAATCCTTTTTCCGAAGAACCTATTACAGCAGTCCCGCTCACTTGATCGTTTAACAAGGCGGTATAGATTTCGATACTGTCCTTTGTCTTATCCGAAACCACCAATTGAACATCAGAGACAGGATTATTATCAAATTGGGGCAAAACTTTTTTAAGTGCATTTACTTTTCGTTCCAGTTTTGCTTTCGCCTTAGGGCCTTTGGTCAAATCATTTACATATCCCAAGGACAGACCAGCAACCAGCGTAATCACAAAAAGTGCCAAGAACATGTTCAAAAATGTAGATTCCTTTTTGCTCATACTTATATCATTTTTGATTTGATCCTATTTCCAAATCGTCTGGGTTTAAAATATGTGTTGATAAGGGGAACGAAAGCATTCATTATTAGAATAGCGAACGAAACACCTTCGGGATAGGCGCCGAACAATCTGATAACCATGGTAATAACCCCAATACCAATGGCGAAAATGACCATTCCTTTTTTAGTCATGGGGCTGGTAACCAAATCTGTCGCCATATAAAATGCCCCTAATATGGCTCCGCCGGATAAAAGATGAATCATCGGATTTGCATAATGTTCGGGATCTATGAACCAAAAGATTCCTGTAAAAACTGCCATGGTTACTAATATAACCACGGGAATATGCCAAGTAATTACCTTCCGGACTATCAAAAAAATCCCTCCCAATAAGAGTGCCAAGGCCGACATTTCCCCTATAGAGCCCCCTGTAATTCCCAATAATAGGTCCGTGGTAGATGGAATTTTAGCACTAATTTGGGACATGGTGTTTCCATATAATAAGTCCTCCTTGATTATTCCCAATGTAGTCGCCCCAGAAACCGCATCAGTAAGTGTTGTATTGTTTTCCACGGGAGTTGGCCACATGGTCATTTGTACCGGAAAGGAAACCAATAAAAAAACCCGCCCCACAAGAGCCGGGTTGAATATGTTAAATCCCAATCCCCCAAAGGATAATTTTGCAACCCCAATGGCAATAAAACTTCCGATCACAATCATCCAAATGGGCAAGCTCGATGGTAAATTGAAAGCTAATAAAATACCCGTAATCAAGGCCGAACCATCAGTTATGGTGACTTCTGTTTTTAATAGAAATTTCTGGATTACATATTCGAACAGCATACAAGAAATTATTGCTACAGAAGTAACAAGCAAGGCTCCAATTCCGAACACATAGAGTGAAACCAAAAATGCCGGAATCAATGCAATAAGCACATCATACATTAGTTTTTTTGACGTTCTATCTGAGTGTACATGTGGCGAGGCCGATATGACAACAGTTTGATCTGACATCCTAATTCTTTGAGGTTTCCAATTTTTTAACAATACTTTTTCCAAATCTAATATAATCCAGCAATGGCCGGTGCGAAGGGCATACATAACTACAGGAGCCACACTCGATACAGGTCATGACGTCTTCCTTCGCTGCACGCTCATATAAGCCTTTTTCAGACAGGTTCATCAATAGGTGTGGTTCCAATCCCATAGGGCAAACAAATACACATTGACTGCAACGAATACAATTTTTGGGTTCTTTTCTGCTGGCCTCCTCTTCAGAAATGATCAATATTCCCGAGGTGCCCTTGGTTATTGGGACATCTGTGTTTTTTATGGCTTTTCCCATCATTGGCCCGCCATTTACGATTTTTCGCGTACCCTCGGGAACACCACCGACTTCCTCAACCAAGTCTTTGATCGGGGTGCCGATCTTTACCCAAAAATTAGAAGGGTTGTCCAACTTTTTCCCAGTTACGGTCACAACCCTTTCCGTTAATGGTTGATCGTACTGCACAGCTTGATAAATAGCGAAAATGGTTCCCACGTTGTGAACGATAACGCCAACATCCATGGGTAATCCCCCTTTAGGTACTTCTCTTTTTAAAATAGCACGAATGAGTTGTTTTTCACTTCCTTGGGGATATTTAACCCTTAGCGCGGAAACTTTGATTCTAGGGTCGGATTCAGTAGCCTTTTTTAAGACTTCTATGGCATCCTTTTTGTTGTTTTCAATGCCAATGACCGCTTTTTCAATATGCAGGGCACGCATTAAAATTTGGATGCCCACAATGATTTCCTCAGACTTTTCAAGCATCAACCTATGGTCAGCTGTTAGGTAAGGTTCACATTCAACTCCATTGATAATCAAGCAATCAACATGTTTGTCATTTTTAATATCCAACTTAACATGGGATGGAAATGTTGCCCCTCCCAAGCCTACAATACCATAATCCGTAATATGTTGTAGGATGTCTTTTTGTGATAATGAAATCTCTCTTTTTAATGGAAAATCCGGGATTTCAAGATTGGATTCGTTTTTAGGATCAGTCCTGATTACGATACATTGTTTTTTATAACCACTACTATCCACAATCATATCCAACTTGGTAACTGTACCGGCAACTGGGGAATGGATGTTCGAGGAAACGAATCCACCTGATTTCGCTATCACTTGTCCAATTTCCACCTTGTCCTTTCTATCGACAATGATTTCAGAAGGAATTCCTATATGTTGGGCAATAGGAACATATACCGTTTTTGGTACGGGCATCCTTTTAATCGCCTTTGAAGCTGTGATTTTGTTTTCTGGTGGGTGTATACCGCCTTTTGGAAAGGTTTTAAGCATTTGCACTAGGATTTTGTTGAGTTACACTTGCTTTGACCACAGGTGTTTCCTTTGGTTTTTTAACTTTTTTAGGAGGGAAATTAGTTTCAATAATGGAATGGGTAGGACAAACTTCCACACATTTTCTACATAGGGTACACAATGCAGGATCGATATAAGCCAAATTATTATCCATTACTATGGCGTCTTTGGGACAAATGTCTTCACATTTGGAACACCCAATACAAGCAACTTCACACGCTTTTTTGGCAATACCCCCTTTATCCTCGTTCAAACAGCCAATAAATATTTTTAGGTCCCGTTTATTTTTTGGCCGCATTTCAATAATGTCCCTAGGGCAAGCTTCTACACAGGCACCACAGGAAGTACATTTGTCTGTGATGATTACAGGCAAGCCTGTACTTTCATCCATGTACATGGCATCGAACTTACATACATTCACACAGTCTCCATCTCCCAAGCATCCGTATTGGCAATCGGTTTCACCACCATACACCAAAGAAGAAATAGCACAGGATCTTGGTCCTTGGTACTCCGTGGTCTTTGGCCTAACATCGCAACCCCCTTGACAGCGCAATACGGCAACGGTGGGGTCTTTTTCAGCCACTTCCTTACCCAGGATATCCGCCACCTGTTTCATGACTTCGTTACCCCCTACAGGGCAAAACAATTCTGAAATATCTTCTGTATTAACCAATTTTTCTGCAAATGCCCTACACCCAGGACTGCCACAACCAGCGCAATTGGCAGCAGGTAAAGCATCTTCGACTTCAGTTATTTTAGGATCTTCAAAAACATTGAATTTTTTAGAGACGACGAACAGGACAATCGCGGCTACGGATCCAACAGAAGACAATAAAATGGCACTATAAATTACTGAGGCAATCATTATTGATGTGTTTTTATAAGGGAAACTTGAAATTCTTTTTTAAAGGCGCTTCTTAATATATAGAGCATTACGTAATAAGGAACCAATATGGCAAAGGCCAATAAGCCTGCAACCCATTCCTTATAGTACAATGAAGAAACCAATAGTGTGGTCATTAGAAGGATAAAAGGAAAAACGTATGCCCAAAAAACTGCCTTCAGACCCACATTCTTCTTAAGTATAACCTCAACGCTCTCATTAAGTCTTAATGTTTGGGAAACATCTTCCACTTCTATCTCTTTAGAATTAGACTCTGAAGCCCCGCAAACCGCTTTTGCATTGCAAGCGTCACAATGCACACTACTTTTTAAGGCAACCGTAATGCTATGATTAGAGATATTTGAGACAACACCATCATGTTTCACACAGCTGTCATCGAAAATAGAAAAGTACCCTGTTTTGTCTTCTTCCATGAATATTGAAGCTTTAACACAACAAAATTAATACAGTTGAACAGCCAAAAACATGATATAAGACAGGGTTTTGAATTTTTTTTGGTTTAATTCATTATTTCGAAATGTTTAAAATAACAAACAAATTGTTAAAGAAATAATATATTTTATAATTCAATTTGAAAAAAATTCAATGAAGATAGTTTTATCCAAAAAATAGGGTGATCACCAAAAGCCTGAAAAAAGGCTCTAAAATCTGATTTTAAATACAATCAAGGGAGGTTTTGATGGGTCAATTGAAATGAGCAATAAGTAGGGGGTCAAAAAAGAAGCGAATACAAAATCATGATTTCGTTTTAAAAACCACATTAAAGCCATCTAGGTATTTACAAAGGTGATAAAGGTAAATATTGGCATTGGGATAAGCTCGGACAGCTTGTTTTGGAGGTTGCGATTTTAGGATTCTGTCCGATTCGGTATTATAAAGATAGTCATACTTCAATACACCCCCTAAATAAGCTTCATTGTCGCGGATACTGGAATAGTGACCGGTTTTACCCTCTAATAATTCCCTTCCTTTTTTTAGAAAGTCGTACTGGATTAAAAGTGGTGTATAAAGGTTTCAAAGAAACGATGATGCGCTTCTATTGTGTATCACCAAGGGTTGAAAACTTAGTACATTACGCATGATATTAATCATCAATCTTCTGAAATCACAGGTTTAACTTAGTACCCTGAAGGAATAAATAGGATGATTGTATTTGTTTTTGGTTTGCCAGGAACGGGCAAAAGTTATTTTGCTTCAAGACTTGCAAAAATGATAGATGCCAGTTATGTGAATAGTGATAGGGTAAGGAAGGAACTATTTGCACAAAGAACATATTCACATCATGAGAAAAAAGTGGTTTATGATACCATGCTCGGCAAGACCAAAGAAGCAATAGCCAAGGGTCAAAATCTGGTACTCGATGCCACATTCCATAAAAAAGAAACTAGAGATACTTTTATGAAGCAATTATCAGATCAGGGCGAGGTTTTTTATATTGGATTACATTCAGCCGAGAGTACGATCAAGGAGCGATTAAAAAAAAGCAGGCCTTATAGCGAAGCTGATTTTGAAGTGTATAAACTAATCCAGCAACAATGGGAGCCGTTTAACGAGCAACATTTGGTGTTGGAATCGACGAATAACAACATTGAAGGAATGTTGCAAAAAGCTGCGCAATACCTAGGTTGGAAGAATGATACAGGAACAGATAAATAGCTTGCTCTTAGAAGGGGATTTTCCGGAAGTTTCAGCAGAAAGGGAATTGATTGAAACCCACATATCATGGGTGATTCTTTGCCAGCGATTCGTTTACAAAATCAAAAAGCCCATTAAATATTCATTTCTTGATTTTTCTACCCTTGAAAAGCGCAAAAAATATTGCAAAAGGGAAATTGAATTGAACAAGCGGCTCACTGATGACATTTACCTAGATGTAGTTCCGATTAATAGATTGAATGACCATTACAAAATTGGAGGAAACCTGGGAACAGTAATCGACTACGCCGTGAGAATGTTTAAAATGGATAGGACCAAACAAATGGACCAGCTTTTGGTTCAAAATAAAGTAACGAAATCCGACATTCAAAACCTGTCCAAAAAAATTGCGGCCTTTCATGGAAATACTGTTATAATCCATCAAAAAGACGTGCTGGATATTCACGGAAAAATTCAACGATTTGGAAGCGGAAAAGGAGTATTTGACAGCGCAAGCCAAGGGTAGCATGTATGCATCTATTATTGGCAGCGCCATAAAAGCCTCCGATGATTTTTTAAAGAGAAACAAGGATTTGCTGACGGCTAGGCTCAGAGCCGGTTTCTTCAGGGATTGCCATGGAGACCTTCATTCCAGGAATATTTTTTTATTACCATCACCTCAGCCGTTCGATTGTATTGAATTCAATGATGATTACAGGCAAATCGATGTTTTGAACGAAGTGGCCTTTCTATGTATGGATCTCGATGCATTTGGCAAAAAAGATCTTTCCGAACTATTTCTTGAATATTACAATCAATTTTTCCCCTCAATGAAATCGTCGAAAGAACACTATCTTTTTGTTTTTTACAAGGCCTATCGCGCCAATGTACGTGCCAAGGTCAACAGTTTGCGGGCAAAGAGTGCGGTGAACGAAAAAGAAAGAACAAAAGCATTGTCTGAAGTAGATAAATACCTTCGATTGATGGAAAGCTATTTGAAAACCCTTAGTTTATGATAAGTCGTTTTTAAAAAAGCCCTCATAAAAATAGGATAGCTGCTTGGAAGTATCAAAAAATTTCCTTTGATGTGGTAAACTAAATCCACTTGACCAATGATGGATTTCCTCGATGTCTTAATACAGGATGCCAAGGAAAAATAGAGGTTGGGATGGGCTGATTAAAAAAGATTTTATAGATTGAATTGGGACACAGAATGATTCTCGTAAAACGAACATTTTTTTGAAACTATAACCATAAAGGAAAAGTCTATTTAATTTTCATTCAAACTATAATTGCATAATTAAGATGGTTTATATAAACCCACAATTATTTTTAACTTTAGAAACGTAGTTTTAAGTTTCAACTTTCTATGGAAGGAATAGTAAAACTATAGCAATTTATATTCTTTATTAAATCATGTTGTTTTTAGCAAACACACAATTTTGCAACTTAAGTTACATAGGAATTTTACATGACATTTGTCATAAAATAAAGACATGCCTATCCTTAATTTCTTAGTTTATGATAAGTCGTTTTTTTAAAAAACCCTTATCAAAATATGAGAGTTGCAGTTATTGTTCATTTGGTTGACGGAACAAAATTAGCAAGGGGTGGTTGATATAATGGCCATTGATATCCGGCAGGCGCTCTATCATTTTGGTGAGATTACTGGTGAGATCACCAACGACAACCTTTTAGGAAACATTTTTGCTGATTTTTGTATTGGGAAGTAACCCAAATTTCGATAGATTTATTATTTGAAAATATTTTTTGTAGTTACAAGCTATCTAACAATTTAGGTTAAAACTTCCATTTTTGTTTTTAATAAACCTGTTTTGATTAGATTTTCTTTCTCGCAGTACATATATAAACAAACTCATACACTTGGTGTACCTGTATATCTTCAAGTTCATTCGGAAGTAACCAGACAGGGCATCCTACGGTAGTATTATTATAGGCAAAACATTTTTTAAAATAAATATGTTCTAGCCATGTAGCCGATTCATACTCTTGTTCATCTAAAAAAAGGATTTTTCCGCCTTTTTTGGTCACTCTAACCATTTCGATAAGAGCATTTTTTGGATCAGTAAAAAGATTAACTGCCCCATAATTTACACTTATATCGAAAGTCTCGGATTTAAAAGGAAGGTTGGTGGCATCAGCTAAAATAAAATCTGTAGGGGCTTTAAGTTTACTCAGTAAATCCCTTCCTTGTATAATCATTCCTTCATTAAGGTCAGTCGCCGTGTAATCTGCATTCAAATTCAAATAACCCATTCTGGAAAGTGCTTGACCAGTTCCACTGGCAATATCAAGTATTTTTAATTCTTTATCCGACTCAAGATATTCTTTTAGAAAATCAGCATGGACAGAAGCGTGAGTTTTTTCAGGTACAAAATTGCGAATCGCAAGTATGATTTTTATTGGTATCGATAGCAAAAGTAAATACGCATATCGGGGATCTTTTATTAGCAACCAAATGAAAATTACCAAAGGTATAACTAATAAAAAGTCATAGATTGTTTCTTGATCAATACCACGAAATGCAATCAAATCTATCAAATTATACAATAGGAAACCTATGAAAAAAACTATTAAGAAATATACAATCCAGTATTTCACAGATACTTTTATTGGTCTTAGTGGAAGCATAATGAAAGGATTCCAAAAATTATAAAACCATGACGTAAATTTATAAATACTTTCTCTAAGTGCCTTATCTGACTTACCAAGAGTATCTTCTAAATAAAGCTTAGGAATGCCATTTATACATGAATATTTTTCACCACATTCACTGCACATCCAGAAAGTTTGGTAACGATCATTAATACTATTTTTTTTACATGAGGGGCAAATTACTTTTGATTCTATCATTAAGTTTTATTTTAAAAGTAACACATAAGGTATAATATTATACCAATAAAATATAGTATAAAACTAAGTTTTAGATGCATGCATGATTAAAATCGATATAAATATAATATTATATTATTTCGACTTACTGATATTTTTTTAAATGAAGCGTTTGTAAGGGTTATTTCTATCAAATTCAAACTTTTGCATTCTTAAAGTTACTATAGTTAAACCCATAGCAAACAT